>NZ_PJCD01000041.1:0-377748 GCF_002836315.1 Shewanella sp. ALD9
ATCGATATGATGGCTTTTTAGTGGGAAATTTTAATTCTCTTCCGGCTAGGCGTACTATTTGCGGCGCATTTTTGCGACAAACATGCCATCACTGTTGGCTTGCTGAGGCCAAATTGTCAGCATATTACACGGTTGCCCAGTAAAAGGATGGATGACCGGTTCAAGTTCAAACTCGGCTGTTTCAGATAAAAAGTCTTTTACAATTTGTTCATTTTCACTAGGTGATAAAGAGCACGTAGCATAAACCAATTTACCGCCTACTTTTACTGCCACTGCGCTACGTCGTAAAATGGCTAGTTGTAGCATCGGTTTATCTGTTACTGCACTGGCATCATCAAGCCATCGCATATCTGGATTTCTACGCCAAGTACCTGTGCAGCTACAGGGTGCATCGACTAACACTCCGTCAAAGGTATTCGCATCTACGGGCAATACGTCGCCTTTCCAAGGTGCAACACTAATATTATCAAAACCTGCACGTTTGGCACGCTTGCGTAGCTCTTCCAACGGTTTAGTTCGAATATCAGATGCAATAATACTGCCCGTTAAGGCAGAGCTTTGCTGCAACATTAATGAATATAATTGCAGTGTTTTGCCGCCAGCACCACTACAAGCATCCCACCATTTTTCATGGTTACTTGGTTGACAAATTTGACCAATTACTTGCGAGGCTAAATCTTGGATTTCAAGATAACCTTGTTTATAAACATTTATTTCATTTAGATTAATACTTTTATGACCTAAATTTATGGCATCAGAAAAGTAACTATTCGCTTTTGCTTCAACGCCCGCTTGTCGAAGAGATTCGATCACTTTTTCTGTTGATAATGTTTGTGCACGAGCCCAGATCGGAGGTCGACTGCTCATTGCATTAACAACAGCATATTGATCAACATCATCAATAGGGCAAAGTTGCCAAAACCATTGTGGTAACAACTGGGTTAGTTGACAGGTATCAATGCCACTTACATTAATAAAGGCGGTT
Source organism: Shewanella sp. ALD9 (assembly GCF_002836315.1). NCBI lineage: Bacteria > Pseudomonadati > Pseudomonadota > Gammaproteobacteria > Alteromonadales > Shewanellaceae > Shewanella > Shewanella sp. ALD9. Next base: position 986 of record NZ_PJCD01000041.1, read on the forward strand.
AATTTGTCATTTAATGAAGGGGTATTTATCAGTTCAACCTGGTCCGGGCGGGTTTGAGGCCAACTTGCGAAGTCATTCCAGGCAGTAGTAACGTCATTCCATTCATGTTGTTCCAACATCGCGCATGTGCTTAGCTGTTGAAACCATGTAGTGTGTTTTTGGCTTGAATTTAATTGCTTTAACCAGCCCCACCAGCGAAATAGACCAAACAAACTTTCGCGGATCACTCGCCTATCTTTTGACCCATGTTTTTTATGTTCACGAAAATATTGGCCAATGATTCGATCGGCAGGCATGTTGGTACTCATAACCTGATTAAACAGTGTCTCAATAGTGGTTGAATAACTTAGGGCTCGCTTTTGTGCTGGTGTCGTCGCAGCTATTTCTTGCGCATGTGTCTCGTCTGATGTGGTTGCGTTAGACATGGCGGGAATATTATGACTCATGAATTGACCTGATATTGCCGCACAGCACATAACCGATGCTGTACAGGGGACTATTTCTTGCTAGTTTAACACGGCTTATCTAAATGATGAGCTAAAACTATGTTGGTCAAAATGACATCATACCTTAGCGATAATCTTGTAATATTAAATAATTCTCAAAGGTTATCACCCGCGTTCTGTGTTAAATAACCTGAGCTCGGGATAATAAACGCCTTTCAAACAGCCCTTTGTCCTGCTAACTGTGTTGAATCGACTTACAATAGGCTAGCTATTGACGTGTCAATTCGCCTTGTTAGCATAACAAATGACAAGCTTGAAAGTGAGCTTGGTTAACATGCTGATTTTAAATAGCTAAGTTCATTCCTTATCCCTAGTTCAGGTTAAATACGCTTATTCACGTTGTCGAAACGACGCTTCTATGATGATGTTATGATTCACTCTCACTAAAAGTCTAAATCTAATGCAAAACATAGATAGGCCATTAGCGCGCGGGTATGTTGATATTCTTGTGCACAAAATTCAACAAAATCAGCCTGACATACTTGTTCTGAACTAATTGGTTTGATGGCAATAAAGTCTTTTCGCCTGAGCTCGGCAATCATTGGGTGATGTTTATCAAATCCTCGTGGAGGTCTAATTAAACTATCTCCCGTTAATTCAAATCCTGCTTGTGATAGTTGAGTTAATGCTTTTTGATAAGCATTAGGGTTTTCATCAATACAATGACGAATGGCATTGAGATCTTTTGATTCTGGGTGCCAAATACCCGCGGCAATGAAGCATTCATCATTAGCGATGTGAACATAAAACCCCGGAGCATGGACATCTTTGGCTTGAAAGTGTTTAAACTGAATGCCGACATTGGTTTTATAAGGCGTTTTATCTTTGCTAAAGCGACTGTCGCGTTGTGGGCGCATTAGACTGCCGCCAACTTTTTTAGCCACGGCGATGAATCGTGGCGACAAACCTAAAATAGGCCCTTGCATGGCTTCTATAAACTGTAAAGCTGGCGTTCTCACTTGATCTTCGTATTGCTGTTGGTTGGCTTTAAACCATTCTCTATCGTTGTTAACTGCTAGACTGTTTAAAAAATCGAAACTATGCTGACTGAACATGACGGTACCTTTTTTTTACAATAGCGATGCAGATATTAATGTTATAATTTGGCTATCATGTTAAACAATGTCTACTCTGAGTGAAATAGCTAGGGTTGATTTAAGCCATTAATATTGTGCACGTTATTTGAACATTTAAATGTTAACTCTGTATTTTTTGTATTAAAAAACAAGGTAAACGTTAGTTTTTGGCGCTTTAGGTATGGTCGTGTTGTTGTTGTAACTTACTGACATAGAAATTTTTTTTAGATATGTTGTTAATGTTAGTTTGATATAAATAAAGTGTTGGTGTTAAAATTGTTTTGAAGGCTATATTTTTGACAAAAACTTTGTCGGTTAACGTTTGGTTAACAAAGCGTATACGTTGAGCAGTGCAATCAAAAACTTAATTGTGGCGTCTGCTCAAATATTGAATTTATAGAAAGATAACACTTTGGAATGAATAATTCCTCTACAAGAAAGGATTGACCATGACTGAACATTCCCTCGGTATTGTGGGTTGGCGTGAATGGGGCACTTTTCCTGATATTGGCAACGAAAGAGTCAAAATCAAAGTGGATACTGGCGCAAAAACATCTTGTTTACATGCGTTCAAAATAAAACCGTTTCAAAAAGAAAACCAAAAATGGGTTCGAGTCTGGCTTCATCCTGACCAAGGTTCAGATCGTGAAGTCGTATGTGAATTTCATGTATTTGATCGCCGAGATGTTAGTGACTCTGGTGGTCATGTAACGAAACGCTACGTGATAAAAACGCCGATCTTAATCGGTGATCAACTTTTTGACATCGAACTGACGTTAACCAATAGAGATCACATGAAATTTAGAATGTTATTGGGACGCCGCGCATTAGAAGGGCGTTTTTTGGTTAATTCAGCAGAATCATTTCTAGCAGGAGAATAACAAATGCATATTGCAATAATGTCGAGAAATAAGAATTTATACTCGACAAGTCGGTTAAAAGAAGCTGCTGAAGCTCGTGGTCATATTGTCAATATTGTTGACCCATTAAAGTGTTATATGAACATCAACATGAATGCGCCTAGCATCCATGTTCGCGGTGAAGAACTGCCAAAATTTGATGCGGTTATTCCGCGTATTGGCGCATCTGTCACCTTTTATGGTACCGCGGTATTGCGCCAGTTTGAGATGATGGGAACACATCCATTAAATGAGTCGGTCGCGATTACTCGCTCACGTGATAAGTTACGTTCATTGCAACTATTATCACGTAAAAATATTGGTTTACCAGTAACAGGTTTTGCCAATAAACCGGCAGACATCCCCGATTTATTAGACATGGTCGGTGGCGCCCCTTGTGTGATTAAGCTACTTGAAGGAACCCAAGGTATTGGTGTTGTCTTAGCTGAAACTCGCAAAGCGGCGGAATCTGTTATTGAAGCCTTTATGGGCCTAAAAGCTAATATCATGGTGCAAGAATATATCGCAGAAGCCGGTGGAGCAGATATTCGTTGTTTTGTTATTGGTGACAAAGTGATTGCCGCGATGAAACGCCAAGCATTACCTGGCGAGTTCCGTTCTAATTTACACCGTGGTGGTTCTGCTAGCATTGTTAAATTAACGCCTGAAGAACGCTCAACCGCGTTACGTGCCGCTAAAACAATGGGTTTAAATGTTGCTGGCGTAGATATTTTACGTTCTAAACACGGTCCATTAGTGATGGAAGTTAACTCATCTCCTGGTCTTGAAGGTATCGAAAAAGCTACTGGCATTGATGTTGCTGAAAAAATCATTCAGTTTATTGAGAAAAACGTTAAATCCACCAGTTCAAAAACGAAAGGTGTTGGTTAATGGTAAAAAAGCATGAACCGTTTGTTATCGGTGATGTTAGCGTAGCGGCAGGCACTCAACAAAGTGTCAAATTGCCCGCAGCAAAACTGTATAACGATACACCGATGGATTTGCACGTTGAAGTGTTTCACGGCACTAAAGCGGGACCTGTTTTATTGGTTTGCGCAGCAATCCATGGTGATGAGTTAAATGGCATTGAAATATGTCGACGTTTGCTCGGTCGTGTTAATGCTAAAACCTTAACGGGAACCTTATTAATTGTTCCCATCGTTAACGTGTTTGGTTTTATTCAACAATCTCGTTATTTACCGGATCGTCGCGATTTAAATCGCTGTTTTCCGGGCTCTGCTAAAGGTGCGCTAGCGAGTCGTTTAGCCCATTTATTCAGTAGTATTTTAGTGAAACGTGCAACCCATATTGTCGATTTACATACCGGTGCTATCCATCGCGATAATTTACCGCAGATCCGTTGTGACACCGACGATGAAGTGATGCTCGACATGGCAAATGCCTTTGGTGCTCCGGTGATAATGTCATCAAAAGCACGTGAGGGTTCAATGCGTGGTTATGCCAACAGCCTGAATATTCCTTGTATTTTATATGAAGCAGGTGAAGCACTGCGCTTTAGTGATATGTCGATTAAATCTGGCGTTAATGGTGTTATCAATGTGATGCGCTGTTTAAGTATGACTAAAGGCAAAATTAAAACTAAAAGTACCAGCGTCAATGCCAGCCGCAGTTATTGGGTCCGTAGTGAGTCTGATGGATTAGTAAATATTAAGCTTAAATTGGGTGAGCGCGTCTCTAAAGGGCAGGTGTTAGCCAATATCGTTAACCCTTTGGGTGGTGAACCATTGCCATTGCTAGCGCCGACAGACGGAATTATTATTGGCAACAGCAATATTCCCGTGACCAATGAAGGCGAAGCCTTGTTTCATATTGCGCAATTTAGCGGTGACGAGATAGAAATCATCAACGATAACCTTGACGATTTTATGCAAGAATACGCTTAATACATTTGTACATTGATGTTTGTTTTGTGTAAATGGCCCTGTTGCTGCTCAAATTGAATATTGTTAGCTGATTGAGAGCACGACTTGGATCATTTGAGCGTCAAATTAATATGTGGGGCAATACATTGCCTCACATATTAAGCCTTCACCACTATATCCCCTTAAGAAATAACTCACTTTTGCAGTTAACCTGTTAAGCTCTGCCCTGGGTAGTCGCTTGGGTAAATCGATAAATACGCCTTAGCAGAATTTATCTATATCATCGTGTATATTGTAAGTATTAGGGTGAAATTAATTATTTAATTGACAATTTTCAAATACATATCAAACTATAATGACTTATAATAAATAGGGATATGGCACACTCACAATAGTGATGACATTTCTCCACCACCTTATTAAATGGAAGTTCTGTCTATGCACCTTTGGTGTAACAGATAGCATTAATGAGTTTTCTTATTCACTATACCGAGACAAGGATGTCAGTACCTATGCGCAATAATCAACCCATTACCCTTAATCAATACCACTTCGATGATGATGTTCGTTTAATTTCAGGAACCGATCTGCGCGGTCATATTATCTACTGCAATGATGCTTTTGTTGACGTCAGCGGCTTCGACAAAAATGAATTGATTGGTAAGCCACATAATCTTGTGCGTCATCCCGATATGCCAGGTGAAGTGTTCAAAGAGATGTGGGCCTGTATTTCAGCCGGTAAAGTATGGATGGGGCTGGTTAAGAATCGCCGTAAAAATGGTGATTATTATTGGGTTAGTGCATTTGTTACGCCAGTATTTGATAATAATAAAGTCGCCGGTTACGAATCCGTTAGGGTGACTGCATTACCAAGCGAAATTGCCCGTGCTGAAGCGGCTTATGCCAGAATAAAAGCTAAAAAGTCACCAAGACCACTTCATGCAAAAATAAAACATCAAGTCATTAAATTATTACCGGCTTGGTTACCCATGTTTATTTTGTCCCTTGTATTAACTGAATTTTGGGGCGTTCTCCCTGGTGCAATAGGGTTATTCACGCTTGTAATATCAACGGCATGGTTGGGCTATAAACAGCAACAAGATTGGTATGAAGTGGTCCAACTTAATCCTAATTCGTTTACAGATCTCATTGTTGCAGAAACCTATTTTGCTGACTTTGGCGCCAAAGCGCAGGCAAAATTAGCGTTGGGTTGCGAAGTTGCCCGTTGTCGTACTGCGATGACGCGGATTGAAGATGCTGCAAAATCACTAGATGGCATTGTCGAACACACCCAAATAGAAGCTGAGTCAACGGCTAAAGCTGTGAGCTTACAAAGTGGAGCAACACAACAAATTGCCTCGGCAATTACCCAAATGTCCACTGCTATCCAAGAAGTGTCCGCGAACGTTGAACGTAATGCTTATAGTGCAAAAGAAGCGTTAGACAATGTTAATGCAGGGGCTCAACTGGCTAATGAAGCTAAGCAATCTATTGATGAGTTAAATCTCTCTGTCGCGGATATCGCCAAAACAGTACGCGAGTTATCTGAATCTACAAGTGAGATAGGACAAGCCGCCAGCCTGATTTCGAGTATTGCCGACCAAACCAATTTGTTGGCCTTAAATGCCGCGATTGAAGCAGCAAGGGCGGGAGAACAAGGTCGTGGCTTTAGCGTTGTTGCAGATGAAGTGCGCTCCCTAGCACTGAAAACCCGCGAATCCACCGACAGAATTCACAGCATTGTGAGCGTATTAACGAAGCGAGCCAGTAATGCCGTTCAAGTGTCGGTTAGTGGTGAACAAGCGGCCAGTAAAGGTGTTGAAATTGTTGATAAAACACGTAATGCATTAGCGTCGATTAACCAATCCGTTGAACAAATCACCCAACTTACTTTAGATATGTCCGCGGCGGTAGAGCAGCAGAGTGCTGTTGCTGAGCATATTAATCAGCAAATTATTGATATTGCTGATTCTGCAGAAATTACTAAAGCTTCATCAGAAAAATCGCTACATAACAGTAGTGAATTGGGCCAGTCAGTGTTAATTGTTCGATCTATTATCAGGCGCTTTGCTGTAGGGACCTTAGGTAAGAAATAGACGATATACCACAGCATCTTTTACAGCGTCAAAATAGGCCAGAAATCATTGTGATTACTGGCCTATTTTATTGTGTCTCTTACTAAAGATTTTATTACGCTACTGATTAGAGTTTAAAGCGTTCAACAGAGGTGGTAAGTGAGTGAGCTAATTGATTTAATTGCTGGCTTTGCTGTGTCATTGAAGCTGACTCATGGGCATTTTGTTCTGCTGAATCGGCTGTTTGAGTCATCGTTTGCTCTATTTGTTGGCTATGGCTTACTTGTTCATTGGCTGCATGAGTAATGCTTTGGCTCATGCCATTAATGGTGCTAAGCGCCGCCTCTATTTGTTCGATTGCATCATGCAACGACTGGCTTTGTTCTACACATTCACTGGCTTGTATTTGCCCTTGTGAGATGGCTGTCACGGCATAGGTTGTTTCTTGTTGTAAGGCACTAATCATGGTTTGAATTTCGGCGGTTGCTAATTGCGTTCTAGAGGCTAATGAACGCACCTCATCAGCAACAACGGCAAAGCCACGCCCATGCTCACCGGCCCTAGCGGCTTCAATCGCGGCATTTAAGGCCAACAAATTAGTTTGATCGGCAATCGCACTGATGGTGGTTAAAATCCCACCAATATTATCACTGTGTTGACTGAGCTTTGCCATGGTCTCGACTGAGTCGCGCAAGCTGGTTGATAAGGCTTCAATACGGAAACGGTTATCATTAGCAATGGTTTTTATTTGTACTCCTTGCGAAGAGGCTAATTTAACATGTTGTTCTGATTCTGAAGCTTGCTCATTGACCTGATTTGAACTGTGATGTATTTGCTCTGCAAGCTGTTTAGCTTGATTAATATTGTTAATTTGTCCGGCGGCCGAATGGGATATTGTCTCGCTTTGCGCTTGCGAGCGAAGAGCGGATTCATCTAGCAAGTGTGCATCACGGCTAATGGCTTGCAATAAATTAGTTAGATCGTCAGACAGTTTATTGATGTTATCCATCAGCTCGCCAAATTCATCATTATTTCGTTTGGTTAATCTCCGAGATAAATCACCGCTGGCAATGCGCGATAATGCACTGTTAATGGCTTGTAGAGGGCCTAACATGGCTTTTGAGGTAAAGTAATAGATAAACATCGCCATTAACACAAACACCACCGCCATTGTAATAGCAAAAGTTTGTGCGGTACTTACTTCATCAATCGCAACCATTTGTAATTGATGGAATCTTTCATTGGCAAGTTTGACCAATTGATCTAACTGAGTGTTGGTGGCATCAAAAAAGGTGTTAGCTTGCTGGTTACTATTTTCGGCTAAGCGCTGCTGATTGACGACATTTGCTTGTGCGAGGTATAAGGTCCCAGGGGTGTCGGTGAACTGTTTAATGGCTTGCAAGTTAGTGCCAAAGTCGACAAAAAGCGCAGTTGCCCCCAAAGGCTCTGCTTGTTGGGTTAAGTAGTTGCCATTAACCGTAATATTACCCAATAACATGGCCACATCTTGTTTATGGATATTAACGGTATCAACAGAGGTTAATCGGCCAAGTTCCGTCATGGTATTGCCTAGAGTAAATAGCATGTCGTCGATGCGTACTCCGCCGCCAATGACTTCGTTTAATAACTGCTGCTCGCCCGACGGGGCTTCTATCAGTTCTAAATCAATCATATTGTTACTGGCATTAATTCGAACATTATCAAATTGTTGTTTTAACGTGCTGAAGCTGCCGCGGTTTTGTCCTATTTCAAGTTTAGCGCTGAACATGATGTGCGATTGCTGTTCGTACTGCTGGTATGATTTTTGAGCTTGAGTTAATGACTGAAGCATTGTGGGTTGATCAGCAACTTTTGCCGATAATGTCTTTAATACCTCTCTGAACTCTAGTTGCAATTGCTTGAACTGCTTATAACTGAGGTCAATATTGTCATTATCGATTTGTGAATAAGCTAAACTGCCGGTTTTAGCCATTTTTAATAAGGTAATTTGTAAGGCATTTGACTGGTTTTGTACCGGTACTGCTAACGTTTCGATATTAATATTGGCTGTTTGAATTTTACTCAAGGAATGATAAAAAAAACTACTTCCAGCAAGCAGTAATAAGCCAATTGAGGCAAATCCTAATGCTATTTTTTGTTTGATTGTCAATTCGAATATTGTCATTTAGTCTCTCATATTGTTATTTTTCTGACGTCATTCTTACTGTATTAATACTTAATCAAGCATGATTTTTGTCCAATAGTGACAAACTCTAGAGTAGTTGGTTGTTAAAATAATGTAAATGGCATTGTGTAAAAATAGAAATATACCTTTGTTTTTATAGTTATATTTTACTTTTTCAATCCAAATAGATATTGAGCATGTGTGCCAATTGATTATGATTAATGAGCAATATCATTGAACCATTCACAATCTAATAGGCAAGCGATAATGCTTTGGGTATGATTTAAAAAGAGTCGTTGTTCTATTTTGAAATAATTCGCTTTATTGTTAGAAGGATTACTCTTATCACTATTTCAATTATTCGAGGTTAATGTGAGTTTACAATCCGTTTCGCTAACGCAATCAGATGGGCAAGTACGCCTCGTCTCGCCATCAAAAATCATTTGTATTGGGCGTAATTATGCTGAGCATATTGACGAACTCGGTAATGAAATTCCTGATGATATGGTGGTGTTCCTTAAACCAAACTCAGCCATTACCACTACTTTGTGTAGTCACTTAGGTGAGCCTTTACATTATGAAGCCGAATTATGCTTTATGGTGAATAATGGTCAGTTTAGTGCGGTTGGTGTTGGGCTTGATATGACTAAGCGTGAGCTGCAAACCAATTTAAAAACTAAAGGCTTACCGTGGGAGCGTTCTAAAGCTTTTGATGGTTCGGCGTTATTCAGCGAATTTATTGCTATAACCGCAGAGATAAAAGATTGGTGCTTTCAATTAACCATTGATAATGCCGTGACGCAATTAGGTCATCAGCAATTAATGATGTACCAGCCACACGCTATTTATAACGCTGTCAGTGAGTTTATGAGCTTAAATGATGGTGACATTGTGATGACAGGGACACCTAAAGGCGTAGGCGTGGTGACAGAAAATACTACCTTTGAGTTGAGCTTATGGGCAAATGTACCATTTACTGTATTTGAGGCTGCGCTGTCCGGCGATAAACCGATTGAACAGCTTTGTGGTAACCCAAAGATCGTTAAGCAATGGCTGGCTAAATAACGTTAGGCCGTGCAATAAAGAATACTCGAAAAAAATGACCCTCTTACTAAAGAGGGTCATTTTTTTATGAAGACATTAAATGGGTATTAATGCTATTGCATTAACGCTACGGCTTCCATGTCTAGCTCGATATCAGTGCAACCTTTAGCGCAATAAATCCCTGGGGCTTTAGCGTTTTTTGGTGCCTTTTTAGTATTAGGCGGTAATTGCAGTGTTAGTGGTTTATTACAGTCGCTGCAAGTTGCGCTGTTGCCTTTGATCATGCGTTTTATCAGATTTTTTTGTTGATTAAAGGATGCCAATGTCGGTTCATTAATCGCTGAAAAATCGAGTTTCTGGGTATCGCTCATGTCGGTTCCTATCTTTCTCGCTGATCTCGCAATAAAGCGAGATCAATCTATTCACTTGGTCGATCACTTTACTTGATCAACTGGGCGCCAGCGTTGTAATGCTACCGGAAGGCTAACACCTTGTGCTGTTAATAAATTAACTCGGGCCAAATAAGCTGCGCCATGCATTAAGTGTTTGGCTAAGTCTACTGCATGACGCTGGGTGTAGTCATCTAAATAACTGCCTTTAGCCCATGCGTTAAATGCGCCGAGTGCCGGACCTGCCCAGATTTGATAATCCATCTCGCGACCAAGCTCACCAGTGTTTGACCAACGGCTTGATAAACCTAAATACCAACGGAAAATTAACGCCATTTTACGTTTAGGATTATCTTTAGCACGCTCGATTTGCTTTGGGTCGCGCTCATTAAAATGCGCTACCGTGCCAGCCCAAATATCATCCAGGCTTGAGCGGAATACTTGTTTTTCAAGTTTTTCACGCTCGTCGCTTGGAATGGCTTCAATCGAGTCATAGCGGGTATAAATTTCGTATAACTTGTTGGCGCGCATTGGAAATAAGGTGCCACGTTTTACGACTTGCAGCTTAACGCCCATTTCGAACATATCGGCAGCAGGTGCCATCGTCACATCGGCCATTTCTGTGGTGGTCAGTAATTTACGCGTATGCTCGCTGGCTCCCGCTTCTACACAAGCCTGGTTGATTGAACCGGTAACAATGTAGGCTGCGCCCATATGAAAAGTCGCCAGTGCTGCGTCAGGCGTGCCAACACCACCACCGGCACCAACCCGAATAGGGGTTTTATACTTGTACTGTGCTTGTACTTCATCTTTTAATGCCAAAATAGTCGGCAGTAAAGTGACTAATGGTCGATTGTCTGTATGACCGCCAGAGTCTGCTTCAGCAGTAATATCATCAGCCATAGGCACTAATTGAGCCAGTTCCATTTGTTCTGCGCTAATAAGACCTTCATCCACCAACTGTTGCAGTATTTTAACTGGCGCAGGTTGCATAAACTTAATCGCCACTTCAGTACGGCTAATTTTCGCAATTACTTTATTGTCTATTTGCACATCACCGTGTGCGTCACGGCTTAAGCCTGCTGCGCGGTAATAGACAATTTGTGGGGTTAAGCCTAAAAAGGCAGATGCCTCAACAGTACGCACTTTGTGTTTTAAAAATAGCTCGACACTGCCACGTTCAAGTGCGGGTTCACTTGGGCTGTGGATTAAATTAAACGCATAAGGCCCGTTTGGCAGCGCGGCTTGAATGCGGTTAATCGCTTGCTCAACTCGAGATGGAATTAACCCTGCTGCGCCAAATGAACATAAAATACCAGCCTGACCTAACGCAATAACCAGTTCTTCAGAAGAAATACCATTGGCCATTGCGCCAGCATGATAGGCGAATTTTACCCCATGCACGCGGCGGAAATTACTGTCACCTAAGCTTTGGGTGCCAAGGGCAGGGGCAAATGCGCTGACTGGCAGAGCATTTGCTGCAGTAATAGCACCGGTTACGACTTGGGCTTGCTGAGCAACCCCTAAGCCTTGTTGTGTGTCGTTAACCACATAACACGCTTGTGATAAATCTTTAAGCTTCTTATCCATGCCTACAGGGTCAAAACTGACGTGTTGCTGGCTAACTTGCCATGGCCAAGGAGAAAGCTTTTCGTTATGCACTTGAGTTGTCATTATTATTCCTTTTTGGCCTAAGCTTCTTCAATACAGATGGCGATATCTTTGACTTCATAAATGCGCAGACCATCTTTACTGAGGTTTGCGTCGCCTATTATGATGCGTTTACCGTCTTCATCTTTTACTGCACTGATATGTACATCAAGTGACATTTGTTTGTTAAGTGGGTTAATTTGACCGCGATATTTCCATTTAATATCCGACAATATTTGGCCAAATTTTGGATTAGTGAAACCTTTACCTAGGTCTGTACTGATGGCGTAAGTTTGCATCAACTCGATCACGGCTTCAACACCTAATGAGCCGGGCATAACCGGATCTTGATGGAAGTGGAATTGGAAGAACCAATCACTTGGGTCAATAGTGCGTGACGCAGCAAGATAGCCTTTACCGTATTTGCCGCCTGCTTCAACAATTTCGGCTTGGTCGATAAAGTTAAGCTGGCCGCCCGCTAAACAATAATGCGGTTGGCTAGTTGGCGGATTAAACACCCGTGACTGTTTATCCAATAAATTAACGCTGATGTCTGCCGCGACGTTATTATCAATATGCCATGGCTGAGTAATTTTGCCATTATCTATGCCGAGCTGGTTTTTGAGCGCATCACCTTTAAAGTAACCAAATACCGCACTACCCGTGTAAAACGGCTCGTTATCGACACTTAACTCAAAGGTGAAGCTTTGAATAATGTTACTGCCAGCAATGACGGTTGATAATAGCTTTGAATCATTGACGATAGTTTTGCCGCGTAAATCGACATGACGTAATAATTTTCCGCCACCGTCTAAGTTACGGAAAAATAGCTCTTGCCCAGGAAAGCCTAAGGTGGTGCCCATGTAGCCAGAAATAAAGCCATTGGGTTGTAATGAAATTTCCATTAACACCGAATAAGGCATTACCGCTTGGTGGTTGTTTTTTGCAAAGTACCAAGCATCTGCTGGCACTTCGTATTCTGCTATACATGATGATGGCTTTTTCAATTCGCCGCGTTTACCGTTAATTTCAACCACGCGAGTGGTTAACTGTAAGTCGCCACAAGGTGTGCGCGGTGGGATAAGTCCGCGGTAAATACTAAAGTCAGGGCCAAAGCATTTTTCGATATCGCCAGTAGCAAATTCAAACATATGGTATGGGGTAAATGGCACGGTATCAGGCACGCGATTAGCGTACTTTGAATCGGCACTGACTATGGGCGCTTCAACGTGTTTTAGTGGAATAACGCCCTTGTTACTCGGGGCGTTTAAATCTGGAACTTGCGCCATTAACGGGGCTTTGTTGGTAATCACTTTACTGCTAGCGTTTGAATCAACGGCAGGGCTAGTGTTGGCTGTGTTTAACGAGATAAGCGGATAACGAGCACATTCGGCATCTTCTTTAATCATCACACCCAAGTTTTGGAAATCGACCACGACTTTACCATTGAGTAAAATATCAATATTGGCTTTAGCGTAAGGGCGGGGATGAATACCGATTTCAGTCACTTCCATGCGGTAAGTCAGCTCAGCCGTTTGTGGTAACACTTGGCCACGACAGCGAACTTTTTGCGAAGCATTTTCCAATGGTTGGAATCGACCATTTTCTACTAGAGTATGCATACCAATGTGGATCATAAAGAACTGTAATAGCTGGCCACAACCTTCTGCCATTAGCGAGCCTGCCATCACTTGGTCGCCTTGGAAATGACAAGGGAAATACCAATGGTCTGGCGCAATGTGTTTATGACCTTCGAGTAAGCCTAAGCCCCACGTACCACCTTGTGTTTGTAATTGACTCACTCGCTCAATCATTAAGAACTTTTCAGAGGCAAAACAAAGCGATTTTTGCAGCCCAGTTTGCAGTTGATGCGCGACATGGTCGCCACCAAAACAGCTGCCAATATCACCGGTCAGTAAATGATGAATTTGACCATAATCAAATGCTGTTTGGTTACAATGTAGTAATGGTGTAAAGGTTGGTTTATTCGGATTATTGAGCACTTGTTGACGATGTTTTATTTCATCTTCAGTTTGAATAACCCCTTTTCCATCGGCCAGTTCTTGGTCGGTAAAGAAGCCTGCACAACCGCCATCCATTTTTAGGATCATCTTGTCGCCTACGAAACATTCGTAAGAGAAAAAGAATAATAACGTGTCGCCATTGCTGGCAAAGTTATTGATTTTAATGTCGTAACGCAGAGTGTCGCCGCCACGGGGTAAATCTTCTAAGAAGGTTAAAGTACAATCTAATAAGCGATAAACCCGCTCGCCTTTGTTTTCAAAATCGATACCTAAATAACTGATCAACATTAAATCGCACTGGCCCGATTCTACCGCGACAGCCCAAGGGATTTGACCATCCACTAAATACGGGGCATCGACGGGGATGTCGTATTCTGTAGTCATTGAACACGGTTTGTATTGATTCATGGTGGCATCGAGTTTAGTGACGCGTGACACCAATAAATAATCTGTTGTCGGTAAGCGAACTCGGCGCGAGTAACTGTCGATAATGGCGTAATCTGAGCCAAATACTTTAGCGATATCGCCTTCGGCATATTCAACTAAATCAGCGTAATTCCAAATACACGGTTTATTCGCTGGAATAGGTGCAGTGTAAGCGGGCACACAAGCATGATTAGGTTGGATTAACCTGGCAGGGCTAATGGTTTCACTCTTAACCGCGGTTTGTACTGCAGCATTAACCGCATAAGTATTAGCAGCCGGAGACGCGACTTGAGTCGCAGTTGTCTGATGGCTAAAACCAGCCAATTGAGATCGTAATAAACTGTCGGCTACTTTCAAGCCTGCATCTCGGCTGGCCAAATAAGCTAAATGCGCTTGTTGTGCTAACCACTGATTTTGTTGAAATGCCGTTAAATGTGCAGGTGGAATAGCATGATTTGTCATACTGGCAACCCTTGGTTGCTTTGGAATTGTTTTATCGGGCATATTTTCTGACATAAGAGGCTCGGCGATATTCTCGCTATTATTGACGCTAAGAGGGTTATTATCACGAATAGTTGGTTGTTTACTTTCAATGGTGTTGACCACCGTTGGGGCGATATCTGCACATTGATTGATAATACTGTCGAGCGCATCAAGTGGGCTGTCGATAATGTGTTGGTAAATATCTCGACCACCTAAACTGACTTGTTTAATTAAACTTAACTTACTGCCCGTAGCCAGTTGTTGAGTTAAATTATTGCCCAGTCTAGCGTGCAATGCGTGTTGTTGCGCCGCAGAAACAGACAGATTAACTTGTGAGTATTGATTGTCGCTGCTGGTGAATACACTGGCATTGATAGACGGTTTATCGATGTGACGAGTTTGCACTAAACCATGCAGCAAACTGGCCATGCCAGAAGCGGCAAATGTATGACCGAGAATATCATGAGCTTTACTCAATAACGGCGCTGAGCTGACCGCGATTGCAGCATCAGTTAATCCTTGGGCAAACTGTTGACCTTGAGTTGTTAATATGCATTCAGGTGATTGGTTTAACTCAACAATGTCTGCTGATAATTCAGTTGGCAGTTGTGTTGGTAATTGTGACAATGGCGTAAAGTTGACGCTATCGATACTGGCATAGCTATCAAGCTGAGTGTGTGCTGCATTGGTTTGTTGCAGCACGAGTGCGCCAGCCCCTTCACCCACTAACCAATCTGTTGAACTTAATCCTTTGGCGTTAAGTTTTGCGGTATTGAATAACATATTTTCAATGCTGCCAGACAAGTCTACAGCGGCAATAATGATGGCATCTAATGGCTCTTGTAACGAGCCTAAAGCAAACAAGTTTTGCGCCACATCGATACAGCGGTTAACTGATTGCTCGCCTGCAGAAATGGTAAATGCCGGGCCGTTGAAATCCCATAATGAGGCTATCCGCGACGCCATAATATTACCAATAAAGCTGGTGTACTGGTTAAGCTTAGCGGCGTCGAGCACACTGTCCATCGCAATGGTTTCAAGGCTGTCATATTCCGCTGTAGATAATTGAATACCTTGAGCGTTAAGGCTTTGCGCTATTTGGCTGTGTAAGTTAACTCGACCGCGGAATTGATGCAGTTCAAGTTCGGTTTCCATGGCGACTAACACGGCGACTTTACTGCCTGGCGTTAGCTTGGCATCGGCGATAGCTTCATCGGCGACTTTGATCAACAGTAGTTGTTGCGATATTAGGCGATCATCTTCATTGGGTGGCACTTTAAAACGCAAGAAATCAAAATCGAACTGATCGATATACGCGCCTTGCGGCACTTGGGTGATGCCATATTGGGCTAATAGTTCAGGATGTTTGTCTAAGCCTTTCCAACGCTGAGTGGGTAGCGGGCTAAAGATGGCTTGTTTGGCGATGATTTTACTCGCCAGTGCATCAATACTACTGCATTGACCAAAATGCGCAGCCATGCCGGTAATGTGCATCGGCGTTTCTGCATCAACTAACGCCGTGCTGCGAGTTTGAATGCTATTATTTTGAGCATTATTATTTAGAGAATGATTATTTTGAGAATGATTGTTCAGCGTATTGTCAGCGACGGTTTTAGCTTGATATGACTCAATCAATAAATGAGCGTTACACCCGCCAAAACCAAATACTGATACGCCAGCATGGCGGGCTTTATTGCCAACTTTATCGGGCCAAGGTAGCACTGCATTTGGCAAGGTCGCTTGGCCAAATAAGCCATTAGGCGAGGCGATAGGTGAGCTGATATTAATACTCGGTGGCAACACGCCTTGGCGCATCGCAAAAATCATTTTCATGATCCCTGGCATGCCTGCTGCGGTGAGTAAATGGCCTAAATTGGATTTTGCTGAACCAATTAATGGCGTGGCGCTACCTTGAAGTTTATCTTCAAAAAAACGCTCCATCGAGGTTAATTCAACTTTGTCGCCTAATGGTGTCCCCGTAGCATGACATTCAATCACTTCAATGCTGGCAGGGGTGATACTTGGATCGATTGCTGCTGCATCGCGATAAGCGCGCTCGAATGCTTGCACTTGGCCTTTGCTGTTTGGGCTTAACACAAACTGGCCTTTACCATCGTTCGACAAGCCAATGCCACTGACCAAAGCGTAAATATGGTCGCCATCACGCTCGGCATCTTCAAGGCGTTTGAGCACTAATACTCCCGCACCTTCACCGGCAAACAAGCCTTTACTGTTACTATCAAATGGGGCGGAAATACCGTGGTCGGGATAGGCATGAAATATCGAAAAGCCCATATTGATAAAGAACGGATCGGCTCCCGACACTGCGCCAGCCAGCATCATGTCAGCTTTGCCGGTATGTAAGTAGTCGCAGGCTAATTTTAATGCGTAAACCGAACTTGCACAGGCGGCATCTAAACTCAGTTGTGTACCACCCAAACCTAAAGCATCGGCAACGATTTTTGAGGCATTATGGGCAACAGCACCATTACGCAGGTTGACCGTTTTAGGTGCTACATTATTATTATTGTTATTGGCATTTTCTGCGGTATTGCTTTGCGATGCTTGATTAAACGATTGCAGATTAAAGTTTGGCTGTTGGAGTTTAGTCTGTAAGGCTTTTTCGACCGCGCTGTGATAAAGCGGCACAAATAGCTCGTTAGACTTGGCAGTAGGGAACGATAAGGTGCCCATGACAATACCAGTGCGCTGCAGCACGTTATGATTAAGGTCAATACCTGCATCAGTTAACGCATTTCGCGCTGTGTCGGTTGCCCACAAGAAACTGTCATCCAAACCAGTAAATGCGTCGGGCTCAATACGATAACCTTGAGGGTTAAATTGAAAGTCTTGAATGTAGCCGCCTTTATCACAATAAAAACGGTCCGACTCGCCTTGTACACCCAAGTAGTCACTCGGTGAAGCATTGAGTTTGCTCGCACTGATTTGGCTGCGCGAATCTTTTTTGTCTAATAAGTTTTGCCAAAATTTAGCCGGAGTATCCGCGTCGGGATACTGATTGGCTAAACCGACAATGGCGATTTTAGGGGTGGCTTGAGAACTCAATGAGGTTCTCCTTCTAATGATGTTTCACTGCAACGAGACAGTGGTGAGCCGCCGGCTATTGCCGTCTGCTGAGATAATGAGTTAATTGCATCGTCAAGGCTGCGAAAAAAGGGCGTTAATGACATCGGCACGCGATGCGCTATTAATTGTCCCAAACACTTGAGTAAACTGCTGACATCGTCGCCGCCCTTGGCATTAACAGCAATCGCCATCGCTGGGGACGTGTTACCACTCTGAGCATTGATTTTGTCTATTAAGGTGGTGGTTTGCCTATCGGCTCCTACCTCAACAAATAATCGGCAGCCTTGCTCTCGAGCATTGTGGATTAACTGAGTAAAATCCAACTGATGACAAAAAGTATCGGCAATCGATTGTGCAATAGCGTGCGAGTCTAGCGTGACAGGTGCTGTTTGAGCCGCCGAGATAAACTGCAATTGCTTGGGTAAATTTTCCAGCAGCGGTTGCTGATAAAACTGGCGTACATCGTCGACAATATTTAGCGCGGCTGGCGTATGCATTGCGGTAATTCGATTGGCTGTAATACCACGTTTACCAGCTTGCTTTAACAATGCTTTACAACTGGATTCACAACCTGCGATAACACAGGTATCACCTTGAATAATGGCAATATAAACGCGTGGATAATCCGTTAAATGGGGCGTGAGTTCATCAATACTGGCTCGAGTCACAAAGCTGTTCCAGACAATGGGTTCGTCATCGGTTAATTGCCATTGCTGGCGAACACAGCGAAGCTCTCCAGAAATATCTTGGGTAAAGATACTGCTGTTTTGGGTTGCTTCAATCATAGTATGTGGCGCTTGCCATACATCTAAACTCGCCCACATGGCCGCTTCACCCATGGAGTAACCCAAAGCAAATTTGGGCACAATGGCAAACTCTTGCTGCAACAGCTTGGTTAAAATATAACTGGCGCCAACACCGGCAATGGCTAATTGGCTTAAGCTCATCTGTGTGGCATGGTTTTTATCTGCCGCGTAAATAAACTCGGTTTGTAACATCGATTGCATGTCACCTTGGCTTTCGAGTTCAGCATACACATTGGGGAAAACCAAGCCCATTTGACTGAGCATGTTTGGATACACAGTACCTACGCCGGGATAGACAAAACTCAAGCCATGATCACCAAGCGGTGCAGAATAGAAGCAACTGCCAGCAGGGGTTTTATATTCTATCGGCGGCTTATCGTTAACGTCTGGCTGAAGGTGAGTCGACATTATTGCCAACATCGCATTAATTTCTATGATTAATCCGCCACGATCCTGCGCCATTAACACTAAAGCTAGGGGCGCATCCGTTTGATAATCGGCCAATGTACTTTTGATAAGTGTAAGTAAGCTTAAATCGTCAGTCGTCGAATGGACCTGTGCAGAAAAAGCCATCAGTTTAGTGTGCAATTGCGCCAATGAAGTGGCACACAGTGGCAGCCATAAACGTTGGGGATTAACCAATTGCTTTGAGGCGACTAATGCACGTCCTTGGGTCAAGATCATTGCCTGAACATCGTCGCCAGTTTGGTAACATAACGCTGCAACCCGACTTTGGTGAAGTGGGCTAAACCAATACTGACTGTTGACCTTATCTTGTGCTGGTATGTTACGACTGGCGATAGACTCTACTAGGGTAACCATTGCTGCTAATGCGGTTTGTGCATTGTTAGCCGTATTGGTTTTTGCATTGCTATCTAACGCGACAATCTGCGGTTGAGTATGTAAACGTTTTGCATGGTTCAGCGCCAGTGTTATTGCTTCAGCCTGATTGCTACCAAGTGCAATACCATTGAGATAAGCATGCGCATGAACGCCATGTTTCGCGGCAAGTAACCCCGGCATTATCCACAACCGATCGGCAAGATTGATCATTTCATCTGCAGTGGATGATAGCCGCTCTATGCTGTGTAATAACGCCAGTTCAAAACCGTCGCTATGCTGAGTATCAATCGCAACCTTGTGCTCATTAACCGAGTCGATATTGGGTTTGCTGAGCAACAAAGCCAAGCGCATTGGCTTGGTTTGTTGCTGCAAAATACGCTCACTAATGGATTTTAGCGCCATGTTATCTGTGGCTGTCACACTGTGTCCTTGTGTGATAGTTCTGCAGAAGCTTGATGTGGAATAAATGCCCCATTCAAACTCTTACTAATGGTTACTTTAGCATTGAGCATTTGGCAACTCAGGCGGCCGTCTTGATGATATAAACTCACGTTAGCCACGAGCATTCTGCCGCTGTGCTTAACTACATCAAGTTGAATATAACCTTTATCACCATTTGCAAATGGCCAAGCAGTAACACACTCACCGGTTGTTGACGGTAAACTTGCGGCATCGTATTTTAGTCTTGCCCATACCAACATGGCTTGTAGTAGCAAATCTTCCGCGAAAATTTGGCTACCACCTAATACCGATGACGGGATAAAACCTTGGCAATCACTAGCATTAATGCTCGGCAATTGAACCTGACACAATAGTTGAGCGTCATCAAATGCCAACACTTGAGCAATGCCTTGCAAACGCGGACCATGAAACAAGGTTCCATTTTGGTACAGTTCAGCGCCTGAATACAATGGTGACATGTTAGCCCATTGAGCCAAGCTGCTGTCGCCAATAATCGGTTTAGCAACATCAGTTGCCAATATTGCCTTATTGATCACCAATTGAGCTTGGTATTGCGGTTTCATGGCGGCGCTTGGATCGCTTAATAAACGAGAGGAGATCAGCGCGCTGATCCCCGCGTCAGTTTGCGTTAGTTCCAGTTGCAACAAATGTGGCTCATTGGTGTCAAAAATAACCCCTTTAAGCAATTTGTATTCAGCAATACTGACAGGCACATGACATAACGTTTCTGCCGCATCACGCATCCATTGCATGGCGCATACCGTCGGCAATACCGGATTGCCAGCAATACAATGATCGCTAACAAAAGGCATTTCAGCCGGGGTTAATACTCGAGTCACCGTCTGACTGATAACATCAGCAGCCGATGTCTTAGTCGTAACTGCCTCAGTTGTAACTGCGTTAGCCGTAAATGCTTTAGTCACAAGTGTATTAGTAGCAAATGTCAGCGAACCCTTGGCCATAAGCAAAGCGTCCGCATTAAGCTTTTTTACAGCGTTGTCCTGCTCTGATGAACCTTGCATATCAGAGCCAATAAGCAGTTGTGCTCCTTGTGGGCTTAATAAACTGTGAGCAAATAGCTCGGCACCCGCTTGTAGCGGAATAACGTAAACGCCACGTTCAACAAACATTTTCTTTAATGCTGAACT
Organism: Shewanella sp. ALD9; assembly: GCF_002836315.1. Classification (NCBI taxonomy): domain Bacteria; kingdom Pseudomonadati; phylum Pseudomonadota; class Gammaproteobacteria; order Alteromonadales; family Shewanellaceae; genus Shewanella; species Shewanella sp. ALD9. Next base: position 21,951 of record NZ_PJCD01000041.1, read on the forward strand.
GACCATACCGCCATCCCAAGGACCCCAATTAAAACTCATCACTTTAGCTTGCGGTAAAGTGTGCGCCAGTTTCAGTGCAGTTTTATTGAGGATTTCATTCGACATAGCGTAATCACTTTGACCGGTATTACCGTAAAAACCGGCCGCCGATGAAAACAGTGCAATCAGCTTAATCTGTTGTGGGTTTAGTGCATTAATGATGCTGGCAAGCCCAGTCACTTTGGTGTGGTATACGCGGTTAAGTTCATCCAAGGTTTTATCTTGAATGTGCTTATCGGCTAACACGCCCGCACCGTGAATAACCCCATTAATGGTTAATGAGTCGCCCTTGGCATTAGTCAGACTTTTAAGACTAGCCGCTACCGCGGTGGCGTCGCTGACATCCATCGAGACATACTGAGCACTGGCACCAACTTTACTGAAAGCGCTTAACGCAGCATCGATTTCTAGGCTACTGCTTATTGGCCACACTAGAGCATCAATCTGTTTTGGCGTTGGTTTATTGCCTTGAGATTGAATATAAGCGATGGCTGCGGCTTTTAATTCTGAAGCTGGTTTGCCTTGCGCCCAAACCGGTAAGTTGCTACCAAAATGTTGGCTACGACCTGCTAACACAAAATGTGATTGGCATTGACTGGCTAAGGTGAGGGCGCATTCAAACGTTACGCCTTTTGCACCGCCGGTGACCAAAATAGTGTCATTTTTGTTTAGGCTTGCTGGTGCAAACTGTTCGCTAGCGTTGCCGGCAACTAAGGTTACTCGACCTTGATTACTGATCCCCACTTCATTAATGCGGTCCGCGCTAGCATTGGCACCATTGATATCAAATAACTCAGCAACGATGGCATCGGCAAAACTTGCTGTATCAATATTGTTGGCAATGTCTAATGCGCGGCAAAACACCTGTGGCCATTCATGGCTTAGGGTTTTGCTCAGGCCAGATAAGGCTGCTTGATTGAGCTCTGCTGTTGCTAGCTGAGTATTATCAAGATAACCAAATCCGCCGTCTAAACGGCTCACGGTAAAGTAGCATAAGCGCGAACCTTGAGCTGGTTTAGCAAATTCAGCATGAAGATGCTTAGCCCATAAAAACGCGTTGTCGACAGCGGCTTTTGCTGCAACAGTGCACGACATTAATTCGCTGCTGTTAGCGGTAGCTTGAGGCTGTAAATGAATAAAGCCTGCAATGGCATGTTCAGCGCCCAAATCGGCTTTAATATCGGCAATGACTTGTGCAATTTGGGCATCATCAATGCTGCTCAATGTATAGCTTTTAATATCGCTGCTTAAGGGTGAATGTGCCACGCTAATGGTTTGTGGGTTACGAATAACGGCGACGGTTAATCCCTTTGCATTTAGCTTTTCTGCTAGTAAACCTGCACTGTGGCCATCGTCTGTGATGACAATACAAGAGTCTGTTGAAAAGCAATCTACGAGTTTATCCGCCGCTGGTAACTTTTTTAGCGCTACCTCGCTGTGTGGAGGTAATGCCGCGGTGTTAACGTCAGCCTTGTTTGCAGTTGATGCTACCGCCGCAATAGTGGTTGCTGCAGGCAATTTGGTTTGCATGTAGCTAACGATTTCACCTAGGGTGCGACATTCGGCTAAATCTTCTGGGTTCAGCTCAGGTAAGCCTGGTAGTTCGTCTTGCACTGTACCTAAAATCTCGACGCGTTTGATTGAGTCGATACCAAGGTCTGCTTCCATGTCCATGCTCAGTTCAAGCATTTCAGCAGGGTAACCGGTTTTGTCGGCTACCACTGACATCATGGTGCTTAAAACGGTATCAGCACTTAATCCTGTTGTTGCTGCTGGAGCAGATACTGGAGCCTCAGTGTTGGTTGCAGGCAATTTGGTTTGCATATAACTGACAATTTCGCCCAAGGTACGACACTCGGCTAAATCTTCTGGGTTCAACTCAGGCAAACCGGGTAGTTCGTCTTGCACTGTGCCTAGAATTTCAACCCGTTTGATTGAGTCGATACCAAGGTCTGCTTCCATGTCCATGCTCAGTTCAAGCATTTCTGCAGGGTAACCGGTTTTGTCGGCTACTACTGACATCATGGTGCTTAATACGGTATCAGCACTCAAGCCCGTTGTTGGCGTTGCTGTTGCAGATGAAGATGAAGATACCGTTGCTACTGGAGCCAATGTGCTGACAGCAGGTAATTTAGTCTGCATGTAGCTGACGATTTCGCCTAAGGTGCGACACTCGGCTAAATCTTCTGGGTTGAGTTCAGGTAAACCTGGTAGCTCGTCTTGCACTGTACCTAGAATTTCAACACGTTTGATTGAGTCGATACCAAGGTCTGCTTCCATGTCCATGCCCAGTTCAAGCATTTCCGTTGGGTAACCAGTTTTATCGGCAACTACAGCTAACATGGTGCGTTGGACGTTTTCAGCGGTTAAGCCCGTTGCTGCCGGTGCAGCAGCATTTGCCGATGTTGATCCCGTTGACGCTACAGCAACCGAGTTGGCCGCTGGTAATTTGGTTTGCATGTAACTGACGATTTCGCCCAAGGTGCGACACTCAGCTAAATCTTCAGGGCTCAGTTCAGGTAAGCCTGGAAGCTCATCTTGTACTGTGCCTAAAATTTCTACACGTTTGATTGAGTCAATACCAAGGTCTGCTTCCATGTCCATGCCAAGTTCAAGCATTTCAGTTGGGTAACCGGTTTTGTCGGCAACCACAGCTAACATGGTGCGCTGAATGTTTTCAGCGGTTAAGCCCGTTGATGCTGGTGCTGCAGTAACTACCGATGTTGATCCTGTTGACGCTACAGTAGTTGTGTTTGCCGCAGGCAGTTTAGTTTGCATGTAGCTAACGATTTCGCCCAAGGTGCGACACTCGGCTAAATCTTCTGGGCTCAGTTCTGGTAAGCCTGGAAGCTCATCTTGTACTGTGCCGAGAATTTCTACCCGCTTGATTGAGTCAATACCAAGGTCTGCTTCCATGTCCATGCCAAGTTCAAGCATTTCTGTTGGGTAACCGGTTTTGTCTGCGACCACATTGAGCATAGTGTCTAACACTTGTTGCTGTGTTAGTCCGGCTGTTGGTGCAGAAACCGCTGCTGAGCTAACTTGCTGAGCCACTGGAGCTTGAACAGGTATATTGGCTGTCGGTTGAGGTTGAACCGCTTGAGCGGTTTGAACCTGAGCTGGAGCAACGGGGGCTACCACTGGCGAAGGTATTGCTGCTTGAGCAACTTGGCTTGGCTGCACAAACGCAGGCTGTACTGATGCAGCAGGTAGCGATACAGGTGCAGAAGCCGCCATTGGCATTGGTGTTTGCCCTTGCAACATGGCTAACGCAGCTTGGCTTGCTTGTGCTTGCAACGTTAAGAATTGAGTATGACTTTGCAATGTTTGTGCTTGATGCTGGTGGAACATCTCCATCGAACGTTGCAAGCTTTCTGGAATGGCTAATCCCGATGACGCCATTTGCGCTTGGGCTGTCATCAGGTGAGCAAACGTGTCGCCATATTGCTGTGGTATGGCTAAAAACTGCTGATGTAATTCAGCGGTTTGTTGCTGCGCAGCAAAAAATGCACCGATACTATCGGTCGACGCTGACACACTTGAGCTAACTGGTTGAGCTTTAGCGATAGGAGCTGTTGCCGTTAAAGGTGCGGCGACTGCAGAGGCTTGAGCTGGTGCTGATGTTGCAGGCACTTCAATATATTCAGTTTTAATGACTTCTTTTTCCACAATCTTTTCCACAACTTTTTCGACAGGCACTTCCACTGTCTGGCTGGTAACGGTGCCAGTTTGCAATGATTTTTGCATTTTGGCTTGAGTGGCCGGACTAATATAATTACTCGCGGTTAACTTAACGTTCATCGGTGACACCTTTGCAAGCTCAGCGATAGGCGCTTGATAAGGATCAACCTCAGTTAATGCCACCCCTAATACTGCAAGCTGACAAGCCGCTTGGCGCAGTTGAGTGTCACTATTGCCTTTAGGATTTGGGTTCAAGCTCACTACACTGACTGATTCTGCTTTATTGCCTAGGGTAGCCTCCACCAATTTTTGGAGGATGTTTTTAGGGCCAAACTCAACAAATACTCGAGCACCCGCATCATACATGGCGTTTAGTTGCTCGCTAAAACGAACCGATTGCAACATATGTTCACTAAATGCTGCTTGGATTGCTTTTGGATCATTAGGATGTGCTTTACCTGTGCCATTGGCATAAAGGCTTAGTTTTGGCTTAGCAAATTTAATCTTATTGATTGCCGCAGCAAACGGCTGCTGCGCATGCGCCACTGATGGAGTGTGGAACGCACCAGAAACCGGCAGGGCGATTGCTTTAAAACCAAGTTCGGTGGTGATAGCTTGTGCCGCTAAGGTACATGACGCTGTTGGCCCTGCAATAACCAATTGGGTTGGTGCATTGTAATTAGCCACCTTAACGCCTTCAAATGCACTAATGCACTGTTCAAGCTTTTCAACACCGTTGTCAACAGATTGAGCGGGGACAATAATGGCGTACATTACGCCAGCGTCTTGATCTTTAGGTGTTGCCGCCATTGCTTGGCCACGAGCGAAGGCCAATTGGTAATAATCAGCTTGGCTGATGACGCCTGCTGCACATAATGCTGACAGTTCACCAAAACTATGGCCAGCAACCATATCGGCTTTAAAACCTGCTTGAGTCAATAATGCATATTGGCCCATGCTGACCGCGCCAATAGCACTCTGGGCATTGGCGGTATTGGTTAATGCGGCCTGTTGTGCGGCAATATCTTCGGCTTCAAAAGCAGGATTTGGGTACATAATTTGCGATAGTGGCGTTTGTTTATGTTGCGCAAACACCTTATCAGCTTGCATCAGTTGCTGACGCATTTCTGGATACAAACAGGCTAAATCGGCGCCCATGTTCAGATATTGCGCCCCTTGTCCGGCAAATAGTGCTGCCACTTTATGGCTTGCCGCTTCAGGATGAATCAATGCTGCTGCGCGATAACTGGTACCAGAAGGCAATTGCCAGCAGTCGGCAGTATTTGAGCTTAACTGCGCCAGCGCCTGAGTCAGCTGAATGGTTAAGTCTGCTAACGAAGCAACCACTAAACCTATGCGTGCCGCGTTAGGGGCAATAGTATTTAAGGCAAAACGTTTACCAAAATCGGCTAATACAATTTCTTGGCGATTTTGCTGTGTGGTATCAACAGCCTTAATTTCAGTTTGCAGAGCGGTTAATTGAGCCTGTAATGCGGCTTTGTTTTCAGCATGGATCAATAGGCTTTGTGGCACTGAACGTTGACGATACTTATCGCCACGAACATGTTCTTGACGGTATTCTTCCAACACAATGTGGAAGTTAGTGCCACCAAAACCAAAGGCACTAATACCCGCGCGGCGCGGTGTATTGTCTGCTCTTGGCAACCATGGACGGGTTTCGGTATTTAAATAAAATGGCGAGTCCTGAATGTTTAATTTAGGATTCGGCTTACTGACGTTAATGGTCGGTGGCAACACTTTATGATGCAAAGCCAGAGCCGCTTTAATCACACCAGCGGTTCCTGCTGTTGATTTAGTGTGGCCAACTTGTGATTTAACTGACCCAAGAGCAATGTGCTGTTGAGTGTCATTACCGTCGGCAAACACCGATTTAAGGCCATTGAACTCCGCGACATCACCTGCTGCAGTACCAGTACCATGGGCCTCAATTAAGCCAACAGTGTGCGGTTCAAAACCAGCATCATCATAAGCGCGTCTTAATGCTTTTGCCTGGCCTTCTGGGCGCGGTGCGTAGATACTTTTAAACTTACCGTCTGATGATGAGCCAATACCTTTGATAACAGCATAAATTCGGTCACCATCACGCTCAGCATCATCAAGACGTTTAAGCGCCATCATGCCAATACCTTCACCAATCATCATACCTTTAGAATCGATATCGAAAGGTTGAATGGTGTCATTAGTGGTAAATGCCGGTGTTTTTGAAAAGCTCATGTACATAGAAGGCGAGTTATCGGTACACACACCACCAGTGAGCATCATGTCACTGCGGCCTTCAACTAACTCTGTAATCGCCATGCGCATTGCCGCTAAAGAACCTGCACAAGCTGCGTCAACCACGCAATTCATGCCGCCTAGATCAAAGCGGTTAGCGATACGCCCAGCAATCACATTGCCGAGTGAACCTGGAAATGAGTTCTCTTCCCAGTGAATATATTGATCCTGAAACTTTTTGATCAACATCTCAGTGTCTTCATCACTTAGACCACTATTTTTAAATACTTTTTTGAGTATTGGGTACTGCAAGCGACCGCTGAGGCTATGATTGATTTTTTGACCACCGCCGACGCCTAGTGTAATACCGATGCGATCGGTATCGTACTGTGCATCAATACCTGCATCAGCTAGCACTTCTTTGGCGACCACTAACGATAAAAGTTGTGAGGTGTCTGTTAGTTCGAGGATATTAGGGGGCAAGCCAAATTCCATTGGATTGAAATCGACTTCAGGTAAAAAACCACCACGTTTACAGTAACTTTTGTCGGCCATTGATTTATCGGCATTGTAGTAATCTTCAGCATTCCAATGGCTTTCTGGAACGTCGATAATCGCATCAATTTTTTCGCTGATTAAATCCCAAAACTTGTTTAGGTAACGTGAGTTAGCAAAAATACTTGCCATGCCGACAATCGCGACAGGCATGTCTTTTAAGCGTTTGTTTAAACGCTTATCTTTATTACTGGATTGGCTCATATGAGTCTCCGTTTGATAACTGAGGTTCAGTTATCTGGTGTTGGGATCCAGCTGCATCAATGGTGCTAGTGGATACTGCGGCTGGTTGACCTGCTCCAGGAAATCGAGCAAGAAAAGTGTGATAGTTCCGAACCAATAACTTACGTAAATGAAATGGTCCGTGCTTTAAGACATGCGTTATATAGCGATTACTCGCTTGGGTATGGCTGTCTTGATAAATATCGAGGTAAACCCAGTCAGACTTAAAATCGACTCCAAGCAAAACAGAATAGGCTTGCTGCTTCGTTAATTGAGGCGGAATACTTAACGACACTACTTGCACTACGTTGTCTGGATCTGGACTCGGCAGGGCTAAAGTGTCGGCTAATGTCTGCGGGTTAACGGTATAGGTTTGAATATCGGCGCCTTGAGTAATAGGCAGCTGATTGAAGAATTTTTCTGGGACAAAAGGGCTGTCAAATTCGTCTAGTTTAGAGACCCCAAAACGCTTTAAGCAGCGGGCAAGACCGGAGCGAGAGACATTGGGGTTGATAAATTCTTGGGTGACTTTTAATAGCCTATCTAAAGGCATTTTTAATTGATAACGCAAACCCAGCATCACGTACTCTTCCATCGGAGATAGTGTCGTGTTGAGTTTGTGCGGGGTATTTGGGGTGTTATCGATTGAGTCACGTTTACGCCACTTACGTACTGTAGCTTCGCTGATATTGAGGATTTTGGATAATTGACTGACGCTGTAATCGGATTGCTGAATAAATTGACGCATTTCAGGTGTTGTCGTCGCATTACGGTGTTGGACCGTTTTTGGGCGAGGCTTACCCTTAAATAGACCAGATTCTAAATGTGTGGTTATCTTTTTTGTCATCTAGACCGGGATTCCAAATAATCTATTGGGACTTTAGCGCATTTAAACTTACCGATACTTACTTAAGTCATACTTAAAGAAGATAAAAAATTAGTCTAAATATCCATTTATGCTTTTTTTAACACAAAGCAGATTACCTGAGGTTTCACTCCGATACAATCACCCGAGACTGAAAACAAGATATGAGGTGTAAAAAATGATTATCTGAGGAATGTGTCAAGGCATCTCTAGATCTAAAATTGCACTGAATTTACCTTGTTTTGGCGATTATGTTGTCAGTTAATCATTTGATATATTGCCCCAAATAAAAAGCAGGTAACGAGTTTTCTCATTACCTGCTTTTTTTGATCAATCGACATACTAAGGTTTATGCCCATCAACTCGGGAAGAAGTCGATAGCCCAGATAGTAGTCATTAGCGCGACTTTTTCTGCTGGGAAGCTGATTGAACGTAATACCAAGGTTAATTGACGCTCTAACTTGGGGTTATTGAGTTCGCTTGATTTAATCGTTACCTTGCTGATATTGCCATTGGGTTGTATGACAATTTCAAACATCACTTTGCCTTTTAAAAACGGATCTTTTCGCAGTGCACGATTGTACAACGAATAAAGCCGCGATTTATTGGCCTCTAATGTTCGTCTTAATGCTGCTTCAGAACGTTGTCCACCTTGGCTAGCTTGACTGGCTTTTTCTGCAGAGGCACCTTGGGTAGCTAATACTTCTTCTTTTGCTAAACGTATTTGTTGAGTTTGGTTGCCACTTAACGATTCTGCTGCAACGGTTTGGCTTATGGTCGATTTGGCCAAACTGTCGGTTTGCTTATTGGCCGCGCCAGCTAACAAGTCGCGTTTTACTTTGACTTCTTGTGCTGTCGTTTGGTCAAGTTTACGTTGCGCTGCGGGTTTAACATCAAAGGCTTCGCGCATCGAAAAAAGCTCATCTTTCATCGCCGCTAAGCCTGATGTGCTGGCTTTCTCTTTTGCTGCTTCACGCGTCGTCGGCTGAACTATTGATGGCTTTACAGCTTGTTCAACAGACTTTTCGGGTGCCTTTTCTTCTGGTGGTGCAGGCTCCGGTTCAGGCAATGGCTCAGGCGGTTTCACCTCTGGCCTCTCTTCTGGTTTGGCCGGTGGCGGTAATTGCTTTTCTTGCAAGATGATTTTGGCTAATTGCGGTGGTACTTGCTCTTTTACTTCACGTGGAAGTTCAATTTGTTCAAGCATGGGTACTACGACCGCAAAGACGACATAAACTAACAGCAACAACCACAAAATCTGTTTAAACAGTTTGTCTTGTTTGCTGGGTTTAAATAAGTCGCCTAAATCATTAAAGCTCTGATTGGTTTGGTGATGGTGTAAGGTTGCTGTTGTCATATTAGCCCTCACCATTAGCTTGTTTTGCTTGTTGTTCAACCGCCAACGAAATATCTCGGTAACCGGTTGCAGCACAAGCAGCCATAATTTGCTTAAGAACAACATAAGGCGTGGATGCATCGCCAATAATGGTTACTGCCCGGCCATTTTGTTGCTCGGTTTCGCTAAGCTCGCTGCGTTTACTGGCTTGATAGGTCAATTCGTTGGTTAAGGCATTAATAAACTCAGGATTTTGTTGTTCGGTTAAGCCTATTTCATCAGTACCTTTTTGCCATATAGGGCGCTCTTGCACTAATACGGTGTCGGTAAACACTGTAATCACCAGGTTTTCAACTGGCAGTACATCTGCAACAGACACGGGCAAACTGATTTTTTCGATATTTTGCAGTACTCGCACTTCAGATTGATTCACAATTAAGAAAAACACCAAAATGGTAAAAATATCCATTAATGCAACAAGGTTGAGCTTACTGCCAGCTTTTAAGCGTTTGTGGTGTTTAGCTAATCTGCGGCTTCTTGCCGATTGCTTCATCATGGCTTAGCTCCTACTGGTTTTCCAATAGTGGCTTGTATCGGCTGAGCAGCATCGGCGTCATTAGTGGCCGGAGCATCACCTAATGAGATCATCGGAAACAGTTCCGCATCTACCAAATTGGCTGCCACTACCGCTTTAAATGATCGTACCGTGTCCATGGCGGACACGATGGTTTGATAGTCAACCGCAGGATCAAGTAACAATACGATGTCATTTTTTTCAATACCTTGTTGTTGAAATGTCAGCTTTAAGTCTTGTAGATACACAGACAATGCGGCGAAATCATAACCTTTATCAGTCAGTTCAAACTGTTTAAGTGACATGCCTGCTGGGTAGTTTAGTGCTAAGCGCGCAGGGGTAATCACTAGTTCGAGTATTTTGGGCTCTTGATCATCTTGTGCTTGTTCTGCTTCAGACAATACTGGCAATTGCAGATTTAAAATACGCACTTGTGAGAACACCAAACTCAACAGGAGTACTGGCACTAACACAATCATCAAATTCATGAATGAGGTGATATCCAGTTCTGCGTCTTGGGTATTAGGGCGACGACGGCGTCTCATACTCATTAGCCTCGGTTGTTATCCGTTTGCTTGTTAAATGACAATGAATTGAGCAGTTTAATGCCTGCCATTTCAATAGAGTCAACGATGGTTGCCGTTTTAGTTTGTAGGCTTGAATGAAATAAAATCAGCGGAATGGCAGTGATCAAACCAAATGCGGTGGTGTTCATCGCAACCGAAATACTAGAAGACAATAAGTTGGCTTTTTCAGCTGGATCGGCGCTAGCCACTGCCGAGAATGCTGCGATTAAGCCCATAATGGTACCTAATAGACCCAATAAGGTGGCAATGTTAGCGAGCGTAGCAATAAAGGGGGTGCGTTTTTCAAGGCGTAACATGTATTCCATCACGGTTTCTTCCATGGCGTATTCTACGTCTTCACGGCGACTTGCACTTGATATACGGGCAATACCAGACTGCAACACGTCAAACACAGGCGCTTTATGGTTTTGTGCATGCTGACTAATGGTATTGATGTCACCTGTTTTTAAGGCATTTTTAATCAGCGCAAAAGCGTGCTGGTTACTACGATGTGCAGAGCTTAAATATAACCAGCGCTCAATGGTAATGGCCAAACCGACCACTAACACTAAGGCGATAGGATAGATAAATGGGCCGCCATTTTGTAAAAACGCAATGATATGGTCGGTAAAACTCATGTGATGTTCCTTCTCTTATTGTCGTATTGAACACTGGCGTTAATGGCTACAGGTGTTCAATTATTTTTGTTAGGTGTTACTCAGTTTTTGGCTAGCATGTTGCTTATTTAATGGCTTATTTAAAAGCTTATTACAGGGTGTTTATTGATTACTTTCTGGTGTGCCGTTGGCAAAATCTCTGACTTGTTGTCGAAATACTTTTGGATTGATAGGCCTAAACTCAGGCAGCGTCAGTCGCATGCCTTCGTTGTTAATGTCTATCGGATTATTGATCCCTTGCCATGGCATAATATAAAGCACTTTGGGTTGCTCTTGTGAGCCCGTCACTTGGCTTTGAATGACGACAGGTTTGTTGCTCGCAGGTTTCACCGCTTGTTGCTTTTCAGTGTCATCATTGGCCGTAGCCTGAGCTGATACACTCAGTAAACAAGTGGCTAACACCAGTGGTAATGCGCGATGACAACAGATTGTTTGAAACACTTTTAGCATGGTCATCTTAGCCTGCTCCATTAGCATTGTCGGGTAATGTTAACCCTGCGCGTTGAATTTTTATTTCTACGCCAGCGAGCCAACGTTTGGCTTGTTCATCATTTGGCTGATTAGCCAAATACGCCAGGTAGTATTGGCGGGCTTGCAACAACTTACCGCGATATAACTCTAATAAAATCGCCAAATTTAATTGTGCTTGTGGGTATTGAGGCCACAGAGTTAGCGCCGTTAAATAACCTTGCTCAGCCTGAGCATACTGGCCTTGTACCCTTGCTATATTAGCTTTAATTTGGTGGGCATAAGGATTGCTGTTATTAACCGCAATCGCTTTTGCGAGCAGTGCATCGGCTTGATCTAATTGCTGCTGATTTATTGCTATGATGGCTTTATTGACATAGGCGCCCGACAATTGAGGCTCTGCAACAATCACTTTATCAAACAAACTATTCGCCGCTTGCCATTGCTGGTTTTTCATGTGGCTAATGGCTTGCTGATATTGACTCAATACCGATGTGGGCACATCGGCTAACCGCTGTGAGGCTTGTTCAAGATACATATTACGGTTATCCGTTGAGCCAGCACTGATACTGGTGCTGTTATTGACACTTTTTGTATTGAGGCTAACTAAGTCGACAATGTCTTTGTCCATGCCCTTTAGGCTTGGGTCCGTAGTAGTTTGCTTGTTGGCGTTAGTGCCACTAGGTGACGTACTACAACCGGGTAACAGCATAAGGCTTACTAGCGTGAATAGTGCCAGTTTCGGTGTCGATGAGGTAAATAATGACTTAATGGATAGCATCGATAACCTCATGCGTTAACTCTTGTTTTTGATAAAGGGCAGGGGACATTTGTGCCAAGCGTTCAAAGCTTTTTTCAATCCATTGATCAACAATATCATCCCATGCTCTTTGGGTATTGCTGATGTGAATTTCGATGGCTTTCTCTTCAAATGGATAAGCCAGCTCTTCGAGTAAAATCTCGTACTCTTCCAAGGCTAATTCATCTAAGTCGCCAGGGCGTTGTGAGCTCATCATGTCGGCTGCAAGTTGGCGATACATTTCAGCGAGGTTATATGTTGCATGAGGAACGTATTTGGCTAATTGAAAGTCGAGCACTTGTTGATAATAACCAATGGCTTTTTTCATCGTATCTTGTTTGCGCTTCAAGCTTTTTTGCAACGGTGCGTTGAGTTTAATTGCCGCAAAACTGCGTTGTTCAGCTTCACCCAAGGAAAATGCTGCGATAGAGGCAAGTTCAATTTGACGAGCTTGAATGGCATTCGCATCTTGCTGCAATTGTTTGCGATCAAAGCTTAGGATTTGTCTAAACCAGTAATATTGCTTATTAGCTTCACCGCTTTGGCGGTAAAACTCACTCATTTTAAAGCGAACCTCTTGTGCTACATCAAACGGTTGTGGGTAGGTTTTAGCATAAGTTCTAAAGGTGCTGAGTGCGCTACTGTTATCGCCTGCTTTTAAATAATACTCCGCCGCAGTGTATTGAGCTTCACGCTTTAATGCGCTGGGCTTTTCATTGGCGACAATGATCAAAAGCTGCTCGGCGGCTAAATCCCATTGGGCTAGTGCTTCATAGGATTGAGCTAATTTAGCTGGAATGACCGCGCTAAACTCATGGTGTGGATAACGTTGCTGAAACGGTTTTAATACGTCGACCGCTTCTTGCCAGCGTTTTTGTTCAAGCAATAAGTTTGCTGCATCGAGTTCGGCATTAACCGCATATTTTGATTCGGGAACCGCTTGAGCAACGCGTAATAACTGGCTTACGGCTAATTCTGGCTCGGTTTGTTTAACGGCTTGCGCTTGGAAATAAATGCTTGAAGCCAACAGGTTACGCATTTCTGACCACGAGTCAGTGCTCTTGTCTGTGTATTGCAGCGCTAAAATGTAACCCTCTTCAGCCTGTGCGTATTGCTCTTGCTGATACAAGCTATTGGCATAAAGCTGGCTAACAAACTGCACTTGCTTACGGGCAGAGTCTGACAACGGCGTAGCGGTTTGCACTGAGCTTGCCGCATTATTGATCGTGTGAATGCCGTGGGCTTGTAATACAAAATCAGTAAAGTATTTAAGGTCGGTGTAGTTTTTAGCATCAAACGAATATTGGGCGGCGTTACTGGCGAGCTGTAAGGCACGCTCGTCAGATGGATACTGATTGATAAAGTCTTTATCTAGCTGATTACGTTGTGAAATGAGTTTATTGTAATCATCAGTATTACTTTGACCACTTTGACCACTTTGACCACTTTGTTTTTGTTGGTTGTGACCTTGTTGGCTTTGATCATGTTGCGAAATGATTTCGCGTATGGTGACGGTTGTTGCGTAAGCCGATTGCTGTTGTATCTTACGCAAGGCTGCCGACGTTGCTGTGGTGTCATAGGCAATGGCGTAATAACTGGCAAGTGCTTGCTGATATTGTTTGGCTTCAAAATTGGCGTCAGCAAACAAGTACTCGTCATTAAGAATATCTTTAGTGAGTAACGTGCTGGCTTGAGGTAATTTGGCCAATTGTAAATAGGTGTTTAATGCGCTGGCAGCCTGTGCGAAAGCGCTAACTCGTTGTGCGCCTTGTTGAGTTTGCGCATCGGCGTACAAACGGCGGCTATGCTCGTCACTAAAGCTAAGCAGTTGTGGTAATAACTCTGCTTGCTGCGCTGTGCTGGCATTGACCCAAAAAGTGCTGCTAAGACCATATTGATTAACATAGTCATTTTTCAGCTGATGCATGGCGGCAAACTTGCCTTGACGCTGATAAAGGTCGAGCAAATTTAGCGAATAGCGAGCTGCCCAGATATTATCTGGCGCCAAATCGATGTATGCCTGATAAGTTAGTTCTGCATCGTAGTCGAGTTTTTTGTCGAGTAAAAATTGGGCCAAATTGGCAAATAATACATGCTGATATAAGTTGATATTCGGCAAGGATTGATTCGCGTTAACTAAGGAAACTAACGACTGAGATTGCAGTTGTTGGCTTAAAGAAATGCTCAATACTCTTTGGGTATCAATCGCCAAATTTTGCGCGCGGCTGCCGAGCTTTTCAAAAGCAAAGTTGTCGGAGGTTAAGTTTGCAATATCACGATTACTTTGCTGGCCGGCCACTAAGGCTTCAAACACTTGCAAGAATGCTTTGTCGGCATTGGCAAGTCGATTGAGTTTAAATTCGGACCAGCCGAGCATATATAAACTGTTCAGTTGGTATTTTTGATTATCATTAGCGGTTAATACTTGCTGATATGCTGTAATGGCTGCAGAGTAATTCTGTAAGTTGTAATAGATTTCACCGCGTCTAAAGTTAAGCTCGGCAAGATACATTGTCTGCGGATAGTGTCGCAGTAATGATTCAACTTCAGCCAAACTCGCATCCAATTTACCCTGTAAATCGAGCGCTTTAGCTAATTGATATTGTATGTGTTCGTTTTCAGGTCGTTGCGGATAACGCTGCAATAATTGTTGATATTCGTTAACTAATTTTTGCAGTGCCGCATCGTTTTGAGTCAACTGAGCTAGCACTTGACTGTCTGGTTGCGACTCATCATCCAGATCTGTATAAGACTGGGCTTCAAATGATTCGGTATTGATTTGCGCTAAGCGATATTCAACGTGCGTCCGGATTTCAGGATCGGGTTCAAGTGTCAGCAATTGCTGATAAATATTAGCCAACTTGGCACTGCGTTGAGTTTGGCTCATTTCAACACTCGCTACCGTTTCGCTGCTGCGTTTGTTGGCCAAATCGCCTAAGCTAGTGCGTTTAGCTTGTTGAGCATAATCAGCCTGCCCACTGCTAAAGCACCCCGATAATGCAATACCACTGATTAAGATTAATGCGCCTGATAAATAAGCCGATACTGACATTAGCGCGCTCCTTGTGCAGCTGACTCAACTACAGTGGAATCACTTTCAGTCGATTTGTTTACCGCCGATTCGTTTGCTGAGAAGGGATTGATTGGCGCAGTGTCTGCTTGTGACATTTGTTCTAATACATTGGCCATTTGGTGGCGAGTGGTGAGCAGTAGTTGCTGTAACGTATATTGTTGTTGCTGGGTAAAAATGCTCATTTTGCCACGAATATCTCGGTCGGTTTTGTCACGCAGTCCGGTAATATTAACGTTCGTGCTGTTAATGTCGGTTTGGGTTTGTTGTTGACGTAACTCAAAGTCAGATAACAAGCGGGTGTTACTCGACAATGCACTAAATCGATTAGCTTGTCGTTCAAGCTGTTCAAGTTGTGTTGTTAATTGCTTCAGGCTTTTTTTATGCTGCCAAAGTCGTTGTGGCAATGTTTGCTGTAATTGCCACTGCAACACCCCTTTAACCCTATCAAGTCGTTGTTGTTCGTCGTCGATATTACGTTGAGTCGCCAATGTAGTTAACCTGGCTTGGCTGGCATCAATACGGTCTATCCATTGTTGCTGACTTGGGTCGGCAAACACTTGGGCATTTTGTTCAGCTTCTGCTTGATCAATAATCTTGGCAATACGTTGTTTTTGCTCTGTGAGAGCGTTAATCATCTCTGTGTAGGCGAGCTGTTTTTGTTGTTCAATGACGCGGGCTTGGCGCTGGGTGTTGAGGGCTAAAGTGTCCTTTAACCATTGACTGTTAATCTGTTGTTTTTGCACATTGTCGCTAAGTAAATCAAGGCTTAATAAGGTGTGATAATCGGTCGCTAATTGCGGGTCATTTAAGGCTTTTTTTAGCCAAGGCGAATCAGTGCTAAAACGCTCGGTAAGGATAAGCTCTAACGCGTCAGACTTGGTTGCCAAGGAAGGTGTTTGTTGATCAAGCGTCTTACTGGCAAAGTCGGTGACATTGCTAATGGTGCTAACTGTTTCTGCAAACCCTTTTATCTCGACAATTTTTTGTAAATACAGTTGTTCAGCTTGCTGATACAAGGTTAATCCTTGTGCTAAAGATTGCTGCTCACTGACTTGTTTTGCAGTTAACAACGCGGCTTGCCAGGCTAAATTTGAGTAGGGGTATTGCTGCTGCAATAGCGATAGCAACTTAAACGACATGTCATAGTGCTGTTGTTGCTGGGCCGAGTAGGCAAATAAAAACAAAGCGGATTCAGCATAAGGACTTTGCTCAGGAAAATCGCTCAGTTCGTTATAGGCTAAATCGTATTGTTTATTGGCAACATACAACTGTGCCAACAGTAACTTTGCATAATCATTGATGGCCTGTTGTTGCAACAAGGCGTCTTTAACTTCTGGCAATAACTCATCGTTATCGTCAAAAATATTGGGTTCAGCAAAAGGGTTAAACACTTGCTGCCAAAAATTAATCTTGGGTGGCTGCCATTGTTGGCTTTTAAGCTCAATTAATATAGGTTGTGCTGCACTGTATTGCTGTTGCTCCATGTGCAACAACGCCTGGTTTAAGGCGATGTAAGCGACAGATGAACTCGCTGGTGGCTGCTCATCTTCTGATGTTGATTGCTGTACTTGGGCGGTTAATGGCGGCGTATCTGGCCAATAAGCTAATTGGTTTAATACATGATATTGCTCGACATAATCGGGCAGTAATGTGGTAATTCTGCCTAGTGTGAGTTTGGCTGTATCAATGTTGCCGTGTTCAATTTGCTGTTCGCTGAGCTGCAACAAAGCGATTAATAATAATTCGGTTGGCGATGTGGCTGACTTCGTTTTGCTGCTATTGGTATTAGTACTGTTATTCGCTGTGGTTTGGGTCGAAGTATTTGCTTGTTGTTGTTCAAATTGTGCCAAGGTTTGGGTGGCTTGCTCGTGCAAGCCAATCGACACTTGTAGTCCGGCTTCGAACAATTGGCTGCGATCAGAATATATGCCTTTGCGCTGGCGGTTGAGGCTGATTTGCCTTAATGCCGCGCCATAATCACCGGCAAAATAAAAGTACAATGATTGGCGGTAAAACTTATCTTCTAAGTCTGTTTTAGCTGCCGTTGCCTCCACTGAGTCCTTTACAGCGTTTTCTGCCGCTTGAAGATCAGTCATGTGCAAGAGTGCCAAGCAACTGCAAAGCATAGCGGCACGGCCCAAACCTTGTGTTAGTCGGTTACCGATGTGAGCTAGCATAAGGCTAAATGATTGAGTGTTAACGGCCATTGTTGTTTACAATACCCACTGTTCGACTTTGATATCAGCCCGATAGCTTGATTCACTGTCTTCGACTTTGAGTTCTATCATTACTGTTTCATCGGTTTTATCAAAATTATGGCTAATGGCCCGTTGCACTGTACGACCTTCGGCATCATTGCCAGTAAATATTGCGGTTAGCAGGTGAGGGCCCATTTTAAGATTACCCAGGTAAATACGCTGAATTCCACCTTGTTCTAATGCTTTGCGTTGACGTTCGGTATATAAAAAACCGCTAACATTATTGTCGTCAATTTTTAACTCAACACTGTCGAGTTTGAGAAATCGGCCCACATCAACCGACACAAAAACCGCGATTTGGGTGCTGGCAGGAAACAATAAATCTTCTTCTAAAATAAATAGATCGCGATTGAGTTTTAGTACTTGGCTTTTAATATCTTCAAGCTCGCTGGCTAATGCACCATTGCCTTGTTTGGTATCTTCAGCTTGGGCTGGTAATGCAAATAAACCAGCAATCAGTAACGTTGCTGCGAATAACCGCGTTAAAAAAGCACCCCATTTACGGTCGGTAGTCATAGTTATGGCCTTGGCAATTACGTTGTTAAAAGTATCAATATTTAGGGCGATCAATTAAAAATACACGCTGACAAAAGCGCGGATGACATTGGCAGAGAACCCATAAAACGGTTCGTTGCCCACTCCGCCATCTGCGGTAGGGTCTCTAAAGTTATTGTATTGAAAGTCAATATAATCCCATTGCAGCGATGCTTCTGAACGCGTGTCGCCAAACGATACCGAGGCGGGTAATTGATAGGTAATGCCTATCCCGTAAGTGATGTCGCTAAAGTCACTGAGTTCTTTGTCGCGTGCAAGGTAGTTTTGCGCGTCGCGATAAGGAAACAAGTCACTGTAAAATTCAGCTTGAGTTTGCTGGTAATAACGCACTTTAAATTCTAATTCGATACTGTCGCCTAGTGGATGTCGATATCCAAGCTCTACATCACTGGCGGTGATTTCCCAGCTGTCGTTAAAGTGGCGGTAATGAAAAAACAAGGCTGCGCGATAAGGTAAAAAGTAACTGGCCGAGAACTTTGCTGCAAACGAGTTGCGGGTTTCTGGGTACACTTCTGCCTGATAAGCCACACCAGATGGAACGCTGTTATCTATGTATCTCACTGTGCGGTATGGGTTATTTAAATAACCGCTGTCTGCTATAGCTTCAACGTTAAAGCTTGCGGTAAGGTTGCGGGTTAACACTTGATTGATGCCAGCGCGAATCCGATATTGCTCGCTTTGCTCTTCAAACTGGTCGTCACCATTACGGCGAATCTCATTATCGCCATAAGACAAACCCAGATTTAAATTGGTTAAATCGCCAAAGGTGTCTTGTGACACATTGATGCTAAATGATTGGGCTAAATAATCGTCTTCATCACTTTGACGCAGGTTAAACGACATCAAGGTTTTGTCATGCAGGTATTCAACCCCAAATTGTCCTTCGTTACGCTTTTCTGTGTACGCACTGGCAGTGCTGATAACGTCCACAGATGCGGATGAAATACTGTCTAAATAATAATATGCGGTAAATGCGACCGATTCAGAGGTCTTTTTTCTGAGTAACACTGACGGACCATCAATGGTCATGCCGCCGCCTTCGTAGCTGTGATACAACACGTCAGCGCGATCAGGATCGAGCACTGCAGCTTGGGCAGACAAGCACGTCATACTGACAAGTAATGCCGTGAATAGCTTAATGCTTTTATTGAGCAAATTAGTTACAGCCACAACCACCACCTCCGGTTCCTTCAGCGCCACGGGCCGATTCACGACCTTCAAGTACGTGAGCCATATGCATGCTGGCACTTGGATGGCGATTTAAGCGCATGATGGGGTCGGCTAAATTTTGACGCTCGTAAGGTTTAACCCAAGGCTCAATGCCCATACTCGTGCAGCCACTTAAACTAATTAAGCTTAATAGCGCAATGCAATTAAGCGATAAAGCAGTGATACGAGGAGATAAGGTTTTTTTCATCAATTTACTCCCTAATCAGCTGTTTAATAGCAGCAGCATACTTTTTATCAAAGCCGTCTTTATAGCCTTGAAATACAAAGCGCACATTACCATCGCGATCAATAATCACTGTGGTTGGCATGGCTTCAACTTGATAGGTCTTAGACAAAGAATTGGTTTGGTCGAAAAATATTGGGAAACGTAAATCAAGATCGGCTAGAAAGTCTTTGCCTGCTTGGTTTTCTTGTTCAACATTAATGCCCCAGACTTGAACGCCGAGGTCTTGATACTTGTCTTGTAATTTTTGCAAAATCGGCATTTCTTTACGGCATGGTCCACACCAAGATGCCCAAAAGTTGATCAAGATAATCTCGCCACGTTGCTCGGCTAAATTGAGGTTAGTCCCTTGCTGGTTTTTTAAGGTGAAGTCGGGTGCAGCTTGGCCAAGCGTGAGCGCCTGTACCTGCATCGACAACAATATTGCACCTAATGCAATAAGACATTTACCACTAAATCGACTGAACAACATTGTATTTCCTTATTGGTTTTTCACTTTTGCTACTCGAATATTCTATGGTCTCTTTTAACGACCACTATCGAGGTGGATTAAAAATAGAACGACACACCCGTAGCAAAATTCAGATTATGGGTTGTTTTAGACGCGCCAGTAACCTCGGTATTAAACAGGTAATCACTCATGCTTAAATCCCATGCTATCCAGTCGGTTAAAAATACCCGGTAGTTTGCTGTGAGGTTGACGGTAAATTGCTCGTCACCGGCAAACTCGGTACTGCCGCCACCTAATTCAATCGAAAAGACACTGTTAAACACCGTGTCTTTGCTGAAAAAGATCTCACCAGGCAGCAAGTTATAACCAATGTTTAAGCCGTAATAAGTTAACTCGCGCTCATCGTCAGTTAACAAAGGGGCTGCATTAGACAGTTTTTCAAAACTGGTTTCACCTGCTTTGGCTTGAGCATAGCGAGCTTTGACATAAAAGTGCTCGCTGATGTGGTAACCCACATGGGCACTTATCCAAGGATTTGATTCAAAATCCTCAATCGACAAAATACCGCCTTGAATACCCACTTCAAAGTTTTCAGTATCAATCACATCATCAAGCACCGTTCGACGTTCTAAATCGGCTTTGACTGTGGTTGGAACATCGTCTGCTGCAAATGCTGCTGAGCTTGGTATTAATGCGGTCAGCGCTAAAGTACTAGCAGTGAACAAAGGCATTAAAAAAATACGCTGAATCCTATTTTCCATGTTTGGATCTCTTCATTTTCATCTCGGTCGGTTAAGGCTAACGAGAGTTTATATTCGGCTCGTAATAAAAAATTACGTGCAAGGTGATATTTAATCCCAACCGCAGCACTCATTAAGGTGCTGCGACGCGATTCGGTGTCGGCTAACACACTATGGGGTTCGGTATTAATGATCCCCGCGCCAACGCCAATGTAAGGCACTACGATTAAGTCGGGTAGAGGTTGGCTAAACAGCATGACTTCAAATACATCACTGTCTGAAATACTCCCCAGTGCTTTACCTGCTGATATTTCAGCGCTAAATACTGGGGTAAATGCATAGCCCGCATAAATATTGTAGAAGTTGGCACCTTCTAAATCGCCGTACATTACACCGGCTTCAATTTGGCGATTGATGACGTCTTGATCTGTTATCAAGTTAGCATTTATAGCTTGGCCATCTTGGGATAAACCCTTTAGGTTATCTTCATGAAACCAGCCTTCAATGCCGCGTTTGTTTAGTACTTTTAACCAAGACGTTCGCTTAAGCAACACCGTTACCATTTCGTTTTGCTCGATAACTGAAACCACTGGATAGCCATCACTTGGTCCTGAATGCAGCTCAATAAAGGGCACATCGATCCGCAAACTTGGGTTATCGTCGGCCTGTAATACGGGGCTTAAACACAGTATTGTCAGTAGCAAAAAGGTGTTTCGTAAATATGTTTGCATAATTCCCTATCGCAAAGTCATGAAGCAAACCTATGGTTTTGCTTGTGGCATGCTTTGTTAGTCCTGTGAGTAAAATGGCGTGTTGTAATATTGCGCGCCAATGTCTAACCATTCGTTAAGTAATTTGAGCTCATCGGCCGACAGCATATTTTGATGGGTGGTGTTATTCATCACCTCAAAAAATGTGTTACTTGAACGCGCGCCATTAGTCGATAAAATTGCCGGCACATTGACTGTGGTTAACACCGGGATAGGGTTACCGTCTGCGTCAAGAATAAGCTCACCATTACTGTCTACTTGATAAACTACGTTGCCATCGGCATCAAGCACTTCAACTAATTTGTCGATTAAAATACCATCGACTTCTTCTTGCTCAACATCGTTAAAAAACAGTTCACGGTATGAGGTTAAGTGTGCAGCTTGATCGCTCGAAGGTGAATTGATTAACGACAACTGTCCCGCAGGCACTTGCGCCGCGCCATCGGCATCGACGATATTATGGCAATTGGTACAAGTGTTATCGGCAACGATTATTTGAGTTGTTGCGTCTATAACGGGTCGAGCTAAGTCCCACAGCGGTTGAATATGTTCAACATAATTGATTTGAATGCGGCAATAGGGCGTCCAATTGTCAAAGCATTCGCTGCCATTAGGCGCCGGTGTGGCCAAATTACTGTAACTGTATTCAACATTTGGATTAACGGCAGACAATACTGGGTTAGTCCAAATATCTTGATATTTAATACTGTCGCTAAGCTCGGCAAGGCCATTGACCATTTCATTGGCTTCGGCCATGGTTTGTCCTTGCGCAGGAATGATATTGCTTGTGGCATTAGGGTAGGCAGAACCACCCGCGGCTCCGGTATTAATGCTAGCGGCCTGGGCGTCGAGTCGGCCATGAGGCAGTTGACTGTTAGCAGTATGACAGCCGGTGCATTCTAGGGTTTCACCCGGCGTTAACGTGATCCATTGATTGTGGCGTCCGCCAATACGCTGACCATTGATATCTAACACACTGATGGCCAATGGGACATTAGCAGGCACTTTTATTTTGACTGAACCATCGGGTTGAATTGGGCTATAACCGACAATTTCGCGCATGAGTTGGTTATTACTGCGGCCAAAATCGGTATTGGCAATGTCTCTAACATCGTCGGGTGGCATGGGAACACCACGCACAATCCGTAAAAAGCGAGCCGGTAAGTTGGCTGCGGGTGTTTGCGATGGGTCACTTAAACGGCTAATACCACCTACGTTGGCAGTGGTGTCGATACCATCAAAGTCATATACGCTGCGAATGTGGATAGAACCAGCCAATTCTTGACTTAGCTGTGAATCAAGTTCGTTGCCGACGACCTTGTCCGCGATAAAGGTTTTTGGTTGTGCGCTAGGTTGCATCACCACCGATTCGGTTAGCACCGTCCCTTGAGCTGTTGTGGCCACCAATTGTTGGGTGTTGTTGGCATTGTTGAGTAGCCATAGCTCGTATAAGGGATCGGCTTGAATCAGATTATCGTCAGCGAGTTGCTCCGCGGTGAGTTGACCGCAGGCGCGGACGATGTCATTTACAACAACACGACACAAATCCCAACTCATTAAAAAGCGCTGGCTGTTATCGGGTAGTGGGTATAAATGATTGATTCTACCTGTTTCTGATAATGCGGCAGAAAATGAGACGTTAAATTCTGATAACGTGGCGTCTGTAATCGCTTCGCCTTGCGCGCCAGAATTGGCAGTGGCTTGCTGGGCATCAATGTAGTCGTCAATATTAATCAGCACCGGACGTTTTTGAATCTTGGTGTCGTCCTGTGATGAAAGCAACATCAATATTTCGCCGCTAGCTAATTGTTGTGGCTTGATAAAATCAATCGATTCGGTTTGGCCGTCAAGGGTCAATTGATGCGAATGCCAGCCAAATACTAATTCGTTTTCTGTTCCGTCTGGATTCATACGGTACAGGTTAATTCCGTGGTCGCCGCCCATTCGATCCCAGCGGCTGTATAAAATCTTTCCGCTTTGCAGAACCAATGGGTAAAAGTCATGGCTTAAGTTAAAGGTTAACTGCTTAATGGCGCTGCCGTCTGGGTCCATTACATGGATGTTAAAGGTTTCATTAGCACGGCTTTCATCTAATGCTGTGTATTGTGGTTTACCTTCATCAAGCAAAATTGCCCGAGATAAACGCTGCCTGCTTGAGGCAAATATAATTCTGCCATCGGGCAAAAACGCCGGCATTAAATCATCGCCTTGCTCTGCCGTTATGTCACTGCTGATGATTCGTTCTAAGATTTGGCTTGCTACCGTATAACGCCAGATGTTCCATTTAGGTTGTTCATCGTCGTCAACACCGTCGATTTCAGGTGCGCGAATGGTCATAAGCAGTTGTTGACCATCATCTGACACCGACAAATCGCGAATATCAATAAGCTGATCAGTGCCAAACAATGTTGTCGTTAAATTGGTTGCTGGAGAGTCTGCAAATGCATTTCTTTTAATTAGCAGTTGCGCGCCAGGATTAAAATGGCCTGGATTAAGATCTTCAAATTGTGCAGGATTTTGATCGACCGCAGTTAAATTACGCTCAATATAAGCCACAGGATATTCAACAAGAACGGGATCAGGCTGTTGATCTTTAATTGCTGTTTCGGTGTTACATCCCAATAACAATGTAATTACCGTAAACATCATAATGTTATAGCCCAAAGTCGGCCTCATTTGTTTTCCTTAACGATTTATTATTTTTGTGAGTATCATAGCAAAACCCTATTGCGGCTGACATTATTGCTTTCTAGGCCCAGTGTTTCAACATTTTTTATTAAATATTTGAATACTTTATTTTGACACGGCAAGACGCTTTTTTGGCGCCAAGTTATTGGC
The DNA here is from genome assembly GCF_002836315.1 of Shewanella sp. ALD9. Taxonomy (NCBI): domain Bacteria; kingdom Pseudomonadati; phylum Pseudomonadota; class Gammaproteobacteria; order Alteromonadales; family Shewanellaceae; genus Shewanella; species Shewanella sp. ALD9. Next base: position 46,106 of record NZ_PJCD01000041.1, read on the forward strand.
TGCAAGTGTCAAAAAAATTAACAAAATAAAAACTTTTAATGTGAGCCGTTGAATGATTTAATCAGCACCATTCGATTTTTATCATGTCCAAATATCAATTTCAGTTCAATACCAGGCAGTCAAGTGCTAACAAGGAGACAGTATGAAGCAACGACTTCGTACGGTAAAAAGCTTCAGCTTATTATCTTATTATGGAAAAACGATGCATTTTAAGCCGTTTATGAGTGTATTAGCACTTGGTGTATTGAGCCTTTTGTCGGCCAATGTGGTTGCTGCCAGCTTAGAGCAAGCAAAACAATTGCATGACCGCATAGCTGGGGTTCCAGCTTCCGAAACCACATTGCAAAATATGGCAGCATTACTTGATGACGGCAAACCCATCGAAGCGGCATACCTCGCAATGGAAACACCGGCATTTTATTCTACGACGTTGAAATTATTCGCCACACCGTGGACCAATATTGATCAAGACATTTTTGCGCCGTTAAATGACTATTCAGCCACTGTGATTGGTGCGGTTAGAGACGATGTTGATTTTAGAGATATTCTGCAAGCCGACATGGTATATGTGGGTAAGAATAGTTTAAATTTACCCGGCTACAATCGCAACAATAATGACCATTATCAGGCATTAGAAGACCAATTTATTGATTTAAAAGATGGTTTAGAGCGCACCACTCAATCGAGTGTGAATGGATTACCTGCTGATGCAACGGCAGGGGTATTAACTAGCCGCGCCGCTGCGAAAGAGTTTTTCTATTTAGGCACTAACCGCGCGATGTTTCGTTTTACCTTAATGAATCATTTGTGTACCGATTTAGAGCCATTAAAAGACAACACCCGCCCAACCGATCGTATTCGACAAGATGTGAGCCGCAGCCCTGGTGGAGACAGCCGTTTATTTATCAATAACTGCTCAAGTTGTCACAGTGGTATGGATCCACTGGCGCAAGCGTTTGCTTTTTATGAATATGAGTTTAACCGTGACCAAGACCCAACGGGTGAAGCTGGAGCAATAGCTTACAACACCAGCGGTCAAACCGACCCCGCCACCGGCACACGAGTGCAAGGTAAGTATCATATCAATTCAACCAGTTTTCCTTTTGGCTATGCCACACCAAACGATAGATGGAACAATTACTGGCGCGAAGGCCCTAATCAAAAATTGGGTTGGGATAACAGTTTGTCTGGTCAAGGTAGTGGGGCTAAATCCTTAGGCCAAGAGCTGGCAAACAGTAATGCCTTCGCCCAATGCCAAGTTAAAAAGGTGTTTAAAACTGTGTGTTTACGAGACGCAGAAAGCCAAGCTGATATTGCACAAATTAGTGCTACTACGGCTTCTTTTAAACAGCACTCTTACCAACTTAAGCGCGTTTTTGCTGAAGTTGGCAACTACTGTATGGGAGAATAACCGTGAAATATTTAATGGCTAAAGGCCTTGTTATTGCCTCATTAATCATCGGGCTTTCTGCTTGTGGTGGCGGGGATGTTGAAAAGAATCCGCCTGCGCAACAAACGCCACAATCTGACGTGTATACCGGCCCTGCAGCAGCAACGGCTGATATTCAAAAATACAAAGCATCGTTGTGGGATAACATCTCAACCCAAGACAAATGCGGTGCGTGCCATACAGAAGGTAATCAAGCGCCTTATTTTGCCAGTCGAAATAACGTTAACGATGCTTATGCTGCCACGAATCCATTGGTTGACTTAACCGACCCTAAAGCTTCACGTTTAGTCAGTAAAGTCGCTGGTGGACACAATTGTTGGCTCGCCAGTGATTCAGCTTGTGGTGAAACCATGACCCAATGGATCAAGTTATGGGCCGATGAGCGTGTTAGTACGGTCAATACTATTGAGCTGACTGCACCGGTTATTCGTGATCCAGGTTCTAGTAAAAACTTCCCTGATGACAGCAGTTTATTCAGTCAGCACGTTTATCCCATCGTGAATCAATATTGTGTGTCTTGCCATAATGAAGCAGCACAATCTCCCCAGTCGCCATTTTTTGCCAGCACCGATGTGAGCCAAGCTTATGAAGCCGCCAAAGGAGTCATTAACTTAGACGACCTAGCGCAATCAAGGCTTGTGGTGCGTTTAGGTTCGGAGTTTCATAACTGCTGGAGCAATTGTGTAGACGATAGCATTGAAATGCGCGATGCGATTATGGCGCTCAGTGATGGCATTGAACTTGATGAGATTTCACCAGACATGGTGGTGTCAAAGTCATTACGTTTAACCGATGGCATTACCGCCTCAAGTGGTGGCCGTTTTGAAACTGACGTAATTGCTTTATATCAATTTAAAACAGGTGAGGGCAGCATTGCTTATGACACCTCAGGCATATCTCCAGCCGCTAATTTGACCTTAACCGGTGATGTAGATTGGTTGGGCAGTTGGGGCTTGTCGTTTACTAACGGTAAAGCGCAGGCGAGTACCGCTAACAGCAAAAAACTGCATGATTTAATTACCGCAACAGGTGAGTTTTCTGTTGAGGCTTGGGTGACACCTAATAATGTAACTCAAGAAGGTCCAGCCAGAATAGTGACCTATTCTGCGGGAGACAGCGCACGTAATTTTACCTTAGGCCAAACTCAATATAACTATGACTTTATGCTGCGCACTCAAGCATCTAGTACCAATGGCGAGCCAGCATTAAGTACACCAGACGCGGATGAGGTATTACAAGCCACATTGCAGCATGTAGTGATGACTTACAATGCCACCACTGGCCGCAGTATTTACGTTAATGGTCAATTGATTGATGTGGTCGATGAAGACATTTCGCCACTTGCCAATTGGGACGACAGCTTCGCGCTTATTTTGGGTAGAGAAGCGTCAAACCAGCATGTATGGCAAGGCGATATTCGCTTATTAGCCATTTATAATCGGGTACTCGCACCTGAGCAAGTACAGCAAAATTATAATGTTGGAGTGGGTGAAAAGTTCTTTTTACTTTTCTCGATTAGCCATTTAATTGATCTTCCCAATACCTACGTCATGTTTGAAGTCAGTCAGTTTGATAACTACAGCTATTTGTTTAGTAATGCTGCCATTGTGAACATTGACGGTACGCCAGTAGCAGACAGCTTTGCGTTAAAAGGCTTACGTATCGGTATTAACGGTAAAGAAAGTGCTCAAGGCCAGTCATACGCGAATCTCGATTTATCAGTATCGGCAGGGCAAGCGATTGCAGAGCCGTTTTCTATCTCAGCATTGGGTACTATTATCGCCCTTGAAAAAGGCGCTAATCTGGATGAGTTTTTCTTAACCTTTGAACAATTAGGCGAACACACCAATGTAGTGTTACCTGGGGTATTTGTTACCCCTGCCGAGGTGCCAGCAACCACTCAATCGGCTCAAGTCGGTGTGCGTAACTTTGCTGAAATCAATCACAGTATGAGTATGCTCACGGGTGTTGACCAACAATCGACTAAAGTATTTAACACCTATCAGTTAGTTAAACGTCAATTACCGAGTCTTGAAAATATCGAAACCTTTATCTCTGCGCAGCAAATGGGCATCACCCAGCTTGCCATTGCCTATTGTGATACTGCGATTGAAGACAACACGATTCGCAGTAATTGGTTCCCAGATGTGGACTTTACTGCCGTACCTAGTGTGGCGTTAAATACCACTGAGCGCGCCAATTTATTGAACCCGTTAATTAACCAACTTATGCCATTATCGTTAGCCAGTCAGCCAAGTCAAAGTTCGGTTTACAATGAACTTGATAGCTTAGTGAGCGGTCTGTCGGTTTGTAGTGGCACCTGTACTGCAGAGCGCACCCGTACTATCGCTAAGTCTAGTTGTGCTGCCGTATTGGCCAGTGCCGTGATGCTAGTGCAATAGGGGTGACAGTATGAAACGATATTTACAGCGATTGATAGCATCAACCGTACAGCAGTCAAGGCAAACGGTTGCTGGATTGACGTTTTCACGATTAACCCATGCAACTGATATAGCCGTAATACGGGCACAAAAGGGATTCAACAATGACTAGACCTAAGCACCTTCATCCAGACAGTCCATTGTTGTTTGCTGACCATAGTAAGCCGATGACTAGGCGAGATTTTATTTCGACAGGCTTGTACAAAGGCGGCGCTGCAGTTGCCGGTTTATCGTTATTTAGCCTGTTTGCTAACCCTAACAATGCTCATGCGGCGCTATCACCCGATCTTGAAGCACTAAGAGACTCTTGCGGCATAAGCGTACAAGGGGCGGGCAAAATTCCGTTTATTAGTTTCGATTTAGCCGGTGGTGCCAATATAGCGGGTTCTAATGTGTTGGTTGGCGGCGCAGGTGGCCAGCAAGATTTCTTATCCACGGCCGGTTATAACAAGCTGGGTTTACCTGGTGATATGGCTCCGTCAATTGCGAACCCCAATGCGGGAATGTCTGATTTTATTAATACTGATTTAGGGCTGGCGTTTCACTCTGACTCGGCTTTTTTACGCGGGATTTTAGAGAAAGTATCGTCAGATACCGCATCACGCATCAACGGTGCTGTGATCCCAAATCGCTCAGACAATGACACGGGCAATAATCCACACAATCCAATGTATGCCATTGCAGCAGCAGGGGCGAACGGTTCGTTAATGCCGTTAGTGGGCTCCCGTAACTCAGATTCCGGCGGCAATTCAATGGCGCCCACCAACTTTATCGATTTAAGCAAACGTCCCACTAAAATTGATCGCCCTTCAGACGTAACGGGTTTAGTGGATGTAGGTGATTTATTCAGTTTATTGTCGCAACGTGATGCTGTGGCCGTGATGGAAAGTATTCAACGTATTAGCGCGCAAAAAATGGCGGCAGTGAACACGCAAGTTACCCGCGGTGATGTGATTAAAGATTTGGTTAATTGTGGTTATGTTAAAAGTGCTGACCTTGCCGACCGTTTTGGCGACCCATCAACATTAAACCCATTGTTAGACCCTGATATTGTCGGTCCTGGTGGCATTTTTGGGATTAATGAATTTGACTCTGAGTCTGAGTTCCAAAAAACAGCGTCCATTATGAAGTTAGTGGTTAATGGCTTTTCTGGTGCGGGCACGGTCACCATGGGGGGGTTTGACTATCACACTGGCGAGCGCGCCACAGGTGAGTTAAGAGACTTACGAGCCGGTCGCTGCATGGGCGCGTGTTTAGAATATGCTTCACGTCGTAATATGCCGTTAATGCTATACGTGTTCAGTGATGGCTCAGTTGCCAGTAATGGTCGCATCGATGACTCAATGGAAGGGCGCGGTAAAGGCGAATGGACTGGCGATAATTCATCAACAGGTGCGTCTTTCTTTTTGGTTTACAATCCGTCTGGCAAACCACAGCTAATGGGTGGCAGCGCCGACCAAATGGCCAGGAAACAACAAATTGGTTTTATGCGCAGCGATGCATCCGTTGATACCGCGTCAGCCCCGTCGGCCAATAACGTTAACTTGTTGGTAGAAACCGTATTGCTAAATTATATGGCTCTACATGGCGAACAAAGCCAATTTACCTCAATTGCCCCAGAACAAGGATTAGGTAATGCCACTATGCTCGATTCGTTAACTGCGTTTCAACCAATAGTGTAGATCTTGTTGTTGCTAGCGTTGATAATTAGGTTTTCTTGTTGCTTACGAGAAAACCTAATTGCTTTAAAGGGGGAATCTATTTGCAAACAACTGCCTAGACTAATAAATGATTACTCAGGGTAGTGCGAGTAATGTTTTATAGCAGACTCTGCAGTTGACCAACATGCTTTTTCAGATACAAAAATATTGGCTTCAAGCGCCATCGTTATGCTTGTATCTAATGAGCCTGCGGGCACAATCAATGACGTTTTGCTTTTATTAATAAATGGCACTGCTGCGCCGCAAGATTTGCAAAATGCTTTAGAGAATGATCTTTGAGGATGTTCGTAAGTCGAAATAAAATCGAGCCCTGTAATCCATTTTATATTTACAGTATCGGTAATTAAGTTTGACGCAAAAGCAGTCCCTGTTAGTTTTTGACATTGATGGCAATGGCATTGATAAAAGGCTTTAAAACTATCAACAACTTCGAATGTAACTTCACCACAAAAACAGCTGCCTATTAGTTTATCTTTCATCCGTTAACATCCTATTTTTGTATCAAAAAATTCATGATTCATAACAGTATATATTTTATAAATGCTGAAGCGTAAAGACTTTTTAAGCTCTCTAAGTCTCGCAGCTAATAATCCAATAACCAATAACCAAGAACCAATAAATTTAGTCTTGCTGTAATCCCGTCGATACATGTAACGTTTGTTGATTGTCTATTATGATCGCTTCGTATTCTGGTAACTCATTGATTAACGACATGCCTTTTTGTAACCCCATGACAAAGATGGCGGTGGATAGGGCATCCACATAAGTTGGATTTTTACCGATAATTGACACGCTGACAACATTGCGTGCTGAGTCGCCGGTTTTGGGATTAATAATGTGATGATAGCGCACGCCGTCTTCGATAAAGTAACGCTCGTAATCGCCAGAGGTTGAAATCGACTCGTCACTTAATGGTAATTGCACCGCGGTTTTGTCGTCTGCCCTAGGGTGTTTTATGCCGACAAACCAAGGGCGTCCGATGCGATCGCCGAGTAATGTGGTGTCGCCGCCAGCGCTGATAAGAGCATGTTCTATGCCTGAATCTTTCAATATAGCAATGCAATTTTTAACCGCATGCCCTTTGGCTATGCCGCCTAAATCAATTTTGACATCAGCATTAGCAAAACGAACTGAAGAGGTGGACTTATCAAGTATTACTGCTTGGTAGTTTATTGCTTTTAATGCGGTGTTAATGGCTGCTTGGTCGGGCTTTTGGTGCTTACGATAATCGTATTGGTAACCTACGGAGGCGTAGGTGATATCAAACATGCCATTGGTTAACTTGGCAATGTCTTGCGCGTCGGTGAGTAAATCAAATAGCTCTGGGCTGATGGTCACGGGTTTTTTGGCTGCATCGCGGTTAATGAGACTGAGTTCGCTGGTGGCGATATAAGGACTCATTGTTTGATCAATGCGCTGCATTTCTTGCTCTACCGCGGCAATTAAGCCATCTGCCGTTGATGCTTCGGCATTGTCAGGTAGCCAAAACTCAACATGTGCCAGCGTTCCCATGACATCAAAACTCTTTTGGTGCCATTGAGCAAACGCAGCATTTGAACTGAGTACCGATAACAATAATATAATGACTAGGCTGACTGTGCGCATGAATGTATAAGCTTTCTATGTTGTGGTGATAGCGGTGATAGCGGTGATTGTTGATGAATTAGTGCCAATCATCAACAGTAAAAGCGAAAATAACTTTTTTGATGCAGAAAATGCTTATTTGCATCACTCGTTATATGGGGGATATTTGACAAAATTCTCGCGGCATCGGGTTTATTGAGGTAGTTTAGCCGTATTATCGTTTAACAGAGTGTTATGTGTTTTTTATGTCGGTCATGTCTTCAATAACTCAACTCACTAATCATTCAGCTACTCGACCAGACACTCGATCAACCACTCGATCAACTGGGCTTTCTCAGCCTTATGTTTATTTTGTGCCACTTAATGGGGCGTTATCACCAGCTGATTATGAAGTGGGTTTAGCCTTAGGTTGGTTAAGTTATGATGAACTGGCCAAGGTTGGTCGTTATAAAAGCGTGTCGGCGCGTCATAATGCGTTGCAAGTGCGCTTAGCGCTTCGGGCTGTATTATCGCTGCACAGTGCATTAACGCCTCAACAATGGCGTTTTATTTACGGCGCTAAAGGTAAGCCTGCACTGACACAAGATTTGTTGGCGCAAACTGGGCTGCATTTCAATTTAAGCCACAGTGGTCAATGGCTAATGATTGGAGTATTGATAGCACCCAATGCTGAAGAAAAAACTGAGCCAACGATTGATGGAGCGAGTAACGAGTGGGTATACAATCCTGAACAAGATATTTGTTTTGGTGTCGATATTGAACGACAGCGTAGCAGTACCGACATAGTGCCCATTTTGAATCACTATTTTACTCAAACAGAAACCAACACCTTATTGCAATTGCCCGAGGCATTACAACGACAACGATTTTTTGATTTATGGGCCGTAAAAGAATCCTACATAAAAGCACGCGGACTGGGATTAGCGTTATCACTTAAGTCATTCAGTGTTGATTTTAGCCTGGCAGAGCAGTGCAATACCCCGTTGCAACGGGCTGATAATCACAGTCAGTCAATTGAGTTACTTAAGCCGGTAAAACTGAATTTTACCGATAGCAAACAGCCTGCCGCAACCGATTTTAGTTGGCAAACGGTGATGGGACGACTCGATAATGAATACCGTTTTGCGGTGACTTTGGGGTTGGCTAACTCAGCTGTTTCTAACGTGGTAATTGAACCTTACTCTATTTACAACACCTTATCGTGTGCCCAATTAAGCTTTGATGATTTGTTGGGTTGATGGAACCGTTGATGACTTAGCCGAAGCAATGCTTCGGCTAAGACTAAAGCCAAGATCAAGACCAAGAAGATGGTACGATCTGGTAATTATTTTAACGGTACAATTTCAAATTTGTCATTGAATTGTACTAAGGTCGAGGCAATTTTCCCAAAGGCTTGTTTGTCGCCAGTCATACTTGCATCACCTTGTTCAATTAATTGCGTTAACGTGGTTTGACCTAATAAAATACTGACAACATCTGCTTTGGCAATGGTTAACGTTGCATCAGCTTTTTGAAGTTTATTAACAACAATATTGTTCAAATTACCATGACTAAGCTCTACAAATATGGTGCTTTCAACTTCCGTCTTATCGGCTTTAGTCACCACATTTAAACTAATATCGCCCAGTTTATCTGCGGCAATGCTATCTATTTTTACGGCTAAAAAGTCAAATAAAGTCGGCATATCCATTTCGCTCAATACATCTGCAGAGGCTGATTTAGGTGTGCCTGGCTGAATTCCTATTCTTAACTCTTGAGTACCGGTTAAATAGATGTTTCTCCAACCAGCCCCTTCAGCTTGATAACCTAGTTGCTCGTAGGTGTCGGCTAGTAGATCTCGAGCACTTTGGTTACTTGGATCTGCCATAACCACTTTGTTAAGCGCTGTAGCTACAAAACGGTATTCACCTTGGCTAAAGTCTGCTTTGGCCTTTGCGACAACGTTGTTGGCGCCGCCCATGTACTCGACAAATTTTGTCGCTTCTTGTTGCGTTGGCAATGGGTTTAAGTTAGCTGGGTTCATGTCAAAGTAGCCTAAATACATGTTATAAACAGCTTTAGCATTATGACTGTAAGTGCCATGATAACCATTGGTGTACCATTGATCTTTTACCTGCTGTGGAATGGTGTCCATAATTGCGTCACCAATATCTTGTAATACTACGCCTTGATTAGCTAATCGCAGTGATTGGTTATGAACTAAACCATAATTGTCGCGTTGCATTTTAAGGTATTGATTTACTTCATTGTTACCCCATACTGGTGCTGAATGCGATGCGAATAGCACTTCAACATCTTGACCAAATGAATTGATCATCTGGTTAATGTCTTTTGACCATTTTAATGCATCGCGTACTTTTGCGCCGCGTAAAGTATAGATATTGTGCATACCATCGTAGGTTAATTCCCCGCTCCATAAGGCTTTCATTGAAGGAATATAAGTGACCATTTCGCTGGCTGCTTCTGTTCCTGAGGCATCCATAAACACCATTTCAAGTCCATCGACAGTTAAGGTTTCCCATTTATCTTTTTGATTAAGTTCGTAGTCGGGTTTTACGTAGGTAATTTCACCTTTGGATAAACCTTTAGCAAGCGCAGCGTCAACAATACCATGATCATGTTTGCCCAAAGTTGCTCCATATTGGTAGCTGGCTCGACGGCTCATAGCGTTGCCTGCGAGTACGTTTTCGGCAACCACTTCGGTTGTAATATTGTTTGACCCGTACACTTTTACATCAGGATATAGCTCTTGAATCCCCCGGGCTCCGCCAAAGTGGTCAGCATGGCTATGTGAATAAATCATTGCAACAATCGGTAATGTATTCCCTTCAGGAAGGTGTTCAAAAGCAAATTTGATAGATTGCTGCGCCGCTTCTTTGGTTAATAACACATCATAAACAATCCAACCGGTTTTACCGCGAATTAAGGTCATATTTGACAAGTCAGTACCACGAATTTGATATATGCCATCGGTGACTTTATATAATCCGTTCGAGACCATATTAAGCTGTGCTTGGCGGTATAGCGACGGGTTAACTGAGTCAGGATATTTATCACTGATAAAGCTAAATTCTGCACGCAGAATATCTGCGGTGGCTTGATCAAACTCGGCAATTCTATTTTGGTTGAAACGGGTGAACGCATTTTTGTCATTAAAGTTAAGCGTTTTGGCTACCTCGGTATTGTGGGCTGCCGTTGCTGGAGTCGCTTCTTTTCCCTGGTAATCGACACTTAAGTGGTCGTGTTCATGCTGAGCGGCTAAAGCATTGAGTGACAGGGTCGAAATCATTGATAGTGCGATGATAGATTTTTTCATGGTAAGTCCTCATATAGTTAAAGATAAATGTTTTAACGTTGATGAAACTATCTTAGTGGTTAAATACCAAAAAATAACTATAGTGAAATGGTGATAAAACATTTTTTATATGAATGTATTTGGCCTAAAAAGGAATGAGTATGAGCGATGCGTTTGCCAATAAATTGCCAGCATTGGATTTAAATTTACTGCGAGTTTTTTGTACTGTATGCCAGCAATCATCAATCACCCGCGCAGCAGAACAGTTAGGGTTGACGCAGTCGTCTGTGAGCAATGCGATTAGCCGTCTTAAAAACACACTGGGTTGTGAATTATTTATTCGTGTTGGTCGTGGTATTGAACCTACAGCAACAGGGTTACATATATTTAATACTGTTCAGCCAATGCTAGATACCATTGAGCAAACTTTGATGGGAGTTAAAGCGTTCGATCCCAGTACCTCTAGAAGAGTTTTTACCATTTATGCCAATGAAGCTGTTATCGATTTATTACAACCGCAATTAGATACAGCATTAGCTAATTTGTCTGTCAGGGTGGTGCTACGTAATTCACCAGTATTAGAGGCGGAACAGTTTCAAGACTTACAAATGCAAAAAGTAGATTTGGTAGTGGATATTATGCCGCCAAAACTAAAAATGTTTAGTTTTAAAAAGGTCGCCCAAGAGCGGATTATTTGTGTGGTACGTCAACATCATCCAGTGATAAAAAACCATGTCAGCAGCGATGATTTTTTTGCCGCCGAGCACGTTATGTATCGTCTACATCGCGATAATATGCGTGTTGCAGATATCATTTCTAATGATCCATTACCGCAGCGCACTTTATACAGTGAGCAGTCGTCTATTTTGAGTATGTTGTCGTTAATCAGTAAGTCGAATGCCATAGGCATAGCGCCATATACTTTTACCCAAAGCTATGCGCAACTGTTTAAACTAACCTTGCTTGAATTACCTTTTAAGACTCGGCCAATAAATTTATACAGCATTTGGCCGACAAAACATGCATTAGATAAGTCATGTATTTGGTTAAGGGAAATAATTGAAAAACTGATGCATGATGCATATGGCTCTTCATAATGCAGGGAACATTAATCAAAAAGCCAATCTTAGAGAGATTGGCTTTTTGTTAATATCGCTATATGTGATGGCGATTATTGTCTCGCGAGGCGATTAGATTCCGGTGGGTTTTCAAAGTCGCTGCGGTACGGGTTGATGTCTAAGCCACCACGACGCGTATAACGTGCGTAAACGGTTAACTTAGTGCACTGGCAGTATTTTTTTAAGTCGATAAAAATACGCTCAACGCACTGTTCGTGAAACTCGTTATGCTGGCGGAATGAGATTAAATAGCGCAGCAGTTTTTCACGATCAATTTTAGGGCCTTGATAACGGATCATCACGCTGCCCCAGTCTGGCTGAGAGGTGATTAAACAATTAGACTTCAATAAATTTGAATTCAGTGTTTCAGCCACGTTTTTGTCAGGATCTGTACCACCGATTAAATGATCGGGATTAAATGCGTATTCGTCGACTTCAATATCCAAGTCATCAATACTAGTACCCGGTAAATCAATAATACGTTCGAGATTAAAATGCTTTGGTTCGATGACTTTGACGGTCAGGTCACCTTGGGCACAAGCGATTAAATCGCGGCTTAACGTTTCTTGTACGGCTTCGACACTGTCAAACTTAGTTTGGTTAAAACTATTTAAGTACAGCTTAAAAGATTTAGATTCAATCAAATTGACACTGTTGATATCTAACTGAACTTCCAAAATGGCAACAACAGGCTTGCCTTTAGCATTAAGCCAAGACAATTCATATCCGGTCCAAATATCGGTACCGTGAAAAGGGAGTTGACCACTTAATTCAATAGCATCTCGGTTAAGTTTACGTGGAACCCCTTGCAGCAGTGACGCGTCATACTCAGCTTGATAAGCAGTTGCTTGGCCTAATGTTAGGCCTTTTAATGCTGCTGCATCACTATAAGGGTCGTGATTGTGTGTCATCTAATCGGTTTCCGTGTCAAAATATGGTTTTATTATAAACTACGAGTGGCTTAAGTGTCTTGTTCATCTGCATTAGATTGCTTTATAAAAAACTATCTTAAATCTTATCAAGATACGCTATCTGAATTTCCGCGCTATTATCCTTTGGGCGAAGACTCAATATGTATTCAAGGCACCTTTAATGCGGACACTGATGATACTGTGTTCTGGCAGCCCATTAAACGTGACAATGTTGCTGACTTTAGTAACGTGGAGCATGCATTAAATATTCAATTACACCAAGATATTCATGCATTTTATGGCCAGTATTTTTCCGCGCCATTACCGTTTACTGCATCATTTGGCGACGGTGAATTACTCCAAGCATGGAATCAAGATGACTTCGAAAATTTGCAACAAAATGTAATTGGTCATTTGATCATGAAGAAAAAGCTCAAACAACCAGCAACTTGGTTTATCGGTGTGCTAGGTGATGACGACGAAATGCTAACGGTAAATAATGATGATGGCAGCGTGTGGATTGAAATTCCAGGTGAAAAACAGCGCACTAAATTAGCCGAATCATTAACGGCGTTTTTAGAGCAAATATCGCCGATGATCAAACCGCCATCAAAACCCGTCGAGGAATTACCTCATACGGTAGATCATCCAGGTATTTGGCAACGCATTAAAACCATGTGGGATTATTTGCTACGCAAAAAGTAACCGCATCAAGCATTGAAGTGCCATTTTATGGTGCTTTAATGCGTTCATTGCATGCAAACACGAGCATTCAAACACGAGCATTCAAACACTCATCTTGCTCGTAACATCCTCCTTTATGCTTCGCTTAGGTTATTTACTCCACACTTTAGTGTCTGAGTTATTTTGTCTATGCACGCTTGTTTATCAACAATCCACAATCCGTAGCTTATGGGCAATACTTCAACGCCAGCCCGTTTAAATAATTTGTAGGTTGTTAGCTCAAAAAAGTTAGCCCAAGGCCCAGGAAAACCAATAAGATCAACAGCAAGGTATTTGTCTGCATAACGACACAATAGGTCTATTTCGGTACCGGCAATGGTATACCCAGGCCAAGTATCAATATTGTACTGTGTTAACGCCTCAATAAGTTCTTGCTGAAATGTGTCTATCTCTGAGGTCACGCTGTGTTTGGCATTAAAGGTTGTTATAGAAGTAACATATTGGCGTAACAGGTTGTGTTCTGGTAATAACGAGTCGTCCATAGACAAATATATCAACTGCTTTTGACGTGCCCTGGTAATGGTGACGTTAAACACATCCGCTTTATTTAAATAAGCAGCCGCACGTTTACTGTCGTTATCAATCGCAAACGAAATCAGCATGATATCCCGCTCTTCGCCTTGAAACCCAAACGGCGTGGCTACACGTATGCTGTGTTTAATGACATCTGTTTGAGGGATCTTCTGCTCAATCAATGTGGCAATATATTCAGCCTGCGCGCTAAAAGGCGAGATAACTCCAATACTATGAGTGATGCCAGTTTGGGCATCTTGTGTTATTTGATGTTGGATCTCTGCTAATAAACTCTGTGCTTCTTGTGGGTTAACGCCCGATGTATCACGAGTACCGGCGACACGGTGAAGGTGTAAATGGCCTGAACTGGTGCAGGGTCGGTGTTGCATGATTTTTAATTTAGATTGATAAAAAGACTGGTTACTAAAATGAATCAGCTCAGGCTTACTTCTAAAGTGTTCATCTAAAAAGGCCAACTCTTGCGCACTAGCTAATGTTTTTAACGCTAAATCTAAGATGGAGTTATCTCGATAACTGATGGCTCCTGGGCTGCTTTCGGGCACATTATTTTTGGCAAGCAATTGAGTTTGTTTGCTTCTGGCTAAAAAGGAATAATGTTTTAATTGCTTTGTGTCGCCAACAATCAATACACGTTTTGCACGGTATAGCGCAGGTAAGCAACTGCTAATGTTACATTGTGTTGCCTCGTCAATAATCACTAAATCAAACATTTCACGATTAAGTGGCAATACCCTGTGTAGGCTGTTTAAGCTTGCTAGCCAGATGGGAAATGCGGCAAATAATGTGGCGTATTCTATTTTTTCAAATAGCGCGAGTTGTTTACTGGACGTTCTACTGCGAATCGCTTGGTTAAAAGCCTGTAGCGATTTACGGTGCTGATTAACTAATGTGTTTAAGTTATTCTTTTTTAGTGCATTAAGATATTCAGCTGCCAGTGTTTCCCGCGTAACAGTGTGTTTATTAATGGCGTTTAACGCATCCCATTGATGATGCCATTGGTTTATTGACCCTTGGGTAAAAAACAAATAAACCCGTTTTAGCCATGTTGATTGTTGTGCTTGAAGTTTATGTAGGTGCAAACCACGGCGAATAGACCTGCGACTGAACGCCAGGAAACGTTTTTCCAGTTTTATCAGTAATCGTTGCAGCTTATTCAGTTCGTCTTCACATGCTTGCGGGTTTTGGCTTAAGTCATCGCTAAAGTATCCTGCGAGTAAGTCCGCGGTATAGTCTTTTAATTGTTTTAAAAATGCTTTTTGTCCTGCGCGAATAGACACGTCGCCCAAGTTAAAATTACTCGCCAATTTATCTGCAATCACATCAAGGGCTACGTCATTATTGGCCACAATAAGCACCGACTCACCGCGCGCCATATGTTCGGCAGCAACAGCAGATATGGTGTAGCTCTTGCCCGTTCCTGGCGGACCAGATACGCAGCCTAAATCGGCATTGGCAGCGATATGAATAACTTTCTTTTGTGGCGTAGATAATAACCCCGGTAAAAAGTCATATTTAAGTGTTGGGGCTCTGAGTCTTACAGCACGTTTTTCAAACGTTTGGTTAAACAGTTTACAAATAGGAGCTGATTGTTCGTTAGCGTTAATGATACTTTCTAATTCGTGAAGAACACCGCGACTGCTCGATGACCTCTCGACAAAAAGTAGCATCGAAATAGGTAATAAGCGGGGAGTGTCTTGGGTTAATGCTTTTTTAATGTCTTGGTGCCCAGCAAGCCTGGGATATTGCAATAACTCTAGTGAGTTTATGTCAATTTGATTACTGCTAAAATATGAGGTCCAAAAAGATGGTGAATGTATATCTTCATTGATGAGATTTTCTGAAAGCTCATTATCTTCTGGTAGCAATTGTTGCAGCAGGGCTTCATTGATTTCAGTGTCTTCTGTTTGGGCTGAAAAATAGAAATTATTGTTTTGTTGTTCAATGGTGGTTTCATTAAACAGCAGCGGTGAGACAACCGTTTTGAGCTCATCTTTTATAGTCACTTTACCGACAAATAGAAATCGTGCGTACAGCAGTATTCTTTCCCTTTGGTACATTGCCACTCGCTTAAGCATTGGCTCAGCAAATTCTTGCAGGATAGGAAAACGAGGTAAAAAACCAGTGCCTAGTTCATCTTGCCCTTCAAGAATGAGACGATCTTCTTGTTTAAACTTGTTCACATTCCAAAGATTGATGGAGGCGCTATCTTCCTTATAACAATCTTTGTAGTAGGAAATAATCTGCTGATAACTCAATGGCACAATTCCATTTATTGATGATCCCAAGACAAATTAGACACAATACGGCAAGGCTCGCAGCGAAAGTGAAACATGTCTAAAAGTGGCTCATCTAGCTTCCAATCTTTAGATCCACAGCGTGGGCATGGGCGAGCTAGCTCCGCTTGCAATGATTCGCCGCCCACACGGTATAAGTAATAATAGGTGGGGATATTAGTTAAATATTCTATCCGGCCACGTAAATCCCAACCGCGTCTAAATAAGTCACTGTCCGCTCGAGTGATCTCATCCAAAGCTGCAAACTCTGCTTTAGTGGCTGCGGCCATTTGCAGTTCATCGCATGCTTGCCATTCTGTTTGCCATTTTATGATGCGTTTGTGATCGCCATTAAAAGTAGCTGGCAGCTGATAAAGAGGTATTGGTAACAGGTTATCGCCATTACGCAGTGGCGAACACATATGCACATAACTGGTATACAGCAGTTGCCATGAAGGCGTATCGGTATTGCTGGCTTCGGAGTTAATGTCTTGGCCGATGAATTTCTCTCTAGGGGCCAATAGTTTCGCTGCAGTTAGGCCTGCTAAGGCCACTTTTACCCATGGGCTACTGTGGCGGTTAGCTAAGCTGGTTTTTTCAGGTAACAGCAAACGAACTCTAAATTCACCGTCATTAAAGGCGACCGCAAATTCACGTCCTAAAATTTGTCCATTAGCTCGTAAGGCTTCAAGAAAAGCGTTAATGGCTTTCTCTACCGTATCAATTGTCGTATCGGCAAAACATTCAAAGCGTAGTTCGGTGACAAACATCTACTGCTCAGCCTTATTATTGATTATGTAGCTTTGAGTCATATTATTTTGTAATTGGTTTTCTAACTCAGTAACTCGTTGGGTTAGCTGACTAATATGTTGTTGTAGGGCCATAACCTGTTGAATCACTTGAGTAAGATCGGGTTGATCATGTGATGGGACATCGGCTATTGATGGAATGTCTGCTAATTCCGGTAAATGTTGCCACTCAGATTTAGGCAGCGCCTTAAATTGTTGTAAACCTTGGATAAGAATAGGCATCGGAATGCTATTGCCTAAACGACTTTTTATCAGCGCCAAGCTGGGCGTATGGCCATTGTTAGCAATTGATTTTGCTGCGGCAAGCACTTGTTCAATTGGACTCATTGTTGGTTTAATTCCTTAATTCCATATAGTGAGATTAACTAATTCTTGTTGAATTAAAACATAAAGCTATATAAATCAGTATATTATTTTATGGCACGATTTTGGCTTAAAGGATCTGTAAATACAATGCGGATTTTATTTTAACAAAAAGGATGCAACATGAAATTAAAACTTATCGCAGCGGCATTAATTGGCGCAACATCACTAGCATTAAGTGGTTGTGTTATTAGTGTCGGAGACCATGAATCGGGTAAAAGTGCTGATTATTGGCAAGTGCAACAAGATAAAAATCGTGATCTGTTGAGCAAATTGTCTATGGGAATGAGCAGTGATCAAGTCACAACCTTAATGGGAACGGCTGATTTTAGTGAAGCTTATACCAAGTCGGCTCAAAATAATGCAGAGCAATCCATCAAAGTGTTGTTTTATCGTACCCAATGGGCAGAAGGCGATGGTAAAACAACCAAAGATGAATGCACGCCAATTGTGTTCAAAGATGACGTTTTAGTGGGCTGGGGTGATACCGCCTATAGACAGCACTAATTGCCGAGTGAGGTTATCCGGCATTAAGTGTTAATTACAATTTAGCTCGCATCATCACGTCCAATTGGTCAATCACTTCTGACCATTGGGCGTCTTGTAATAATGCCTCTTTTAAAAATGCTTTTTGACCTGAATTCCAGCAATCGGCATCAGTAATTAATGTGTGTTTATCCAGTTTGTTTTGGATAACAAAGTCGTCGATTCCCTCTTGATCGTGAGGCAAACCTAATTGCTTAAATAAGTGACTTAAATCATTTGATGTAGTGTCCATTTGGCGCATTCCTTATGATGGTTAGATAAACAATTTTAGTATCCGTCTTGATGAGATAAATTGCAAACAACTGACACTCACAACCGCTAACAGGTAAAATGGGTAAACAAAACTTGTACAATGTTTCAAACTTGTTAAGTTAAGTTTAGCGAGTTAACCAACAAGGAATAATAATGGACAATAACACCTTGGAAACTTTACGTGCAGTCTATTTGACGGCAGAAGACTTACGAGTCGCAGCTTCTATTCTTTATAATGCTTATCATGATGATCCCTATTTTATCGAGGTACTTGGGCAAGATGACAATCAACAATACGAACAGAAACTTCGAGCGGCGATTCGTGAAGAGTTAAATGAACTGTGGCAACAAGAACAACCTTTAATTGGCCTATTTGACGGTGACCGTTTAATTGGGGTTGCCTGTGTGATTACGCAACAAGTACCTTTGGGTGAGGGGCGTTATTGGCATTGGCGTTTTAAAATGATGTTGGGTACAGGATGGAAATCAACTCAAGGGTTAATGCAAAAAGAGACCTGCATTTTAGAACATCTTCCTTCGCAAAAATGCGGGGTTTTGCAATTTATTGCCTTATCCCCCAATGAGCAGCAAAAAGGTTATGGTGCCAAGTTAATTCAAGCGGTATTGAGTTGGTGTGATGAGCAACCTGGGCTTGATGGCATTGGGGTATTTGTGAGTAACTCTTCGCACCATCAAGCATTCGTGAAACAAGAATTTGTCAGCATTGCCACTGTGAGTATTGGCAATATTGAAGGTGAAATATTGTTTTACAGTAAGGCATAGTGTCTAAAATGAAATAATCTAATACTAACAGAGCATACCATTAGCGAGTTGTTAATAAGGAGTGAGTAATGGAACCTAAGCGTTA
Organism: Shewanella sp. ALD9; assembly: GCF_002836315.1. Taxonomy (NCBI): domain Bacteria; kingdom Pseudomonadati; phylum Pseudomonadota; class Gammaproteobacteria; order Alteromonadales; family Shewanellaceae; genus Shewanella; species Shewanella sp. ALD9. Next base: position 65,015 of record NZ_PJCD01000041.1, read on the forward strand.
TTCTTCATTTGCAGAGTTTTATCCATTTTATCTGTCGCAACATCAAGATCCCGTTTGTCGAAGACTGCATTACATTGGCAGTAGCATTATTGTTGTGATTATTATTAACACTCTGATTAACCAACATTGGTGGCAGCTATTGTGGTTGCCGGTAGTCGGTTATGGTTTTGCATGGTTAGGGCATTTTATATTTGAAAAAAATCGCCCCGCAACATTCACTTATCCGCTATACAGTTTATGGGCAGATTGGGTCATGTTTGGTCAAATGATAAAGCGTTTATGGCGCAAATAACCCTGGAAGTATTAACTTGCTCACGCTTTTGTAAGCAATATCCTACAAGTGTGTAAGGGATCTTATCTAAAGTTGTCAGTGTTTAACGTTATAAATTATTGTTAATCTTTTAAAATCAGGCAATTACATTTTTCTAACGATTTACTGACATGTGAGATGTGTATTTAAATGGAGTAGAGTGACTTTTCTCGGCGTTTATTTTGGCTAGAATGTAGTTATCGAAAGCGGGTCATCAGTTGGTTTTCTTAGGATGAGAAATAAGACTAATGATGCTTAAGAATATTAAGGATGATACTAGGACACGCTCACGGATTTGAGCATAAGCTCGGCAAATGGATAGCCGAATCAAGGATGGGTGAAGACAGTAAATAGTCGACACAAGGAAAAAAAGGATAGGGCTGCAGGATGCAGCTGGGATAATTCAACGGATTGAATAGATTTACCGCTCAGCCAACGGATAGGCTGTTCAACGGAATGAAACTCATGCGTTTGTTTGTGTTACACAAATAGATAAGGAAATGAGAACAGGGAAAAGGACTGCAGGAAGCATGTTTACATGGATGGTGCAGGGAGCAAATTTCAGCCGGATTGCTGACAAAAGTGTTAACGGGCACAACCTTATAACTTAAGGTTGTGCCTTTTTGCTTTCTGGCGGAAATTATCCAGCCTTAGAATAATGTATTGGTTACGATGATGTATGCTTCGTTACCCTTAAAGCACAGTGCTTAAAGTTATGCAGATGCCAATTTATGATCATTTTTCTGTTTAGTTAGCATTAATGGTGAATATATATAGACCGTTTAAATCTTTGCAAACCTAGCCTTTATTATCTACATTTCATAATCAATCCAAAAGTATACAAAAATAAATTTCCCTATATTATTGTTTGTAAAGTAATAATTGTTAAATCTAATGATGTTCTTTTGGATATTCTTTTAGATGTTCTTATATTGCTAAGGATGTAACTACTCTATGAACAGTGAAATTGATATTAATCGGTTAATTGTTCGGTAAATAGTGAGTAAATTGTGTGACAATAGCCTCATTTTTTTCAGTCTTAACACTGCTCTGATGTATGCTTTGTATTTCGTTCTGCATGTTGTTGCTTAATGGTTTATTCATCTGTGCGTGTCGCTTGAAGAGGGATTTATTTGATGTGGTTACAACGAGAGATGACACTTAACTCTAAAAGACGAGGATTTCATTTAATTACTGATGAAGTGATAGCACGGCTGCCAGAGCTAGGAGGTATCAATGTTGGCTTATTGCATGTGTTTATTCAGCATACTTCAGCATCGCTGGCGATAAACGAAAATGCTGATCCTACTGTTCGTGGCGATTTGGAACGGCATTTTAATGTACTCGCACCAGAAGGTGCGCCATACTTCCAGCATACTTATGAAGGTGCCGATGATATGCCTGCGCATATCAAGTCGACCCTGATTGGGGCTAGTCAGTCAATTCCGATTACCCATGGGCGTTTGAACTTGGGTATTTGGCAAGGTTTATATTTATGTGAGCATCGGGACCATGCTTCGGCGCGCACAATTATTATCACCTTGCAGGGTGAATGATTTAAAAAGGTTAAATTGCAATACTAAGGTAACAAAATTGCCTATTTTACATTCATTTCTCACGTTAATAATTGACTTTGCTTGTGTCAGTAAATGTAAAGATGCTAAATTCAAGCAGATAAATGAGATGTGTAAAATATGCAATGTTACTGGTGTTTTTTTACGATAAGATTTTACATATAAATGTTTTATATATAAAAACGGCCCTAAAATTCAAAAATGAATTACGCATAATAATAGGTGGGTTTACGTGATATCTGTATATTTGGTTGACGACCATGAACTCGTGAGAACGGGTATTCGTCGCATTTTGGAAGATGAACGCGGTATTAAAGTCATCGGTGAAGCACCTGATGGAGAAACAGCCGTACAGTGGTCTCGACAAAATGAAGCGGATGTCATTTTAATGGACATGAATATGCCTGGTATGGGGGGATTAGAAGCCACCCGTAAGATTTTACGCTATCAGCCAGACGCTAAAATTATTGTGTTAACCGTACAAACAGAAGACCCTTTTCCGACCAAAGTGATGCAGGCTGGTGCTTCTGGTTACTTAACCAAAGGTTCCACATCGCCAGAAGTATTGCGTGCCATTACTCAAGTGGCTCGTGGTCAACGTTATTTGTCGCCAGAAATTGCGCAACAGATGGCGCTAAGCCAATTCAACCACTCTGACGAGAATCCATTTAGCAGTTTGTCTGAGCGAGAATTGCAAATTATGATGATGATAACCAATGGTGAAAAGGTTAATGATATTTCTGAAAAATTAAATTTAAGCCCTAAAACTGTCAATAGCTATCGTTATCGACTATTTGCCAAACTGGGGATCGGCGGTGACGTTGAGTTGACCCGTTTAGCTATCCGTTACAAAATGCTCGATACAGGTTCATTCTAGTCAGGAATAATGTATTCCTCGCAACGCATTAAGTAGCTTTAATCATGCCAAGTGGTTTTAACGCCAAATCTTTTTTAAAACATGTCACCTCAGCGCCTGGTGTTTATCGAATGTACGATAAACACCAACAGGTTATTTATGTTGGTAAAGCCAAAGATCTCAAAAAACGCTTAAGCTCGTATTTTAGAGTCAATATCGCCAATGTTAAAACTCAGGCGCTGGTTTCGCATATCGATCATATTGATGTGACCGTTACGCACAGCGAAACTGATGCGTTATTGCTCGAAAACGATTACATCAAACAGTACATGCCCAAATACAACGTGCTGTTGCGTGATGATAAATCTTATCCGTATATTCTGTTGAGCGGCCATAAGCACCCTCGACTTGCTTATCATCGTGGTCCAAAACGTGAAAAAGGTCATTATTTTGGCCCATACCCTAATGGTGGTGCAGTCCGTGAGAGTTTGCATTTAATGCAAAAGCTGTTTCCAATCCGTCAATGCGATGACTTATATTATAAATCCAGATCTCGGCCTTGTTTACAGTATCAATTAGATCGTTGTAGTGCGCCTTGTGTGGGGATTGTCAGTGATGAGGAATACAGCGAACAGGTCAAATTAGCCGGTTTATTTTTACGCGGCAAAGACAAACAAGTCATATCACAGCTGGTGGCCAAAATGGAGACCGCTGCAATTGATATGGAATACGAGCGTGCGGCACAGTATCGCGACCAAATTACCGCATTAAGGCGCGTAGCAGAGCAGCAGGAAGTGTCAAATCATAAAGGCGATATGGATGTCATCGGCGTCGATTACGCCTCAGGTATTGCCTGTTTTCATCTATTGTTTATTCGCGATGGTAAAATTTTTGGTAGTCGCAGCTATTATCCTTCAGTACCCGCAGAAACTGAAATTGAAGAAGTGTTGTCATCATTCTTGGGCCAGTTTTACCTTAATGCCGATATTCAGCGTACTATTCCAAAAGAAGTCATTCTCAGCCATCACTTTGACGGTATAAAAGAATTAGAAGCGTCGATAGAACACGCATTAGATAAAAAGTTTGAGTTAAAAACGCAAGTAAGAGGCGACAGAGCTAATTTTTTACGTCTTGCCATGACTAACGCCAGTAATGCCGTCGCGACCAGACTGTCACATAAGAATACTGTTGAACAACGTTTTCAATTACTTGAAGAAGCACTTGAACTTAATGAACCGATTAAGCGGATGGAATGTTTTGATATCAGTCATACTATGGGCGAAAGCACTGTGGCATCGTGTGTGGTGTTTAATCGAGAAGGGCCGCATAAAGCCGATTATCGCCGTTACAATATTACCGGTATTACCGGTGGTGATGATTATGCCGCGATGGAACAGGCAATAAGCCGTCGATTTGATAAAATCGACAACAATGGCAAAGTACCCGATTTAGTCTTCATTGATGGTGGTATTGGCCAGTTAAGAGTGGCGCAAACGATTGTCGATGAAAAGTGTGTCAATATTGATAATCCACCATTACTCATTTGCGTGACTAAAGGTGAGGGTCGCAAAGCAGGCCTTGAAACCTTTATTGTTGGTGGCAGTGAACAAGCTTTCGATATTCCCAGTGATTCGCCTGCATTTCACTTAATGTTGCACATTCGCGATGAGTCACATCGCTTTGCGATTACCGGACACCGTAATAAACGTCAGAAAACTCGCAATACTTCTACCTTAGAATCCATCGCAGGTGTGGGCCCTAAAAGGCGTAAAGCTTTGTTGCAACATTTAGGCGGAATTCAAGAAGTGAAGGGCGCTAGCGTGGCTGAATTGACAAAAGTACCCGGAATTAGCTTAGAAATGGCACAAACAATTCATGATGCATTGCGAGGGGGCTAAAATTAAGGCAAGATTGGCGCTGCTTCTGACAAATTGGTCTTTTTATGCCGTTTAACTTACCTATTGCACTGACATTATTCCGTATTGCTTTGTTACCCGTATTTATAGCGGTATTTTATTTACCATATCCATGGGCACCATTTGTTTCGGCATTTATTTTCTGGTTGGCCGCTTTGACCGATTGGTTAGACGGTTATGCTGCGCGTAAACTTGGTCAACTAACCCGATTTGGCGCTTTTTTGGATCCAGTTGCAGATAAAGTCATGGTGTCGACCGCATTAGTGCTGTTGGTTCAACAAAATGACAATGTGTACTTAACCTTAGCAGCGTTATTTATGATTGGTCGCGAAATTGTTATTTCAGCCTTGCGTGAATGGATGGCCGAAATAGGCAAACGTGGCGTAGTTGCCGTGTCTTGGATTGGTAAATATAAAACTGCCACGCAAATGATCGCGATTATTGGATTGATTTGGAAACCCACACCTTGGCTAACTGATGTCGCTTACGGCTTGTTTTATATTGCCGCAGCACTGACGTTCTGGTCGATGATGAGTTACATTTCAGCAGCTTGGAAAGATTTAACGGCAGAATAGCGTAATAATAGTTCAATAAGATTATTTAGTGCGCAAACAGTCATAATTGCGTAAATCAATAATTGACACACGAGGTTAATTCGGTAGAATGCCTCCCCGTAGACAAGTGATGAGTCAACAACAAGCCTTAGGGTTTTATGTTAACTAACACGATTAATGCGACATTAGCTCAGTTGGATAGGTTGAAAGACGATACCTTTCTCGCAGATTTAATAAAGCGTTGAAACGATTGAATAAGCGACATTAGCTCAGTTGGTAGAGCGATACCTTGCCAAGGTATAGGTCATCGGTTCGAACCCGATATGTCGCTCCAATTTCTTATCTTATCCGATGGATTCGAATTTGGTTAAAGATGGCGCGATGGCAGAATGGCTATGCTACGGATTGCAAATCCGTCTATCTCGGTTCGACTCCGGGTCGCGCCTCCACAAAATTGCGTTTAATGGTTACTTTAAGTAACGGTTAAAACAACACTTTGCCCGAGTGGTGGAATCGGTAGACACAAGGGATTTAAAATCCCTCGCTGAATAAGCGTGCCGGTTCAAGTCCGGCCTCGGGTACCATCATTTACATACGTAAGTATGGTGTAAAAAAGCCTCAACATTAGTTGGGGCTTTTTTACGTCTGTAATTTGATTGTGAATGATAACAAACGTTAGCAACAGTGTGATCGAGAGTCTAGATACTAGAGCGGACTTCGTCCTGCTAGTTCGCTACGCGGCTATAAGAGCGGTTAATTCTGAAAGTAGGTAAGTTCTTTGGCTTAACCCTTAACATAGTGAAACTGTTTGACATGGCCTGCTGCCACTAACGTCGTGGCCGAAGGCCATGTCTTAAACCAATGTTTGTCTTAATCTGATTCAGATCATAAGCTTTCATTATGTGTCTGTTTCAATCTGACTTACTGATACACATGACGTTAAATCAAAGAGATAAAAATTGCGGGGATTATTGCTCCCCCCGCATTATAACGCCAACAGCTGTGGTAAATACTCACTGTCTAACGCTGCAATATCGATTTGTTCGGTGAGCACATCATGCAATATTTGATGACTGGTCAACGGATTGGCGAGTACCACGCGAAATACTGTCGTTTGTTGACGTAAGTATTTTGCTGGCTTAATACGTGTGCGTGACACAAACGATTTGCCTTGTTCGCGTTGATGCTTTTGAATAAATTGCGTCAGTCCATCGAGTAGTTCATTGATTGATGCAACTAAAACGCTATCTTGGTTGGCTAGAGCTGTAGTAAGTATGGCTTGCACCGATTTTGGTACATAACGATAGGTCAGCAAACATAACTCAGGCTCAGTGACTAACTCAAAATCAGGATGTTGGTCGATGATTGAGGCAAAGTAACGGGCTTTTTCTAGGCTGTTATTAATGAGGATTTCATAGCCATCGCGGCCAATAATTTGAAGACAAGCATGTACGAGCATTGCCATTCCAGGTCGCGAACCTTCCAGCGTTTGACTGCCTAGGTCTTTTGAACCCACTCGTAGAATATATTCAGCATGATGCACTATGGCTTGCGCCAGTTCTGGGTCTTTAAATAGCACCATACCGGCGCCCATTGGAACATACATTTGCTTATGGGCATCGATAGTCACGGAGTCAGCTAACTCGATGCCTTTTAGTAAATGGCTATATTTTTTGGACAATAAACTTGCGCCGCCCCATGCCGCATCTACATGGAAATGACAATTTAGCTCGCTGGCTAACACTGCTAATTCAGTTAAGGGATCCACATTGCCTGTTTCAGTTGTACCGGCGATACCAACAATGGCCATGACTTTTATATTTTGTTGTGCCAGCTTTTCTGCTGCATCACGCATGGCAGCAACATCGACTTTATGATGCTCATCTGTTGGGATGCTAATGATGTTATCTCGGCCAATACCCAACAAGTCGGCAGTTTTGCCCAAAGAGTAATGACCGCGATCGGACACTAAAATAGCAAGGTCATCATAGCCATAAAAACGCAATGCTTTCGTCATTCCTTCGCGGGTGACGCCTTTAAATTCGCCGCGTGGTTGTAACAGCCGGTTTCGGGCAATCCACAGCGCGGTGATATTGGCAACGGTGCCACCTGAGCAAAATGCCCCGAGTGAGTGGTTAGCACTGTGCATCCATTGATGATAGAAATCATCAGATTGTTGATACACCAAATGATGCATCATGCCTAACACTTGGCGCTCTAATGGGGTAAAGGCTTTCGATGTTTCAATTTTGACTAAATTTTGATTTAGACCCACCATCATTTTTGACAGTGGTAACACGAAATAAGGCAATGCCGAGGTCATGTGTCCAATAAAACTGGGTGCTGAAGTATGGACTGAATGAGCGACTAGGTTTTGCATGATTTCGTCGGCATAATCAGAAACGAACTTGGGATCTGTCGGGATCTGATAGGCGCTAAAGTCAGTTTCTATTTCTGACAGCGGTTTTTCCAGTGCGGCGATGCTGTTACCTAAAAAACCTGCGAGGTCTTGAGACAGCTTTTGCTCAATAATGCTCAACGTCGAGGTTGAATCTTCAGGGGCGGTAAAAATTCGCAGTAAGCTGTCTTCTGAAGCGTTTGCTTGACGGGTGATTTTCGAGGTCATTTTGCTTGCCGTAATGATGAAAACTTCATCCTGATAGCATTGACGGGTGCTTTACGATTAACGCTACACCTTCAGGATGAAATGAGGGTGCTAACTTTACTGTATGGCTGGTTTCGCTTCAAGTATTTATCGTGTTATTACTGCGGATTAGCTGCGTTAATTCAGAATATGAATGATGTTGATATGAATAATCCAGCACAAATGCGATAAGGCATTTGTGCTGGATTAGATTACTTGTCTGCAAATGAAAGTGACATCATTGCCGCAATGTTGCGCGCGGTATTGGTTAGATTAACCTGGGCTTCAGACAATACTTGCTCTAAGGGCTGCAACGCAGGAATGATAGGAAAAATAGCATGCATGCCTTCGGCTAAAATAGCATCTGCATTTTCACCAAGGCATCCTGAAATACCGATAACCGGAATATTAAGTTGTTTGGCGACATTCAATACTCCCATAGGGGTTTTACCAAACACGGTTTGACCGTCTATTCGACCTTCACCGGTAATAACCAGATTAGCATTGAGACAATGTTGTGCCAACTTAACGCTTTTAGTGACAATATCGACCCCAGGTTTTAAGGTTGCATTTAACATTGTCATTACGCCAAATCCCATACCGCCAGCAGCCCCAGCACCAGGGTGTAATTGACAGTGTCCATCAATTGACTGGTTAAGGTGTTGGTTAATGATATGAGCAAAATGCCCCAAAGCGAGATCAAGTTGCTCAACCATCTCAGTAGTAGCCCCTTTTTGTGGACCAAAAATAGCACTGGCGCCTCGTGGCCCGCATAATGGATTATCGACATCGCACGCAACTTCAATTACGCACTCCTTAATGGCTGGATGGCATGATTGCATGTCGATGTAATGTAATTCGGCGAGGGCAGCTCCACCAAAAGGTAATGGAGTATTATTTATATCACTTAGTTGGACTCCTAAGGCCTGCATCATGCCTGCGCCTGCATCGTTAGTCGCACTGCCACCTAGGCCTAAAATGATGTGTCTTATGCCTCTGTCTAATGCATCGGCAATCAACTCACCAGTACCAAAACTGGTGGTTAATAATGGATTACGTTGAGTGGATGGCACCAGATGTAAACCTGATGCGGCAGCCATTTCGATTATTGCCGTTTGGTTTCCATCCTCATCTAGTTGGCCTAGCACGCCATAAAATGCGTTAACAGGTAAACCTAAAGGCCCTGTGACAGTGAGATTAATAATCTGTCCTTGGGTGGCATCGACCATAGCTTGTACTGTACCTTCACCGCCGTCGGCCATTGGCACTTTACAATATTGCGCGTTTGGGAATACCTGTTTAAATCCATTCTCAATGGCATTAGCCACTTCTAGGGCGCTTAGGCTTTCTTTAAATGAATCGGGTGCAATAACAATTTTCATATAAGACTCTGATTAATAATTTACAGTAAAAATAAGCTTAGTAGATAAACGGTAATCATCGCCGTGACTCCCTGGATTAAGGTGGCCATTGTTTGGGCCCGATACGCTTGTTTGACGCTCATGCGGCTAAATTGAGTCACCACCCAGAAGAAGCTATCGTTTGCATGTGAGACGGTCATCGCACCCGCACCAATTGCCATTACGGTTAACACTCGGCCCATTTCTGAGGCTAAACCAATATCTCCTAGTAATGGTGCCACTAATGCTGAGGTAGCGACTAATGCCACCGTAGATGAACCTTGTGCTGATTTGAGTGCCGCGGCCACGATAAACGGCATAAAAATACCCACACCTAAAGCGGACAAGCTACTACCCAGAAATGCACCAATCTCAGTGGCTTTTAATACCGCGCCAAATGCACCGCCAGCACCGGTGATCAATAAAATAGGTGCTGATACCACTAAACCTTGGCTGATACGATCGCTAAACTCTTTGATTTTTTGGTTGCTTTTTAACAGCGATAACGACAGAAATAGGCCGATCATTAAGGCGTTAATAGGTTGGCCCAAGAACACTAATAAATCGAATAAGCCTTGTTCACCTAATGGTTTTGAAGGGAAGTTAGCCACCGAGCCTAAGCAGATTAAAATGATAGGTACAAAAATAGGCGCAAATGCTTTGGTAGGGCTAGGTAATTCGCCATAGGTTTTCTTTAGATCATCAAAATCTTCTTGCTGCAGATTCAGTTCTTCGGCGCCTTCTCCGTCTGGCTGCTCATTGGCAAAACGATTGGCCCACAACATACCGGCAAAAGCGGCAATGGCAGCAACAAACACACCGACAGCAATAACGAGTCCAAGTTGTGATTCAAGACCAAGATTACCCGCTGCAGCGATAGGACCTGGGGTTGGCGGCACAAAGGTATGAGTTGCGTATAACCCAGTTGCTAGGGCGACGCTCATGGCAACTTGAGACACTTTCATCCGGTTTGCCATTGACTGTTTTAATGAATTTAAAATCACAAAACCTGAATCACAAAAAACAGGGATCGACACTAAGTAGCCAATCATTGACATAGTTAACGTTGGGAATCGTTGGCCAAACAGTTTAATGACCACATCTGCCATAGTTATGGCTGCACCACTTTTTTCGAGAATGGTGCCAATAATCGTACCGAGCACAATGACTAAGCCGATGTAACCTAAAATACCACCGAAACCGCCAGTGATGGTTTTGGCAATTTCATTGCTGGGTAAACCATAGGCAAATGCGGTGAGAAATGAGGCTAAAATGAGGGTTAAAAAAGGGTGCAGTTTAAATTTAGAGGTGGCGATGACGATAAAGGCTATCACGCCGATTAAGATCAATATTAGTCCCATAGAGTACTCGTTATTTATTATTGTAGGGGGTGGTTTAGTATTCATCATAGTAAACCATTACCTATAAATTACTTTGTGCGCTTGCACTAATAAATCTACGAGTTAATACTATTTTTGTGCTGACGCACAATTAAGTGCTAGGTTGGTGGATTAACTGACCTAAATATAAACTCAGTAATCCATTAAAACTGTGTAAATCAATATTGGTGATAGTTTGAATTTTATCTAATCGGTAACGCAGTGTGTTTCGATGGATAAACAAACTGTTAGCACAGGCTTGGATGTCTCCCATGTGTTCTAGATAAGCGGCAAGTGTTTTTTGCAATTGTTGGTTATTGTCAACTGCAATCAGTTTCATGTAAGGCCCAGCAAGCGCATTACCTCGCCAGTGGTGCCGTAACCCTGATAACAGTACTTGTAAGCTGTAGTCTTGGTATAAATATTTGGTTTTTGTTGGATGTAATCTTTTTCCAATATCTAACGTTTCTTTGGCGGTGCGATAGGAGTAACTAATGCCTAATTCACCACTGAAATAATGCCCCAATGAAATATGCAGGCTAAGTTGCATATTGGCGGGTAAGCGTTTGAGTAATTTGTTGATGCGTTGGTTTTCAAGCTCAGGGTCAAATTGCTTACCATCTAAAAAAGCCGGCTTTAAAATAACTAATTGAGTGAGTGAGGTCATCGCAATTAAGTTATCGCGTACAGGATTTTGTAATAAATACAGTACTTGTTTTAATGCTTGATTGTCTTGTTGATATAATGGGTTTTTGTTATCAAGTTCGATAATGGCGGCCACTCGCGGTACGCTTAAATCGACACCTAATTGCAATGCCCATTGTTGTAAAGAAGGCAAGTCTTGCTCATTGGCATGAATGAGTTGCGAAATAAACTCCTCTTTTTGACGATTCTGCCACTGTAATTGCTCTTGCAAATTTGCTTGCTCGACAATCATCTCTGCTGTCATCTTAAGCAGTTCACCATAATGGCTTAATGTGTCTGGCTCGCCAGTGATACCGATAACGCCAACCACTTGACCTTGGTAATGCAATGGCAAATTTAGCCCAGGTTTGACGCCATGTAAATTTGAAGCGATGGCTTGGCTTATTTCAACATTGCGATTTTGGCTGATAGCTAATAGTGCCCCCTCATGTACAGTGCCAATCCGATCGATATCGCCTGAACCTAATATCACTGCTTGAGCATTCATAACATTGATATTATGACCAATAATTTTCATGGTTCGGTCGACAATTTTAGTGGCAATTAGTGTATCAATTTGAAACATGAATTTCTCTGGGCAATCAATATCGGTACTGAATGATACCTGATGTTCGCTAAGTATTGGGAGGAGGTTGGCGCTTAAATGCATTGGAAATTTAAAAAAACAAGCAATGGTCTTTAACAAGCAATAGGGGAGGAAAGATGAGCAACATAAAATGGGGGGCACATCCATTTGCCCAAACTTCAATCACAAGCTATTCACCTTGTTAATATAATGTTAAATCTGGTGTAATTGCAAGTTTTTTATACAATAGGATGCTAGCGACCGTTTTTGTGTCTAAAGGTCATTAAATCAAATGATATAAAAACGCCAACCTAGACAAGGTTGGCGTCATTTTTAATGTGATCGACTTGGTTATATTACCGTGATATCACTTACAGACTATAACTCACGTTGAGCATGATCATGTGTGCAGTGTAGTCATGCTGTAAATTACCTAAACTCATGACATTCCAAATGGTATCTGGCTCAATATCGTTGGCGTCATCATTATCAAGGTATTTTTCCATTTTGTAGTCTATACGCAAGGCCATTTTTTCGGTGGCTTGATATTGTGCGTACACATTAATGTTATGTACTTTTGCAAAATAGTCACCGTAATCGCCACTAATTCCCTGTCTTACTTGGGTAGTACTGTCTGAGTCTGAGTAGGTATAATCTAAGCCTAAGCGTAAACGACTGTCCATTAAATTATTGTAACTTAAGCCAGCTCCAACAACATCGACAGTGTCTTCAATATCGGCTTGCCAAGTCGCTATACTTAAATTGGCGCTGCCAGATTGAGCCGATTTGATGATTTGATGGTTATAAAATGTATTAACATTCATATCGTCATTAATCATGTAGCTCAGATTAATATCGTAGTTTGTGTCTTTTGATTCAGTTAAACCTATTTGCGTATTTGTATAGTCATCATATGCATAGCGAACCCCAAAATCGACGTTCAAGTTATCAATAGGGCTATGATTAATACGCGCCTCTATTTGAGTGCGGTCACGGTCGGCCAAATAGTATCGACGTAGCAACGGATTTTGTTCTGCAGATGACGATTCTGATGCTTTATATTCTGAACCATCTCTCTTGCTCAAACTACCTTTAAGCCACATATCCCACATGTCAAAACTATTGACGCGTAAACGTGCCCAGACGTTATTATCGTCAGTGGTTTCTCTGCCTTGATTACTGCGTTCATCTCGTTTGAAATCATAACCCGCATCGAGTTTTAAACCATGGTTGATACGATAGTCAGTGGATAATTTAGCGCTATGGGTAGTGAGATCGTATGGCGTGTTATACCGCACTTTGCCGGTAACATCGTTAATGCTAATTTGAGTCCATTGTTCGATTTGGGTGTTGTTTTCTCTGTCGTTATAATCATAACTGCCAGTGAGACGCCATGCTCGGCTGAGCTTAGTCACCGCTTTAAGTGTCATGCCGGTGATATCAACTTTTGCATCAATAGAATCTGCCGGTAATGAATAGCCATAACCTATGCTAGTTAATTGCTGATCTTGGGTCATTTGGCCCATGAGTAAACGGCCACTTAAGCTGGTAATGGAATCGTTATATTGGCCCATTAGCGAAATAGTATGGGCCTCGTTATCTGGGTCTAGCGCCATATAACCACGACTTTGTGCCCCAAACGTAGGGTTAAAGGCGCTGTCAAAACCAAGCAGCTGGTGGTTATTGCTAAACACTGAACCATTGTAGTTTATGCTGGTAAACCAGTGATCACCACGGAGTTTAATCCCAGCGTTTAAGATGTCGGTGGTGTAATCAACCGGCTCCGCTAACATCATTGACTGGTTGAAAAAACTGCCAGAGGCAACTTTGGTTCCGGTTTTCTCTTCACGCTGAAAATTAACGTAGGTTGTGAACAGTGATTCTGTTTGATATTCAAATCCTAGACCGGCACGTTCACGTTTAAGCGACAATTCAAATGGGGTTAAACCGCTATAAAGCATTGGCATGTCTGAGCTTGAACCTGCCGTTACCCAATTATCCGCTAAAGTAAGATTATCGCTGCCGATATTCTGGTAAGGACTTAAGGCATTATTGCTTTGATACGTAGCGATGGAGCGATAACCTAGATTGAGGCGATACAATCCAAGTTTACCGACATCTATTTCCATACGGCCATTGTCCATGCCCATATTATTTGCGACGACTTTTGCTTGGTAGCCATTGTCACCTCGATACTTTATATCGGCATCCACTTTGCCCGCTGTTTGATTACTGCTATTAAATGCGTTGGCTGAGTTAATATCGTCTTCGCTGTTGTAACCAATACCAACCCCGACAGTTCCTGTGGTACCTGTTTCTACAGCACAAGCCTTACAATTCCAAGCATCATATTTAATATTGTCGGTTTTAGCATTTGCTAGGCCATAACCATCAGCCATCAGGCTAAAGCTGGTACTAGTGAGTAACGCTAAGGTAATGAGGTTCAATTTGGTATTCATAATATAATCTCCTTAGCGCTGCAGTAACTTACCAGACGGATGGTTTGAACCATGCACCTGACTATGACAATTTAAGCAGCTGCGACCACCAGTAAAGGCATTACCATTTACTGTTGAACCCATATCAGTGTTACCTAGATAAGCGTTGCTGGTGTGATTGTCACTCGCATGACATTGCTGACACAGTTGTGGCGCACGAGTTTTGAGCATTGCATCGTTCACAGAACCGTGTGGATTATGGCAATTGACGCAATTTTCGGTGACGGGTGCATGCTCCCACAGCTTTGGGCCGCGTTTCTCAGCGTGACATGAATAACACGTTTCATTGACTGTTGGCTGAACAAGATCTGAATCGCTCAAACTGCCATGTGGATTATGACAGTCGCTACAGGTCATTTGATTCCATTTCATTGGATGACTGGTGCGCTTGTTCATGTCAGCTTTTTGTCTGGTGTGACAAGTGGTACATACTTCGACTTCTGTTTGTTTTGACAGTATTGGGTCATGTTCAGCATGTATGCTATGACAAGATGCACATGCCACATCGGCATTGGCGTGATGACTACTGTCCCATGCCACGCGTTTGTCGTCGAGATGACAGCTCATGCACACACTGTTTTGCTTGTCTGCAGCGAGTGTTGAAGTTGGGCCAAAGGTAATCATTGGCTCTTTACCACCACGATTATGTGAACCTAGTGGGCCGTGACACGCTTCGCACTGTAATCCAGCCATTGGACTTTTTGATGAATCAATTGCGCCATGAGCACCTTTGAATAAATCCATGACCTTTTCTGATTTTTTATGACACATCAAACAAGTGTCGGCACCCTTTGGTGAGTATTTTCCTTCGGCGAATTTTTTATCGAGTGTTGCTTCAACTTCTGCAGGTGTCATGCTGGCATCCCACTTTGCCGCCTGTACATGACTCGACATAAACAGCGTCGAAGCGGTAAGGCAGAGCAGGGCTAAAAATAGGGTATTGATTGAATGTGTGGTCTTCATAAGTAGACTTCCTAATTTGTCCATTTTGATGATCAACAAGTTGATTACGTAAGCCATAGCATGAGAGAGAAGCAGGGCTTCTCTCTCAATGGACAAATTAAAGCTTCACTTGTGTGTGGTTTTCAATGGTGGGTGCGTGGCAGAAGAAACAGGTTTCTAACTGCGCAGCATCATTGGCTTCTTGATAGCTACCATTAACAACCGCACCTTGACTTTGTGCATGCTGCGAAATCGTGTCAAAGCCATGACAAGATGCGCACGTTGCAGTGATAGGTGTTGTATAAAGGCCTTGCGACGTAGCAAGTGCACCTTTAACTTTGAATGCATCAAGATTAAAGTCGTTGTGACACTGAGTACAGTCTTTGATAATGCCTTGCTCACCATGAACACTGTGCAATTTCATTTCAATGGCACCTTGATTAGCACCAGAAGCATAAGTGCCATCTGGCGTATGACAAGCCACACAACCATCCAAACCTATGGTGACTTCGCCATTAAGTTCACGGGCTAACTGTTCTGACATCACAAAACCAGCATGGTGGCCTTTATGTAACTCAAAAGTATCTCCATGGCAATTATCACATGAACCAAAATTGACCGAGTCAGTGTGACGATAGCTAGGCGCATTACCAGAGAAAGTGCCTACTGTGAGCTCGGCTTTCATACTGGTAGTTGCTACGCCGTCGGCACAATCAATGGCTTGAATACCATCGTTACACATTTCAAGACCAATAAAACTAAAGGCGGTATCTGTGTCGCCAGCGCCAAATGGCAGTGATGCAATGTTATAGACTAAGTTACCTGATTCAATGACTACATCGGCTTGTAACAGACCCGCTTTGATAAAGTCTTTACTGATTTTGGCTAAACCGCTTCCTGGGCTAGGGTTATATCCCATAATTGGAAAGTTAGGTCCGACGTTAGTGATGGTTTCAATTCGTTGAATTTTGCTGACTAAGCTTGCAGCATCAATGGCCGTACCATTAGCATCTAAAATCGTTACCGATAGGGTCGCTGACTTGTCTTCGGTGCTTGATTTATTAGCCGTTAGTGTTGCTGTCATGCCGTATAAATCGATAAATGCTTTTTTCTGAGTATACGAAGTTGTGTGTAATTCTTCTGTCCAACTTGCATTATGACAAGCTATACAATTTGAATTATCCACTTGTTGCGGATGACCTTGACCCGTTTTAAAGTCAATATCGGTATGGCAACTTGAACAGGCTTCCATGGTTGGAATTCGAGACCAGTTGTTCGATTCGCTCAGTTGTTCTGAATTAACATGACAAGTGGTGCAATTATCTTGCACTATCGCATGCGCTGCTTCTGCACTCTTGTCCAAGTTGCGGCCATACATTTTGGCATTGTTATGAACATTATGAATTAAGTGACTGAACTCAACTTGAACCTTGTCTTTTTCAATGGCCATTTCGTTGGTATGGCAAGATGTACAGGTTTCTAAATCAGTGTAGCTATGATAAATACTTTCACCCTTTGCATGGCAGGTATTACAAGTAGCGCCACTGACGATGTTTTTAGTGTATTTAGCTTCAAATCCTTCACCGTCAAAATCTTTGGTAATTTCAGTACGCGGCACTCCGGTAACGCCGTCTTGCAAGGTTGATGCACTTGCAATTACATTGTAACGTTGGGTTAGCTCTGGGTTAAAGCCTTCAACATTGACTGTGAAACTGTAATTGCCGTTACCATGGTCGGTAAAGGCTTTTTCGGAGCCAATAAATTGCCATTGGGCTGAATTACCTGCACCACTTGCGCCAGCTGGAATGAGTTGGACGACTTTTTTAATTTCAAAGTCTTTAAGACCCGCTACAGGGAGATCTTTTTCATTGGTCGCAAATACTTCAATAGTCGGTTTGCTATCTTGATAAGTGACTTTAGTGATATCTAAGTTTAGCGTTTTAATTGCTTCAGCAGGCTCGCCACCAGGGTTTCCTGGATTACCAGCTTCACCATCATCGCCTCCGCCACAACCGACCAGTGTCATTGATGCTGACATAGCAAGTAACAATGCCATTTTTGTGTATTTTTTATTCATCATATTTTCCCTGCAAAGGTCATCCATCTAACTCACTGGCAGTATGTTCTGCAATTATCTTATTCAGTTAAGTTGATGTTGGAATTAATTTTCCCAACACTAAGATTACGTTACAAACAGCAACTCGTCTTTAAAACGAACGTAATTGTGTGATGATGATCAGCCTATTAATAAAGAGGTATGTAAAATGCGCAGTTTAACGGGGGAGGATTGTTCGGATAACAAAAAGACCTTAGTTATAAACTAAGGTCTTTGATGGATAAAACGCCAAGGTTGTTTCTTTTTACTGTTTAAAAACCATGTGTTTTAGTGACGCGGTCTACGGTATGACAGGTAGAACATATTTCTGATGCACGATTACGAGCATCGTCCTCACTGATCCCATCAACAATACCGCCATTAGATTCAATATGCGACACGGTGGCATCAGTACGATACTTTTGATGACAGCTTAAACATGCTCCAGTATCTGATGACATCCATACATCGGCTCCAGTATCGATATCGCCATAACGCCATACTCTGTCAGTGGCTCTACCAAGTTGGATCCCATCCGCGGTATGACAGGTTTTACAATCGGTTTTCAACACGGTTCCAGATTCAACACCGGCATATTTGAGGTAATGACCTTCAGCGCTGTGTGCTTTAAAGGCAAAGCTGGTCGATTTTTTGCCACCAGGGTAAGTATCGTCATTTTTAAGCGTCTTATCAGCGGTATGACAGGTTTGGCAATTGACACCATTGTCATAGTGATACACTTCTTGGTTATGGCAACCTTGACAGCTTTCTGTGTTGATAATGTTTCTACGTGTAGCAGTGGTTTGGCTAGTGTCTATTGCACTTGCAGCCATAACAAAATGGTATGGACTACTTTTAATTTCCACTTTCTGAACATCATCAGTACTACAAGCCGTTAGTTTAACTTCCGGTCTGCCGTAGCCACCATGATTAAAACAGGCTGTGACTGCTGACCATAGTTCAAATGTTTTACCCACATAATCTGTTGGTAAGGTGATCTTATCCCAAACTAAGGTCCAGCTATTATCTGCGTTGGCGGTACCTTCACTTAATCTAAGACGACGATTACTGTAACTGGCATCTTGATACGTTGGGTAGTTTTTGTCGCTGTCCCATGCCATAACGATACGGCTACCTTGGTCGATAAATTCTGCTGCAATAACATTAGCTGAAGCATCAGTAAATTTAATCGTAGTACTGAATTTCCCATCAGCAGTAACTATTACGTCGCTGAATACAGCGTTCATCGCTTGGGTTTCGTTATAGGCTTTCATCACATCGCCATGCGCTTCTTTTGCACTGCGACCATAGCCTTCTTCAACATGGCATGACGTACAATTTGTGCCGACACCAACATGTTGTTGAGACGCTAACTCTGTGTGACACGCAATACAAGCGGTATCACTTTTATTGGCATTAAACAGCGCGGCATCTTTGGGAGCGTTTGTGCCTTCTACGTGACATGCACTGCAATCGGCAGCAGGTTTTTGTGGATACATCACGTTACCGTAATTGTGTATTCCACCGCCATAGCCAATCACTTTATAAGGTGAGGCTACATCGCCATCAACAGTGCTGGTTACGCGGTCTTGGCCTTTATGGATGGCATGGATCATGTAAGTGAAATCAACACTGTTACCGGTTTCAGGATCACCAGATGTTGCGGTATGACATGATGCACAGTTTTCAAGATCGATTCGACGACCGCCGTGCAATGCTAAGCTTTCTGGTTGGTGACAGGTATAACAAGCATTAATCGAGACAACATCGCGTGATGCAATATCTTCGGTTAAGCCAGTCGAAGGTTGAAAATCGTAATGAGCATTGGCTGTGATTAATGGTTGTTTTAATTCCAATGTAATGCGCTGAGTGTCATCAGCTTGGTAAGTGATGCTTAACGGCTCTGTTACTTGAGCAATATTGGTTTGAAAGGTGTATGAGTATGAGCCATCTAGATTATCAACTAAGCAATCGGCACATTTTGAAGCAGCCTCCACTTCAGCTTGAAATTGCGCAGAAGGAGCAATATTGGTTTCATCAGCAGGGATCCAACTTGCATTAGGTTGCTTGGTTGTATTGATATAAGACTGCCATTGATAACCACGGTCGACTTCAACTTTAGCGCCATCAGCACCGACCATTTCAGTAACCGGGGTTAATTGAGCGATACCAAAACGAAGGTCATGATCTTTTGTTAGTCCCAATACCGCAACACCATTGGCATTTTTAAGAATAAAGTCAACACTGACTTTTCCATCGACTACGGTTGCATCGGTAAAGGTCGCTTTTAGGGTTGATGTCGCATCTATGTTTACACCAATAATACCATCTGGCCCATCTTCGCCATTAGTACCATCACTGCCTCCACAACCCGATAGCGCTAGAGCAATAAGCCCTGCACTCAATACCGCTTTTGCAGCGGGACTAACTGTTATTGTCTTCATCATGTATTCCCTGCATTTTTTGTTATCTCGCATTCACTACTGGTTATAAGTGTGCGGATTTTATTCAAATCTAATGTTAGCTAACCTTGGCCACTTACTCATTGAATTATGTCTAGAGTTGTGACTGAGATCTGACTATTCCTTTATGGGTAACGTTGTTTGATGAAGATTTGCCGGTATTACTGAAATAAATAGGATAGTTCCAAAGTGTTAATACCGTTATTAGCATATTCTTGAATACGCTAAGTGATGTGAACCTGCATCAGTGACTTGTGCTCGACGTCATAAACGATTATCTCACCACTGTTTTTCTATTTCATCTGGCTATGTATTTATGTTCAATAGATTAATGATTCACGTCTGAATTCGTATTATGGGCAACATAAATAGTGTGTTTGGCATACTTGGCTTGTGAATAGATCGATTTATGTCGGTTGACCCATCCCTTATCCCATCTAGTATTCCCTGTTAAGGTTAAGTATTGCGCAGTTAGGTAGAGGATTGAAAACTTATTAGGATAAAGGCTTGATCCAGCCAATGGGTTAGGGGATAATCGCCCCGTTCTGAGACATAAGCTTTGTATTATATGGTTCAGAAGTCAATGGTGACCCTAGGGTCCCCCCGCAACGATAACTTGTGAACTCGGCCAGGCCTGGAAGGGAGCAACCGCAGCAAGTGACTCGTGTGCCGGGGTGTGGCTCTAGGGGAACCTCCAATATTCCCCGTATGATTTTCACCGCATTAATTCCAACAAAGTATTGCAACCAAAATATTCTAACCAAAAAATTCCAATCAAAAAATAGCTGTATTGTACGAATAAATTATTCATGGAATTACCATAACCAGTGCTTACTAGAATATATTCATTCAATATCCTGCAAAACATCAGTTAATGGCAAGCATCAGCTAATGCCGGTGAAATTACTGTTGTTGTTCTGCTGCGATTTCAGCTTCTTCTTTTAAACGTTTTTGCAAATTTGCTTTGAGGAATTGTCTCGAACGTTCTAGTGCTTCGCTTATCTCTGTTTTCATCTGTTTTAATTCTTGATAATTTTCGAAGAAATACGTATCAACTAAATGGCGAATGTACCTGACGGGTAACTGATTCAGCGTGACGCAGCATAAATCCGCTAAGTATTCTTCTGGCAACTCTTCCATTAGACCTTCATCTCGCAGCATTTCCATTAATAGAACTTCATAATAGTTTCGGATCTCTAATTGCATTATTACGCTCCATTGAGACAGTTTGTTTTATCGACATATGCTTCAATGTCGAGATGTTTGTTTAATTTAGTGACGCAGTGTTATTGGTTTTGCATTGTCTGACACTGTGGTGACCAGATTTCATTGGCAGCAATTAACAATTGGCTATGTCGAATGGTTAATTCTGCTTCATTACGACTATAGCCTCCCCCTATTACTGCTGCAAGTGGGATGCTATGCATTTGTGCTATCGATATTACCTGTTTATCTCTAGCGAGAATACCTTGATTCGAAATGGCGAAATATCCAAGGTCATCATGTTGATGAATATCGACCCCAGCATCATAGATGATCAGATCTGGCTGATGGATGCGTATCAAGTAAGGTAATATTTGTTGTATGTGTTCAAGATATTGTTTATCGGTACACCCTTTATCCAGAGCGATATCGTGATCAGATTGTTGCTTTCTGGACGGGAAATTCTGTGCACAGTGGATCGAGCAACTAATAATATCTGGGCTGCCTTGAGTGAGTGTCGCGGTTCCATCACCTTGATGAACATCACAATCAAAAATGAGTACCTTATCCGCTTTACCTGAGTCAATGGCTGATCTCGCCGCGATAACTAAATCATTGAAAATGCAAAAACCACTGCCAAAATCATAGTGCGCATGATGATAACCACCGGTTAAGTGAACTGCAATTCCATGTTTAAGCGCTAATTCAGCACATAAACGGGTACCATTTACGGCGTGTAAGGTGCGGGTGACTAGCGCTGTGCTCCATGGGAAACCAATACGTCTTTGGGCTTTATGGTCTAAGGTGCCATTGATAAATTGCTCGACATACTGCGGGCAATGCACTGTATAGAGCGAATCTTTCGATATTGGCGTAGGCGAATGGCGATATTGCTCAAACAACAATTGTTGTTTGAGCGCGTGCTGGTATAAGTTGTGATATTTAGTGGTTGGAAAACGATGGGTGCTAGGTAACGCCAGCAGTGAATAGCTGGCGTGGTAAACAAAAGGGATCGACACGGACATTAAAGTTGCTTTATTGCCCAACCCATAAATTCTTTACGCGTTTTGTCATCGGCTTGTAACCACCAATATTGCAGCATTTGTTCTGCTTGTGCTGGAGTCGGTTTTTGCGCCGTTGTTGCTGGCACCGTTACTGGTACAGTTGCAATAACTGGTGCACTCATCGTAGCAGATTCAATATCTGATTTGACTGCTAATGCTTGTATTGGTTGACTGCCGTTACCTGTAGCTGAAGCCGATAAGGTTTCAATATCATGTTGGTTTTTATTGTTAAACAGGCTAGTAATAAATGACTCTTCAGTAAAATTAGTTTGTTCTACACTGTAAGTTACCGCTGCATTATCTTGGCGTTTAATGTTGATTTGTGGTTTTTTAGCGAATGCTTTTGGATTCTTGATAACGTCACCGTCAGCGGGTTGTAATAGATATTGATGATCGCCATCAACCGTTAACGTCACAATTAAAGGTGTCGATTTTACAAAAGATTGACTGTCACTAAAGGAATCATCAACCACATCATGATAACGGACTGCAATTTTATGGGTGCCATTGGTTAACGCTAAATCCGATTGATGATTGAACATACTGGTTTCAACTTCTGCACCATCAAGCGCTAGGTACTCAAAAGACATTGGAATGGTTAAATTCGCTGCTAAGACGGATGATGATGTTAAAAATGCCAAAAGCGCACTTGTGGTAAATAAAGATTTCATTGTTGCTCCTTAACGTGGGTAACTTTGGCGAGGTCTTTCAAAAAGTTGAATACGCTCTTCAATATAACTGGTTGCTTGTTTGCACTTTCCTAAACGGCGATGCATAGACAGAATATCATTTTGCAGTTTTATTTTGTCATCACTATGACAGAATTCAAGAGTTGCTTCCATTTGTTGTATTTTTTGCTCTATTTTTTTTGCCCAATTTAAATGTTTATTGAGTTCAGCGTAGAGTTGATGGCTATTTTGCATCACATTACTGGCTATCCAACCAAATCCGCTGTCTTGTATTGCTTGTTGTTGTTTTTTTGCATATCGGGCTCGATTACTGGCTTTGCGCTGTTGTTCGGATTTAAGGTTGATGTGAGTGGTTAGCAATGCTCTGCGTAATGCACTAAATCGGTCTTGAATACGATCACAACTGAGTTGGATAACATTACTGCCCAACTTAAGGTAAAGTTGTTTTTCGAGTTGTTTAATATCTTGACGTAACTGAGTGATACAAGGGCTTAGTTGGGCTCCTTGTTGGGCAAATAGCTGACTGTTAAATCGTTCAATTTCTTGTAAAGACTGTCGTTGCGAAGGCGCCAAATTCTGGTCGTGTATTAATGCGTCTTGCTCAAGTTTAGCGAGCTGTTGTTTTAACATTGATAGCAATTGTTGGGTGTTCATACCCATGCACTCCACGTAAGATGGACTGCAATCGACAATACCATAATAATGAATATTGGTTTAATAAAAGGTATCCCAAATCGAATCGCACTTCTGGCGCCGATAAATGAACCTGCCATCATGCATACCCCCATCCACAAGCCGAGCATCCATTGTACTTGCCCCATGGATGCAAAGATAATGAGTGCTGTGATGTTACTCACCGCGGTCATGACTCTCGCTAATCCACAGCTGTGCAACAGAGGGAGTTTATACAGCGAGATAGACGATACCGTCCAAAAAGCACCAATACCTGGTCCTGCAAAACCATCGTATCCACCTAAAACAAATCCTTGGCTAATTTGTTTGTATTTTGGTGAACGATATTTTGGGGCCATTATATTTTTGTCACCCATCGCTTTGGGGCTAAATAAGGTATAAACAGCGATACTAATTATGAGTAGTGGTAATATTTTGTCTAACCATTGTGGGTCAATCAGAAATACTAAACCACAACCTGCAATCGACCCAACCAAGGTGGCAAAAAAACACGTTTTCCATAATGTAGGGTTAAATAAATGCTGTTTATAAAAGGTGTAACTCGAAGTAAGAGAACCAAAACAAGCGGCTAATTTATTGGTTCCTAATGCTAAATGTGGCGGAATACCAACGGTGAGTAATGCTGGAATAGACAGAAGCCCACCACCGCCAACTATGGCATCAATAAAACCCGCAAATATACCTATGACCGCTAATATAGCCCAATGGCTAGGGTCTAATAATAAATCCAACTCAATACCTATTCAATAACACGTCTAAAAGGAGGAAGGGCATCAATTAATGATTTGCCATAACGTTTAGTGACCAAACGACGGTCTAAAATGGTCACTCGGCCATAATCTTGCTCTTTTCGTAACAGTCGGCCACAACTTTGGACTAATTTACGTGAAGCATCAGGAATTGTCAGCTGTAAAAATGGATTACCGCCTTTTACTTTTAAGTATTCCGCGTGAGCTTGTTCTACTGGTGAGGTCGGGACCGCAAACGGAAGTTTGGTAATGATTAAGTTTGTTAAGTAATCGCCCGGTAAATCGAGGCCTTCAGAAAAGCTGCCAGTACCGAAAATGACACTGGGTAGACCTTCATCACAGCGTTTTTTGTGCTGTTCTAATATTTGTTGACGTGGAATAGCACCTTGAACAAAAAGCTGGTCTTTGGGAATTTTACCTTCGACGAGCTCAACCACTTTATCCATTTGCCAATATGAGGCAAACAGCACTAATGTGGCCATTTCACCATCGATAAGTGTCACAATATGTTGTGCAAGTTCGGTGGTGTAATTTTCGTCCGTAGGTTCGCAAACCATTTGAGGTATAAATAAGGTCGCATTATTTTCGTAATCGAAAGGGGATAATAATGCTAAAAATCGGCTGCCATCATTCATTGACAGGCCTACTTGATGAGCAAAATGGTTGAAGCTGTTTAAGGCTCGAAGCGTTGCACTGCACAACACCACGCCAGCGGCTTTTTGCCACAACATAGATTCAAGCATAAAGCCCACTTCTATAGGCGATGAACAAAATAAATAATCTTGTTGTTTACCAGTAATTAATTCAGCCCAACGCGCCATTGGTGCGCCTTTTTTACTGTCCTCTTTGGCCATCATCTTCCATAATTTATGTAAGTTATCTAGCCGCTGTAAAATAAAACCAGTTTCTGATAACAACCCTTCCGACTGATGTTTAGGCACTTCACCATCTTTTATTGCTTCATTTAACACTGATACCACTTTATTAAATTGCTTTACCGCGGAACCTGATGCAGTAGCCAGATTTTCTGCCTGTATTAATAACGATTGTGGTAATTGGCCATGTTCAAAACGAAGCCTGGATTCAGGGTTAGCGAATAACTGTGGTTGGGTATCACAAAAGTGAGCAACCTGGGTCAGTAAATTGGTTAACTCTGTGGTGTGGTCAAGCATGGCCTGTACAGGGGCAATGATATGAGTGGTTTTGAGTTGATTTTGTAACTTAGAACAGGTTTTCGATGCTTTTTCTAACCAATCACATGCTCCTCGAAGTGTGGCTTGAGCACTGGAGAAATCTCTGGCAACTATCGGTAAGTGATGAGCTTCGTCGATAACATAAAACATGTCTTCGGGTTCTGGTAAAATGACGCCGCCGCCAAGTTCTAAATCGGCAAATAACAGACTGTGGTTAACAATGAGTACATCCCAAGTGTCCACATCTTCACGAGCTTTATGAAACGGGCAATTATGGTGTGCCGATACTTGACGATGACAGCTGTGTTTATCACAGCAAATTTGTTGCCACAAGAAATCAGGAATAGGGTGTTTTAAAGTATCAATTTCACCATTCCAGCGTTTTTGATGAAAATCTTGATGCAATTTTTGTAATTCGTTAATTTGACTTTGGTCGGGTTTAGTTTGCCATATGGCTATTTGTGAGCTGTCTTGTGCCCCTATCATGGCTTCAAGTTTGGCTAAACATACGTAACGCTGACGACCTTTTACCAAACCAAATTTAAAATCAATACCAGACTGTTGTAAAAAATGAGGTAGATCTTTGTGGAGTAATTGTTCTTGAAGTGCCACGGTTGCAGTGGCAATACAGACTTTCTTTTTACTCGAGATGGCTAAAGGGATTGCCCCTAAGATATAAGACAAAGATTTACCAATGCCGGTACCCGCTTCAACCACAATGATACGACGGTCTTTGTCATACTCGCCTGCTAAGGTTTTTGATATTTCCGCTACCATATAGTTTTGTTCGCGACGAGAACGAAATTGCGGCATAGATGCGGCAATTTCTTTATAAATGGTGCGAATTTGACTTTTTATGTTATCCGGTAGCATAGGAAGTATGATTTCTACATAGACTGAATTATGCTGTACATAATAACAGTGAATTAGCATGCCACGAAGTAATAAATCAAATTGAGTAAACTTGTGCCGGAATTCAAACCCGTTGTGACGCCGACAGATAATCCAACGACCAATAATCATGTGAAGGGACGAGTATTAACTCGTCATGCTATTTATCGGCATGGACAATTAGTGCTTCAATATTATATTAAAACCGCTCAAGGACCTGTATTAGCAGAGCTGTATCACAGTGAAGTGATCTGTTTCTGCCGTCAGCAAGATGTTAATCAATTAAGTCAAAAAGTCGGCTTTGCCCTTAAGGCTGAGTCGATATCATTGATGAGCTTTGCACATGAACCTATCAGTGCCTTGTATCTTAAATCAAATACCCAATTGAAATTACTCAGTCGCATAGCTAATGATAGCGGTATTACTTTATTTGAAGCCGATATTAGGTCTGAGCAACGCTACCTTATAGAACGATTTATTGCCTTAGATATTGAGTGTTCAGGGCATTATCAACAGCGTAATTCAACTTCAACGATGCCTTTGTTATCGATTAATCGGGCTAGAAAAATGCCCGCTAACGAACTTGTTGATATCCCTTTGAAGATGGTTTCACTGGATTTTGAGTGCAGTTTTACGGGTGAACTTTATTCGGTTGGTTTATATGGTGCCGATTATCAATGTGTGTATATGGTGGGCGAACCGCAAGCAGAATGTCATGACTTCATTGTTTGGGTAAAAAATGAGATTGAACTGATACATCATTTAATAGCGTGGTTTAGCGACTATGACCCCGATATTATTATTGGCTGGGCAGTAGTGACCTTTGATTTAGCCTTGTTGTTCAAACGCTGTGCTTTACATCAAATTCCATTATTAATTGGTAGAGGTAATAGCGAACTGAGCTGGAAAGTGGCTGACAAATATCGGCCGGAAACATTATCTTTACCTGGGCGTGTGGTTTTGGATGGTATTGATTGGCTTAAAGCGGCGTTTTATCAGTTTGATAGTTTTTCGTTAGAATCGGTATCGAGGCAGTTATTAGCCGAAGGTAAAGCCATTGATCATGTTGAAAATCGTGGCCAAGAAATTACTCATTTATTTGCACAAGATAAAAATGCATTGGCTTTTTATAATATTACCGACTGCCGACTAGTGTGGGATATTTTTGAAAAAACACAGTTGTTAGATTTTGCTCTTGAACGCGCCAAGTTAACGGGCTTGGAGTTCGGCCGCGTGGGTGCATCGATTGCGGCATTTTATCATTTGTATTTACCTCACTTACATCGAAGTGGCTTTGTGGCCCCCGCACAACCCGCGAGCCAAGGTTTAGAAAGCCCTGGCGGATATGTTATGTCCTCTATACCGGGTTATTATAAAGATGTTTTAGTATTAGATTTTAAAAGTCTATATCCGTCGATTATTAGGACATTTCTTATCGATCCTAAAGGCTTAGTTGAAGGACTCTACGCGAGTGAAGTAAAAGGTGATGCAACGACAGTGGCTGGATATTTAGGTGCTCAATTTAGTCGGCAATCGCCTATTTTACCTGCATTAGTTGCCAGCCTTGCAGAGCAAAGAGAACTGGCCAAACGAGATAAAAATGCGCCGTTATCGCAAGCGATAAAAATTATTATGAACTCATTGTATGGCGTATTAGGCTCTCGAGGTTGTGTATTTCATGATGCTAAGTTAGCCAGTTCGATTACCATGCGCGGTCATCAAATTATGAAACTCACTAAGCAATGGATAGAAGAGTGCGGTTATCAAGTGATTTATGGTGACACCGATTCTACCTTTGTCTGGTTAGGAGATAATCATGGGATTAAAGATATCCAAGCGGTTGGAAAACATCTTTCTGTATCAATAACCGAACGTTGGCTTGCATGGTGCGCAGAAGAATATCAATTAGACAGTTATCTTGAGCTGGAGTTTGAAACCCACTTTGAACAATTTATTATGCCTACCTTAAGGGGCTCGGATGAAGGCAGTAAAAAGCGTTATGTCGGCGCAGTGTCAAATGATCAGCAACAATTAACTCTAACCTTTAAAGGTATGGAGCAGGTGAGGAGTGACTGGAGCCCTATAGCAAGAAGGATGCAGTACCATTTATATGAATTGTTTTTCAAGGGCGAGGATGTTATTGATTATTTGAGTAACGAGCTGGCGGCAATTAAGTGCGGTGCTCGAGACAATGAACTTATTTTTAAAAAGCGATTAAGACGCAATGTTGAAGATTATACCGCAAAGTCGTCACCCCATGTTAAAGCCGCAAAACAGCTTGCCGAACTACTCGGTGACGTAAGTGTTACCCGAAAAGGACAACAGATTCGATATATAATGACACTCACTGGTGCACAAGCCATAGAAGCAAAACCACAAAATATTGATTATGAATACTATATTTGTAAACAAATTCAACCTATCGCGGAGCCCATTCTACAACTGTGTGGCCATAGCTTTGACTCACTGGTGAATAATCAACTTCTATTGCTATAAGTTAACTTACCAACACCCCAATCTTATGTTTTCAATGTTAATTAACATTGCTTGTTTTTCTTCGTGTCCTTACGTTCTTAATTTAGTAAAGGCAATCAAGCATTGTTTGATGACGCACAAACCTCGCAAACCCAATCTACGAAGATTTATCTAGACGATTAATGTTAAGCAATTACTTACATAGCCTTATTTATTAACACTTAACATTTTTATGTTTACCAGAAGTAGTAAAAAACTACCTTCTCCAGATTAATAGTTATTTAAAACAATAGGTTAATTTTTTAACTTTAGACTTGGTATGTTATTTCGACAATAACTAAACAACTTTAACTTATTGTTTATAAGGTTAAAAAAAATTACCTGTTCATATTTCTTAACAGTTAAAGTTGTTACATTTGATTAACTTTTGCGCTTACGACACTTCAAATGTTGATTAGTTGTTTCAAATGTGATTTTATTGCACCTGTAGTTGAGAGGTTGTGATTGTTTTTTGTTGCATCCCCTCATTGAACTAACACCTAAAAAGGTTGTTAGCATTATAAGAAAGACATAAAAAAGTCCAGGGAGATAGACAATGCATAAGAACGTATTAGCTAAGTCGGTGCGTTTAGCACTGATCAGTGGTGCAGCAGCAGCTGCATTTGCTTCGCCAGCAGTTTTTGCTGCTGATGAAGATGGCGCAAAAGTAGAACGTATTGAGGTTACTGGTTCGCGCATTAAGCGTTCTGACCTTGAAGGCGCTTCGCCAATTACGACCATTACAACTGAAGATATGAAGATGGAAGGTAACTTTACAGTTGCTGATGCACTTCGTAACAGTAACTTGAACTCTTTCGGATCATTCTCTGAGCGTTCAGGTAGTTCTGCACAATCTCAAGCAACTATCAACTTACGTGGTGCAGGCTCAAGCCGTACTTTAGTACTTATTGATGGTAAGCGTTTCCCAGGTTCACCAACGCTAGGTGGTGCATCTGCTAACTTGAACGCTATTCCTATGGCTGCAGTAGAACGTATCGACATTCTTACTGACGGCGCATCTTCTACTTATGGTTCTGATGCAATTGCTGGTGTTGTTAACATCATCATGAAAAAGAATTACCAGGGTATTGAATTCAACGTTGGTGGTGGCTCACGCGACCAGGACGGTGGTTTAACAAGTAAAGAATTCTCGGTTGTTGCTGGTTATCAAATGGATAAAGGTAACATTACTTTCTCATTCGACCATCAAGACCGTAAAGGTATTTCAGACGCAGATCGTCCATATACTGCGGCGAGCATGACAGACTTCAATGGCGATGGTGAAATCCAAGCTTACGAAGAAACTGCAGGTTGGAGTATCTATGGCGCAACAGTTGCCGCACCTGATTTCTCTACTGCTCAAGCATCACTATTATGTGATGACTTAGAATCAGAATACGGTTCAAATGTATTCCAAACTGTTAAAGCAGACAACGATTGGGGTGGAGCTGGCTCTACTTACTGTATGTATGCGTTTGCTAACGTTTCTTATAACAAAGCATCTACAGAGCGTAATACAGTATATGTTGATGCTAACTATGAAGTTGCAGAAGACGTAGAATGGTTTGGTCGTGTAATGGTAACTCAAGGTAACTCGTTTGGTCGTTACGCGCCTCCAGCTGCAGCTTGGAATAGCATGGCTGCAGACAACCCAAATAACCCATACGGTGAAGAAACAACAGGTTATTTCCGTTGGGTGGGTATCGGTACTCGTGACGGTAACGTAGACGATTACAACCAAGATTACCTAACAGGTTTACGCGGTACTATTAGTGCACTAAACGATGCTGAATGGGAAGTTTACTACCATCACAATATCGCCGATAACAAATCTATCGGTGAGTACTACTTAAGCTATTCTGGTCTTGCTTATAACCAAGCTAATGGTATTGATTTAGGCTCTGAAGCTGGCGTCAATAACATGAAAGCCACGACGTTAACACAAGGCCGTGCTACTTTTGATCAGTACAGTGGTGGTATTGGTTTTGATGCATTCGAATTACCAGGTGGTGCAGTTGCACATTACGTAGGTATGGAATATTTCGACCAACAGTTTAGCGAAGTGTATGACGCACAGTCTGAAGCTGGCTTAGTCGGTGGTAGTGCGGGTAACTCTGCAGGTGGCGATCGTCAAGTATGGGCAATGTTCTATGAAGCGGTTCTACCGTTAACAGATGACATTGAATTAAACCTTGCAGCTCGTTACGATGACTACAGTGATTTTGGTGACAACGTAGCGCCAAAAGCATCTATTCGCTGGCAAGCGCTTGAGAACGTAGTAGTACGTGCATCTTACTCAGAAGCATTCCGCGCACCTTCTCTAAACCAGTTATACGCAGCAACAACATTCAGTGCTGATACAGGTACCGATTACCCGTTCTGTGAATCTGCTGGTATCTCTGCTGCAGATTGTAGTTCAAAACAGTACGACACATATATTCGTGCTAACACTGGCTTAGGTCCTGAAACATCTGAGTACATAAACTTAGGCGTTGCTTGGGATATCGTTGATGACATCGGGATCAAGGTTGATTACTTTAACCTGAACATCGATGATGTTATTAACAGCCGCACAATTACTAACGTTATGCGTGGTGTTGCTGCTGGTACGCTAGTAGAAAATGAAACTTTCTACGTTAATCGTGCACCTAATGGCGCTGATGGTTCATTAGGTCGTGCTTTAGAAGTCGGTACTGGTTATGGTAACGGTGACAAGCTAGAAATTACTGGTATTGACGTAGCGTTAAACGCTAAGTTTGAAACTGCAATCGGTGATATCGGCTTCAACTGGAACAACAGTTTTGTGCTAGATTATATCGAAGAAGTTGAAGGTGGTTCTGCAGCGGTTGATATCGCTGGTTGGAATGGTTCACCTGACTACAAGTCTAACTTCACTACTAATTACAGCATGGGCGACCATAGACTGTCTTGGAACATGAGCTATACATCATCTACATATGAAGATGATGCTACTGGTCACTTAGATTCATGGTTAATCCATAACCTAAGTTATGTATATGACGCAGGTAATTATGGTTCTGTATTGTTAGGTATCAATAACCTAACAGATGAAGATCCAGTATTGAGCTCTGTAGGCACATACGATAATCCTGACCTGTATAACAACTACGGTCGTGAATATCGTGCAAGTTATACACTTAAGTTCTAAATTCTGATTAGTTATTAATTAGATATAAGAAAGGCTCCCTCGGGAGCCTTTTTACTTGGTATATTATGTAGCAATATGTTGTGGTTAAGAGGGGAGTTTAAATGAATAGTCACTGGAGTGAATATTGGCAGCAAGGACACACAACTTCATTCGGTGAGGCATTATCAGGTAATTACGAAGGTGTATTAAAAAGTGTATGGGAGCCGGTATTTAGCGCTCTTACAGAAGGCTTTTTGGTAGTTGATGTTGGCACGGGTAATGGTTCGTTACCGCTGTTATTACGAGATGGGTTATCAAAAGGTGAGCTAACGGGTAAGGTTATTGGTGTTGATTTAGCAGAGGTTACTTTAGCCAACTCAGTAAGTAACAACAATCAAAATATAGACATAGCCTTAATGTCTAATACTCGCTGCGAACAACTTCCTTTTGAACCCAACTCCGTTGACCTTTATATATCTCAATTTGGTTTTGAGTATTCAAATGTCGAGCAGTCACTTGAAGAAGCGGCTAGAGTATTAAAGGACGATGGCCAATTTGTTATTGTTTGTCATCATAATCGTTCAATGATCCTTAACCGTAATAGAAGGATTTTGACGTTAATTGATAAAGCAGAAGTCAATTTATTAATTAATTGTTTAGCTAAAATGGCAAATGCCATGGGCAATATCAGCAATCAAGAAGATGTTGAGCGAATTAAGAAAGACCTTCAATGTGAGCAAATTAGAGCAGAAATCAATCACTTGATTAAATTATTAGTCATGTTTGATGAGTCGGCCGCTCAGGATTGTGATTTAATGCGTTTCGTGGCTCAGTTTTTCAAAGCTGGATTATTTTGGCCTGTTGCAAAAAAGTTAGAATTTATTGAATTTATTACAATACAAATGGATACGTTAAGACTACGGTTAGCTGAGTTAGTGAACGCTTCATTTGATGAAACTAAATTGGCAACATTTATAGCTAAATTTCACCAAAATAATATGATATTAAATGAACTCAAAGTATTAAATAATGAACGAAATGAAGTCTTAGGCTGGTATTTACATGGTTCAAAATTTATTTAGTAATGAGGAAAAGGCTAAATACATTGTATTATTGAATTGACAACATTTTATAACTAATTGAATAAAAACAAGTAATATTTTTCTCTTAGCATTAAATTACGACACATTTATGTTGAAGACGTTTATTTATTAACCTTTCGACAACATTAACGCCTCTAACAGCTCTTTCCACAAGTTTTTAAACTTTGCAAATGTTGACATAGGTCAACATTTTGTGAAATGATGCCAACGGGTCTACGCTTTAATAGGTGTAGAAAAGGGAAGAAAAACTAACAATCACAAGAAAAAGACGTGCTTAGTTGAAGTAACATTGATTAACAATTTTAGATCATCGTTATTTTGCAAAGTTGAACTTTTTAATTCACTTCAAATTGGTTGGGAACTATGTCCAAGGTAAGCAATAGAACAAAAATCGCTACTGCACTTGTTGGCGCTCTGGCTTTAGCTGGTAGCAACTTCGTTGTTGCAGATCCTCTAGCTGACGTTCAAAAAGCAGATAGCAGCCTTAATGCTGCTTCAGCTGCGTCACAACAGAAAGTCGACAAATATTTTGACCAAGCACAAGACATGCTTTTTGAGTATGGCAGCGTAGCTGATGAGCGTGAGTCATTGAAAGCATATAATGATTACGTTGCAGGCTTGGTAGCTGATCAACAAAATTCACTTGATTTAATTCAAACTGATATCAACGGCGTGGATAAACTTCGTCAGGGTGTTGTGCCATTAATGTTTAAAATGGTTGACGCTTTAGAGCAGTTCGTAAATTTAGATTTACCATTTAACATTGAGACTCGTCAGAATCGTGTTAAGAATTTAAAAGATATCCTTGATACTGCTGAAGTTACATTGGCAGAAAAATACCGTCTAATCCTTGATGCTTATAGCATTGAGCGTGAGTATGGTAGCTTTGTAGCAGTTCATACCGGTAAGTTAGATCTAGACGGTAAAGAAGTGCTAGTTGATTTCTTCAATTTAGGCCGCGTTGCACTTTATGCACAGAGCTTGGATCAGAAAATAGCATGGATGTACGACGCAGATGCGAAGTCTTGGAATAAGTTAGACGATAGCTACCTACGTGATATTACTAAAGGTATCCGCATTGCTCGTAAGCAAGGCGCTCTAGACCTATTCGCATTACCAATTCCTGCTGCGGAGACTGCACAATAATGAAGAAGTTAATTACATCAGTGCTAGTAGCTGCAACTTTCTCTTTAACAGCTGGTATGGTTTCTGCTGCAGATGCACCAAAAACTATCGGTCAACTGTTACAGCAAGTTAAAGCCGACCGAGCTAACGAAGGTAAGACAAACGCTAAGCGTGAAAGAGAGTTTCAAGCGGAACGTGGCGATAAAGCTGAATTACTTAAGCGTGAAAAAAATGCCCTGTCTGCTGAAAAGCAACGTGGCAAAGATTTGAACCAAGCATTCTTGGACAACGAGCGTAAAATTGCTCAGTTAGAAGAAGACTTAAAAACTGCTCAAGGTGACTTGGGTGAAATGTTTGGTGTTGTTAAAGGTGAAGCCGGTGATTTCGCTGGTAAGTTAGCTGCGTCTAACATCAGTGCTCAGTTTCCTGGTCGTGACACCTTTATTGCTGAATTGGGTGCACGTAAATCACTGCCTAAAATTGAAGAGTTAGAACAATTTTGGGAAGCACAGTTATTTGAAATGGTTGAGTCAGGTAAAGTTGTTAAATTTGATGGTGATGTTACTGCTATCGATGGCAATGTAGTAAATACTGCAATTCACCGTGTAGGTCCTTTCAACTTAACTGCTGAAGGTAAATATGTTGTTTACAAACCTGAACTTGGTTTAATTCAACAATTATCACAGCAACCAGAAGGCTACCAGGTTAGTGCCGTTGATACGTGGGAAAATACTACTTCAGGTGTTGCTCCTTTCTATATCGATCCAGCTCGTGGCGTGTTACTAAACATCTTTACTAACAAAGCTAGTTTAGAAGATCGTTTAGAAGCCGGTGGAACGATTGGTTACATCATTCTTGCATTGTTAGCATTAGGTATGTTGATTGCGGTTGAGCGTTTAGTGACTCTGACTATCATTGGTACTAAAGTTAATAGCCAACGTAAAAACATCGAAAACCCTGGTAACAACGCTTTAGGTCGTATTCTTAAAGTATACCAGTCAAATAAAGATGTTGATGTTGAAACGCTTGAGCTAAAACTTGATGAAGCTATCTTAAAAGAAACACCAGCTTTAGAAGCTCGTATTTCAATCATCAAAGTTATTGCAGCTATCGCTCCTATGATGGGTCTATTGGGTACGGTTACCGGTATGATCGCAACCTTCCAATCTATTCAATTATTCGGTACTGGTGACCCTAAATTGATGGCTGGCGGTATTTCTATGGCGCTTATTACGACTGTTCAAGGTCTTATCGCTGCATTGCCTCTAATGTTATTACATGCAATCGTAGTTGCTCGTAGTAAGTCTATTGTTCAAGTTCTTGAAGAACAAAGTGCCGGTATCATTGCAGAACATGCTGAGAAGAGGGCTGACTAATGATGCTAATCCTGATGGACGTATGGGATTCCGTCAGGGGCTTCATGGCCTCCGGAGGCGATGTCCTCTGGCTGGTTGCAGCTGTGCTATTCCTAATGTGGGTGTTAATGCTTGAACGTTATTGGTATCTAAATTGGATATCTCCAAAACAACATCAAGCCGTTATCGCCTCATGGGAAGCAAGAGAAGAAACAACTTCTTGGCATGCTCACCGTATCCGTGAAGCTTGGGTATCCCAAGCGAAGCAAGATTTGAATGCACGTATGCTGTTAATCAAAACCCTAGTAGCCATTTGTCCAATGATTGGTCTATTAGGTACTGTAACCGGTATGATTTCAGTATTCGATGTGATGGCAGTTCAGGGGACGAGTAATGCTCGTTTAATGGCCGCTGGTATCTCTATGGCCACAATGCCGACAATGGCAGGAATGGTTGCAGCTCTATCGGGTGTTTTCTTTAGCACACGTTTAGACTCAAAAATGAGAATCAGTTTAGAAAAGCTAAAAGACAGCATGCCTCACCACTAGAGAGAGATTGAACATGGCACGTAAGAAGCATTCCACTATGGAAGAGGAAGCGCAAATTGATATGACCCCGATGCTAGACATCGTGTTTATCATGCTGATCTTCTTTATTGTAACAACATCGTTTGTTAAGCCATCAGGCTTAGACTATAACAAGCCTAAAGCGTCACAGGCTACGTCTAAACCTTCGGCGAACATCTTTATTGGTATCAGTAAAACTGGTGTCATTATGATGGAAAATCGTCAGGTTGATATCGAACGTGTAACTGCAAACGTAGAACGTATGTTGGCGGAAGCACCTGAAGCAGCCGTACTGATTCAAGCAGACAAAGACGCTTTACATGGTTTAGTCGTTAAAGTGCTTGATAACGTTAAAGCTGCAGGTATCGATAAAATTTCAGTATCAGCGGGGAATGAGTAATATGCTAAGAGCACTCGTATCAATAATCATTGGTGCTGCAGTGACTTTTGGGCTGTTTGCTTTCATGGCTTTCCTGGTCGGCGGCGGCGCACAACGCAACGGCGACTCAGTGGAATCCCCTGTTATTGAAATTACGATGGATAAACAGGATTCGAAGGCACAGAAAAAACCAAGGGTTACACCTAAGCCACCTCCACCACCGGAGCAGCCACCGAAGCCGGATACTACTCCGCCTGATTCATCATCTAATATTGACACTAATATGGCGTTCAATATGGGTGGAATCGAATCTGGTGGACCAAGTACTGGTTTCAAGCTTGGTAACATGATGACCCGTGATGGTGATGCTACCCCTATTGTTCGTATTGAGCCCCAGTATCCAATTGCTGCTGCTCGTGATGGTAAAGAGGGTTGGGTTCAACTTACCTTTACAATTAACGAACTAGGTGGTGTTGATGACGTTTCTGTTATCAAAGCTGAACCTAAGCGTTTATTCGATCGTGAAGCGATTCGCGCATTGAAAAAATGGAAATACAAACCAAAGATTGTCGATGGCAAGCCATTAAGACAAAGTGGTATGACAGTACAACTGGACTTCACACTAGAGAAGGGAGGTAGATAATGCGTAAAGTTACTAGTATCGCTACAGCGTTATTACTTTCAGTCTGCGGAAGTGCATTATTGTCTAACTCTGTAGTTGCTGCGGAAAAGTGTGAGATTGACAAACGTCAATCTCGTGCTGTTGGCGAAAGCGCTGCAAAAAAAGTTCAAAAATCTTTTGAAGCATATACCGAAGGGAATTTAGACCAAGCGATTGCAATTTTGCTTGAGGCTAATGCTAAAAACGATTTCGACAAAGCGTATGTCGATCGTATGTTAGGTAACTTCTATGCTGAAAAAGGTCAGATGAAGACAGCAATCAAATATTTAAAGACTGCTGTTGATGCTGACATTCTTGGTGGTACAGATCATGCTGCAACAATGCGTTTGTATGCTGATTTGTTATTACAAGAGAAACAGTTTAAAGAAGCGATTCCATATTATTACAAGTGGATGGATTTTACCTGTAAGGCTGATGCGCAAATGTATCGTCGAATTGGTATTGCCTACACTGAGTTAAAAGATTGGAATAAAGTACTGCAAGTTGCTGACAAAGGTTTAACTTTAGCTGAATCGCCTGATAAAGGCTTGTATCAAATGAAGTTAACCGCTTTCTTCAACCAGAAAAAGTACAAAGAAGCCGTAAAAGTGTTAGAAACTATGGTGCCTTTGTTCCAAGACGACAAACGTCTCTGGGTTCAGTTAGCTCAGTTTTACTTGATGACTGAAGACTATGATAAATCACTAGCAACATATGATTTAGCATATAAAAATGGCTTTTTAGAGACGGACAGTAATATTACTCGTTTGGCTCAATTGTTAGCGCAAAAAGGTTCGCCTTATAAAGCTGCTACCATTTTTGAAAAGCACATGAAGTCTGGTTTAGTTGTTGAAAGCGAGAAGAGTTTAACTACACTCGCTGGTTTTTATCATAATGCTAAAGAGCTAAAAGAAGCTGCTTACTATTATGGCAAAGCTGCTGCAGTTAGTAATAAGGGTGAACTGTATTTAAAACAAGGTCGTATTCTTGCTTTAGAACAAAAATACAATGAAGCTATTCCGGTGCTTAAAAAAGCACTTGATGCTGGTATTGATAACCCGGGTGAAGCTCAATTTGAGCTAGCTTTAGCATACTTGAGCCTTAAAAAGTACAAGTCTGCTTATAACCGTGCAGTTCTTGCTGCTAATGATAAAAAGACTGAACGCAGTGCTAAGAGCTATATTTCTTATATCAAAGAAAAAGCTCGGATTCACAACGTAACGCTTTAATCTAAGCTTGATTTAAAAAGCCCCTTTTTAGGGGCTTTTTTATTTTCTCATGAAAATTATCTCATCTTTCTTATTGTATTTAGGCTATTAATTTTGCTGTATTAATGGCTCGAATCTTGTTCAATTAACGTATTGACTGATATTTGAAATCAATAAATTGTTAGATAGTGTGTATTTGATGAAGTTTAGTTTCATGTACCGCCATGCAAAGATACAATAAGTGAAATGATGATGTCTGCTTAGTCATGTATGGCATATAGTAACGATATTACATATTGGAAATCCGTTATCCAGAACGAGTAAGCCTGATTGTAAGTGTATTTTATACACTTAAGTAGACAAGGTCGGGCATTGTTAGTGAGAGCTTATGTTGTGCTATCTAATAATATGCTCAGGTGTAGAGTAGTGGTGATTGGGCGTGAGATAAATTCACTTCTAATTAGGCTACTCATACGTGGTAATGAAACCCCCATATCCTGTTTTTTTTAAGCGTAATAACTAAATCATATTTTTATCGAGATTAAATAGTTAACCTCGACTCGGGTTAAGAGATTGGATAAGTAAGGCAAAATGACAACATTTGTCCTATGTCATATCAAACTGGTCATTTGTTTTGCTAACAAGGCGTATTGACGCGTCAATAGCTAGTCTATTGCAAGTCGATATAAAACAGTTAGCCAGACAAGGAGCGTTTGATAACTGTTTTTATCCTGAGCTAAGGTGAGTTACATCGAGATAAATCGACACGCTAATAAGGCGTGAGTTAAATTGTGTTAAGGAATAATAAAAATGAATAAAACATTGCTGGCATTGACTGTGTCCTTATTATTGGTCGCTCAAGGTTGTTCTGAAGCGACTACTGTCTCATCTACGCCTGAAACCCCCGCCGAACCTAGTGCTGCCGTTATGCCTCAATCTGCCTCAGAGCAGTATTTGGCAATGGTTGATAATTTTTTTAATGATCAATTAAAGCTTGAGCCGATTTACGCCACCTTTGTGGGAGTTAATGACTATAACGACCAATTCGGTGGAGCATTAACTGAAGAGTATTTAAAGGCTCGTCATAATTTAAATAGCCGTTACTTTAGTCAAGCTAAAACGATTGATGTTGATAAGCTTCCTGCATCACTTAAGTTGAGTTACGACATGTTTATTTATGATCGTAATATGGAGCTTATTGGCGAAACTTATCCAGAGTACTTCTTACCTATTAATCAGTTTTATAGCACAGTATTTACTATGGTCCAGTTGGGCAGTGGTGAAAGTGCTCAACCATTTAAGACTGTTGAAGATTATCAAAATTGGTTAGGCCGCTTACGTGGGTTTATTAACTGGACTAAACTTGCACAGCAACGTATGGATGAAGGTATAGAAAGTAAAGTTGTACTACCTCGAGTGCTTGTCGAGCGGATTATTCCTCAGTTAGACGCTCAACTTGTTACAGATGCACAGAGTAGTTTGTTTTATTCCCCAATTAATTTACTGCCAGAAAGCTTTACTGCTGAGCAAAAAACACAATTAACCACTGAATACTCGCAACTTATTGATTCTGAACTATTACCTGCATTGACTCAGTTACGAGACTATGTAAAAGATGTATATTTACCCAATTCTCGTGCTTCAGATGGTTGGTGGGGACTGCCAAATGGTAAAGATTGGTATCAACATTTAGCTAATAGCCATACAACAACAACTTTGTCAGTGGATGAAATTCATCAAATTGGTCTTTCTGAGGTTGCACGCATTCTATCTGAGATGGACAAGGTCAGAGAACAAGTTGGTTTTAAAGGTGATTTAACTGCATTTTTTGCTTCTTTATCTTCAGAGCCGCAGTACTTTTTTACTGACCGACAAGATTTAATTGATGGCTATATGACGATTAAAGAACATATAAATCAAGTATTGCCTCAGTATTTTAATGTGATGCCCAAAGCTGATTATATTGTTAAGCCTGTAGAGAGTTTTCGTGAGAAATCTGCCGCTGGCGCATCGTATGAATCACCAGCAGTTGACGGTTCACGCCCAGGTGTTTTTTATATCAATACTTACAACTTAAAAGCACAACCCAAATGGGGTATGACAACCTTGT
The DNA here is from genome assembly GCF_002836315.1 of Shewanella sp. ALD9. NCBI lineage: Bacteria > Pseudomonadati > Pseudomonadota > Gammaproteobacteria > Alteromonadales > Shewanellaceae > Shewanella > Shewanella sp. ALD9. Next base: position 105,566 of record NZ_PJCD01000041.1, read on the forward strand.
CATTGCACGAAGCTGCTCCCGGTCATCATTTTCAGATTGCGATTAAGCAAGAGTTAACTGATGTTCCACAGTTTCAGCGCTTCCAGGGTTACACTGCATTTGAAGAAGGTTGGGCGTTGTATGCAGAGTACTTAGGGATTGAGATGGGCGTATTTAACGACCCATATCAGTATTTCGGCAAGTTATCTGATGAAATGTTAAGAGCAATGCGCTTAGTCGTAGATACAGGACTTCATGCGAAAGGCTGGAGTCGTGAACAAGCTATTCAATACATGAAAGACAATTCTCCAATGGCTGAGTCTGATATTGTTGCAGAAGTGGAGCGTTACATGGCCATACCAGGCCAAGCACTATCTTACAAAGTCGGTCAGTTAACTATTTTGCGCTTACGAGCGGATGCAGAAAAGGCCTTGGGTGAAAAATTTGATTTAAAAGGTTTTCATGATCAATTACTCACGTCAGGATCATTACCAATGGCGGTGATGGAAAACAAAATTGCTGATTGGATAAAAGCTGAACTAGCCAAATAAATGCCGTAAAAAGGACGGTGACTTATGTATGTCATCGTTCTGTCATTATGTTAGTGTTACATTTTTATTTTATATTATATTTTAGGAGCCAAATTATGGTACAAGCAACTGCTAGACACTTACTCGTAAGCACTCAGGAACAATGCGAATCACTCAAGCAACAGATCGAAGCAGGTGCTGATTTTGCTGACGTAGCCAAGGCAAATTCTTCTTGCCCATCTGGTGCGCAGGGTGGCGAGTTAGGTTCTTTTGGACCAGGCATGATGGTTAAAGAATTTGACGAAGTGGTATTTAGTGCACCATTAAATGTTGTTCAAGGCCCAGTAAAAACTCAATTTGGTTTTCATTTACTTGAAGTGACCAGTCGCGGCTAGTCATTATTGAGTCCGTGATAAATAATGGCAGCTTAGGCTGCCATTTTTATTGAAAAAAACTAGAGGGTATATGGACATAAATCTTTATAGTGATCGGCTGAAATTACGAAATTTGCACAGTAGAGATTGGGCATTTTTTTTACGTTTACATCTTGATAAAGGTGTTAATCAGCATATTAGAAACATTGAATCTGAATCAGATATTGTCTCTAAATTTGAGCAGCGTAAAGCGGTATGGCTTTTTGAGTCAGGAGATTGGTTAACGCTTGTTATTGAGCGAATTGATAATAGTCAGGCCGTGGGACTTATTGGTTTTAGATGTGATGATGCACAGCTAAGGCGGGCAGAAGTAGGCTATCTCATTGCGCCAGAACAGCAAGGATTAGGGTTCGCTAGTGAAAGCTTACGCGCGGTAACTGATTGGGGTGCTCTACAATTCAGTATGCATAAATACATTGGCGTTTGTGCTCAAGAAAACATTGCTTCACGTAATGTATTAGAGAAGGTGGGGTTTGTTTTGGAAGGGGTGCTAAAACAGAATAACTGTATAGATGGTAAATGGACCGATGATTGTTACATGGGGTTGTTGACCGCACAGAGAACGTGACCAATTTTTAGTCCGTTTAGCCTCAAAACAAAATAAAATCTTTGTCGCACTATATTCTAACGGGCATTTGTCACATAATACGTAATACAACTGAAAACTATTCTCGTTAACAAGTGAAACTTTGATCTAGATTTGAGTTTAACTTGTTTAGTTCCGATAAAATTTTTAACGTTATTAATGTTGTTGAAGGTAGTGTTACATGAAGCTGAGTGAACTTAAGCCTGGTGATCAGGCGATTATCTCTGAAATAGGTCAATTAACGTTACCGCAAACTGTTAAACGTAAATTGTTATCCATGGGCATTACACCCAATACTCGTTTTCATTTTATACGAAGAGCCCCTATGGGCTCGGGTGTTGAATTAGATTTACGTGGCAGTAAATTATGTATGCGTTGTGATTTAGCCGATATCATCGAGGTAGTGCTCAAAAATGACTAAACAATTTCATTGTGTCACCGTGGGTAATCCCAATGCTGGTAAATCGACTCTTTTTAATGCACTTACTGGTGCAAGCCAGCAGGTTGGCAATTGGTCGGGTGTTACCGTCGAAAAAAAAACGGGTAAGATAAATTATTCAGGGACGGATATTTTTCTTACCGATCTCCCAGGCATTTACGATTTACTTCCCGCAGGCAATAGCTGCGATTGTTCATTAGACGAACAAATTGCTCAAGCTTATCTTTCTAATCAACAAGTCGATGCAATCATCAACCTAGTTGATGCCACAAATGTTGAACGTCATCTGTATTTAACCACCCAATTACGTGAGTTAGGTATTCCGATTATTGTTGTTATTAATAAAATTGATGCAGCTAAAAAGCTGGGGATCAACATTAATGTTGACGACATGTCAGTACGTTTAGGTTGTCCTGTTGTTGCAATTTGCTCACGAAATCAAGCCGATGTAGAACAACTACAAGCTGAATTAATGTCACTGCTGGAAAAAGGTGACTCTGTACAATCATTAATGTTGCAGTACCACACTGATATTGAAGCAAGTGTAACTGCACTGCAGATGCAAAATGATAGCCAAGGTCTTACTGAGCTGAGCCGTGGGCAGGCACTTGCTATTTTAGCCAATAGCCATGGAGATGGCTGTGGAACAAGTGAAGTACAATTACACGACACAGTAAAGCAGTGCACTTTACGAGTAGAGCAAGCCGGCGAAGACATCGATATTATGATCGCCACAACCCGATACGATTTTGTGCAACAGGTGTTTGAGGCATCAGTAAATCAAGGTAAACACATAAGCGCCACAGATAGGCTTGATAAAGTAGTGTTACACCCGGTGTTGGGTATTCCTATTTTCTTATTTGTTATGTACCTAATGTTTTTATTCAGTATTAACGTGGGTAATTCTTTTATCGATTTCTTCGATATTACCGCTGGAGCTATTTTTGTTGACCATTTTGGCGCCTTGTTGTCATCAATTGGAGCGCCTGATTGGCTGGTGACTATTTTAGCTGGCGGTGTTGGCCAAGGCATCCAAACTGTCGCGACGTTTATTCCTGTTGTTGCTGCATTATTTCTGGCCCTTTCAGTACTAGAAGCATCTGGATACATGGCTCGTGCAGCATTTGTGGTTGATGGCTTGATGCGCCGTATTGGCTTACCAGGTAAAGCCTTTGTGCCAATGATTGTTGGTTTTGGTTGTTCGGTTCCTGCCATTATGGCAACCAGAACATTAGGCAGTGAGCGTGAACGTATCGTTACCGGTATGATGGCGCCTTTCATGTCTTGTAGTGCTCGATTGCCTGTTTATGCCTTATTTGCCGCGGCCTTTTTCCCTCAATCAGGCCAGAATTTGGTGTTTTTACTGTACATCATTGGTATTTTTGCCGCTATTGGCACCGGTTTGCTACTGCGCAAAACGGTATTGCCGGGCACAAGCAGTGCAGTTGTTATGGAATTGCCAAGCTACGAAATGCCTAAGTCTAAAGCTGTGTTGTCTCGTACGACTAAACGAACTAAAAGCTTTATTATGGGCGCCGGTAAAACCATCATTATTGTGGTGACACTGCTTAACTTTGTTAATGCTATTGGCACAGATGGATCTTTCGGTCATGAAGACAGTAAAGAGTCTTTGCTCAGTGTTGCTAGCCAACAAATCACACCGCTGTTTTCTCCTATGGGAATAGAACAAGACAATTGGGCTGCAACGGTTGGTATTATTACCGGCATTTTTGCTAAAGAAGCCGTAGTCGGTACATTAAACAGTTTATACAGCACCTCAGCAGGTGATGATGAAGAGTTATTGTCTATTTGGGACAGTGTTAAAGTCGGCTTAGCGACAATTCCAACAAACTTATTAGGTATTGAACCTGGTGACCCATTATCAATTGCGATAGCAGGTATCACAGATTTAGATGAAGCAGCAATGGAGTTATCTGTTGATACATCTACCTTCAGTGCGCTTCAAACAGGCTTTAAAAGCCAGATCGCCGCATTCTCATACTTGTTGTTCATCTTGCTTTATACGCCTTGTGTGGCAGCAATGGGAGCTTTGGTACATGAGTTTGGTGCTAAGTGGGCCCGTTTTGCTGCTATTTGGACATTTTCATTAGCCTATGGTTCTGCAACGGTGGTTTATCAGGGGGCTACATTTACTCAGCATCCGGTGCAGTCTGCTGGTTGGATCTGTTTCTTTGCCGCGGCCTTGGTTGTGTTTTATTTCTGGTTGAATAAGAAAGGTCGCAAAGCACAACAAATTATTCCTGGAATACGTATTGTCACGGAATAGTTAACCGCATTGATGATTGATTTAAACAATAAACCCGGCTTTGCTGGGTTTATTTGCTTTAACAAGCTAACTTTTTCAGTGCTAGCAGTTGTAACTACTTAAGATCTGTAGGATCATCTATTTTTATTCATATTGCCATTGTGCGCCAAGAGGAATTCCATGAGTCATGTGGACACCGAAGTACGTCCAAGTAACTTCATTCGTAATATCATAGACGAAGACCTAAAAAGCGGTAAGCACAGCCAAGTACATACACGTTTTCCACCAGAACCTAACGGGTATTTACATATTGGCCATGCTAAATCTATTTGCTTAAATTTTGGTATTGCAAAAGATTATCAAGGTCAATGTAACTTACGTTTTGATGATACAAACCCTGAAAAAGAAGACATCAATTATGTTAAGTCTATTCAGGAAGACGTGCGTTGGTTAGGCTTTGAATGGTCTGGCGATATCCGTTATTCATCAAACTATTTTGATCAACTACATCAATATGCAGTTGAGCTCATTACCAAAGGGTTGGCGTACGTTTGTTTCTTAAATGGCGAACAAACCAGAGAGTACCGAGGTTCATTAAAAGAGCCAGGTAAAAACAGCCCATACCGTGACACCAGTGTTGAGGAAAACCTCGCGTTATTTGAGAAAATGCGTAAAGGTGAGTTCAAAGAAGGTGAGTGTGCACTGCGTGCCAAAATTGATATGGCATCACCTTTCATGTGTATGCGCGATCCTATTATTTATCGTATTCGATTTGCTCATCATCATCAAACAGGCGACAAGTGGTGCATTTACCCAATGTACGATTTTACTCATTGTATCTCTGATGCTATTGAGAATATCACTCATTCGATTTGTACTTTAGAGTTTCAAGATAACCGTCGTTTATATGACTGGGTACTAGATCATTTAAATGATTTCCAAGCACCAAATCGCACTCGTCAATATGAGTTTTCACGCTTAAATCTTGAATACACCTTGATGTCTAAGCGTAAACTAAACGATTTAGTCACACGCAAACTGGTTGATGGCTGGGACGATCCCCGTATGCCAACTATCGCTGGGTTACGTCGTCGTGGTTACACATCAGCTTCTATTCGCGAGTTCTGCTTACGTATTGGTGTTACCAAGCAAGAAAACTTAATTGAAGTCGGCATGTTAGATGCGTGTATTCGTGAAGAATTAAACGAACATGCACCTCGTGCGATGGCCGTGTTAAGACCGATAAAAGTTATCATTGAGAACTATTCAGATACTGAAACCGAAACCATTATTGCTGCAGCTCATCCAAACAATGAAGCCATGGGCACTCGTGAGCTGACATTTGGACGTGAGTTATTCATTGATGTTGAAGATTTTAAAGAAGAAGCTAATAAGCACTTTAAACGACTTGTTTTAGGTAAAGAAGTCCGTTTACGTAATGCCTATATCATCAAAGCTGAACGTTGTGACAAAGATGCAGATGGTAATATTACCACCGTCTATTGTACTTACGATGCTGATACATTAGGTAAAAACCCTGCAGATGGACGTAAAGTTAAAGGGGTGATTCATTGGGTTGAAGCCTCAACAGCGAAACCTGCTGAGTTTCGCTTGTACGAACGTTTATTTACCAGTGAAAATCCTGCAGCTTTTGAAACTGTTGATGAAGTGCTAAATCCCAATTCACTCACAGTAGTGAAGGGACTCGCTGAACCTGGCTTAGTCAATGCGCCGGCTGAGAAAGCGTTTCAATTTGAGCGAGAAGGCTATTTCTGTGCAGACAGTAAAGATTCAAGCGCTGAACATTTAGTGTTTAACTTAACGGTACCGTTAAGAGATACCTTTGCGTAATTAGCATTATGGAATCACAAAAAAGGCGCTAAATGCGCCTTTTTTGTTTTATTTTTTCAATAGTCAATAATCAATAATCAATAATCAATAAATTATTGCATCATTGGCCCAAAACCAATGCTCCATAAAATAACACTACTGGCCATCAGCGCAACTAATAACACAAGTCCCGCAGTAACCACTGAGCTAGCGTAAATGAAACCCTTTTCTTCCGGGATATTCATAATAATAGGGACACCGGCATACAGCAGGTAAACCGAATAAGACAAGCCAATCAAGCCGACGATCATAATGAACCATAACACGGGGTAGAGTGCTGCCAAACCAACCATAAATAATGGGGTTGCAGTATAAGACGCTAATTCGAGAGCTTGAGTATAAGTTGGATCCGCATCAAATGTTTTGCCCATCCAATATGCTAAATACGCGAGAGCCATAACACCAATAATTAAGCCGAAATACATCCCAACTGACATGAATAGTGCGCTTTTTGAGGTTAGGAATAGAAGTTCTCCAGCTCCGGGATGCCAACCAATGTGTGCGGTTGCAAAATAAGCACAAATTGCAGGGATCAGCGCGATAAGCAATACATGACTCAAGCTGCTCTTTAGCGCTTCGTGATTCTTTTCAATTGTGTGCCACTCTTTTTTTGGATGAGTGTAAAGTCCCATTAAGTGATTCAATACCATTATAGTTATCCTTGTTTAGCATTTTTGACCTAGCTCGCCAAACAACGACGAACTGACTACAGCTTTTTACCAATCGCCTTAATCAGTCCACATCTACTTATCAACAGGGGAATGGTGTTGGCATAACACTGAGATCGTTCTATTGCCAACATCTATGTTGTTAAGTTATGACTCTATCCCAATTTAGAATCATCATTTAAGGTGATCGATGGCATCTGTTATTAAATCGTTAAATTAGATGCTCAGCTTATTTATTGAACATAAATAGACTTTCGTCAAGTTGTATTACGTTTTTGGTTTCAGAAAAGATCGCTCTAAAGGTAAAATGAACATAGATTTTTGAGAGGATTATCCATTTTATGCAGCAATTACTTGTCCCTATTTACGACTTTTTAGGTTGTGAGACACCAAACCGTTGGGTCGAACAAGCTAAACAACCTGAACAACTCACCGCGTTGCTGATTGACCATTGCAACTGTGAGCTTAAAGCTGCGCAAACTGCAATGTTAATGATCCGCAAATATGCGATTGACAAGAGTAGTTCACATCTATTGAAGACCTGGGCTAAGCCTTATGAAGATTTTGTTTATCAACAAGACCGTAATGCCCTCGAGTTTTTAGCCCGCGACAGTAAAAAGAACGACATCACTAGTGAATTAATAGTCAATAAAAACCTCACTAACAGCACTGATTTAATGAGTAAAATGGTTCGTTTGATTAAAGAAGAGTTTCATCATTTCGAACAAGTTTTACAGATTATGACTGCGCGTGGTATTGATTACAGTAATATTCGTGCCGGTCGTTACGCCAAACAGTTAATTATTCATATGCGGACTCATGAGCCACTTACGTTAATTGATAAGTTAATAATTGGCGCGTTTATTGAAGCGCGGTCATGTGAACGATTTGCCAAACTTGCGCCGCATTTAGATGATGAACTCGCTAAGTTTTATACTTCATTACTTCGATCAGAAGCGCGACATTTTCAAGATTATTTGGCTCTTGCTGAGGATATTGCCGGTGAAGATATCAGTGAACGCATTGATTATTTTCGCGAAAAAGAAATGGAATTAATTTTGACAGAAGATAGCGAGTTTCGTTTTCACAGTGGTTTACCGCCACAATAGCCCACAATTGCGAGATATAAACCAAGACTCACTGATGATATCAACGTTGATACTGTTTAGTGAGCCTAGTTTGTTTCGGAAAAGGGTAATGTTACTAACTCGCAACCTTTCTCGCTGACGTTTAGCACGCTGCCTTGAGTATACCAATCACCGACCACAACACGTTGTTCTTGTGCAGTGAGTTGATGTATAGCAGGGCGATGAGTATGACCATGGATCATTCTTTGACAATCAGTACGAGCCAGTAGCGCGGTTACCGCACTTGACTCAACATCCATGATTTCATAATGTTTTTGCTGATTACCTTGAACACTTTTTTGACGAATTTTTGCGGCAATGTTTAAGCGTGTTTTTTTAGGTAGGTGAGAGTAGACCCAACGCACTATATCAAGACTTCTAAAGCGCCTGAATCGCTGGTAAGCAATATCAAGGGTACAAAGGCTGTCACCGTGTAAAATCACAGTATTAACACCGTACAAGTTGATACAATAGACTTCAGGTAATATTTTCATGCCTGCTCGTAGGCAAAATTGTTTGCCAACCATAAAATCACGATTACCATGAATAAAATATACAGGTATTGAGTTCGATACTGTTTTGATTGCTTCAGCAATGGCAATGGTAAAGGGTTCTGCAATATCATCACCCATCCAAACTTCGAATAGATCACCGATGATATAAAGCGCTTCAGTATTGTCTAAACCATGGTTTAGAAAATAGATGAAGGCTTGTGTAATATCTGGGCGATCTGCACTTAAGTGCAAATCGCCTACGAAGATTGTTTTCTTCAAAATTACGCTTTAACGCTAACGCTTTTGATCACAATGGCTTCTAATGGTACATCTTGATGCATACCATTATTACCAGTGGCAACATTTTTGATTGTTTCAATAATGTCTAAACCTTCAACCACTTCACCAAATACACAGTAACCCCAGCCCTGTGAAGTTTCTGATTTAAAATCAAGGAAAGTATTGTCTTTCACGTTAACAAAAAACTGTGCTGTCGCTGAATGCGGATCAGAAGTACGTGCCATGGCAACAGTGCCTTTACGGTTAGATAAACCATTGTTGGCTTCATTTTTGATTGATGCTTTAACACTTTTTTGGCTCATATCTTCAGTGAAACCACCACCTTGGATCATAAAGCCGTCAATAACACGGTGAAAAATAGTACCTTCAAAAAAACCATCTTCAACATACTGCATAAAGTTAGCCGCGGTAATTGGCGCTTTTTCTTCATTTAGCTGTAAAGTAATATCGCCCATATTGGTATGTAAAGTAATCATGTTGTCTCACTTGAAAATAATAATTTGCGCGATTCTAACTTATCTTAACTGCCGCATAAAGTGCAGTGTTCAAAACAGGTGACATCATGCTAAACTCAGCATTAACATTTCCCGTTATAAATTAGTGTAAAAGAGAACAATCGATGTTAAAGATTTACAATAGTATTAGCCGTGATAAACAAGAATTTAAACCAATAAATCCAGGTAAAATCGGAATGTACGTCTGTGGCGTGACCATTTACGATTTATGTCATATTGGTCACGGGCGTACCTTTGTTTCGTTTGACATGATAGTGCGTTATTTACGTTATATCGGTTATGAGGTGAATTTTCAGCGTAACATTACCGATGTTGATGACAAAATTATCAAACGGGCCGCTGAAAACAACGAATCTTGTGAGTCGCTTACTGAGCGTTTGATCGCCGAAATGCACCAAGACTTTGATGCCTTGAACATGAAACGTCCAGATTTTGAGCCTCGAGCAACGTTACATATTGAAGAAATTATCGATATGGTTCAGCGTTTACTCGATCGCGACCATGCCTATGTAGCCAGCAATGGCGATGTATTATTCAGTGTTGCCTCATTCCCTGAGTATGGACAGTTGTCAGGTCAAAACCTAGACCAGCTTCAAGCCGGTGCTCGCGTTGAGATAGATAATGCTAAACGCAATCCTATGGACTTTGTGTTATGGAAAATGTCAAAACCGGGTGAACCAACCTGGGAATCACCTTGGGGTCCTGGTCGTCCAGGTTGGCACATTGAATGTTCTGCCATGAACAGTAAGCATTTAGGCTTACATTTTGATATTCATGGTGGCGGCTCTGATTTACAGTTTCCACATCATGAAAATGAAATTGCGCAGTCTTGCTGTGCTCACGATACTCCGTATGTGAATTACTGGATGCACACCGGAATGGTGATGGTTGACCGTGAAAAAATGTCTAAATCATTAGACAACTTTTTTACCATTCGAGATGTGCTTAAGCATTATGATGCTGAAACGGTACGTTACTTCTTATTATCCGGTCATTATCGTAGTCAGTTAAATTATTCTGAAGACAATTTAAAGCAAGCTCGTGCAGCACTAGAGCGTTTATATACAGCACTTAAAGGTTTAGACTTAACTGTTGATGCTGCGCCTGCTGAACCGTTTGTAGCCAAGTTTAAGTCGGCAATGGATGACGACTTTAATACTCCTGAAGCCTATTCCGTGTTATTTGAGATGGTACGTGAAATCAATCGTCTTAAAACAACCGATATGGCAGCAGCATCGGCATTAGGTGTCAGCTTGAAGCAATTAGCAGATGTGCTTGGCCTTATCAGCCAGACGCCAGAAGCTTTCTTTAAGGGGGAGGGCAGTGACGATGAAGTGGCAGAGATTGAAGCGCTTATCGTTGAACGTAACCGTGCCCGTACTGAAAAAGATTGGCCTGCTGCGGATGTTGCTCGCGATCGCTTGAATGAGTTAGGCGTTGAGTTAGAAGATGGTGGCCCTAGCGGCACCACATGGCGTAAAAAGTAGTTTATTTAGCGCATAAAAACAAAAGCCTGCAATAGCAGGCTTTTGTTTTTATTAATCAGCATAATTTACTTATCTGAGATTTGCTTATCTGAGATTTAGTTATCTGAGATTTAGTTAACTATGATATTGCTCGCATGCGTATAGGGTGTTCTCTAATAAACTTGCAATCGTCATTGGGCCAACTCCACCAGGAACCGGCGTAATAAATGCAGCCTTTTCAGCGGCAACATTAAATTCAACATCACCCACTAAACTGCCGTTCTCCAAACGATTGATACCAACATCAATAACAATCGCGCCTGGCTTGATCCAGTCACCAGGAATAAACCCAGGTTTGCCAACGGCAACGACTAATAAATCTGCTTGACGCACTTTTTGTTCTAAGTTTTTGGTAAAACGATGACAGGTTGTCGTTGTGCAACCTGCTAATAATAATTCTAGTGTCATTGGTCGGCCAACAATGTTTGATGCACCAACCACAGTTGCATCCAGGCCATAGGTATCTATACCGGTTGATTTTATTAACGTCATAATGCCCATCGGCGTGCAAGAACGAAGCACTGGGATACGTTGAGCTAGACGGCCGACATTATAGGGATGAAATCCATCAACATCTTTATCTGGGCGAATATGTTCAATGACTTTGGAGTCATCAATATGGGCGGGCAAAGGCAGCTGCACTAGAATCCCATCAATGCTTGGATTGGCATTACATTCATCGATTAACGCTAAAAGCTCTGCTTCAGTTGTATTGGTGTCAAGGTCAAAAGATTGAGATTCAAAACCGACTTCCTCACAAGCTTTGCGTTTACTGCCAACATAGACTTGAGATGCGGCATCACTGCCCACTAAAATAACTGCAAGTCCTGGCGCGCGAAATCCAGCTTGTCTACGTTGTGTTACTTTTTGTTTTAGTGTGGTGCGAATAGATTGTGCAATGGCTTTACCGTCAATAATTTGAGCAGTCATGGCTATAGAGTTTCCTTTGAGTGACACAGGTGTTGAAGTCAATGGTCGATCGGCCGTTATTCTAGCAGGCGTATTGAAGAGTGTCATTTGCTAGACGTGGAAAATACAGTGAATAAACTATTCGCGCTATGATGCTAATCACGATATTTGCTGCTAAATTCGTCATATAGCAATAAGGGTTAAAAAAATCGTTGACGATAGCTAGGTGACTCGTTAATATGCGCTCCGTTCTCGAGACAACATCGTTATTGTTTATAGATAATTTCTGCCTCGAAAACAAAGCAATATTTTCGGTGATTAGCGCAGCCCGGTAGCGCATCTCGTTTGGGACGAGAGGGTCAGAGGTTCGAATCCTCTATCACCGACCAAATTAATGTTATTTGCTCTTGCAGTGAGTAACGGAACAAGTAAACTTGTTCAGCCAGACAGGATGCAGTATCTAACTGTAACCATGCGCCCGTAGCTCAGTTGGATAGAGCACCCGCCTTCTAAGCGGGTGGTCGCAGGTTCGAATCCTGCCGGGTGTACCATTTCAATGGTGATTGTAGCTCAGTTGGTAGAGTCCCGGATTGTGATTCCGGTTGTCGTGGGTTCGAGCCCCATCAGTCACCCCATTTTCTGATTAAATCAAACTATCGTGTATAACTCTTTTAACGGGTACAGATAAGTTTGATTTGGTCACGATAATTATTTTGCTCCTAGTCCTTTTGAGCGTAAGTCAAAAACTCATTTCGCACATTAAACGTGCAAACACGTCAAAATTGAACATAAGTCGGCGTTTTTATCATGTAAATCGACCTTTTCAGGCTCGACTCTGTTAAAAACGGTAGCTATAATGTCGCGTCTTGATAAATATCAAAAATAAGCTACCTGTACCAACAGCGTCTTCAGCATCAATAATATCGCTGTGCTGGGTTTCAGAGCTAAATCCATGGTCAAGAAACGAATATCTAATGGTTGAGTTGTCGACCATTACAAAGAACGTCAGACATATTTCGAGGTAAAACAATGCAAGTTTCTGTTGAAACAACTCAAGGCCTAGAGCGTCGCCTAACTATTTCTGTACCTGCTGAGCAAATCGAGAAATTGGTTAAAGACAATGTATTGCGCGAAGCTAAGCGTGCTCGTCTTCCAGGTTTCCGCCCAGGCAAAGTGCCTATCGGCGAAATCAACAAGCGTTATGGCAAAGCCATTCGTCAAGACATCACTGGTGAAGTGATGCAACGCAACTTTATTGAAGCAATCGTAGCTGAAAAGTTAAATCCTGCAGGTGCACCAGTATTTACTCCTGGTTCAACTGAAGGTGATTCTTTTGAATTCGTTGCAACATTTGAAATCTACCCAGAAGTTGTTCTAACGGGTTTAGATAGCATTGCAGTTGAACAGCCTAAAGCTGAAGTTAATGATGCTGACGTTGATGTTATGATTGAAACATTACGTAAGCAACATGCCACTTTTGCCGCTGTTGAACGTGCAGCAGTTGCTGACGATAAAGTTAAAATGAACTTTATCGGTTCTATTGACGGCGAAGAATTCGAAGGCGGAAAAGCTGATGATTTCGAACTTCAATTAGGCAGCAACCGTATGATCCCTGGTTTTGAAACCGGTATCGTAGGCCATAAAACAGGTGATGAATTCGAAATCGAAGTGACTTTCCCTGAAGATTACCACGCTGAAAACTTGAAAGGTAAAGCGGCTAAGTTCGTTATTACTTTGACTGAAGTTCAAGCGGCTAATCTGCCAGAAGTGAATGATGAATTTGCTTCATTGTTTGGTATTGCTGAAGGTGGCTTAGATGCACTTAAAGCTGAAATCCGTAAAAACATGACTCGTGAACTAGAGCAAGCGTTAAAAGCGAATGTGAAAGAACAGGTTATTACTGGTTTACTTGCAGCAAACGACATCGCTATTCCTAAAGCGCTTATTGAGGGTGAAGTGAATGTACTTCGTCAACAAGCTATGCAGCGTTTTGGTGGTCAAACTGAAAATATGCCTGAACTTCCGGCTGAACTTTTCACTGAACAAGCTGAACGTCGTGTTAAAATCGGTTTGCTATTAGGCGAAGTGATCAAGACAAACGAACTAAAAGCAGAAGATGATCGTGTTAATACATTGATCGAATCTATGGCTTCAGCGTATGAAGATCCATCTGAAGTTGTTTCATACTACAACTCAAACAAAGAACTCATGCAAAACATGCGCAACGTAGCGCTTGAAGAGCAAGCGGTGGAAGCATTGTTAAAATCATCAAAAGTAACAGTTAAAGACGTCGCTTTTGAAGAATTTATGAACAAGGCTACCGGACGAGCGTAAGCTAAGCTTGACTTAACAAGCCGTTCGCCATTTATAATGGCTCGTATGAGGTTCCTCTCATGCGGGCCATTTTTATTTTAGGGAAATGAATAATGCATAAAGCACCAGAATCAGTACTCAATGCTCTTGTACCTATGGTTGTTGAACAAACAGCTAAAGGTGAACGTTCTTATGATATCTACTCTCGTCTATTAAAAGAGCGAGTCATCTTTCTAGTTGGTCAAGTTGAAGAACACATGGCTAACCTTATTGTTGCTCAATTATTATTCCTTGAGTCAGAAAGCCCAGATAAAGATATTTATTTGTACATTAACTCTCCTGGTGGCTCTGTCACAGCAGGTATGGCTATTTATGACACTATGCAGTTCATTAAGCCTAATGTGAGTACCGTATGTATGGGCCAAGCCGCGAGTATGGGCGCATTCTTGTTAGCCGGTGGCGCTAAAGGTAAACGTCATTGTTTACCGAACTCTCGAGTGATGATCCATCAGCCATTAGGCGGTTTCCAAGGTCAAGCATCCGACATCGCCATTCATGCACAAGAAATTCTTGGTATTAAGAATAAATTAAACCAAATGTTAGCGGACCATACTGGTCAACCGTTAGAGGTTGTTGAACGTGATACCGACCGTGATAACTTCATGAGTGCTACTCAAGCTGTTGAATATGGTATTGTCGATTCATTACTCACGAGTCGCGGCTAAAAACTGGTAGCTGATTTTCTAGATACTTTCAGGTATTCTGTATTGAAAGGCGTTCAGTCATCAATGTGGTTATGATAAGTATCTACAAGCAGAGCTTAGGTTCAACCTAAGTTGTAAACAGAGGTAGAATAATGGGCGATAACAAAAATAACGGTGACAGCGGCAAACTGCTGTACTGCTCTTTTTGCGGAAAAAGTCAGCATGAAGTCAGAAAACTCATTGCTGGTCCATCAGTTTATGTATGTGACGAATGTGTTGATTTATGTAATGACATTATCCGTGAAGAAATCAAAGAGATTTCACCCAAACGTGATGAAGACAAATTGCCGACACCGCATGAATTGCGCAAACATCTTGATGACTACGTAATCGGTCAGGATCAGGCTAAGAAAGTGTTAGCCGTAGCGGTATACAATCATTATAAGCGTTTACGTAATGGCGCTATTAAAGATGGCGTTGAACTAGGTAAAAGTAACATTTTACTATTAGGTCCAACCGGTAGCGGTAAAACTTTATTGGCTGAAACGTTAGCACGCTCACTTAATGTCCCTTTTGCTATGGCAGATGCAACCACATTAACCGAAGCTGGTTATGTGGGTGAAGATGTTGAAAACATCATTCAGAAGCTACTGCAAAAATGTGATTACGACGTTGAGAAAGCGGAACGCGGTATCGTCTATATTGATGAAATTGACAAAATCAGTCGTAAATCTGACAATCCTTCAATTACTCGTGATGTATCGGGTGAAGGTGTTCAGCAAGCGTTGCTTAAGTTAATTGAAGGCACCGTTGCTTCTGTTCCTCCACAGGGCGGACGTAAGCATCCACAACAAGAATTCTTGCAAGTGGATACGTCTAAAATTCTGTTTATCTGTGGTGGTGCGTTTGCTGGACTTGAAAAAGTCATTGAGCAACGTGCACACACCGGAACCGGAATTGGCTTTGGTGCCGAAGTAAAAGGCGAAGCGGATAAAGCGACTATTTCACAAATCCTTAGCCAAGTAGAGCCTGGTGATTTAGTGAAGTTTGGTTTAATTCCTGAGTTTATTGGTCGTTTACCTGTTGTTGCTACGCTAACTGAGTTAGATGAAGCTGCATTAGTACAGATTCTGTCTGAGCCAAAGAATGCATTAACTAAACAATATAGTGCATTATTTGAGATGGAAAATGTCGAACTTGAATTCCGTGATGATGCATTACAAGCCATCGCTCAAAAAGCAATGTCACGTAAAACCGGTGCACGTGGATTACGTTCTATTGTTGAAAGCATCTTGCTCGATACAATGTATGATATTCCGTCGACACAAGGCGTGATTAAAGCCGTTGTTGATGAATCAGTAGTGAAAGGCGAGTCAGCCCCTATTTTGATTTACGAAAACACTGAGACACAGGCTGCTTCAGGCGAGCAATAATTGCACTGATAGTCAGGAAGTTGAAAAATAAGGAGTCCATTGGGCTCCTTTTTTCGTATTAGCCATTGAAACTGATAACATCACCCCAATATACTCAGTAATAAGTCAATTTCATTAAACGGAATCGAGCCATGACTAAAGAGCGTGAAGCGCATATCGAACTCCCCGTGTTACCACTTAGAGACGTGGTAGTTTACCCGCATATGGTAATTCCGCTATTCGTGGGACGGGAAAAATCTATTCGTTGCCTAGAATCGGCAATGGAACAAGACAAGCAAATTTTATTAGTCGCTCAGCGAGATGCAGATCTTGATGAGCCTACCAAAGACGATATTTTCGATATTGGTACTGTCGCCTCTATTTTACAGTTGCTTAAATTACCAGATGGCACGGTAAAAGTATTAGTTGAAGGTGGCCAGCGTGCCAAAATCAAGCAATACACCCAAGAAGAAGAATTCTTTGCCGCAACAGCTGAATACCTCGAGTCTGAAGAATTAAGTGATAAAGAAGAAGAGGTGTTAGTTCGCAGTGCTATCGGTCAATTTGAAGGCTACATCAAGTTAAATAAAAAAATCCCACCTGAAGTATTAACTTCATTGTCGGGGATTGATGAAGCCGCTCGTTTAGCAGATACCATGGCTGCACATATGCCATTGAAGCTTGAAGACAAACAATCTGTCCTTGAGATGATCAATGTCGGTGAGCGTCTGGAATATTTAATGGCGATGATGGAATCGGAAATTGACTTGCTTCATGTCGAAAAACGAATCCGTACTCGTGTTAAAAAACAGATGGAAAAAAGTCAACGCGAATACTATTTGAATGAGCAAATGAAAGCCATTCAAAAAGAGTTAGGCGATATTGACGAAAGCCACGACGAATTTGAAGTATTGGCGCGTAAGATTGAAGAAGCTGGCATGCCAGTTGAAGCCAAAGAAAAAGCCACTGCTGAGTTAAACAAACTCAAAATGATGTCACCTATGTCAGCTGAAGCCACAGTTGTGCGCAGCTATGTTGACTGGATGACTGCGGTACCTTGGAAGCAGCGCTCAAAAATAAAGCGTGACTTAGCCAAGGCGCAAGAAGTACTCGATACCGATCACCATGGGCTTGAAAAAGTCAAAGAACGTATTCTTGAGTATTTAGCGGTTCAAAGCCGAGTTAAGCAGCTTAAAGGGCCTATTTTGTGTTTAGTCGGACCTCCAGGTGTGGGTAAAACCTCATTGGGCCAGTCGATTGCCAAAGCAACCGGACGTAAGTATGTTCGTGTTGCTTTAGGCGGCGTACGTGATGAAGCGGAAATTCGTGGTCATCGTCGTACCTACATTGGTTCTATGCCAGGTAAAGTCATTCAAAAGATGGCTAAAGTAGGGGTTAAAAACCCATTATTCTTACTCGATGAAATCGATAAGATGAGTTCTGATATGCGTGGCGACCCATCGTCAGCGTTATTAGAAGTGCTCGATCCTGAACAGAATGCGACCTTTAACGATCACTATCTTGAAGTTGATTATGACTTATCAGATGTGATGTTCGTTGCTACGTCAAACTCAATGGATATTCCTGGCCCTTTACTTGACCGTATGGAAGTTATTCGTTTATCGGGTTACACCGAAGATGAAAAGCTCAATATTGCTAAGAAGCATTTACTGACTAAGCAAATTGAGCGTAACGGCCTTAAAGAAAAAGAAATCAAGGTTGATGACAGCGCTATTTTAGGCATTATTCGCTATTACACTCGTGAAGCGGGTGTGCGTTCATTAGAACGTGAATTGTCGAAGATTTGTCGCAAAGTGGTTAAGCATATCTTGCTTGATAAAACGGTCAAAATGGTTGAAGTTAACCAGGAAAATTTAAAGTCATTCCTTGGTGTGCAACGTTTTGACTTCGGTAAAGCTGAATCGAATAACCAAATCGGTCAAGTAACCGGTCTTGCATGGACTCAAGTTGGTGGCGATTTGTTAACAATCGAAGCCACCTCAGTAGCAGGTAAAGGTAAATTAACCTATACCGGTTCGCTGGGTGATGTGATGAAAGAGTCGATTCAAGCGGCAATGACCGTAGTACGTGCTCGTGCTGAAAATCTTGGCATTAACAATGATTTTTATGAAAAACGAGATATTCATGTGCATGTACCAGAAGGTGCGACGCCAAAAGATGGTCCATCTGCGGGTGCGGCAATGTGTACAGCGTTAGTGTCTAGTTTAACCGGTAACCCTGTACGTAGTGATGTAGCTATGACAGGTGAAATTACTCTACGTGGCGAAGTATTGCCTATTGGTGGTTTAAAAGAAAAGCTATTAGCAGCCCATCGCGGTGGAATTAAGCATGTATTAATTCCTCAAGAAAATGAACGCGATCTGGAAGAAATTCCTGCAAATGTGATTGCTGATTTAATCATTCATCCAGTGCGTTGGATAGATGAAGTGTTGAAATTGGCGCTTGAGCGACCAGTTGAAGGCTTTGAAGTGGTTAAAAAATAGCTTGTTAGTTAAAAAATTGCTGTAGAGCATGAAAAAAATGAAAAAAGGGGCTTAACAAAACGCTGACCTGTGGTAGCCTAGGTTTGTGGATAGTCAGACGCACCAAGCCCTTGGGGCATCTGGCGTTGAGCAGTATCCAATTTCATTTTTTGGTTTTCGTACTAAGTTTGGTGTGTTATCAAGCTTATAAAATAAAGCCTCCGCAGACCGCTCTAAACATAGATTTGGTTGCGGCGCGACAATAACATTCAAGGGGATGACATGAACAAATCTGAACTAATCGAGAAAATCGCATCTGGTGCTGATATTTCTAAAGCTGCTGCTGGCCGCGCACTAGATTCTTTTATCGCTGCGGTAACGGAAGGTCTTAAAGATGGCGATAAGATTTCTCTAGTTGGTTTTGGTACATTTGAAGTACGTCAACGTGCTGAACGTA
The DNA here is from genome assembly GCF_002836315.1 of Shewanella sp. ALD9. Lineage (NCBI taxonomy): Bacteria > Pseudomonadati > Pseudomonadota > Gammaproteobacteria > Alteromonadales > Shewanellaceae > Shewanella > Shewanella sp. ALD9. The sequence goes on from NZ_PJCD01000041.1 coordinate 124,598, forward strand.
CTGGCCGTAACCCACAAACGGGTAAAGAAATTAAAATTGCTGCTGCGAACATTCCAGCGTTCAAAGCTGGCAAAGCGCTAAAAGACGCTGTTAACTAAATAGTTAATAACGTGGCCTTTGTAAGGCATTCGTAATACAAGCACTGCTTAGGCGGTGCTTTTTACGAAAAGCAATATTGTTATGCAAAGCATAATACATATTGGGAGTATTGGGTCATACCCGTGGTAGCGTCTGATAACTCCATATAATTTACAATAAGGCGCATCCACAAGGTGATGCGCCTTTTTATTTTATTAATCGCAACAAGCGAGAATTCAGATGTTAGAAAAAATTCGTGAAGGATCACAGGGGATTGTTGCTAAAACAATTCTAGTACTTGTGATACTTTCTTTTGCTTTTGCCGGTGTGAGCAGTTATTTAGGCTCAAACACGGGTGTACCTGCTGCAGTTGTTAATGGTGACGAAATTGGCGCCAACGAACTTGAACAGGCTTTTCAAAATGAACGCTCGCGTATTGAGCAACAGCTAGGCGAAATGTTTACTGCATTAGCGGCTGACGACTCCTACATGAACGGAATTAAGCAAGGTGTATTGGATCGTTTAATTGCCGATAAGCTCATTGATCAAGCTGCCAACAAGTTGGGCTTACGTGTATCAGATGAGCAAATCAAGAAAGCGATTATCGAAGAGCCTGCATTTCAAACCGACGGTCAATTTGATAACGAACGCTACCTAGCAGTATTGCGTCAACTAGGTTATCAAACCACAAGCTTTAGAAACATGATGCGTGTAGATATGACCCGTCGTCAGTTATTAAATGCGCTTGTTGGTAGTGAGTTTGTGCTGGACGGTGAAGCTAAACAGCTTGCAGAAGTTCAAGGCCAAACCCGTGATATTCGCTACTTAGTCGTCGACTCAACACCGTTTTTATCAACTGTTTCTGTCGCTGATGAAGAAGCTCAAACTTATTACGATGCTAATGTTTCGCAATACATGAGCCCTGAAAAAGTCAGCCTTGAGTATGTTGAATTGAATGTTGCCGACATGGCTAAAAACAGCGAAACCTCTGATGAAGAAGTGAAAACTTATTACCAAGAGAATCAAAAGCAATATCAAACGGCTGAAAAACGTCTTGCTGCGCATATTTTTGTCGCCGCAACTGACGATGACAGCGCAGATAAAGCCAAAGCTGATGCTATTGAAGCCAAGTTAACCGCGGGTGAAGATTTTGCTGAGTTAGCAAAAACTGATTCTGACGATCAGCTTAGTGCTCAACAGGGCGGTAAGTTAGATTGGTTTGAACAAGGCGTAATGGACCCTGCATTTGATGAAGCACTTTTTGGATTACAAAAAGATCAAGTCTCGTCAATTGTGAAAAGTGAGTTTGGTTACCACATTATTAAGCTGCTTGATTTACAAGCTAGCCAAGCAACCGCTTTTGAAAACGTTAAAGCGAAAATTGTTGCTCAGCTACAAGAAAAGAAAGCCTTAGATGTGTTTTATAGCTTACAAACTAAGTTGGCTGATACCAGTTACGAAATCCCTGATACTTTAGCTGAAACTGCGCAAGCGGTTAATGCAAAAGTACAATCAACGCAGTTATTCTCGCGTGATGACGTACCGGCTAAATTTAACAATCCTGAATTTATCAAAGCCGCATTTTCTGACCAAGTGTTAGCAAGTGGTTTAAACAGCGATGTGATTGAACTTGCGCCAAACCATGTAGTGGTTATTCGCATGAAAAAACATCAGACAGCTGGCGTTATGGGATTTGCTGAAGTAAAAGCTGGTATTGTTGAACGTTTACAGCAAGATAAAGCGAATGACGGTGCTCGTGACAAAGCTGCGGAATATATGGCACAGTTAAAAGCGGGTAATAACACGCTAACAGGTGCTTCATTGACGACATTAGCTAAACTAGGTCGCTTTAATCAGGATATTGATCAAGCTATCACCAATAAAGCCTTCAAAATTGCCGCTCCTGCTGAAAATAGTGTCACAATTGATACTGCAGCGTTAGCGACAGGTTATGCGGTTATTGTGGTTGATAAAGTCAATAAAGCAGAAGGCATTAATGACAACCTCATCAATACGCTTAAACAACGTATTGCGCCTCAATACAGCGAAGCTGATTATCGAGCAGTGGTTGCCTCACTAAAAGCTGATGCTGAAATTGAGTATCCAGTTGCCGACTAGTTAAGTCGTCGCAACAGATGAAATACAAAAAGACCTAGGCTCACGTCTAGGTCTTTTTGTTTATAAGGTGCTTAAGGCATGAAAACTATCTCAAATATACAACCTAGTGAATTGTTTGGGTTATCAAATTACAGTGATGACTTATTCGAATCGATCAAGGGCGTTGCTTTACAGTTCAAACATATTACTTTTGAACGCTGTCATTTTACCCAATGTGATTTTAGTCAAAGTGATTTCTATCATTGCCATTTTATTGAGTGTGTTTTTAGTCAATGTAATTTAAGCGTAATGTCAGTTGTTGCTACAGAGTTTGATGATGTGACTTTTAGCGACAGTAAAGCCATAGGTATTGATTGGACTAAAGCTCAGTGGCCACAGTTTATGGCTCAAACCACAATTAAGTTTGAACGATGTTTGCTCGATGGCAGTAATTTTTATGCGCTGCATTTACCCGAGTTTTCACTTGTTGATTGCCGCGCTCATGATGTCGACTTTAGAGAAGCTAATTTAAACAAAGCAGATTTGCGTCTGACCGATTTTAATTTAAGCCAATTTAGTCATACAAATTTAACGAAGGCGAATTTTACCGATGCGTTGAATTACCAAATTGATATTACTGCTAATAACGTTAAGCAAGCCAAATTCAGTCGGTTCGAAGCCTTAAGTTTACTAGAAGGTTTAGATATTCAATTAGTCGACTAGTGTACATTGCCACATTGTTAGCACAAAAGTGTGTTTTATTGCATGTGTACAAATCGTTAATTTACATTGGTTTAGTTATAATAAATAATCGACAGTAACAATTTAATCCAAAGGAGAGGGCATGAGCCACAGACTTGATCAGGCATTTGAGCGTGCATTAGCCTATTTAGATCAACACTTAAATGAGCCTTTTGATCGACAAGTGTTGGCCGATATTGCCCACATCCCACGATGTCATTTCGACCCATTGTTTACAGCGCTGTATCATATGTCTATTGACGCTTACGTTGAACTGCTAAAAAGTCTAGAAGCTGCCCACTTATTAGGTTTTGGCAAGCAAGTTTCTCTGGCCACAATAGCGGCTAAATTAGCGTATCGTAACGAACAGCATTTTATCGAATCGTTTACTCGCAGTATAGGTCAAAGCCCTGAATCGTTTCAGCAAGCACCTGATTGGGGCAATTTTTTTGCGAAGCAACAACCGCTTAAATCATTTCGAGTAGATGCTAATCAGCAAGATAAGCAATCTTACTCTGTTGATATTGTATCGTTTGATGCGCAGGCATTAGCGGTGATGGAACATCATGGTGATCCGGCTTTATTACCTCAAACCATTGCGAGATTTATTGAATGGCGTCGACAGTTTGGCTTATTTCCTACAAGTTGCAGAACCTTTAACCTGCTTTACTCAACCCTTGAGTTATCTGTTAAAACGCAATATCGAATTGATATTGGTGTATCGTTAAATGCCGAGACACAAGCTATAGTGTCTGAGTCGAGCCAGATTAAGCTCAAATCAATCCCTCAGGGACGATGTGCGATGATTAAATACAGTGGTGATGACAATGGTCTAACAGCGGCAATAGATTACCTGTATCGCGATTGGGTTAATGCTAATGATATTACACTACGAAATTACCCGGTATATTTAGAACGACTCGATATTGGCAGAACTGCCTCCGTTGAACAACAATCCGGATCACCACTCGATGCGCAACAGGTATTAATTTGTTTACCGATTGTTTAATGACAAACTGAAAAGTTAGGATGTGGACAGTAATCGGTTATTTTTTATCGTGATAAGACGCTACTGCGGTATTCATCTAGATGAAACGTAAGTGCTTTAAACCCTTATATATTGAGTGTTATGGCCTTATGTGTTTCATCATTTCAGCACAAATCCATACCATATAATTTGCCCAAGCATATCCAAAAACTGAAAACATCACTGCAACTGGGGCTAAGTGACGATTAAAAGCCATAGCGACAACCGGCGAAGATGCAGCGCCACCAATACAGCATTGGCTGCTTATCGCCATGTAAGCCACTGGCGCTTTCATCAGCACACCAGCAATAATCACCAATAGTGCATGTATTGTTAACCAAACAAACCCTATTGCAAAGTATATAGGGAAATCATTAATCATGGTTAAGTCCATTTTTAACCCCATGGTAGCAATAAGGAAATACAATAATACCGTAGATATTTTAGAAGCACCCAGTTGTTCCAAATGTCTTATTTTTGTATATGACAAACCAATGCTGGTGCTGGTGACTATTATCACTATCCAAAAAAAATGCGAGGTACAACTCCATTTCCCTGACTCTGGATAATGCAGGCTGAAAAAAGGGACTAACTCGTCAGCCCCCCAATGGGCTAAGCCTGTCACACCAAAAGCAACAGCAAAAATAAAGATATAACCTTTAAGACTGGGTAATGATGTTGGTTTTGTATTACGTAAATGGATCCCATCGACCAATAAACGGATACCATTTACATCAGCGCCTATTTTGTTATCTATTTTTTCAGCATGGGGAGCACACATGAGCAAAAATGCCATCCAAAGTGCTGAGAACACTACATTAACCGATATCATTATGGCGAACACATCATCTTCAACATTGTAGATTTCTTTCATGGCAAATTGGTTTGCAGTCCCGCCAACCCAATTACCTGCTAATGTTGCCATTGCTCGCCAAGTCGAGCCATTACCATCCCAGTTAAGCTGCTCGGGCGAAATGATTGAAAAGAGATATAAAGCCAGTGGTGCACCTAAAATAATCCCCAAAGTACCGATGAAGAATAAAATGATGATCTTAGGGCCGAGTAATAACATTGATTTAATATCAACACTGATAATCAATAATGTTAAACAAGCTGGCATAATATAACGAGAGGCAATGACATTGAGCTGGCTATTTGCCATATCGATAATATGAAAAGTGTTAAATATAGAGGGCACTACATAGCACATCACCATAACAGGTACAAAGTGATATAGGATTTTCCATGGTCTACTTGGTAATTCACTCGTATAGAAAATTAACCCTAAGGTAAGAGCTAATAATCCTAAAATAACAGGATCTTGATCAATCAACTGGTTATTCTCATGTGCTGCCTAATGTCATAAATCAATATTGCTGAAGATCTAAAATGCTTGAAGAACTAAACGAGTTAATCGTTTTCATTTAGCAGTGTAGCCGGCCGGCTAAATTCTAAAAACTCACGCGCGAGCGAACTGAGTGGATTATCGTTTCGGTATATTGCCCAGTAACGACGTGAATAATCCCAGTCTGTTAGTAATAATTCGACTAACTCTCCTCGTGCCACTTCCTCTTCTACCGCTAACAAAGGCAATACACTAATGCCTATTCCAGTACCAACGGCTCTTTTAATTGCGCCCATAGTGTTCATGGATAACTCTTGCTTAATATTTACATGTGCACTTTTTAGTAATTGAGTATTGCGGATTCTCGATACCGAAATCGTTTCATCCATTACCCAAAGTTGTTCAGATAACAACTCGGGAGTAATCATTTCTGTTACTAGTGGGTTGTCTTTGCCAGTAATAATACACAATCGGTCTTGTAACCAAGGTTCATGTAATAGATTCTTATGTCCAGGTTTTGCATCGACAAAGCCGAGATCAAGTTCTTTTTCAGCCACCATTTTCTCAATGCTGAGGCTGTTGTTAATAAATAGTTTGATATCAACAGAAGGGTGTTGTTGTTTAAATAATGGAATTTTGCGAGATAAAACATAGTTGCCCGCTGTTTTACTGCAACCCACTTTTATACTGCCTCTAATGGGGCTACCTTGAGAAAAAACATGTTCTAATTCCATGCCTTTAGACAGCATCTCATTGGCATAAGGTAATATGACAGCGCCATTATCATTAATGGTAAGCCCTGTGCTACTTCTTTCAAAAAGGCGACTGCCAAGCGAATCTTCTAAATCACGTAGGGCCATGCTCACCGCTGGCACTGACATATGTAGTTCTATCGCTGCTTTTGAAATTTGGCCGCAGGTATGAATCGCTTTAAAAATAGATAATTGTTTTAAGGTTATTCGCATAAGTAGATCAACGATGGCTGTTTTATAGAGTATATCGTGCCAAAAGGAAGCCAGCACAAAAGGGTAAGTCTAAATGTTAAAAACGTTAACAAGCGCAACTTTTATCTATATGTTTAACCAGACAAAAGCCAAGTTAGTGTATTGATAACAGCTAACTTGGCTTGGCAGTTGTTGCTTTATACTGTTTGTATAAAGTATTTTTAGAAGTTAAATCTTATGCCGACAGTTGCAATATTATCGTCTTCAAGATCGATAACGACACCTGAGTTAGCGATTTGATATTCGCCGTCATACATAGCGTAATGTGCTTGAAGCATGGTTGATTTTGATAACTGGTAATCAGCACCGAAAACAAGTGAGGTAATGTCAACGTCAGTGGCTTGATTGTAATCACCAGATGATGCTACCGCTGAATTGTATTTGAGGAACTTACCAAAGCCTGCTTCATCCTTACCGTATTCAACTTTTAAGTTTACGCCATTTAAATCATAGTTAACGGCGACAAAATAAGAATTTCCTTCTTTATCATCATAACTTTGGCTTTCAGAATGTTGATAAAGACCACCCACTTCAAATTTGCCCATTTTGATTTGGCCAACACCACGATAGGCATCAACACCACCAATTGTGTTGTATGCGCCTGCTATATAATAACGAGTGTTTTTCAATTTCTTATCACCGGCAACAACAGACAACGCATATTGTGTTTCATCATTACCTTCATAGTTGTCATCCATTAGGTAAGTACCATTAACAGTAAATAAACCGGCAATGGTGGGTGAATAATATGTAATACCGTCTGCTTTTCTGTCTTGACCGGCAATCATACGGTTATAAGCAGCGTTGGTAAGATCAAACGCTTCAACATCCCCTTTAGATGATTTCATGACGGTATCGTTACGACCAACTAACAGAGTACCAGCATCGGACGATACCCCTAAATAGGTACTTCTTGCGCTAAAAAGTTCATCGTCACCTTCGTTTGTTGCCCCATTTACCTGTACTTCCATTTGATAAACTAGTTGAAAATCATCATTGATTTTCTCGCTCCCTTTAACGCCAATTCGACTAAAGTTGTTCTCAAGTACCGTACCTTCTTTTTTATTTTGGGTGGTGAAACCGTGCTCTGAATTAGTTAATGTGATATCTAAACGGCCATAAGCAGTGGGTGAATCAGCTAATGCATTGAGTGATGTTACCGATAATGCAGAAAGTAATACTATGGAAACTAAGTTTTTATTTGTGTTCATGATCATCTCTTCTCATTAATTATTATTACCTAAATTAGTTGCTTTCTGTATTGGGGTGAAAGCATAAATTAATGTTAATGATTAACTGACAGACGAATATTAACGTGGGTCACAGCACTCAAGTTTTTAGAGCGTTTTAAGAAAGTCTGAATAGGGTTTCACTATAACTTAACCAAAAGACAAGTTTGATATATGTCTAAGTTTTACTATCTCTTTATGAGTAACCTTTCGCTTAACAAAAAGTAAGTCAATATTCAAATAAGAAAGGAATGAACAAATGAAACTAAAATATCTGGTATCAGCGATGGCATTAGTGTTGCTCTCTTCTGGTACTGCAATGGCTAAAACTCCTGACATGGGTTCATTCCATGCTGACATGGGTAGTTGCCAGTCTTGTCACACCGATCCTATTAAAGTGAGTGATAGTGAAACTCATGAAAATGCTCAGTGTAAATCATGTCACGGAGATTACGCTGAACTGGCTAATGACAAATTGCAATTTGATCCACATGCTTCACATTTAGGTGATATTAACTGTACTAGTTGCCATAAAGGCCATGAAGCACCTCAATTTTACTGTAATGAATGTCATTCATTTGATATCAAGCCAATGCCATTTTCTGATGCCAAGAAGAAAAAACCTTGGGACAACGGATGGAATCAAGAAAAAATCCAAAAAGCGATTGCTGCTGGTCCACGCGAAACAACACAAGTATTAGTTGTGGGTGCGGGTAGCGCAGGTTTTAATGCTTCTTTATCTGCTAAAAAAGCGGGTGCCAATGTTATTTTGGTAGAAAAAGCGCCATTCAGTGGTGGTAATTCTATGATTTCAGCTGGTGGTATTAATGCTGTTGGGACTCCTCAACAAGCCGCTCATGGTGTTGATGATAAAGTTGAATGGTTTATCGAAGATACGATGAAAGGCGGGCGTCAGAAAAATGATATTAAATTAGTGACAATTCTTGCTGAAGAGTCAGCTAGTGCCGTTAAATGGTTAGAAGACTTAGGCGCGAACTTAGAAGACTTAAAACGCTCCGGTGGTGCTCGTGTTGACCGAACCCACCGTCCACATGGTGGTAAAAGCTCTGGTCCAGAAATTATTGATACTTTACGCCAAGCGGCTAAAGATCAGGGCATTGATACTCGCCTAAACTCTCGGGTTGTGAAACTTGTTATCAATGATGAACGCAATGTTGTCGGTGCGGTTGTTCATGGTAAACATACTGGCTATTACATGATTGGTGCTAAATCAGTTGTGTTAGCAACAGGTGGTTACGGCATGAATAAAGAAATGATTGCTTATTACCGTCCAACAATGAAAGACATGACCAGCTCAAACAACATTACAGCCACTGGTGATGGTGTGTTGATGGCAAAAGATATTGGCGCTAGCATGACAGATATCGATTGGGTTCAAGCTCACCCAACCATAGGTAAAGACAGTCGTATTCTGATTTCAGAAACGGTACGTGGTGTGGGCGCTGTGATGGTGAACAAAGATGGTAACCGTTTTGTTAGCGAGTTAACAACTCGTGATAAAGCATCTGATGCCATCTTAAAACAACCAGGTAAGTTTGCTTGGATTATTTTTGATAACCAGTTATACAAAAAAGCCAAAATGGTACGCGGCTACGACCATTTAGAAATGCTTTATAAAGGCGATACTATTGAACAGTTAGCTAAGAGCACAGGTATGAAAGTCGCTGATTTAGCGAAAACAGTATCTGACTACAATGGTTATGTCAAAACAGGTGAAGACACTGCGTTTGGTCGTAAGGATATGCCATTAAATATGACACAAAGCCCTTATTACGCTGTAAAAGTAGCTCCAGGTATACATCACACTATGGGCGGAGTTGCTATTGACACTGATGCTTCAGTGCTTGATCTTCAAAGTAAGCCAATTGTTGGTTTGTTTGCTGCAGGTGAAGTTACTGGTGGTGTACATGGGTTTAACCGTTTAGGTGGTAATGCGATAGCTGATACTGTGGTATTTGGTCGAATTGCAGGAGATAACGCCGCCAAACATGCTCTAGAGACAAAATAGTTTAACTACATCTTTTTATCCCTTGCGTTACTTTTGGGTTAAGCCATATGGCTTAACCCTTTTTTTACGCCAAATTTGTACCAGTAGTGACAGTGAGTATCGCAATTATAATCACTATAATGGCAATAACATTAGCTATGATAATAACGCAATAAAAAAGCCGTAATGCTGGGCATTACGGCTTTTACTTGTGTAACTTAGCTTATTGTTTTCTAAAGTTTAAGCTCAGGTTCAATTGTTATAATTCAATTACATCAAATGTCACATTAGGATTCACGTCTGCTTCATAATCGATACCATCAATACCAAAACCGAACAGCTTTAAAAACTCTTGTTTGTATTCATCATAGTCAGTGAGTTCGCTTAAATTTTCTGTGGTCACTAACGGCCATAAATCACGACAATGCTGCTGGATTTCTTCGCGAAGTTCCCAGTCATCAAGGCGTAAGCGATTTTCGCCATCAACAGCTGGTGCTTGGCCATCAACACGGTATAGGCGTTCACTGAATAAACGGTATATTTGTTCAATACAGTCTTCATGTAAGCCTTCTTGGCGCATTTTCTTAAATACCATGGCGATGTAAAGTGGCATTACTGGAATTGCTGAGCTCGCTTGAGTCACGACACTTTTTAACACTGCAACGTTAGCTGAGCCACCAGTAGCTGATAATTTGCTATCAAGGGCGTGAGCTGCACGATCTAAATCCATTTTGGCTTTGCCTAAAGCGCCATGCCAATAAATAGGCCAAGTCAATTCGGTACCAATGTAACTATAAGCAACCGTTTTGCAATTGTCAGCTAATACGCCAGCGTCGCTTAGCGCACTCATCCATAATTCCCAATCTTGGCCGCCCATTACCGTGACGGTATCAGCAATTTCTTGCTCAGTCGCTGGCTCTACAGAAGTGTCGATAATGGTATTTTTATTGGTATCAACAGCCGTGGCAGTATACGTTTGGCCAATTGGCTTAAGTGATGAACGGATAACTTCACCGGTGTCAGGCATTTTACGTACTGGAGAAGCCAGTGAGTAAACCACCATGTCGATTTGACCTAAATCTTGCTTGATAAGCTCAATGACTTGTTGCTTTGCTTGATGGCTGAATGCATCGCAATTAATGCTTTTTGAATACAAGCCTTCTACTTTAGCAAACTTATCAAATGCCGCAGTGTTGTACCAACCTGCTGTACCGGGTTTGGTTTCAGAGCTTGGTTTTTCGAAAAACACACCAATAGTGGCAGCGTCGCAACCAAATGCTGAGGTGATACGAGACGAAAGGCCATAGCCACTTGAAGAACCGACCACTAATACTTTTCTAGGCCCATTAGCAATTTTGCCTTTGGCCTTAATGAGTTCGATTTGTTCTTTAACGTTGGCTTCACAACCTACTGGATGAGTAGTTGTACAAATAAAGCCACGAATTTTAGGTTTAATAATCATATTTAAGCTTCTTCCTTTAACATTGGCTCTAGGATAAATAGTTCGACGGCCAATTGGCACTGATTTTTTCTAAAACGCCCTCAAAACCACAGTGGTTGGAGCAGTTTAGCGCTTTTGCATAAATTGACTTTGTTCTTGAATGAGTCGTTGGGTGTATTCATGTTGTGGTGAAGTAAATAAGGCCTCAGTAGTAGACTTCTCGACCATATGACCATTTTGCAACACCATAATTTTATCGCTAACATGACGAATAATATTCAGATTATGTGATACAAAAATATACGATAATCCCATCTCTTTTTGCAGCTTTAATAGCAAATTAATAATCTGAGACCGGACCGATAAATCTAAAGCCGTTAGTGCTTCATCTGCAATAATAATTTTAGGGTTAAGCATTAAGGCACGTGCAACAGCGACACGCTGTTTTTGGCCTTCGGAAATCATGTGTGGATAAAACTCTGCGTGTTCAGGTAATAAGCCGACTTTTCTTAAGGTTTCAATCACCAATGTTTTTCGTTCAGTTGAACTTAATTGGGTATTAAACCGTAACGGTTCTTTAAGTAAGTTACCAATCGATAAACGTGGATTAAGCGAGGTTGTCGGATCTTGGAAAATCATCCGGATCAACCGACACCGTTGTTTTAAATTACGTGTTTCTAAAGCTTCACCTTCAAAAAATATGTCGCCGCCACTGCGTTGTTCAGCACCCACTAGAATTCGGGCGAGGGTACTTTTACCCGAGCCGACCGACCCCACAATAGCCAAGGTTTCACCACGACCGAGTTCAAATGAAACCGGAGAGAGAGCCTGATAATATTGAGGTTTAAAATGCTTATAACCGGTTAAGTATTGTTTACTTAAGTCGGTTACTTTAAGCAATGGCATCGTCATCTTCTTGCTCACTTTTATAAGGGAAATGGCAGGCAAAATAGCGGTCTTTAATATGTTCAAGATTAGGCTGTTTTACACATTGGCGTTGGGCTTCTGGGCAACGTGGACCAAGCCGACAACCGGCTGGTAAATGCTGCATCGACGGCGAAGAGCCTTGCAGTGTGGGTAAGTTAGCTTTATGACGCATTTTTTCAGTATGGTCAGGTAGATTTTTTAATAATGCCCGTGTGTAAGGATGATAAGGCATTGCTACCATTTCGCTAACAGGGCCTGATTCCATAACTTGACCACTGTACAAAATCGTTAAGTTATCACACCAGTGCACCATGGTTTCTAACTCATGGCTAACCAATAAAATAGACACGTTTTGCAGTTGATTGAGTTGCGACAATAGTCTGAAAATTTGCGCTTGGGTGTTGAGCTCCATTGAGTTGGTTGGCTCATCGGCAATCAGCAATTTAGGATGATTCGCCACAGCCATCGCAATCATCACTTTTTGGCATTCGCCCTCAGACAATTCCCATGGATAGCACTTCATCAGTTGTTTTGGTTTTTTTATACCGACTTTGTGGAGCCATTTCTGCGCGTTTAAATAGGTCGCCTTTCCACGTCGCCAAAAAGGAATATTTTTGTTGGGTACCATAGCTTCAATCAATTGACTGCCAATGGTTTTAACCGGATCTAAACTGCCAGAAGGGTCTTGGAAAATCATCGCCATTTCACTGCCCATCAGGCAGCGTCGTTGCTTGGAACTCATTTCTAATAAGTTTTTTCCATCCCACATCATACGGTCAGCAATAATATGCCAATTAGGACCTAGTACGCCTAGAATCGCTTTGGCCAATAAACTGCGCCCAGAGCCAGATTCGCCAACAAGTCCATGGATTTCACCTGGATTAATAGTCAAACTGACTTTTTCGAGCACTTTCACAGTGCCCTCAGGTGTATCTAATTCAATGGTGAGATTACGAATATCGAGTAAAGGCATAGGTTAATTTCTTATCGGTGCAAGCGCAGAACGTAAACCATCGCCGACTAAGTTGACCGATAATACAGTAAACAAAATCGCGACACCTGGGATAGTAACGGTCCAAGGCGCAAGCAGTAAATTATCAAGCCCTTGTGCGACCATTGCACCCCATTCTGGACTCGGTGCTTGTGCACCAAGGTTTAAAAAACCGAGAGCGGCAATATCGAGTATTGCGGCAGATATTGCCATAGTGACCTGAATAATCACCACATCCCATACATTGGGCATGATGACATACCAAAAAACTTGTAACGAGTTGGCACCGTCTAATTTGGCTGCGGTAACATACTCTTTTTGAAGCTCTTCATGAACCGCTAGATGGATAGCACGCACAAATTGTGGAACCATCGCAATCCCAACGCCCCAAAACACATTATTAAGCCCAGGTCCCATGACAGCAACCACTAGAATAGCCATTAATAACGATGGGATAGACAGTAATGCATCGAGCAAGTGGCTTAACACACTCGACTTTATGCCGTGCATCATTCCTGAAAGAGAACCAATAATAAAACCAAATATCAGCGATGCAGTAACAATTAATAATGACATGCCAAAGGTTAATTGTACGCCGTGTAAGATTCGACTAAAAATATCTCGTCCTAGATCGTCAGTTCCAAGGAAGTGTTCTACAGTACCTGCTGGATCCCATGATGGCGGTAAAAGTAATACTTGTTGGTCTTGCATCTCTGCTGAATAAGGCGCTATAAACGGGGCGAAAATAGTTAATATTAATAAAAAAATCACTGCCCATAGACCGATCACCGCAAATGGGTTAGCAGAAAATGTTTGCCACATTCGCCACATAGGCGAGGCTATATGGTCTTCTTGGTATATTTTAATTCGAGGCATACAATTCCTTTCTGCTCATTGGATTGATTGCGGTATGCAGTAAATCAATCAAAATGCTTAAGAAAATAATTAATAATGAAACAGATAAGATACCCGCTTGAATAACAGTATAGTCACGCTGATAAATGCCCGACACTAACCAACTGCCAACACCAGGCCACGAAAATATCACTTCAACCACAATGCCATAGCTGGCAAATGATCCCAGCATTAAACCAATACTTTTTATTACCGGAATTAAGGCATTGGGCAAAACATGACGGAGTAGAATTTTAGCCGTGTGTAAACCGCGAGCTTCAGCGGCGCGGATATAGGTTTGATTCATCACATTTAAAATGGCTTGCCGGGTGATCCTCACTACCAATGTAAAAGGAAGTACCGCTAAAGTGACCGCCGGTAAAATCAAGTGTAATAAAGCATCATGAAACGCCGGAATGCGATAACTAGAATCGGATAATAAAGTGTCGACCAGCATAAAACCTGTCACAGGTTCAATTTCATAAAGTAAATTGATTTGGCCTGAAATAGGCAGCCAGCCGAGATTAACCCCAAACCACATAGATAAGGTCAAGCCGAGCCAAAATACCGGAATAGAATAGCCTGTTAAGGTGATGGCTAAAATACTGCGTTGCAGTGCTTTGTTATTACCTAATGCGGCTAGCACGCCAATGGGCACGCCAAAAAACACGGCAATAAAACCAGAAAATAATGATAATTCAAAAGACGCAGGTAGTACTGCTTCAAGCTCCTCCAATACCTCTTGCTGTGAGTTACTGGAAATACCAAAGTTACCCGATAAGCGCTGGCGCAAGTATGCGGTAAACTGCAGTAATTGGTTATCATTTAGTTGATAGTCTTGCTCTATTTGCTGTTGTTGTTCAAGCGTGGGATATTGAACCCCAGACAGAGAATACGCTTTACTGACAGGAAACTGTCCTGATGCCATAAAGAGTACGGCCACCATGACTAGCGAAGTGGCCATAAACAGGGTTATGCGACTAAAAAGATAACGCCACATTTATTCAGTTCCCTCTATTGCTTGAGTTGTTTTGGCGAAGGAAATACCGCCATAAGGCCTAATTTGCATGGCGGTAATATTGCTCTTTTTCAACACCACTTTTTTGGCATGTGCGATTGTTACTAGCGGAACTTGATCGCTAATAATGGCTTCTGCGGATTGATAAAATGCTTTGCGTTCAGGTTGAGTCGATACGCTCTGAGCTTGGGTTAACAGATGTTCAAAGTCTTTGTTGCACCAACGAGAGCGATTATTATTAGAAGCTAATGCGGCGCAGCTTAATAGTGGAGTGAAAAAGTTATCAGGATCGCTATTATCCGCATTCCAACCAATAAGCACTGAATCATAATTGGAACTGGCTAACTTCTGGGTGAATACACTCCAATCATAGCTAATGATATTCAGTTTTACGCCAATACGGGCTAGATCGGCCTGAATGAGCTCCGCTGTTTTCAATGCACTCGGATTATAAATTCGCGCCACTGGCATGGCCCACACATTAATGGATAAGTTAGATACACCTGCTTGGTGCAGTAATACTTTGGCTTTTTCAGGGTTATATTCATTTGGAGATAAGTTTTTGCTGTAAGCCCAAGATGCCGGAGGTAAAACGCCTGTCGCTTCGACAGCGGTATCGTTATATACCACGTCTAGAATATTATTTTTATCGATAGCATGCGCAAGTGCGCGTCTTACACGAACATCATCTAATGGCGGTTTTTGAGTGTTAAAGGCCCAAAATGCGACGTTCAATCCAGGTTTTGCATCGATAATAATATCTTTATGTTGGTCAAGCACTGCCAGTTCACCAGCTTTAGGTAATGCTGAAACGCTGCAGTCTCCGGTAATTAATTTAGCAATACGTGCAGTGCTTCTGGGGGTGATATCAAACACTAATTGATCAAGCTCGACCTTAGGGCCCCAATAAACTGGATTCTTTTTGTAGCGAATATATTCATTTTTCACATACTGGCTAAGCTGAAAAGGTCCTGTGCCTACCGCGTAATAATCGATATCTTCAGGTGTGCCTTGCGCTAACAGTTGATAACCATATTCTGCCGACAACACTACGGCAAAGTCAGTGGCCAAATTAGATAAAAAAGAAGCGTCTTTCCGAGTTAAATGAAACATAACCTGGTAGTCGTTTACTTTTTCAATGTAGCCAATTAAATCAGCAAAACCAATGCTTTGAAAAAATGGATAACCGGTTCTACTGACTAAGTGATAGGGATGCAGTGGATCAATAATCCGATTAAACGAAAACAACACATCATCTGCATTAAAGTCTCTTGCTGGAGTAAAATGGCGGGTCTTATGAAAACTCACATGTTGACGTAAAGTAAATAGATAATTTAAACCATCATCGGACACCTGCCATGATGTCGCCAAACCAGGTGTGATTTCGGCTTTTTCTTGGCTGTAATTGACGAGTCTACTGTAAATTTGATGTGAAGTTGCATCAATAGTGGTGCCTGATGTAACAAGCTGAGGGTTAAAGCTTTCAGGGTTACCTTCACTGCAATACACAAGGCCAGAAGGCAATTGCACTTGTCCGCATGCAGCCAGCATGATGCTGGAGAGACATAAAGACATCTGCTGATACCAGCGTTTTACTATAACAGGCATAGTGTGATCATTTTTTATCGACTTTGAGTGGGTATTTTAACAGTGTTCATTGCATTGGGGCAATGAGCATATCCAAGCTTGATTCAGCTCTTGTCGAGTAAATTGTACTTTTTCAAAATACCTCGAAGCTGATGGTAGCTTAAGCCCAACAAATCGGCGGTTTTTTTCTGATTATATTGGCCTTCAGCTAATGCTCGTTGCAATAGTTCTATTTCGCTGTTTTCGGTGTATTCTTTAAAATCTATCGGGAATTCGATGCTATTAAGCACCACAGATGTTTCCGTTTTAATATTTAACTCAGCCGATTCCGTCACTGGTGTTGGTGCATGTTCTATTTGATTTAATTGACGTTCGCGGGTTTTGACGCGATTTACAGGACGATAGGGAGATGCAAAAGGATCTAAAATAATATGATCAATCTCTTGGCCATCAGCGCCTTCACGGTAAACACTTCGCTCGACGACATTCTTTAATTCCCGGATATTTCCTGGCCAGCTGTGCATCATTAATTGTTCTACCGCCAACGGACTAAAACCACTAAAATATTCCAGTGATAGTTGCCTTGCCATGCTAATAGCAAAATGTTCGGCCAATGGCATAATGTCTTCGGTTCTATGTCTTAATGGTGGCAAGGTGATCACATCAAAGGCTAAACGATCGAGTAAGTCCGCTCGGAATTCACCATTGTCAGCCAAGGTAGGTAAATCTTCATTGGCGGCACAAATCAGTCGCACATCAGATTGAACCGTTTTACTGCCACCGACTCGTTCAAATTCACCATATTCGATGACACGTAACAACTTTTCTTGGATTAATCCAGAAGTGTTGGCTAATTCATCTAAAAACAGTGTTCCGCCATCGGCGCGTTCAAAACGGCCTTCGTGTCGTCCTTTCGCACCCGTAAATGCACCAGATTCATGGCCAAAGAGTTCACTTTCGAGTAAGTTTTCACTTAATGAAGAACAATTGAGTTTAATAAAGCTTTGATCCCAACGAGGGGATAAGTAATGTAGTCGTTCGGCAATTAATTCTTTACCCGTACCGCGTTCACCAATAATGAGCACCGGCTTAGATAATGGCGCGACTTTAGACACATGTTCTAATACTTCAAGCAGTGCATTAGATTGGCCGATGAGATTGTCTTGCTGGAATTGTTTGCTCACAGTTAGCTTACTCGCAAAATTGTTAGTGAATTAGACTAATAATTGGTGAAAATCATAATAAATGGCTTGAGTGTTAAAAGAAAGCAAAAGTTAAATATTTGTTTAAGTATATGATGTTGTTGCATTTGTAAATGTTGGCACGTAATGTGTAATACCAACTGCGACATCCACGTTAATTTTGAGGAACACATTATGGGAATTTTCTCTCGCTTCGCAGATATCGTTAATTCAAATATCAGCGCAATACTTGATAAAGCCGAAGATCCAGAAAAAATGGTCCGTCTTATCATTCAAGAAATGGAAGACACACTTGTTGAAGTACGTTCAACCTCCGCTAAAGTATTGGCAGAGAAAAAAGAATTACTTCGCCGGATTGCTCGTGTTCAAGAGCAAGTTCAAGATTGGCAGAATAAAGCTGAGTTAGCGTTATCCAAAGATCGTGAAGACTTAGCCAAAGCCGCGTTGAGTGAAAAGCAAAAAACGGTTGGTTTATTGCAAACACTTGAGATGGAACTGCAAGTTGTTGAAGAGCATGTCGCTCGTTTAAAAGATGAAATCGCTCAACTTCAAGAAAAATTGAATGATGCTCGTGCTCGTCAAAAAACCATCATTATGCGTAAGCAAACTGCCACTTCACGTTTAGAAGTCAAAAAGCAGCTTGATTCAAGCAAAATCGATGATGCAATGATGAAGTTTGAACAATACGAGCGCCGAGTTGAAGGACTTGAGGCACAAGTAGAATCATATGATTTAGGTAAAAAGAACGTTCTAGCTGACGAGTTTGCAGCATTAGAAGCAGAAGATTCTGTCAATGATGAATTAGCAGCATTAAAAGCAAAAATGAGTGCGAAAGCACAACCTAAATCTAAAGCGTAAATTTATTCAGAGGTGAGTTATGGATATGGATCTTCTTATTGCACCAATTATCATCTTTATGGTTGTTGTGGCACCTATCTGGTTGGTTCTTCATTATCGCAGTAAGCGACAAGTGAGCCAGGGGCTCACCGAGGAAGAATTTAACCAGCTTAATGGTCTCATTGCGAAAGCTGAAAAAATGAGCGGTCGCATTGAAACATTAGAAGCGATTTTAGATACTGAATCACCAGAATGGAGAGCAAAACATGGTCCCATCTAATGGTCGTACTCTATACCGCAACCCAAAAAATGGTAAAGTGGCTGGGGTGTGTTCAGGTATTGCAGATTACTTTAACTTTGAAACATGGCTAGTGCGAGTCATTGCTGTGTCGATATTCTTACTCGGTGGAACAGGGATTGTGTTTGTTGTTTATATTGCCTTATGGATGATATTAGACATCAAACCACAAAACTTAGACAACAAAGAAAATCACAAAGATATTGAAATTAAAAAGAAAATTTGGCAAGCAGGTGAACCTGCAAAGCAAGCATTGTTTGATGTTAATCGTCAATTTAACGGATTAGAACTCCGTTTAAGACGACTCGAAGAACATGTCACCTCAGACAACTTTGATCTTAAACGCCAAATCAATAGTCTTTAATCCTTCTAATGGGCGGTTATCCGCCCGTGTTTTTTGGGGAGCCATCAGCCATCATGAGATTTTTAGATCGTTCCTTGTTTAAAGTCAGCCAAACCGCTCAGTCTATTGTTAACCGCAGTACCGATCGTCATGTCAGATTAGCCGTCACTGGGTTATCCGGTGCAGGTAAAACCGCTTTTATTAGTGGCTTAGTAAATCAGTTATTGCATGCAGGAAAAGGCGCCAAGCACAATCCTTTACCATTATGGCAAGTGGCACGCGAAGGTCGGTTAATTGCTGTCAATCGCGCTATGCAACCTGATTTAGACATTGCCAGTTTTGATTATCAAGGTGCAATGAATGCATTATGTTCGTCGCCTCCTTATTGGCCTGCTTCAACCAAAAACATTACCGAATTACGTTTAGCCATTAAGTATCAGCCTCAACAAGGTTTGTTAGCTAAATTAACAGATACCGCAACCTTGTACGTAGATATTGTTGATTATCCAGGTGAGTGGTTACTTGATTTACCGATGCTTAAACAAGATTTTACTCAATGGTGTTTATCACAACAGGTTAATGTGGCATGTTTACGTCACTCGCCCTTATTTAGCGCATTCAATCAAGCTGTAGAGACATTAGAGTTAAGCCAATTAGCTGATGAACAGCACCTTAAGCACATTGCTGACTTGTATCAAACTTTATTAGTCGACTTGGTTAGACAACAGGGATTTTATCACGCTCAACCAGGGCGTATGTTGTTACCGGGCGAATACGAAAATACCCCGTTATTGACATTTTTCCCATTGCTTACCTTAAGCCCAATTCAGCACTCAGAATTATCAGCAAGCCCAAGCGATTCAAATTATCATGTCCTTAAGCGCCGTTATGAGCAGTACGTATCACAAGTTGTTAAGCCATTTTACCGCGACTACTTTTCTCGATTTGATCGCCAACTAGTGTTGGTTGATTGTTTAAACGCACTTAATCATGGTCAGGCACAGTTTAATGACATGGGGCGCGCATTAAACAGCATTATGGAAAGTTTTCAGTTTGGCCAGTCGAGCTTAATTAAACGTTTATTTTCACCGCGGATAGACAAAGTGTTATTTGCTGCCAGCCAAGTAGACAGAGTGACCCGTGATCAGCAAAGCCATGTGCTTAGTTTGTTAACCGCAATGCTGCAACAAAGCCAGCATTATGCCAACTTTGAAGGCAGTGAAGTTGAAACCATGGCGATAAGTGCTATTAAGGCTACTCAACACGGGATGGTTAATATAGAGGGTGTTCAACAAGAAGTGGTAAAAGGCACTGGGCTTGATGGTAAGCAAGTCACCGTATACCCAGGAGATGTGCCCACATCATTACCCGATGCAGAGTTTTGGCAACAACAAGGGTTTAGCTTTAGTGCTTTTCTACCGCCCAATTTGAGCCATATCCACGATAATAATCCGCAATTCGAACACATTCGTCTCGACCATCTCTTGGAGTTTCTATTAGGCGATAAATTGTCTTAATGGTTTTATTTTGAGAATAAATGTGAGCATTAGTTATGAATGAACCTACACGTAATTCGCCGATAAAAAAATCGCAAATATTTACCGAGTCAGATCTTATTGTGACAGATGAGATTCAATCGGCTGAAGAAGCAATTAAGCCGACTAAATCATTTGAAGAAGTTGACTTTATTTGTGAGCAATCGCTAACAGAATTGCCAGCAGCAATGGAAGACAGCATTAAACCTGCAAAGGCTAAGCGTTGGTCGTTATTGGCTATATTATCGGTAATTGGTTTGGTGTTATTGGTTATCGTACAAACCGTGATGGGGTTACTTGACTCTTTTCAACAAAGTCCGTGGTTATTTGGTTTTTATGCTTCTGTGTTATCCATTGTTAGCTTATGGGCCACGGTCATTACGATTAAAGAATGGCGTAAGTTGGTTAATCTTAAACAAGTCAGTGATCATCAAAGCACAGCTGAACGATTATCCCAAAGCATGCAAATGGGCGAAGCCAAAACGTTTTTGGCACCAATATTAGCCAAATACCCAAATAATCAGGCTAAACAACAATATTTACAAGCTTGTAGCCATGAACATAATGATGCAGAAATCGTGTTGTTATTCGAAGATATCGTGTTATCCGAGCGCGATTTACTGGCCAAGAAACGCGTTAACCGCTTTGCTGCTGAGTCGGCATTATTATTAGCCGCAAGCCCTTTAGCTGCGCTGGATATGGCTATTATCTTGTGGCGAAATCAAAAAATGATTAATGAAGTCGCTGCCATTTATGCCGTGGAGCTGGGTTACTGGAGCCGCATAAAACTGATTCGTAGTATTGTGACGAATATTATTTATGCTGGCAGTACCGAGGTGATTACCGATTTAGGTACCCAATTATTATCAGTAGAAATGACCGGCAAGGTGTCTGCTCGGATTGCACAAGGACTTGGTGGTGGTTTACTTACCGCAAGGTTAGGTTATCAAGCCATGAGCTTGTGCCGGCCGATTGCATTTAACAAACACAACAAGCCTAAATTATCCCACGTTCATCAACATTTACTCGGTGAATTAAAGCAGTTTACTTCGTCAATGATGTCTAAAAATAAACAGAAACAAACTCAGTCAGCTGATAATAGCGAATAAATTAGTGTTTTTTTTGTACAATTCAATTTTGTTGACTACAGTTAGCCTCCGATTCGGAAAACGTATAGCGTTCTGAATCGTTCGAGCTTGGTAATGGAGAAGGACGCATACCAGCAAACTAAGGAAAGAAAGGAGAATCTAATGAAATCATTGTCATTAACTGCATTATTAATGGGTTTATGTTGCTTGCTAAGTAGTCATTCTTACGCCGCTGAAACGGTAAAGACAATGGCAGAGCCCACAAAACAAGCCACAAAATCGATGGAGAAAAAGTCAACGGCTATGCAAAAGGTCAATATCAATAAAGCCAGCGCTGAAGAATTACAAGCGCTGAAAGGTATTGGGCAAGCCAAAGCAAAAGCGATTGTTGACTATCGAACCAAAAACGGCAAATTTACCGATCTGAAACAGTTAACCATGGTGACAGGAATTGGTGAAAAGTTAGTCAGCCAGAATACCGAGAATATGAGTTTCTAACTGAGACGCTTATTAATACAAAAACGGAAGCAATTGCTTCCGTTTTTTATTTCAGCGAGCCCAAATGCAGCTTAACTCATGCAGGTTAACTCATGCAGGTTAACTCATGCAGGTTAACTCATGCAGGTTAACTCATGCAGGTTAACTCATGCAGGTTAACTCATGCAGGTTAACTATTGTGCATTAAGTGCTTGGCCATTGGTGTCGATAGATTCATTACCCATTAAGAATAAATAAGTCGGCATAATTTGTTCAGCTGTTTTTAGTGTTTGTGGATCTTCAGCAGGATAAGCTTTTGCACGCATTTCTGTACGAGTCGCGCCTGGGTTAATACTATTAACCCTTACAGAGGTATTGTCACATTCATCAGCTAATACTTGCATCATGCCTTCGGTGGCAAATTTAGAAAATGCATAAGGTCCCCAATAAGCACGACCTTTACGTCCAACACCGCTAGAAGTAAACACAATTGAAGCATGCTCGGCTTTACGCATAATAGGCAATAATGACTTGGTCATGATGGCTTGAGCCGTGACATTGACCTTTAAAATGGTTTCAAGCGAGGTTAAATCGATATGCTCAAATGGACCTAATGCCCCCAACTGAGATGCGTTATGCAATAAACCATCTAAATGACCAAACTGCTCGGCAATGGTGTCTGCCATATCAATATAATTCTGTTCGGTCGCGCCTTTCATATCTAACGGTACAATGGCTGGCTTTGGATAACCGGCATTAACAATTTCATCGTATACGTTTTCGAGTTTTTTAACGGTCTTACCGAGCAAAATTACCGTTGCGCCGTGTTTGGCAAATTCGATTGATGCTGCACGACCAATACCGTCTCCAGCGCCCGTAACCAAGATTGTTTTGTTATTGAGTAAATCTTTTGCAGCTTGATATTCCAACATGATTGATTATTTCCTCTTAGCGCAATCGCCCGTCAAATCTAGTACCGGATAAAAAATAAACGACCGTTTGAAACAAATGATTAATAATTGTATGAGAATAGGTCATTTGCATGTAACAAACTTGTAGCTAACTCAATAATTTTACGTTAACTTGAGAATAGTTAAGGACTAACATAAGTCCTTATGGTCGCATGATAGGACTATTGTGACCAATTCTTGGGGAAAACAAAATTATTAAAACAAGATTTGGGGAAAAAAGATGAAAAGACTCATTTTGGGTGTTGCAATAACATCTGCTCTTGGCTTGACAGCATGTGGTGGTGACAGTTTTAACGAAGCAGTAGATAATGCTGAGCCGTTAGTGCCTGTTTCACATATGCAGTTTGATCCTGCTAATAGCAAAGTACCATTACCAAACGACTTACTCTTCAGTGGAACCACTGATGGCACATTATCTATCCCTGGCGAAGCCAGCGGTAACTATACTGATCCTCAAATTGCATTAGGTGCATTAGATGGATGGTCAACTAGTTCACCAATTTCAATTACTGTCGAACTTGCTAATGATTTACAGGGCAATGCATTAACGTTAGATGCAGCTTCTGTGTTTCAACCTGGTGCGGTGCGTATGTTTGAAGCGACGGTGGGCGGAGCATTATCAAGTGATGCTGAGTGTAAATCAGCACCTTCAGTTTCAGCTTGTAAAGTAGGTGAAGAGCTTCAATTTGGTGTTGATTTTGTATCAAAAGCATCAGGCAATAAAGTTGCCATAGTACCGATTAAACCATTAAAAGCTGGTCAGTCTTATATCTATGTGACTACCGATCTTATTCAAGACTCGCTAGGCCGTGCTATTGCTCCGTCAACAACTTATGGTCTGTTAAAGTTAGATTTTGAAACACAGCAGCTTGAAACAGAACAACAAAAAATGCTGCAGTATCTGGTCAACAGTTATGAAAAAGGTGTTGCTGAAACACACGGTGTTGATCCTGAATCGATTAGTTTTTCAGGTTTATTTACCACTCAGTCAGTCGCTGATGTGTATGAAACCACTAAATTATTGATGGCTTCTAATCCTGCTTACACACCTTCATTTGTGCAAGCACCTACACCAACAGGATTGACAGTTGCTCAGGCTGCTGGGTTAACGCCAGCATCGGGTGCAGCCTATGTAGTCGCCGATATGGCTGATCTTTATACAGCCAAAATTAAACTGCCAATCTACGGTGATTGTTCATCAGCTGGCTGTGTGATCCCAATCGTCGATGGTGCTCCAACAGCACCTAATGGCCGTTGGTTTGCTCAAGGTGACAGTCCTGTGTCGGTATTGCTAGCTTTACAGGCGGGTACATTAAGCCAAGCTAACTTTTTTGCACAAGCATCTGATAACGGTGTAGATCCTCAAGCTGCGTTGGGTAATCCTGCATTGCTTGCAGGTAAACAGTGGAAACTTGATGACGGTACTGCTGCAGATAAAACGAAACATTTAACCAAGTTTAACCCTATTCCGGCTATCAAAGGTTATGAAACTGTTTCAGTTCAAATTACCTTACCGAATGCGGCTAAGCTTGCAGCATTTACCGCTGCGCAAGGTGGAACTTTTGTGCCTCCAACAAGTGGTTGGCCAACCACAATCGCAATGCATGGTTTAGGTGGTGGTAAAGAAATGGCACTAGCTTATGCGGGTACATACGCTGCAGCTGGTGTTGCCACTATTGCGATTGATATGCCATTGCACGGTGCTCGTTCATTTGATTTAGACAAAGACGGCACTTATGAGATATCTGCAACAGCCCCAGCTTTTGGTCCTGTAGTCGGTAAGCCTAATGCGTTCACCAATGGTAACCCATTAGTGTTTGTTAACATCGCCAGCACATTGACTGTGCGTGACAATTTCCGTCAAGCAACCTTAGACCAATTAGGGTTAAGATTATTATTGACTGGAATGGCGCAACAACTCGCTGCGGCAAATCAACCTCAAGTATTTGATGTGTCTAAAATCAGTGCACAAGGTTTGAGTTTAGGTGGCATTGTTGGCACTACATTCTCTACTTATGCTAGTACTGGATTAGTTAATCCTATGACGGGTGATGCTTTACCTAACGCTTATGCTATTAATGCAACATCGTTAGTGGCGCCTGCTGGTGGTTTAGCTGGTGCATTTGCGGGTTCTGCTGCATTTGGTCCACAGTTATTCGCCAATGTCACCGCGTCTAGTACGTTTGCCGCTCTCGTGACTGCTGCAAATACTGCAGGTTATGAGGAAGGTAGTGCCGAGTATGCTGCTTTAGTTCAAGCAGTGTATGCTGAGTTTATACCAACATTTGCTTTTGCAGTGCAAACAGCTGTCGATTCTGCGGACCCAATTAACCATGGCGAAAAATTAGCGGCTACTGGTTTACCAGTGCATTTAATTGAAGTGGTTGGCGATGGGGCAGGCAACTTAGGTGACCAAACATTACCTAACAGCGTTGAAGGTTTCCCATTATCGGGTACTGAACCGTTAATTACCTCGCTAGCGCTAGGATGTGTTGATACTACAATGCCAGGCTCTGGTGCTGTACGCTTCTCTAAAGGCCATCACAGTTCGATTGTTAGCCCAGGTGAAGTAGATGGTGTAACAGACGGAATGGCTCTTGCTGCGACTGTTGAAATGCAGTCTCAAGTTGCTGGTTTTGCAAAAACAGCAGGTTTAGGACAAGCTACGATTGTTGTGAGTAACAGCGATGTGATCCAAAGCTGTAACTAATGTTTACTATTTAGTACGCAATATCTTAAGAAACCCAGCAATTAGCTGGGTTTTTTATTGTCTACTTGTCGGTTATTACTGTTAAAATACCGCAAGATTGTCATCCCTGTATGGAGCGAGTTTTGGAATTTTTATATGAATACGGCCTGTTTTTAGCAAAAGCGGTAACCATTGTTGTCGCTATTTTAGCGGTAGTAATATTTGTGCTGGCAGCAAGCATGAAAAACAAATCTGATAAAGGTGAGCTAAGATTGACTGATATTTCAGATGAGCTTATGCAGTTAAAGCATCAGTTGAAAGAAGAGTTACTGCCTAAAAAGCAATTTAAAGCCTATGAAAAGCAAGTAAAAGCAGCCGAAAAAGCGGCTGAGAAACAAAACTTAACCAAAGGCAAAGTATTCGTTATTGATTTTAAAGGCAGTATAGATGCCAATGAAGTCGCGTCATTACGCGAAGAAGTGACCGCTATTATAACCATCGCAGATAAAGATGACCAAGTATTGGTCAATGTTGAAAGTGGTGGCGGTATGGTTCATGGGTATGGCCTAGCGTCAAGTCAGTTAGATCGTTTGCGTCAAGCTAATATCCCATTATCGATTTGCGTGGATAAAGTGGCTGCAAGTGGTGGCTATATGATGGCGTGTGTGGCTAATAAGGTTTACGCCGCACCGTTTGCGATAGTGGGCTCAATTGGGGTGATTGCGCAAATACCAAACTTTAATCGTTTGTTAAAAAATCATGATATTGATTATGAACAGCACACCGCAGGTAACTTTAAACGTACTTTAACCGTTTTTGGTGAAAACACTGATGAAGGCAGAGCTAAGTTCCAACAGGAATTAGAAGAAACTCACGTGCTTTTTAAAGAGTTTGTCGGCCGTTATCGTCCTAATATGGACATTGCTAAAGTTGCCACTGGCGAACATTGGTATGGCCAGCAAGCAATTGACTTAGGGCTTATCGATGCGGTTTCTACCAGCGATGATGTAATTTTAGACTTGGTTAACACCCATCAAGTGATTAAAATTCAATATCAAATGAAGAAAAAGCTAGCGGATAAAATTGCTCATGGCGTTTCACTATCAGTGACCACTATGATGAATCGTTTTGCGGAGCGTAATCAATCGGTGTAGTACAGCAACATCACCACAACGCAATTGATTAAAAACAAAAACGACAGCCTAGGCTGTCGTTTTTTATACTGTAAGCTTATGAGTGACTAAGCTTTGTAACTGATGTGTTGATGGAAACGTAAAATGACATCGGCGTGTTCTTTATCAATGTCGAACTCATTGGTAAATACACGTATAGCTTCTTCAACTTGATTCATAAAACGACCATAGCCTTCGTCCGTTTCATCGCTTTTACCTGCGACAATCACAAATCGGAAAACGTCTACAAGCTTGTTCGCATCCCAGTGGCAAATCGGCTCTGGTGATTCTGCATGAGGATCAAACCCAACCATCTGAAATTCGTTAGTACTGGTTAATTGCTCATACTTACTGTTACGTACAAGTGGTATTTTGCCGTTGGCAACCACCGCAACACGATTAAGCTGTTTGCTTTTAGTCGCTTCGATAAACTTGTCACATACCTTTTGATAAACACTGGTAAAGTCGGTGGTATCATTTGCGAGTAACTGCTTTTTGATGCGGCGGTCAACTGGAATGTTTATGGTGACATAATTGAGCGTGCTGACATTTTCTGGTAGCTCGCAATGACGTCGGTGATAGCGACTATCAACAGCGCGTAATTTATAACCGTAGGTTTCTTTTAGTCCTTTTGCTTTAGCAAAGAAATCATAAGAAATATGCTGGTGGTCACGGACTTTAATTGGCACATTTTTAACGGGTAATAATGGTTTTAATTCAGCTATAAATTTTTGTACATGAGAGTGAAACTCAGCCGAATTACTGCGAAGGTCATTGCCAGTGGCTAAAAATACAATTCTAAGTTTTCTAGCTCTAAAGCCTGCAACGCTGTGTAAACGGTTAGCCTCATGGTGGGCTGGGTTATAGAAAAAACGTAATTGCTCATCTGTGGTTAAGCAATAAGCTTCACTGTGGAAGCGTACCATAGGTAATTTATCGGTAGTGACAACGTGCACGTTGTACAATTCTTGCTTTTCGGCTAGTTGATAGACGAGTTTGCTAAATTCATCGTAACAAGTTTCTAAATCACTGTATGCATTAAGATATTCATCAGTTAACGGAAAACCAATGGTAATGTATTGATTTTTACGTGTTGCTGTTGGCAAGTATACTTTTTTTTGACGACTGACGGACATATTATTTCCTTATTGCCTTAGTTGTTGTCTAAAGTTTATCGTTATATG
The DNA here is from genome assembly GCF_002836315.1 of Shewanella sp. ALD9. Classification (NCBI taxonomy): domain Bacteria; kingdom Pseudomonadati; phylum Pseudomonadota; class Gammaproteobacteria; order Alteromonadales; family Shewanellaceae; genus Shewanella; species Shewanella sp. ALD9. The sequence goes on from NZ_PJCD01000041.1 coordinate 152,781, forward strand.
TTTATGCTTATTTAATGCGCTTGCTGAGTGTCCATTTTAAACATTGATGCTTAAATTAAAATGACTTTCGATCACTTTATTAAAATGTTTTTAACATGTCGAACAAAACTTGTTCAAATTTAAGTGTTTACTCGGATAAAACTTGTGTGATCCAAGGTAACATTAACTGCGTAATAGTGTCTTGAGCTTGTTCATTCGGATGAATGCCATCGCGCTGCATAAGCGTTTTGTCGGTGGCAATATCTTGCATGAAAAAAGGGATTAACTTAATAGTATATTGTTCGGCTAACTGATGATAAATCTGAGTAAAAGATTTGGCATACCTCGGGCCGTAATTCGGTGGTACCATAATCTCAGTTAATAACACCTTGGCGCCTTGTTGCTGCGATAGGGTAATGATTTTTGTAAGATTTGATTTCAGTTTATTTGGTGGAAAACCTCTCAACCCATCATTACCACCTAGCTCAATGACAATCAGGTCTGGCTGGCTTGAAGCCAGTAAACTCGGGAGTCTACGTAATCCTCCTGCCGTTGTTTCACCACTAACAGAACCATTAATTATCTGATGCTGAGGCAACTGGTTACGTAATAATTGTACCCATCCCTGATCTTCTGGCATGCCATAGCCTGCACTTAAGCTATCACCTAATATCAAAATCGTGGCAGCATAGGTCGGTACACTCATAACTATCAGTATAAACACGCTGGTAAGCACGCGTTTAAGTGACGAATATAAGAAGGATTGTATGTCTAATAATATCGATCGAAATACCAGTGCCATTACTGTAACTAACCTCAATAAAACTGTCGTGACCCAAGAGGGAGAGTTGACTATCCTCAACGGCATTAATATAGAAGTCAAGCAAGGAGACAGTATCGCCATTTTGGGACCATCAGGTTCAGGTAAGTCGACACTATTGGGTTTACTTGCAGCATTAGATACACCTACCTCTGGTGAGATAGTGTTGGATGGGGTGGCCTTATCCGGATTAAATGAAGAGCAAAAAGCAGCGCTTCGTAAGCAAAAAGTCAGTTTTATCTTTCAGTCATTTATGCTGGTTGATACCTTAACAGCGCTTGAAAACGTTATGCTACCCGCAGAGCTTGCAGGGGTGAAAGATGCCAAGCAGAAAGCCCAAACCATGCTCAATCGCGTTGGTTTATCTCATCGATTAAATCATTTGCCTAAACAATTATCAGGTGGTGAACAGCAACGAGTGGCTATTGCCAGAGCTTTTATTTGTGAACCCAAAGTGTTGTTTGCAGATGAACCAACAGGCAACTTAGACAGTGTAAATGGTGATAAAATTGCTGATATGTTGTTTGAATTAAACCAAGAAAGTGACACCACGTTGGTGTTAGTGACGCATGATTTACATTTAGCAAAACGTTGCGCACGCCAATTAGTGATGGAAAATGGCCATTTATCAGAACCATACGCAGATAATCTTAAGGCTGCCCATATGAGCGCGGAACCTGTTGCGGAGGTTAATTAATGGAGTGGAAAATTGCGTGGAGATTGTTTAAACGTGAACTCGCTCAAGGACAATTAATTCTTATCGTGTTGGCTATTACGTTAGCGGTGTTATCCGTGACCGGGCTAGCGCGGGTTAGTGAGCGTTTACAAGTGGCCATTAATGGCGAAGCCTCTAACTTTATTGCCGCCGACCGTATTATCGACTCACCGGTTGAACTTGATGCACAAGTTCTTACTGTTGCCAATGAACTAGGCCTTGCCCACGTCACTAACATGCAATTTAACTCGATGGTGTATTCGGGCGATAAATTTCAATTAGTGACCGTTAAAGCGGTAGGTGATGGCTATCCGTTAAAAGGCGATATAGAGCTGAGTAACGGTGTCACTCGAGCATTACCAAGCAAGGGGCAAGCATGGTATGAAAATCGTTTAGGTGGTTTGCTTGGCTACCCAAAAAGCATTGAATTGGGCAATAGTGAGTTATCGCTAACCGAAGAGATTAGTCGTTTACCGGATGCAGGGTTTAATCCGTTTGCGTCCTCACCAGTATTACTCATCCGTTTAGATGATGTGGCGGCGACAGGTATTATTCAACCTGGTAGTCGGGTGACGTATTTATACCAATTTACTGGCGATGCAGAGCAGCTAACGGCCTTTGAACTGCAAGCTAAACCTTTGCTCAATAACAGCCAGCGTTGGGTAGATGTGCAATCGGGAGATTCCCCGATAGCTTCAGCTGTGCAACGTGCGGAGCGCTTTTTGCTGCTAGCCAGTTTACTCGGTATTGCATTAGCGTGCGCCGCGATTGGTATTGCAGCGCAGCGTTACTGTCAACGCCACTATGATGTTGTGGCCATGCTGAAAACCTTTGGCGCTTCAGGCAAGCAAATTCGGGTGTTATTCGGGCTGCATTTGTCGTTAGTGACCTTATTGGGTATTGCACTGGGTTTACTGGGCGGGTTATTGCTCGATACTGGCATTACGGCATTTTTACCACCAGAGATAGCCGCTTATTCTCCCCCGTATTTACGGCCTATTTTATTAGGTGTAAGCACGGGGCTAATCAGTGCATTTATGTTTTCTGCTTATCCGTTAATGCGGCTGTTAGCCATTCCGCCGTTAAGAGTATTGCAGCGCCAATTAGAAGGCCTGCAGCTGGGCATGTGGCTCCATTTACTATTAAGCTTGGCCGCGATGGCCTTGTTGGGGTATTTGTATTCAAGAAGTTTAGCATTGACGATGACAGTGGTACTTGCGGTGCTGTTGTTAGGTTTTTTACTCAGTGTGCTGGGCTTTGTGATGATCCGTTTCGGTCATAGCATTGGCATGAAAACCACCAATCCTTTCCAACTAGCATTAGCTGGGCTTCGCCGTCGTGCTCGTCAAAATGCTGTGCAATTGGTTGGATTTAGCAGTGCATTGGTATTATTGCTCACCATCTTGGCCTTGCGTCAAGATTTACTCAATGAATGGCAAAAGCAGTTACCTGAAAATGCACCTAACTACTTTCTAGTGAATATTGCCCCTGAGGATGCTAAGCCATTAAATGACTTTTTAAGCCTAAATCATATTAACGCTACCGATATTTATCCTGTGGTGCGTGGCCGACTCACTCATATTAACGACGAGGAGTTGATTTCGGGCAAACAAGCTGAAAACGGAGCTGAAGGGCGAGTGGGGATTTCTCGCGAATTAAACTTAACCTATCGAGATACTTTACCGCCAAATAATAAGCTGCTTGAGGGCAAGTTTAATCAAGCTGCGGATGATGTTTCGGTTGAGTCCGGTGTCGCAGATAGACTAGGCGTTATACTTGGCGACAAGCTCACTTATAGCATCGATAATCAATCCTTTTCGGTGAAGGTTGCCAGTATTAGACAGGTTCAGTGGGAAACCCTACAACCTAACTTTTTCATGATTTTTACCCCTGAAGCGTTGGCGCCATTTGCCTATACCTCGATGGCCAGTTTTCACCTTAATGATGCGCAATTAGCGGCGGATGGTAGCTTGCTGAGCGCCAATCAAGTGGTATTGCAACTGATCCAACAATTTCCAACGATATCGATTATTGATGTTGGGGCGATGGTTGAGCAGCTACGGCAAATAATCGATCAAGTGTCATTATCACTATCACTAGTGTTGGCATTAGTGTTGTTGGCCAGTGCCTTGGTGTTGATTGCGCAAACTGAGGCAGGCATGGCGACTCGACAACGAGAACTCGCAGTGTTGCGAACTTTTGGCGCATCCGGTTGGTTACTTCGTGCTTCTACTGGAATTGAGTTTGCTTTGCTTGGTGCAATTGCTGGTTTATTAGCGGTGATTGTGGCTGAGTTTGCTTTATATATGCTAAAAACCCAAGTGTTTGAGCTAGTGGTATACATGCATTGGCCATGGTGGGGCATCACTCCAATCGCAGGCGCGTTAATTGTGGCAATCTTAGGGGTTTGGCGTTGTCGTCAGTTACTCAATAAGTCGTGCAGTGACATGTTAAAAGAGGGCTAAAATACTTACAAATATTAAGGGAGATGCATTGTCATCTCCCTTTTTTATGTTGCCTTTTTACCTTAGTTGATCACTGATGTGATTACTTTTGACGCATTTTATATTGGGTTGGACAATACGCTCTATCAATACCTTCAGGTCGCAATTTAAGGTGCTTGGTTTTACGGCCACTAACACGGGCTCGCCAAGACTTAAAGCTATTGGGTTTGAGTGATGAGCGCATGAGTTTAATCACATTTGATTCGTTTAAGCCATAAAGGTGTTCAATAGCTTCAAATGGCGTGCGGTCTTCCCATGCCATTTCAATGATCCTTGAGGTATCGTGCGGTGATAGCATTGAGTTTGATAATGTTTATTGGGTTTGCGCTCTAATACGTTAGTTATCAGCGTTTAGATTAGTGTATTAAGGATTTGTGTTTAAGGCAGATGAATACGTTAAAATATAGAGACAAGCTTTATTGGCCTATATTTTTTTCATTAGTGGATGTTGAACAATTATCTGATCATCCTATTGGCGGACGGTTAAATGCTGGCACCACAGGGTGAGTGCTCATTACCGATGATGAGTGCGGTACATTTAATATTATTTCCCCCTGCCAAGTCGTGCTATAAAATTTATCAAGCCACCTTAGCTGTCGATTACGAGATTGGACAAGCATTTGTCTACTCTCTAAATCGTTTTAAGTTGGCTTGCTGTATAATTAAGCTATATTAAAAAGTGCTCGGTGCCGATCACGATAAATGTAGTGGTTAATGTTGTGATGAAAAGTGTTAGTTCTGAATAATTTATGATTTAGTCCACCAGGATACATAGTTATAGAGGCAAATATTGTCGATGGAGCATAAAACACCACTCTCATATCATTTTAAAGACAAACATATATGGTTTGACATGACCATGCTTGCAGCATTGTTTGTTGTTGCAGCCTACGTTCCTCTATTAAAAATTGTGCCTTTAGTTGCCTGTCTAGAGTTATTCAGCTTTTTTAGTTTTCACTTACTAGCAAAACGCAGTCGATTCCAGTTACAGGGCTTTCTGGGAGGATTTATTTCCAGTACGGCAGCTTTTTTACAAATATTAAATGATAAAAAATTTGCATCAACAAGTGAACGTGACTTGCTACTGACATTGTTGTTTGCTTTATGTTCTATGTTACTGGAATGTCTATTTATTATCTTTTTTTTGGCAGACCAATTAGCCTTTATTTTTTATATCCCCTTTGTCACGCAATTATTGTTTTTTATTACGGCGATAATATATGTGCAGATGCAATCCAATTTACTTTTTTTAAGTAACCAGTCAGGGCAACCAACAGTTGATATTGAGCTATTAATTGATCACCCGATAAATTGGAAAAATGTTGCTAAGCTATCTATTTTTATCCTCGGACTTGTATATGCCATGCATTTTATCGGCAGTGAACTTGGTTTATCGCGAGGGATCAGTACTTTGCTGGTATCATTTTTTGAAGCTCATGCCATTCTTGTATCGGTGATGAGCGAATGGTCTATGAATCCACAGGATATTGATTTAATAAATTTATTGTTGTTAATTTTACTCGGTAACACCATCAGTAAATCGTACTTGATGTTTAAAGGAAGCAATTTTTCTCACAAATGGATTTTTATTGCGATGATGTTTGTGGGGTTTGCATTAAGTGTCGGTGCTACGTTTTTTTGCTCTTTTTTGCTTGAGTAATGTGTTTGCTATTCTCTCTAATAATACAAACTGCACTTTACGTCTGTGGCATAATATCCCCCACCATTGACTGCATATCTGACGAGACAAAGCATAATATCCGCTTAAGTAGCCAATAATAAATGATTATCCCAAGTTAAGGTTATTTATGCGTCTTGATCGATTTGTTTGTAAAAGTACTGAATTATTAAAGTATGAGGTTATTCAACATATCCATAACGGGGCTGTGCTCGTTAATGGTGTAGTTGTCAGGGATGAAGCTGTTCAAGTTCATGAAAATAATGACATCAGCTTAAACGGTCAAAATCTTGCTGCTCGAGCGTTTCGTTATATGTTAATCAATAAACCTGCCAATGCCCTTTGTTCGAATGTCGATGGTGTCTATCCGTCGCTATTCTCATTAATTGACGCCGAACGACCATCTGAGTTGCATATTGCCGGACGATTAGATGCCGACACAACCGGATTAGTGCTTATTACCGATGATGGTCGTTGGACATTTGCTATCACGTCCCCGTCTGGACAATGCCATAAAGTTTACCGGGTTAAATTAGCTAAGCCGATAGCAGCAGATGCCGGAGAGTCTTTTTTACAAGGCATTGCTTTGCAAGGGGAGCAAGAGCTGACATTACCGGCACAGTTGCAAATTATCACACCACAAGAAGTATTACTGACCTTAACTGAAGGTAAGTTCCATCAAGTTAAACGCATGTTTGCTGCCGTAGGTAATAAAGTGGTGTCGCTGCATCGAGAAAGTATTGGTGCGGTTAAACTGGATGTAGCAATAGGTGAATGGCGTTATTTAACCGATGTAGAAATTGGTTCATTTAGTCATATACTTTTAAATAAGCTTTAAATTCAGCGCCCCTTAGTATTTGTGTAAAAAGCGCTTTATTGATTATTTTATCATGACCTCACGCATGCGATATTCACCCGTTAATGTCCTTACTTCAGGGTATTTGGCTGAAATTTCATTAGACATTTTTTTATCAGCCTCGCTCCACTTTTTCATGAACGCTTCATACTTCTTTTTGTTAGGCTCCATGTCTGCGCCATTAGCCATAGTAACGACTAATAACATGTTAAAATCACCACTCACTGGTAAATCACTTGCATAGATTTTCCAGTCTTTGATATAACCAAGTTCCTTTTCAATTTTAACCGCTTTAACCCAGCTATTACTCAAACCTGCCAAATATATATCCGCCATATTAGGATCTACTTTAACGGTAGTCATTACCATTATTTCAGTACCGAGATCGTAATCTTGGTAAATCTCCAATCTATCTTTGGCAAATAATGCGGAGCTAAATACAACGCAAGCTAATGTAATTAATAATTTTTTCATTTTATTATCCTTTTTAATAATTAATTATTTTGTTCGTTTTTTGTACAATTTAATCATGGTAAGGAATCAGGTAGAGTCAAGTCACTCTACAATGCGGCATGTTAACCTGGCCGTTCTACGGGAGTGTATGAGGATGGCAAAAAGTAAATCGTATTAACCACGGGTTTGAGCTGGAATCACACCTTTCTGGTTATATTGTCCTTTTAGCTAACGTTAGTGGGTAAGGTTATTAAAAACACATAAAACAATAACTTTTTGTTATCATTGTGCCATTATCGGCGGTGACGTTAGTATCCCCATAATCGATGTCGTATAAGAGATGTTCATTGTCGATGCAATGAAGTGTTCAGTGCATAATAGAGGCGCAGCATGTTAAATCAACAATGGTTAACCACATTTATTAAACTTGTCGAAGTAGGGCATTTTACTCACACGGCAGAGCAGCTTTTTATGACGCAACCTGGCGTGAGTCAACACATTAAAAAGCTTGAGCTGCAAGTGGGCGTTGATTTACTGATTCGAATAGGAAAAAGCTTTGAGCTAACTGAAGCTGGAATTGTGTTATATCAACAAGCATTAGTTTGGCAGCAGCAACAGCAACAAGTTTTGTCGCAATTAGCGGTTGATGATGAGCATGTAGGCGTTTGTCGTTTAGCGTGTTCGGGATCGATGGCGTTGCTTTTATATCCTCACCTTATTGACTATCAGTTGCCATATAGTCAATTACAAATCCATCTGGAAGCGGCGCCTAATAAACGCATTATTGATAGTGTTATGGCCAATACCGTTGATGTGGGCATCATTACGCAGCCGATTAACATGGATGAGCTGGTGGTGACCCCATTAGCTGCACAGTCTCTGTGTCTGGTGTTACCGCAGTCGTACCCACATCAATCGGTTACATTTGAACAACTCATGGAACTTGGAATGGTGAGCCATCCAGATGCGATGCATTATTGGTCGCAAATAGTCGGCCAGTATTTTATTGAAAAACAGGTGTTAGCGTTGCAGGTGCCTATTCGCAGTTACGTTAACCAATTGAACCAAATTCTTGTTCCCGTGGCTAAAGGGCTGGCATTTGCTGTGCTACCACAATTTGCAGTTGATAATTTTGCCCAACAACAGCATATCCGCATAGCATCTTTTGCCACCGAGCAAGCCAACAATGTGGTGGTCAGTGAGCCCTTGTTTATCATTTACAAAAAACATCGGCCACTTGCACGTCGTTATGGACCGATAATCAATAAAATTAAACAGTTGGTGAAGTGATGCCCGTTAGCCCGGTGAATTTTCTCGGTGGTTTAGTGCTCTGAGTTAGCTCGCTGAGTTAGCTCTTAGAATTAATAATGTGTTGTAATGCACTGTTGATATCAGTGTATTGAAACTCAAAGCCAGCCGCTAAAGTCCTTGTGGGTAGTACAAATTGGCCGGTAGTGAGCAACTCTGACATTTCACCCATTGCCAGTCTTAGCGCTAATGGTGGCGTGGTTATTTTGGCCGGACGATTTAACGCACTGCCTAATGCTTTAGCAAATGTTGCATTGCTAACAGGCTGAGGTGCAGTAGCATTGTAAATACCTTGTAAGTTGGTGTTGTTCAGCAAATAGTTAATCAGTCCAATTAAATCATCAACATGGATCCAACTCATACCTTGCTCGCCACTGCCTATTGGGCCGCCTAAACCAAGTTTGAATGGAGGTAGCATTTTTGCTAATGCGCCGCCATTCTTCCCGAGCACAATACCTATTCGAGTAATACACACTCGGGTCTGTTGTGACTGGGCTTGAAGTGCGAGGTCTTCCCATTTCTGGCATATATCATGGCTAAATTCAGTATGAAATCCACTTGTCTCATCGACTGGACTCTGGTCTTGTCGACCATAGTAACCCACCGCTGAGGCGCTAATAAACGTATGTGGCGGCGTAGTACTTTTACTAATAAGCTGAGTTAATTCCGTGGTGATGTCCCAACGGCTGTCGCATATTAGTTTTTTTTGTTTGTTGCTCCAACGTTTACTGACTATCGGTTCGCCTGCAAGGTTAATTACGGCATCTATGTCGTTAAGGTGTGGTTTATCAGTAAGGGTTTGCCAGTATTGATGGTGACTGCCAAGATTATTTTTTGCGTTATTAATATTTCGCGTCAATATGATCAGTTGGTGTTCGCTAAGCGATTTAACTAAGCGTTTGCCAACAAACCCCGTTGCACCAGTGATTAATATTCTCATCTAAACTCCCTTCTACTCAGTAGAACAATATACGATGGTAACCTTAAGAAATGATCACAAATTCTGCACGCAACATACTTGTTATTACGGCTTTTGATAGCATAATTCCATCGACACAGAGTCTGCAAAGCGAAGTGCATGGGGTTTATCAATTTCGACACTGGCAAATTCAACCCAATCATGTTCACTGGCAATGGCGAGAGTTTGATTGGTTAGGTTTTCGAGTAATGAAAAACGATTATTTTCAATCAAAGCAATGATATTTTTAGTAATGGTGCGATAATTCAACGCATCAGTGACATTGTTGCTGTTTCGCGCTTTGTCGGCACAATAATGGATCACCACATTGACGATGACATCTTGTTGGTTATTGATTTCATCTTCTTTAATGCCGATATAGGTGCGTAAACGTAAGTTTTTAATGCGTATAATAGCGGTTTCTGGTTTCATATTGAGTGAGTGGATCCCTAAAAGTTGTTGTAAGCCAATATTGTCATCAACTTATATGTGAATCGACAAAAATATTTAACTTAGTTTGCAATATGTTACTGAGTTTAGCTTAGCATACAGAATCATTTTAATAAGCAATAATAAGGATTTTTAGTTCTATGAAAGGATTACAACAATCGCCTATGGCTGTCCGTAGTTTTGTGGTGATGGCCTGTGTGGTGATCATTCTAGCGGGAATCAAAACGGCCAGCCCAATTGTGGTGCCTTTTGTATTATCTGCATTTTTAGCGGTAATTTGCAATCCAGCCATTGTATTGATGACGCGCTATCGTATTCCTAAATGGTTATCGATCATCTTATTGATGGGATTTATTGTGTTAATGGGCTTGTGGCTGGCCAGTTTAGTGGGTAGTTCGGTAACTGAGTTTTCCAAAGAAATGCCCAAGTATCGGGAGCAATTGATTGAACAATTTGCGTGGATCCTTGAAAAACTGCAAGATTTTAATATCCAGATTTCTCAACAAAAAGTACTCGATTATTTTGACCCCGGCATGGCGTTATCCATGACCACCAATATGTTGTCTGGTGTTGGCAATGTGATGGCTAATTTATTCCTGATTATTTTGACTATCGTATTTATGTTATTTGAGGCGCAATCAATGCCTAGAAAGTTTCATTTAGCCCTCGATGCTCCAGATAAGCGTTTACAGCAAATCGATAAATTCTTGCAGTCGGTTAATCAATATATGGTGATTAAAACCCTTGTCAGTTTAGCGACAGCAGTGGTTGTTGGTATCGGTTTGACAATCATTGGCGTTGACTATGCTTTGTTATGGGCAGTCATCGCTTTTCTGTTTAATTATATTCCTAATATTGGTTCTATTATTGCCGCTATTCCGGCTGTGTTATTGGCTTTTATCCAAATGGGCCCAGGGGCTGCAGGTATTACCGGTTTATTGTATGTGGGTACCAATATGGTGATGGGTAATATGGTTGAACCGCGTTTTATGGGCCGAGGTTTAGGCTTGTCTACCTTAGTGGTTTTTTTATCATTGATTTTTTGGGGTTGGCTGCTTGGCTCTGTCGGCATGTTGCTGTCGGTACCCTTAACCATGATTGTTAAAATTGGTCTTGAATCGAGCGACTCGGGCAATTGGCTGGCAATTTTATTGTCGGATGATAATGATGACTCACCCAATGAATCTGCCAATAATGTTAAAGCAGATGCCGAAATTGCAGCTGAAGATTGCCACAGAGACGACGATGACGAACAGGTTAATAATGACGTTAATAGTGGAGTCAGTAGCGACGTAGATAATGATCATAGCGTGGGCAGTGACACTAAAGCTAAGTCATCAACCACAAATGCATAACCCTATTGATTGTATTTAGTTTATTGAGTTAAGAGAGTGTATGAAAGGTTTTTTACAAATAGTTCCAAATTTGACGTTCGGTGATGATGTTTGCCGTTTATTTCATGGCCGCGGCGGCTTATTCGCTGGCGATGAACACCTGTGTTTAGATTGGTATAAACCAGTATTATTGCTCACCAGTTTTAAGATGCTTGAAACCGAGCAACTCAATGAATTAGTGATTGCAGTAAAGGTACTTTGGCAGCAACAACGACCAACTGAAACACTTAATTTGGTTTACCAATACCGTCAAGGTGGCCAAACATTCAGTGAGTTATTGCATGGTGAAGTACCAGAACAGCATATTGTGATCGAAAATGGTGCGCGCTTTTTAGTCCATTTATTACGCGGACAAAACCACGGTTTATTTTTAGATATGGCCAACGGCCGAGCATGGGTGAAACAACACGCAAAACATAAAAAGGTACTTAATTTATTTGCTTATACTTGCGGCTTTTCGGTAGTGGCTTTGCAAGGCGGCGCAGATGAAGTGGTCAACATGGACATGAGTAAAGGTGCGTTAAGCATTGGTAAGCAAAACCATGTATTAAATGACTTACCCGCAGGAGCGCGTTATTTAGGCCACGATATTTTTAAATCATGGGGTAAATTAACCAAGCTTGGACCGTATGATTTGATTGTGGCCGATCCACCGAGTAATCAACGTGGCAGTTTTGTGGCCACTAAAGATTATGAGCGCTTATTGAAACGTCTGCCTGACTTACTTGCACCACAAGGTGAAGTGTTGCTGTGCTTAAATGCCCCAGAGCTTGGTTGTGATTTTTTGATGCAACAAGTGGCTAATACTGCGCCACAATTAACTTATGTTGAGCGAATTGCTAATCCGTCCGTTTTTGCCGATATAGATGAACAGAAATCATTAAAAGTATTACGTTACTGCATGAGCTAATTTATTAACGCGTTACAAATAAACCGACAGTCATGTGACTGTCGGTTTTTTTATGCCTGTAAAAAATGCCAAGACATACCTCACGATTAACCCCTTAATGACATCTTCGCCGCGCAAGTTGTTTTTAGTGGCTTATACTTAATGCTAACCAAGGAAATACCTGTTCAAATAATCGTTAAATAATCCTTCTTTTAATCGGTATTTATGACCGATAACCCTGATCTAGCTAATGATTTATTAAAATTGATGATCTAGATCATATTAACCTTGTTTTACCAATTTGTGAGTATATAGATTGTTACTGCATTAACGATAAAATTCACCGAGTCGTAATAAAGAAGCAATAAAGCGATGATGATTTATTGTTTTTATCCCCACTCTTGGAGGGTCCATGAGTAATGAAACCGAAAGCAAAAAGGGTTTAGAGCTAAAGATTTTTATTTTTTTGACCGTCTTTCTAGCCCCAATTTTATCTGTATTACTGGTTAGCGCACTAGGTTTTACTATCTGGTTTAGCCAAATTTTAACTGGGCCTCCAGGCGCGGGCTAATCCTAAAAATAATAAACAATGTGAGAACGATGTATGAGCAATGAACTTCACGTAACCAGCCTAATTGTCCAAGTACACCCTGAGCAAATGGCTGAAGTAAGACAAAAAATTATGGCCATCAAAAATGCTGAGTTGTCAGCTAATAATGACGTTAAGTTAGTTGTTGTCGTTGAAGGTCCGAGCCAACGATCGTTGATGGATGATATATCAACTATTAATGCCATTCCGGGTGTGTTGACTGCCACCATGGTGTATCACCAAAGTGAAGAGCTTGAAGAGGGTGAAGTATGAAAATGAATAGACGCGATTTTATGAAGGCCAATGCCGCTATCGCAGCGGCAAGTGTTGCAGGATTAGCACTACCTACAAGTGCAAGCAACCTGATCACTAGCTCAGAACAAACCAAATTAGAATGGAACAAAGCACCTTGTCGTTTTTGCGGAACAGGTTGTTCAGTGATGGTAGCCACCCGTGACGGTAAAGTTGTTGCGACTCATGGTGATGCCAACAGCGAAGTTAACCGTGGCTTAAACTGTATTAAAGGCTATTTCCTTTCTAAAATTATGTACGGTCGTGATCGTCTGCAAACGCCAATGTTGCGTATGACTGATGGCAAATATGACAAGCATGGCGAATTCACTCCTATTACATGGGAAAAAGCGTTCGACACTATGGCCGAGCGTTGGAAAGCGACCATTAAAGCCAAAGGTCCAACAGCCGTCGGTATGTTTGGTTCTGGTCAGTGGACCGTATGGGAAGGTTATGCAGCGGTTAAGTTAATGAAAGCTGGCTTTGGTTCAAATAATATCGATCCAAACGCTCGTCATTGTATGGCATCTGCGGTAGGTGGCTTTATGCGTACCTTCGGCATTGATGAGCCAATGGGTTGTTATGACGATATGGAAGCGGCTGACGCGTTTGTGCTTTGGGGCTCAAACATGGCAGAAATGCACCCTATTTTATGGACTCGTGTAACCGATCGCCGTTTAAGCGCGCCACACGTTAAAGTCGCCGTGTTGTCTACCTTTGAACATCGTTCATTCGACCTTGCTGATTTGCCCATTGTATTCACGCCACAAACCGATTTAGCAATGCTTAACTTTATTGCCAATTACATTATCCAAAATGGCAAAGTGAATAAAGATTTCATCAAAAAGCATGTTAATTTCCGCAAGGGAACCACAGACATTGGCTATGGTTTACGTCCAACGCATCCATTAGAAATGAAAGCCAAAAACGTTGCCACTGCAGGTGACTCTACCCCGATTGATTTTGACGAATTTGCTAAATTTGTGGCTGACTATGATGTTGAATCTGTCAGTAAGTTGTCTGGTGTACCAGAACATAAGCTTATTGAGTTGGCAGAGCTTTATGCAGATCCAGATCGTAAAGTGACTTCATTCTGGACCATGGGCTTTAACCAACATACTCGTGGTGTGTGGTGTAATAATCTGATTTATAACATTCACTTGTTAGTCGGTAAAATCTCTACTCCAGGTAACAGCCCATTCTCATTAACGGGTCAACCGTCTGCTTGTGGTACAGCACGTGAAGTGGGTACATTCTCACATCGTTTACCTGCGGACATGGTAGTGACTAACCCTGAACACAGAAAGCGCGCCGAAGAGATTTGGCATATTCCGAGTGGTATTATTCCACCAAAACCTGGTTACCATGCAGTAGAGCAAAACCGTCGCTTAAAAGATGGCGATTTAAATTGTTACTGGGTACAAGTGAACAACAATATCCAAGCAGGCGCCAATATTAACGAAGAAGGTTTACCGGGCTACCGTAATCCTGAAAACTTCATCGTAGTGTCTGATGCATATCCAACTGTTACCACCCAAGCAGCCGATTTAATTTTACCAACAGCAATGTGGGTCGAAAAAGAAGGTGCCTACGGTAATGCTGAACGTCGTACTCAATTTTGGCATCAAATGGTTAAAGCACCAGGAGAGTCACAGTCTGATTTATGGCAGTTAATGGAATTCTCTAAGCGTTTCACTACTGACGAAGTTTGGCCTGCAGAAGTGTTAGCTGCTAACCCTTCGTTTAAAGGTAAAACCTTATATGAAGTGCTTTATCTCAATGGCAATGTTGATAAATTTCCATTGGCAGATGCTGATCAAAAATACTTAAATGATGAAGCTAAGCATTTTGGTTTTTACGTTCAAAAAGGTTTATTTGAAGAATATGCCACCTTTGGACGTGGTCATGGTCATGATTTAGCTGACTTTGATGTATACCACAAAGAGCACGGTTTACGTTGGCCGGTGGTTAATGGCAAAGAAACCAAATGGCGTTTCCGTGAAGGGTCAGACCCATACGTTAAAGCGGGTACAGAATTTGAGTTTTACGGTAAGCCAGATGGCCGTGCAGTTATTTTCGCATTGCCTTACGAGCCTGCTGCAGAGTCACCAGATGAAGAGTTCGATATTTGGCTATCAACGGGTCGTGTGCTTGAACATTGGCATTCTGGTTCAATGACACAACGTGTACCTGAACTTTATAAAGCCTTCCCTGATGCAGTGTGTTTTATGCATCCTGAAGATGCTAAAAAGCGCGGTTTACGTCGTGGTGATGAAATTAGAATTGTTTCTCGTCGTGGTGAAATTAAAACCCGTGTTGAAACACGAGGACGTAATAAGCCGCCTGTTGGCTTAGTGTTTGTGCCTTGGTTTGATGCCAGCCAGCTCATTAATAAAGTGACGTTAGATGCGACAGATCCTTTGTCAAAACAAACTGACTATAAAAAATGTGCTGTAAAGATTGTTAAGGCTTAAGGAGACAGACCATGAAAACAGGTAAATTATTATCGATTATCGCGTTATTAGGTTTCTCTGTAAGTGTAATGGCTACCAGCATACCTGAAGACAAAATCGACACATTACGTTTAGCGCCAATTAATGTAGAACCGACACCGCCTGCGATGCAAGCTGTGATCAATACCGATGTTAAGCAGGTACGTAATTACCCAATGCAGCCACCGGTGATCCCGCACAAGATTGATGGTTATCAAATCGATCTTAAAGTGAACAAGTGTATTCAATGTCATGCCCGTACTAGTACTGGTCATTCACAGGCTCCAATGGTGAGCGTGACTCACTATATGGACCGTGATAATAATTTTTTGGCTGATTTATCACCACGTCGTTATTTTTGTACTCAGTGCCATGCACCGCAGTTAGATGCCAAGTTATTAGTTGAAAATGACTTTGTCGATATTGATCACTTAATGAAGGCGAAAGCCCCAGTTAAGCACTAGGAGTCACTATGATTGCAAAATTGTTTGAGCAACTAAAAATAGTGTGGAAAGTGCTGTGTCGTCCGAGTGTCCATTACAGTCTTGGCTTCTTAACCATTGGTGGATTTATCGCTGGGGTGATTTTCTGGGGCGGATTTAACACCGCCTTGGAACTGACTAACCGCGAGCAATTCTGTATTGGTTGCCATGAAATGGAAAACAATGTTTATCAGGAACTGCAAACGACTATTCACTTCACTAACCGAAGTGGTGTGCGTGCAACCTGTCCTGATTGTCATGTGCCACATAACTGGACCGATAAAATTGCTCGTAAAATGCAAGCTTCTAAGGAAGTGTGGGGCAAAATATTCGGTACTATTAGCACGCGAGAAAAGTTTGAAGGTAAACGTCGCGAGCTGGCGGAACATGAATGGGAACGCCTCAAAGCTAACGATTCGTTAGAGTGCCGTAACTGTCATAACTTCGACTATATGGATTTCACTCGTCAGTCTAAGCGTGCATCACAAATGCATTCAACATCACTGGCTAGCGGCGAAAAAACCTGTATCGATTGTCATAAAGGTATTGCACACCAATTACCTGATATGGCGGGTGTAGAAGGGTTCTAAACCGGTTAATATTGTAAGTGTATAGAAAAGGCCAGCAAATTTGCTGGCCTTTTGTTTTATGCATTTCGAACTAAAGTTGTTTACGTTAAATCAACCTGTTGTCCAATCACATCAATTAAATATTCAGTGAAATCATGGCCATGGTTTTGCAACATTTTCGGAAACATTGAAATAGGCGTTAACCCTGGGAAGGTATTGATTTCATTCAAGAGGATTTGATTATCATCAGTTAAAAAGAAATCAATGCGCGACAAGTGACGTAATTTCATCCCTTTAAAGGCTTTTATTGCGTAATCCCGGATCAGCTGACTGATCTCAGGGCTGAGGTTATCAGCAACAACGTCGGTACGGGCCTTACTATTTTTAGCGTACTTTTCATCAAATGAATAAAAGGTATTGCTGTCGCAAATAATTTCGCCCGGTAAGGTAGCTACCACTTCCCCTTGGTATTGGTATACGGCGACTTCTAATTCACGCGCATGGATGGTTTGCTCAACAACCACATATGGAGCATAACTAAACGCATCTTTAAGTACGTTAGCGATATTGGCTTTAACATCGACTTTATAGCATCCCACAGACGATCCTTGTGATGCCGCTTTTACAAAAACAGATCCCCAATGATCAAATGCCGTTTCAGTTTGCTTGATTGCATCATCATCTAGTTGGTGCAAAAAGATGTAAGGCGTGTTTGGTACGCCTAAAGCTGAAAACCACATTTTAGCGGTGATTTTATTAAAGCAATTGCTTGAGGCTTCAGATTCACAACCAAAGTAGGGCAGTTGGATTAAGTTAAAGTACGATTGAATATCACCGGTTTCACCCGGAAATCCATGAATACACGGGATCACATAATCAACTGACCATGCTGGCGTATTGTTATCTTCAAAACGAATTTCACGGCGATTAGTCAGGTCGCATAATTTACCGTCTTCAGTGTGATAATGACCGTGTTTATCGAGTACTAACTTAAGTACCGAAAATTTATCTGACTTTGCCAGTGATGACTCAAAAAAACGTGCAGACATTAACGAAATATCGTGTTCTGCACCGCCACCGCCGCACAATAACAGCAGATTAATCTTTGGCATGGTTGCTCCTGAAAGACCCAAAAAATGGGCTAGATTTGAATTAGATTAGCCCTAAAAAAGTAATGCTTATGATAAAGACCCACAGCCATACAGTGCAAGTAAGAGTTAATAATATTTCAGCTATTTATGTCTATTTCCGACGTTAATGCGATTAAATAACCTCAACGAGATAATAAACAGCTATCACATCTCCATTACCTCACGAAGCGATTGTATTAATTGGCAATGTCATAAGCGTTAGTGGCATCCGTCTTGGTTAGTCACATCCGTTCTAAGTGGCAATAATATGCTGGGTGGCGTCATACACTGTCGTTTTGTTGTCGACAATCTCAGCGTTATCTTTTCTGCATCAGCCGTAAAAAAGAAAAACCTCTTTTTATTTTCATAAAAAAGAGGTTTTTAATCAATCAATATAATGTCTGCTATCGTGGTCAACTACATTGATTATATTGATGTACTAACAAACGTATGACAGTAGAATACTTAAGCTTATTGCTTCAATCTTAGTCTCTGTGGTGTAATATTTTAATCTTACCTAGAAGCGATAAGTTAAGTTCACCGAACCATTCACAGGCGCGCCGTAATAACCGATAGTGGCCAAGCTGTTAATGTATTTTTCATCGGTGAGGTTATTAATGTTAGCTCTCAGATTTAGGTCTTCAGAAATATTCCAACTTGCGAAAGCGTTAACGACTAAATAGGCATCTTGTTCTACATTAGAATCAACATTTTTGGTTTCAGATTGCCATCTGCCGCCCAATCCAACGCTTACTTCTGGCAATTGTGGCAAGGTATAATCCATCGAAAAGTTAACAACGTTTCGGGCTGCCCATTCATTTGCCTCAGCGCCATCTTCATCTTCTACATCTAGCAGCGTATAAGCTAATACGGCATTGAGATTGTCTGTTATGTGTCCAGTGACTTCGACTTCAAAGCCTTTCGATTCGACATTGGCACCTTTATAATAGTAATTTCCGTTGGCATTAAGGCCGGCGTAGCTAGCGAGGTTATTTTGCTCAGCACTAAATAGTGCAAAGGTAGCCATTAAATCATTATCAAGCCATAGGGTTTTAAGCCCAAGTTCGTAATTGACGCCTTTAGTGGGGTCTAAAAAATACCCATCGTAATCATACTGCTCTTGCGGTTGGTAAATGTCTGAATAACTGAAGTAAGTGTTGATATCCTCTGTGATGCTGTAAACCACACCAGCATAAGGGCTAAACTCGCTTTCGTCGTTGTCGATATCAACGCCGCTATTAATACCTTCGCGGGTATATTTAATCGCATTAAAGCCTGCAACTACGAATAGGCTGTCATTAATATTGAACTTAGTCGAACCATAGGCGCGAAGTAAGCTTACATCAATGTCAGAGTACTCCACTTTATCGCCCCATTCAGGCTCAGGGATCGCATTGAGATCGTAAGGGAAAGCAGGCGTGGGACCATATGCTGGAGTCGCTGCAAAATCAAATGGGTGTTGGTACATGTATTTTTTACTTTGAGAACCGCTTAACCCTAAGGTCAGTTCGTGATCTTGACCAAATAATCCATAATGACCAATAGTGGTGATGTCCAAAATATCGGCTGAAAACTCAGTGTCGTAGCGACCAGGCCAACCATTTAATCCTAAGCCTGTGTCCTTATCAATGGTTCCAGAAGCATAAAATAACTTACTTTCATCTTCTAATCCTTGATGATTATAGGCAACTTTAAGGTCCCAGTCGTTAGGCATTATGTAAGTATACTCAACAAATGCGGTTGTATTGATGGTGTCCCACATAGTCCACTCTTGTGTGGTGCTAGCGCTGGTATCCCATTCAGCTTGGGTGCCGTCAGTATAGTTAAATACTAATCCGCCCCAGGTATTACCGTCTGTGTTGGCATCCTGGTATGAAAACCCTAATGTTAGCGTTGAGTTATCTGTTAATTGGCCATCAACGACAGCGTAAATATAACCACGATCGTTTTCTAGGCCATCTAAGTATGATCCTTTGTCTTCTACTACCGCAACAACTCTACCAGCCCAACTACCGCTTTCTGTTAACAGGGCAGAGTAATCAGCTTGTACGCGCTTAAAGTCATCTGAGCCATATGAGATGCCTACTTCACCTTCATTTTCGTTAGTCGGGCGTTTACGCACATAATTAATGGTACCAGCAGAATTACCTATTCCGGTTAGTAGCCCGTTAGCTCCACGAATAACTTCAATTTTTTCATAACCATAAGCTTCCATTGCACCAGTGACGATCCCCCAGTCATTGGGCAAACCGACGCCATCAATTTGGGTACTTTTAATTTCAAAGCCGCGAGAAGTATATTGTGTGCGGTTTGTTTCCCATTCTTCAACATTAATACCCGTCGCAAGACGAAGTACGTCGTTAAGATTATTGGCCCCAAAATTAGTTATCTGCTCGTTGGTAACCACACTGATTGACTGCGGTGTCTCATCAATCTCCATAGTTAACCCAGTCGCGCCTTGGCTAACGCGTTTATAACGAACACCCAAGATTTGAATTTTTTCTATGTTTTGATCATTGTTGTCAGCATTTTGTTGTTGTTCTGCTGCAAGGGCAATGGGCTGTACTAGAAAGCCCATTGCCAAAACTAATGATGAAAGTGCAAAGGTATGTTTAGGTTTCATGTTGTGCCTTATCTGTGTCTTTTTCTAATGATGAATATTATTAACGGCGAACCATAGCGCTTATCAGACGCTAAGATTATTGCTAATGATTATCATTAGCAACCACGACCGAGGCTAGATTGATTGAAATGTGAGCATTAACGCAAAATTTACAATTGATAATAATTATCACTCAATAGTTGTTGAGATTGGTTATCAATCGTATTAGCATGTGTGGAAAATTAATATCTATAAAGACAGCGGACAAATTTGGACATCAGATGGCAAAACGTAGTAATCGATTTTGGTTTAAGCTTCATGGCTGGTTTTCATTACCCGTATGGATAATTTTTTGTTTTGTGTGCCTAACGGGGACAATTTCAGTGATAAGCCATGAATTAACCTGGCTCACTAATCCTGACGCTCGTGCAAGTAACCCACAAGATCTGGCTGAAAAGCCGATGTCGGAACTTGTTAAAATTGTGCAACAAGCGCACCCAACAGCAAACATCACCACAGTGATGAGCTTTGAGTCTTATCTGGTTAATGCGGTTATTTTTAACGATAGCGATGCGCCTTTTGCCATTGCTTATGTCAATCAATACACCGGCCAAATACAAGCAATTAATCTTGGCATGACCTTCACTAATTTTATGCGCTCCTTACACGGTTGGTTACTGTTTCCATGGCATGTTAATTACAGTGTCGGCTATTACATTGTCTGTTTTATGGCCATCGTTATGTTGGGGGCGTTGATATCTGGACTGGTGATTTATAAAAAGTTTTGGCGTTCATTTATCCAGCCTAAATTACGTATCAATCAAGGTAAAAAAACGTTGCTTGCAGATCTACATCGATTGGCAGGTGTGTGGTCAATGTGGTTTTTAATGCTGATGAGCATTACCGGTTTATGGTATTTAACCCAAGCGATTTTGTGGCACAACCACATAGATTTGGAGCCACATGCACCTTTAATTGAGGCAAGCCAAGTGCCTACATCAGCAAATGATGCTCCTATTAGACCGTATACATTATCTAATGCGCTGCAAGTGGCCGAGCAAAAATTCCCAGGCTTTAAAAGTACCTACATTATGCTTCCTGAGCACCAACGAGATACTTACAAGGTGTATGGCCAGGGAGATCATATTTTCTATGACCAGTACGCTTATGGCGTGACAGTGAATCCATGGAGCGGCACCATTGAAAGTGAAAGATCGCCAGCGGCAATGACCACCTTACAAACGCTTTCGCATATTGCTGATCCACTGCATTACGGCACAATAGGCGGGCTGTGGACAAAAGTGATTTGGTTTATCTTCGGCATTTTTCTAACGGGGATGTCTATCACAGGATTTTTAATGTGGGGAAGTCGAACCGTAAAAGCCGCCAGAACCGACCTAGATGCTCCGTTGGCAACACACAACCCACAACTTGTCGAGCAGGAAGGTAACTAATGGCCCGCATTAAAAACACCATATGGAATCGTTACAAGTATAAAATAAATGGCTTAATGCTAGTGCTAGTTTGTTATTTTCTATATCAGTCTTTATTCCCGCAATTCCCTGATGCATGGGAAACTCAAGCGGTCGGAGCTTTTGAAATAACACCTATGCCGTATAATCTTGATCCGCCATATCTTCACGATGGTACCTACACTAAAGATTTTTTATTATTGTTTAGTCAGGGGCAGGTAAACAAGATCCGTCAAGCATATTTAAATATTGGCACAGAGCCCTTACCATTAGAAACACTGCAAATGGGCGATGCAGGTATCTTGCATGGCAGTCAGCATGGACAAGAAGTTCATGCTATTGCGCCAGAAGTATTAACCGCAGAACACAAGGCGTGGTTAACCATTGAAAATTGGCAGGGGCAACAGCAAGTCATTAGCTGGAAGTTACCTGATGCATTTTATCAGTCATCAAACTAAACGATTGTAGTCTTTGGGGCAGCTTGGTTTTATCGAGCAGTTTGTCGATGTTAAATGTAATTGCATTGCATTTAACATCGTATTCTTAGGCGGTTAAATACCAAAGGCTTCGCGTTCAGAAACACATTCGTATTCAGCCATTTCAAATTCACGGCAAATCAGTGGCCGAACTTCGTAAATCGAACACATCATAGTGTCTCGGTCTAGTGCTGCACACCAACCATCATCAAGTCGGCGCATGACTTCTCCGCCCCAATTATCTTTGGCTATATACACTTTAGGCACACCGGTTTCGGTTATTAACATCACTTCTAAACGGCAACAACAGGCTTGGCAATTTGAACAGGTCACAGCCGGTTGCTCTACAGAGTTTATTGTTGCGGGAGTCGATGATTTATCGGACGACTCAGGGAACATGGTAATGATATTGGTGGGCATTTAAGGGCTGCAGTTGAACATTTGGGCTAAGGATAGCGTAAATTTGTTCATGAAAGATAAATTTACTTCAAATAGAGGTGATATTTAATTTGTGATGACAACCAAATTACTCCAGTAGTCAGAATTTATATTTTATTTCAATAGTTTATTTGTTATATTTTTGAGGTGAAAAGGTTGAAAGTAATGGTGAAATCAGCTGTTTACTCATTTCATTAATAAGAATAACAAGTCAACAAGGAGTTGTTGTGTGAAAGGATATCGACGATTGCTGCAAAGCGCATTTTGCGTGGTTTTATGTTGCGTTTCAACATTGGGTTATTGCCTAACCGAACTGAGTAAAGATGAGGGATATATTCTTGTTGCTATGAAAATTGAGCAAGGTTACGTACCGAGTCATATTACGTTAGACAGTGAAGGATGGTTGTCGGACTTAAGGTTTGAAAAACTTAAGTCAAACTATAATTACTGGCTCGTAGTGGTAGATGCAGGCAGCTACACTTGGAATCGCGTGTACCTAGGAAAACAGACTTATATTGACTTAGCGGATCAGAAGTACGTGATTAATGTTGAGGCCGGGAAAATCAATTATGCAGGCCATCTTTCAATGTATACCGAGATGAATGGCAGCTTAAATTACTTGATTGGTGGTGCTAGGTTCTATTTTAATAACAAAGCCAGCCAAGCCCTGGAATACATGGAATCTAGCTATCCTGAAGTATTGGCTCAATATAATTTGAACTACACCGGCAAAGAAAAAGACCACTTTTTTGAATATGCTAAAGCAATTGAAGGGAATCAATTATGAAGCTGATTAAATGTATTCTTATTGCATTATCGTTTTTCTCGATGACCGTCGCAGCAAGCCTTGAAGACGACTTCTTCAGAAATCCAGATGTCGTTGCACCGAAGTTAAGTCCGCAGGGGCAACATTTACTATATAAAAAACTGGTCGATAACAATTATACAGTGATACTTGCTGGCACAGATTTTAGTTGGGATACCAAGGTGATTAGTTTTAGCCAGCAATCTAGAAGGTCCATTAGTGATTTTGGCTGGTTAGGTAAAGAGTATTTTAGTGTCACGACATTTGATCGCCATTCTGGTATCCAGTTATTGATTTACAAAGTTGATGCAGCCAATAGCGTCACTCAGGTTGCTTTACTAAAACAAACTTACTTATTTGATCCATTACTCGCGGTTGACGATATTTTTATCGCCCAGCGCTATAAAAATGGCAAAGCACATTTATTTACTATTAATGTAACTGATGATGCTTTTGAAGCGCAGTTTCGCAGTAAAAAGAGTATATCAATAGGCCCATTTCCTGAAGGAGCATGGTTACTTAATCCTTTTGGTGAACCTAACGTTAATTTTATTAGCAAAGGGGGCGTAACAGAGGTTCATGTTAAAAAAGCTGACAGTCGTAAGTGGCAACAAGTTTGGCGGCAAGATGATCAAACTAAATTTATACCAGTATGGTTTGATGATGCTAAAAATGAATTATTAGTGTTATCCGAACAGCAAAATGGTTATCAAAGCTTATCTCGATATGATGTTCAGTCTAAGACTTTTACTGGTGAAGTTTACAGTCTGCCAGGGCGTGATATTGTCGGCATTATTCAAAACCCTTACGACAGCAGCATCATAGGTTACACCTATATGCTCGGTGGAGTGTTAGTTCAAAATTATGACAATAAGTTGTCAACATATACTGGTACATCTGAGGGTAAAGGAGATAAAGAAGACAATTATGTTATTCACTTTGATCAAGATTACCAAAAAATAGTGACGATTAGCCAATCGATCGATTCACCTTCTGCTTATTATTTATTCGATGCCGAAACAGGTAAAAGCCAGCTTATAGGTGAAGAGCGACCTTGGTTAAATCAATACTCATTAGGCAAAAGTTTAGTGATTAAATCGACTTCTTCCGATGGTGTTGAAATTGAATCTTATTTAACGATGCCAAGCAATTCTGCCGCTAAAGACGTCCCCTTGCTTGTGATGCCTCATGGTGGACCGTTAGGTGTTAATGATACGAGACACTTTTCAGTTGATGTACATTATTTTGTTCAAAAAGGTTATGCAGTATTAACCCCAAATTATCGCGGATCATCAGGCTTTGGCAAAAAATTTCTTAATAGTGGCAAGCGTCAATGGGGCCGACTAATAGAAGATGACATTGAGTCTGCCGTTACCAAAGTCATTGCTCGAGATGATATTGACGGCCAAAAAGTGTGTGTGTTTGGGATCAGTTATGGTGGGTACTCTGCATTAATCAGTGCTATAAGACGACCAGATTTATATAAATGTGCCATCTCTTATGCCGGTGTGACAGACATACCATTACTGTTTTCTGATCATAATATTTCTGAAAAAGATGATTCTCGGCGAGTTTTGATCGATATTCTTGGTGACCCAAATGAATCTTGGGATACCTTAATTGAGTATTCACCGGTGTATAGAATGAATGAATTATCTATTCCAATTTTTATTGCTCAAGGCGGGAGGGACCGCGTAGTCGATTCGGAACATTATTTTCGATTGAAATATGTGTTAGATAAATTAGGCAAGTCGTATGAGTCTATGTTTTTTGAAAATGAAGTACATGGATTTAACTACATCATTACACAACAAGCGCTATACAATAGTATTGATAAATTCATGCAGAAAAGTTTTGCTCAAAGTGAAATCGCTTCATCCTTATAATCTTAAACAGTTAATCAAAGCCACTGTAATTCAGTGGCTTTGAGTGCCAGTTAATAGTATTAAACCCTATCTGGCTCTGTGAATGAAAAACTTACGAAAAAATAGATGTTTACAATTCAACCACTTTACCAGTTAGTGCAACGCCTGCAACAATATTGCCAGCACCGCACTGGAAAGTGTCATTGCTACTAGTAAGATTGTTTTTATAATTTGATTTGATTTCAACAACAGCATTACCGCCTTCTTTAATCGCTCGCTCTTTTAGCGCGATCATTGCCGATAGAAATACCCAATGGCAAGCTTCGATATCAGATTTATTAAAAGCATTAGTCTTTTTATTAGCACTGAATTCACCGATAATTTTTACTGGCTCAGAATAAGCTTGATCACCAAAATAAAAGGCTACATTGCTGCCAAGTTTATTTTTTGCGTGTTCTGTACTCAGCGCATCTGCTACCGAATAACTGCCGACATCGTCGCGGGCATAAGAAACAGAAGGGGCAATAGCGAGTGCCAGAGATAACGCGATGATTTTGTTTTTCGTACTATTGTTTTTCATACTAAGAAACATCCTTTTAATTGGTTTGGCTTTTACGGTGAAAATCCTTTGTGCGAAGCAAAATAACATTAACTCACTGATTTTACACCTATCAATGAGAAATATTCAATTTTTCGGCAGGTGATAAAGTTGGGTAGAAACCATAAGGTATTAGCAGATGCAATCAAGTGTGTTGATATATTTGGGGTAAAACAATGTCTATGCAGTGATAAACATTGCACAGACACAGACACAGACACAGACACAGACAGTGATGGGGTCATATTTGCTTGTTCATTAACATCGCAACTTCTAGAAAATGTGGTCAACATGTGAGTGAGTAAGCCTTATCTCATCACTTTGCTACAGCGTTACGTTGAATCAGCTGCATTAAGGGTAACGCTTCACTTCCCTGTGATGGCGAGACAAAATAACATGGCTATTGCTTTGTTTATCTTATATAGAAGCGGGGAGGGCGGAGATAAATGAAGCCCATAAGTTCATCAGTACGATGGCCAATGTTAATGCTGATGTGCTGACGATAATGAATTTCCTTCGCTGTCATAAAATCCTGAAGCGCTGTGTTCAATAAAACCTAAGTTGATCATTTTTCTAAAAAACGGGTCAGATTCATTATCGCCAATATCAGCAAAGTCAGTAGATTGGTACGCAGAGAATGTATCTAGCTGTTGTTGAATCATTTTGTTGTCGTAAGTCACCTCAGTTAATTGCCAATTTACGGCTTTATCTGCAGATTCAGTTTTATCTGACAATGTAGTACTAATGCGTTGTACTAGTTTTTTTGCTGGAAACCACCATATATCAACCGTTTTTGTATTTGTTTGTTGTTGATAATGTTCTAGTTTATCGCAATCTTGTCCAGTAGTTTCAATGAGTGTTGACTGCTTTTGAAATAATGGATGGAGTAATTGTGCATGATATTGCCATGCTTGATTAGATATCGTTTTGGTTGCTTCATATTCAATGGCGCGTTTGTCATCGATGAAGTATGAGGTTTTTTTCATGTGATTATGTGGCAGTGTGGTCCATTGTGTTGCGACTTGTTGATTGTTGATATGAAATACAGAATTTTGGGCTCTTAATAATACCAGTTGGTTTTGTTTGTTTGATGCTGCATCGTGAGTCGTTTGTTCAATGTTATAGGTCGCCATGAAGGCAGTTGATTGGCAAGTGTCACTTGCTGATGCAAATAACGGGAAAGTGATAGCGGTTAGTAACAATAGAGTTTTCATGTGTTTTGTCTTATTGGCTGGTCAAGTATCAAGGCGCAAGCTAAAAGTTAAAGAATAGGGGCAAGCCCCTATTCTTTATTGATGACTTTTTACTTATTTATCTCACGTTCAGGTTATTTAGCTGACTTTACTGGGGGGTACCAGAAAGATTGCCAGCGTAATCCATCACATGGAATATTAAGCTTTGCTCGTTAGTTCCTGTAATTAAGTGAGCGCCAGGTCCTACAGCAAAAACACCAACGTCTTCACCCGCATGTGTTTCACTATCGAGTGGCACTAGCGACTCTTGGTGGAACCCTGCGGTTGATGTATCAATATCGGTTAAGTCAACGCGGCCTGTTACTGCAGCAGCTGCATAACTGGCATCAGCATCGGTTTGTGTGCCTAAATCTCTAAAGCCAAGGCCGTTGGTATAACCTACTGTGGTATAAGGCATGTCGTCTGAGGCTAAACTTGGCTCAGTCGCACCAATACCAACCACTTTACCTAAGATTGGGTTACCGCGTTTTGGGTAGCCTGCAATGGTAAATACATGGCTGTGATCAGCAGTAACAATAATTAAGGTGTCTTCTTGGCTTGTTGCATCAACCGCGACTTGCACAGCCTTAGCAAACTCAATAGCGTCATTTAGCGCGTTATAAGCATTGCCGGCATGGTGAGCATGGTCAATTCGACCAGATTCAACCGTTAAGAAGAAACCTTTGTCGTTATTATCAAGCACCTTAATGGCAGTGGCGGTCATTTCTGACAAGCTAGGTTCACCGGCAATATCATTTTTACGGTCAGCTTCGTATTGCATGTGCGATTCGTTAAATAAACCAAATACCCGCGGTGTTGTTTCAGTGTCAATAGCATTAAATGAAGCCTGGTCAAATACATAAGCACTTGTTGCATACTTCGCTTGCCATTCGGCGGTTAAGTCACGGCCATCAGTACGGTCACCTTCAATGGTACTGACTGCGTCATTGCTGTTATATGCTACATCTTTAGGTAAAAAATGACGGCGACCACCACCCATAACCACTTCAATACCATCAACATCTACACCGGCATATCGAGCTTCTAAGTTGGCTTCAAAATTGACTAACTGTAATGCAATATCTTCACAATTAGCGCGCTCAGGGTTGTTGGCAATATCCATATCTGAGATATCTTCCCAGTTACGATCTGCTGACTTTGCATAAGTTGCAGCAGGTGTCGCGTGGGTAATACGTGCGGTTGAGATAACACCCGTTGATTTACCTGCAATCTCAGCTAATTCTAAGGCAGTGATCATCTCAATGCCTTTAGTGCTAGCACAATTGCCACGAACCACATCTTCGTCAACACCTAATACGCCAGCATCTGTTTTAACGCCCGACATCATCGCTGTCATTGTTCCTGCAGAATCTGGTGTTTGTGCATCAACGTTGTAGGTCTTTGCTAAACCAGAAAATGGAAACTTATCAAAGCTTAATTGGTTTTCTTCACCCATCATGCCTTTATTCTGACCATCTAAAATACGCGCTGCGGTTACCGTTGAAACACCCATACCGTCACCAACAAATAAAATCACATTTTTAGCTGAGCCTTTAAGTGCGGTTATTTCTGCTGCGGTAGATGCAGTTGCAATCGATACGTTGGCATTGTTTGCTAATTGGCTATCAATTTTATTCCAAACATCGTCTGCCGTTTCTATTTCGGCAGCGCCTTGTTTAAACCATGAGTTATTTAAACTGGTTAGCAGTTCGGTATCGTTTACTGTGGTCGCAGCAGGCGAACATACATATTGAGTTGATGTTATTTCAGACGCATCTAAAACGGTATCAGCATTTGCATCGATACCCGAGTCGATTTGCACACCACCATTGAGACAATTAGCATTACCTACCGCTAAGGGGGTTTGGGTAATTAATGCGTTGGTTCCGTTAGTACCATTAGTGCCATTAGTGCCATTTGAGCCATTTGAGCCATTTGAGCCATCAGATCCATTGATGCCGTTAGTTCCATCGGTGCCATTGTCACCGTTATCGCCACAAGCTGATAATGCCAAAACCAAAGAAACTGTTAATGTTGATAATATAAATTTATTCATCATAAAAACCTTATAGGGTCTATTGACCAACTAAACCAAGAGCACGATTGATTAAATGGAATACAACGCTTTGTTCAACTGTACCTTGAACTAAGTGCGCACCTGGGCCTGATGTATGAATAGCCACATCTTCTCCCGCGTGAGTTTCGCTATCTAATGGCACCGTCACTTCTTGGTGATAACCAGAGGTTGTTGTATCGATTGCGGTGATGTCTTGACGGCCTGCGACAGCTGCAGCAGCATAAGATGCGTCGCCATCTGTTTCAGCCCCTAAGTCTCTGAAACCAAGTCCATTGCTATAACCTAAAGTGGTGTAAGGATTACCAGCAGAATCTTCGCTAGGCTCAGTCGCACCAATACCAACCACCTTACCCAAAATAGGGTTACCACGTTTTGGGTAGCCAGCAATCGTAAACACATGGCTGTGATCGGCAGTGACAATGATTAGCGTTTCTTCATCATTTGTTGCATCTAATGCCGCTTGAACGGCATTGGAAAACTCAATAGCATCATTAAGCGCTGTGCTTGCACTGCCAGCATGATGACCATGGTCAATTCGGCCAGACTCAACCGTTAAGAAATAACCTTTTGGATTGTTATCAAGTATTTTAATGGCTTTTTCTGTCATTTGAGACAGGCTGGGTTCGCCTGCAATATCATTGGCTCGGTCGGCTTCGTATTGCATATGCGACTCATTGAATAAAGCAAAAACACGTTCAGTGGATTCTGTATCAATGGCATCAAATCCAGTTTGGTCAATAACGTATTGACCATTTGGATACATAGCACTCCATTCTGCGGTCAAATCGCGGCCATCGGTACGGTCACCTTCAATCGCGCTAACGGCATCGACACTATTAAATGCGGCATCTTTAGGTAAAAAATGACGACGACCACCGCCCATCACAACATCAATGCCGTCTACATCAACTCCGGTGTAACGTTGTTCTAGATTTTTTTCAAAGTTAACCAGTTGTGATGCGATATCTTCGCAATCTGCACGTTCAGCATTATTGTCAATATCCATGTCTGAGATATCTTCCCAGTTACGGTCTGCTGACTTTGCATAAGTGGCGGCTGGCGTAGCATGAGTAATACGTGCGGTCGATAACACACCCGTCGATAAGCCTTTTATTTCGGCTAACTCCAAGGCCGTGACCACTTCATTGCCTTTGACTGAGGCACAAGTACCACGAACGACGTCTTCATCAACACCCAGAACACCAGCGTCTGATTTTAAGCCGCTCATCATGGCTGTCATGGTGCCTGCTGAATCTGGTGTTTGTGCATCTACATTGTAGGTTTTAACTAAAGCTGAATAAGGAAATGTTTCAAAGCTTAAATAACCTTCTTCACCAGAATTACCGGCTAATTGCCCTTTTAAAATCCGAGCTGCGGTAAGTGTAGAAATCCCCATACCATCGCCAACAAACAAGATGACATTTTTTGCTCTTGTTGATCTTGATTGTTGTAATTTTTCAGTGATGGTTGCTTGGCCGTCTTTATACCAAGCATTATTGAGTTGTGTGTCAGTCGTTGTCGCTGCGGTTGCAGAACCTGCGTATGTTGCCGATGACAATATACTAGCGATAACCACTGATAAGCCTTGTTTGAGCATATTCATATTACCCTATGTTGTAGTTAAGTTATTTGAGAACCTGGCCATAACATAGAGGTTTACAATGAACGTTAAGTAACACTTCGGTTACAATTTGATTACAAGAGCGTTTAGGTTTTATGTGCATATAATCAAGCTGCTGATTTTATTGTTATTTAAAGGTGACTATAGTATTGGTATTTTGCAGAACAATAAGTTTGCTTGGCCGCTATGCTTCTGAGTGTTTTTGTATGCAATTAACCCCCAACACCCTGATTAAATTAACTAATACATTAATAAGCGAGCATAAAACCTATCGTAACCTGAGTTGAAAGAGGTTAAGTTGATTAGCTAGAAAAGAGGGGAGCATAGTTGAACTCCTACCTTGCTTATGTGTTTATTGACACAATCAATCGCAACTCTACCTTATGGCAGAATAGTTAAGTAAGATGTTATTAATTCCAACAATTAGATAAGGACTGTTTGTATGGGGGAAGTTATAAGTAATCAGATGAGGGAAGTTATGAGTGAAGTAAATAGTGAAGTAAATAGTGACAAAATGAGTGAGTCTGCATTAAACGCATTGAAAATTGCGTTTACCTACATGCCTAAATCAATTGAAGTGACTAAGTATGAGTATGGTGACAGCTACCAAAAAATATTAGATCACATTGAAACCGTTAGGGAAATATTACTGATTAATGATGTTGATCCTGAAGAAGTTTATGGTGAAGTTAACCCTGAGAGTACGCCCAACTCAACCTATTGATTGAGTGCCATTAAATCATCATTATTATCAGTATTTTGTTCATTCAGCCTTAGAACACTAGGCCATAGGTTTAAACACCTAAAGTCGGCAGATAACGACAGCGCATTTATTATTTGACGATGTTTTTCGCTATAAAATGGTGTGCATGGTTGGTTTTTATCCAAAAATTGCTCGCTGGATTCTGCACAAGGTAAGATGCATTTTTTGTGGAATGATAAACTCGCGGATTTGAAATGAAGGCTTATTGACGGTTTTTAGGCGGTGTGGCGACAATAGTATGATGGTAGTTTTAGCTAATAGGTTTTGGTTCTTTACTGCTCCTAGCATTCAGACGTTACGATACAGGTATCTTGTTTGCTTAATCTCAATAAAAAGCTGTTCATTTCTTTGGTTAGTCATCAGAAGATAATGCATCTCCTGATGACTTAATACTGAACGGCTCACGTATCTTTGGTCAAATTGTTAAGGCGTTTTCCGTCGATGGGCTCAAAAAATATGGCCTATCTGAACAGGTTCCAGATAATGGTATTGTCTGCACCTAGACTCCACAGCAGCACAACGGCGGCCAGTAAAACCTCTAGAACTAATACACCAATGGCTAGCGTCGTGCTTGATATAATAAAACCCTGTCGATTGCTGATGCCTAAAAAGCTTGGTGTACCGCTATAGAGTAAATAGCCGGTATAACAGATGCCCATAATACAGGCGAGTGTGCACAACCAAATCATAGGGTATATAGCAAACAAGCCACTTAAAAACATCGGTGTAGCCATGTAACCAGCAAAGACAATACATTCATTTCTGCTTGGGCAGTTAGGGTATTTACGTGCCAACCAATGGATCAAACTACCGACTATTGTCACTGCCGTTAAAATTAACGCATAAAATAAAATCCCCAGGCCTAAACCACTCTCCATTGAGACCTTGATTGTGTCTTCACCACCAAAAGTCCAACCAAATTGTGTGGTACCAATAAAGGTACTGACCACTGGAATCGCCGCCAACCACAGTACATGATTTTTGTACAAATGACTGACTGTTTCATGTTCATTACTTATGTCGCGCCATTCTTTATCAGGATGATGTACAAGTCCCCAAACGTGATTAATCATGCTTCCTCCTCGCTTATTCAAGCGACAGTTTTTTATAAAACCTAAGGTTACTGGCACACGACTGTGTGTCTTAGATATCAGTATAGGAGGTAAGCGGATATTTGCTTTGTGCGGCGGTATTTAGTTATCCGGTAGTGAGTGGCAACTACAGTTAAGAGTGTACTGCTCAACTATCATAAAAATGGCCGGCTTGGTTTCTTTTCTCAACGCGGAGTAATATTTATTACCCGTTATATATTTAATCTAATAATTTAAAGACCAAACCAGTTATTGCGATGATCCCAATTACAGAGTCCTAAATAGTGATCGATTAGCGCTCGACTAACGTATTGACGCTGTTACTTTTTTATTAGAGATCTATTATGTGGTTTAGTTCAAAAATTAGTAGGAAAGCGCTGGCATTGCAGCTAGTTACCACGCATCAGTCAGCTGCTGTTGTGGTCGATGCTCAGCAGAATATTATTGCCGTTAATGATGCTTTTAACCAATTAAGCCAGCGCTTAAAACAAGCTGGTCATAATCAAACCTTTAATTTGTTACTTACTCGTTATGACAGTAGTAGCAAAACTATTCGCTGTGATGAAAACTTACACGTTAGTCAGCAAGTTATCTCACTCACTTATAAAAACTTAGAGTCTTGCTCACTTTATACGTTTGATGCTGTATTAACACCGTTATTAAATGAAAGTGTGTGGCAAGAGTTATTAGCTTTTAGTGGCAAGGCCTATGTTGTATTTGATAACAATGAAAAGTTAGTAACAGCTAATCTGGATCCCGTAAACACTGATTTTATTTATTTAAATCAATCAGATATAAATTTGCAGAAAACGTTACAAAACGGGCTTAACAGTAAAGATCAACTACTTTGTTTATCTGAGCAAGATAAGGTCTATTTTCGTGTGGCGCGCCACAAAATTGATTCTGGTAATCAAAAACTCATAGTCTATGTATTATCCCATCAAGAGCAAAACCAGCATATAAAGCAATTCGAAATGTTATCAAAGGTGGTAAGTAATACTAGCACTAGTGTATTGATCACTGATAAATATGGTTTAGTCGAATATGTAAACCCGGGTTTTGAAAAACTGTCAGGCTTGAGCCTTGCAGAGGTTAAGGGAAAAAAGCCCGGTATACTTTTGCAACGTGAACAAACCGACAAAGAGACGATTAAGCGCATATCTCAAAAGCTCAAAGCAAAACAAGCCTTCTATGAGGAGATATTGAATTTTGATAAACATGGGGTGCCATATTGGATTGTATTGGCAGTAAATCCGATTTTTAATGAAAAAGGTGAGCACACAGGCTTTGTTGGTGTGAGCTCTGATGTGCGTGAAATCAAACGTATTGTGTTAGAACAGATTAATCAAAGAGATGCAATAAGCAGTCATTCGGCTGTGTTAGAGTTTAACCAAAGTGGTCAGTTTATTTCAGCTAATGACTATACTAAAAAGCAGTTAAATTTACACGACGATGTAAAAATGCAAACTGTAGTGGGAAATTTAAAAGACCACTTAGACCATTCTCGTACGCAGATGATCCAACGAGGCGAACCGACAGCAGTCATGATGAAACTGATTCATCAAGGCACTGAAGTGATTTTAGATTGTGTTATTTCTTCAATTACGGATTTGAATGGAAATATTTCTAAGTATATTGTTTTTGGCAGTAATGTTTCTTCTCGTAATAAGTTAGTGACCGAAACGCACAATGCGATGTCTACTGTGTTGAGTAAAATTCAAAATACGGTAACGACTATTAATGCGGTCGCCGATCAAACAAACCTATTAGCCCTCAATGCAGCCATCGAAGCAGCAAGAGCGGGTGAAGCCGGACGTGGATTTGCCGTTGTTGCGGACGAAGTTCGTAATCTTGCGAAAACGTCAAATGACGCCGCGGTTCAAATTGGCCTACTCATCAATGAAACTCAATCTCATGTTGATGAGTTAGCTTCTTTTTTAAGTGAATAAGTTGAGCTCAACTCGCTCTAGTTGCCTATAATTTGTTCAAAAGACTTATAATAGAAGCCCACTTTAATGAGTGGGCTTGGAATGAGTTGGCTTATGCGTTTCTTGAATGAGCCGCTTGCCCCAATGGCCAACAAAGAAGATAAGTGTACTGGCAGATTTTACTCGTTCCCGACTAATTTGTGGGAGGGCAGATTTACCTATTCCTTTATAAAAAACCAAGCGTTATTAGATGAAGCGGCAGGGTGGGCTTTATGGCTTATGTCGAGATCTATTCACTAACAGAAAGGCACATCCGGCTCAAGATGACTACCATAGTAGAAATATCTTATTACACCTGTATTTAACGCCGAATTAACTCAGCGATAAAAGGTAAACAACCAGCAGGCTTATTGGCTTGTGTCAGTAATGAACGTCAGGATATGCCTAAAGGATTGGTGCTCAGCGTTAACGATTATATTGTGCAGGTAGATAATACAGGGCGAATTATTCGAGAGGATAAGCGCAGTGCTATTAGCTCAGGTAGCCAAGACATTCTCAATAGACTTAATATTTCCGCTTAAAACGGGCTAAAAATCACCACTGAGTTTGGCTCATTATTTAAAGTTTTTTTCGAGGCATTACCAGCTTTAACAGAATATTTCGAACATCTAGAGCGAAAGCGAGCACAAGGATCATCGAACTGCCAACGCGGGTTGTGTGCTTAAGACTTAACCTTTAAAACTAGAGATCACACTGAAACAATAACCTCATTTTGTGCTTGATATCAACCAAGCCGCGAATGCTTTAACTCAACCGTATTGCTCATCAGTTTCCATATGCCACTCAGTTTGTTGATGATTTTCGTTCAATTTTTACATTTGAATAGTCAGAAAGCTATCGCAATCAACGCTAAAAGCAGTTATGTTAATTGTCTTAAAAATGAGAGGCATAGTTTCTTGTTCAACAAATATTGAAGAATCAATTATAAAATTCATCACAATTAAAGGATAAAATAGATGAGTGAAGTAGTAGAAAATGTTCCAACGACTAAGGAACAAGCCAAAATAGTTTACTTACTTTACATGGTAGGTTTATTGTTTGGTATTACAGGTATAATCGGTGTAGTAATGGCTTACATCAATAAAGGTGATGCCCCTGAGTGGTTAAAAACCCATTATCAGTTTCAAATTAGGACTTTTTGGATTGGTGCTATTTATATCTTCTTAGGCTCAATTTTATCCTTAGTTATCATTGGGTGGTTTGTATTCTTATTCTGGGCGGTTTGGCTAATAATTCGCTCACTCAAGGGCATGAAAGCACTTGAACTGGAAAAACCAATTGAGAACCCTACTGGTTGGTTATTTTAACAGCCTAACAGCCTAACAGCCTAACAACCTAACAAATAGGGATCGGCTGCGTTAAGCTGCGTCCTTATCTCAAGTGTTGAGCCAGCCCCAATACTTGAGATGTTACTCTTTATCAAGTCAATAACAGATCAAGAATTTAAGCTAAAAAAGCCACCCTTATTATTTGCAATAAAAATCATAAAATTGGGTGGCATGATTAATTTGCGTCACATGGCTTAATCAAATTCAGGAGTAATCAGAATAGTATATGAAAGGTAAGATTAGTCAGTGGAATGATGAAAAAGGTTTTGGATTTATCTCTATTTCAGACAAAAAAAGTAGAGTTTTTTTCCATGTTTCAACTATCAGAACAAGAGGTCGCAGACCTGAAGTTGGAGACAGTGTTGATTTTGAACTAAGCAAGGATAAGAATGGAAAAATCAAAGCATCTTCTGTTTCTATCGATGGGCTATCTCCAACAAACAGCACTGAAAACACCAAACGAATAAAAGTTGATCCACCAAAAAAGGATGTCCTTGATTACTTATTAATGATCATAATTCTTTCTTCATTAAGCTACACCGGATACCAGTTTTATCTATTCAATAATCTTGAGAAGGTATGGCCATATGCAATTCCAGCCATAGTCGCTTTTTTATTCTCTGGTCGTAATAAAAAACCAAAACAAGATCATTATTCTTGCACTAATTGCAAAGCCGTTGAAAGGTTTAATCCTAGAACTGTAGAGGCATGGAACAGGGGGATAACTAGATTATTCTGCAACAAATGCCACAAGGACTGGCTCAGAAACAAACCGAGAGAGGAAACTCAAAGTTATTCTCGAGGAGGCTCATCCAGCGGTTGTCTTGGATCATTTTTAATCATCCTAACATTGCCTGTTATCAGTAGTGTAGCAATCTATCAGTGGCTGGTGTAATCGCCATGTATCAAGTCAATAAAGTGGGACGCCTACGGCGCCTCTTATTGAGGCGTTGAGGCTGTAGAATTACTCTTTTAAATAAAAAGCCTATTTTATGGGTTCAAAATGCATTGCCTAGTGTCTTAAAAGCGCTTAGAACTGATTTAAAAATAAAAATGGGTGGCATGATTAATTTTTTGTTACGGGCATAATCGGTGTAGTAATGGCTTACATCAATAAAGGTGATGCCCCTGAATGGTTAAAAACCCATTATCAGTTTCAAATTAGGACTTTTTGGATTGGTGCTATTTATATCTTCTTAGGCTCAATTTTATCTTTAGTTATCATTGGTTGGTTTGTACTCTTATTCTGGGCAGTTTGGCTAATAATCCGCTCACTCAAGGGCATGAAAGCACTTGAACTGGAAAAACCAATTGACAACCCTACTGGTTGGTTATTTTAAAAGTCTAACAACCTAACAAATAGGGATACGCTGCGCTAAGTCGTGTCTTTATCTCAAGTGTTGAAGCTAAAAAATGCCACCCTGCTTATTGGCAATAAAAATGGGTGGTATGATTAATTTAGGGTGTAATGCTTTAATCAATTATGGAGGATATTTTAGATGAAGGATGATCAATTCAAGGCATGGGAACTAACTCGCGAAAAAGGTAAGTTAAACTTTTTTCTAATTAGAGGCGTTTTGTCGTATGGTTTACCAATGTTAACCATAATGGCATTTATGAACAAGCCTTTCGTAGATGGTTTTACTTCTAAAGCCGCAATCGTTCACATTATTGTTTGGCCATTAGCTGGTTTATTATTTGGTGTAACCATGTGGTACGTAACCGAACATAAATATAAAAAAGAACTGGCAAGTCGTACTTATCCCAAGGGGTGAACCAACCCCAATACTTGAGATGTTACTCTTTATCCAGTCAATAACAGATCAATAATTGAAGCTAAAAAAAGCCACCCTGATTATTTGCAATAAAAATGGGGGGGGTGCCTACTTACGTATCAAGGGTTTAAAGTGAAGAAAATATTTGTAATTGCATTTGTGTTGCTTACGTCGGTTTTAGCTGGTTGTGCTGCGCCAAAATACACCGCTACAGCCATTGCTAATGACTATGAAAGTGGTGATGTGCAGGTTGTCATTATCAATGATGAAAAAACACGAGAAGGATTTCAGAAGACAATGGAGTCTTGGCTCGATAAACATAATTTCAAATACACTACATCGAGTGATGGATCGAAGCATGATTTAGAAAAACTGAGGCTTGAGTATGAAGGGCATTGGGGGTGGGATTTGGCACTCTATATAAACGATGCATATATTGAAGCATTTCAAAATGGTCAGCGTGTTGGAAAAGTAGAGTTTAAAGCGCCAAATAGTCTAAATGGTAATAAATTTGGTAATGCTGAAGAACGGATGGCTATATGATGAGTGTTTTGTTTGGCCGGATGACGGAAGAGAATGCAACCAAAAAAATTAACTCTTCCAATTAACAAGCGTAAACATGGCTACCCACGATTATTCTGATTAATATTGATGTTCATCAGCCAATTCCAACAAATGATTTATGCTTTGCAAACCGCTCAACGCATAAATACTATAACCTTATGAGAGTCTGGATATATTGAGCTAATAATGAAATTAGATTACGAATTTATAAATGAAATTTTGATAAATTTTGTAGAGTCAGAAACAAGTACCGTTAGTGTTGATGACTTTATTGAGTTATATGAAAAAGACTCACAAAAGTTAGCCCATCACTTGATTCTTATGCAAGAAAAGAAACTAATCACGGGGGCTTTTTCCCATGAAAAACTAGGAATAGAGCTTGAATTTGATGAGCAAGGACGATATGAGTTTACTTCTGGTATGCCTTGGCGAATTACTTCAGAAGGGTATGATTTTGCTTTAGCTCTTAATAAACCAGATGTTTGACCATAATTAAAGATAGATTTCAAAGAGAAGGTCTTTCTGCAGTTATTGATATCACTAAAAAGATAGCAGTTAAGCAGGTAACCAAATTGCTTGATGAATAATACGTCATAAAAATTGGTGCTTGATTCATTTGATTAATCAATTTTTCAGTATGATCTAGGTGTTTATGCCTAAGGTGATAATTTGATATATGCACTGGTTAAAATATTTAAAGAAAAACAACATGCTCAAAGTTTTATTAACGGTGAGTTATATATGCAAACACTCCGTGATTATAAAGATTGGATAGATGACAATGGTGAGCTGCGTGGAGATCCATGTGAAGGTATTGTTGGATATTTCCAATCTGATGATATTCAGCTTGAGATTGGAAATATAAAATTAGATTCAGATTCCTTCGATGGAGCAGTCTTAGTTCATAGTAATGATCTACTTTCGCGAAATGCATTTTGTACCTATGCATTAAACTCACGAGGATTTGACAAAATTTCTGTTGATACATTGAAAGAGTTTAAAAATATACTTGAAGTACATTCTAAGTGTTATGGGCTCGGTTCTTATTGTGTTGCAATCACAAATGTTAGTGAGTTTATATCAAGAGCGAAATCTGCAATAAAAAGTATAAATGTTGATGGTGCCATATCGTTGGTTGATTACTTTGATGATCAAATTTTTAGTGGGGAGTTAGATTCTGATATGCATGGTTTTCAAAAAAGAAAAACAT
Source organism: Shewanella sp. ALD9 (assembly GCF_002836315.1). Taxonomy (NCBI): domain Bacteria; kingdom Pseudomonadati; phylum Pseudomonadota; class Gammaproteobacteria; order Alteromonadales; family Shewanellaceae; genus Shewanella; species Shewanella sp. ALD9. Next base: position 192,243 of record NZ_PJCD01000041.1, read on the forward strand.
TTGAACATCAACGTGAACATCGTATATTAATCGACCTAAATTATAAAATACCAGAAAAATATACATTAAATGTTGGAGATCTTAGTGATATAACAACTGAGATATTAACTCCTCAAGAACTGAATGAAATACTTGAAGTTAGATTGCCTGATGGGAGTAAAGCATAACATATATGAGTCTTCCCCCTGTCAATAGACTAGCAGTTCCCATTTGGCTGCATTTACTGTCAAATTTAAATTAAACAATAGATCCATCTGCTTCACTTATCAGTTCTGATCACTTGCTTTAACCACTCAGCCCCACAATCTCCAAGCTAGCCCCGATGCGCGTGATGTGGCTTGTTTGCTGGCTTTTTCAAATATCATATTCGTGCCTAAACAATAAAAATGGTTTTTAGCGCGGGTGATGGCGGTGTAAAGCAGTTCTTTACTGAGTAGCTGCCATTGGGCGGAGCTGGGTTTATGTGGCAATACAAAGCTGACTTTATCAAACTCGCTGCCTTGGCTTTTGTGTACTGTCATGGCGTAGCAAGTGTCGTGGCTGGGTAAGCGTGCGGGTAATACTTTAAGCAGGCTGCCATCGGCCATAACAAAATGGGCCATTAAGCGACTTGGCTTAGTGCTGTCTTGCAAGATTAAACCAATGTCGCCATTAAATAAGCCTAAGTTGTAATCGTTACTTTGAATAATGATTGGTCGGCCTAAATAGAACTCATTTTGAGGATTAATCAGTTTGGCGTGTTTAAGGCTGTCGGTGATGGCGATATTCATGCCCTCAACCCCAAATTCACCTGCTCGCATGGCACACAAGACTCGATATTGGTTAAAGCTGTCGATGATGGTTTGTTCAGAATGCGGCAATGTTATGGCGCAGTCCTGTCGATCCGCTTGATCGATAATGGCCTGTTGATTTATCCTTTGCTGATTTTCCTGTACCAAACTTAGATACTCACCATAAGCCTGTACCGATAATGCCAATAACGCTTGTTTACCTGTGTTATCTCCCTGGGCATTATGCTGATGTTCAAACCAATTCAATTCGGCATGATCATGTTGCCATACTTGACGAATCGCATGCACATTTGATTGATTAACCGCATTGGCTAATAACCCAATACCGGCATCACCTTTAAAACGATGGCTGTGCATCAACATACACAAACTGTCACCAATTTTAGGCTGTTGATGAATAAACTGACTGACATCTTGTTGGGTTAATTGCTCAATGAGCTTTGCCTGTGCTGCGCTGTAACGCATTGACCATGGCGATGCCTCATGCTGATTAGCTTGTTTTAAGCCAACACAAATATCCGCCAGCACTGCGCCAGCTTCTACTGATGCGAGTTGATCTTGGTCGCCTAACAATATCAAACGGCCATGAGACGGCAGGGCGCTGAGTAATTTATACATCATGGGTAAGTCGACCATCGATGCTTCATCAACCACCAGTAAATCTAAGCGCAACGGATTATCCTGATGATGCCTAAATTGATACGAGTTTGGGATAACCCCCAATAATCGATGCAATGTTGAGGCTTCTTCAGGTATTTGTTTTAGCGAATCAGTTAATACTTTCGCCAATGCAGGGTCGCTCACTTGGGTTAGCTGTTGCAGTAAACGATGTTTAGACGCCTTGATCGATTCACTCAGCCTTGCTGCAGCTTTACCTGTGGGCGCGACTAAACGGATGGTTAGCGGCGATTGGGTTAACAGTAACAATAATAGTTTAGTTACTGTGGTGGTTTTACCGGTTCCTGGGCCGCCGGTGATCACCGCTAATGCTTTGGCCAACGCTGTTGCAGTGGCTATTTTTTGCCAGTTAAACGGGCTGCTATTGCTGTCTTCTGCGGTAAATAAACATTCAATGAGTTGCGGCAGATTACTGTTAGCTAGGTCGATTTCAATCTGTTGATTGGCTAATTGGGTCAACTTAGCCGCCACTTGAGTTTCAAAGAAGTGGTACTTATTTAAATATAAGCGTCCATGTTCAAAAATCATCGGTTTATTGTCACCAGGCTGGCCGACGGCATCAAATAGCGCGATTTGTTCAATTAATTGTTGATGGTTAAGCTCAATCCGACAATTGATTTCAGCGTTGCCGCGGTTGTCTTCTGCCATGGGATTGGCTAAATTAATTTGCTCGATGACTAAACAACTGTGCTGATTCGACAATTGCTGGCTAAGCATGGCGCAAACAAGCAAGAACAGTTGCGGCTGTTGTTCGCTTATTGCGGGATCGTTATTGATGGTTTCAATACTGGCCAGCTCTAAAGCAAAATGACGATCGAGTGCTGTAATGAGCCGCTGTTCTTGCCAAAGGTGCAATAACTCAGTGATTGGATGGGTGAGTATTAGCATGATGACGTCTCCGGCGCACGATTGTCTGTATTACCTGAAAATAAGCGGTCGAGTTGTTCGATTAATGCTTGCGGTGGTTTGTCATAAAACACCCCCGCGCCAGGATGCTCAGGATGCATGCCGCGTAAAAACAGGTAATAGCAGCCGCCAATATGTTGCTGATAATTGTAGTTTGGTAATCTAAGCGATAAGTAACGATGCAACGCCAAGGTATACAAGATGTATTGTAAATTATAGCGATGAGCATCAATGGCTTTAGCCATGGCTGAGCGAGTGTAGTCGCTATAGTTATCGCCCAAATGGTTAGACTTATAATCGGCAATATAAAATTGGCCCTGGTGCTCAAAGGTTAAATCGATAAAGCCTTTTAACATGCCTTTTAAGGTATCAAAGTCGAGTCCGGCGACATAACCGTGCTGCTGCAAAATATGATTTAATTGCGATGCTTGTAAGGTTGAAATAGGCAAGTAAAACTCCATTTCGACCATTTTTTGCTTCATGCCTAATTGGCTTAATATCAGTGATGTGTCCTCTGACGATGGCTTGATAAACAGCGGCGCGGCCAATATTTGCTGATACCAGTCCATTAGCGGTTGTTGCCATAGGGCTTCGTCAAACCCATATTTTTTCATGGCTTTTGTTAGCGCAGGCGTCAGTTCAGTATCTGCTTGGGTAAAATCAAACAGTTCTAACACTAAATGCATAAAACTACCGGCATTGGCACCGCGCTCGAAGGTAAAGCGATCAAGTACGGGTTCGCTGGTGAGTTCATCTTGTAACTGTAATTGGATTAACTCATCGGTGAAGTCTTCATCGTCGGCACCGGGTGCGACTCTCTCGTGAGGCAGATGTTTCACCAAGCCAGAATAACTGCCCACTCGCCACGCAAGGCTCTGTACTCGAGTGACTTTTTTGGCCGCTAGAATGTCATTATTGTCGTTAATATCGGCGAGCACTGAATCGTCAACATCATTACTTAAACATTCCACACTCATCGCTGGTAAGGTGGCAATGGCATTCACTTTGGCTTGAATAAGAGCAAAGTCGGTTTTCTTGTCGGTAATACCCAACAGATAACCGATACCTGTTTCATGCAATTGACTGCTGATCCCCGCCTTTAATTGGCGGCTTTGGTTGGCAATATACAAATAACACACGTAAACCGGCCGTGTTAACGCCACATACAATAAGCGTAAATCTTCCGCGAGGGTTTCTTGTTTGAGTTGTTCCCAGCCTTCGTCGGTGGCGTCGATATCCCAAATGAGCTGCTCATTTTTATGGTACATCATCGGCGCAGGGCGTTTTTTATTGCCGCGGGCTAAGCTGACAAACGGCACAAAACAGACCGGATATTCTAAGCCCTTACTTTTATGAATAGTGACAATTTGCACCAAGTTCTGTTCGCTTTCTAAGCGCAATTGCTGCTCATCACCGCCATTGTTACCAATCAGTTGTTGTTCGTACCAATTGATAAGGGCGCTGCTACCATCTAGCTCAGTGGCCTTTTGCTGCAGTAATTCGGCTAAATGCCTAAAGTCGGTTAAGCGTCTTTCTCCTGAGGCTTTAAGATCTGCTGCGTTGTCGTCATCAGCATCATTAAAGCTGTTGTCACTATTGCTGCTATAACTGTTGTCATTATTGCTGCTATCACGGTGAGCATTAGCGTTATGTTTATCAACACTATTGATGTCAGCCGTGACAGATTGCGACAGATAACGATGGATCAGTTTAGTTTCGCTGGCAAAGTTAAGCAGCGCAGGCATAACGCCGCGTTGTTGCCACAACTGATGCCAATGAGTGAATTGATCTAATACCTGCTGACGTTGTTCTTCATCTTGGTTAAATTGATGGATCCGCTGGGCATTAAAACCAACAAGCTCAGTGGCCAGCGCGGCGCGGATAGCACGTTCATTTTTAGGCGTGGCTAAGGCATACAATAAAATAGCCATTTCACGGGCTTCAATGGTGTTAAATACACTGTCTCGGCTTAAAAATACCGCACCAATTTTACGTGCTGATAATTCCGCTTTCATCACGGCCGCTTCGTTACGGTCGCGCACCAATATGGCAATGTCTTTGGCAATGAGCGGTTTAGCTTCCTGTTCAAAGCTGGTATTAACTCGGCATAATCCCTGTTGCGCTTCGGTGAGTAAGCGCTTTATTTCACTGGCAGCATCAGCTGCTAGGCGTTGTCTTGCGGTAGTTTTGTTTAAGCCATTTACATCGTCTTCGGCTAATAAGCGGATCCGCAACGCCGCTGGATTGGTTGTGGCTTCACTCAGGTGTTTATTGGCTGCCGATGATGGGGTTTTAACAATATCATAGGGGATAGCTTGGCTAATAAACGGGTCTTGGTGTTGGCTGAAAAGCTGATTAACACCATTGACCAATTGAGTCGATGAGCGGTAATTGGTGTCAAGATTATAATGAGCCTGTGTTTGTTGGCGCGCGGCAATATAAGTGTAAATATCGGCGCCACGGAAAGCATAAATAGCCTGCTTAGGATCGCCAATCATTAATAAACTTAAGCGCCCCTTGTTAGCATCATCATCGTTGTTGTCATTACCAATGTCGTCATTACTTTTACTGTCATCATTTTGGCTGTGCACAGTGGTATCAGCGGCTAAGTCCAGCTGTGATGCTAACGGCTGTTGATACACCTGATTAAAAATGGTGAATTGCAGTGGATCGGTGTCTTGGAACTCATCAATTAATGCGACCGGAAAACGCTTAGCAATAGCATGGGCTAGGGTGATTGGATTTTGGCTGAGCGCCATGGCTAAGCTGAGCAATAGGTCATCGGGTGTCATCAAATTGCGTTGCTGTTTTTGGCCAGCAAAGCGTTGGCGAATTCCCTCACGGGCGCGCACTAAAAATGACGGAATAAGCTGATTAATCAACTCAAGTAAGCGCTCAATATGCTCAAGTAACGGCGCTTCAGCAGCACTGGGGATAACGCCACCTTTATTGAGTTTAAGCTCGGATAATGCCAATTGCTCCAGCGCTTTTATTGGCGGTAATCCTTGGCCAAATTTTACCCAGTTACTAATGCTATCAAACAGTTGGCTAAGTTTAGGGTAGCCGTCGGTGCCTTTGCCAAAACGTTGACCGTTTAATGGCAGCGATTGCAATAATTCAAGGGTGCTGTCGTGCAGGCTTTGCCACAATAAAGTAAAGCGGCTGATACTTTGGCTTAGCTGTTGTTGTAGGGTTTCAAAGGCCAGAGGCTGCTTTGACAATACCGCTTGGCTTGCACCTAATAACGGTCGCAGCTTTTGCGCTAACACATCAGGTTCGGCAAACACATCACTAATGGCTTGGGCTAAAAAGGGCGGTAATGGATAACACACTTCACGCCAGAAATCGCGCACTGCATGGTGTAAAAACTCACTGTCGTCGAGGGTGAATTCGGACTCAAATAGCAATGACGACTCAAATGCCATGTCTGACAATACGCGTTGGCAAAAGGCATGAATGGTAAAAATGGCCGCTTCATCTAACGACTTTAACGCTAAGTCTAAGCGTCTTAACGCAATAGGACGTTCATCTTCCGAGGTGTCTTGGTAAAGCTGTTCAATAAACTCATCATTGACGGCTAAGCCTAAAAAGCGTTTAAACGCTAAGTTAATCCGTTTACGAATTCGGTCTCTGAGTTCTTCTGTGGCGGCGTTGGTGAAGGTTACCACCAAAATTTGCTCACAACTTAACGGTGCTTTGCCACCATGGCCTAACAATAAACGTAAATATAAACCAGAAATAGTATAGGTTTTCCCTGTACCAGCACTGGCTTCAATTAAGCTGGAACCGCTAAAAGGTAAGGTGAGGGCATTAAGCGGTGTCACGGTAATAGCGTCCATTAATGCGCTCCTAGTTTAGCTGCGTTGGCGATGAGTTGCGCTTGAATATCGACCGCGGTGCCACTGACAAAAGTGTCTAATTCTGCCAATTTATCTTTGTGATACTGGCTTAACATGGGTTGCAGCAAATGGATGGCTAATGCACCAAACCTAGCTTCGCTAAAGTCTTCTGGGAAATGGAATAAACGCTGGTTATGTGGGTCGTGCCCTTCGCCGAATTGGTTTTGGCCGTCATCCCATTTTTGCTGGGCTTTAAGTAGCTTTTCTTCATGGTCTCCATCGGTTTCAACATAGGCGAAGGCCGTTTTAGGCATAAAGCACAAGGGTTGAGTTTGCCCCTGAATAAAACCACTGATAAAGCGCAGGAGTTGTGCCTGCGCTTGTTCAGCAGTAATAGGCGCAAAGGCATGAAAATGGCCAATGTCGAGTAAGTAACTGAATTGATTTTTACCTATGCCTGAGGTGAACGAATTTGCCATGGCGTTGATGCATAAATGACGTAAATACACTCGAATAAAATCTCGTCCGTGGGCTGTGCCGGGGCGGTAATTGACTAAGCCTTTAGGCAGAATGTCGTCAATACGGCCGACAAGATTGACTCGCACGGTGGACGAATGGGCTGGATTTGTTTGTGCTGGTAAATCCTGCACAGATAGAGCATGCGCTGGAAAATCCTGCATCGGTAAATCAAAGTTAAGATCCACATTCAGCGTGTGCATGGTTTGTTGGTCTTGTAAAAACTGCACCCGATTAATCAACGGCGATATATCGCGTAAATATTGATTAATTAACAAGTCGTCGAACGGCGCCATGGGCAATTCACCGCTGGTTTTGAGCTTGCTGAGTAATTCGAAATCTGGGCTGTCGAGTTGATGTTCAATGGCATTGTCGAGCATGCGTGATTGCAATAAATAGCGTTCGAGTGCATTTAAGCTAAACGGTTCGTCATTGTCATCGGCTTGAATATCCAGTGATAAATCGACTTTTAAACTGCGGTTGAAAAAGAATTGCGCTGGATTACGATAAAAACGGATTAATGCCGACAATTCGAGTTCGACCACTTTAATGCCTTCGCTATTAATATGAGTATGGGCAAATACTTCATCCGCCTGTTCAGCCGACAAGGGTAATGCTTGCTCAAAAAAGTGATTGTTAATGGTCGCATTGGCTGGTGGCGGGCACCATTGGGCATTAAAGCTATGTTGCAGCTTATTCACACTATGCGCAGATAGTGGCGTTTCTCGGAAAAGTTTAGCGTCAAACGGCTGCAAAGGTTGTGCTTGAATAAGCTGTGCCAGTACGGTTTTATCGGCATCATCAAGGTTGATTTCGGCTTGTTGTTCAAGCTGTTGCTGTAAGGATTGCGGTAGGTAGCTGAGTTGGCAATACTCGACCAATTCAGACACTAGCATTGAGGCAATGCGCTCAGCATTATCGCGCTCACTGTGGCCAATATAACTGATGTAAAGTTGTTCCCTGGCCGACAGTAATGCTTCTAAAAATAAGTAGCGGTCGTCTAATCGACGCGAGCGATCGCCTTTTTTAGGGCCAAAATGCGCCATTAAATCAAACCCGACAGGATGTTGAACCCGCGGGTAAACGCCGTCATTCATTCCCAGCAAGCACACCACTTTAAAGGGGATTGAGCGCATTGGCATTAAGGTACAAAAATTCACGCTACCAGCCAGGTAACGTTGGCCGACCCGAGATTCAGTTAAGCGCTGATTAAACCACTGCTTTAGGACTTCAATATCGACTTGGCCTTGATGTCCAGCACTTTCAAGCTCAGTGTCTAGGGTGACTAATGCATCTCGAATGGCTTGAATTTGTTCACGCTCGTCATCTGTGGTGTCGTAGCAATCGGCGAGTAGTTGTTGTAATTGTTCAAGGCGCTCTGCGGTGCTGTAGTCATTGGCAAATAAGTTGAAATAAGTATCGATGGTTTCTAAAAAGTTGAGCAACTTACCTAATGCTTGCGATGATTGACCTTCAATGCCTTGCACCATCAAGGTATCGCGATAAATATCGGCATCGTCGTTAAAGGCGTAGCCCAGTATTAAACGCTTAATGCCAAATGCCCATGAGTTTTGCGTAAAAGGCTGCACACCTAGTTGGCTACGAGTTTGCTCACTGCGGCCCCAACGGACATTCGCATCGTCTAGCCAACGGCGGATTAATGACAATTCGTCATCATCGAGTTGGAAACGACGCAAAATAGCAGGCACTTCTAAAATACCAATAATGTCTGTGAGGCCAAAGCGACTTTGATTGATATTTAGCAGGCTTAAAAAGCTATTAATCAGCGGTGATTCTTGCGCTGCGCCCCTGTCGGCAATGGCGTAGGGAATGTAGTAATCGCCTTTTTGCGGGTTTTTATCAGCAAAATACTGACTGTTGGCGGTGCCAAATACCGCATCAATATACGGTGCATAGGCCGCGACATCGGGCATCATGATCACGATGTCTTTAGGGCTTAAGTCGCTGTTGTTTGATAACAGCTCTAAAAGGTGATCATGTAAGGTTTCAACTTCACGCAGGGCACTGTGGCAACTGCGTAAGGTAATTGAGTCATCACTTGGCAATAAGGTGCGGCGGGCATGAATGTCTTGATACAAACTGGCGTTTGGCCCTAATGGCTGGCCGAGTGTTTCCATTTGTAAGATATCGTACTGCACCCCGTGCAGCAGATTATTCGGCTCGGGCTCAACATAACAGTCGTAACCAAAGTCGGTGTGTTCTGGCGGTAGAGACAGTAATAAATCTAAGAGTTCGCGGCCCATTTGACCATTATTAGCCAATATGGGATTACCTACTTCGAGTTTGTCTTCCCAGTCTTGGTCGAGTTGTTTTTTGTTGGCATATTGCAGCGCCATGCGGGCGCGGGTTTTCGGCTCAATAATATCGCCCCAATAATGCTGGCAAGGGCTGAGAGACAACATAATGACATCAATGCGACTGGCTAAATGGTACAGCACATCGAGGGTTTGTGGCGGCATGGACGAAATACCAAACACGTATAAGCGAGCGGGCAACATCGATAAATCGGTATCTGGATTAGCCAAGGTTGCAATTAAATCGGCATGTAAATTGGCGCGATGATAATGGCTGGCGTGCAAATGATGTTGGTTATAGTCGATTAATGCTCGCCACAGGATCGGTTGCCATTGCTGGTTTTCATCTAATGCTAGGCGGTTGTCTAGGCTCGATAATGGCTGGTTTTGCTCCCACGCTAAAATCCACTCAGGGCGATAGACTAAGTATTGGTCAAAAATATCGGCAATGCGGCCACACAGTTGAAATAGCTTAATTGCATCATGAGACTGATTAAGCTGCAATATGGCGTGGCTGTTTGTTGTATGAATATTAGTTTCAGTATCAGTATTCGCGTTTACATCGGTATCAAGAATATCTGTAGCAGCAATATCAGTTGTGGTATCAACTTGAGGCAATAAGTACTGTTTGAGTGGGCTAAAATCTGGGTTATCTAGCAGACTTGGTAATAAGTCCATTAACTTCCACGTCATCGCCGCTTTGGTAAAAGCGTTATCTTTTGGCACATCGGGCAGCAAGTCGTGGCATAACTGCCAAGTAAAACTCGAGGGTAACGGGAACGATAATGCGGCGGCGATACCATTGTGTTTAGCTATTTCTAAACGCAGCCAAGTCGACATCCCCGGGCTTTGAACTAACACATGCTCACTGGCTAATAAACTGACGTTATCTAAACGAATAGCCAACAGTTTGGCCAGTTGTTCAGACAACACTTCCATCTGATTAGATTGAATTAAAGTAAGCATGGTCGACCCGCTAATTTGAGATTAATTCATTCTATGGACTCTGCCTTAAATCATCAATCAAAACCGTTAATAATCAGGATGATTGCAGATGTTGTGCACAAGATCAATTGCGCAGCAGTCGCAAACGCAATCGGCGATATAACCGCTTAAAGTGTTGTTGCTGTTGCTGGGTTTGTGATTCCGACAGCGGTTGATATTTAAGTGCCACATAGGCATTGCTTAGGGCTGTAAAGTCAGCTGCCACTTGAGGGGACAGGGTACTTAAATGGGCGCTAACCGCTGCGGCGTAATCAAACGGGGCTTGACCTTGCTGGCGTGCGATGCCTTTTTTCGCTAAACGTTTGCAAATGAGTTGATAACGTTTATTAAGCGGATCTTGGTGGCGATCAACATTGAACAAACCGGCGTAATAGGCAATAACCAGTGCGATAATGATAAAGCTAACAATCATCAGTAAGGCTATTTTGGTGCTGCTAACATCACCCAATAACTTTGCTAATACTTGCTGTTTACGTTGTTCGTCAAAACCTAATACCCACACACTCCAGTAGTAATCGACACTGGCAAACTGCTGGCGTAATTCATTTAACCATGGGTATTGTTTCATGTGCAGCGTGCTAAAAGGGCTGTCTTGTAAGTAGCTGCTTTGGCTGTCAAAGGTGGCATCAAAGCCATCTAACACCCGCTGCGGTGCAATCATTGCGGTAGGGTCAAAACGTTGCCAACCTTGGCCTTCAAACCACACTTCGGTCCACGCATGGGCCATGTATTGATAAACACTGTAATAGCCCGCTTTAGCATTATAATCTCCACCCTGATAACCCGTTACCATACGGGTTGGAATGCCGCTAGCACGTGCCATAAACACTAGCGCAGAGGCGTAATGAGCACAAAATCCAGCACGGTTTTCAAACAGAAAATCATCAATTTGCTGCTCGCCGACACGGGGCGGGCTCAAGGTGTAGTAATAGGCTTGTTCAGCAAAGTAATTCATCATCGCATTAATGCGCGCTTGTGGATCTGGATAATCTTTGGCGAACTGCAAACCGAGTTTTCGGGTTTTTGGATTGCTATTGGCTGGCAACGCAAGGTTTAGCTGTTGGGTATTTGAGTCGAGTTTGAGACCCATGATCGTCTCAGGATATGAGGTCACTCTATAGCTCATTCGCTGATCGACAGGCCTTAACGAATACAAACGATAATCTGCTAATTCAACCACTTGATCATTGCTGCTAAACGCTTCATCTAAGCCATATAGCCATTTTTGATGACTGGGTTCGCTAATGACCACATAGTCGATTTTTTTACTGCTAGGATTAGCATTAGCACTAGCAACGTTGTTAGGGGCTTGGCGCATGGGCTTGTTAAAGTATGCCTGTCGCTGAATTTGTTGAATACTGGGGTCTTGACGCCAGGTTTTGCCGTCATAATTTTCCATCACCAGAGTACGCCAATACAAATCCTGATTGGCAGGTCCTAGGGTGCTGCCATCTGGATTATCAAAACCCACTCTAAAGGCTAATTCTGCTGAGCGAGTGAGCTTACTAATGTCACCAAATGACATTTCATCAGACAAACCTGTCTTGGCCGTTTTCATATTAGGCACTAACCATAATGGCCCAAGGCGTGGGAACACCACAAACAGTAATATGGCTAACGGAAGACTTTGTAATATTATTTTAAGGCTAAAACTGAGGTTAGCGACTTTGTTCGATTTGTCTTGGTAAACACTGATTAATACGCCGGTATTGAGCACCGCTACCGCCAATAAGTGCAGGGTATTAAGCATGCTTTGTTGATCAAGCAAGGTCAGGCCGATAAGGAAATAGCCGACTAACACAATGGCTTTAACATCTCTCAGTTCGCGCATTTCAATATATTTTAACGCGTAACCTAAAATTAATAAGTTCACCAACGCATTGAGCAAACCGATTTCACTCGACACTAAGGCGAGGGTGGTAGCGGCGCCAATGGCCAAAGTGGTTACCAATAGTTTAGGTGGAGCGGCTACTTTGCCGAGAAAAATCCCCACGCGCCAAACAAAACAAATGGCACAAATACCAATGCTCCACAGGGTCGCTTGTTGATGTAAAGGGCTGAGGATGGCTACATTGGTGATTAACAACCAAAACAAGGTATTGCGGCTAATGATGGTATCAAAGTTATCGGTCATGATGGTTCACCCACGGATGAGGTTGCCACATTACCTGGATTAAAATCGGGATTCATATGTGTGGGTGCATGATAAGTTGCAATGGCGGTATGACAAGCCACTCGATGGGCTTCGCCTGTTTGCTGATTGATAATATGCTCATCCAGAATTAAGCCAAATATTTGCTGCGATTGACTTAACTTATCGACTTGCCATGCGAGTTTGCTGAGCTTGTGTTCAATGTCATTGCCCGATGTGCTGGCCAAGGTTAACCAAACGGGTAATCCTTCTGGCTCAGCAAATTCTTTGGATAACATGCCTTTGCCCTGAGCCCATTTTTTCCACGCCACTTGTTTAAGTGATTCACCGGGAATATAGCTGCGTAAGCCTTTGTAGTCGTCAACACCTGGGCGCAATTTACCGTGTTCATTGTGGTTATCATTATCGCTAATATGGCTTGCCAATTCGATATCACACATTTCTGGTTTAGCGAAAATAACATGATGAATATCTAAGTCGACATAGGACCATGCGCGGCATAATCCTAACGGAAAGTAGGATGAGACTTTGATTCGCCCAGGGTTTAATTTGCCACGTTTAGGCTGTTCAAACGGCACAATTGCAATAGTTTGCTCGTGCATTTGTTTAACCCGAACATGGCGCTGGTAACTAAATTGCAAACAAATTTGTTGGTGGGTGGTGTCGGGATTATTTTGGCGAGTATGGCCGGTTAACATGATAGGAAATGGCATGCTGTCTTCGGCATAACCTTGCGGTGGCGTGACGGCATTAAATGTTAACCCTGCAAGATTTTTATAACTGTAAATTATGCAAGTATGGAACACACTGGCGAGCAATAAGCTTAAGCCAATCACCAAGTTATTTTGATAATTGGTGCCAAACAAATACAGTAAAACGATCAACCCAATCCACACTAATCCAAAACCACTGGGGAGAATAAAAATACCTTTGTGGCTGAGGGTAATCTGCTTTTGCGGTGGCAGGCGCTTACTTATCCACCTTGACCAGCGTTGGATTAACGATGCTGGAATTAACCGACGTAACCGAGACGGCTTAATAGCGCCATTGGCATAGGTTGTTGAAGAGTGCTTGTTTGCTGTCGTCGATTTAGCCATGTGCCTGCGCCGTTAACGTATTGGGTTGACGCTGGCGAGAATAGTGTCAGACAACGCTTGGCCTTGAAATTGACTACTGCTGCGAATGCGGTGTTCGGCAACCGAGGCAAATACCGCTTGAATATCTTCAGGTACCACGTACTGGCGTTGATTGATAAAAGCCCATGCTTTGGCTGCTTGTAGCAAAGCAATACTGGCTCGTGGCGATAAACCGTTAGCGACATTGTGTTGCCGAGAAAAATCAACCAAGGCAATTAAATAATTCAGTACCGCATCAGATGCCGACACTTGCGCCACTTGTTGTTGCAGTAGCATTAGCTCTTGCGGCGTTAAGCATTGTGATAATGATGCTGGTTTATTGGCTTGAGTGCGTGATTTTAACATGGCTAACTCGGCTTCTGCACTGGGATAACCGATAGAAATACGCATCATAAATCGATCGAGTTGCGATTCTGGTAAGGGGAAGGTGCCGGCTTGATCAACTGGGTTTTGGGTGGCGATAACAAAAAAAGGTGAACTCAGCGGATGGGTGATGCCATCAATGGTTATTTGTTGTTCAGCCATAGCTTCAAGCAAAGCACTTTGGGTCTTGGGGCTGGCACGGTTAATTTCATCGGCCAACAACATTTGATTAAATATTGGGCCTTTATGAAAGATAAATTGTTGTTGTTCTTTGCTGTAAATGGACACCCCAAGAATGTCCGCTGGTAGCATGTCGCTGGTAAATTGGATCCGCTGGTAACTCATGCCTAAACTGCTGGCAATACCTTGAGACAAACTGGTTTTGCCCATGCCGGGTAGATCTTCAATCAGTAAATGACCTTTGGCGAGGATACAAGCGACGGCAAGTTTTATCTGCTCAGGTTTACCGAGCAATACTTGGCTTAGTTGGTTAAGTAATGTTTGAATAGTTGATTGCGACACGAAAACTCCAACTGTTAGTAATAAACCGTTGTGGGTTTATTGTAAATGACGGTTTGTAGTGATGGTTTGTCGTTTTATTCTAAAGCCATTTCTCGCTATGGTTACTCGCTATGGTTACTCGCTATGATTTCTCGCTATGTTTTAGCGCTTCGGTTTCTAACTTTGATATATTGCCACGATTGCTCATTGCCTGATCCATATGGCCTATTGCATTTACCCACAAGTGGACTTCAATAATCAGCCAGTCTGTACCATATTTAAAGCATACGTTATCTTGCTGACGGGTGTGAAACAAAATACACCGCCACAGCGTGGCGGCTATTGCGAATAAAAACGAATAACAACTGCTAACAAAAACTAACTGCTAGCAACTAAAAAGGTAACTAACAATTAATCGTGCTTAATAAAGGTAGCTGAGTTCTTTTGAACTAAACATTCCTTCACTTAACGATTTTTGCTGTTGGAATATCATTCGATAACTCAACACCGCTTGAACATATTCGCGAGTTTCAGTGTAAGGAATCGTTTCAATAAAACTCATCACATCTAAGCTGCCATTAGACTGTCTTAACCAACGTCTCACGCTACCAGGACCAGCATTATACGCTGCTGTTGCCAACACGCGGTTTTGGTCAAACTGTTTAAGTAATTCACTGTAATAGGCGCTGCCTAACATAATGTTTACTTTAGGGTCGTACAGGTCTTTTACGTTATTAAAAGGTATTTTGTTCTTTTTGGCCGTTTGTTTGGCGGTAGCAGGCATTAATTGCATTAAACCTCTAGCCCCCACACCAGAGGTGGCATACAGATAGAACGCACTTTCTCGACGAGAAATAGCGCGGATTTCGTCAATGTCTACCGAGAACTTTTTACTGGCTTTGAGGAACTCATCGTTAGCCGCCTCAGGAAAACGCAGTACAAGTGAATTCCATAATTTGCCCTGAATACTGGATTCAACACTAAACGCATGCCAGCCATTGCTTAAGGCAAATAGACCATATTGGGCGGTCATTTCACTGTTGTGGCGGCGCATTAAATACAGCCATTCGTTGCGAGCATCAATTTGCTTATCTAAAGCCATTAATTCGACTACGCGCGCCAAACCAGGGTCTTGGTTTAATGTTGCTTGCAACGCTGGATTAGGGGCTAAATTGTCGTCGTTCATCGCCAGAGGTTTGCCTAACGCTTCAGCCGCATTAAAACCGTAAAAATTACGTTCACCACTTAAGGTTGACTGTAATTGGGTTGCGCGGTTTTTGTCATGGCGCGAGGTCATTTTAGCTTGCCAATATTGCCAGCGAGAATCGACCTTACCTTGATCGCTCAATAACGCTAAATACTTTTCTACTGTGCTGAAGTCTTGCTCACGAATAGCCCAACGTAGGCGCATTTCGTATAAATCGTCCGATTTCAGTAATGGCAGCATGGTATCAATATGCGCCACCAGTTTGGCGTCTTGCTTAATCAGCGCTCGGCGGACTAAATAGCGATTGAGCTGGCGCGCTTCAAGGTCGCTGAAGCGGTTGGCTTTTTGATATTTAACGTACAATTTAATCGCTTGATGTAAATCCTTTTGCGCTAGCTTACGTAAGCCGGCATCAACAATATCGCCCACTATGGGTTTAGAGCTGGAAAACTTGTTCATGTGACGTAAAATATTAGGGTCGCGATAAACCGACAATAGTAGTTTGGCTTCATTATCGTGTTGGGTGACTTTTTGCGATAAATAACTCAGCAAACTGGATTGACTAGCATTAAAGCTGAGCAACATCCGCGCCCAAATGAGCTCCTGGGTGCGATAGCCCGCTTTAGTCCATTGGTTTATCACCGCATCGCATTCATTGGGACGTGAATAGCCATGAACCCATAAACGTTCTATGCCTTTGTAAGCCATGGTTTCGTTACCAGCATCAAGTTGAGCCTGGTAGTAATAACACTGTAAGCGCACATCGTTAGGAGTGTCTGGCGCTATCACTAGAAAGTCTTGCCAACGCTGTTTTTTACCGGCATTGAGCAGGTAGCGATAACGCGCATTGTTATAAAGTGGCGTGGTATCAAATTGGTTGATGGCATTGAGCGCTTTGTCGCCAGGAGATTGCACTATGCTGTCGATTTTTGCGTGGTAATCAAGGTAAACCGTTAATGGATAGTCGCCGAGTTGGTTGCGAAGGGCTTGATACTTGTCGAGCTGTTTTTTATCCAGAGCTTGGCGAGCATCAAGATAGCGTTGCTGTTGTGAAGTCAGCGCATTAGCTTGGCTAATAAAGGCCAATGATGTACTAAGTAATAATGCGCCTGTAATTAAAGTGTTCGCCCAAGTTTTACGCATTTAAATGACAATCTCCGCCTCTGTATTTCGTTTGCTATCAGTATGTGTTTGATAAATGATTGCTAATAAGTGTTGCTGTAAATAAATATGTTACGGCTTGAGTGACTATTAACCTTGTTGCTTAAATAAAGATTAATCATCACTCATTTTATCGATTAACTATTACTGGCGTGCTTTTCGACTGACTCATCAAGTGCACGGTTGAGCAATTGTTTATCTAACTGCTTACTGGTGTCTACGCCTAATTGCTGCATGTAATGCGCTTGTCTAATGACGTTACCTTTGCCCGAAGACAATTTTGCCATGGCACTTTGATAGCTTTTATCTGCCGTATCTAGGGCGCGCCCGAGTTTTTCCATATCTTCCAAATAGCCGCATAATTTGTCGTAAATACGACTTGCTTGTTTGGCGATATTTTGGGCATTTTGATTTTGGTACTCATAACGCCATATATTATTGATAGTACGCAAAGCCACTAATAAGTTAGTCGGACTGACCAGCATAATATTTTGCTCTAAAGCGAAATTGACTAAGCTTGGGTCGTATTCAATGGCCAGTAAAAATGCCGGCTCAATGGGAATGAACATTAGCACATAGTCCAAGCTCTTAAGGCCATGCAACTTATGATAATCTTTTTGACTAAGGCCTTTAATATGCTGCCTAATTGATAATGCATGTTCTTTTATGGCTTGGTCGCGAATAACTTTGTCTTCGCTATTAAAGTAACGTTCATAGCTAACTAACGACATTTTGGCATCGATTACTACGTCTTTTTGCTCGGGTAAATGCACAATCACATCGGGCTTAAAACGCTTGCCGTTATCGTCTTTTAAATCTTGTTGGGTTTGGTACTCATGGCCTTCGCGTAAACCACTTTCTTGTAGTACGCGCTCTAAAATGACTTCACCCCAATTACCTTGCTGCTTGTTGTCACCTTTAAGCGCTTTAGTCAGGTTAATGGCGTCTTGGCTCATTTTTAAGTTGAGATCGCGCAAATTATCTAACTGGTGTTTCAACGCGCTTCGTTCAGATTGCTCATGAGTATACGACTCTTGAATTTGACGTCTGAAACCTTCTAATTGTTGTTTCAGTGGCCCGAGAACACCGTCAATTTGCGAGACGTTTTGTTGTTTAAAGCTTTCACTGCGTTCTTCAAAAATCCGATTAGCCAGGTTTTCAAATTGCAGTTTAAGGCGTTCTTCAGCGGACTCGAGTAGCACGATTTTATCTTGTAATGACTTTTGCTCTGTTTCTGCTTTGACCAAAATCGTTTGTTGCACCGCGTTTGACTTGGCTAAGTTGAGCTGCGATTCCATTAAACGATGTTGGGTGTCGACCATTTGTTGCTCGACGAGGTTAACCCTGTCTGCTTTGGTTTCTGCGCTGGAAAGTTGGCCAATCAAATCTTCTATCTTGCTTTGCAGATGATTACTGTGATCGATTTTATCATCGAGATTATCTTGTAATCTCGACATTTCTATTTGAACTTCGTTGAGCTGTTGAAGTGTTTGTTGTTCATGTTGAAGTTTAAGCTGCTCCCATCGTTTACGAGTTAATCGTTGATTGATTAGGGCGCCAATTAAAAAGGCAACAAACGCGACAGCAATCACAGCTGCAATTTGAGGAGGAGTTAACGACACTGCAAAAGGCATAACAAAAACCGATAGAAAATAATGGTTAAGGGTCGCACGGCTAATAAGCAGCTGCAAGGGGTAAACTAAGGATTTAATGAAATATTGTTGTTAATGATTAAATTTAAATCTACTCGCAATATTGGTACGTACAGACAACTATGATGACATGCTCAGTGTGCTATTTTGCGAATAGATAAAGGTTAGCGGCTTTTTAGTTGTTTTTAACCATCAGCTGAAATAAAAATAGCTTTTTACCTGTCTATTGAGAGACGTAAGGCAGATTATAGTGACACTTGGCTGTCGACAAATATTTTAACGAGGTGATTTATGACCGGTAAAAAACGTTTTACTCAAGGCATACAAAAACGTGCTTCTTGGCATATTCCTGATAACCAAGTTACGCCTGAGTCGGTATTTAATGATCGTCGTAACATTATTAAAGCCTTAGGGTTAGGTGCATTAGGAGCGAGTTTACCTGGTCAGGTTCAAGCCGGTATTTTTGATTTGTTTGGCGAGCAAAAAGCACAAAATCCTTTTGTCACTCAAGGATTGCAATACGCCACACCTGCCAAATTTGTGTTACCTAATCCTAAAACCCCTGAAGACAAGGTGACTCGTCACAATAATTTCTATGAGTTTGGTACCAACAAATCGGACCCAGTTGATAATGCCCAAGGGTTTAAGGTTGATCCATGGACGCTAACCATCGATGGTTTAGTCGATAAACCGATTACCCTAGATTTACATGAGCTGACAACCCGTTTTGCCCTAGAAGAACGCACTTATCGCTTACGCTGTGTTGAAGCTTGGTCGATGGTGGTTCCATGGGTCGGTTTTTCGTTAGCTAGCTTACTTAAACAAGCCGGCGTGCAAAGTAATGCGACTCACATTGCTTTTGAAACCCTGTTTGACCCGGACCAAATGCCTGGACAAAAGAGTCGCTTAATGGGTGGTGGGATCCATTACCCGTATGTTGAGGGTTTAACGGTTGCCGAGGCAATGAATGATTTATCGTTTTTAGCCGTAGGCTTATATGGTAAAACCTTGCCGCCACAAAATGGTGCCCCAATCCGCTTAGTCGTGCCTTGGAAATATGGCTTTAAAAGTATTAAGTCTATTGTGCGTATTCGGGTGATGGATAAACAGCCTCCGACAAGCTGGAACCAATTGGCCTCGAGTGAGTATGGTTTTTACGCCAATGTAAACCCAGAAGTTGACCATCCTCGCTGGTCGCAAGCATCTGAGCGCAGTATTGGTGAAGGCGGCTTATTTTCTGCTAAACGTATTCCTACGCAAATGTTCAATGGTTATGGCGATTCAGTGGCCGATTTATACAAAAATATCGATTTGAGGAAGTTTTACTAATGCGGATAAGCCCTCGAGGTCTGTTTTGGTTAAAGGTGTTGTTGCATATTAGCTTTTTATTGCCAGCCTTTTATCTCGTGGCGCTAGTGTTAACAGACAATGCGGGCGGCGATCCGGTGCAGTATATTATTCACTATACCGGCATGGGCGCGATCAATAGCCTGTTAGTGACGTTGCTTATTTCGCCCATCGCCAAGCGTTTTAAAATAGCAGCGCTGATACAAACTCGTCGTTTGGTGGGCTTGTATGTGTGCGCCTATGCGTTGCTGCACATCAGTGCATTTATTAGCTTAGATTTGTTGTTTGCGTGGGGATTATTGTTTGAAGAGGTCATAAAACGGCCTTATATTTTAGTTGGCGCGGCGACCTTGATTATCATTTTATTACTGGCGATAACCTCTCCGAACCGGATTAAACGCAGTATGGGTAAGCGCTGGCAATCATTGCACAATTGGATTTATCTGGCGGCAATATTGGCACCTATCCACTTTTATTGGTCGGTAAAGTCTGAAATTATTGAACCTAGCATTTATATTGCGCTATTTGCGGTGCTATTGTTTTACCGCAAAGACAGTATTTATAAATGGTTGAAGCCGAAAAAATAACCCAAACTATGGCTAACGCCTCAATCTTTGATTGAGGCCGTTGGTTGAAAATGCCGCAAACACAGTAAATATCATCACTGATATCATGATAATGGCCAATCTTAACCAAGGCTGTTCGAGTGCAATGCGCATATCGATGAAATTGAACGTGGTTACCGCCCACACAAATACCACGCTGATCAGTAACCCCAGTTTGAGTAATGTGCGCACAAATGAGTGTCTAATGAACATCAGCAATGGTGAACAGATGGCGATAATAGCCATTATATGCTGATCGAATCGTAAGAAATGTGCGCCCAATAATAGGTAAGCCAAGCTAATAATGGTTACTCGCCACCACATACTAATTCTCCTCAATAACGTGCGATAACAAATGTCATCAGTAACGTAGTCAATAACATCATTGCCAGTATTACTAGCGTATTAATTGACCTTGACTGACGCAGCATAACGTTAAATGGGGGCCGAATCTTGATTGTGGTTCACATATTACTTAATTACATCTGCTTAGAATATTAACGACTATCAAACTGATCTTTGTTCCGCTAACGGCGTTGCGCCTTGTTAGCAAAACAAATGACCTTTATTTTGCAGCTTCTAAAGCGGCAATTTTAGCCCAAACCTGTTCTGATTCAGCCGTGAGTAATGAATAGGTTTTAATATCGCCTTTACGCTGGGCTTGCATGGCTTGTTCGAGTATTAAATCATAGCTTTTACGTAATTTTTTGACTGGGTCTGGCTTTAAAAATGAAAACATTGTGTAACCCTTAGTGATGATTATTTGCATATGGTACGAGTGCTGTGGGATTTCAGCCCAATATCATTCACGCTCTTTTCCACTATGTTCCTCGTTATGCACATCGTATTACTGAGGATACAGCGAGTTATTGCTCAAAGGATATTGTGGTTGGCCTTATGGATATTGATTCATTTTCACTATAAAAACAAATCATTACCGTGCTGGTAATGAACGGCATCGAAAGATTAGTGCTGCTAAATTATCGTTAGAGTTACTAACTCTGAGGTTAAAATAGAAATCGTTTCAGTGATAAATTGTTATTAATTATCAATGTGATAGATTCTCTATCACTCACATTTTCAAAAACCTATTGCCGATAGGTTTTTAGTTTGACATACTATTGCGTACTTTGTTAAGAGAACTTTGTAATGCAATTAGGCGATCTAGAAAAGTTAGTACTTCAATTCCTTTGGTCTGAAAAAGAAGCCGATGCGAAGCGTGTTCATATTGCAGTTGGGATGAGTCGTGGTAACTCGTTAAACACGATTCAAACTACATTAGATCGATTATTTAAGAAGAGTCTGTTAAGCCGAACTAAGCAGGGGCATGCACATTTGTATACCGCTATAGTCGATCGTGAATCGCTCATCGCCACGTTAATTACAGATGTTACAGCCGATTTTATCGAAGATGGCGAGCATAGTCTTATTGCTGCTTTTGCTTCCTCGTCAGCCAATCTCGATGATGCTCAATTTGAAGCGTTGGAAAAACTTATCGAACAGCAACGCCAGTTACGTAGCAGGAAAATATAAGATGCTAGAGGGTAACGAGGCTATTTTGTTGAATTTAATGAGTGTTGCAATAACGGCTTTCGTTATCGTGACGATATTAATATCTGCCATTATCCCGTTGATTAAAAATAACCTCAATTCATTTGGTTTTATTGCTCGAAATCGAACGTTATGGCTATTAGCAACCGCGCCTTGGTGGATAGCTTTATGTTGCGTTGTCATATTTTTTCCACGTCAAGATACTAATAATGTAATCGCTTTGATGGAAAAAATTGCTCATTGGCACCATATTGATGTGTTCAAGTTTACAAGCTGGCATGGCTTAACGTTGGTTGTTGCAGCCCTCATATTGGCTGTGATGGTTAACCTTGCGTTTGTTCAAATTCGTCGACACTCAATCGCGATGCACAACCTTTTTAAATTTTCAGATGTGCAACCTATAAGTGGTGATAATAATCAGACTATTTTTTCTATTGCATCAAGCATTCCAGCAGCTTTTACAATTGGCTTGATCAAGCCTAGGGTTTATCTTACCACTGGATTACTTCAACAACTTGAACCATTGGCTCTGGATATCATTATCCAACATGAATTAGCACATGTACGTGCAAGAGATCCTCTATTTAAAAGTATTTACTCTTTTTTCTGTCTGCTTTATCCAAAGCCAATTCGGCGCATTTTACAACAGCATTTTACTTTGCTCACAGAACAACAAGCAGACTCCGCCGTAACGGGTTATCACGATAACCTTGATGTGGCACAAACATTAATTTCAGTCGCCAAGAAACAACGTCAGTTTCCTCATCGTTGTGAGGGGAGTGTGGTTAGTCATTTTAGTCATGATCAAATTACTTTGCGGGTACAAAAGCTTCTATCACCACAGAGCCAAATATCCGAACTTACTCTGGTATTTACGGGACTGTGTTTTCTAACTGCAATGCTGTTTACGGTATTAATGGTAGATGGTTTTCACCATCTAATTGAAACTTATTTCATCCATTAAATCAGACTATGAATCAATCAATTCGTTAGAACCGTAAAAGTAAAAAACCGATGACCAACTGATTTATTTGTTTTGCTTACCACACTCCACTATATCGAATGTTACATACCCATAAGGAAGTTATTTTGACTGAAACAGACACTTTGGAGCCATCCAATGCTAAGTAAATTATCAAGCTATTGCTTGTTCGCAATCCTCATTGGTTGTGCTTTTATCAGTATCGACGTATTTGCCCATGGGGTTGATGACAACACTCGAGCTTTTTTAGAACAAAATAGTGGCGTGCAGTTTGTACCTTTTCTCTACATTGGTGCTAAGCACATGATTACCGGCTATGACCACTTATTATTTCTGGTTGGTGTTATCTTTTTCTTATATAGAAGCCGGGATGTTTTCTTATATGTCACGATGTTCACTATTGGCCATAGCACTACCTTACTACTTGGTGTTTTAGGTGATATTCAAGTTAATGCCTACCTCGTTGATGCGATTATTGGTTTATCTGTCGTGTACAAAGGATTTGATAACTTAGGCGGCTTTAAGCGTTGCTTTAATTGGCAGCCTAATACCCAATGGGCAGTATTAATTTTCGGATTGTTTCATGGTTTAGGTTTAGCGACTAAGTTGCAGGAGTTTAATTTACCAAAAGAAGGCCTTTTTACCAATCTAGTGGCCTTTAATATTGGGGTAGAACTGGGTCAATTTGCTGCGCTAGTGGTTATTTTGATTGTCATTAATGTATGGCGAAAATGGCCTTCATTTCAGCGTTTTTCTACGCTTACAAACACACTACTAATGAGCGCGGGTGTCATGTTGATTGTGTATCAACTGACTGGCTACGTAATTAATAAATAAAAAAGAGATAAATATGCAACATACAGTCAGCAGCAGTACGTTAATTAAAGCCGCTCTATCGGCGATTGTCGTAGCAGGCATTGTTTTAGTTACGCTAATTTTACCCGCCGAATACAACATTGATCCGACTGGAATTGGACAAAAAATAGGTGTCACAGTATTAGCGCAAGCGGCAGAACCAGAAGTACAACAAAGCGCTCCTGCCGAAGGCTCTAATGAGTTTCAAACGATAGAAGTGATGGTACCTGCAGGGCGTGGAATAGAATATAAATTCGACATGCAACAATTTGAAAAAATGACCTATGAATGGATAACAGATGGGACGGCTTTATTTGTTGACCTCCATGGTGAGCCAAAGGGAGATACCTCAGGATATTACGAAAGTTATGTCATCGCGACGTCGGCTGATATGAAAGGTAGTTTTACGGCACCATTTGCTGGTTCCCACGGATGGTATTGGAAAAATAAGTCTAATCAACCGGTAGCAGTACAGTTATTGGTAAAAGGACAATACAAAGTCATCGGTTTAAAATAATCGGTTTAAAATGATCGGTTTAAAATAATCGGTTTAAAATGATCGGTTTAAAATAATAAGGAGAAATTTATGAGAACATTACTTTTTACAATGGTGCTTTTGAGCTGTTTAATCAGCAGTTATTCGCTGGCACATTCAAGCCATGGCCATATGAATGATAATGCTGCCATCAGTGTTGTCATCAAGTCTGCAAAACAAATGACATTTAAGGACTTCGGCTATGCGGTTGGTCAGCTTCCGGTATCATGGAAAAATATTACCGTTGCTGATGTAACGGTCTTTAGCGTTACAGGAGGCGTTTATATTGTGAGTGCCACTAATACAGAAGATAAAAAGACGTTATATTTTCAAATTGCTGACGATGGTGAAGTCATGGCAGTATCTGAAAGTAACACTTTTAAATAATTGATAAATAGTTTTGGACACAAACTTCGTGTGTCCAAAACTAACGTTGATTCAAAAACAAAACAAGCACTAGCTAAATTATTTTTCACGCCCAATATACTGATATAAAAACGATTTACTTGTTATCTTATTCGCACTTCATTTGACGTTGTAACATCATATTCTACAATCTGAAGATTAGAATTCTTGGTTCATTTTTTCAAAACTCTTGGTCAGAACATCTATCGAATTTTGATCTAAATGACGAGTAATATCTTCTGTCAGTTGTATATGCATGCGATTGTGGTGCTTATGGAGCGCAATGCCTTCGCTTGTTAATCCAACTAATATTGAACGTCTATCGTCTTCATGTGGAGAGCGAGTAATGAGTCCAAAATTTACCAGTTTCTCTACCTGAACCGTTAAGGTGCCAGTGGTAATTGCAAGCCTATCTGCTAGCTCTTTCATTCTCATGGAACCGTGAGAGCCTAACACCTCAATGGTGTGCACTTGTGCCAGTGAATAACCGGTATCTTTAACGACAGACTGCTCCCAAGAAGACAGTTTGTCGTAAAACTCTATGATTAAATTATTCAAAGAATGCATAAAGGGCCTCAGCAGTAATTCACTTCGATAGTTAAGTGGCTTAGCTTATCAAACTTATTCAATAAGTGTTTAAATGATTCAACGTTGGTATCTGTGGATGTGCAGATTGCGATAGAGGCAGAATAGTGGTCGGCACTAATTCTCCAAATATGAATATCGGTGACCTTGGTTTGTTCATCATTAATGGTGTTAACAATGTCTAATTGGTAATCTTCGTCGATATTTTCATCTAATAGAATAGGACTCGTTTGCTTCATTAAACCTAAAGCCCATTTAGTAATCACCACCGCACCAACGACTCCCATGATGGGATCTAACCAATACCATCCAAGGAATTTTCCTACCAAAAGTGCACAAATTGCTAACACCGATGTTAATGCGTCAGCGAGTACGTGGAAGTAAGCTGCCTTCAGATTGTGGTCGTTACCATTATGGTGCTCGTGGCTATGATGCTCGTGGCTATGATGCTCGTGGCTATGATGCTCGTGGCCATCATGCTCGTGACTATGATGTTTGTGGTCATCATGTTCGTGGCTATGATGCTCGTGGTCATCATGCTCGTGGCTATGATGTTTGTGGTCATCATGCTCGTGACTATGATGTTTGTGGTCATCATGCTCGTGGCCATCATGTTCATGGCTATGACGCTCGTGGTCATCATGCTCGTGACTATGATGTTTGTGGTCATCATGCTCGTGGCTATGATGCTCGTGGTCATCATGTTCATGGCTATGAAGTTTGTGGTCATCATGCTTATGACTATGATGTTTATGGTCACCGTGGTCATGGCCGTGATGTTCATGACCCAATATAAACATACTGGCGATGTTGACGACTAGGCCTACGATAGCCACAAGAATTGATTGGTTAAATTGGATCTCAATAGGTGACCATAAACGGTGTAGAGATTCAACCAGCATAATAATAGCGACAATGGCTAATGCGATTGCACTTGTATATCCACCGAGAACGCCGACTTTTCCTACGCCAAAAGAGAATCGGTCACTATTAGCATGCTTTTTTGCATAGCTATAGGTGAATAGCGTAATACAAAAAGCGGCTGCGTGAGTCCCCATATGCCAGCCATCAGCGAGCAAGGCCATAGAGCCATATATCGTACCCGCTATCACTTCGATTGCCATGGTGATGACTGAGATAACAAGCACATACCAAGTACGTTTGACATTTTGCTCGTTAACGGAGGTGAAATTGTGTTGGTGGATATATTTTTCGGCAATTTTATTCATAAGAAAATAGTTTGATTATCAAGTAATTCTCGATGTTATATTGTTTGATAATCAAAGTAAATAAGTTAGTTATCAATTTTAAGCATTCAAAAAGCTGATTTGAGAGTCTTGTTTCGGATTATCTTTTTGATTAATAATAGCATTGCAGTTTTTTCAGGGGAGGGAGTAAGATTGCAAGAGATAAAGCTAGAAATGTTTTACTGTGAAACGTTAGCATTACGAGGATTTGTTGAAAAGTTATGGTTATAAACACAAGAATACTTTCTTTGGCATTTATATTGTCTATGATTTGCTCTTGCTCTACGACTCCACCAATTGTTGTTCATAACGAATACGGTGAGATGTCAGCTGACAACGAACTGTTTCGAAAAGAAGCGAGTGATTGTGCGTTAGAAGCTAGGCAAGGTGTTAGTAGTGCAACATTAAATGAAAACTCAGAAGAGCTTGAAGTCGCTTTTGCTAGTATTCAACTTTTATCTTTTTTTAGCGCAAACGCTTCATGTATAAAATCAAAAGGTTGGCGTATTAAAGAGTAATATTAATACGAGACTATGGCGTCAATAGTTAATTTAAGATTTTGGCGCTTCCCATAAAACACCATCTCTTAGCATCGAATTTAAGCTAATAACCATCTTTCTGATGTAGGCTACAATAACCACTTTGTTTGGTTTTTCTGCAGCAACTAATCGCTGATAAGTCCCTTTGGAAACGAGGTTAGATTGTATCGCTGACATCATGGCCATGTATAAAACGGTTCTAACGTGGTGTCGTCCTCCTTGAATTTTTCGATGGCCTTTAAAACCTATACTCAGGCATTAAAAGTAATAGAATGTGGCGATGTTGATTTTGTTGGATTAGCGCGTGCGTTAGTTATAGCCCCTGAACTTGCGAAAGACTGGTTAATTGGCACTGCAACTGACCCTAGTTTTCCTCGATTAAAGGCGTCACCTCAAGGTGGAATAACGGCTTGGTTTACCATGCTGTTAACCGCTATAGCTAATGATAGCGAGGAAAGTTTTGAGCTTGAATTATTACCTGCACTGCATCTTTATGAAGAGCTTGATGACGCTCGTTGTGATAAATGGATGCAAAAATTTGAGATTAAATAATAGTTAATTAATTTACATTATTGATATCGATACATTTTCATCACGTAATATAAATGACGCTTTTAATGGTTTGATAAGTCGCCGAGATAGGTGTTTCTCAGACGCTCAAACTACTTACCCTAACGGTTATCGACAATGTTATCGACAATGTTACCGACAATGTTATCGGTATTGAGCCCGGCAATTTGTTCGATAATTCGCTAGGGAGTTAGTTAGATAATTAGTTAGATTATTTGTTATAAAAATTCGTTAAAGAATAAATTCTAAAGCCTGATTATGCAGAACATTGTTCCAGTTGAGCCTTTTTCTTATTCATTTGCAGATAACTTAACAGCCACATCATTAAGCCGCCAGCAAATAACACTGCCGCTACATAACCTGTCTCGTTAGGCATTGCACCCTGTGCGATAAACATGCCACCCACCCAAGGGCCGATAGCATTGGCGGTGTTAAATGAACATTGTACTAATGCACCTATCATCGCATGACCATTTGGCGATACGTCCATCAGTAAGGTTTGAATCAGTGTCGCTAAACCCACACTGCAGCCAATAAAGAAAATTACTCCATACAATAGCCAAATATTATGGCTGGCACTGACGTAAGCAAGCGAAAATATAATCGTACAAACTAAAGCAATACCAGTGGTTTTTAAGGCGGCGCGATCGGCTGCTTTGCCTAGTACGTAATTGCCTAAGGTACAACCAATACCAAACATTACCATCGCGATTGAAATGGTGTATGCCGGCGTTTCAGTCACCACTAAAATGGTATCGGCAATGTAAGTGTAAATGCAAAATACACCACCAAAGCCAATAATCACAATGCCAAGAATTGACCAAACCAATTTATTCTTTAACACGCTAAACTCATTGATTAAATTTGACGGTTGGTTGTTTTCAATTTTAGGGATCACCACATATACGCACACTAATGCAATTAAGGCGAGGACAGATGCACCCGCTAAACAATAGCGCCAGCTTAAGTTTTGGCCGACTAAAGTGACTATGGGAACCCCTACAATAGTGGCTATGGTTAGGCCCATAAACACTTTAGACATATAGCTTGCACGTTTATTTTGAGGGGCAATATCGGCAGCCAATAAAATCGCGGCACCAAAATAAGCGCCGTGGGGTAGGCCACTTAAAAAGCGAAATACAATAAGCTGTTCAAGTGAGGTTGCCATGGCACTTAAGCCATTAGAGATAAACATTAAGGTCAGAAATATTGCCAAGGCATGGCGTTTTTTCATGTTGGCTGTGGTCAGCATTAAAATAGGGGCGCCGACAACAACACCTATCGCGTAAGCACTAATGGCATAACCACTTTGTGACGGTGTTGAGGAAAATGTTTCACTAATTAATGGCAGCATTGGCATCATCGAAAACTCTGATAATCCCAATATAAATGTGCCTAAGGCTAACACTAACAAAATGGCGGTAGTATTCAGTTGGCTTGGTAATGCTGCAGCCGGTGTCATAAAAAATCCTAGTGGTGATATAAAATACGGTGAATTTAACAGTTGATGTCGGGCTAAACCACTGAGCTAAGCCCGTTTGTGCATGACAAAAACTAACGTGCCAATTACGGCATATTAGTCTTGCCAGCGCTGCTTAATGTATAAAATACTGGGTAAAGATTGCTGAAATAATGTCACTAATTGCGGGTCAAAATGTATGCCGCTTTGGTCATGTAAAAATGCCATGGCTTTGTCGACAGTCCATGCTTCTTTGTAAGGGCGTTTACTGGTGAGAGCATCAAATACGTCGGCTATTGCCACAATACGTCCCTCAATAGGAATATTTTCACCTTTAAGTCCATGAGGGTAGCCGCTACCATCCCACTTTTCGTGGTGAGTCATGGCGACGACTTTGGCTAAGGCGATCAAATCTGAATCTGATTCACCTAGAATTTCGGCGCCGATTTCAGGGTGCTTTTTCATGATGGCAAATTCTTCATCGGTGAGCTTACCCGGTTTAAGCATAATGCTGTCGGGAATACCAATTTTACCAATATCGTGCATTGGTGCTGCATGGAGTAAATTGTCGGCGGCCGATTTTGATAAACCATAGGCGAGGGCAATGATTTTAGAAAAATGGCTCATGCGCATCACATGCATACCGGTTTCGTTGTCTTTGTATTCTGATGCTCGGCCTAAGCGTTGAATGACTTGTAAACGAGTACGGCGCAAATCGTCTGCTTGCACTAAAGACAAATGAGTACGAACACGTGCTTTAACCACCGCTGGGGACACGGGTTTAGTGATGTAGTCTACCGAGCCAACATCAAAGCCTTTGGCTTCATCTACTTCGTCACTTAACGCCGTAACAAAAATGACCGGTACTGCTTTGGTGCGTTGCTCTGTTTTTAGTTGTTGGCAGACTTCAAAACCAGTCATACCTGGCATCATCACGTCGAGTAAAATCAAATCAGGCAGGTCGCGTTCAATTAAACGCAGAGCTTCTTCGCCACTTTTAGCAAATATCAGCCTGTACTGATCCTCAAGCATTTTCTTTAATACTCTGAGGTTAGCGGGCTCGTCGTCGACAACTAGAATTGTCGGCATACGGTCTTGGTTGTTATATATCATTCAATTCAGTCTTTTTACTGTGCAGTAACATCGGACTCAAGAGTATTGAGTTGTGTTATTGCTTGTTCAAATTCAAAGTCGTCTAGAGCATGTTGTATGTTGATACATTGCTGTCGGTATGCCGCCGGAGTGGCTGCAATTAGTGTATCGACATCGTGTTCATTGTATTGATTTTCTTTTGCAGCTAAGCGAATAAGGTTAATGATTTGGATGAACTCATCGACGCTCATAGGATCTTTTTCTGCGGCTTTATCTGGGTGTTGACTGATATCTTGAGTGCTAAGATAGGCTGCGATGCGCGCAAAAGCCTGTTCAATCTTTGGCAGCAAGGTCAGTAATTCTGTGCTGGATTTTGTCATGGCTGAGCGTTCAGCATCGCTAAATAACCGTGTCAGTTGCATTAGAGCTAAATTGCCAGACAGCCCTTTGAGTCCATGCAGTTGTTGACTAATAGCTGGCCAGTCGGCAGTTTGTATTAATTGTTTAAGCTGTTGGTTGCTATCGTATTGTTTAGTCATAAATAGGCTGATTTCTTTCACGAGAGTCATTTGATCTCCCCACATCGAAGCGCCTTTTTTCTCATTAACCACTTGCCTGTTGTCGATATCAACAGCGGGGTTATCGACGGCCACATTGCTTTGTTCAAGTTTCAATACTTGGGCAATTTCATGATTAAGCAGCATCATATCGATAGGTTTGTTGGCAAAACCATCCATGCCGGCATCCAAGGCTGCTTTTTTGTCTTCAGGCAATACGCTGGCCGTTAATGCAATAATTGGCATATGCGGTAACTGTTCATTTTGCTCTTGTTCACGACGAGTACGCGAGGCGGTTAATCCGTCCATGATAGGCATTTGCACGTCCATCAATACAATATCAATTTTGTCGCTGCGCATCCGCAATAGGGCTTGTTTACCGTCGCGGGCAGTAATGATGCTATGACCTTGGCGCTTCATCATAATGGTGAGCAAATCAATATTTTGCTGAATGTCATCAACAATCAAAATGGCCAATGGTTTAATGTGACTGTTTGTTAACGGGGTCAACGTGCTGTTGATGTGTTTGGGCGCGGTTAATGGCAAGGCAAAACCAAAACAACTGCCTTGGCCAAATGTGCTTTTGGCGGTAATTTTGCCACCCATTAATTCAACCAATTGTTTGCTGATGGTCGTACCAAGACCTGTGCCACCAAAACGACGATTCATGCTGGCATCTGCTTGAGCGAAGGCATCAAACACTAAGGTTAATTGTTCTGGTGTCATGCCAATACCGGTATCGTTAATGGCAAATTCAATGCAACCGCTTGGTTTAACGCTCACATCGATACTGACACCCCCTTCGGCGGTAAATTTAATCGCATTGCCAATTAAATTAGTCAATACCTGACGAATTCGATCTGGAGCACCATGATAGGACATTGCCACATCTGCTGATACATTCACATTTAAGAACAGACCTTTAGAGCTAGCTTGTAACCATAAAGTCGATACCACCGAATCAATTTCTTCAATAACAGAGAAATCGCGTAATTCGAGATCGAACTTGCCTTTATCTAACTTAGCACTATCGAGAACATCGTTTAATAGGTGCAATAAAGACTTAGCAGACTGATTAATGGTACGTAAATGCTTTTGCTGTTCAGCGGGTAGCGAATCGTCGAGTAAAATGTCGCTAAAGCCAATAATGGCGTTCATTGGGGTGCGGATTTCGTGGCTCATGTTCGCTAGGAATGCCGAACGAGCTGATGCTGCTTGTTCCGCTTTGTCTTTGGCAATTAATAAAGATTGTTCCATTTCTTTGCGATCGGTGATGTCCATAATAAAGCCGTCGAGCCATTTATCTTGTACATCTATCCCGTCAACATGAGCACCATAACCGAGCAACCAGCGAATATCGCCGTTGGCATTATAGATACGGTATTCCAGCTTAAACACTTGCTCTGTGACGACTTGATTACCTATTTGCTCAAGGTCATCTGGGTGTACGTGTTGGTAAAAATGACGTTTTGGTGTTGCGCCTATATAGTAGCTTGCTGGATAACCGGTGATCTTTTCAACCGCGTCGCTAATAAATACCATCGGCCAGTTTTCAATATTTAAACAGCGATAGGCGATACCGGGAATATTGGCGATAAGTGAGCGAAACTGGGCTTCGCTTTTAATTAGTGCACGTTGCATTTCAATACGATGACGTAAGTCGCTTATGTACATCACAAACAGGCTTTTACCTTCAATACATGCATGACCAATAGATACCCTAACCGGAATGACCGTACCGTTAACATGTAGCGCTTCTACATCGCGGCCAGTACTTTTTTGCTGCGCTATGTTGTGGTTAAAAAAACTGTCTAAACGGGCGTTAAATTCTTCGATAAATGGGCCTGGTATAAAGTCACGAATATTTTGGTGGCACACATCTTCAAGTCGCCAGCCCAGGAGTAATTCTACCGCTCGGTTGCCGCTTTCAATACGCCCTTTAGCGTTAAAGGTAATGATACCGTCAACGGCGGTACTAATGGTCGCGCGGTAGCGTGCTTCAGATAATTTGGCTTGGTGTAACGAGGTTTGGTATTTAATCAGCATGTTGACGGCTAACACCAATAAAATAATCACCACCGTAATCGTGGCAACGGCAATGCCTAAATACAGTGACATCTTTGTGGTTTGTTCAGAAAATTCAAATCCTGGTGGGCGGACAAAACGAGCTGCAGCCATACCGATGTAATGCATGCCGGAAATAGCGCAACCCATCACCATCGCCGCAATCGCATTTTTATGTAATTCACTTAAGGTAAAGCGACCTAGATGGTTCAAGCTAAAACGTATCCACAGTGCGACAATGGCCAAAATAATGGCAATAACTATTGATAAGCCAAAATAGAATAAGTCGTAACGTAGTAGAGGAGCCATTTCCATAGCCGCCATGCCGACGTAATGCATGGTACCAATACCTGCACCGGTCAATATACCGCCCACCACAAACTGGCTTAGTTTTGGTTTGGCTGTTGATATGACATTTAAGGCTACCCAAGATGCGGCAATACTCGGAATAAACGATAACGCGGTTAAGCCGAAATCGTAGCTCACTGGAGTGCATAAACTGAACGCTAACATGCCAATAAAATGCATCGACCACACACCGCCACCAAGTGCAATACTGCCGCAGCTGGTGAGTAAGTATCGTTTATATTTATTGAGCGTTAATACCGCTTGCGACGCGACTTGTAATGCCATAAACGAGGCGAAAACCGCGATAGCGATAGAGATGAAAACGACTATAGGTTGAAAGTCACCAACGACTAAAAGGCTTTCATCTGTAACGGAAAAGAGTGTGCGAATTGTCTCAAGCATAATAATTAGATGAATGTCACTTTTAGATAAGTATAAGGAAGCTATCGGCTTGGAATTAAAAAACATCAGTATTTGTTCGATTTTTAACTAAAGCTTGCGCTAGATCAACGTTTAAATGATTTAGTGCGGGTTGTGGTTAATAGTTTTGTGTTTTTCAATTCCATTCTGTAGTTAACTTACATGATGTTGTTGTAATAATGTTAATAGTCGGTGGTATTTAGGTATTTAGGTATTTAGGTATTTAGGTATTTAGGTGTTTAGGTATTTAGGTATTTAGTTTGGGCTATGATTAATTTTTCGATTTCGTCTATCGTTTCAATTATCGCTCCGGTTATCACTCCAGTTCGTCGTTCACTTTTGTTTATTGTTTTTAGGGGGCGTTAAAAAGTCGTTTTAATAAGGTTGTTTAGACATCATCATCAAACCGTTACTGACAAAAATGAATGCTTTACTGTCAATATTAGCCTTTGTTGTAAACATTACTCACCATGCCTCTTTAGTCTAATGTAGTGCTTTTTTACTTGTGAGTCAGGCCGTTAATTGGTTAGCTTGAGCATGACGAAGCACATGCAAGGAGGCTTTAATGGTCAATCAACATCAAGCACAACTACCGCTTACTCAAAGTGAATATCATGGTGTCACTTCAACGACGCTTACCGATAAAACCATTGGTCAATATTTTGATGATATTGCCAGTGCTTACCCAGACAATCTTGCGGTAGTCGTTCATCATCAACAAATCCGCTGGAATTACCGTGAGTTTCAAGCAAAGGTTGATGCGCTTGCCACCGGCTTATTAACGCTAGGTATTCAGCCCGGGGATAGAGTCGGCATTTGGTCTCCTAACAATATTGAGTGGTGTTTAACCCAATTTGCTACGGCTAAAATTGGTGCCATTATGGTGTG
Organism: Shewanella sp. ALD9; assembly: GCF_002836315.1. Classification (NCBI taxonomy): domain Bacteria; kingdom Pseudomonadati; phylum Pseudomonadota; class Gammaproteobacteria; order Alteromonadales; family Shewanellaceae; genus Shewanella; species Shewanella sp. ALD9. The sequence continues at coordinate 226,514 of NZ_PJCD01000041.1, forward strand.
TATTAATCCGGCTTATCGGCCTGAAGAGCTGGAATACTCTTTAAGTAATGTGGGCTGTCGAGCAGTGATTTGTGCCGATAAATTTAAGTCCAGTGATTACTTACAGATGTTAAATGAGTTGCTGCCAGAGTTAAGCACCAGCACAGCAGGTAAGCTCACTACACTCGCACTGCCTGAACTCGAGTATGTTATTCGAATGGGCACCGACCGTACACCCGGCATGCTCAACTTTAATGATTTGCTGCTGGAGGTTAACGACGAAGCTCAACATGTGTTGGCCACCATTGCTGACGCTCTCGATACTCATGATGCGATTAATATTCAATTTACCTCAGGTACTACAGGTAGCCCTAAAGGCGCGACGTTATCGCATCACAATATTTTAAATAACGCTTATTTAGTGGCTGACGCCATGGGCTTTACCTCAACTGACAAGTTATGTATGCCGGTTCCTTTATATCATTGCTTCGGCATGGTGTTAGGCAGTTTAGCCTGTGTTATTCATGCTTCAGCAGCTGTGTATCCCGGTGAATCTTTTGATCCTCTTACCACGTTACAAGTAATCGCAAATGAGCGCTGCACAGCTCTACATGGCGTACCAACCATGTTTATTGCCGAATTAGAACATCCACAATTTAACCAGTTTGATCTTAGCTCATTGCGCACAGGCATTATGGCGGGCGCCACATGCCCCGAAGAAGTCATGCGCCGAGTACAAGAGTTAATGTATATGAAAGAAGTGCTAATTGGTTACGGACAAACCGAATGCAGCCCGTTAAATCACATTACTGAAATTGACTCCCCAATCGAAAAACAAGTGCTCACCGTTGGCAGAGCATTGCCGCATACCGAAGTGAAAATCATCAATGAGTTTGGCGACGTGGTTGCTATTGGTCAACCCGGTGAAGTGTGCAGTCGAGGTTACTGCATCATGCAAGGGTATTGGAATGATGCAGTCAAAACGGCTGCAACCATCGACAGCGCAGGCTGGTTACATTCGGGCGATATCGGCCAAATGGATGAATTAGGCTATGTGCAAATTGTTGGCCGTATAAAAGACATGATTATCCGCGGCGGTGAGAATATATATCCGCGTGAAATTGAAGAAAAACTTTATAGCCATAAGGACGTGCAGGATGCTGCCGTGTTTGGCGTGCAGAGTGACAAATACGGCGAGGAGGTATGCGCGTGGATTAAGGTCCGTGCCAATGCCGACATCACCGAAGACGATATTCGTCACTTTTTAACCGAAAAGTTTGCCTATTTTAAAGTACCGCGCTACATCAAGTTTGTTGACCAATACCCAATGACAGTGACGGGGAAAATTCAAAAATTTAAGATGCGTGAGTTGATGTATCAAGAGTTACATGAAGCCATAAATTGATATTTTGCGTGTAGTCATTAAAGCCCAGTGTTGAGTTATCGCACTGGGCTTTAACATTAATGGGCAATATATTTGCAAGTGAAATTGATATTACACGCACAGACAAGTAACGCATTAAATAGCTGTGTCATAAGCATTGGCATAATTGAAACAGCCTTACTTTCGATAAACAGTTTGAGTTTAGGTTTGAGTTTAGGTTTGAGTTTAGGTTTGAGTTAAACACAATTGTAAACAAATGATGTTTTCTCGATAGCATTTGGTGAGTGATACCATTGCCGGCTTATATTTTTATCGGCTGAGTTCGTCAGCTTTTCCGCTTTTTCAGCTGGATACAATCGACCCATTGTTGGAGTTATTTTGAATAATACTAAAGGTAGTCTTTTTATGGTTGCCGCGATGGCAGCATTTTCTATTGAAGACATGCTGATTAAATCGGCAGCCGAAACCACGTCTATTGGTCTGATTTTAGCGTTATTTGGATTGGGCGGAATGTTGATTTTTATGCTGCTGACTTGGCGTAAAGGGCAAACAATTTTACACCCAGCGATATTGTCTACGCCAATACTCATCCGTGCGGTGTGCGAAGTTATTGGTCGTTTCTGTTTTGCATTGGCTATCACGCTAACGCCTTTATCAAGTGCATCGGCCATTTTGCAGGCCACCCCGTTAATAGCAATGATAGGTGCAGCTTTATTGTTTGGTGAACAGGTTGGTTTTAAACGCTGGATTGCCGTATTGATTGGTTTTTGTGGCGTGTTGATGATTATTCGCCCTGGTCTTGATGGCTTTGAAGCAACGTCTTTATTTGCGGTTGTCGCGACCTTAGGTTTTGCGGGCCGCGATTTAGCAACTCGTGCTGCTTCGCCGGTGTTGTCTAATATGCAACTTGGGGTGTATGGTTTTTTTGTGCTAATTCCAGCAGGCATTGCCATACAATTATACCAAAACGAGCCATTACAACTTGGTTCCACTGCAGCAGCGCAAATTATCGGTGCAATTGTGTTTGGGGTGATGGCGTATAATGCCCTCACAATTGCTATGCGCGCGGGCGATGTATCGGTTATTTCTCCTTTTCGTTATACCCGTTTATTATTTGCCTTAGGTTTGGGGATATTTATATTTGGAGAATCGCCAGATTTAGCAACCTTACTTGGAAGCCTGCTGGTGGTATTAAGTGGCGGATATACCCTAATTCAAACCCGTAAAACAGTCTCAGCAAGTTTGATAAAAAATAGCGCATGAGCAGAGTGAATTGATTCACTCTGCGGTAAGGCATAACAAAGTTAAACACTATAAGATTAGAGATTACTAGGCTAGATATTATTAAGTTAGAGATTATTAGATTAGACATTACTAGGTTAGATATTAGCGATAGACATTAATGATAGATAAAATGTTTCGCATAAGCTTGATGACGGATAAAAAGCGACTAACGTTAAATTAACGGTGCAAGGTTCATTTTTGTAAATCGGAGGTTTTTGATCTAAAGCTCATACTCTGTAGCGTGAAATGTCATATTTTGTTGCGTGACAACGGTAGCAAATAAAAGTGGCTACTCACTAAATACTTTCATTTATTAAACGATAAAAATCAATAACAAAGACCTAAGCTTATTTTCCGTTATACTGCCTTACCCGCTACAGCCCCATATTTAAGAGGTATCAAAAATACCATGGATATCAAAGGAACCTGCATTTCATCTACAGCAGATGAGCACGGCCCCATTTATGTTTATCAAACAAGAAACAGCCGCATTCTCAGTTTTGATGGAAAAATCTATCAAAGTTGTATGAAAATCAATGATATTAATGGATTACATCTGGGCTATACCCAAGCCATGATGGCAGGTTTATTTTTTATTCCCGCAGTAACAACAGCCACAATCATGGGGCTGGGTGCAGGTTCAATGGCTAAGATATTGCTCAGTAGCTTCGCCGATTTGAAGGTACACGCGGTTGAATACCGTGAAGCCGTCGCGAAGGCTGCGAAAGAGTTTTTTTACTTACCTGAAACTGATCGTCTTGCTATTCATATTGACGATGCGGTGAATTACATTAAAAATACCGACATAAAAAGCGATATTATCTTTTCAGATCTATACAACTCACAAGGTATGGAGCCGAAACAAGTACAATCATCCTACTTACACGATTGTAAAAATGCACTCAATCAACAAGGGGTTTTGGTGCTCAATATCTGGCATACGTCAGCTGAATTACGCCAAGAGCTAGATGAATTACTCGCGCTCGAATTTGAAAATCGATTACTCAGTTTTGACGTCGAAAGCGGCAATACCATTGTGCTCGCATTCAAAAGCGACATTCCTGCGATAAAAAGACACGATCTACTGGCGAAAGGCAAAGCGTTACAAGAGCAAATGAGTATTCCAATGGAACGTTACGCCAACTTACTCAGCGATACACAAGGTTGATAGGCTATCGATTGTTATCTTAGATGACGTTTAACTTAGATGATTGTTATCTTAGATGATTTTTATTTTAGACGGTTGTTAGTTCATATTCTGAGGCGAAATATTTTAATGTTGTCGCCGCGAGTTTTGATGACTGGCTTATCAAGCCAGCCTTATACATTGGCCCCAAAAACAATTTCTTGTTTTGAGTCTAACCACATTGGGTTTTGTACCATCACCTTGCTGAACATTCGACTCTGTAAATAGTGATTAAGCCATTGTCGTAATTTGGGGTAGGGTGATCGTAAATACCATTGTCGCTCAACTCTGGCAAACTGACGAATAAACGGCATTAATGCTAAATCTGTCAAACTTGGTTGGTCAGACATTAAATATGAGTGCTGGCAAAGCCTTGATTCGAGATCAGCAAGATAACGCTCGCATTGTTGTCTATCTTCTATAAGCGACGGTTCATGGTAACGTTTAGAGCAGCGGTATTTCTCTAAATGTCCTTTGAATTCATTATCAAATATCGCAATAACCGCCAACATTTCAGTTAACGCGTTTGGCGTTGCTTTATTAACATAATCGTCAGGGTCTGTTTGTGAAAAAGCCCATAGCATGATGGATAAACTTTCATCGATGACCTGATTATCTGTGGTGACTAAAACTGGCACTGTACCTTTGGGCGACACCGTAAGCATTTCTGCAGGTTTGTTGCTTAACACTAGGTCGCGCAGGTTTACTTGCTGTTTGGATGCATAAATAGCCAGTCTAGCGCGCATTGCGTAAGGACAATTTCTCAACGAATAGAGTACAGGTAATACCATGATGTTGTTTATTATCTCTCAGTCAGGTAATGCAGTTAGCAAAATAATCCTGTTCATTTTATCACTAATACCTAACCCTTTAAATATTGATTACGGGAGTTTTTTTGAAGATTGAAATGTATTGTTTGAAGCTCATTTTTCTAGGTTAAGTGTTAAATGATTAACTTCAGAACAAGAGTATTAAACGATTAAAAATCAGTTTTTATAGAGTATTCATTACCTTGATATAGGTAACGAATAACGCTATGAGATATAAGAAACTGCGCCTTGTTATCCAACACTTATGGCGCTATTTTTCGTTTAACGTTAGGTCTTGAACCACAAACCTCTGGCGTAAAAGACAGCTGTATTACATACTTTAACGACTGTTCAATTATGCGGTAGTTCATTCATGCAGGGTTCCTCTATTGAGAAAACACTTGAATACAAAGGTCATGTTGTTTTTAAAAAACTTACTATTCCAGCTTTTAAGCGTTTTGCTCGAGAATTTGCGTCTAACGAAGCATGTTTTGCTTTTTTTACCGAAGGTGAGTACCAGGTGCGTACTGCAACAGGAGTATTGACGGTAAACCGTGATATTGGCTTGCTTGCCAAATGCGTCAATTATTTCTATGAAACCGTAAGTGGCCAGTTAGAGCAAGGCCGTGGTGAGGTGATTGGTGTTTTTTTGTTTCCCGATATTTTTCAACGTTTATTCCATTTCGATTTCACCCAATCGGACTATCAAGTCGATTACGACTTAAAGCAAGTAGAAGTGGACCAATTGTTGACACATTTTCGGGACAGTATTTCTATATTGCTCGACACACCTGATTTGGCAACGCCCTTGATGATAGAAACCAAGTTACGTGAATTTGTGTTGTTGATGACCCAAAAGGTGTCAGCCCCATCAGAATTAGATTTTTTAGCATCGATGTTTAAGCCTAATTTTGTCAAATTCGAACAAGTTATCCAACATCACTTATTCAGTGATGTAAGCATCGATGAATTGGCCGCGTTGTGCCATATGAGTGTGTCGAGCTTCAAACGAAAATTCAACGAGGTTTATGGACAGTCCCCTAAAAAACATATCAGCCAATTAAAAATTGATAAAGCCATTAGTTTGCTAGACGAACCAAGCTCTCGGGTTTCCGACATTGTTTTTCAAACAGGCTTTGAATCTATATCAACCTTTAATCGTGTGTTTAAAAAACATATCGGTTGCTCGCCGTCTGAGTATCGCCAACGGCAATCCCCTTAATATGTAGCAATGGAGAGCGCATTAATTCGTTTTGGACTAAAGTGACCATCAACTGAGCTTTTCTGATAAGTACCTATACAAGTTGTTGCGTAGACTAGCCTCATTAAATGTAACTAACACTTTGCAAAATGAAGCAATGAGCATGGGCAACAATTTTAAAAAACGATATGGTGACCGGGCATTGTGTAGATAAGGTTTTCGTCAAAGTGTTAATCTGTCGCCACTATGTTTGAATACTGTAGAACTTAACGATTAATAAAAGAGAGAATGTCATGATTAAAGTCAGTGTATTGTACCCAAATAGTGAAAGTGCTACTTTCGATATGGATTACTACTGTAAAACCCATTTACCACTTGTTGCAGATTTAGTCGGGGAAGCACTTCTTTCAGCCAGTGCAGACCTTGGCCTTGCTAGTGTTGTACCCGGTGAGCCTCCTATGTACATCGCAATGGGTCATCTTACATTTGAATCTGTAGAAACATTTAAACAATCATTTGGCCCACATCAAGCTGTGATAGCGGCAGATATAGTTAATTTCACAAATACCCATCCCGTGATACAAATTAGTAACATTGCTCAATAATATTATGCCTGTCTAATGTACGTTACCCTAGCATTGCCATTTTAGCGTCTTAAATGAATAAAATCATTTAGGACGCATTGGTATTAACCTTACCGTCTAATTCGCGATGCGACTGTTGACTATAAATGCGTATCACCGCAGCTTTATTCCAAGCCCATCTATTGGTGAAGTTACTATCGATGCTTACATCGAAGTGACAGTTCCAAAACGGTGGTTTTTATTCAATCTGCAACTTGTACTCCACTTATGATTTTTGTTATCTAAAGTGTGTATTTGACCATTAACAATGCGCACCAAACTTAAAATGATTTGGTATCACTTTGTAGGTATTTATTGTTATAGGTTATAAAAATAAATAATTATTTAGTATGATCTATTCGTTAAAATCACCCTGTTTTCGCTTCAATATAACCTTTTGGTAGTATCTAAAACGTGGTTTTTGTCTCCATAATATCATCCTCTGATTCATTTCGATGTTACTCGTCAATACAGCCTATTTCGTCCGATCTGGCTATTTTTATTTAGGTGTCATTCTAAAGAATTACGAAGCTAACCTATTGAGTAGTAACGATGAAAATATGACTTTTTATTGATCTGACCCCGTATTATTTTAATAGATTGATGTTGAAGGATTTCCCCCGCCAAAAACGTGTTTAGCGTTACTTTTATGATTTTTTGCCTCTTGAATTTAACCATGATTTTTCTATGGTTAATAGCAGGCGCATAAGTAAATATCTCGAGTGCTGTAAAAGTGAGACATAGCATTATGTAGCCGTAAAAATAACCTACTACTTATTACTTACTTGTCATTCATTTTATCATCGAATGACGACCTGTTTGTTAATTTGCAGTGCGTGTAGGTGTTGACACTGAGCTGACGTGTTTTGGTTAAAAATAAATCCAGGAGGTCGTTATGTCTAACTAGTTTAACCCCAACAATAATTACAGGAGGTTGTTATGTTATTTGTTAAATACTTTAATAAAAGGCCGATTGCCCTTGCTATCTCTTTAGCATTGCTGGCCTCAATAGGAAGTGCGGTGGCTTATGAATCGCCAGTGCATGTGTTTTCTGTTAATGACGTACTGGGAGGGTTGAATGGAGTGACCTTCGCAGACGACCAAACGATCATTTGTGGCCTTGGCCCAGTGAGTTGTCCTGATGATAATCCAGCGCTTCTCGACAAGTCGGGGGTGATGTTATATCCAGTGGATAGCGAGTTTGGCTTTTATGTGGTTGATTTTCTAGGCGCGCAGCCCAAAGCGCGTAATGGCGATTACCTCGAAGGATTCGTTGGTAATATTGACGAAGGCGGAGGGGTGATTGGTATTCAAGTTGCCAATGCCGCCACCGAAAAATACAAGGTAAAACCACCATTAGGAACATGGTGTCAAGGGCTCGGTGGCACCTCGGTAAAATGTGAAACAGAGCATTATACTGTTATGGAACATGCGCTTAGTTGTTATGAGACCATCCCATACTTTTTTGCCAGCCCGGACGGTACCCAAGCCATTATATCAACCCCAGACGGCACTCTGTCGTATGACTGCGCTGGCGCGCCACTAGATGATAATGTTCAAGTGTTAGTGGATGGACAACAAGCCTATCGCTTAACCAATGCGATACCCTGTGAAACAGATGGCCAACCTGAAGGGTGCCAGATGTTTCCTAACGACAAGACCAACATGCTCGATAACATCGCCTTAAGCAGTGATTATTCCGTGCAGCTTAAAGATGATGGTAAGCCACTTTATGGTTGGGGTGGAATACATAAACGGCCGAACGATATCCGCATGTATGCCCAGTTGGCGCTTCCTGAAGAATGGAAAACATCCACAGAAAACTTTGTCGTTACTCGTGCAGAGCTTGTGGTTAATCACTGGATCACCAATAACCCTAATGACCAACTTCGTCCAGAAGACTTGGAAAATGAAGCTGCAACAGGGCGTAAGCCTTCCTATAGAATTGAAGGTGATGGTGAAGCAGCCGTATGGAAAAGTACTGTTCCGTGTTATGAAGGCGACAGCGATATAATCGATACTGAAAGTGGCGCTTTCGATCCATCCTTTATCGGTGTCGGTACAATATTAAAGAATACTCCTAAAGCACTGGACCCTTTGGCTACACCAGGTGAAAGCGCTGCAGAGCACCCTTATGCATTCTCATCAGATCTCGCTGGTGGCTATTCTAATGCTTACTATACCACCATCAATCGTGACCCCTTTGAATGGTCTTATGATGCCAATCCTGACCCAAAAATTCAGGATTTCATCGGTAGTGCACTGCCAAATGCGTCGCTCGGTGAGCTTGTTTCAGGCCCTCGCTGGAGACTTAAACCTAATAAGTTTGGTCAAGACTTGCCAGGACTTGAGATCCCGTTGATTGAATGTAGCGCGCCGCCTTTTGCCAAAGAAAACATTAAGTATGAGGTCGGTACGCCAACGACCACAGTGATCAATTTACTGGATTGGGAAGAGGGAGAAATATCTCCGCTGGCAACCAGTAGAGGTTGGGTTGATGTGACAGCAAATGAGTATGTCACTATTGTCACTGAGGACGGCGAACCGGCGGTTACCAGCAATGGTTTACCGATGACGTCAGATTTTGACCTTGCGGTTTACATTAAGGGCGATAGTAAATCAACAGCCTTATATAACGCACAGCTCATTATCGAATATGAAGGCGAAGTTCCTGTGGTGAATACTGATGTCGATGTTGCACTGACTGCTTTTGCAGCATCAGCTACAGTGTCCTTTAATCAAACGGTGGCAATGGTTGTCGATGTGAGCAATCTTAAACCCAGTAGTGTCAGTGGTGAGGTAACCATTACTGGAGTCACTAACCAAGGCGTGGTTATTGAACTGCCGCCGATGGCTTTCAGCGATTTGGATGAAGGAGATACGATTTCATTAAATGCAAGTTGGACAGCCAACATCATCAGAACGTCCGCTGTTAGCTGGACGGCGACGGTGACAGCAGAAGGCGATCTTAATAGTGATAACGATACTGCCACCGCAACAACAAAAATCCGTAGATGATAATTAAGGATTAGCAGGTGAATCAAAGGGGAGAACTTTTGTTTCTCTCCTTTTAACCTTATTGATATTGTTATTAACGGTCTTTACAGACTTAGAAGATAGGAATAGCAAATGCGCATCATACGAATAATCTTTGTCTCGGCCATTATTTTATCCTCGGTGATTACCTCGTTATTCGCTGAAGAAAACAGCGATCCAATCCAACCGGCAACTACCATTCTACCGGCTACTGCAACCACGCCGGTGCTAGTCACACCAGCTGTCACGCCAGCTATCAAAACTCCGGCAGTAACGTCGGCAGTAACTTCGACAGAGCCAGTCACGCCAGTTATAGCAAACCCTGCAGTAACCCCGCCAGCGCCTAAACAAAGTGCGAAAAAAACGGCAATGGGTCACGATTACCAAAAAAATATGCCCAAGCTTGGCAAAGGTGATCCCAATTATCGTGGCGGGAAGGAGGTTGTATCTGATGCTCAACCCATAATCAACAACCAAGAGAGTCAATCAAAAGCGCCATCAATCATAGATAACCAGCGCAAAAGTGGTGCAGATGTAGGTTTTCCTGGCTACCGCGGCGAGGGAGACTCGGCTTACCCACAACATCAGCAATATCAAAATCCGCCACGCTTTCCGGCTGAATCAATAGAGACTACTCCAGCTGATACGTCTCCAGTACAGACTAAACCAACCGAACAAAATAGTGATGTACAGACAAATAAACCATCGGTTGATGCTTCAGCAAATAAGGTCAAAACACGTGCGATGATTAACCAACAGCGCAAAGGAATACTTCATGCAGCCGCATTTGGCGACGAGCCAGCGGTAAAAGCATTACTCAAGCAAGGATCAAGCCCAAATGCCAGAGCAAAAGACAGAATAGGGCGAACAGCATTAATGCTAGCGGCATTGAGTGGTCATGAAAACGTGGTTAATACACTGCTTAAACAAGGTGCCAGTGTGGATTTAAAAGATAGAACCGGCCATACCGCACTTAACTGGGCGGCAAATCGATCGCACCTAAACATAGTCACGTTATTACTCAACCATGGCGCTGATATAAATATCAAAGATAATGGCGGCACCTCTCCTTTGTTATATGCGGTTGCCACTAGCAATGTGGCAATGGTCAGTTTATTGCTTTCACATGGCGCTGAAACTGAGTTACAAAGCGCTGAAAGTAAGATGACGCCACTATTACTGGCCATTGAGCATAATGATATTGAATCTATTAGTCTTTTACTAGATAACGGAGCTGATGTTAATGGCACAAACAGTGATGATTTTTCACCATTAATGGCTGCGGCAGAAAAAGCTCAGCTCAATATAGTGCAAACACTCCTCTCCCATGGTGCTGAGGTTAATCGATATGATAATAAGCATTTTACGCCATTGCTCTACGCTGCCGACAAGCAACACATCGGCATCATGCAGTTGCTATTATCCCAAGGTGCAGATGTCAATTTTCGCGATAATAAAGGCCGAACCGTTTTAATGCGCGCCAAGCAGCAAGGGCATGCGAACGTTGTAGCGTTATTATGCACAAAGGGAGCTAAATATAACGCCGATGGATGTTGAGATTGAAAAGCATATTGAGTTTGGAGTTTGACCGGATTAATAAAATTCACGTATTATCTTTAGACACAAAAAAGCCTGTAAGCATTTTATGCGTACAGGCTTTTTTATTTTTAATTTGGTCGGTATGAGAGGATTCGAACCTCCGACCCCTGACACCCCATGACAGTGCGCTACCGGGCTGCGCTACATACCGAAATTACTTCGTTTGACTTCAGAGATAATGAAAATATCATCATAAATGCCAATCACTTAGCATGGCTGTGAGCCTTGGGGTTACTAAGTGGATAATTACTGTATCAATTGCGATTTGTTTACGCAAGTAGTTAGTTATCAGTCGGTTATCGATTGATTATAAACTATCCATTTAATAAAATCGTCGACCTTATCTATGCATAAGCAAGCATAAGCAAGCATAAGCAAGCAGATGAATAGTTCGCTCGTTTACAATATTTTAAGCTAAATATGTTATTAGTAATAAAATATCTTATTGATTATACAGTCTACGGCCTTCACGCATGACTTGGATCAATTCTGGTGCGCTCATTTTCTTATCTAAACGTTTTTTATAGTCTAAATCGTAAATGCGGTATTTACCGAAACGATCTAGTACCGTTATTTCAGCTTTTTGGTAAATGGCAAAGCGGCGGCTGTCGCCTATGTAGACCCAGGTTTCATTATTAGGTTCTAACAAACTGCGGCCTGAACTGTAATCTGTACTTGGATTGGTGCAACCTAACACATGGCTTAGCAAGGTTGGCGCTATGCCGTAATGGCTGGTGCGGTAATTCACTTTATTACCATGGCTGTCGGGCCAATGGATGATCAGCGGCACTTTAACATTACCTGGCGATAAATCGCTGCGGGCGTCGCTGGTATTACTGGTAAAGACCTGGCCGTAAGTGCCAGTGATTAGCACAATGGTATCATCACTCACGTTATTGAGTAGGCTTGCCAGTTGTTGGTCGATAAAGTTAAGTGATTGACGATATTGATTAAACAGCACCTTTTGCGCAGGCTTTAATGGCATGTGCGGTTTGATGGTTTGTACGCCTAAAAATCCGACTGGGGTGTCGTAATCTTTTGGTGCGGTAAGATTCACTAAGGCAAACCACGGTTGTGTTTGTTTTGGCTGCCAAGCATTCACCGCATTAATGGTGTTGATATCGGCATCTGCGCTGCCATTATCGCCTTCGCTGATATGAATGTTTATACCGCTGAACATGGCGCTATTAGCAGTGTATTGATCATTTTCAGGCGCAAACATGGCTAATTGATAGCCTTGTTGTGACAGAGTGTCGGTCAATATTGGGCTGGTGCTATCAAACTCTTTGCGATCGCTGTAGTTGCCTTGTAAGCCATACATGAGGGTAAACATGCTGGTTTCAAAGTCGGTGCCACCGCTATAGTGATTCATAAAGCGCTGATTTTGAATACGATACTGGCTTAAGAACGGCATAGTGACACTGTCGACCATGTCTGCTCGTAGGCTGTCTATGCTGATAACCATAATATTGGGTTGGCTGTCTGCAGTACATTGCATCGGACTGATGGGATAGCTCAGCTTACGTGATTTAGTGTTGCGAGACTCTGTTGACTGCATGCTGCTGTCAATGCCGTGATTTTCCATGAACGAGCGTGCTGTGGCAGGATATGACACTGGATAGGCGTCGTCAAAACGGGTGACTTCGGTCATATTGGTCGCGTCGGCCCAAATATGAAATAAATGGCTGCTGACAAAACAGATACCGACAAACAGCACTACTTTGTTGCCCCATTGTTTTTTCTGAATTTTGTCGATGCGTTTCCACAGATAATTGGCCGCGGTAAGCTCAACAATCACAATGACGATAGGTGTCACTATGTATGAAGTGCTGTGTAATAGCGCATTGAGATCTTGCCAGGCTAAGTCGAACGCAAAAGGACTTAAATGGATACCGTAGTCGTCATAAATAATGGTGTCATACAGTAGGGCATATAAACCAAGAGAGGCAATAAATGCAGCAAAACCACGTAAGATTTTGGAGTAAGGTAATAATAAGGTAATCGGGAAAATAAAAATTAAGTAACCGATAAAGGCTAAAAAGGTAAAATGACCTATGGTGCTGATTGACAGGTAAGCCCAACCAATAATGGTTTCTGGGTAGCCGACACTGCCAATATATCGAGCGCCAATTAACATCGCTAATATGCCATTAAAGAAGGCAAACCAGTGACCCCAATTAACTAAGCGTGACACTTTATCACGCGTCATTTGCTGCTTTTTACGCTCGATCATGTTAACTCGTATTCCTACGTTATTATCACAGACTTTTTTCAGTGTAACTGATTGTTAGCATTAGTGATAAATTTTATTTAGTCGATTACTTAACCGACTGTGTTAAGGCTTTGGCAAATTGCTCAGCAACTTTTTGGCGTGATTCACCAGGGACTTTTTTGTCGAGTAAATGGGTCACGCAATTGCCCAATACCATAAGGCTTAAATCGGTAGGTGCTTGATGCTTAGCTAGTACTGCAAGCAGCTCGCTGATAAGTGCTTCAACTTGAGTGTTTGTGTATTTAGATTGAATTGCCATAGTCAGAAAACTTCAATAAATAATGAATTAGCTGCACATAATAACGGATTTAGCCGACGCTCGCCTCAAGTTTTATTCGCTGCATGTGAGGAATATTGTAAACCCTTGTTCGATTTATACGGTTGGTCTGATATCATTCTTTTTTAAATTATCATCTGCGACAGACTAGGATTAACAAGGTTTATGAGCATTAGTATTGAGCAAGCAATTATTCACGAAATTTCTCAAGACAGTCAGGGGCAAATGCGTTGTCGTTTACGCCCGCAACCGTTGTTGAATACTCACGCCGTTGAAACCATGTTAGAAGAGTTACATCAAACCTATTCGGGTAAAGCGGGTAAGGGGTTTGGCTTTTTTGGAACCCATGGCGATGATGGCGAAGCCAACAGTGAATTTTCTGATGCACTAACCGGTTATCGCAAAGGCGATTTAGGTTTTGTTGAGTTTAGTGGTCAAGCGAGCCAACTGTTGCAACAAGAACTGGCCAAGTACGATTTTAGCCAAGGCGGTTTTTTGTTGATGTCTTGCTATACCAGCATGACGAGCGACTATTTATTTGTGGCGTTATTAAGCGCTAAGTCGTCGATGACAGTATTAGATGACATGGAATTGTCGCAAAACAACCATTTAGATTTAAACAATATTCAATTAGCTGCGCGCATTGATTTAACTGAATGGCAGGCCGATAAAAGCTCGCGTAAGTATATTTCGTTTATTCGTGGTCGTGCTGGCCGTAAAGTTGCCGATTTCTTTTTAGACTTTATGGGCTGTGTTGAAGGCGTTAACATTAAAGCGCAAAACAAAACCCTGATCCATGCAGTTGAAGATTTTGTCGCAGGTAGTGAGCTTACCAAAGATGAACGCCAAGATTGTCGTAACAAGGTATTTGATTATTGTTCTGAACGCGCAGGTTCCGGTGATGTGATTGAAGTTAAAGATTTAGCCGATGAGTTAGCTGATTCTGGTATGGATTCATTTTATGATTTTGCGTGTGGCGGCAGTTATGAGTTAGACGATGAGTTTCCGGCCGATAAAGCCAGTCTACGCAGCTTGAAGAAGTTTTCAGGCACAGGCGGCGGAGTTACCTTGAGCTTTGATGGCGGCCATTTAGGTGAACGGGTTATTTATGATCCGATATCTGACACTATTTTGATTAAAGGCGTGCCAGCCAATTTGAAAGACCAATTAGACCGTCGCTTAAAAGGCGAATAACTTAAGCTTATTTGGTGTTGTTACAACAGCGTCCTATTTGGGCGCTTTTTTATGAGCGAAGATAATAGCGAGTCTAGGTTTAACGCGTGCTATGCTTTGGTGAGTTAGCGAGTAAAGCGAGCTAACATGTTGTTGGATCTAGTGTTGCGTGTGAACTTTGGGTTCAATAGCGTGCAGAGTGACATTAATTTACGCAGATTTTTATATCAATTTACTGATGCTTAAATCGTGTCAATGGCGGTGAACTTTGCAACGTTTTATTTGGATTTATATAACGGCTTAGCTCATGGCTTATTTAGCAAATTACCGATCAAATTATCTAACTGGTACGATTTTTGGCGCAGTTGAATATTTTACTTTTCATTCATTTGTAGTTGAGTAAACTAGCGCCACTTTTTGAGTGTTTTTGTTTGTTATGCTTGTAATAGCCTAACGGACTTTGGGGGAGCGATGATCACTGCATACGCCTATCAAAATAGAGAATTAATCACCACCGAATTGAGTGTGGGCGATAAAGTGCCTGAGTCGACATTGTGGTTAGATTTATTAAAACCCGACGACGAAGAGCGTCAATGGTTGAGGCTATTCTCTGCTGAAGAAGTACCTGACGAAGAAGATATTAAAGAAATTGAGGCTTCGGCGCGTTTTTACCAAAACCAAGACGGTTTACACATTAACTCGTTGTTTCCACAGCGGGTGAGTTCAGATGTACGCGCAGTGAACGTGTCGTTTAACTTGCGAGAACGTTTTTTGCTAACAATACGTGAAGAAGATGTCGGCCTTATTCGTTTACTGCGTAATTACCTACGTTTAGGGCGCTTGGATATTACCACTCCACAAGGCTTATTGTTAGAGCTCTTTACTTTGAAAGTTGATTATCTATCTGACTTAATTGAAGATATTTATAGTATTTTAGAAAATGTTGGCGAGCAAGTATTTAATGACGAAGAGCTTGACGGTGTTTTTAAACTGATTACCTTGCAAGAAGATTCGAACGGTAAAATTCGATTGAGTTTGTTGGATACTCAGCGTTCATTACGTTATATGCAACGTTATTATCGTGACCGATTGTCAGATGAAAACTTGAAAGACATTCGTGAGATGCTATCTGACATTGAATCATTGATGCCACACAGCCAGTTTATTTTCGACAAGTTACAATTCTTACTGGATGCAGCGATGGGATTCAGTGGCTTGCAACAAAACAAAATCATTAAGATATTTTCGGTGTCGGCGGTAGTATTTTTACCCCCTACGTTAATTGCCAGCAGTTATGGGATGAACTTTCATATTATGCCAGAACTCGACTGGCGGTTTGGCTACCCAATGGCAGTGGCATTAATGCTAGCCAGTGCAGCAGGAACCTACTTTTTCTTTAAACGGAAAGGTTGGTTATAACGCAATTTATTTTAGACAAAATAATGCCATCAATTGTTGCCGATTGATGGTTTTTTTTATGTCTCAAATACTTGAGTTGGCTAGGGTAAATAAACTGAAATGGTGTTATGTAAGTCACTCATTAAAGAGATGAAATAGTCTATGTTATCTGCAGCACACTAGTTTTGGCCAATACCTAAGCTGATTTGTTCTCTAGGATTGAGGTATTTATGGATTTTTTCTGGCAACGCTGCGGCAGGTAGACTGCGAACAATAGTTAAGCCTTCATCTTGTAAACTGATGATGGGGGCTAAATCTTTGGGTACCAGTTGGTCGTAAACCACAATGTTAGGGCACAATAGCTTTTGCAAGTTTACCGACATAACCATGGCAAATTGGCCACTGGATAATTCAATAATGCTGCCAGGCGGATAAATACCTAACATTTTGATTAACATGCTAATATATTCAGTATTGAGTTTGTTTTTATAGTTTTTATACAGTAACCCCAAGGCGATACTTGGCGGTTTTCCTTTGGTTTGGTTGGTGCCATTACTCAAATTGTCGTATTCGTTAACCACGGCGATTAACTGCGACAGCTTGTCTAATTTGTCGGCTTTGAGCCCTTGTGGGTAGCCACTGCCATCTAAAAATTCGTGATGATTAGCAATTAACGGTTTGGCTTCGTCTGGAAAGCTGTCAGCGAGTTTAAGAAAATTAATGCTCATTAATGGGTGTTGTTTAATGAAGTTTTCTTCTGGTGTGGTAAGAGGCACTCGCTTATTGATAATGTTACTCGGAACTTTGAGTTTACCTATATCGTGAAATAACCCACCAATACCAATCGTTTCAACTTCTTCGCGGCTCCAACCTAGCTCTTTTGCCATTAACATACACAACATGGCGACGTTGAGTGAATGGTGATAAATATGCTCATCATTTTTGGCATCGCCCATTAAATGTAAGGCTAAATTATCGCTATTGAGTAGCATGGTGGTCATGTTGCTGATGAGGTCTTTCGCTTCACTGACCGCATTGAGTGGTCGGCTACTGATTTTAGAGACCATTGAACGCATCATCGACACTGAGCGATTAAATTGTTGTTCGGTTTTCTTTAAATCTCGTTTGAGCTTTTGTTGCTCATCTATTTTGGCCGACTTCTGGTTAATCATTTGCTCTTTTAGTGCGTTGAGGGCCTGCTCGTCGGGTTTAGAGGTGTTGGCATTCTCGGACGTTACAGGCTCAATATCGCTTTTTTCGGGATCAAAAAAAACATCTTTTAGCCCTAAGCCTTTGATAAGTTCAATTTGTGCAGCGTCTTTAATTTTAAAACTGCTAAACAGGAAAGGGTGGTCTTTCCAGGAAATTGGCAAGCGGATAAAGGTACCCACTTCTAATTGTTCTACAGCGATTTTTTGGTTTTTTTTCATATTCAATCGATAGTTACTTTGAAGAACAATGAGCTATGTTATGTATTGCCCTTTACAGGCACTTTAATTGCGTGGCAGCATACTACTATAAATAAATTAACAATAGTCACTCCCTATGGATTTTATTGAAGTATATCCCAACGCGATAAGTAATGATTTATGTGATCGCTTAATTGCAGCATTTGAAACGCATCCGAGTGTAGGGCCAGGCCATACAGGTTTTGGCGTAGATACCGAGAAAAAGCGCAGTCGTGATTTAATGTTAGATGCTTTTGATGATTTAGCTGAATTAAAAAATGAACTTTTAGCGGCGACATTTACCCATATTAGCGATTATTTTACCCAATACTCGTTAACCTTAATGGGAGCGGTTTCTGTACAAGTAGCAGATGAAAATGGTCAACCGCAAACGTTAACGCCTGATAATTTTGAGGTATTGGGTCGGCCAAGGGCAGCGGCATTAACTAAATATTTGTATCGCAGTGGTACGATTAATGTGCAGCATTATCAGCAAGGTGTGGGTGGATATCCGCATTGGCATTCAGAGCAGTATCCACAGAATGGCCATAATGAGGCGCTTCATCGGGTGGTGTTATACATGTTTTACCTGAATGATGTTGAAGAGGGCGGCGAAACAGAATTTTATTATCAACAACGTAAAATAAGCCCTAAAAAAGGCACTATGGTGATTGCTCCAGCCGGTTTTACACACAGCCATCGTGGCAATGTGCCCATTAGTAACGATAAATATATTGCGACTTCTTGGGCGATGTTTAATCGTGCCGAGCAACTTTATGCGCCATTAAGTTAGTGATTACTGTTGGGTAAAACCAGTTGTGGCTTTATATGCTTATTTGATTGATGACTTTGTTGCTGCGTGCTTATGCCGTTGCGGGGAGTTGAATGACAAAAGCTGCTCCGCCAAGCTCGCTAGTACCAATGGTCATTGTGCCGCCATAACTGCTAACGAGCTCATGGCATACTGCTAGACCAATTCCTTGTCCCGATGATTGAGTGTCGGCTCTCATACCGCGTTGGATTATTTTTTGTTTAATGGCGTGGTCTACGCCGGGGCCGTCATCTTCAACACTGAGTTGGATGATATTGTTATCGAGGCTCGCGGCGCTGATCATGACGTTATTGCCACATAAGCGAAATGCATTTTCCAGTAAATTACCCAATAGCTCCATTACATCGCCTTTGCTGAGTGGTAGTTGCAATGATGCTGATATGTTTAGGGTGAATATGACATGTTTGTCTCGATATATTTTATCGAGCATTTGCGCAAGTTGTTGAGCAATCGGTGCGATAGCGGTTTGTTGTTGACGTAAGCCTTGTTGGCCTAACATGGCACGCTTGAGTTGATACTGTACTAAATGATCCATGTCATTTATTTGTTCAAGTATTTTTTTGTGCTGTTGCTGACGATCTAATGAGTCATCGTCAATGATGGCAATACTGGCGGCGAGACGCGTTTTTAAACTGTGAGCAAGGTCGTTCATGGCATTTTGATAGCGCGTTTGACGTTGATCTGTTTGGTCCATAAGTTGATTTAATGCCGTGGTGATGCCTTGTAATTCAACGGGGTAATCTTGTGATAGGCTTTTTTTATGTCCTTGTTGCAGCTGTATCAACTCTTGTTTCAGCTTCGTTAATGGCCGCATTCCCCAGTAGGCTGCACTTACTAGCAGTAACAGTGCAATAGCCATTACCATTGCCAATCTAAAATAAGTGAGTCGATTAAATTGACTGAGTTCAGTTTTCAATGCGGTGGCGTCTTTTAAAATCAATAGATGATACATTTCGGTTTCAACGTCAATGCTGAGCAAGTAAGCAAAGTAACTTTGTTGGTCATTAAAATTGAGGTAGAACGGTGGGAAATCATCTTTTATATCAAGATATTGTTCACAAATGTTATTCAAGTTTAAGCTGATAGCGAAGTCAGAACGCCATAAGGTGTTATAGCTGCTATTGCAGGTAGCCATAATGTATTGCGTGTCGACGTCGTCACCTTCACGGGCCTGGGTGATAGGGATTAGATTGTTTTCGCGAAACTCAGCGGCAATGATGGGTAGTTGAGCTATTAAGGCGCTGGTGGTTTGGTTATAGCGATTTTGGGCATGGAGCAAGGTAATTAACCAGGCCAGACCAAATCCTACTAACGCGATAATACCCAAGGAGGTTAAGAACATCCTGGTAAGCAGACGTTTTTTAGGTCGTAAAATTAGTCGCATGGGTGGTTAAATTTATATCCTTGGCCGCGAAGGGTAATGATGGACTGTTCTATTCCACCTTGAGCAAGTTTCTTTCTTAATCGGCTGACCATCACTTCAATAGTGTTGGGATCGCCTTCTTTGTCGGCATAGACCACATCCAGTAAACGCTGTTTAGCGACAACCTCATGGCAATGGCGCATCAAGTATTCCAGAATAAGGTATTCAAAGGCAGTGATGTCTAATGGTGTTTGGTTTAGCGTTACATGTTTTGCCGCGACATCTATTTGCAGAGCACCGCTGGTGATGGTTGAGCGAACAAAACCACTGCTGCGGCGCACTATGGCATCAAGTCTGGCGATGAGTTCTTCTTTTTGAAATGGTTTAACTAAGTAGTCGTCTGCACCAGCATTGAGCCCTTCGACTTTATCTTGCCACGTTAGTCGAGCGGTTAAAATTAGAATCGGCGCTTTAACATCTGCATTACGCAGCATTTTGATTAGACTTATTCCATCTTGATCGGGTAAGCCTAAATCAATAATAGCAGCATCAATAGGATAATTAGTGGCTTGATAAAATCCTTCTTTTGCGGTTAATGCCACTTGCACTTGATTACCTTGATCTGATAACTGCACCTGTAAATGGTGTGACAACAGAGGGTCGTCTTCAATAACCAATATGCGCATAATCCATCCTTGTTAAGCCGTCACTTTATGTGAAATGTGCTTGGCCAATATTACCCTACAAGTTGGTACGGTTAAATATTAACCAAACTTTTTATGATGGTTATATTAAAACTTATTATCATTATGGTCATCGTAGTAATTATTCTTGCTAACATTTCACACTGAATGGGCTTTGTCGGTGTAATCAGGTATCAGGTAAGTTAGAATAGGGTTATTGACAGACTAACTTTTAAGATTGAGATGAAACTAACACATTTATTATCGGCTAGCTTTTTAAGTTTATTTTCGACAGTTGCATTAAGTGCAACGTTTACCTTTACGGCTATCCCTGATGAAGATGAAAGTCAGCTTCGGACTCGCTTTGATAAAGTGGCTGATTATTTAACCGAGCAGTTGGGCGTGGAAGTGAAATATATTCCGGTAAAGTCATATTCTGCAGCGGTAACAGCATTTCGTAATAACCAAGTACAACTTGCTTGGTTTGGTGGTTTATCTGGTGTGCAAGCGCGTCGTTTAGTGCCAGGTTCTGAGGCTATTGCCCAAGGTTTTGAAGATCAGTTTTTCAAGAGTTATTTGATTGCTCATAAATCTACTGAAATGGCTGCTTCAACTAATTTTCCTTCATTGAATGATTATACCTTTACCTTTGGTTCTAAAGACTCAACTTCAGGCCGTTTGATGCCACAGTATTTTATTGAAAAAAATACCGGTAAGCCAATTGAACAAATTTTTAAACGCATTGGTTTTTCTGGCGACCATAGCCGTACTATCAGCCAAGTTGAAGCAGGTGTTTATCAAGTCGGCGCGGTTAATTACAAAGTGTGGGACACCGCCGTTGAGAAAGGTGAAGTTGATACCAGCAAAGTGAAAGTCATTTGGGAAAGCCCTACTTACCCTGATTATCAATGGACGGTGCATTCGGGTGTTGATGAGACGTTTGGTGCAGGCTTTAAAGAAAAGCTGACTAAAACGTTAATTGGTATGACGGATAAAGATTTGTTAGCCAGCTTCCCACGTGAGTCGTTTGTACCGGCTAAAAATAGCGATTATGAACCGATTGAGCGCGTGGCAAAAACAATTGGAATGCTCGATTAATGTTGTCGTTGGTTGATGTTGATTTAGGTTATAACCAGCAAATTATATTACCTAAAGTGAATTTGTCATTTAAGGCAAATGAGCATGTGGCTATTTTAGGCCCTTCAGGCGTGGGTAAAACCACGCTGTTGCATCACCTTTATCAACAATTGGCCGAGCAAACCTGTTTGTGCTCACAAGCACAGGGGTTAGTTGATAACCTGTCGATATATCACAATGTGTTTATTGGTGGGTTAGCGCGTTATTCCCGTTGGTATAATTTGGCTAATTTGTTGTTGCCGTTTAATAAGCCGCAACAACAAATCGCCGCTATTTGCCAGCAACTAGAACTGACCGTGCCTTTGCAACAGAAAGTCAATGAGTTGTCTGGTGGTCAGCGCCAACGAGTGGCTTTAGCCAGAGCGTTATTTCAGCAACAAGCGGTGTTTATGGGCGACGAGCCCTTTTCTGCATTAGATCCGCTAATGGGCTTACGATTACTAAACTTGATTAAGCAAACGCATCAGAGTGTTATTTGTGTGTTGCATGATGCCGAACTAGCGTTAGCAAACTTTGAGCGTATTATTGTCATTAGTGATGGCAAAGTAGTACTGGATGACAAAGCGAGCCAATTATCTCTGGCTCATTTATCACAGCATTATGCATTAGCCGATTTACCAAACCATTCAGTGGCATAAATATGAATATGTCGATGCAGCTAAACTATTTATCTTCATTCTATCCCCGTTTTTATAATGCCTAAAATGATGACTCACAGTCGCTACTCTTTTGTAGGGCATTGGCAGAAAATCACTCTGTTGCTTTTACTCATGGTCTCGGTGTGTTGGTTTTTTGCTGATACCGAGGTGATTGCACTCGATCCTTGGTCTGAGCTTGGTCGCATGTGGCAAGGCTTTGTGCACCCTGACTTTTTCGCGACAGAGTATTTACTTGATGCGCTGTGGCAAACCATTAGTTTTGCGCTGCTTGGGATTACGATTGGGTTGCTATTGGGATTTCCATTAGCATTGTGGTATCAACATCCTGTAGTGGCGGCAATGTGTGCCTTTATCCGTGCTATCCATGAGATATTTTGGGCATTGATATTCTTACAGATATTTGGTCTTTCAGCCATTACCGGTATTTTAGCCATAGCGCTTCCTTATGCTGCTACTTTTGCCCGTGTGTTTGCTGATATTTTACAGCAAGCGCCAATGCATACCTTATTTTCACTGCCTAAGGGCACCGATAAACTGTCGGCATTTATATATGGTCGATGGATGCACATGTATCCGCAGATTGTCGATTATATTCGTTACCGTTTTGAATGCGCGCTTCGTAGTAGTGCTGTGTTGGGCTTTATTGGTATGCCGACATTAGGGTTTTATTTAGAATCCGCTTTTCGTCAGGGGCATTATCAACAAGGCGGTGCACTATTAATCTTATTTGTGTTGTTAATTGGTAGCATACGTTTTTGGGCTAAACCGATAATGCTTTGGCTGTATTTACCGCTTGCTGTGTACTTCTTACCTCCCATTCCTGTTATCGACTCGCAACTTATTTGGCGTTTTATCAGTGTTGATGTTTTACCACCGATGCTTCAAGGACAACCCTTCTTGAGCTGGTTTGACACAGATAACCTGTCGAAGCTCGTTAACTGGAGTTATACATTAATCAGCCAGCAAGTGTTTCCCGGGATGGTTGCTACCTTGGTACTGGCTTTTTGTGCTTTGGGGTTAACTCATGTGTTGACGTTGGTATTATTGCCTTTTAATACCCACTTGATGATGCCAAAAGTGGTTATTTTAATCATGAGGGCGGTGAATTTAATATTACGTTCATTGCCTGAATATTTATTGGCTTTTGTGTTTATGATGCTACTAGGGCCCTCGATGTTGCCAGCGATTATCGCGTTAGCGCTGCACAATAGCGGCTTGATGGTCTTTTTAATGTCACGTCAAGCTGACAGCATTAGTGTGCCGTTGACATACAAGCCTAGGATTGATCAGTACAGTTATCTAGTGCTACCTGCTATATACCCACATTTTATGGGACTGCTGTTTTATCGATTTGAAGTGATTATCCGTGAAACGGCTATCTTGGGCATGCTTGGGGTGATGACGTTGGGTTTTTATGTCGACAGTAATTTTTCTGAAATTCGCTTTAGTGGTGCATTGTTGCTGTTGTTTTTCACTGCGGGTTTGAATGTGGTTGTAGATTATTTAGCACGTCGATTATTGCATTATCCTCGCAGCCGTTTACAGGCTTGCTAAAGTCTCTTGGTTTCAGGCTTGCTAAATAAAGTCTCTTAGTTTAAAGCTATAAACGGGTAAGCATCGTGGCTCAAACAGGTAACTGCTTGATAAAAATAGTCAAATTATTCAACTGCTTACTTAATCGAATTTAATCATGTTTAAAACTGACCGATAATTTGATGAATTATATTATTGGCAATCGTGACTGCAACGGCAATAAAAATAATCCCAACGAGTAGATCTATAATGGTATTGGCCGCGAGTAATTTTTGTTGTACCCGAGGTTTAGATAGGATCAGTGCGAGTAAACTAAACCACGCCAATGACAACACAAATAACAATACCGTGGCGGCAATTTTAGTTGAGTAATTGACTTGTGGCGTAATCAATACAGAAAATAAAGTAATAAAAAAGATCAGCGCTTTAGGATTCAGTAGATTGGTATATAGTCCAACTTTAAATCCCTTTAATGACGATATCAGCGCCGCTTTTGCCACATTAGGTTGCGTTGATGAAATATCTGAATTACGACGTTTGCTAATCATACTGGTGATAGCTGACTTGAGCGCCCCATATCCCATCCATGCTAAATAGCTACTGCCAATTAGTTGTACGGTCATAAAGGCAACATGAGACTGTTGTATCATCACACTGATGCCCATCAACGACAAAAAAGTGTGAATTAAGATAGCGACAGCAATGCCGAAGGCACAATAAAGTGCGGTTAAGCGTGTTTGCTGCGTAGCCATTTTAACGATAATGGCAAAGTCAGGTCCTGGGCTCATTAATGCCACAATGTGAATAACCGCTAAACCCGCCAATAAAGTCATGTCCATATTTATTCCGTTTTTTATAAGTTAAAGCTGGCTAGATTTTGTTGATATCCATTTGTTGATATCCATTTGTTGATATCTATGAGAGCTTATTTCAATGTAAGTTGATGATAATGGCACATTTATGTAGGAAAAAGATAATAAAAAAGCGCTAAATTAGCGCTTTTTTATATAAGGTGAACTTAAGTGTTATTTTTTGGCGTTAAGCACTTGTTCTTCAAAACTTTTGGCTGCTTTACCTGCTTGCGAATCGTTGAAGACTTCTTCATTAAATTCGCCTTCTGATTTGGCAATGATCACCGTAGCCACTGCATCACCAGTGACGTTTACTGCAGTGCGGATCATGTCTAGCATTCTGTCTACACCAATAATTAAGGCAATACCTTCAACCGGTAAGCCTACTTGGTTTAACACCATTGCCAGCATAATAAGGCCGACACCAGGCACACCCGCAGTACCGATAGATGCCAGTGTGGCCGTTACCACTACAGTCGCGTAATCCATGATGCTCAGTTCAATACCAAATACTTGGGCAATAAATACCGTTGCAACACCCTGCATAATGGCGGTGCCATCCATGTTGAGAGTGGCACCAAGTGGTAAGGTGAATGACGCGATTTTGTTGTCGACGCCCATTCTGTGCTCTGCGGTTTCAATGGTTACCGGCAATGTTGCGTTGGAACTTGCGGTACTAAAAGCAAACAGCTGTACGTCGCGGATTTTACGTAAAAACATCAACGGGCTGAGACCCGAGAACAGTTTTAGTAGAGTAGGGTAAACCACTAAGCCTTGGATAAATAAAACGGCAACCACCAGGAGGAAGTATTTGACAACACTACCGAAGGTTTCTAAGCCCAACGTTAAGCTGAGGGTCGCCATCAGTGCAAACACACCATAAGGTGCTAACTGCATAATTAAGGTAACCACACGCATAATCACATCATTTAAGTCGTTAAAAAATGACGCTATACGCGTACCTCTTTCACCAATATGTGAGATGGCAAAGCCAAAAACAACTGCAAATAGGATAATCTGCAACATATTGCCTTCACTCATCGCTTGCATAGGGTTTGTCGGTACAATATTAATAATGACTTCAGACAGGCTAGGCGCGTCTTTTGCCGAGTATTCTAATACGTTACCGGCCAAACTGGCATTACCTGGATGGATTAACACGGCTGCTAGAATCGCAATAGTGAGCGCAATAGCGGTAGTGAATAAATAGAAGGATATGGTCTTGCCACCAAGACGTCCCAGTTTAGATGGATCGCTAAGGGAGCAAGTACCGCATACTAATGAGATAAATACCAAAGGTACGACAAGCATTTTTAAGCTTGAGATGAAGATAGTACCAATGACATGTAAGAATCCATCGGTAATGTACTCTTGAATAAATTGACTACCAGGGAAAAAGTTTCTCAATGCTAGGCCAAATATAATGCCTAATGCCATGCCAATTAAAATTTTGCTCGTGAGTCCGAGCTTGTATTGATTACTCACAGAGTGTTCCTTCTCATCATATTATTTTATGTCTTTATTGAATGCGCTAAAGATTAGCAGGTATCGGCAACTTAGGAAATGGCATAAAAGTGAAAGTTTTCGCCAATAAATAGCGAATAAAATAGTAGAGTTATGCTAAAGTTATAAGATGTTTGCGTATTGTTAATGTATAAGTAACTATAATAATTATTTAGTTTAATCTTAATGTAACAGGGAGCCTGACAATGAGGTCAGCATATAAAGTTTATTTTGCGCTTTTATGTTCAATTTTTCTCTTCGCGTGTGGTGGAGGAGGAAGTATTACTGATGATGGAACTGATTCTGGAGGCGATGGTGGAATAACAGAAGTTTTATCTATTTCACTGAGTACTTCATCGAACGATATATCAGCAGCTTCGCCTGCAATTCTAAAAGCAACTGTTTCGAGTTCACTTAATAATTCAGTGGCGAACAAGGTTGTTACTTTTTCTTTATCTGATAGTTCATTTGGGGTTTTTACTCCGACGTCAGGTACAGCCAAAACTAATGCTGATGGTGTTGCTGAAGTAACGTTAAGTACTTCATCTTCTCAAGGGGCCGTTACTGTTACTGCATCTCTTGATTCTGGTGAATCGGCATCTACAGGTGTAACAATGTCTGGTGATGGTGCCGTGACAGGTGAGAATCAAATAAAGCTTTCTTTAAAAGACACCGCCGGTAATGAGATTAGTAATATTAGTTTTTTGACGCCTGGATATATTCATGTTGATTACCAAGACCCCGCTGGCAATCCAATAGTTAATCGTCTTGTGAGTTTTGAACTAAACGATACAGCCTTAGCGACTTTTATCCCTAATAGTGGAACTGCGTTAACAGATGCTGACGGTATGGCTATGATTAAAGTCATAGCAGCCAACAAAGAGGGTGCTGGCACAGTTAATGTTACTATTGATGAACAAGAAACTATTGGGATTAATTTTTATTCTAAAGGTGATGCTGGTGTTTCAGGCTCTTCAACATTAACAGCCAAATTACTTAATGCTGCGGGTACTGCAATAACTGAAATTTCAGATGCGCAACCGGGCTACATAGAGGTTGCTTTGGCGGACTCTGCTGGAGTAGGTATTGCAAATCAAGTCGTTTCATTTGCTTTAAATGATAGTTCTTACGGTACATTTGAGCCTGCTAGTCGAACTGCGCTTACTAATGCTACAGGAATTGCAAAAATTAAATTGCGTACAGCTGATGTGGAGACTGCCGCAACAGTCACTATTAGCTCCGCATTAGGTTTAACTACGTCTGTTAATTTTTACATGTTAGGTGATGGTGTCGCAGCAGGTACCAATAGATTATCGTTAAAGTTAGTTGATAATAGCGGTAACCCAATCTCTATAATAAGTAATTCCACTCCAGCTAAAGTGGAAGCTACATATGTTGATTTAAATGGATTACCTCTGGTTGGTAAATTAGCAACGTTCTCTTCTAGTTTAGGGAATCTATCCCCTATCATAGGTACAGTTGTTACTGACATTAACGGTGTTGCATCAATTAGTTTGACCGCTGGTAATGTTGCGGGAGCGGCTAAGTTATCTGTTGAAATAGAGACTTCTAAAGTAAGTATCTATTTTGAGACCTTGGGCGATGAAGTCATTATTAAGCCTATCGATTCTTATACTCTAAATCTTACAGTATTCGATTCATCGAGTAATGAATTACGAAATATAAGTAAGACTTCGCCAGGAACAGTAATAGCTTCGTTATTAAAAGATGGAATAGCTGTGCCGAATGCATTAATTAATTTCTCTCTAGTTGGTGAGGGGGTGATTAATCCAACGTCAGGTAATGCACTAACTGATGCGAGTGGTTTTGCTAAAGTGACTCTATTAACTGGTACGGTGGATGGTGCTGGTACTATTCAAGCAACCTTTAATCTAGGCAGTGAGTTATTGGTCGAAACATTTAATTATAGTGTGGCTGGCGATGCTCCTGGTGGCGATGGTGAAAACAATTCATTATCTATAAGCTTATTGGATGGTACTGGAAATCAGGCTTCTAGTATTAGCCAAGCATCTCCAGGCCGTGTACAAGTTTATCTACTTGACCGAAATAACAACCCATTAAGTGGAAAAGTTGTATCATTTTCTAGTAGCTTAGGTGAGTTTTTACCTTCAGTAGGGACAGCTCTTACTGATGGAGCAGGTAAAGCTGAATTAACTATTACAGCAGGAACCGTTGAGGGGGCTGCAACTGTAACTGCTAGCTATGGCTTAACGACGGCAACAGCTAGTTTTACCACGGCTGGTGATGATATCGATCCTGTCGCAGCAGACCCATCTATCAGTTTTGAAATTTATGACTGTAATGGTGTTGTAGGTTTTGATAAGGCATTGAAAAATTTCGAATTATGTCCTGTTACAGATAATATTACCAATCAACGGCCTGGTATTTTAGGGGCAATAGTTAAACTTGATGGTTCTAATCAACCTTTAAAACAAGTATTAGTAACTGCTGGTACGACATTAGGTGCAATTAGCCCTAATTCTGCCACGGCAATAACAAATGCAGATGGTAAAGCTGTACTAGACCTTTATTCAAATGGTGATGTTGGTGCCGGTGAAGTGTCTTTAAAAGTTAAACAAGTGACTTCTACCAAAGCGTTTGAGATTGGTCGTGTAGATATCTCTCTTGAAGTTAGTACCTATATAGGTACTAATACTTTACCTGCTGGTGGTTCTACTGTTATTGAAGTGACCGTTAAATCTCCGGATGGAAGTATTGAGACAAGCCAACCATTTACATTAGAGTTTGCTTCTCAATGTATGTCGGCAGGTAATGCAGTGGTTGATTCTCCGGTGATAACAAATGCGGGTAAAGGTTTTGCTACCTATCGAAGCATTAATTGTCAAGGTACGGATACTGTTACTGTTTCAGCAATTACAGGAGCATCAAGTGTAAGTGCAACTGCGGATATCACCATTAGCCCCAATGCGGTCGGTGCAATTCAATTCGTCAGTGCATCACCAAAGGAGCTAGCCATTAAAGTATCCGGAGGTCTTGACGGTGCAGGTGCTCGTTCTGAAACCTCAAATGTCGCTTTCAAGTTGCTTAATGAGATTGGTCAGCCTGCAAGTTCTGAAAGAGTTTGTTTTGAACTGTCTACTGATGTGGGTGGCATGGTATTAACGCCAGCACCATTAGCTGATGATTTTATAAACTGCCCTAATTTTCCTAAAGTAGGTGACGCTGAGTATCCTAGCGATATTACTATCCCTAATAAATATGCAGTAGCTTATACGGATATGAATGGTAATGTATCTGTCACTGTACGTTCAGGAACAATACCAACGCCTGTTAAAGTTTTTGCTCTGTGGCAGGATGCTACAGATCCAACAAGTCTTATAGTGTCAAATGTGTCTGATAGTTTAACCGTGACAACTGGCTTAGCAGATTACAATAGTTTCTCGTTGTCAGCGACAACGTTAAACGTAGAGGGTTGGAGTCATGATGGAGAATCATCGACGATTACCATTCGTTCAGCAGATCATTTTAATAATCCTGTTCCTGATGGGACTGTGATCAACTTTAGAACTGAAGGCGGCTCTATCGGCGCTAGCTGTGAAACGGCTGGTCGAACAGGGGCTTGTTCTGTAGATTGGACTAGTCAGAATCCACGCCCATTTGATGGAACATCTGTTGTTTGTCCTGTTGCTTTCAATGGATCTAATGTTCCACCTTGTACAGGTCCACTATTATCAGCTTACGTTGATGGGACAGGCTCGGTGATTGTTGAACCTCGTCCTGGTCGTTCAACTATTACAGCTTATGCGATAGGTGAGGAAAGTTTTGTTGATTTAAACGGTAATGGACTTTTTGATACAGATGAGGATTTCATTGATTTATCTGAAGCGTTTACCGATGATAACGAAGATGGGGTTTATCGTGGTTCATCATTGCCTTTAGGCGCGGTTAACGAAGAGTTCATTGACTTTAATGCTAATGGAAGCTTTGATACCAAGGATACATTTTATACTGGTCTTTTGTGCGCAACGGGTTCAGCTGCTGACTGTACTCAAACCGGAGTCAATAACACTCAAGCACAGCTAAATGTATTCAGGAATATGCCGATTGTTATGTCGGGCTCTGTGCCATACGGTCGTTTAGTTGATATTGACAGCTTGGGGAACATTACCCCTGTAGTCGATATAGATTTAACTGCGGCAACAGGTGTATCCTCAAAAACTGTTTATTTATTTGTCTCGGATCTTAATAATAATACCCTTGCCAATGGTACTGATATTTCTGCAGCCACTGATAATGGAGCGTTATCCACATCTACATCGTCTTATATTATCGGCAACAATACCTCCAATAAACCATTATTGTATCCATTTACTGTAACTCGAGAGGCTAGCCCAAATCAAAAATCAGTTGGATTATTATCTATTACAGTTAAAACTATTTACGGCGATCCGATTTCATACAGTGTTAATGTTCGAGATGATGGTTGATAATAAGTAGGCTTATTATTTTGAGATACTTTGATTTTACGAATGCTTCATAAGTAGTAATTTAATCGGCCACAAAATTAATTGTGGCCTTTTTTATGGTGTAATATATTGTTCTTTATCGAAATAAAAAATGCTGGTTAGGCTGATTTATCTTAATGAAGGAAACTAAAGAACGGATTGTTAAGACGCTAATAATTTACCTATATAGGTTGTGTTTGGTGGATTAACAAATTAGATAATAGCTATTTATCAATTTGTTAATAACTAAAGATGATGGGATTTATGTCAAAGGTGAGTTACATCTGATAGGTTGAGTTGTTGCTACCATTTAACTTACTGGTGCTAGCTATAGTGTAAAAATGTCACTAATCATAAAATTAGTGACATTTACAAACATAATAAATTTATAATTTACCAAAAGCTTAATTAATAGCTTATTGGTTAACGTTATCTTTGGAACTGATACACGCTGCCTAACTTTAATATTTGTGTGAGTTCATCTAACGCGGTGCGTGATTCAATAATTAATTGTGGATCTGCTAGATCGCTTACCGTGAGTTGGTCACGATAATGTCTATCAACCCAGGTATTTAAGCGCGTAAATAAACCGTCATTCATTAATGTGTTTTGATTAACTGCAGCGACTTCTTGTTCGTTCATCGCGACTCGTAAACGTAAACAGGCTGGACCACCACCGTTTTGCATACTTTGCTTAACATCATAATAGCGCACTTGTTTGATCGGCGTGCCTAAGGTAACAAGTTCATTTAAGTAAGCAAATACCGCAGGGTTTTCCTGGCAATTTGTTGGCGCAATAATGGCCATTTCACCTGAAGGTAGGGTGATGATTTGGGTATTAAATAAGTAACTACGAACGGCATTATCAATGGATACTTGCTCTGTGGTGACTTTGACAAAATGCATGTCAGAGTTCATTTTACGGCGAATTTCATCGAACTTTGCTTCGGTATTTAAAAACGCTTGTTCGTGGTAGAACAACACATTTTTGTTACCCACTGAAATGACGTCATTGTGGAATACACCTTGATCAATCACATCTGGATTTTGCTGCATAAACACGCAGCTTTCATCTTCAAGTTGGTGCAACCGCGCTACTGCTTGAGATGCTTCCAAAGTTTGGCGAGCTGGATATTTTGTTGGTTTAGGGGCGTTAGGGTTAGTTGCTGTTTGACCATAGACAAATAATTCAACGCCAGCATGACCATATTCAGAACATAGGCGAGTATGATTGGCTGCTCCTTCATCACCAAAGCTTGCGTGTTCTGGCAAATGTTGATGATGCTTAAAATAGCGGTCGTTATTAAATGTCGCCTGCAAAATATTGCCGGTAGTGACAGGTTCAATACTGCGGTGTAATTTATCAACTAAATTAGCTGGGGTGAAGTGAACTTTACCGTCACAGGTGTCTGCACTGGGTGACACTGTAGCCGCGTTAGCTGTCCACATACTTGATGCACTGCAACAAGCATTAAGTAGCGCAGGAGCCTGCTGAGCAGCTTTTTGTAAAACCTCAGCGTCAGACCCAGAAAAACCAATTCGACGCAATGTGTATAGGTCTGGGCGCTCCTGTGGGGCTAATACCCCTTGCACCATCCCCAAATCTGCTAATGACTTGGCTTTTTGCAAACCTTGTTTAGCTGCCGCTTTAGGATTTGATGTCTGGGCCGCATTACTAAATGAGGCCACATTACCAAATGATAATCCGGCATAGTTATGGGTTGGTCCAACCAAGCCATCAAAGTTCGCTTCAAAATGCTTCATTCGTGATCCTTGAGAATTTTAGTGAATAATTATTATTGTAGTTACACTCATTTGTGTTACTTATAAAAAAGGAACGTGATTGTTCATGTCAGTTAACGCTAATTTAACCCCAGTATACTGAAGCTATAAGGGTTAACAAGGTGTGGTTAATTTGTACAAATGTGTATAAATGACTAAAAATGCACTGAAGGTGCTCGCAAGTATCATTAAGTGAAAAATTACGTTTAAAAAACGCATATTATTTTTTACATTTTTTATTTTTGATTCAATTCTGATTAAAAAATGACTTACTAGCCATGTAAAAGAGGGATTAACTTGAAACTATTGTCTCAACCCTCTATATATGGAATCAATTTTCTTTTTTTCGAGACTTTTTGGCGCAAATAAAACTATGGGTAAATCGCTAGTTATTGTCGAATCGCCGGCCAAAGCCAAGACAATTAATAAATATCTTGGTAAAGACTTCATTGTGAAGTCGAGTGTAGGTCATATTCGTGACTTACCAACTTCGTCTACTTCTGACGGTACAACTGTGACTAAAACCGCAGCAGAAGTTAAGAAATTATCTCCTGAAGAAAAAGCTAAATACAAGCTGATCAGAGACAAACAAGCGCTTGTGGCGCGAATGGGTGTTAACCCAGATAAAGACTGGGCGGCTAAGTATCAAATTCTGCCTGGTAAAGAAAAAGTTGTTAAAGAATTAAAAGCGTTAGCAGAAACTGCTGACCAAATATATCTCGCAACGGATTTGGACCGTGAAGGGGAAGCCATTGCCTGGCATTTACAGGAAATTATTGGTGGTGATCCTTCACGGTATCAGCGAGTTGTGTTCAACGAAATTACTAAAACAGCGATTCAAGATGCGTTTAGTAAACCGTCGGTACTTGATACCAATATGGTTAATGCCCAGCAAGCTCGTCGCTTTTTAGACCGTGTTGTTGGCTTTATGGTATCACCATTATTATGGAAAAAAGTCGCTCGTGGTTTATCTGCTGGGCGTGTTCAGTCGGTAGCAGTGCGCTTAGTTGTAGAGCGTGAAAGTGAAATTAAAGCGTTTGTTCCAGAAGAGTTTTGGGATATCCATGCTGAGTTAAATACACCTACCGCCGCTAGCTTGAAAATGCAGGTGATGAAGTATCAATCTGCTGCATTTGAACCGATTAATGAAGCGCAAGCTAAAGTTGCTGTCGATGCATTACGTGATGCAGCATATGTTGTTACTGCACGTGAAGATAAAGCAACCTCAAGCAAACCTTCGGCACCTTATATTACGTCGACATTGCAGCAAGCTGCCAGTACTCGTCTTAGTTTTGGTGTTAAGAAAACCATGATGATGGCGCAGCGTTTGTACGAAGCTGGCCACATTACGTATATGCGTACCGATTCAACCAATTTGAGTAAAGAAGCGGTTGAAAACTTACGTGAAATGATTGGTGCCGAGTTCGGTGACAAGTATTTACCGGCAGAACCTATTCGTTATGGTAGCAAAGAGGGCGCTCAAGAGGCGCATGAAGCTATTAGACCGTCGAACGTGGCTGTGCAGGCCGCTTCGTTAACCGATATGGAAAGAGACGCTCAGCGCTTGTATGAGCTTATCTGGCGTCAATTTGTGTCATGTCAAATGACACCTGCTCAATATGATGCAACACGTTTAACGGTAACCGCGGGTGATTACGAATTAAAAGCCAGTGGCCGTACCTTACGTTTTGATGGTTGGACTCGTGTTCAGCCACAAGTGAGTAAGAAAAACGAAGAAGATAAGACGCTACCAGTCGTTGCAAAAGGTGACAAGTTAGTGCTTGAAACCTTATCTCCTAAGCAACACTTTACCAAGCCTGCGCCGCGTTACAGTGAAGCGTCTTTGGTTAAAGAGCTTGAGAAGCGTGGTATTGGTCGTCCTTCAACGTATGCGACGATTATTTCAACCATTCAGGATCGTGGTTACGTTAAAGTTGATAACCGCCGTTTCTTTGCTGAAAAAATGGGTGAGATTGTCAGCGAACGCTTAGTCGGCAGTTTTAAAGAATTAATGAGCTACGACTTTACCGCCAGCATGGAGCAAACATTAGATGATGTTGCTCAAGGTAAGCTGGACTGGAAAAAAGTATTAGACGGTTTTTATGGCGACTTTACCAAGCAGTTATTGTTGGCCGAGTTAGATCCTGATGAAGGTGGTATGCGCCCTAATGAGATGGTATTAACAGACGACATTAAGTGTCCAACCTGTGGCCGTCCAATGGGTATTCGTACTGGTTCAACAGGGGTGTTCTTAGGTTGTTCTGGTTATGCGTTACCACCTAAAGAACGTTGTAAGACCACGCTTAACTTAACCCCAGGTGAAGAAGCGGTAAGCGACAATGAAGATGGCGAAACGGAAGCGTTACGTGCTAAACATCGTTGTGGTAAGTGTGGTACCGCGATGGACAGTTATCTCATTGACGAAACACGTAAATTACATGTTTGTGGTAATAACCCGTCATGTGATGGTTACGAAGTTGAAGCCGGACAATTTAAGATTAAAGGCTATGAAGGTCCAATTATTGAGTGCGATCGTTGCGGCAATAATATGGAACTTAAAAACGGTCGATTTGGTAAGTATTTTGGTTGCACCAATAGTGAGTGTAAAAACACCCGTAAGTTGCTGAGAAGCGGTGAAGCGGCGCCACCAAAAGAAGATCCTATTTTCTTACCTGAATTAAAATGTACTAAATCGGATGCTCACTTTGTGCTTCGTGATGGTGCTGCGGGCATATTTTTAGCCGCCAGTACTTTCCCTAAATCGCGTGAAACACGTGCGCCGTTAGTGGAAGAGTTAGTGCAGTATCGCGATTTGTTATGGCCTAAATATGCGTATCTTGCCGATGCGCCAGTCGAAGATGATGAAGGCAATAAAGCCTCGGTTAAATTTAGTCGTAAAACCAAAGAGCAGTATGTTGCTACTGAAGTTGACGGCAAAGCTACCGGTTGGTCTTCTAAGTTTATCGGCGGTAAATGGGTTAGTGAATCAACTAAGAAAAAAGCTAAGAAATAATTTTTAGTATTGATTGATACATAACGCTCTTTATAAACGCTACCCAATTGGGTAGCGTTTTTGTTTGTGCCATAAATGACTTAATTATTTTTTGTATCATGAACCGCATAGGGACATGCTTTTGCAAACAGGCAAACAGGCAAACAGGCAAAAAAACAAAAAATCTAAGACATCAGACACTAAAAAAGCACCGATAAATATCAGTGCTTTTTTAGTGGTCATTTATTGTAAATTCACAACGATATTACACTGAAGTGCCTGACGTTATTTTTTCTCACTATTCTGTGCAGCTTGAATCGCCGTTAACGCAATGGTGTAGACAATATCATCGACTAATGCGCCGCGTGATAAATCGTTAACCGGTTTACGCATACCTTGAAGCATTGGCCCGATGCTGATTAAATCAGCACTACGCTGTACCGCCTTGTATGTGGTGTTACCCGTGTTTAAATCTGGGAACACAAATACGGTTGCTTTACCTGCGACAGGGCTGTCAGGTGCTTTAGAGAGCGCTACGTTAGGCATGACTGCTGCATCGTATTGCAATGGACCATCGATAATCAAGTCCGGACGTTTTTCTTTAGCGATTCGTGTGGCTTCGCGTACTTTATCCACATCTGAACCGGTGCCAGAAGTCCCCGTTGAGTAACTGATCATCGCAACGCGAGGCTCAATACCAAAGGCTTTAGCTGATTCAGCTGACTGAATCGCAATATCGGCTAGCTGTTCAGGACTTGGATCTGGGTTAATCGCGCAATCACCATACACTAATACTTGATCTGGCATCAGCATGAAGAAAATCGATGACACTAAGCTAGAACCCGGTGCCGTTTTGATCAACTGCAATGGTGGGCGAATAGTGTGTGCCGTAGTATGAATAGCACCAGACACAATTCCATCAACTTCATCTTGTGCCAGCATCATGGTACCAAGCACCATGTTATCTTCCAGTTGTTCACGGGCAACAACTTCTGTTAATCCTTTGCTGCGACGTAATTCGAGCATAGGCTCAACGTACTTTTCACGCACAGTTTCTGGCTCAATGATTTCGATGCCTTCACCTAAAATAACATCTTGTTGCGATGCAACGCGTAAGATCTCTTCGCGGTTACCGATTAACACGCAACGAGCAATACCCCGTTCTGCACAGATTGATGCAGCCTTAACGGTTCTAGGCTCTTCACCTTCAGGAAGCACGATAGTTTTACGGGCTGCACGGGCTAGTTCAGTTAACTTGTAACGGAATGCCGGAGGAGATAGACGGTGTTCACGTGGAGAATCCTGGGTAACACTTTCAATCCAGGTTTGGTCGATATGGCTGGCCACGTATTCTTGCACTTTTTCAACGCGCACCGCATCATCCACAGGCACTTCATGATCAAAACGTTGAATATTGAGCGAGGTCTGCCATGTATTGGAATCAATTAAAAATACTGGCAAGCCGGTTTCAAAAGCTTGTTCACATAACTTCATGATTTCTGGTTCTGGCGGGTAGCCCCCAGTAAGCAACAACGCGCCAATTTTAACGCCGTTCATGGCTGCTAAACATGCAGATACGATCACGTCGGAGCGATCGCCAGAAGTCACTAACAATGAATTTGTTTTGATGTGAGTAACCATGTTAGGCAGGCTACGGGCACAAAATGTTACACGGCGCATACGACGAGTATGCATTTCACCGGCATTAATGATTTTGGCATTTAAGTGCTTAGCTAAATCAGATGCGCGCGGGGCAATTAGCTCTAAATTGTATGGCACACTGCCTAATATACGCAGCGGACTTTTACCCGGAAGTTGGAACATTCCCGAGCTATCAACCGCGTTCATATTTTTATCATCAAATACTTCAGATAAATCAGGACGAGTGCGACCTTCGTTGTCAACGGGAGCACCAATTTTATTGATGATAGCGCCAATTAAACGTTTGTTTTTCTGTCCACCCCAAGAGTTAAAGGCGATTTCTAATCGATTCATTAATCCATTAGGCGTATCGTTTCCAGGGGTTGCGATGAAAATAACATCGGCGTCTAATGCTTTGGCAATTTCATAGTTAATGTCATCAGCAAATGGATGGCTACGTGTTGGTACTAAGCCTTCAACCACTAGGATTTCAGTATTACTGGCGCATTCTGCTGCGCGGGCAATAATCTGTTCTAGTAGGACATCAGTTTGCTCTGAACGGATTAACGCTTCAGCATGGACCATTGAATAAGGTTCCAACGGATTAACAGTTGGAGACGTGCTTAAAATAGTGGTTGAACGTTCTGGACCAGTATCACCGGATCGAATTTGCGCAATAGGTTTAAAAAATTGCACTTTAACGCCTTTGCGTTCAAGTGCACGAACCATACCTAAGCTTAGTGATGTTAATCCCACTCCAATACCGATTGGAATAAGCATAATATTACGAGACATGACGACCTCTTGTGTGCGTATTGTTCATGTTAATTAACCGAATATAATACCGAATAAGCTGCTTATTTAGCTGTGATCAGCTTAATAGCATCTTCGGCAATAACCCACTCTTCATTTGTTGGTATGACCATAGCAATAGGGCTACCTACTTGGGTAATGATGCCTTGCTGGCCAAAACGAGCCGCTTTATTCAAATTATCATCGACTTTGAAGTTAAATATTGCCAATAAATTAAGGACTTTCTCGCGAATAAGGTCTGAGTTTTCGCCAATACCGCCAGTAAATATAATGGCGTCTAAACGCCCTAATGGCACAGTGTAAGAGGCGATATATTTGGCTAAACGATAGCAGAAGATATCTAAGGCTAGTGTGGCACCTTTGTGACCGTCTTGATAACCTTCTTCAATCCCACGACAATCGTTGGTGAGTTCTGAAATACCCAATAAACCACTTTGCTTATTCAGTAGGTTATTGACTTCATCAAGGGTATAGCCAAGTTGTTTAACTAAATGGAAAATAATTGATGGGTCTAAATCGCCGCAACGTGTACCCATAACTAAACCTTCAAGCGGAGTTAAGCCCATTGACGTGTCGACACTTTTGCCACCTTTAATGGCCGTTACCGATGCACCATTACCTAAATGTGCACAAATAATATTGGTGTCTTTAGTCTCTTTGCCTAATACTTTGGCTGCTTCACGACAAATATAGATGTTGCTAGTACCATGCATGCCATAACGGCGAATACTATGTTCACGATACAATTTGTAGGGTAGGGCATAAATATATGCCTTTTCGGGCATGGTTTGATGAAATGCGGTGTCAAATACTGCAACTTGTGGCAAATCTGGGAATGAAGCGAGCGCGGCACGAATACCAATTAAATGCGCAGGATTATGCAGAGGCGCTAATGACGCACAATCTTCAATACCCTGAATGACATCCGGTGTAACAATAACCGAGCGAGTAAACTTTTCACCACCATGGACGATACGATGACCAACGGCTTTAATTTGTGCCGCAAGTTCTGGATGGTCTGCCAAAATGTTATTAACGATGAATTCTACCGCTTCGCGATGCGCAGTAAAGGCACCTAATTTGGCTTCATTCTTGCTGCCATCAGATTTCCACTTAATGCGTGAATCTTCTAAACCAAAACATTCAGCTAATCCAGAAACTTTATCATCGCCTGATTGAGCATCAATGATGGCAAATTTTAATGATGAGCTACCGCAGTTGAGCACGAGTACTAATTTGTCTGACATGTTAACGCCTTTTAAGTCAATGAAACTAAATAAAATAGTAAAATTCCATTTTGATTAAGGTTTATGATTATTCATTCATAAACGCCACACTTCGGTGTTCTTACCGTGATTTACGACTGAAATTTAAATCAGTATAGGCGTAAATTCTCCAGTGCATTTTGGGCATGACACTGTATTATGTTATCGTTATACTCATGTCCCAAGCTGTAAAGGTAGCCGTATATTGAACATGAATTTGGTTAAATTACTTGGCGATGGTCAACGTTATATGAAGACCTGGCCAATGGTTAGGCAACTTGGGTTTTATTTCCCTGAGTACCGTGTCGTCAAAGCGACTCAATTAGCGATTATTGCAATGCCTGTGTTGGCATTAGTCGTTGCGGCTAGCCAGCTGTATATATTTGGCTGGGATTATTTACCGCAAGCATTAACGATGTTGCTCTTTTTTATCAGCTTGCCACTACAAGGCTTATTATGGTTAGGTTGGCGAGCGAGCCATCCGTTACCGTTATCATTATTTGATTGGGGCAACCAACTCAGCTCAGCATTGACTGAGATGGGTATTTATTGCCAACCTTTAGGCGCAAAAGCCTGCTATTCTGATATGGCCACCATTTTGAAACTGGCTTTTGAACGTTTAGATCAAAGTTACTGGGACGAATTATAATTCATCTTATGTATAAGCCGATGCTAATTTACATCTGTTTATTGTTATTGTGACTAAAATGTAGCGTTAATACCTCGGTCAACAAACACCTGCTGAATTCTCTGCATAATTTCTGTACTTGGCGGTGAAATATCTGCCAAAGTATACGTTTCGCCAAAAGCTTGCCATTTATGTTCCCCTAACGGGTGATAAGGCAATAATTCAACTTTTTCAACATTGCTCATCGGTTTAATGAACTCAGCTAATGCGATGGCTGATTCGACATCTTCAGTAAATCCAGCGACAACCACATAACGGATCCAGGTTTTAATATTTCGTTTGGTAAGATATTGCGCAAACTGTAGTGTTCGATGGTTACTGACTTTAGTCAGTTCGATGTGTTTGGCATCGTCCATTTGTTTGATATCAAGTAACACTAAGTCAGTATTGTCGAGCAACTCATCTATTACGGGTTCGTATTTACGCACAAAGCCGTTGGTGTCTAAGCAAGTGTGTATACCCTGACTTTTGCAGGCTTTAAACAGTTCGCTGACAAATTGAGCTTGTAAAATTGCTTCACCACCACTGGCTGTAATGCCACCACCGCTGGCGTCTAAAAAGGGTTGATATGAAATGACTTGGCTCATTATTTCATCAACAGAAACTTCCTTACCGCCATCTAGATCCCATGTATCACGATTATGACAATATTGGCAGCGCATAAGGCAACCTTGCATAAAAGCGATGTAGCGAATTCCTGGACCGTCAACGGTTCCGAATGATTCCACTGAATGTATGCGACCTAACGTCATTGTTGTTCCTTAAAATGGGTATAAAAAAGGCTGTATCGATAAGATGTTACACATCGATACAGCCAATTTTAGCAGAGACTACATACTTTTAGTAAATGTACGAGTAATCACGTCTTGCTGCTGCTCAGGGGTGAGCGCATTAAAGCGAACGGCATAACCCGATACACGAATAGTTAATTGTGGATATTTATCCGGATTAACAATCGCATCTTCTAACATTTCACGGTTCATCACGTTAACGTTTAAGTGTTGACCACCTTCACGGTTAGGCTTGCTTAGGAAGTAGCCATCCATCAATGACGCTAAGTTAGTACGACGACCCGTATCATCTTTACCTAATGCATTTGGCACGATAGAGAAAGTATAAGAAACACCATCTTGTGCGTGGGCAAAAGGCAGTTTAGCCACTGATGTTAATGAAGCAATTGCACCATTTTCATCACGACCATGCATCGGGTTGGCACCAGGCGCAAACGGAGCGCCTGAACGACGACCGTCAGGAGTGTTACCGGTTTTCTTACCATAAACCACGTTTGAAGTGATGGTTAAGATTGATTGTGTTGGAATGGCATTACGGTACATTTTTTTAGTGCGAATTTTCGCCATAAAACGTTCAACTAAATCGCAAGCAATGTCATCGACACGAGCATCATTGTTACCAAATTTTGGATAGTCACCTTGAATGTCAAAATCAACCGCAATACCATTTTCATCGCGAATAGGCTTAACTTGAGCAAACTTAATCGCTGACAATGAATCGGCAGCAATTGACAAACCTGCAATACCACACGCCATTGTACGGCGCACATCGCGGTCATGTAATGCCATTAACGCAGACTCGTAAGAGTATTTGTCATGCATAAAGTGAATCGCGTTAAGCGCAGACACATACTGCGTTGCAAGCCAGTCCATTAAGCCATCAAGACGTGACATAACATCATCAAACTCAAGTACATCAGCAGTGATTGGGTCCGCTTTTGGTGCAATTTGGGTTTTAAGCTTTTCGTCAACACCACCGTTAATGGCGTATAACATGGTTTTGGCTAAGTTAGCGCGAGCACCGAAGAACTGCATATGCTTACCCAAAATCATTGGGCTAACACAACAAGCAATGGCGTAATCGTCTGACTCAAAGTCTGGGCGCATTAAGTCATCGTTTTCGTATTGAATTGAGCTAGTGTCAATTGATACTTTGGCACAGTAACTTTTAAAACCTTGTGGCAATCTTGTGGACCATAACACGGTAATGTTTGGCTCTGGGCTTGGGCCCATGTTGTACAAGGTATGCAAGAAACGGAAGCTTGATTTAGTCACCAATGTGCGACCATCAAGACCCATACCTGCGATAGATTCAGTTGCCCAGATTGGATCGCCTGAGAATAGTTCATCGTATTCAGGTGTACGCAGGAAACGCACCATACGCAGTTTCATCACGAAATGGTCAACCATTTCTTGTGCTTGCTGCTCAGTAAGAACACCATTTTTAATGTCACGTTCAATATAAGCATCAATGAACGTTGAGGTACGACCCAGTGACATTGCCGCGCCATTTTGGCTTTTTACTGCAGCAAGGTAACCAAAGTAAGTCCATTGAATGGCTTCTTTAGCATTTTTGGCGGGTACAGAAATATCACAACCGTATTTAGCTGCCATCACTTTCATTTGGCCTAAAGCACGATGTTGCTCAGAAATCTCTTCACGTAATTGGATCACACTTGATAAGTCTTCACCAGCTTCAAACTGCGCTTGCAGTGAGCTGAATTGGGCAAACTTATCTTTCATTAGGTAATCGATACCGTACAAAGCA
Source organism: Shewanella sp. ALD9 (assembly GCF_002836315.1). Classification (NCBI taxonomy): domain Bacteria; kingdom Pseudomonadati; phylum Pseudomonadota; class Gammaproteobacteria; order Alteromonadales; family Shewanellaceae; genus Shewanella; species Shewanella sp. ALD9. The sequence goes on from NZ_PJCD01000041.1 coordinate 268,971, forward strand.
ATACGGCGGTAGTCACCAATAATACGACCACGACCATAGGCATCAGGTAAACCTGTTAATATACCTGATTTACGGCAAGCCATAATTTCTGGGGTATAAACATCAAACACGCCTTGGTTATGGGTTTTGCGTAACTCAGAGTAAACGTAATTCACATCGCTGTTAAGTTCACGGCCATAAGCTTTACATGAACCTTCAACCATACGAATACCACCGTTGGGCAGCATGGCACGTTTTAATGGCGCTTCAGTTTGTAAACCAACGATAGTTTCAAGGTCTTTATTGATATAGCCAGCATCATGAGAGGTAATGGTTGAAACCATTTCAGTGTCGAAATCGACTGGAGCATGAGTTTGGTTCTCTTGCTTGATGCCTTCCATTACTTTGTCCCACAAAGTTAATGTTGCATCTGTTGCACCTGCTAAGAATGATTCATCACCCTCATATGGTGTGTAATTTTGTTGGATAAAGTCACGTACGTTAACTTCAGTTTTCCAATCGCCAGCTACGAAACCTTCCCACGCGTTGGCAAATAGTTCGGTTTTATCTGTCATTTACTTAACCCTCTGGTTGATTTTCTACGGATGTCATCACAATTAACACAAAGTGTTGGTATCCGTTGAGTGTTTACATTCTGTCGTCTAGGTAGATTCGCTAGACTGAGCCGTTTACATCTTCTGCGACATTGATGGCAGAAATGTTCCGCCTGGCTTGTGTAATGACGCTAATCGATATTGTTTCTGTTAATGAACTAATTGGTAAGACCAATTATCCATGGGTTAATAATAGCACAGCATAATGACGATATCGGCAGCTTTCGCTAACGGATTATCAAAAGTGTTAACTGGCTAACATATCTGTTTATAACTTGGAGTAGCCCGCGGCAATTTTTGGCAAATAAAAAGCGAAACCATTGCCGATCTCGCTTTTATATTGATGGTATTACCGAACATGACTAGATTATAGCAACGCTGGAATCCCTTCGATCATGCCTACTGCTAACATCGCCGCCAAACAAATCACAAAGGCTAGGCTTGGGATAACGATACGGTCTGCAAATGACAAGGTTTTAGGACGCTCTTTATCACCAATTAAGCCATTATTATCAAGTAACATGGTTAACGCCCAAGCTAATACTGGGTTGGCAACAAATGCAGCGAAAATACAGATACCTGCGGCTTGGCTACTCGTCGTGTCTTTAACCATCTGTAAACCTGCCTCTAATAACGGCAGGAATACGCCAACTAAAAGCGCAATCGACATAACAGGGCGCCACACCGTGATATCCATAGGATAACCAATGATAGCCACAATAATACACAAGCTACCGAGTAGGATAGCGCCAGCTGGAATAGGGCGTTTGGCAATAGCCGCTGGGATCATGTAAGTTCCCCACGATGAGGTAATATTACCGCCACCGACGGCAGTACCGACGATCTGTCTTACTGAGCAAGTTGTCATCGTGTCATCAACATCCATCAGTACTTTTTCAGCGCCTTTTGGATAATTTAATTCTTGGAAAATACGATGACCAAGAAAGTCTGGTGACCACATGGCAACAGCCAGAATTGCGAACGGTAATGATGCAATAAAATGAGCAGCATTTGGTAAGCCTAACTGCCAACCATGTTCAGTTGAACCCCACCAATAAACCGGATTGAGATTTGGGATACCTGGAGCGGTAGTAAATTGTAAATCTAAGCCTGCGCCTAGGCCAAATGCCAGAGCAACTGCTGCAATAGAACACAATGGAATCGCTAACCAGCGTTTACCGTATTTGGCTAATGCTGCATAAATAATGACATTGATTAACAAGATGGTAAATGCAACATAACCGAGTGAATAGTCAAGACTGTGCTTGGCTTGCAGTCCTCCTGCCCAGTCAAATAACGAACCTATCTGACTTTTAGCTCCCATAAATCCTAAGAACACCAATAAACCGCCGGCCACACCGCTACTGGTGAGGTTAACCAGTTTCGAGCCCCCTTTGAAATAACTTAAAATCAAGCCAAATATACCAATGAGGATTGCTAACGCTAATGGATGAGCACCAGCGAGCGCGATGGTACCAATTAACGGGATCATTGGTCCATGGTTGCCGCCAAGGTTTGCTCTTGGATTAATAAAACCAGAGCTAATAATACAGAAGAGTAAAGCTGGGATGAGCATTTCTACACGGACAATCTGGATAGCAAATTCTGCCCCAAGATTGACGTGATCCCATTTTTCACTTAAACCTGCAGCCCAAGCTGCCATTACTGCAGAATACATAACAGTAATACCAATGGTTCCTGCAATGGCTGGGACTAAGTCTTCCCATTCAAAACGAAAATCACGTCCAGGAAGGTTGAGTCCCCAACGTTTGGGCTTCATTATCTTGAGTTCATTTTCTAGATAGGCATCGCGAGTGTCAAACTCGCTAGCAGGACGGTGAAGCTCGCTGTAGCTTGCTTCTTGAGCTTGTGTATCTGAATTACTGACTGTGTCTGACATAATTTCTCATTCTCCGAAAAGAACAGGTTAATCCATCAAATGATGAAGTTTGAGTGTGTTCCTTTGAAGTGATGGCTATGTCCGTAAGAGCAGCTTGCCGGTGAGCCGCAATGGCTCTTATCACTTTGCTCAGCTGCGATGCCTTTATTAGGGAAGCATTACAGTGATGTCCTTATTACGATCTTTTTTGGTAAGACCAATTTACCTTGTTGATTTTAGCATAGCGTTAAGATTGCATCACTTGGTATCAAGAAAGTTGATGTTTTGTTTACTAGAAGTGAGAGCTGGATAACAAGTTAACAGCAAAATTAGATCAGTAAATTTGCCTAATAACTCACCTCGTAAGCAATACTCATTTCAGAATATTGTGTAACATCAATATAATTGATACTGGGTATAATTATTATTCAATTATATTTAAGACTTGTCGACGGGATTATTAAGAATAATAGAGAAATGACCTCTGCAGTAGCTACCATGGTGGTTACAAAATAAATTGGTCGAGTGCTGGCTGAAGTTTTAGTTATTATGGCAGTCGTTAATGTATAAATGCTTATTATGGGTGAAGGAAAGTAAGATTGGCTTTGGTGGTTGATAATGTCAGTACTTGAGAAGCATGAAATTGATAAACATGAATGGATAAAAAAAACGGCATCCGAAGATGCCGTTGTATCAATAAACCTATCGCTTATAACGAATAGTTTAGAACTTATAAGAGGCTGTAGTATGGAAGAAGCGACCTACGTTGTCATAAGCTGAGCTTGTAGTATCAGTACCTGTATAACCGTATGGTAGTTCACGGTTAAACACGTTATCGATACCAAACTTCAAACGAATACCTGAATCGAAGTTGTATGCAACTGCCATGTCGTTGATAAAGTAATCGTCAAATTCCATGTTGCTATTAGGATTCGCGTTTAAGGCTAATTCCTTATCAGTATAAAGGCTTACACCCTCAACATAGCGCGTTCTCCAGCTAACATCCCAGCTATCGATAGAGTAACTTAGGCTCCAGTTTGCTTGCCATTCAGCATAGCCTGCCGTGCCTGCAAGTTCTTCAAACGTATCTGGTTCATCCTGGAATGAAAAGTCTTTACGTTTTAATAGACGAGTCGCAATAAGGTTAGTGCGTACATCACCACTAAAGGCTTCAAAGTTATAACCAATATCAAAGTCGATACCAGCAGCTTCAAGAGATGCAATGTTTAACGAGAACTGTCTAATTTGAGTAATTTCGTGGCTAGTTGAATCACGAGTAATCAAACTACAGTATTCGTTATTCACACCAGATGGAGAATCAACACAACGGTCGATAATATCTTGAGCACCAACAGCACTGATTGCATTTTCGATCTCGATATTCCAATAATCGGTAGTGATCGATAATCCATCAATAAAATCAGGTTGATAAACAATTCCTAACGTGAAACTTTTCGATTCTTCTGCTTTTAGCTCGCGATTACCACCACTTAATCCTTCAAGTGTTTTATCGTCGTAGTCAGCGTCAAAACCAGCAGGGATCCCTAACGCCGCACAGTTAGCCTGACGTTGAGTTGGATCAGCTAGATCATTTAAGTTTTTAGCACGACAAGAGTCATCTACAGAGAAGAATGTTTGGCTTGCAGCACCATAAAGCTCACTGATGTTAGGTGCACGAATAGCTTCTGAGTATGTAGTACGAACGCGGATCTGATCATCAACTTCCCAGCTTAAGCCCGTTTTCCATGTTGTTGCATTACCAATGGTGCTGTAATCAGCAAAACGTATTGCAAGATCTAAGTCTAGCTGACGTACCATTGGTAAATCGGCTAGCAAAGGAAGCGTGATTTCAGCAAAAATTTCGCTTACATCAAAATCGCCTTTATCTTCGCCCAATGCATTGAAGAAAGTACCTGCTGCATTTGAAGGTTCAAATATCTCACTTTCTTCTTTACGGTATTCAACACCAGTAGAGAAGCCTGCATAACCGGCAGGTAATTCAAATAAACTAGAGTTAGTTAGTGAGCCACCTAATACGGTTTGCTTAATAATCGATGTACCAGTTGAAGCGGTATTAATATAGTTAATAGCATCTTGACTTGGCGCGCCAAAACCAAAAATGTTGACTGGCACACAGCCTGCATCTCTAGCTGACTGATCACGACATACTGCAATCCCGTTTTCTAATACAGAATCAAGGGCGTTGGTGTAATTGTCATAGATTAAGTTATTTTTATTAACGCGCTCTAAATCAGTTTGACCATAAATAGCATAGGCATCGTAATCCCAATCTTGGAATACTATACCTTCAAGACCGATAACATAACGTTGAGTTTCGCGAGTATCATCTTCAATACGCGCACCCAAGTCCGTCATAAAACGACGAATATTAAGTGTATCTAATGGCGCTGAATTACCGTCGCTATCTTTGTTTGCTTTCATTAAAGCAACCAGCTCAGGATTGATAAAAGCATTATCAATTTTGATATCGTTGACCGGGTTACCAAAGAAAAATGCCGGTTGGCCTTCATCTGTTGATTGGCTGTTAACGTATTTAGCTTCAAAATAAACGTTATGATTATCGTTAAGCTGGTAGTTTGCTTTAAAGTTAATATTGTAACGTTCGAATTCTGGTTGTAATTCGACAAACTGGTTTAAGTTAGTGACATCACAATTTGCACAACGAATACCATCAACATTTTGACCGCTATAAACATCGCTTAATGAGCCATCAGGATTAAAGCTTTTCCAACCATCTAAATTGAAGGTACCGGCATTACTAATCGTGTAGTGACCGGCGTTAGGAGTCCATATTTTGTCTGGATCTGATGGGTCATTGTTATCTTCAGTGCGGTTTTTATTTGCTAGGCTCGAAAAAGCAGTTGAAGTCTGATCGCGATCAAATGCTCTTAATTGCTCTTGAGCGCTGTACTCAACCGCAAAGGCAACATTACCATCACCTTGGGCAAAATCAGAACCATAAGATAATGAGAAGCGGTCTTTATTGTGGCCACTATCGTCAGCCCAACCTTTGGTTGCTGATACATCTAAGCCATTAATATCTTTCTTTAAAATGAAGTTTACAACACCGGTTACCGCATCAGCACCGTAAATGGCAGATGCACCGCCGGTAATCACTTCTACTCTATCGATCCATACACTTGGAATGGTATTGACGTCGACTGAAGAAGTACCTGCAGAACTTGATACATGGCGTTTACCGTCCACTAACACGAGTGTTCTGGCGGTACCCATGCTTCTTAAATCGAGCAAGTTAAGACCCGAAGTACCAATAAAGCGGCCTGAGTTGGCAAGTGAGTAGGTGTTACCTAGTGCAGGTAATTGGTTTAGCGCTTCACCAATATTTGTTACACCAGTTGATAATAACTCGTCGCCAGTAATTACTGTAACCGGCGTTGGTGCAACAGCACCTTCACGAATAATACGTGAGCCTGTTACCGATATTCTTTCAACAGTTGATGCTGGATTAGCTTGATCTTCTGCTGCAAAGGTATTGAATGTGGTTGCTGCAGAAACAGCGACACCACTGATTAGCGCAAAGCGAATAGCTTTGGCTAAATGCGAATTAACTTGCATATTTTAACTCCCTAAAATGTTTTTTTATTATGGTGTAATCATTCAGATCATTTTTAATATAAAAATGAAACAAAGTTACACAGCTATCGATATAAGCACACCTAAATAAAAAAACAATATCAGGCCATCTGGTTGGTAATTAGCTGGGTATATACAATTAAGCTCATTTTTATTAACAATTCGACATCATAAACGCTGATAAGTTGTAATAATGTAAGCATCAAGATTACAATGTTATTTAAAGTAGCTTGTGTTGTTAATAAATGGTTTTTAATATATTGGTTTGTTGTGTTATTTGTGGCTGCCGAAATTTAATTTGTTAAAATAATGTTCATAAATTATTTTTAATTTTTATATGAAAAATTATAACCTAGCGTTTTTTTCAGGTAAATTATCGATTTAACATATTATAAATTTTTTTCATGAGTTTAATTAATGTGGTTTTTACGTAAAAAAATCTAGGTTTTGACCTTCGTTGATAATAGATTATTATTCATTATTTGAATATTAATGATTTTTAAGTGATTTTTTATGCGCTTCGTTATTATGTTTAGCATGATGTTGATTGTCATAGATGATTGTCATAGATGAGTTTTTTATAAACAAAAAATACTAGTAAGAAACATTGCAGATACTTTATCAATAAGCGCTATTCATAAGTACTGTCCATAAGCACCATTAATATTGAACACTATCCATCATTTGTAATGGCTAATAAAATCCTAATTCACTACCGTAGGTTTTTATAATCACAAAATAAATCAGCAAATAACATCGATGATAAAGCCTAGTGTAGATAGAACGCGGCAACATAAATTATGGCTACTGCCATTTTTTATTGGCAAATGTAGACATATGATTATCTATCGTAATAGCGGAAACAGAGTAAATACCCATTATGATATCTTTCTCTTCATTAACGGTGAGCAGTATAGATAGACTTTGCACGGGTTACCGTTTTAGCTCAGTCAATAATAGTTAGGTCTATGATTACAAAGATGAACCTGCGACATTACTTTGGGGTAACTGCGGATTAAGTGTATAAAAGCTGACACGATACTGATTTAACAGACTCAACAGCCGCAAACATAATGGTTTACATTGCATCGCGAGATAACTACGAATAACCGTTACTGCACATCAGTGCTGGCATCTACATTCACATCAATATCAGTATCAGTATCAGTATCAGTATCAGTACCAATAAAAATACCACTATCAGTGATCAATCCATCAACTCTTCCATCAACTCTTCCATCAACTTTACCATCGGTATCATTCTATTTTTTCAGATGTTGGTATTACGAATTGTGAATCAATATTATTGATGGTTGCCATCATTATTATCAGATTTTATTCTGATTATTTCAAAGGTAGTCTTATGTTTCGACAAGAAGGCCGCCATGAATAGTAGAGTGATAATACATGTCTCACTGTTCCTACAATATTTATGCTGCAGCCAAAGAATAACCATTAGTTTATTTGGAATGTAGTTTATGACTGCTTTAACAACAAAAACTTCAACAGTGCCGATACAGAGTGCTTACACACAAGACGCTGCGAATAGTGCAGTTATCAACATGTGCCAGCAAGCTGAACAATACGGGCAATCTAAAGTCATTAAGTCGCACCTTGAGTCATTCGGTTTAGCTATTTTTGCCGGTGCTTTTATTGCGTTGGCTTTTGTTTTTTATATTACGGTAACGACCGGAACAATTGGTCCTTGGGGGCAAGTGCGCTTTATTGGTGGTTTAGCGTTTAGCTTAGGGTTAATTCTAGTGGTTATTTGTGGGGGGGAACTTTTTACCAGCACAGTCTTAAGCAGTGTTGCATGGGCTCAAAAACGGGTTACTACTAGAGATTTATTGATGTGTTGGACTCGGGTCTATGTTGGCAATTTTATTGGCGCTATGTTGATGTTGTTGTTGATTTTAGGGGCTAAAATGCACCTGCTCAATGATGGTCAATGGGGCTTGAATGCATTAAATATTGCGCAACACAAAATACATCATGATTGGAGCCAAGCATTTATTTTGGGCATATTATGTAATGTTTTGGTGTGCCTAGGTGTCTGGATGACGTTTTCCAGTAAAGACGTACTAACCAAAGCCTTCTTACTGATGCTACCCGTTGCCATGTTTGTCAGCAGTGGTTTTGAACACAGTATCGCTAACTTGTTTATGGTGCCGCTGGGGATCATGTTGCAGCAATTTGCATCGGTGGATTTCTTTAACGCTATTGGTGTACCCGCAAGCCAGTTTGCTGATATCACAATAATGCATTTTCTGTTTAATAATCTTATTCCTGTCACGTTAGGCAACATCGTCGGCGGTGCGTTATTTGTCGGTCTTGCTTATTTAATGATCGAACGATTAAAACACTCTAATGCTAATCATACAGCGCCTATGGCGTTAGCCACGTTGGCATTAGCTGAATGTATTCCGGCGATTGACGCGCATATGCCAAACCAGGCTATGTCAAATAAGTCTGCTTCTAACCAGCCTAATTCAGATAAGCCAATACCTAACGTACCAATATCAAGTCGACCAATGGTCAGTCAATCGACCACAGATTTTTCCAAATCACATTCAGTATTAACCCAAATCCACCATGAATCTAACCTTACACCTTCGCTAAAAACGAATGGGAGAACTGCTATGCCTAAATCAATTATTAATCTTACTGTCAGTGAATTAATGCAAGCGACACCTTTTACATTATCACCAGAACTCTCTATTCATGAAGGACTGATGCAACTCACTGCTGCGCAAGAACGAGGAGCACCAGTTGTCGACAAACAAAATCGCTTATTAGGATTTGTATCTCAACAAGATTTATTAAGATGCTTATGGTCAGAAGAATATAACAAACACATTAACAGTCATGTTGCTGATTTAATGCAGACGCAAGTGATGACCGTATCTGGCAACGATAAAATTGCCGATCTTGTTGAGTTAATGGTTGTCGACAGAGAGAAGTTGTTTCCTGTTACCGCTAGCGGAATGTATACCGGTAGCCGCTTTATGAGTTATGAAGAACGTTTAAGACATGCTTCTGCGAATAAACCGAGTAGTTTTCCTGTTGTAAATGAGGGAATATTGCTTGGAGTTATTACTCGAGAACAGATAGCTACTAAAATTTGTTCGGTGATGGGATAGTCAACTCAATCGATAACGCCTTTCACAAGCCATCTAATGGTTAAGTAAAGGCGTTATCAAATACCATTAAAGCGTTTTACTCATGCGTCTTGCTTCATTTAGGACGCAATCACGAAGCGGATTATCACCCGCATCATTGCGCCATACAAAAGACAATTGACGCTGTAGGTTAAGCTGTGGTGTATCAATCATAACCAGCTTACCTTCAGCAACATCTTGCTCTACGGTAATATGGGGCAGGCAGCTTAAGTAAGACCCATTTCTGACCAATGCCTTTAACAGCAGTACATGTTCGTATTCTTTCCACACATTGAGTTTTTCAAGCACACCGTGGATAGCTCCTTCAAAAATGCGTCTGGTACCAGCACCTTGCTCTCTAAGCACCCATTTTGCTTGTTCCAATTGCGCTAAACTAATTTTTTCAGCATTGGCATAAGGGTGGTGCGGCGCGGCAACTACCACAAGATGATCATCAATCCACTTTTCTTGATGTAAGCGGCTATCGTCGTTACGCCCCTCAATAATACCAAGGTCATAGTCGTAGTTAATTAATCCTTCAACAACGTGTTCGGTGTTTTCAACCTCAAGATCAATCCTTAATTCTGGAAAATCATTATCAATTTTGCTGATTAAGTTTGGCAATAAATATTCTGCTGCAGTTTGGCTCGAACATAACTTAAATTGACCACTAATTATGTGTTGTTCGTGTAAGCCAAATTGAATTTGTTGTGCATCTTGAAGTAATTGGCGTGCTTTGGGCCTTAACCAATTGCCCCAATGGCTTAGGGTTAGTCGGTTGCCTTGTCTAATAAACAGCGGACGGTCTAGTAAATTCTCTAGCTGAGAAAGTGACATACTCACCGCTGATTGGGTCATCGATAGCTTTCTGGCAGCTGCGCTAACACTTTCAAGACTGGCCACAGCATCAAAAACGGTAATTTGTTTAAGCGAGTATTTCATATCAGCGTAATAGCTCCGTTTTATGAATCATTTAAGTATCAATAAAATTGATGTTTACTAGTGTTTACTTCAATAAGTAAAACGGAAGGCTGTTGCATAGGCAAGCGACTTATATCAACTTTGCAACTGAGGTTTAGTTTTTAGTACAAATAAATAATTATTTATCGAAATTAGACAAGGAGTTAGCAATATATGCGATGAGCATGATGCTTTTTTAGTTGAGCAACGTTTAGGCTTTATTATGGAGATGAAACAAAATGGAGATGAAACAAAAAACCAGCCGAAGCTGGTTTTTATAATAGACAAATGTAGAGTCTATTCAAGCAATCTATTACTGTACGTTTTCGCTATCGCTAAACTCACCAGCAAATAACGCCGTTGATAAATAACGTTCAGCAGCTGAAGGCAATATAACCACAATAGTTTTATCAGCAAACTCTGGTAATGCAGCAATACGATTTGCAGCCACAACCGCGGCACCAGAAGAAATACCGACTAAGATACCTTCTTCTTTCATTAAACGACGAGCCATTTCAATAGACTCTTCGTTGGTTACCGCTTCAACGCGGTCAATAATAGATAAATCTAGGTTGCCTGGGATGAAACCTGCGCCAATACCTTGGATTTTGTGTGGACCTGGCTGAATTGGCTGGCCTGCTAATGCTTGCGCAATAACCGGAGAATCAACTGGCTCAACAGCAACAGAGGTAATGGTTTTGCCTTGTGCTTTTAAATAACGGCTTACACCTGTTAAGGTTCCGCCAGTACCAACACCGGCCACAAATACATCAACTTCACCATCGGTATCATTCCAGATTTCTGGACCAGTGGTTTTTTCGTGTATTTCAGGGTTAGCAGGATTATCAAATTGGCCAAGCACTAGGTATTTTTCAGGCGCAGATTGGCGAATTTCTTCAGCCTTATCAATGGCACCTTTCATACCTTTAGCGCCTTCTGTGAGCACTAAGTTTGCACCTAATGCTTTCAGTAGCTTACGACGCTCTAAGCTCATGGTATTTGGCATAGTTAAGGTTAATTTATAACCACGTGCTGCAGCAACATAAGCAAGTGCAATACCGGTGTTACCTGATGTAGGTTCAATTAACTCGATATCTTTGGTGAGTATACCTTTCTTTTCAGCATCCCAAATCATGTTAGCGCCAATACGACACTTAACACTAAAGCTTGGGTTACGTGCTTCTATTTTTGCTAACACCTTACCGTTGCTAACGCGGTTTAAACGAACTAACGGTGTGTTGCCTAAAGTATATGAATTATCTTCGAAAATTTTGCTCATGGATTATTTGCTCCTATGGTTGCATCGTCTAATCATAATCTGCTCAGCAGGATTTAGAAGTGAAAGTTTGTTCTTCTTTATGCTTTTTAGTTATTAAGGGGTTTATTTTTATTCTAAAAACCCTATAGATGCTGCTATATTAGGCTTTTGGAGTCAATTGTCATCACTCAATGGTCTGACCATCAAACAAATTTAATTTAGTATGACGAGATTAAATCATAAAATACTAGAATAGCGTTAATCAGCAAAATGTTTCTCTGTCGTGCCACGCAATTGATCAGTAAGGTCGTCGATAAGCGATGTTAAAACCTTCAGTGATCCATATCGATGTATTTGGCGCTCAATGAACTTTCGCTAACTCATTCACTAAAAATGGTAGAGTAAAATGAATAAAGTTGTGATTTCAGGCAGTGGTTTATATACACCACCTTACAGTGTCTCTAACGACGAATTAGTTAATAGCTACAATAGTTATGTTGACCAGTTTAATCAACAGCATTCGGCCGAAATTGAGGCCGGGACCACGCTAGCGTTGGCATATTCGTCAAGTGAGTTTATCGAAAAAGCCTCTGGGATTAAAAGCCGTTATGTCATGGTAAAAGACGGTATTCTTGATACCAATATTATGATGCCATTAATTGCAGATAGACCTTCTGAATCTTTGTCTATGCAAGCCGAGATGGGTATTGAAGCTGCGAACCAAGCATTACAACAAGCAAACTTAACGGCTGAAGATATCGATTTGGTTATTGTGGCGTGTGCTTATACCCAACGAGCTTACCCAGCTATTGCCATTGAAATCCAACAAGCTATGGGCACCAAGGGCTTTGCCTATGACATGTTAGTGGCATGTTCATCGGCTACGTTTGCAATTGTGAATGCCGTTAACGCTATTCGTGGCGGCACAGCTAATAGAGTGTTGGTCATTAATCCTGAGTTAACCTCGCCGCAAATCAACTTTCGCGATCGCGATAGCCATTTTATTTTTGGTGATGTTGCTACTGCAGTCGTGGTTGAACGCGAAGAGTTATCTACATCAAAACTTGCCTTTAACGTGTTGTCTACGCGCTGTGTAACCGAATATTCTAGTAATATTCGCAGTAACTTTGGCTTTGTTAATCGCTGCGACCCTGAAAATGCAACCACGGCAGATAAGCTGTTTCATCAGCAAGGTCGTAAAGTATTTAAAGAACTACTGCCGATGATTTACCAGCATTTGGACGCACAATTTACCGATGAACAAATAAAGCCTGAAGAATTTAAGCGCTTATGGCTTCATCAAGCCAATATAAACATGAATTTGTTTGTAGTGAAGAAGCTTCTTGGTGATAATGTTGAACCAACTCAAGCGCCTATTGTATTAGATGAGTATGCCAATACCGCTTCTGCGGGATCGGTTATTGCTTTTCATAAATTTAACCACGATTTTAAAACAGGTGATTTAGGCTTGTTGTGCTCATTTGGTGCAGGCTACTCTATCGGTAGTATCGTACTTGAAAAGTGTTAGATAGCTCGAGTACGAGACAATAATAAAGGTGACCATATTGCGAGTGTTGATTGTAGAAGATAGCACCACGGTATCGAAAATATTAAAACACATGATTGTTCAGGATCTTGGATACCATGTGGATATCGCACCTGATATGTCGAGTGCATTGGTTTTTTTAGAAAAAAATCAATATTTTGTAGTGGTTGCAGATTTAAATTTACCCGATGCTTCTGACGGCGATATTGTCAAGTTAGTGGCATCGTATTCGACTCCTTGTATCGTACTGACTAGTAATCTAGATGCTGCTCAACGTCGAGAAATCTTGAAACTCAGCATCGTTGACTATATCCCAAAAGATAAACGTCACAGTTATCAATATGTGGTCAAGTTAATTGACAGACTTTATCGCAATCAAGACGTTAAAGTATTGGTTGCAGATGATTCGCTGGTGAGTCGTAAGTTTGTAAAAATGCTACTTGAACAGCATTTGTTCAAAGTTATTGAAGCCAATGATGGTGAAGAAGCATTAGCCGTATTAGAGGCGCAGCCTGATATTCAGTTGCTTATTACTGATTACAACATGCCAAAGGTTGATGGTGTTGAACTTGTTTTGCGGGTACGTGAGCAGTTTAACCGTGAAGATATCGCTATCATTGGTTTGTCTAATGACAATGATGAAAGTTTGTCGGCAAAGTTTATTAAAAACGGCGCTAATGATTTTTTACAAAAACCGTTTGTGCATGAAGAGTTTCATTGTCGAGTGCTTAACACCCTTGATTCACTCGATATGATGCGTAATTTGTGGCGTAAAGCCAATCGTGATTATTTAACTAAAGCCTACACTCGGCGTTATTTTTTTGGTCAATACCAACAAAATGATTCGGAACAGAAACTGCTATCAGTGGCACTATTAGACATTGATTTTTTTAAAAAAATCAATGATACCTATGGCCATGATGTCGGCGATGAAGTGTTAATTGAATTTGTGCAACGCTTAGAAAACGCCTTTGGAGCTAACTTTACTGTAGCGCGTTTTGGTGGAGAAGAATTTGTTGTTGCTTTTAAAGGTTTAGATGCCATTAAAGCTAGCCTACTAGTGAATAAATTTCGGGAACAATGTGAAAGCAACCCGATAATGACCTCGGCAGGGGATTTGTCTGTTTCATTTAGTTGCGGCGTGTCTACCTTGAGTAATGAAACATTAGACCATGCACTGCAACGTGCCGATGAGTTGCTGTATAAAGCTAAAAATGCAGGTCGCAATAAGGTTGTTTCTCAGTAAGTTACTTCATCTGATGAGTTAGCTAATATAAGGCCGTTGATACTTGAGTATCAACGGCTTTTTTGCCTCGATGGCTGTCCCGACAAGGTTAATTGTAAACCTATTGGTTATGCCTAAAGCAGCCAAGCGTAACTGAGTTTCATGAAATAGGTTTTTTCGTCTTGGGTTAACGAGTCGATGTCATCATTAGCAATAAATGCGTCTGAATAACCGAGATAAAACACGCTTTGGGGGTTAAGTTTATAGCCATAGAGCAATTCATTACCAATATCTTGATACAGTGTATTTGGACGTTGGTAACGATATAAGTCAGGGTCGCGCTCTATGCGAGTATACACACTGCTTAAGCGGATAAAACTGTTTAGCGTCAGCTGCCAATTGAGGCGCATATCACTGAGATTAGCGGTAAATAAACGACCATCATCGACGTCTAATGTCTGGTAGCGGTGTGATATATCAAGCACTAATGATTCGGTTAATTTCCATTCGATGCCCGGATTCAACATAGTGATAGTTGCAGGCCTGTCATTAGCGAAATCAATGTCATCACCATAGTTAACATCTAGTTCTAATTTCAGCGATCCAATAGGAGTGAAGTTGGTGTAAAACCAACCTAAGGTTTCATTAAATTCACTAGTGTTATTCTCTATATCAATAATGCTCGGATTGTGGCGTCTGCCCACTCGTTGTCGTTGCACTATCCCTGTGGCGATAAAACTTTGAAGCCCGCCGTCAAACTCGATATACATTTCTGTTTCTTGCTCGAGTCGTTCGTTGTTTTGATTATGAGTAATGTCCCAATCGCCGCCGAGGTTAATTTTGCTGAAAAAATGATTGTCTGGATACCAGATGTAGCCACCGCCAGCAACAAATTTTGCGACATCAATTTTGTCGATAAAGCCAAGATCGGCACGGAAATCATCACCTGTAGATTCGTAGTGAGTACTGGCATACCAATTACGGCGTTCGTGTTGATAACTAACCGCGTACATGTTGTCGTTAAAATTATCGTCTTTATGGGTGCGTAAAACGCGTTCGTTAATATTACAATCACCAAATTCGCATCGTTCAGATGGTTGTAAACAATCATCCGTATTGCAAAAGTTAGTGAATAAATCGTCCGGATAAGCTGTTTGTGAATGCGCATATTGTGCGGTAAAAGTATCTTGTTTCGTCGGTTGGTACTTTATATCAACACTGGCAACATAGTTATGATAATCATCCGCTTGTTTTAAGGTCACCAGGCCACCGATTGAAAACTCTCTGCTGGGGTCAAATCGATAACGAGCCGCCATGTTATGACTTTGCTGATCTAATATCGCCACATCAGAACTTAAATTGCCAGGGACTAAAAACTGGGTTTGAGTGTCATTGGCCGCCAATATTGCAACAGTATGGTTGTCGGTTTTGCTGGTCAATTTTAAACCATAATCTGGCGAGCTAATATTGCGGGTGTGTAGCAAATCTAATTGGGTATCAAAGTAATCTTTGTTATCTAAGAAAAAGGCGCGCTTTTCAGGAAAGAAGAGTGCAAATGTGTTGTTAACATCTAGCTGACCCGCATCGGCTTCCACTTGAGAGAAGTCTGGGTTAATGGTGGCGTTAAGTAAGGTAGTCGGTGTGATCCCCCAACGTAAATCTAATCCAACATCGACATTACTGTCATCGCTCCAAGGTTGGGCTTGTGTTACGTCTCGTTGCTGGCCTTGATTTGCCACAATAGAGGGCGTGAGTTGTAAGTCTTTACCCTGAGTTGCGCCGGCTAAACCCGATGCGATACCTAATTGGCATAACTGACATGACACGTTACGGTCGATTTTATGAGTGGATAAGCGATGGGTTTCATTGCGAGGATAAAAGCGAATAAGCTCAATGCCCCAAGTTTGAATTGGATTACTGTCATCAAAATTAAACAGTCTTAAAGGGAGTTGTACCTCAACTTGGAAACCGTTTTTGGTCAGTTTACCTTTGCTATACCAAATCCCGTCCCACGCATCACTTTCTTGGCCTGTGAGTTCATTTTCTATGGAATCACTTTGGACGCCATAAGGGTTAATAAAAAATTGGTAGGCTAAACGAGCATTATTGAAGGTGTCCAATTTAATACCCACCATGTCATCGCCCCAGGATTTGTCTCGATCACGTAGATTTGCCCTAATATTGTCCGGATTAGGATCGTGGGCAGTAAACGCAAAATATAGGCTGGTGTTCGACGCATAGACTTTAGCTGTGGTTGTCACTGGTGCAGCGGTATTCTCTCCAGGAGAGGTTTCATAACGCAGTATTACCTCGGTAGCATGTTGCCATGCAGGCTCGTTAAAGTCGCCATCAAGCTCAATATCTTCATTGATGGTCGGGATGTCGAGATGAAATTGCTGGCTCGACCCCGCAAACGCAGCAAAAGATAATAAACTGCTTAATATTACCAATGCTAACGTGAATATAACGTCACAGGTGCGGGTTAATCGGTTGATTGGGGTTAAGCTGCTAGTTGGCATTAAGTCGTTGATCACTTTTACTCTTTTTTATTTTTTGTTATTTGTCTTATTGTCGCAAAAAAGTCCTTAAAACGTAGGTCCGACTTGTACTAAAATCATCACTAAATTGTTACTGAATGTTAAATTAGCTTGCGTGAATGTAATAAAAAAGCCCGATAGTCGCTATCGGGCTTGTCTTGAGGCGCTGCAATCTAAGCTGGTCTACTGTTGGAGCATCCATACATCCATGCATCCATGCATCCATGCATCTAAGCATTAATTCTCTACAGATTAATCTGGGGCAATACTGCTATTTTTGTAGGCGTCACGATATTTATCGACCCACATAGCGGTTGCACCACAAATGGCTACCGGCATAACGATAAAGTTTACAATCGGTATCATTGAAAACACTGTCACGGTAGCACCGAAGCTAAAACTAGATCCTTTAGTATTTTTGAGGGCGAACTTCATATCATCAAAAGGCACTTTATGATTATCAAATGGATAGTCACAATATTGAATTGCCATCATCCACGCAGTGAATAAAAACCATAAAATGGGCGCTGCAGTTTGGCCGATAATCGGCAACCAAAATAACACTAAAAACAATAATGCTCGTGGTAAATAGTATTTTAGCTTAATCCATTCTCGACCAAAAATTCGCGGCAAATCTTTGATCATATCGACTGAACCGCCGGTGTTTAAGCTTTTTCCGGTGAGATGCTGCTCGACTTTTTCGGCCAACAAACCATTAAACGGCGCTGCAATCCAGTTCATTACGGAACTGAATAAAAATGACATTACCACTAGCATTGTTAGTACGGCTAATGGCCATAATAAAAAATTCAACCAGCTTAGATATTCTGGGAGTTGTCCATCCATCCAGGTAAATAATGCTGTTAATTGTCCTAGTGCAAAATACATCGCTGAGGCGAATAAGACTAAATTGATCATCAGCGGTATAAAGACAAATGAGCGCAAACCCGGTTGTTTAATTAATTGAAACCCTTGGATAAAATAATTCACACCACTTTTCTTGGCGATTATTGAATTGGTAACCATTGAGACTGCCTATTTTGTGACTTATATTGTTGATTTTGACGAGCCAAGCACAATAAAACAAGTGATAAACTGTGTCAAAAGGATAAAAATCGTTACAAAAAGCTGCTCAATTGCTAAAGTGAGCTGCTTTTTCCTTTTAATGCGTACCTGAACTGGCAACATGAGATTAAAACAAATAAAACTTGCTGGATTTAAGTCGTTTGTAGACCCAACTAAAATCCCATTTGATAACGCCTTATCAGCGATTATTGGCCCTAACGGCTGCGGGAAATCCAATGTGATTGATGCCGTGCGCTGGGTGCTGGGCGAAAGTTCAGCAAAGCATTTGCGCGGTGATTCGATGACCGACGTTATTTTTAACGGCTCATCGGCACGCAAACCCATTTCTGTTGCGGGTGTCGAACTGGTATTCGAGAACATTCAGGGAAGGCTCACTGGACAATATGCCAGTTATCAAGAAATCTCGGTAAAGCGACAAGTTAACCGCGACAGTGAATCAAGTTATTTCCTTAATGGTCAAAAATGTCGTCGAAAAGACATAACCGACTTATTCATGGGTACGGGTCTTGGGCCGCGTAGTTATGCCATTATCGAGCAAGGTACTATTTCACGCTTAATCGAATCTAAACCTCAAGAATTAAGAGTGTTTATTGAAGAAGCTGCAGGCATTTCGCGTTATAAAGAACGTCGCCGTGAAACCGAAAACCGTATTCGTCATACCCGTGAAAACCTCGAACGTTTAAACGATATTCGAGTTGAACTCGGTGCTCAATTAGACAAATTATCGCAACAAGCAAAAGCTGCTCTGCAGTATCGCGAATTAAAAAATAGTGAACGTGAGTTGCATAGTCAACTATTAGTGATGCGCTATCAGCAATTGTTGCAGCAAACAGACCGACTTGATGCCGAAACGGCCGAAGGTGAGCTTAAATCTGAAGCGTTAGCCAAAACCGCACAGCAGGGCGACACCAGTGTTATTCAGGTGAAACAGCAATTGGCTGAGCTCAGTGATGCTGAACATAAGCTAGTAGAGCAATATTACCAAGCCGGTAATACCATGACCAAGCTTGAACAGCAGCTTGCTCATCAGCAGCAACAAGACTCTCAGTTACAGCAGCAAATTCAAGTATTACAACAGCAAATCAAACAAGCTGACGATAATATTATCAGCATGACCGATACTCATCAGCAATTGGTTGCGCAATTGGATACTCACCAACCCGCTTATGAACAGGCGAGTATTGTGCTTGAGCAAATCGATGAGCAAGTTTTTGCTATCGAAGAAGCGTGTGATGATCAGCAGCAACAAGTAACCCAATATGCTGAGATCTTAGCAACTAACAAAATGCAGTTGGCACTGAGCCAATCGACGCTCAGCCATCAACAGCAAAGTTTGGTTCAAAACGAACAGTACTTAGCTCAATTACAAACAGAGTTAGCTGTTTTAGCTCAGCAAGACAACCAACAGCAGTTGCAAAACAGCACGGCAGAATTAGCTAATGTTGAACAACAACTAAATGATAAACAGCTGCAGTACAGTCAACTTGAGCTTTCCTTACTTGAGCAGCAACAAGCCGTCACTGAAGCGAGTGATGCTTATCAAACCCTTAAGCAAACTGTCACTCGTCATCATTCTCGATTGCAATTTATTGATGAGTTACTGGCCGATCATACTCAAGATGATGGCCAACAATTATGGCAAGTTATTGAGGTTGTGCCTGGCTGGGAGAAAGCGGTCGATAAAGTGTTACAAGGCTTAAGTCAATTACCTGTTCTAGGGTTGGGGCAAACATCTTCATTGAGCGTTTATCCGCCTACAGTGGGTTTTGAACCACAGCATCAAGTGACGTATCCTGCTTTAACAACCCCAGTTAATTTAACGCCATGGTTACAACATGTTGTGTGGGCGTCCAGTCTCAGTGAAGCAAAGGAGTTATTACCAACATTGCTTCCTGAGCAATATATTGCCACTCAAGAAGGTTACTTGATAGGCAATGGTTTTGTGCTCAATCATACTCAGGCAGGGCAATCCGCTATTGTACTGAGCCAAGAGCGAGCAAGCTTAAGCCAGCAATTAATAGAACTTGAGCAACAACAGCTATTGTCTCAACAATCTCTGACATCGTTAACTCAACGGGCCGCGACCACTCAGGTAGAGCTGAATCAATGCCAACAGGCTTGTCATCAGTTGCAAATAGAGCAGACAAAACTGCACTCTTTGGTGACGAGTTTAACTCAACAAGCCGTTGAGAAACGCGATAAGCAACAGCAATGCAGCCAATCAATCGCCAAGCTTGAACAGCAAATTGGTGATAAACAAATACATGTCGATGCCCTTGAAGAACAAGTGCTAACGCAAGAAGATGTATTGTTGCAAGCAATGAATCAACACGATGTTGCTCAACAAGCTTGGCAAACAAGCCAAGCTAAATTGCGTGAAACCAAAGTTACTCGCACCGATGCTGCAAATAGCGTTAAACAGCTGCAAGCACAAGTGCAACAACATGCTACCCAGCAAGCATTGAGTGAACAAAAATTAAAGCAACAACATGAAAAACAGACAGAATTAGTCAGTCAATTGACTCAGTTACAACAAATGTTGCTCGACAATCAGCAACAACAAGGTCAACATGATTTAAGTCAATTATCAATACAACTGGCGCAAGCACTCGAGCAGCAACAAGCATTACAGCAGCAATTACAGCAAAATCGGTCTCAACAAGCAGAGCTTCAAACCAGTTTAGACCGTTTAGTATTGATGCAAAAACAACAGCTTGTAGTGTTACAAGACTTGACTCAAAAGATAAGCACGTTAAAGTTACGTCGTGAGGGCTTAAAAGGGCAGGCTAATGGGCAGCTGCAATTGCTGCAAGAACAGCAAATTCAGCTACAACAGGTCATTGCCGACATACCTGAACATGCATCTGTTGATGTTTGGTCGCAACAGCTTGAAAAAGTAAAACAGAACATTATACGTTTAGGTGCTATCAACCTTGCAGCCATTGAAGAATTTGAATCGCAACGAGAGCGAAAAGCTTATTTAGACAGTCAAGATGACGACCTAAATAAAGGATTAGCGATTTTAGAAGACGCTATCCGTAAGATAGATAAAGAAACCCGAAGCCGTTTTAAAGCCACATTCGAAACGGTAAACCATGATTTAGGGCTGCTATTTCCTAAAGTTTTTGGTGGGGGAAGAGCTTATTTGGCATTAACCGGTGATGACCTGCTTGAAACGGGTGTTACTATTATGGCGCAACCGCCAGGTAAGAAGAATAGCACCATACATTTACTTAGTGGTGGAGAAAAAGCGTTAACCGCTTTATCATTAGTCTTTGCCATTTTTAGACTGAATCCAGCACCTTTTTGTATGCTAGATGAAGTAGATGCACCTTTGGATGACGCCAACGTCGAACGTTTTTGTCGGTTACTGAAAGAAATGTCACAAAGTGTGCAATTTATCTATATCAGTCATAATAAAATAACAATGGAAATGGCTGATCAACTTATTGGCGTTACTATGCATGAACCTGGCGTTTCAAGAATAGTCGCAGTGGACATTGAAGCCGCCGTCGCCATGGCAGACGCGGTATAAATTTGCAAGACAGGGAATCTAATGAAAGATCTACAACTGGTGTTGTTCGTATTAGGCGCGATCGCAATTATTGCGGTGTTAGTGCACGGTTTTTGGTCGATTCGCAAACAACAACCTAAATCTATGAAACAAAGTCCGATGGCAGGATTTTATAAAGACCAAGCTAAACGTCGAGACTCTGAAGGTTTTGATGCCGATGGCATTGGCAAAGTGCGTGTACGTAAACCCGGTGAGGTTGAAGATGTAGTCATTAAGCCTGTATTAAAGACCAATTTAAGTCAAAAACCACACTCAGGTGCAACTAAGCTCACCGATACTCCTTTACAAGACTCACTGCGTCAGCCTGGTCCGCACCAAACTGAGCCAGAACATATTCAACCTAAAGTAGTACAGCCTGCGCAACAAAGCTTATTTGTTGAAGACGATGTTAAACCTGCTCCTACGGCAAGTACGTCAATGAATACCCCTAAAAAGATATTCAATACTTCAACCAGTACAGCCAAATTAGAAAGTTACACAGGTAAACCTGTCGCCGCCAGACCAGAACCCACTAAGCCAACGGTACAAGCCGCGGTGCCAAAAGTGGATGTTAGCCCTGAAGTAGCGGTTAAAGCTGAAGTAGAGGTTAAATCTGAGGTTATTACCTCTAAAGCAGATGCTCCAGTAAATGAACCTGTAGAGCCGACCGATGTATTAGTACTGCACATTGTTGCTAAAGCAGGCGAGCAAATCCAAGGCGCAGAATTATTGCCAAGTTTGTTGTCGCTCAATTTCAAATTTGGTGATATGGATATTTTTCATCGCCACATCGACAATGCTGGTACTGGCAAGGTGCTATTTTCACTCGCTAACATGTTAAAGCCTGGGATATTTGACCCGGATAATATGGAACAATTTGTCACCCAAGGTGTGGTGTTGTTTATGACCTTACCTGGCTATGGCGATCCATTGATGAACTTCACCATTATGCTGAACTCGGCTTATCAAATTGCCGAGGATCTCGGTGCTGAATTATTGGATGGACAACGCCAAACTTGGTCAGATGCAACCAAAAAAGATTATTTACGACGACTCAATGCGGCGTAGGTTGATGTTTTTATTAAGGCCGCAGCAGCGGCCTTAATTGTTTTATACCTTTACACTTTATCAAGCAAATCACGGTTACAACCTGTATGACGGATGCCACAATGCACGCTATTCAAACTGAAATGGATCAACTTACTCACACCATTAACCAACATAATATTCGTTATTACGTTGATGATGCTCCGTCAATACCCGATGCTGAATACGACAGATTAATTAAGCGCCTAACTGAGTTAGAACGTGACTATCCGCAATTTAAATCGGTAGATTCACCGACACAACGCGTCGGTGGTATAGCATTACAAAAATTTGCTCAAATTACCCACCTTAAACCGATGTTAAGTCTCGACAATGCATTTGAACAAACTGATTTCGCTGCTTTTAATAAGCGTATAACGGATAAAGTCGATAGCGTTGATTATGTTTGCGAACCTAAACTCGACGGTTTGGCCGTGAGTATTACTTATCGTTTTGGCGTTCTTGAACGCGCCGCAACGCGAGGTGATGGTAGCGTTGGCGAAGATATTACTGCAAATGTACGCACTATTCGTTCAATTCCTCTTAAGTTACGCGGTGAAGGATTTCCAGATTTAGTTGAAGTCCGTGGCGAAGTGTTTATGCCTAAAGCGGCATTTGAGGCATTAAACCAGCGTCAAATCAGCAAAGGTGACAAAGTCTTTGTTAATCCTCGTAACGCTGCAGCCGGTAGTTTGCGCCAATTAGACAGTAAAATTACCGCTTCAAGGGCTCTTGGGTTTTATGCTTATGCATTAGGTGTGGTCGAAGGCGAGTCACAACCGATGCAAACAAGCCACTATGGCCAACTAACACAGCTGCAACAATGGGGTGTCCCCGTCAGTAGCGAAGTGAAAGTGACTGATTCATTAGAAAAAGTCTATGCATATTACGCCGATATTATGGCCAGACGAAGTGCGCTTGAATATGAAATCGACGGCGTCGTCATAAAGGTTAATGACATTGCCAAGCAACAAACACTTGGTTTTGTGGCTAAAGCTCCTCGATGGGCCATAGCCTATAAATTTCCAGCCCAGGAAGAAATGACCTTGTTAGAGTCTGTTGACTTTCAGGTTGGCCGAACGGGTGCTGTTACCCCTGTTGCCCGTCTCAAACCGATATTTGTCGGTGGCGTGACCGTGTCTAACGCGACCTTGCACAATGCTGATGAAATTGCCCGTCTTGGAGTGAAAATAGGCGACACAGTGATTATTCGCCGCGCAGGTGATGTTATCCCACAAATTGTTGCTATCGTGCCAGAACAGCGTCCAGATGATGCGCAAGATATTATCTTTCCGCAATATTGTCCGGTGTGTCAAAGCATTGTTGAGCGTTTAGAAGGTGAAGCTGTAGCGCGTTGTAGTGGTGGACTTTTTTGTGAAGCGCAACGTAAAGAGGCGATTAAACATTTTGCATCCCGTAAAGCATTAAATATTGATGGCATGGGCGATAAAATCGTTGAGCAATTAATTGATAAAGAACTGGTCAAAACGCCAGCAGACTTGTTTTCCCTGACCGCTTCTAGCATCACGATGTTAGATCGCATGGCGATGAAGTCAGCCACAAATATTGTCGCGGCGATTAAACACGCTAAAGCCACTACATTGGCGCGTTTTTTATATAGTCTTGGGATACGCGAAGTCGGCGAAGCTACCGCCGCTAATTTAGCCCAACACTTTGCCGAATTTGAGCGTATTCGAACAGCTAGCGTTGAACAACTGCTCGAAGTCGCTGATGTTGGTGACATTGTAGCAAAACACATTCGACAATTTTTTGCACAGCCACATAACATTGAAGTAATAGAGCAATTGCTTGAAGCCGGCATTACTTGGCCTGTTATTGAACAAGCTGACGAATCGCAGCTTAGTCTTAAAGGGCAAACGTGGGTGTTAACTGGTACGCTAACTCAACTTAATCGTAACGATGCCAAAGCCCAATTACAGGCTTTGGGCGCCAAAGTGGCTGGCAGTGTCTCGAAAAATACTGATTGCCTTGTCGCTGGCGAGGCTGCTGGCTCTAAGTTAGCCAAAGCTGAAGAGTTGGGCGTTAAGGTGATAGATGAACAAGCTCTAATGGATTTATTAAATGCGGCTAACTAACATAAAAACTAGTATTGCTTTATTTATGCTGGTGCATGCCGATAAGAGTTTATTGTGAATTTTAGTAATATTACTTGGTTAGATGATCGTGGTCATATAAAACCGCCATTATTTTTGTATTTGATTTTGGTCTTTTTAGCCCGTGGTTGGTGTATTTTTATTGCATCCTTAACCCAGTTTAATGACCGTGCTGGTTTAGTAAGGTTATTTTATCCTGAAAAAAGTGATTTTGTATCGGCGCTAATTGCTGGTGTCGGGGCGATACTGATTTATGGACTTATTATTGCCGAGCGTAAACGCAGCTGGCCGATATTAATACCTTTGTTTAGACGTAGTGCTTGGTTTTTGTGGGGATTACTCATTATTGATGGACTATTTTTGTTCCAACGTATGATGCACGATGACTATTTGTTTAAAATTGGCTATTCGATTGATGCACTTTTTCTGTTTTGGTCAGTTATTTATGTCTTCAAATCAAAGCGGCTATATTACTATTTTACCGAC
The DNA here is from genome assembly GCF_002836315.1 of Shewanella sp. ALD9. Classification (NCBI taxonomy): domain Bacteria; kingdom Pseudomonadati; phylum Pseudomonadota; class Gammaproteobacteria; order Alteromonadales; family Shewanellaceae; genus Shewanella; species Shewanella sp. ALD9. Next base: position 294,067 of record NZ_PJCD01000041.1, read on the forward strand.
TGGACCCCTGATGATAGTACTGTGCAAGTCGAAACCATATCTGATGATGAGATTAAGCCAGATACGAAATAATGTACGACTTGGTATAAATGCACTATTATTTATTAGTTTCCAAAAACATTAAAATGTATGACTTTGATACACATAGCTCTATTTCAAAAATGTTAGCGTAGAAATGACATTATCATCTCGGCCATAACTTGGCTAATGTGAAAAAGGATCAGTACTTTGGCTAAAACAGAATTAACACAAATACCTGTTTCGCAAATGGTTATCGGGTTAACCGTTAAGCTGCCTTTGTCATGGACAAGCCATCCTTTTTTTCGCAGTAAAGTAAAGCTTGAACAACAAGTGCAAATCGAGATGATCAAAGGTCTCGATGTGTCATTTGTGTACGTGATTGATGGCCATGATTTGCTGCCTAAAGTTGATGAACCCGTTGAAATTGAGCCACCAGAAGAGGTTGTTGAACAAGAAATTGACTATCGACCTTTGGCTAAAAAAAGTATGCGAGTTAGCCAACAGCGCTTTGTAAAATCGGTTAACGATAGTCGAACCGTTTTTGGTAAAATAGTCAGTGATCCTGAAGGTGCTTATCGTGAAGCGGCCACCTTAGTTGAAGATTTAGTCGATCATTTGTATGAAAGTGAAACCCCTCATTTAACGCTCGTGGGCAGTGGCGAAACAGATGTTAGTGTTACTCAACATGGTATTTCAGTTGCGGTGATCTCTATGATGATTGCCCACACATTATCACTGTCTAAAAAAGAGGTTCGTGACATTGCATTAGGCAGCTTGTTTCATGACATTGGTAAGTTAAAAGTCCCAGAGGCAATCCGGCGTAAAAAACGTGGTGAGTTAACTGACCATGAAATTAACTTTTTAAAAATGCACCCTAACTTTGGCCACGAGATGCTTAACCGCACCGGATTATTTCCTGAAGCCATGTTAGACATAGTGTTACATCATCATGAGTTTATTGATGGTAGCGGTTTTCCTAATAATCTGACCGAAGCTAAAATTTTACCCACCACCCAAATAGTGTCATTAGCTAATGACTATGAAACCCTGTTACATCAATACCAAACGCCACAAGTTGCACTGGGTATTTTATTTAAAACTCACAGCAGTAAACACAGTGATAATTTAATTTCGGTTTTAGTTAAAATATTAGGTATTTATCCTCCAGGCACTATAGTGCGCTTAACCGACGAAAGCATCGCTAAGGTGATGATGACAACTGCCGATGTAAAACAGCCACATGTGTGGTCATGTAACCTCAGTGGGGGGGAACCTAGTTTTCGTTTTTTAATTAACGAAGATGTTCAAGTTCAAGAAGTGATGAAATTAGACGAATTATCTGAGGGTGCCATTAAAACATTGCAAGCCAATAGTCCAATTAGTTTTTACTTCAATAACTTCAATCATTAAAATTTAACGTCGTAATATCGAGAATACATGAATACAGTTACTATTATCGGATGTGGTTGGTTCGGTTTGCCGCTCGCGACACAATTAGTTAAGCAAGGTATTAAGGTAAAGGCTTCAAAACGTCACTCTGAGGATTTAGTCCAATTACAGCAAGCCGGTATTGATGCTTATCAGTTAGATTTGGCCAATGTGACTAACCAAGCAAAAAACTCGTCTTTATTCGATGCAGACGCTATCGTGATTAACATACCACCGGGACTTAGACGAGGCGAAACTGATTATCTTGGCTATTTAACTCAGTTAATAAACTTGATGGGTGAACGCCAATATCAAAAAATTATTTTCATCAGTACGACTGGGGTTTATCCTTCGCTAGATCAAACTGTAACCGAACAAGATGCTGCTGTTTTTAATGATACCAGTGGTACATTATTACAAGCAGAAGCGATGTTTTCAGCTATGAAAAATAGCTGTATTGTACGATTTTCAGGCTTGGTTGGACCTAAGCGACATCCCGGACGTTTTTTTGCCGGAAAAACGGATGTCAGTGGCGCCAATGTTGCGGTTAATCTGGTGCATTTAGATGACTGTGTTGCTGCTGTTAGCTTAATTCTTTCTCGCAACGATACTTTAGCTATTTATAATCTTGCTGCAAACGTTCATCCTACTCGTGGTGAGTTTTATGTTGCTGCCGCTGAACATCTTGGGTTAAGTGCGCCAGAATTTAATCAACAACAACAACCCAATAAAACTATCGATGGGCAGTTAATCTGTCATCAGTTAGGGTTTACATATGCGTTTAATAATCCATTCAAAATGCTTGATGCTTGCTAAACTGGCATAGGCTATAATAGCCAGAATATTTTGATTAAAAGGCGATTATTGTGACGACTCAAACTCAAGCGTTTGCATTACTTCAAGGTGATGAATTCGTAGAACTGTACAAAGTACTCAAAGTACTCGGTCTAGTGAACGGTGGTGGCGAAGCAAAGCATGTCATTACCGAAGGTCAAGTTACCGTCAACGGTGAAGTTGATACTCGTAAACGTAAAAAGTGTGTTGTTGGCGATGTCGTTTCGTTCAATGGCGCGACAATTGAAATTGTTCCTGCACAGTAAGGATTGATAAATGCAATTCCCAGAAGATGATAATGGCCAAATGTTGGCTGCAATGGCAGATGCCGGTATTGACCTTACTCAATCAATAGAAGTCGATTTCTTCTTGGTGTTTGACGATCAACGTGATGCCGAGTCAGCCTTAGAAGCATTAAGCCAAAAAGACATCCAAGGTGAGCTTGAGCTTAACTTTGATGAAGAAAGCACCAAGTGGGAAGTGATTGTTTGCCTGCAAATGGTACCTGAATACGCAACGCTTGTGGCTAAAGAAACTGAGTTAAATAACTTTGCCAAAGAGTTTGACGGTATTTCTGATGGTTGGGGCGTGATGCAAAACCAAGCCAGCGATAATGAATTTGCAGATGATGACCATGTTCACACTGAGCATTGTAAGCACTAACATTGCCAGCAACTAACATAGTCTTCACTATAGATTGAATTATTCAATTGAACAAAAGCCGTTAATGCCCAGCATTAACGGCTTTTTGATTATACAAAGCGACGTGGTTTAGTCTTCTTTTATCTCATTAATGACTTCTTTGGTTTCATGTCCAATAGCTTTAACGGTATCGCGCGTCCCGTGACCGATAGCTGTGGTCACTTTTTTTGTGGTGTGACCGATTTCTTTGCCAGTCTGTTTTAATTCAGCACAGGCGGACAAAGATAGAATAAAGCTAAACGATATCAGTATTACGATGATTTTTTTACACATTGTAGTAGCCTTATCAATAATCTAATATTAGATGTATCATCAGCTTAGCGTCGTTGCTATTTCAGCATAACGGGTTTGATGGTTAAAGGGTGTAATCATGGAGTTAAATGGCACATTGATTGGCCAAATTATTTTCGTTTTAACCTTAGTTGTGGTGTTCTTCACCTTAAGATTTGCCAAGGGGAAAACCACAAATTTACCCTTGGTGGGTTTTTACGCTCTTGTGTTAAATCTCATTTTTGCCCCTGCTGGGTGGATATATTGCTGGTACTGGTCAACCAAACCGTTTTTATCCAAATAAACCTAAACTTAAGAACATCACGAATAGCTAACTTGGGCACGAATAACTAACTAGGGATAATAAACTGTTCGTTCTATTTTAGGTTAACTAATTTATGGAATATTAACCTCGGTTAATGGTGATATCAGAGACATATCCATGTTCTGTCGCTATTAAGGCTTGCTTGAGCATGGTGGCGGCTTCTGTTGCCGTCATAAAGCTTGATGTATTAATGTCTTTGCCACTGGTTTGCCAAAAGTCCGTTGCCATTCCTCCTGGATATACCGCAATCAATTTCATCGGGCTGCCTTTCAATTCTAATCGTAACGATTCTACCAATCCCTTTATGGCCCATTTTACGGCACAGTAAGTCGACTCATTTGCTTTGCCAGCTTGCGCTGCGGTCGACATCACGACTACTACAGTAACGTTGTGATCACGATAGCGACTAATAAGTTCACGCAGCACTAGAATGCTTGAAGTGAGATTGTTGTGTATTAACTGATTAATCGCTTCAGGTGCTTGTTGTTCGATAGGGCCAAAATAACCACTGCCAGCACAATGAATAACCTTGCTTGGCGGCGCTGATAAACGCGAAAATAATGCACTGACATCTTCGGCCACACACAAGTCTGCTGTGTGAGTTTGTACGTTAGCTTGCTCTGGTTGAGTTAGGCCAGCCATTACACCTGCTAATTTTTGCTCACTGCGACCTGTCACCAATAACGGTTGATTTTCTGCAGCATACAGTTGTGTTAGTGCAGCACCTAAGCCGCTACTTGCGCCGGTAATAACAATCATAATAAAACCTTCAGCTCAATATTTACTAGGCCGACTACTATAACAATGCCTAAGTGAACAGCAAAGCGGTTGTAGTCCATTTCTCAAATCGATTTTCAAATCTGATGTTTAAGTCAATATAAGCTTATTAATGGGTAATACGTTATTTGGTCAGTGTTTATTAGCCCAAGCTGAAATTAGTTGGGTAAAGCTGAATAAATTACACAGAACGCTTTGTATTTTGACGATAAAGATTGTCTAATAACGCCTTATATTATGTCAGCCGACTTCACGCTATTCCTAATAACGAGACTCCCCATGCTTGAACTCACGCTCCAACTCGCGGTTATTTTATTTTTTGTTGCTCTGGTTGCGGGGTTTATCGACTCGATTGCTGGCGGCGGAGGCTTACTGACCATTCCCGCATTAATGTGGGCAGGGTTACCTCCAGCAGCGGCATTGGGTACTAATAAACTGCAAGCGTGCGGTGGCAGCTTTTTTGCGAGCTTATATTTTGTACGTAAAGGGATGGTTGATTTACGCAGTATCAAACTGTCGTTGATATGCGCTTTTATTGGTGCATCAATTGGCACAATATTAGTACAAATGATCGACGCTAAATTATTGGAGGTCGTGCTGCCATTTTTAATTCTAGCCATTGGTTGTTATTTTTTATTCTCTAAAAAAATAAGTGAACAAGATCGCCAACAAGTCCTTACTCCAAGTGTGTTTGCCTTTACTGCCGCATTGGGCGTTGGTTTTTATGATGGTTTCTTTGGCCCCGGTACTGGAAGTTTCTTTGCTTTAGCATTTGTGTCATTGGCTGGTTTTGGTTTGGCCAAGGCAACCGCGCATGCAAAGCTACTCAATTTTGCCACTAACATTGCGTCGTTAATTTTCTTTTTAATCGGTGGTCAAGTCGCAGTGGTATTGGGATTAATTATGCTGGTCGGCCAAGCAATTGGTGCTACGTTAGGTTCACGTTTAGTGGTGACCAAAGGCGTTAAAATCATTAAACCTTTGGTGGTAGTGATGTCATTGGGCATGAGCGGCAAATTATTGTGGTCGCAATATATGTGATAGCAGTGCATGTGATCGCGGTACATGTGATCATAGTAGCGATAATTTGGGTTTATTAACGCCAGCATTATGTGGTGTACGTGTTTGTTTTTATTGAAGGGATGTTATGCGCATTATTCACACATCAGATTGGCATCTTGGCCAATATTTTTATGGTAAAAGTCGCGCAGCTGAGCACCAGGCCTTTATGCAGTGGTTACTTGAGCAAATCAACATCCACCAAGTTGATGCGCTTATTGTCGCGGGCGATATTTTCGATACTGGCACACCGCCAAGTTATGCCCGTACGCTATACAATCAATTTATTGTTCAAATTCAACAAACAGGTTGCCAGCTAATTTTATTGGGCGGTAATCACGACTCTGTGTCGACGTTGAATGAATCTAAAAATCTCCTTGCTTGCCTAAATACTGTGGTTATTCCAGGTGCATTCGAGCATGTTGAAGAGCATGTATTTACCCTCAAAAATCGCCAAGGTGAAGTGGGTGCTATTTTATGTGGTTTACCCTTTTTACGCCCGCGTGATGTGGTGCTAAGTGAATCAGGTGAGTCATCAATTGATAAACAACGTAAATTGGGTGATGCCATTAGCGAGTTGTATCAGCGCTGTTTTGAGCAAGCTGAACAACTCAATAATACATTTACTACGCCAGTACCCATTATTGCGACAGGTCATTTAACCACAGTGGGTGCAAGTACTTCAGAATCCGTGCGTGATATCTATATTGGCAGTTTAGATGCCTTTAATGCAGCGCTGTTTCCTGCCGCAGACTACATTGCATTAGGTCATATTCATCGCCCCCAAGTGGTGGCGAAATCTGAACATATTCGTTACAGCGGTTCACCGATAGCGTTAAGTTTTGATGAACTCGCGACAGATAATACCACTAATAAATCCGTATTCTTGGTCGAATTTAGTGATGCCAAATTATCTCAAATCACAGCATTAATGGTGCCAGTTTTCCAGCCGATGCAGGTGTTAAAAGGCGACTTAGATAGTATTGAGCAGCAGATAAACGCATTTGCTTTGCAAGCAGAATCCGCAAAAACGACTTGGTTGAGCATTGAGGTGTCACAACAAGATTATTTGTCTGATTTGCAATCGCGTATTGCCGACATGACTCAAGACAAAGCGGTTGAAGTATTGCAGTTAAAGCGTGCCCGCAGTCAACGACAGCAACACATTAAGCAGCTCGATAATGAAACCTTATCTGAGCTCAGCGTCGACGAGGTATTTGGGCGACGTTTGTCGCAAGAAGAGTTTGAGAGTGAATCGCAACAGGCACAGTTAGGACGAATAAAGCAACGCTTTAACCAAGTGTATGCCGAAGTGGAGTCTGAGCGAAACAGTCAAGAAACGGCTGCGAGCCATGTGTTACAAGAAACGTCGACAGAAGCCGTTGCTACAAAAAGTGCTACCGAGGGTGAGCAATAATGAAAATTCTAAGCCTTCGCTTTAAAAATATTAACTCACTTAAAAATGAGTGGAAAATCGACTTCACCCAATCGCCATTTGCTGAAAACGGTTTATTTGCTATTACAGGTCCTACAGGCTCAGGTAAAACCACCATTCTCGATGCGATTTGTTTAGCGCTTTACCATCGTACTCCGCGGTTAAGTAATATTTCTAAAACCACCAACGAGTTAATGACTCGTGGCACTGCAGAATGTTTAGCTGAAGTTGAATTTGAAGTTAAAGGTGTCGCTTACCGAGCGTTTTGGAGTCAGCGTCGTTCGCGCGACAAAGCCGATGGCAATTTACAAGATGCGCAAGTCGAATTGGCTAAACTCAGTGACGGTAAAATCCTTGCCAGTCAGATAAAACGTAAAACCGAATTAATTGAAGAAATCACCGGACTCGACTTTGCTCGTTTCACTAAGTCGATGATGTTGTCACAAGGCCAGTTTGCCGCTTTTTTAAATGCCGAAGCCAATGAGCGCGCAGAACTATTGGAAGAGCTAACGGGTACTGAAATTTACAGCTTAATTTCAGCGCGAGTGCATCAGCATTTTTCTGATGCCAAAACTAACCTAAAAGTGCTTGAAGCTAAGCTTGGCAGTGTTGAGTTATTTGATCAACAACAAGTTGTGGCGCAGCAACTACAGATTGAACAACTCAATCAGGCGCTTGTGATCGATCAACAGCAATTAGCTCAATTAAGCCAATTTATTACCTGGGCGGACAATACTGAGCAATCGCAGCAGACATTAGTTAACGTTCAGGCTCAACAGCAACTAGCACTGTCTCGCGTACAGCAACATAGCGATGAACTAACTCGACTTGAACATAGTGAGCCAGCACAGCAAATCCAGCCTCTATTTGAACAGCAACAAAAAGCCCAGTTAAGCACCCGAGTATTATCGGAACAGATTGAACAGTTAACGGAACAGGTTGGTGTAGCTGAACAAACACTGCAACAGCACACCCACAAGCAAACGCAAGCTGAGCAAGGCGTTGATAAAACCAATCAAGCACACAAAGATTTGCTTAATCTTATCGACAAACAGGTGTTGCCGTTAGACCAACACATTAGCCAATTGAACTATCAGTTGTCTCAGGTCAGATTAAGCCATCAGCAAACGGCTGAGCAACAACACAAAACGATTGAGCAACAGCAACAGTTGATGGCGTTGCAACAGCAACTCACGTCGGCAAAGCAAGACATACAGCAACAACTTGATAGTTTGCCACAAGGCCAAGAAGTGGCCAAAAAGTTTGCGGCTTGGCAGACGCAATATAGCCAAGTGTTGCAATTAAACCAGCAGTTGAGCCAACTTGACACTCAACGAGTTCAGCAACAACATAATATCGAGCAAACTCAAACAACGTTATCTGAGCTTTCGCCACAAATAGAACTGGCCAAAACGGCGGTCACCCAAGCGTTGGCTCAACAAGCCGACAGCCAGCAAGCAATAACGGCATTATTGGCTGGCCAAGACGAAAGTCAGATTAATCATGTCTACCAACAACTGGTCGAGCAGCAAGCTGGGCGTTATCAGTTAACCCAGCTATTTAGTCACTATGTGCGTCAGCAGCAACAATGCCAGCAATTAAGCAGTCAATCGGTGCAATTTAACACTGATTTACAGGCTTTAGCGCATTCACTTTCGCAGGTAAGAACCCAGTGGAGTGAAAAAAATCAGCAAGTAAAAGATCTGCAAACCATATTGCAGCAAGAACAGCAAATAGCCAATTTAACCTTAGAGCGTGCCAAGCTTAAAGCCGGTGAGCCTTGTGCATTGTGCGGTTCGACAGAGCACCCGTTAGTTGAGCGTTATGAAGCATTGAATGTGTCTGTTACCGAGCAAAGAATGCAGCAACTACAAATTGAACTTGATGCGATTAAACAGCAAGGTGAGCAGCTTAAAAATCAACAAACGGCATTGCAAGTTAACTATGACAATTCGCTCAAGCAATTGAGCCTAGCGCAAACTGAATTACAATTAACTGAGCAACAGTGGCAACAACATACTCAGGTGCTTGCAGTAACGCTTGAATTACATGAGCAGCAACAACATAAACTAACTGATTATATTGACCAGTCAGAAGCCAAACAGCAGCAACTTGCCCAAACGATAAGCCAGCTTAACCAATGCCAAAAAACCTTACATCAACATCAGCACAATGCTACCCAAGCAGAGCAAGCGTTGGCAGTGTTGGTTAATCAGCAAGGATTATTGCAACAACAGCTTGATAATTTATCCCAAGGTTTAGTGAGTCATCAGCAGCAAATTGAATCTGTTAACAAGCAACTACAACAACTTAGCAGCGCACTGGATGCACACATTATTGCCACAGGATTAACGCCGCCGACACTAGAGAATGCCGACGCTTGGCTGCATCATTTACAACAACAACTTGAACGTTGGATTGAAGCGCAGCAGCAGGCTATCGATAACCAACAGCAGCTCAGTGTCACCGCAGAAAAACTCACCGCAAACAATCTACACACCTCTGAAATAGCAACCAAGCTAGCGGAAGTGACTAAGCAAGTGGTTACGCTTAACGAGCAACTCGATTCGGTACTCACAAAGCGTAAAGCCGTGTTTGCAGAGAAAGTGGTTGAAGATGAAAAGCTGCTTAGCCAACACGCAGTAGATCAAGCTCAGCAGGTATTTGTCTCAATTCAACAACAACTGCAAGCGGCGGATAAACATTTTGCTGGTTTGCAAGTACAGCTGCAATCGACAACGCAGCAAACAACCAAGGCTAATCAAGAGTTACAACAGTTGCAGGAAAAATGGCAAGTGGCATTACAATCAAGTCCATTTGCAGATCAACAATCATTTGAGCAAGCCTTATTGACGCCACAAGAGCGTCACACCTTACAGCAATTAAAACTGCAACTTGATAACGACATTGTCAAAGCCAATACGTTAGTTGAGCAAGCCTTAACAAAACAAACGGAGTTAGCGCAGCTGGCAGAGCAACACGGATACGATATTACTCAACACGGCGATACAATGCTGCAATATCAAACGATGGAAGCTAAGCACCAACAAGACAAGCAAACACTGTGGCGCTTAAGTCATGAGTTAGAGCAAGATACCAATAAGCGGGCAGGGCAACAGCAACTGTTAGCGGAACAAGCTCAAATGCAACAAGATTACGACGATCTTGCGTACCTGCATTCGTTAATTGGCTCACAAAAGGGCGATAAGTTCCGTAAGTTTGCTCAAGGGCTTACTTTAGACCATTTAGTGGCATTGGCGAACAGGCAGCTAGAACGTTTGCAAGGCCGGTACTTACTTGAACGCAAAGAGTCGGTTGATTTAGAGCTACAAGTACTCGATACCTGGCAAGGTGATGCAGTGCGAGACACCAGAACCTTGTCGGGTGGTGAAAGCTTTTTAGTGAGCTTAGCCCTTGCGCTCGCATTATCTGACCTTGTTAGTCATAAAACGAGCATTGACTCACTGTTTTTAGATGAAGGCTTTGGTACGTTGGATAGCCAAACATTAGATACCGCACTAGACGCATTAGATAATTTAAATGCATCGGGCAAAATGATTGGTGTCATTAGCCACATTGAAGCCATGAAAGAGCGGATCGATGTACAGATAAAAGTGACTAAAATGAACGGTCTTGGTATCAGTAAATTGCAGGGTGAGTTTGCTGTAAGTGGGTCTTGATCTGCCTCAAACTCCCATGATTACTGTAATCGAGTTCAAATTAATTATTAATTAAATATCATTTTATATTTGTAAAATGATTATTTTTTGATATAAAAGAGCGTTGATATGCAATTTGAGTGCAAAAGTCCGTATTTTTAGCTGTTTATACCGGATGCCGTAGTATCAAATATTGGGTCATATTCACCATAAAAAACGACATGAAGGCATAGAGTTAACTGAATTTATGCCCAATATCGCAATAACAATTTGCAGTAAAAGAAAAATAAAAAATATAAAGCGTCATCTTTTAGGGTGGATTAGACATTGCTAATGAGTAAAATTATGGGCTTCCAAAGGCCAGCGGTAAGTCAATTGAACTTGCCAAACTTGCACAAGAAAGTCTTGCTAGCGAGTGTATTTGTTGTCGGGGCGGCTTTATTATGGCCAACACAACAAGAGTTTTCATCACAACGTATTCCAGTGGCAATCGATATCGATTCGTTATTGCCACACATAGCTCAACAAGATAGCGCTTTGAAGCTGGTAAAGCCTATTTCACCGATTTTAAATCGCGTGATTGAAAGTGGTGATACCTTAAGTCATTTATTTGAATTAGCCGGTATCGACCAACGAACCATGTATAAAGTACTTGAGGCTGATTTAGAAGTCTTAGCACTAGATACACTTCTGCCGGGTAACCGAATCCAATTTTGGGACAACGCTAATGGCGAGCTTGATAAGCTAGAACTGTACTTTAGCCCTGCTCACCAAGTGGTATTCTCCCGTTTTAAAGACGGAACTTACGGTGTTAATGACATTAACATCGATGGCATTTGGCAAAATCGCATCGTTGGCGGAGAAATTAACGGCTCTTTTTATGTATCGGCTAAAAACGCTGGTTTAAGTGCCGCTGAAATTCAAAAAGTTGAAACTCTGTTAAAAACGAAATTAAACTTTTCTCGTGAGTTGCGCGCAGGTGATACTTTTTCGGTTTTGGTTAACGACCAATTTGTTGAAGGTGAACCAACAGGCACAACATCGATTGAAGGCATTCGTATTAATACCGGCCGTCGCGACATTACCGCGTTTCAAAATGTCGATGGCAATTATTACGACATTGAAGGTCAAAGTTTAACGCCTGCTTTTCAACGTATTCCGCTTAATCGAAAAGTTCGTTTAAGTTCGCGCTTTAACCCTAACCGTAAACACCCAATTACTGGTCGTATTCGTCCACATAACGGCACTGATTTTGCTACCCCAATAGGTACGCAAGTCGTAGCACCGGGAGATGGCATAGTTACTATGGTGACTAAACATCCTTATGCAGGCAACTATATTGTGATTCAACACGACAATAAGGTCAGCACACGCTACCTGCATTTATCGAAGTTTTTAGTTAAAAGAGGCCAACGTGTAACTCGCGGTCAACCGATTGGATTGTCGGGTAATACTGGTGCTTCAACAGGTCCTCACTTACATTATGAGTTTATTGTAAATGGTCGTCCTATCGACGCAATGAAAGCCAATATTGCAGAAGCTACTGTATTACCTAAAAAGCAACTACAAGCGTTTCAAGCTTTGGTGCATAGCCGTAGCATGATGATGGATTTAGGCTAATCACAACGCGTGTAAGCGAACTCTGAACGATAAAAATGCAGCCTATATAGGCTGCATTTTTTGTTGTTAAATCACAGTACTTAACGAGTGCTCAATACTAGCGGTAACGGTTGTCCCTTGTTATTACTTATCGTTGCAGTGCTTCCGCTTGTGGATCTATCTCAGTTCTGGGGTCCATTTCATATGCTGTTGGGCTTGCCATATCGGTGACGGCACGAAAACTTTCTTTTGTTGCAAGTGTTGAGGGGGCAATATGGCTGCGGCGTCTTAATAATACTATCACGAAGAAAATCGCCAAACATGAACTGGTAAAGGCATATAGACCCTTGGCGCCAAATAATCCCATCGCAAGTGAAGCCATAGGCGCACCAATAGCCGACGATAACCCAAGAGTGATAAGCATGGCACTGCTTATTTCAACAAAATCTTCAGCGGTGGCGTTGTCATTAGCATGGGCTAAGCATATTGCGTATAGCGTCATACATGTCCCTCCCCAAAAAAAGGCTGATATTGCTGCTGGCCAACCGCCAAAAGTAGTGACTACGTAAGGAAGAGTGACGAAGAGTAATGACACCAAGGAGCCACCTAAGGCAGTAAACATCAAAACACTGCGCCTATCAAACCTATCGGATAACTTACCTAGTGGTACTTGAAAACAAGCTCCGCCAAGGACGGTAGCAGATAAAAATGTACCGAGTTGAATACTGTCAAAACCATTATCTTTAGCGTAAATAGGCGCTAATGCCCAAAATGCACCTGTGACAAAACCAGCAACCACGGCTCCAATCAGTGCAACGTGAGAGTGCCGCCATACCTTGGCCATATTCAACTTAACGTGATTTACCACCGCAGGTGCTGATGAACGTGTCAGTGACACCGGAATGATTGCGATAGAGATAAATATAGCGGCTAGACCGAATAGCATCGATTCGTGCTCGCTGCCTAAATTGAACAGTTGTTGGCCACACATCACCATGATTAAATTTAGCGTGGTATAAATAGACAGTATTGTTCCTCTATTATTCGCTGTTGACGTGCCGTTTAGCCAGCTTTCAATGATCATGTATAAACCAGAAATCATCACCCCGATTAAAAACCTTAATAACATCCAACTATAAAACACGGGTAATAAAGGAAATAGTAAGATGACCACCGAGTAACATGTTGCCAATACAGCAAAGCTACGAATATGCCCAACTCGTTTTAGCATATAGGGTGTGGCTAAACAGCCGGAAACAAATCCTAAAAAGTAACCCGATCCGGTTAAAGCGACTTGAGTATCGCTAAAACCAGATTCACTCGCCGCAATGGGGAGCAGAGTCAGTAATAAACCATGGCCAAGAATTAAGAATGCATTAGATATGAGTAATGCTGAAAGTGGGATTAACGCGTTTAACATGTCACTCCAATAGGTTTTGTGTGTGATACGTCACCAATTCACACAGCTAATAACCAAGATTGATTGTAATGAACTCCGAATTTACCCAGGTATTAAAGCGTGTTTTAGTTTATTAATACCGCGTGTTGACGCTGCTTATAGTGCTCTTTGGGACAGAACTGGGCGATGTTGTTGCAAGAAACGACGTTGGTTAACGCTGATGTAACCTGCGTTTTGCACATTTCACTGACAAACAATATGAAAGGAAGATTTATGCCAAGTGTGGTTATTATTTTTTTATATTATAAATCAGCATGTTGAGAGTGTGGCTTTTGGTTTTGCAGTTTAGATTAGTTTTACAGCGGTACAATGCTGAGCAGCATTGCACTGAAATCGAACAATATTTACTCTAAATATTGTGATAAATGCTTTCAATAAAGATGATATAAATTGAAATGTTTACCAGTCATAACCTTTGTAACAAACTGCTTATTTGAAAAGAGTCATTATGATGAAACTCTCTTAGAATAAATCGAATAAGGAATTGATTTAACAGTGGTTTGCAGCATATACCAGTAGTTACAGTGGTTACAGTTTGTATATATCTTGCCTTGGACTTAGGTGCGAAAATTGTGACTCAGTTATTAATGTTTGAGCATGTTACTAATAAGCGCATAGCGAATAATAAAATGGCGGCATTAGGTTGGTGATAAGGGACTCGTGATAAAAGGGCTAGTATTGGCCGTGATGAAGCCACAAGGCGGATCAAACCACTAGCACTGCTTTGAATCTACTGAATTGGACAGAACTTTCTATCTAACGCTCTGCTTGTGAGTAATTCCTGTTCAATTTATACAGTTGTATCATCTTGAAAGCTATCGTAATTAAAGCTATCGTAATTAAAGCTAAAAGTAGTTATGTTAATTCATTATAGAAATAGGGATCATGGTTAATTTCCTGGCCTGCGGCCACTACGAACGTGGCGCTTCGACCACACCAGACCAAGAGGAAACCAACGGTAGTTCCCTCTTATAGTTTACAAAATAATTGGCCCCGCTGCCCCGCAATATTTTCCTTATTTACTTAAACAACAGAGCGAAAAGGTCGCCATAGGGATTAATTCAGCGTTGAATCTCATTTGAATACGGCTTCGGCCCATTTTGTTGTAAAGAGTGAAAATGCTAACGCTTTCGATTTCGATTGGAATCTGATGTGAATGGATTCACTAATGTCGTGGTGGCATGGATGCCAAATAACGACCTGTACCGCGAAAGCTAAGCTCACAACCATGTGAGCTTCATGCTATTTTTTTCAACAAATACCATAGAAGGCATAGACCTTTAATGCTGTGCATAAGCACAGTTATAATTTGCCTTTTGTAAATTAGCCGTTTTGTTTCTCGTTATGTAATCATAAAAATTCTCGGTTTCAATTGAGTTTATAACCCTCATTGAATCAGCCAAGCTTAAAGATGTATGATAGAAAAATACTATGAAAAGTGATTTCAATGAAAACTTACCCACTACTCGATATCAATTGACCAAAAAACGGCTCTGTAGCCCAGAGCCCGCATCAAAAATAGCATTAAGTATGTCAATTAGCTTTGACTAGGCATCGGCTAAGTCCAACAAGCGATTAATGCGTCGCAAATAACACAACGCATAAAGACTAAAATGTTAGGTTTTCATAATCTGTCGTGGAAACTAGCAATAGAGAAAAATTGGCGGCAAAACAAAGGAGAATGATGATGAGTAAAATAGTAGAGGAAGTAACATCTGCAAATGCTAATTACGTGGCTGACTTTGGAGATAAAGGTAATCTACCAATGCCTCCGGGAAGGCAGTTTGCAATACTTACATGCATGGATGCTCGTTTAGATCCTGCAAAATATGCAGGTCTTGCTGAAGGTGATGCCCATGTGATTCGTAATGCGGGTGGCCGAGCAAGTGATGATGCCATCCGTTCCTTGGTAATTTCATATAAGTTACTTGGAACGAAAGAATGGTTTGTAATTCACCATACGGATTGTGGGATGGAAACATTCAACAATGAAATTATGGGTGGTTTGTTGTCTGGTAGTCTCAAAACCGCAAGCGTTGATGCCTCGGGTTGGCACGATAGCAATGCTGGTGGTGGTACAACCGATGGTAAATACATCAATTGGTTAACTATCAGTGATCAAGAAAAAAGTGTTTTGGAGGATGTTCAGCGAATCAGAAGTAACTCAATGGTTCCAGGTGATATTCCAATTTATGGCTATATTTATGACTGTAAATCTGGAAGCCTTGTAGAAGTTCCAGAGGCAACAGAAGCCGGCAAGGCAAAAATCTAACAAGGCAAATTAACTCGGACTGTCAAGAACTGCGCCGCTTCGCGCCATGCGGCTTTTGATATCCGGTTATTTGCGACGTTAGTGGCTGCAGGCCAGATCTTAAACTAACCTTTGTCCATAAATGAGTTACAACACAATCAAACTTGAATATGTCGGTGCTTAACTTATGGATTAATTTGTTCTGTTCAGTATGGAGGGGTCTGTTTGCAAGCCCTCAGTATCTGGGTCTTTTTAAAACAAAATATTGAGCCAATAGCTTATCGATTACTTCGCGTAGGGCGATTGTCCGACTTCTTCAGCTACTAACCATACTCGCATATCAAATTCTAATTGGTGGTAATCCGCTAACATAAAGCTGCATAGTTGATAAAAAGCTTTGTTGTGTTCCTTTTCCCGCAGATGGGCCAATTCGTGCACCACTACCATTTGTAATAGCTCAAACGGAACGTGTTTTAAGTGTGCTGCAATTCTAATTTCATTTTTGGCTTTCACTTTATTACCTTGGCGGCGATTAACATAAGAATGCAAACCCAGGGCATGGTGGCTTAAGCTGATTTTTTCGTCAAAAATGACTTTGGCTAATGGGTCTGACTGACGCATATAGGTATTTTTTAATGTCAGCGCCATATCGTATAAGGCTTTGTCTGTGCGAACGTCGTGTATTTTTGGGTAGCGTGTTAAAAAGTGGGCAGCTAAGGCGTTAGCGTCAACGAGTTGGCGAATTTTCTCGACCACGTCAGGACGATAACCATTCAAATAACGCAATGCACTTTGTTCACTTTGCTGCTTTTTAATGTCGGCACTGGTGACTAACAGGCTGAGATCTGTTTTTGGCTTTAATGATTGGCTTGCCGACTTGACTGGCATTTTAGGTGGGGCTTTAGGTTTTTTAGTTTTAGTATCTGACATGGTTGTAGTTCAACTGATTTTTTGGCGTTACCGTTATCTGAGTCGGTATCGATAACGCCAATATAGAACGGTGAAAGCGGTGGGTTACACTTTACCGAAGATGAGTCGGTTATGCTGAACATAAGCAACATCAAATGCATTAAGCTGCACGCGTTTTAGATCCAATGATTCAAAGTCAACTTGTGGCGGGTTACGCTTTAATTGCTCTTTAATAATCAATGGAGAAATAAGCGAAACTGGAAGGTCCATTAATTGAAGTACCGCTTCAAGTTTGAAGCTGGTGGCACTGCCGGCAAACTTGCCTTTTTGTTCACGTTCAATAATAGCTATTTCATCGACTTTGTAGTCGCTCATTAGTTTTTTAAACGCAAAATCAAACTCACGAATTGAGTCCGTGCTAGCTGATTGTGAAATACTGAATGAAACTTTACGACATGCTGGCACGTTATAGGTTTCGCCTTCATAGGTCAGTAAACAGATAATGGCTTCGCCGCCTTTTAATTCCACACCACAAATTTTCATGTTAATCCTTACTGGTTTATTCATACGAGTGTGCCGTTGGCATGCTCGTTATCGTTCATTTGTTGCAGGGCAGTGTACTGCCCTACATTCATTATTCTGTCATCGCAGTTTGTTGGTCATCTACTTGCAGATTACCTGCGATTTATGGGCTATTTAGTCTTCTGCTGTGCCGTCGTCTTCGATAATGACAATAGGCTTAACTTTACGGCGAACTGGCGCATCACCGACATCGACGCCAGTGATAAAGCGTTTATCACTCTTTGGTGCCGCTTTAGGTTTTTTAGGTGCGCTAACTCTATTGCTGATCACAGCTGCTTTTGCACTGGTACCAGCTTTGCCTGCCTGAGGCTTATCTTTTAGACCGCTAAATTTGGCCTTTAAGCCTTCAATCACCGTGAGGTCGAAATTTTTACGTAAAAACAATTGTACTTTTTTAAAACTGTCCCAATCTTTAGGACCTACAAATGAAACCGCATCACCTTTAGCGCCTGCACGGCCAGTACGACCAATACGGTGGACGTACTCTTCTGCAAACTTTGGCATATCAAAGTTAATCACTAATGATACGTTGATTAAATCAAGGCCGCGTGATGCCACATCGGTTGTCACTAATATTTTTGATTGGCCACGAGCAAATTGATCCATAATTTGGTTACGAGCCGATTGCTTTAAATCACCACTGAGTGCTGAGGTGGCAAAACCTTGCGCAGCCAATAGCGTGGCTAAACGGTCGGTATCTGAACGCGTAGCGGTAAATACAATCACTTGCTTGTGTTGCTCTTGGCTTAAGATATGCTGTAGCAAGGCTTGTTTATGGTCTAAATGGTCAACCAAAATAATTCTTTGCTCAATATCTTTATGTTCAGTGTAAGACTCACCGATAGAGACATGGCTTGGTGTTTTGAGCAATGTTGTTGCAATGTCACCGATGCTTTCATGATCTAACGTAGCTGAAAACATTAACGTTTGGCGACGCTTATGATCAGCTGCATCATTAATGGCTTTTAGCTGTGGCGCAAAACCTAAATCGAGCATACGGTCAGCTTCGTCAAGAACCAGTAATTCTAAGCCATTTAAATATAAGTGGCGCTGTTGTAAGTGATCCGCAATACGTCCCGGTGTGGCAACAATGAAATGTGGATCTCTGGCCAATGCTTTGGCTTGGTCGTTAAAGTTCTCACCGCCGAGTACGCTAATGGCTTTATATTGGGTATTGGCGACTAATAAACGTAATTGGCCATAAACTTGCTGGGCTAATTCACGAGTCGGTAACAAGATAAGTACCCGAGGATCTTTTTTCGACAATGCTCTAGTGGATATCACGCGTTGCATTGCGGGCAATAAAAACGCTAAGGTTTTACCTGAGCCGGTTTTAGACGATGCCATTAAATCTTTACCTGATAAGGCAATGGGAAGTGCTTGCGCTTGAACATCGGTAGGCGTAGAAATGCCAAGGTGCTTTAGACTGTCAAGCAGGCGCTTGTCCAACGAAAAATCGGTAAATTGCAAAGGTAAATCCCCTAAAAAATGATAGCCGACGATTATAGCTGTTTCACCTTGCTATAGCCAACAAGAGTCGCTTTAGTTATGCTATTTTTTAGCTTTATATTATTGCCTGAGTTCGACGTCGCTATGGGACGATTCAGGCGGGCGTATCGTAAAATTGAATACCGAGCATGGAAGGAACGAAAGATGACAAAGCTCACCGTGGGATTAGCGCTAGGCAGTGGAGCCGCTAAAGGTTGGGCACATATTGGGGTATTGAATGGTTTAGCCAAGTTAGATATTTATCCTGACAAAGTGGCAGGTTGTTCGGTAGGTGCATTAGTGGGTGCTGCCTATGCCAATAATCATTTGGGTGAACTTGAAACCTGGGTGAGTGGATTTTCAAGTTGGGATGTACTCGGGTTAATGGATTTAGGCTGGCGCAAAGGCGGACTTATCAGTGGTGAAAAAGTATTTGATGTATTGGCTAATCGTATTGGCGACCTTAACATTGAACAGCTGAATCGTCCCTTTGCTGCAGTCGCGACAGATTTATATTCTGGGCAAGAGATTTGGTTTAAAGAAGGTGACTTACGCCATGCGGTTAGGGCTTCATGTTCAATGCCGGGCTTTTTACCCCCAGTACAGCAAGGGCATCGCTGGGTTGTGGACGGTGCGGTAGTGAATCCTGTGCCGGTATCATTAGCTCGCTCTATGGGCGTTGATGTGGTTATTGCGGTGGATTTAAATGGCCATCGTCGTGGCCAAATGCACTTAATCCCAGAGCAAGTAAAAAGCCGCAAAGCCACTAAGTCTGAACCTATTGATGAAAAGCGCGAGCTTGAATCTGGCTTTATGGACCTATGGGGTAAAGGCAAAGATTATATGAATGGCTTAACCGATAAATTCTCTTTAGGAAGTTCAAAATCCCATCCGGGTATGCTGGCGGTGATGTCACAATCGATGGATATTCTAGAACAACGCCATAAACGTTCACGCCTAATGGGCGAGCCTCCTGATATTTGCATCGTACCTGATGTGGGTGATATTGGCACCATGGAGTTTCATCGCGCTAAAGAAGCGATTAAAGCCGGTGAGCAGGCTGTAAGTGATATTAAACATTTAATCGAAGCGACCTTAAAGAAATGTTGAAGCGGTATCAAGTATAGTGGTGTGTTTATGATAAATACACCCGTTGATTGCCGCTAAGTGAATGCTTGCTATTTTATCGGTATTTGTCATTAAATCCGCGTTTGTTATTCAACTAGGGCATTGTCTAACCTGCGCAGTCTGATGTAGTTGATAAGATTATTCACTCTCTCATCGTTATCTAGTAGTTATCTCATGGTTCTCTCATAGTGTTTTAGTCATTATCTAGTAGTTATCGAGTAGTTATCTAGTAGTGACTTGCCCGCAATGATCTATCCGCAATGGTCTACCCGCAATTATCTAACGATAACTACCGAGTCATTAGATACAGTGGGTACGTTATTTATGTTGTTGATCTAGCCATTTAAGGTTCGATCAATGACTTAATACCGTCATTCAGCACCATTTTAAGTTGTCAAATACAACCCTTATGGCGTTTGCACATCAGATTATCGATTCAGCAAAGCATCCCAAATCGCTAAATTATGTCGATTTTATCCCCTTGTATTAGCCTGTCAAAATTAGTTGCTATTCCTACAATATCTATCGTTGATAGCAAGTGTTTTTTCAATATTAAGTACTGCCGACAATTATGATCTGGATCAAGGTATTACTCCGCGTAAATGTGTCTAATACACTCTATCTTGTGTTGTGCGTGTATTAAAGCGCTATATATAGTGCTTGTAAAGGATGGTTGTATGCTTGTAGTAGTGAAAAGGGATGGATGCCGAACTGCGTTTGATGGATGTCGAATCAAAGAGGCTGTTGTGGCAGCAATGGAGTCTGCAGGTATAGCCGACCATCAATATGCACAGCAGTTAGCGCAGACGGTAGAGCAGCAAATGGCTGTGAAGACCGAAGTTGATATTCACGAACTACAAGATGCAGTTGAAAATTTATTAATGTCGGGCCCGTTTAAGTCGGTGGCGCGTCATTACATTGAGTACCGTCACGATAGAGATAAACACCGTGAAACCCAGAGTAAATTAAATTGTGCTATTCGCGGTTTAGTTGAGCAATCGGATAGTGCGATTTTAAACGAAAATGCCAATAAAGATGCCAAAGTCATCCCGACCCAGCGAGACTTATTAGCGGGCATTGTGGCCAAGCATTATGCCAAAACCCATTTACTGCCAAAAGATGTGGTAGCCGCCCATGAAAAAGGCGAAATTCACTATCACGACTTAGATTATGCGCCTTTTTTCCCGATGTTTAACTGCATGCTAATTGATTTAGCCGGCATGTTAACGCATGGTTTTAAAATGGGTAATGCTGAAATAGAACCGCCTAAGTCTATCTCAACTGCCACTGCTGTTACGGCGCAAATTATTGCCCAGGTCGCGAGCCATATTTATGGTGGTACCACGATTAACCGTATCGACGAAGTGTTAGCTGAGTTTGTGCAAATCAGTTACCAAAAGCACCTTAGCGTCGCTAAAAAATGGCAAGTGGCTGACGTAGAAGGTTATGCGATGACGCAAACCGAAAAAGAGTGTCATGACGCATTCCAGTCACTTGAATATGAAGTGAATACCTTGCATACCGCTAATGGGCAAACGCCATTTGTCACATTTGGTTTTGGTTTAGGCGTGTCGTGGGAGTCGCGTTTAATTCAGCAATCGATGTTAACTGTACGTATGGCGGGTTTAGGTAAAAATCGTAAAACAGCAGTCTTTCCAAAATTGGTGTTTGCCATTAAAGATGGCGTGAATCATAAAGCGACTGATGTTAATTACGATATCAAAAAGATGGCCTTAACGTGTTCAAGTATGCGCATGTACCCAGATATTCTCAATTATGATCAAGTCGTGAAAGTCACCGGTTCGTTTAAAACCCCAATGGGATGTCGCTCATTTTTGGGCGCCTATGAAGAAAATGGTCAATTGGTCCATGAAGGCCGCAATAATCTAGGTGTTGTCAGTCTTAATTTACCGCGTATAGCGTTGGAAGCAGGTAAAGATGAACAGCGTTTTTATCAAATACTCGATGAGCGTTTGTTAATTGCCCGCAAAGCCTTAGAAACGCGTATTGCCCGTTTAGCCGGAGTCAAAGCACGAGTGGCACCAATCCTTTATATGGAAGGCGCCTGTGGTGTGCGCCTAAATGCGGATGATGATGTGAGCGAAATCTTTAAAAATGGCCGGGCATCAATTTCGTTAGGGTTTATTGGTCTTCACGAAACCATTAATGCTTTATATAGCAATGCTGAACATGTGTTTGATAACACACAATTACGTGATAAAGCTGTCGCCATTATTAGTCATTTAAAGCAAGCCACTGAGTCTTGGAAACAACAAACAGGTTATGGCTTTAGTTTATACAGTACCCCAAGTGAAAATTTATGCAGCCGTTTTTGTCAGCTTGATACTACCCAGTTTGGCGTAGTGGCAGGTGTGACCGACAAAGGCTATTACACCAATAGTTTTCACTTAGATGTCGAAAAGAAAGTAAATCCTTTTGATAAGATTGATTTTGAACAACCTTATCCAGCGATCGCCAATGGTGGGTTTATTTGTTACGGCGAATATCCCAACATGCAGCACAATATTGAAGCGCTCGAAAACGTTTGGGATTACAGTTATAGCCGAGTGCCATATTACGGCACCAATACTCCCATTGATGAGTGTTACGATTGCGGTTTTATTGGTGAATTTAATTGTACTAGTAAGGGCTTTGTGTGTCCTAAATGTGGTAATCATGAGCCAAGCCGAGTGTCTGTTACTCGTCGCGTGTGTGGTTATTTAGGTAGCCCAGATGCACGACCATTTAACTTCGGTAAGCAAGAAGAAGTTAAGCGTAGAGTGAAGCATTTATAATGCATTACAGTGCATATCATAGCGTTGATGTGATTAACGGTGAAGGCACCCGCTGTACGTTATTTGTCAGCGGTTGCGAGCATGGTTGTAAAGGTTGCTATAACCAAAGTACTTGGCGTGTAGATGCTGGCCATATTTTTAGCCAAGCACTAGAAGATCAGATTATTGATGATTTAACCGATACTCGTATTTACCGTCGAGGCTTGTCGTTAAGTGGTGGCGATCCGCTGCATCCCGCCAATTTTGAAGGCGTACTAAAATTGGTTACGCGGGTAAAGCTGGAATGTCCCGATAAAGATATTTGGCTGTGGACCGGTTATCAACTGGCTGAACTTACACCGCAGCAACAAACTGTGGTGAACTTTGTGGATGTGTTGATTGACGGTAAGTATGAGCAAGACAAAGCCGACCCCGCGCTATTATGGCGCGGCAGTAGCAATCAACAGATCCATCGTTTTATGCGCTAGCGTTTTATATGAAGGCGTTAAGACGAGTCGCTTAATGTCCAGCACGTTAACTGTCAGCGCGCTAATCGTTAGCAAATAAATGTTTAATCCGCTAATCGTTAACCCGTTAATGATTAGAAAGACCCACAATATGGCGATAACGTTTAGTGCGCTGTTTGGTTTTATATTGATCGATTAATAAACTCCACAATGGTGAATCATTAGTGTGTGGCGACTTACCTTGGCTTACACGACGAAGTTGGCGTTTAATGACGGCCATCGTCGCCAGTCCAGCCAAAGGTTTACTCTGCCAATTCACTGTTGGAATTGACGGGACAAACTCTGGCTGAATTTGCCATCTATTGGCTAAGTCAGGATAGAAGGCGAGGGCGCTAGCGATACCACATAATGCAAAACCAGCATCAATAACTTGTTGAGCCACAGGCAGGCGATGAATACCTCCGGTTAACATTAATGGAATAGGGCTACGCTGGACCAATTGCGCTGTTAAACTTAAAAAATAAGCCTCTCGAGCTAACGTTCGCTCATCAGCACTGCGACCTTGCATGGCTGGTGCTTCGTAGCTGCCACCTGATAATTCCACCATTTCAACGTGATACTGTGCCAACATATTAATGACGGTTTCGGCGTCGTCGACATCAAAGCCACCGCGTTGGAAATCGGCAGAGTTGAGTTTTACTGCTATGTCGAAATCGGCACCACATTGAAGTCTTACTTGCTTAACCACTTCGAGTAATAACTTGGCACGATTTTCAAGCTTTCCGCCCCATTGATCATTACGTTGATTGGTTAACGGCGATAAAAATTGAGCTAGCAAATATCCGTGTGCAGCATGAATTTGCACCCCATCAAACCCAGCTTGTTGAGCCAATTGTGCCGTGGTAACAAACCGTTGGATAACCTCTTCAATGTCTGCTGTTGTCATCGCTTTTGGTTGAGAGAACATTGATGAGTGTTTGCCTAAATCGAGTGCGATGGCAGAAGGGGCTAGGTTTTTACCGCCCATCGCTTTAAACACCTGACGGCCTGGATGATTGATTTGCATCCATATTCTGGCGCTATTTTGCTTAGCTGTTTTGGCCCATTGGATGAACGGCTCAAGTGCGCTGTTGGGATCTAATACCACTCCGCCAGGACCTGTCATGGCTAAGGGATCAATCATCACATTACCAGTGATCATTAATCCGACGCCGCCTTTTGCCCATGTTTCATACAAGTTGAACAATGCGTCATCAGGTTGTTGTAAGGTGTTAGCAAGGTTTTCTTCCATTGCGGCTTTAACCAATCTATTGGGGATGATGGCACCATTGCTCAATGTGTATGGTGTGAAAATGGTATGAGCCATGAAATAATGTCCTAAGGTAAGCCGCTGAATTAATGTGTTGTTTATCCTACAAGTAGCCTAGATAGTCAATTATCCTCATTGATAGCGATAAAAAAAGCACTGCCACAGGCAGTGCTTTCATCATCTCGTTACTCTATTTAGCGTTAGATTTAGCGCTAAATTGAGATCTAGATTTCGAGCAAACAAAATCCAGATTGATATGTTTTTAAATACGATAAGTTAGGGTTAACTTCGCATTACGCTCTTCGCCGGGTAATCCGCCTAAGAACATCGCCTTATCGTAATATGTTTCATTAAATAAGTTATTAATGTTCAATTGGATTTTATAACGTTCAACGTCATAACTAATCGCTGAATCGATTACCGTATAACTTGGCACATAACCATCTGGAATACCAAATGAGCTAGAGTGTGTGCTGCGTTCATCGACATATTTAGCCCCAAGACTGATTGATACCGGTGCTGGTAAGGCAAATTCTGCGGCATAAGTTACCCAAGCGCCCGCTGTGACGTAAGGTACACCTTTTTGGCGTTGGCCATAATCACTACTATTTGGATTTTGATTGTCTCTAGCATCTTGGTAAACCGCGTTAACGTTGACTTTCCATTGGTCACTTAAATATGCATTCAGATCTAACTCGACCCCTTTAGTATCTTCGCTGCCGTCGTAAAAATACGGGAAGATATCAGGTGTTGCTTCGCTGCTTTCGTATTCTGGATTGGTATAAGCCACATTAGTACGTGATGTTTTGAAAAAGACCAAAGATGCGAGCAATTGATCATCAAATGCTTTGGCACGAATACCTAAATCATTACTGATAGATTGAGAATCTTCACGGTCTGCTTCATTGCCTTTTACATCGCCTAACACACTGTATGCTGTACGGCCTTTAGAATGATTAACGAAAATAGAGATATCGTCAGTAGGCATATAAGTTAGGCCTAAATTGTAGGTTACACCGTTATCTGTGGTATCCGCTTCTGGTTGAGGGTCTGCTAAGCTACTACTGTAACGAGCATCGACACCCAAGTGTTCATAACTTTGTTTAATTTCATTGAATGCGACACCAATACGGCTAGTAAACCCGCCACCTAAATAACCCACATGTTGTAAGCCTAAGCCCCAAGCTGTGACAGATTTATTGTAGTTACTGGTTAATAATGGATCGTAGTCTTCAAATTCACCTTCGCCCCAATTGGGGTTACGGATATCATAAATATACGGTAGTGAACCTTGATATGACAAATTACCATCGGCATCTTTCAAGGTATAATCGGCGTCGTAAATTGAATACTGTTTAAAGCGAATATCGCGATCTTCAAAGTTAGCATTAACCAATAATTCGTTACTGATATTGCCAATGTCGAAGTCATAACGTAAGTCGGCAAAATACTGCCATGACTTTTCTTCTGCCGAGACTTTACGGTATTCCTGACGGCGTGCCGCATAAGGGTATAGAGTGCCATCTTCAACCAAGGGCGCACGTGGGTCAGCGTTAATGACGCCACTACGTTGCCAATAAACATAATTATAAGCCCCTGTTTGACGAGCAAAGCTGGTTTCGTAATTACGGTATTGCAGTTGTTGGTTTAAAAATAAGTCATCGGTTAAGTACACATTATGACTTAGTTTAAAGCGCAACTCTTCGCCTTCATTGTCTTTCGCCATTGGTGAAATAAGACCGTTATGACCAAACTCATACGGTGTTAGGCCATCATTTGCGCTTAACGAGTCGGTTAATTGTTGGCGCTGATCGTCTGTGAGTTGTAAACCATTACTGGTAGGGTCGTTGACTAAGTCTTGCCAGCTGACTTCACCAGCGGTTTTCCCCTCGACTGAAGCTGCGTTATAAATGCGGATAGGATGGCCGATTGAATCAACGGGGATCGCATCGCTAATATATGCTGTTGATAGCATAATATTTTGGTTTTCATTCAATACATATTTAAGCGAGCCATATATTTCATCGCGGTCGGTACCAAGATCTCGATAACCTGTACTACGAGCCGTTTTTGCCACGAGGCGATAGGCTAAATCGTCAGTTATTCCGCCCGTAGAATCGGCCATGAGAGAATAACTATCCCATTGACCCACTTCAGCTTCAAACAACTGTTTACTGTCAAATTGAGGTTTTTTCTCAATAAGGTTAATCACGCCACCCGCGCTGCCCATACCATACAGACCAGTAGCAGGGCCCTTGAGTACTTCAACGGAACTCACGTTGGTTAGTGAACGAGTTGGATTAAAGGTGTTACCTAATCCAGCACCGCCATACATACCATCGTAAGTGTAGTTGGCACCTAATCCGCGCACGACTAAATTGTCGCCAATACCATAATTATTACCCGCTTGAGTTACGCCGCTGATGTTACGAACCAAATCTTGCATGTTGGTGATGCCTTGGGCATCAATTAATGCTTCATCAACAATCACCACCGCGGCAGGCGTTTCCATCAGCGACATATCAGATTTGGTTGCTAAGCCGGAGTTCATCACTACTTGGTTTTGTCTGCCATAAACTGTTATTCGTTCATAATTGGTAGAGGATGATGCATTGGTCGTATCATCTGCAGGTTGTGTTGTAACCTCAGATTGGGAAGTAGGCGTTTGTGCGTGAGCATAAACGGGAAACAGTACACTTTGACAAGCAAGGGCGAGTAGCGATAAACGTAATGGCGTCATAACGGGTTAGGCTCTTTATTAACAATGTTGCGAATGATAATGATTATCATAAGTATTGCAATGGTGTGTTGTGATAAATGTGGCAAAGAATGGATTTTGGTGATTTGATTGCTGATCAATTGCACAATTTGAGTGAGGAATGAGCATGGTTAACTTGCCAATAAAGGGCATAAATCATGGTAAAGCTTAGGTATTAAGTGGCTTAAGCACACATTAGTATTTGTTATCCAATAAGTGCACCGCATCTCACGCTGATGATTAATTGTAATGCGATAATATCCAGATTGTTTGTACAGGGTGAAAAACTTTGCCTGTACATTCATATATGAAGCGTTTGCTATTCGCATCTTAGGTGGTTTTGGGTATATAATCTGCCTCCGAAACGGTGTTGTGATAAACGTATAAGCGTAAACGATTCACTAACACGCCAAAGCACTTAAGGTAATCAAATGAATTTAAAGCTAGAACTGCAGACATTGAATGATAAATTAGACAAGTTTCGTCGCAAGTTAGCTGCGGCTGAAGCACGTGGCGATGCCACGATTGTCCTGCAGTTTAAGAAAGAAGTGGCGACAGTGACTAAGCGAATCGCCAGCATTAAAGGCCAGCAAACTCGCGAGTTCAGCAAAGAAGGTGTGGCGCTGAAAGCGTTAGGATTTAAGCGCGTGCTGACTAAAGCCGAACAAGCCGATATGGGTAAGTTAAACAAGTCGGTTAAAGGTTTAGTCGTTGTGCATCCTTTAACGGCATTAGGCCGTGAAATGGGCATAAAAGATGTGACGGGTTTTGCGCCTGCTAAGTTCTAATATTTTCTTTTACAGTTAGTTGTCGTAAGGTTAATTCATGTCGGTAAAGTATATCGCAACATCTAAGTTACCCACTCCTTGGGGTGTTTTTGCTATGCACGGTTTTGAAGAAACCGCGACAGGTAAAGAACACGTTGCTTTGACATTTGGTCAACTGGATCCCACAGAGCCCATGTTAGGTCGTATTCATTCTGAATGTTTGACCGGTGATGCATTATTTAGTTTACGTTGTGATTGTGGTTTTCAATTACAAGCAGCAATGCAGAGTATTGCTGAACAAGGGCAGGGGTTTCTTCTGTACTTGCGCCAGGAAGGCCGTGGTATTGGGTTGCTTAATAAAATAAGAGCTTACGAGCTGCAAGATGCTGGTGCTAATACGGTTGAAGCGAATGAGCGTTTAGGCTTTGAAGCTGATATGCGTAAATACGACATGGTTTTGCCGATGTTAACGCAAATTGGCGTGACTAAAGTAAAGTTGATGACCAATAACCCGCGTAAAGTGATGGCGATGCAAAATATGGGTATCGAAGTCGCAGAACGTATTCCGTTACAAGTGGGAAAGAATCGCTATAACGAATCATACTTAAAGACCAAATCAACAGAGTTGGGCCATATGATGTCGGAATACCATTTCCACGATGAATAGTCTGCAACAATAATAGTCTAAATGATGATGAAACAAAGGCAGAACTTACCGCTTATTGAATCATCATTGTTTGATTACCTGCGTTTTATAGATGTAACCTTCCGCTTATCTTTGATGATATTGCTTATTGTTTGTAGCAGTATGAGTCATGCTGCTGAATTAACGCCGACTACACCACCTGAGCTTATCACTGAACCTGACGCGTCTCATTATGCATTTGCCAATTACCTAGGCAGCGGTGTGTATCGAACTTCTGGCCAAAGCGCTGCTGTCGCCAATATTCCTATGGGATTTGTGCTTGACTCAACAGATGACTATTTATTGAAGTTACGCTTTACTGCATCATTTGGTTTTTTTGATTACTCCTTTAATGACCTACCTCAAGGCAGCATTCCTAACAATGTCGGCACAATTACTCTAACCCCTGGGCTTGAATATCACTGGCTGGTGGACGACAAGTTAACGCTTGAGAGCTATGTTGATTTAGGCTATGGACATAATTTTTCAACTTACAGTCATGTGGGTATTTTTTCCACTGGCGTTTCTGCACTCTATAAACTTGATGCGCCTTTGTTTACCCCTATTTGGGTAAATCGGATTTATTATGCAGGTTACCAAAGTAATCAAAACGACAGCACAGAAGGCTATTCGGTTTTTAAAACAGGTGTAGATTTTGGGGTTAATTATGATTGGCAGTGGCAAGATGTCCGGGTTGAACCGAGATTGTTTATTGCCGGACACTGGTATTTCGATAAACTAAAATTTGTTACCCCAGTTGGGAAAGATGTTCTAACCTCATACACCTATGAAATAGGCGCAACGCTAGCATTCTCTAAACCTATCAACTTGAGTGCGATAGGCTTAGACAGTGTCGAAATTGAACATTTTGGATTAAGTTATCAAGTCGGTGGTGGGCTTAAAGTGTGGCGCTTAATTTTTGAATTTCCGCTATAAGCCCTACCAATGTGAATAGGTGAATACATTAATTTGAGCTAGTTCCCCAAATATTGGCATTCACAGGTTCTGTCGATGCAGTCTCTGAGCTAGCTTTAGCAGAAACGACTTTATTTGCTGCAGGTTTAGCCGCATTCACTTTGGCTTTGGCTGGCCGAGATTTAGCGGAAAATGATCCACGGCTATCTTCTTTAGGCGGCGGTAATGGCAGCTTGTTTGCTTTACGATATAAGTATTCAACTTTGTCACGAGCCCAAGGCGTTTTACGTAAAAACTTCAAGGTTGATTTTACACTCGGGTTATCTTTGAAACACTGAATGTTTATCCTAGATGCGAGCTCTTCCCAGCCGTACTTTTCAACGAGTGAAGTCACGATAGTTTCTAGTTTTATGCCGTGAAGCGGATTGTTTGCTTGTGTCATGAGCCGTGCGAGCTAATTAAGTTTGGCAATATTATACCCACATTGTTGCCAAAGTGATATCAACACAAAAACGGCAGCCGAAGCTGCCGTTTATTGATGATATTAACCTCTATAGCTCGTTGACTAGTTCAACTTTGTCATCTTCGTCAGTGTCAATATCCCCTTTGCCTTTGGTTTTAATAATAATCATTGTCGCAATGATTGCGGTAGTGACTAAACCTGCAATGGTTGACACCGTCATCGGTAGACCTGCACCTAATGTTGATGAGTTCAACATAAAGCTAATCACAACACAGGTCATGAACATAGCCGGTACAGTACAAATCCAATGGAATTTATTGTAGCGCAGTAAGTAAGCTGAAGCGGTCCATAACATTAATACAGCAGTAGTCTGGTTTGCGACACCAAAGTAGCGCCAGATAATACCAAAGTCGACTTGAGTCAATACGGCACCGACGACAAATAATGGTAACGCGAGCATTAAACGCTTCGGTAACTCAATTTGCTTGATGTTAAAGAACTCTGCCAAAATTAATCGCGCTGAACGAAATGCGGTATCGCCAGAGGTGATAGGCAATACAATGACACCTAAGATAGCCAAGAAGCCACCAAATGTACCCAATAGCCCATTAGATGCTTCGTATACAACATTTGCTGGGTTACCAGCCATACCGACATTCAATCCTTCAACACCACCAAAGAATGATAATGCAATTGCACACCAAATTAATGCAATAACACCTTCACCAATCATGGCGCCAAAAAACACAAAGCGGCCGTTTGATTCATTTTCAACGCAGCGCGCCATTAAAGGTGATTGTGTTGCATGGAATCCCGATACTGCACCACATGCAATCGTGATGAACAAGGCTGGCCATAATGGCATGTCATTTGGGTTTAAGTTGCTAAAGAAGTCACCCATTTCAAAGCCAGGTAACATGGTATGTTCGGTTGATAATGCTAACGCTATAATCAGTCCGAGTGACATAAAGACCAGTAATGCACCAAAGAATGGATATAAGCGACCAATAATCTTGTCGATAGGCACGATGGTAGCAATTAAATAATACACAAAAATGATACCAACAAAGATGGTGACATCTAGTCCGGTAAGTTTGCTTAGTAATCCTGCAGGAGCAGAGATAAACACCACGCCAACTAGCAACAATAAGATAATGGCAAACAAGTTCATAAAGTGTTTGGCATTTTTACCTAAATATTTACCAGCCAAGTTAGGAACTGATTGACCGTTATTGCGTACCGATAACATCCCCGAAAAATAATCGTGAACCGCACCGGCAAAAATACAACCAAATACTATCCATAGCATCGCCGCCGGGCCATAAAGGGCACCTAGGATCGGACCAAAAATTGGACCGACACCAGCAATGTTTAACAGTTGAATTAAATATACTTTCCCTTTAGACATCGGTACGAAGTCGACACCGTCTGTCTGAGTGAAAGCAGGCGTTTGTCTTTGGGTGTTAATGCCGAACACTTTTTCGACAAAAGCCCCATAAATAAAATAGCCGCCAATTAGCAGGCCTACACAAAGTAAAAACCACGTCATTTTGTTATCTCCCCATTTTTATAGTGACATCATTTTAAAACATCAAAATAGGGTATTTGGGACTAACTGAGTGACAGGTTAAAAAGGCTGAGTAAGCGGTAAATAGTCATCCTGAGCGGTGTTGGTGGTTGGGCAAATGTGGTGCATGTCACGCTTTATGTGGCGTATACCTAGTTATTGAAATCCAAGCAACTGCTTTAACTCTTTAAGATAACGACGTGACACAGGTACTTTTGCCCCGCTATGGGTGGTGACTTCTGCACCCGTGTCGGTGATTTCAATTTCTGAAATAGCACTTGTGGCCAGTAAGTATTGTTTATGGCAACGAAATAGCGCGGTTTTTTGTTCTAATACCTTAAGGGTTAATTGGGTGTGACTGAAACCTTTATTGGAGCACACGTGAATACCGCCTACATCACTGACTATAAATTCTACATCAGCGGTAGCGACAACTTTGAGTTTATTGCCACTGTAGCAGGGTAAATGGGCTAATTGCGTTGGCAGTATCTGCGTCATTAGTTGCGGCGTCATGTTGGTGCGTACTTTGTCTAAAGTTTGGTTAAAGCGTTTTTCATCGATGGGTTTAAGTAAGTAGTCGAATGCATTGTTATCAAATGCTTTGATCGCATATTCATCAAATGCGGTAATAAATACTGCTCGTGGCATTTTTTCAGGATTAAGCATGGCGATTAACTCCATGCCATTTATCCGTGGCATTTGAATATCAACAAAAATCAGATCGGGCTTTAACAGGTTAATTTGTTGTAGTGCTTCAATAGCATTACTACACTGTCCAAGGACTTTGATATCAGGATGTTTGTCGAGTAAATCTGCCACTTCTTGGCGGGCGAAGGGTTCATCATCAATGATTAAGCACGAGATCATTGGTCAATTTCCTTTAACGGTAAACGCACACTAACGCGGGTGAATACATCGGGTTCACACTCAACTTCAATACCGTATTGGCTGCCAAATAAATTTTGAATTCGTTTGTGGACTAAGTTCATGCCTAAACCATCTGTGTTTTTAGAGGGTTGATATAAACCGGCATTATCGGTCACGTTAAGCAATAAGTCATCGCCGTCTAATGTGGCTTTAACATCAATAACACCAGCATCGAGCATCCGCGACGTACCGTGTTTAACTGCATTTTCAATCAAAGGCTGTAAGGTAAATGCAGGCATTTTTTGGTGATGATAAATCATAGCAATATCTATGTTGACGTGCAGTTTGTCGATAAAACGGGCGCGTTCAATGGCTAGGTAAGCGTCTATGTGCTCAAGTTCATCAGCCATTGTCACAAGTCCAGTCGTTCGGGTTAAGTTGATGCGTAAAAATTGCGATAACTGCTGTAATAATTGTTTAGACATTTGCGGGTCACGCTTAATAATCGCACTGATTGTATTGAGTGCATTAAATAAAAAGTGCGGATTAACTTGAGCTTGTAGCAATTTTATCTCTGCTTGCATCAATAAGTTTTGCTGTTGTTCAAAGCGGCCATAAAGAATTTGGTTAGACAGTAACCTGGCAATACCTTCGCCTAAAGTACGATTAATGTTTAAAAACAATTTGTTTTTAGGCTCGTATAATTTAATGGTGCCAATGACTTCGTCGTTACTGCGCAGCGGAATAACTAGGCTTGAGCCTAAACTGCAATTGGGCGATATAGAACAGGAATAAGTGGTATCGACACCATCAGCAAACATCACACTATTTTGTGCGATGGCTTCGAGAGTGATTTTTGAGGAAATAGGCGTATTAGGTATATGGTGATCGGCACCAAGCCCAATAAATGCCAGTAATTTAGTGGTGTCGGTAATGGCGACTGCGCCGACTTGGGTTTCTTCTATTACTATCTGGGCGACTTTTTGGCTCGACTCTAAATCAAACCCCTTAGACAGTAAGCCGACACTGCGCTCAGCTATTTTGAGTGCTTTAGTCGAAAAGCTGGAAGAAAGTTTATCAAACATGGCCTTTTGGTCGCGAACAATACTCATAAACATCGCCGCGCCTAGTGAGTTAATCAGTAGCATTGGCGGGGCGATGAGTTTGACTAATTCCCAGGCTTGGTCAAAGGGTTTTGCGATTAATACAATTATCGACATCTGCATTATTTCAGCCATAAACGTCACACCAAATACCACAATTGGCTGATAAACTATTTCTGATTTACCGGCTTTTTTGAAGTAATAACTGATCATACCCGCGGATAAGCCTTCTAAGGTGGTGGATATGGCGCAAGCAATATCAGTGAATCCACCCATTGAATAACGGTGTAATCCACCAGTTAACCCAACCAGTAGACCAGTGACTGGTCCACCTAATAATCCGCCCAACACAGCGCCCATAGCACGAGTATTGGCGATGGCTCCAGATGTTTGCTCACCAAAGTAAGTCGCCATAATGCAAAAGCTTGAGAACACCAGATAGATAAAAATTTTGTGCGGTAATCTTTTTGATGTTTCTGCGAAAAGTTTAAACAATGGCGTTTTACTGACTAAGTAAACGATAACTAAGTAAACACACATTTGCTGTGTTAGCAGTATTATTAACGACATATATTCTCTTTGGATTAATTAAACGCAGTCAAATTGTGGTGGATATATTATTGACTCTTGTGAGCGTGTATTAACAGGTTAGTCAAGTCTAGTTCTCAGCATCTGGTTTTCAGAATGTGAATGTAATATAAAACCATACTATTTCAATTTCAGTCTGTTGTTAAAAAGCCATCAATAGTAACAATAGGTTATCAACTAAGGTTGTTTTAGAACTGGGATATTGTATTTCGATGCATCGCTGAACTACCACGTTTTGTCACGACTAATGAGTCGACCATGATGAGTTGTCTCAACATATCATTGCTCACAATCGGTAATACGCTATAACTTCGGTATTTGGTGCATCACAGGACCGCATCTATGCCAGTATATTCTGAAGATATTAACCAAAAACTGTTGCTGTTAACGTGATGTTTTACGCAATAAATCAGATTGTTTCACACTACTTTGCTGATAAAACTCATCAATGAGTATTCTGAGAATTTTGGATTTGGCAACTTTGCTGGTTTTGGCTATCTCATCCAATTGTGAAATGCTTTTTTCGGTCAGTGTGAAAGTGGCATGACGATAAATTTTAGTGCTTTTTTTATCGAGCCCTTTTAAGAACTCTTGAGTTGTTGAAGTGATATCGGGTTGACCATGCGATGCCCCAAGACCTAACGCATAATTATTAGCATCTTCGATAAAGTCGTCTACAGATACCTTTACTCGGGTATCTTTGGGTTTCTTGCGCTTAAGATCAGTTAAACTCATAACTATTTTCTGGTGGAATGGCAAAAAGCTCATCGGCAATGGCTCTAATTTCATCTGCCGCTTTACCGCTAGGATCGATTTCAAGCACTGAAGAGCCGCTTTCTTCGCTGTCATCATAGATGTTACGACTAAACGTCACTGAATTGAGTGCGCGTAAACCAAAAGACTCAACCACTTCCTTAGCTTCTAAAATCCGTTTACCTTGAGATGGCAGTGCAGGGCATTGTGTTATCACAATGGCGGCAATCATTTTAGGATTGACCATTTTACAAGTACTGAGCATGTCTTCCATATGAGGTAAGGTTTTAAGATCGCGTCGCTTAGGACGAAGTGGGATAACAACATAGGTTGCGACAGACATGGCAGCTCGCATTGCTAGATTATCCTGGCCACCACAATCAACAATGACATAGTCAAACCGATCATTAAGACTCAGTAGATCATTACGGATTTTTCCATAAAGCTGAATACAATTGATGGCTTTTAGGCTGGGGTCATTATTACGAGCTTGGATCCAGTCGGATGTAGTTCGTTGCGGATCGCAGTCAACCATAAGTACATTCGCATCGTGTTTTTGGCTAATATGTACAGCAATATTTTGTGCTAAACAGCTTTTGCCACTGCCACCTTTTTCTCCACCAACCAGCAATATCATGTTGTGATCCTTGATGCTAGGCGCTTTGTAGCACCGAAAATATCGATTAGTATTTTATCTTGAGTATAGAGCAGCCATAAAGGACTGCATGAAAATAATCAATTAAATTAGCTGTAAAGCAATATGGTAACTATGAGGTGAGCATTCGGTGCAACGGCAAACTTGGCCTTTAATGGTATTTTGTTTATCGGTGTTTTCATTGAACGTTAAGGCTATCAAATCACCCACTTTAAAAGAGGTTTTAAAGTCAAATAATACCCCTTTGCGAGCAAGATCGATGCAGATACCATGGTCGACACATGATTCTCCATGAGCATTAATCCAATCTAGGCGGATCCGCTCAGCTTCCATATCTACACGTAACGAACCGCGTTTCTCTTCGAATCCTGTTGGCTCTTGGCCCATCCTGTTTCTCCTTGAAATGATCCGTCTATCGGCATCTTGAACTGTTGTTTGGCGATAATTCAACATCAAGACTATAGATGCCTAATTACCGCTAGCCTTACAACATTCTATTGTTTAGCTCATTATTGTTGTCGTTAACATTCAGTGCTGAGTGTTAACGTTTTACATCGACTTATAAATTTACCTTTCTATGCTGTTAGTAATTTTTAGCATAACTGCTTTGTTAAGCAAGACAAAATTATCATTATAATGCTGAGCCATCGATACTCGGTATGTTGAGTGGCAGTTAAGGCGATTAATTATCGTAGTCTTGGTTTTTAGGGTAAGGCATTTTCAACTGACCCCAACGGATCACAATTACCGTGCCAGCCAGTAAAATTGTCGACAGTGAAATGGCTAAAATACGCCAATCTTCCATGCCTTTCATGTCTAAAATCAAGTATCGAGCCAATGCAACAATTGCAATATAAAGCGGCATACGAATAGGTAATTTACCGGACTCAATATAATTAACGACCATCGCTAAAACTTCAAGATAAATAAACAGTAATAGTAAATCGGCCAGCTCGACGGTTCGAATGGCAATCATGTGGAGAATTTCTTCACCAATAGCAAATACCGTTGCCAGTGCGATAATTAATAATACTAAATGTTCGATATTTTTTAAGGATTTTAGTCCTACTTTTCGCAGTAATGGCATAGTCATCTTCATTAATAAAATCAAAACACTATTATTGACGACTTCCGCATAATTTCCCAGTGATCTGGGTCGATTTTTTGAGATAAACTGTGGTTTGCAGAATAAGTGGTTAATATACTCTCCACTCAATATCGATATAGTATGATTTACGCCGTTATGAGTCATTAGTTAGCGTTTTATCTTTACTAGGCTCAGATTAATCCTTCACGAGGCTAGAGTCATGCCATTCAATAGACATAAAAAAACCGCTAAAGCGATGCTCTAGCGGTTTGTCTAAATAAAGGTAAACGATTAACGTTTTAAACCTTCATTTAGTAGGGGACGCATAGTTTTAACTAATTGCGTGGTCACTTTTGGACTACCAGCCACAATGTTTCCTGAAACCATATAGTTGTGTCCGCCCATAAAGTCAGTAACAGTACCGCCAGCTTCACGACAAATTAAGTCGCCCGCAGCAATGTCCCACGGCTTAAGACCAATTTCAAAGAAACCATCTAAACGGCCTGCAGCGACGTAAGCTAAATCTAATGCAGCAGAACCACCACGACGGATATCAGCACATAATGGGAATACTTCACCCAAAATAGCCATATAGCTTTCAGTGTGTTGACGTGCTTTGAATGGGAAACCGGTGCCAATCATGGTGCTGCTCAAATCATTTACGTTGGTTACACGTAAACGGAAATCATTGAGCTTAGCGCCTTTGCCGCGAATTGCTGAAAATAATTCTTCACGGACAGGATCGTAAATAACGGCAACTTCAATTTTGCCTTTATATTGTAATGCGATAGATACCGCGAAGTGAGGAATACCACGAACGAAGTTGTTAGTGCCATCCAAAGGATCAACAATCCAAATGTAGTCTTTATCAGTACCACGGTTTTCACCGTTTTCTTCACCAATAATGGTGTGGTCTGGATAAGATTTACGAATTTGATATGTAATAGTTGCTTCTACTTCCTTGTCTACACTAGTCACAAAATCATTAATACCTTTACTGCTTACCTCAACACGGTCAAGTTCAGTATAGGCGCGCATAATAGTTTGGCCCGCGGCGCGAGCAGCGCGCGTGGCAATAGTCAGCATCGGATGCATTGCAATCCCCTGGATGTTAAAGAACGAGTAAAATAGCGCCCGCATTATACTTAATTTGACAGTTATATCAAATGCAGATTTTCATATAACGTAATTTTTAACGATTGTGATAATATACGGATAATATTTTTAGCTAAAAGAAAGTGCTACATGCTCAGTAATATTCGTGTTGT
The DNA here is from genome assembly GCF_002836315.1 of Shewanella sp. ALD9. Lineage (NCBI taxonomy): Bacteria > Pseudomonadati > Pseudomonadota > Gammaproteobacteria > Alteromonadales > Shewanellaceae > Shewanella > Shewanella sp. ALD9. Next base: position 332,019 of record NZ_PJCD01000041.1, read on the forward strand.
TTTAGTTGGTACCTCACACCCTGGTAATATTGGCTCTACTGCTAGAGCGATGAAAACCATGGGCTTATCAAATTTATATCTTGCAGAGCCAAGAACAGAGCCTGATGGGCAATCGATAGCACTAGCTGCTGGTGCGTCAGACATTCTGAAAAACCTTACGCGAGTTGATTCGTTAGAAGAAGCCATAGCCGATTGTAGTCTAGTCATTGCCACGAGTGCACGCAGCCGTACTCTTGATTGGCCGATGCTTGATCCTCGTGAAGCGGGTTTGAAACTCACTAAAGAAAGCTTAAATGGCCCTGTTGCTATTGTTTTTGGTCGTGAGAATCATGGCTTAAGTAATGAAGAGTTACAAAAATGTACCTACCATGTAGCTATTCCGGCAAACCCAGAATATAGCTCGCTAAACTTGGCTCAAGCAGTACAAATTATTTGTTATGAAACTCGAGTTGCCCATCTAGCGCAAACAGAAACACCCGCTGTAACGGATGAATATCCATTAACCTCTGAGCTAGAACGTTTCTTTGTCCATTTAGAGTCGACGTTGTCTAAAACAGGGTTTGTGATTAAGAATCATCCTGGACAAGTGATGACTAAACTTCGTCGTTTATACACTCGTGCACGTATTGAAGCACCAGAGATGAATATTCTTCGTGGTATTTTGACTTCCATTGATAAGAAAATGGATAAACAAGATTAAGCAGTAAAGGAACATACCATGGGCGTCATCGATAGACTAAAAGAAGACATTGAATCGATATATCATCGAGATCCAGCCGCAAACAGTACCTTAGAGATAATATTTAATTATCCCGGTATGCACGCGATTTGGATCCACCGTATTAGTCATAAACTCTGGCTTGCCAACTGGCGCTTTACTGCGCGTTGTTTATCAACATTTTCGCGTTGGTTAACGGGTGTTGAAATTCATCCTGGCGCGACGATTGGTCGACGTTTTTTTATTGACCATGGTATGGGTGTCGTTATTGGTGAAACCGCTGAAATCGGTGATGATTGCACACTTTATCATAGCGTTACTTTGGGTGGGACCACCTGGCAGCCAGGCAAACGTCATCCTACATTAGGTAATAATGTGGTTATTGGTGCAGGGGCCAAAGTACTTGGACCTATCACTATGCATGATGGTGCACGTGTTGGCTCTAATTCTGTGGTTGTTAAAGATGTCGCAAGCGATCATACCGTCGTAGGTATTCCTGGACGTGTAGTGGCTTCGCCGACCAACCAGTCAAAAGAAAAAACTGAACGTCGCACCGAAATGGCCAAAAAGTACGGTTTTGATGCGTACGCTGTGTCACCAGACAATCCAGATCCGGTCGCTAATGCGATTGGGCAAATGCTTGACCATATGCATTTGATGGACTCTAAAGTACAAGAACTGTGTAATGCCATTCAACAAATGGGCGGTGAAGTCTGTACTAAAAAGTTGCCAGAGTTAACCGTTGATGCATTCGATGAAGCTTCTCGAGAAGCGGCCACTAATCGTAAACATGACATTGATAAGTTCGACCCGAGTATTTAATAATCCGTAAGTCATTGTAGATTCAAGTCAAAGAAATGGCCGATAATGCGATTAATTTCCGTGTCGGCATTGAATCTTACAAGATAAAAAGGTTAAATACGCCCTGCGAAAACATGGACCTTTTGGTTATAAGCAATGCCATAATACCCGAGTGTTTTAGTAGGATTAATACTTGACTAAATTACTCGGGTATGTTGAAATTACTGCATACTTTTTGGGAGCAGTACAAGTTATGAAACTTACATCAAAAGGTCGCTATGCAGTGACAGCTATGCTGGATGTTGCGATTCACTCTGCTACTGGTCCTGTACCTTTAGCCGATATTTCTGAAAGACAAGGTATCTCTTTGTCTTATCTTGAACAACTCTTCGCTAAGTTACGTAAACATGGTCTAGTGTCGAGTGTCCGCGGACCCGGTGGTGGTTATCGATTAGGTTTAGAAGCCGTCGATATCTCAGTTGGCATGGTCGTGCATGCTGTTGACGAATCTGTAGATGCCACTCGTTGTCAAGGAAAAGGTAACTGCCAAAGCGGTACTCGTTGCCTAACCCATTCTTTATGGGGTGACTTAAGTAAACAAATTTCAGATTTTTTAAACAGTATTTCTCTTGCAGGTTTAATGCAAAAGCGAGATGTAAGATTTATCTCGTTAAAGCAAGATGAAATACAAAAGGAACATAGAGTGAGTTTGTAACTCAGCTATGTTGATTGATATATAATTATTATTTGTACGTTGTATGTAGCCTCATCTGAGACTGCTAAGTACGGAGTGTGTTATGAAGCTTCCTATCTATTTAGATTATGCCGCAACAACCCCTGTAGATCCGCGTGTCGCAGAAAAAATGATGCAACACATGACAATGGACGGTGTGTTTGGTAATCCAGCATCGCGTTCACATCGTTATGGTTGGCAAGCAGAAGAGGCGGTTGATGTCGCCCGTAATCAAGTTGCCGATTTAATTAATGCTGATCACCGTGAAATTGTTTTCACATCAGGTGCGACAGAGTCAAGTAACCTTGCGATTAAAGGTATTGCCCATTTTTATCATAAAAAGGGCAAGCACATCATCACCAGTAAAACTGAACATAAAGCAACGTTAGACACGTGCCGTCAGTTAGAACGTGAAGGTTATGAAGTCACTTATCTTGTTCCCGATGCTAACGGCATTATCCCAATGGAACGCTTAGAAGCGGCGATGCGTGATGACACTATTTTAGTCAGCATTATGCACGTTAACAACGAGATTGGTGTTATCCATGATATCAACGCAATTGGTGAATTATGTCGTTCAAAAGGCATCTTTTTCCACATGGATGCGGCACAAAGTGCTGGCAAAATACCAATTGACGTTCAAACCACCAAAGTTGATTTGATTTCGATTTCTGGCCATAAAATGTATGGACCAAAAGGTATCGGCGCATTATATGTTCGCCGTAAGCCACGTATTCGTCTTGAATCGCAAATGCACGGTGGTGGACACGAACGCGGTATGCGTAGTGGCACACTAGCAACACATCAAATCGTTGGTTTAGGTGAGGCTGCCGTTGTTGCAAAACAGGACATGGCAGCTGATAGCGCACGTATTACTCATCTACGCGATAAGTTGTGGAACGGTATTAAACACATTGAAGAAACCTATATCAACGGTGATATGGAACAACGCTATAGTGGTATTTTTAACGTGAGCTTCAACTTTGTTGAAGGCGAGTCGTTAATGATGGCCTTGAAAGACTTAGCGGTTTCTTCAGGTTCAGCCTGTACTTCAGCAAGTTTAGAGCCAAGCTACGTATTACGTGCTTTGGGTTTAAATGATGAAATGGCACATAGCTCGATTCGTTTCTCTATTGGTCGCTTTACGACTGATGAAGAAATTGACCACGCTATCAAAACGATAACTGAATCTATCGATAAGTTACGTGAAATGTCTCCATTATGGGAGATGTTCAAAGATGGTATCGATTTAGAGCAAGTCCAATGGGCACATCACTAATTTAATCTTATTAAATGAGTGTAATACCATTAAATCGTAAACTGATAACGACACAGATTTTGGAGCAGTATCATGGCTTATAGCGAAAAAGTAATCGATCATTATGAAAACCCACGTAACGTAGGTTCATTTGATAAGAACGATCCATCAGTAGTAACTGGTATGGTTGGTGCACCCGCCTGTGGTGATGTAATGAAATTGCAACTTAAAATTAATGCTGACGGCATTATTGAAGATGCAAAATTCAAAACCTATGGTTGCGGTAGCGCAATTGCATCTAGCTCATTAGTAACAGAATGGGTCAAAGGCAAAAGCGTTGATGAAGCAGCGACGATTAAGAATGCAGACATCGCCGAAGAGTTAGCATTGCCGCCGGTTAAAATTCATTGCTCAATTTTGGCTGAAGATGCCATTAAAGCAGCAATTGAAGAGTACAAAAGCAGACAAGCTAAGTAATACCTGGAGTTAAGATGGCAATTTCAATGACCCCCGCTGCGGCTGATCGAGTTAGATCGTTTCTTGCTAATCGCGGGAAAGGCCTCGGCTTGCGCCTTGGGTTGAGAACATCAGGTTGTTCAGGAATGGCATACGTCATTGAGTTCGTTGACGATCTCAATGACGATGATGAACTTTATAATATCGAAGGTGTGAATATCATCATCGATGCAAAAAGCTTCATTTATTTGCAAGGTATTGAACTTGATTTTGTCAAAGAAGGCCTAAACGAAGGTTTTCAGTTCAATAACCCTAACGCAAAGGGTGAGTGTGGTTGTGGTGAAAGTTTCACCGTTTAATCATTGTTCATCTAATTAAGCCGTTTTATATCAAACAGTAAGCATGATATCTGCCCATGAATTATTTCGATCTGTTTAATGTAGTACCTGCCTTTGATATCGACACCGCCTTACTTGCAGAGCGCTATCGCGACCTGCAAAGGGCGGTTCATCCCGATAAATTCGCTAATGATACCGAGCAACAAAAGCTCCTTTCAGTACAGCGTACTGCACAAGTTAATGATGGCTATCAAACGTTAAAGAATCCCTTACGCCGTGCTGAACATATGTTGAGCTTGCGCGGAATTGAATTAAGTCATGAAACCACAACATTGAAAGATGGTGCATTTTTGATGCAGCAAATGGAGTGGCGTGAAGCACTTGAAGACATCAAAGATAGTAGTGAACCACAGTCATCAATTGATGAATTGTATGATTCGTTTGCTGAATTTGAGTCAACATTATTCACTAAGCTAGCGACGCTATTGATTAGTGATGAAAGTTCAGATGCTTTATTAGCGGCAGATCAAATTCGTAAGCTAAAGTTTATGGCAAAATTACATGATGAGTTAGCCCGTATTGAAGATGGCTTGCTCGACTAATTGGCCCTAAATTCTAAACCTTATTATTTATGATTAGCTTGGCTAATCGATAACACAACAAGTTGGAACACTATGGCACTGTTGCAAATTGCAGAACCTGGCCAAAGCGCCGCACCGCACCAGCATCGTCTTGCGGTTGGAATTGATCTTGGTACCACCAACTCACTTGTTGCTGCGGTAAGAAGTGCTCAAGCATTAACTTTGCCTGATGAGCAAGGTCGTCATTCATTGCCGTCTGTGGTGCATTATGGCGAAACCAATGTGTTAGTGGGCTATGAAGCTCAAGACAAATCGGCTTTAGAACCACAAAACACCATCGTTTCTGTGAAGCGTTTTATGGGACGTAGCCTCACTGATATTCAGTCTGGTGTACATCGTTTACCCTACGCATTACACGCGAGTGAAAACGGCTTGCCAGTGTTTACTACGCCGATGGGACAAGTTAATCCTATTCAAGTGTCTGCCGAAATTTTAAAACCTTTAATTGCGCGAGCTGAAACCACGTTAGGTGGTGAATTAGAAGGCGTTGTGATTACCGTACCTGCGTATTTTGATGATGCACAACGTCAAGGTACCAAAGACGCTGCTGAATTATTGGGTGTTAAAGTATTACGTTTATTGAACGAACCCACTGCTGCAGCCATTGCTTATGGATTAGATTCAAAGCAAGAAGGTGTGATTGCCATTTACGACTTGGGCGGCGGTACTTTCGATATCTCGGTTTTACGATTAAACCGTGGCGTATTTGAAGTGTTAGCCACAGGTGGTGATTCTGCATTGGGTGGTGATGATTTCGATCACTTACTCGTGAGCCATTTACAACAGGCATGGCAGATAACAGAACCAGGCAGTCAATTAGCACGTCAATTACTGATTGAAGCTCGCCGAGTTAAAGAAGCGTTGACTGACAATGACAGCGTTGAAGCTTCTGTCGTCATAGCTGAAAAGACATTAACCTGCATTGTCGATAAAAGCTTACTTAACGAGTTAATTGGCGCGTTGGTGAAAAAAACTATCGGCAGTTGTCGTCGTACTTTACGTGATGCTGGCGTGAGTGTGGATGAGGTTATTGAAACCGTCATGGTCGGTGGCTCAACTCGCGTGCCATTGGTGCGTGAACAAGTTGAAACTTTTTTCAAAAAGACACCATTGACATCAATCGATCCTGATCGTGTTGTTGCTATTGGTGCCGCGATTCAAGCAGATATTCTTGTTGGTAATAAGCCTGAATCGGATTTGTTACTATTAGATGTGATTCCATTATCCCTAGGTGTTGAAACCATGGGCGGCCTGGTTGAAAAAGTGGTTACTCGTAATACCACTATTCCCGTTGCTCGCGCACAAGAGTTTACCACGTTTAAAGATGGTCAAACGGCCATGGCATTCCATGTGGTGCAAGGTGAGCGTGAACTCGTTGATGATTGTCGCTCATTGGCCCGTTTTACCTTACACGGTATTCCGCCTCTAGCGGCAGGTGCTGCACATATCCGGGTGACATTCCAAGTGGATGCTGATGGCTTGCTTAGTGTTACCGCGATGGAAAAGTCCACCGGGGTTAAGACATCGATTCAAGTTAAACCGTCATTTGGTTTATCTGATACTGAAATAGCAACCATGTTAAAAGATTCGATGAAGTATGCTAAAGATGACATTACTCGTCGTATGCTGGCTGAACAAAAAGTTGAAGCGGCGCGGGTGATCGAATCGCTTAATGCTGCTTTGGCAAAAGATGCAGCGCTTCTAGATGAGCAAGAACGCGAAGAGTTAGTCGTTGCGATTGCCCAACTTGATGCCGTAGCACAGCAAGATGATATTGATGCCATTGAAAAAGCGATTGCAAATCTCGATGATAAAACCCAAGATTTTGCGTCAAGACGTATGGATAATTCTATTAGAGCGGCGCTAAAAGGGCAGTCGGTCGACAACATATAGGTGAAATGATGCCACAGTTAGTATTTTTACCCCATCAAGAACTTTGTCCAGACGGCGCAGTACTTGAAGCAGAAGTGGGTGAGACCATTTTAAACGTTGCGCTGCGTAACGGTATTCATATTGAACATGCGTGCGAAAAGTCATGTGCTTGTACTACATGCCATGTCATTGTGCGTGAAGGTTTTGAACAGCTTGACGAAAGTGATGAGCTAGAAGACGACATGCTAGATAAAGCATGGGGACTTGAGCCTGAAAGTCGTTTATCTTGCCAAGCTAAAGTGGTGGATTGCGATATGATTATCGATATTCCTAAATACACAGTCAATATGGTCAGCGAAGGTTAGTGTTTGCCGAAGTATTAGTGTATCAATAATCCCATTTATAGCGGGTAATTGATCACAAAAAAAAGAGCCAATCTTGCTAGATTGGCTCTTTTTTTATCTGTGGTCATTCCAGTCATTGATTTTAAATAAACTCAGCGTATGATGCGCGAAAATTCCAATTTTGGAGCACTCTGTGCGCATCGCAATACTGTCTCAAGGCCCGCAATTATATTCTACTAAACGCTTAGTTGAAGCTGCTGTCGCCCGCGGACACGAAGTCAAAGTTATTAATCCATTAAAGTGTTATATGAATATCAATATGACCAAACCTAGCATTCATATGGCGGGTAAAGATCTGGGTCATTTTGATGCTGTCATCCCTCGTATTGGTGCTTCAGTGACCTTCTACGGTTCTGCAGTATTACGTCAATTTGAAATGATGGGTGTGTATGCGGTTAATGGTTCAATTGGAATTGCGCGTTCACGAGATAAATTGCGTTCAATGCAGCTGTTATCACGTCAAGGTATTGGCTTGCCGATCACTGGTTTTGCCAATAAACCCAGCGATATCCCTGATTTGATTGATATGGTCGGCGGTGCGCCATTAGTGGTTAAATTGTTAGAAGGTACTCAGGGCATTGGCGTGGTATTAGCTGAAACCCGCAAAGCTGCAGAGAGCGTGCTTGAGGCCTTTATGGGACTCAAAGCTAATATTATGGTGCAAGAATATATTGCTGAAGCACAAGGCGCTGATATTCGCTGTTTTGTGCTGGGCGATAAAGTGATTGCTGCGATGAAGCGCCAAGCAAAGCCGGGTGAGTTTCGTTCTAATTTACATCGTGGCGGCAGTGCTACTTTGGTTAAATTAACTCCGGAGGAGCGATCAGTCGCGCTTCGCGCTGCAAAAACAATGGGGTTAAATATTGCTGGGGTTGATTTATTACGTTCTAACCATGGGCCGGTTGTGATGGAAGTTAACTCATCTCCTGGTTTAGAAGGCATTGAAAAAGCGACTCAAAAAGACGTTGCCGACGCCATTATTGGCTTTATGGAAAAGAATGCCAACAAGTCCATCAAGTCAGCACAATAAGATTTAGCGATTACCAAAGAGCAGAAATTGGGTCATGTTAATAAAAATGACTCAATTTAGTGATGAAATATCACCGTAAAAGCGGATAAGGCTAGGAATATATGGCTAAATTACGTATAATCCGCGCGAATTTTTTAAACTTGCTCACATTAAGGAAGCTAGTTATGGCGATCGAACGCACATTTTCTATTATCAAGCCAGATGCAGTTGCTAAAAACCACATTGGCGCTATTTATAACCGTTTTGAATCAGCTGGTCTTAAGATCATTGCTTCTAAAATGGTACAACTATCTAAAGAACAAGCTGAAGGTTTCTACGCTGAACATAGCGCACGTCCTTTCTTTGGTGCTTTAGTTTCTTTCATGACTTCTGGTCCAGTAATGGTTCAAGTGTTAGAAGGCGAAAACGCTGTTCTAGCTAACCGTGAAATCATGGGTGCAACTAACCCAGCTGAAGCTGCTCGTGGCACCTTACGTGCTGACTATGCTGCAAGCATCGACGAAAACGCAGTTCACGGTTCTGATGCAGTTGAATCAGCGGCACGCGAAATTGCTTATTTCTTCAGCGCTGACGAAGTGTGCCCACGCACTCGTTAATCGTTGCTGTAAGTTGATAAAAAAGGAGCTTCGGCTCCTTTTTGTGTTCGCTCTTCAGAGGTTTATCACTTTAGCTAGTTAATCTTTTTCTTTAATGCGCTAATAAGTCCATGTCAAAACACCATGTCTATTTTACATTTAATTAACAATAAGATTGCGACCTAGTATGTTGATGTTGTGTTAAATACGGTATCTGTACTCCGTCAGAAAGTTCCTTATCTTATACTAAATATCACCAAACAGGCTTTTTTGCCGTTTAATAAACAGGGCTTGTCAGGACCGATATTAGGGCTATTTTGAATAGATTAGCTTATAAAAATGCTAACAAGTTAATTTTCTGAATAAATACTCAGTAATATTGAAATGTCATTCTGACGATTTTTACGACAAATAGTCAATTATATTTAAAATATTGAGAATTAATTTTTGATACATTTAATGATCGATTGTTTTTAAATTGTTAATAATGTTTTGTTTTTGTTTTTATTGGTGTGTTTATTTGTTTTTTAATGGTGTTTTGTTTGTGCTTTTATTTGCGATTTAAAATGTTAACAATCTTGATAATTACCGTTAAATTAAGTAACTGATTGATTTTAAATGAATCGGTTTAAGTCAAATTAATTATCAATCCACATGTTAAATGTGATGTTGTTCACATGTTGCCCTTATTGACTAAAGGTTTTTTATTCATTAATAATGTTTTTCAGTAATTGGCACTGACCAATTATTCATAATTAAAAATATAACGACTTGTTTTATTTCATTCCAAGTTATAGGGAGTTTATTCATGAGTTCAGTCACATTAACTGCTAAGGCAATTCGCCGCAGTTTATTAGCTGTAGCAGCAACAAGTGTCGCGACAACAGGCTTATTTTCTTCAGTAGCATTTGCTGCCGATGAACAGAAAGTTGAAAGAATCGAAGTCACCGGTTCTCGTATTCAACGTCAAGACATGGAAACTGCTTCTCCAGTAACCATCATTTCAGCTGAAGCTATTCGCGCAGAAGGTTTCACTTCAGTTGACCAACTACTTCAAGCTCAAACGTCAATGGCTGGTGCTGCTCTAGGTTCTAGTTCAAACAACGGTTCAGACGGTGTTGCGCAAGTTGACTTACGCGGTATGGGTTCACAACGTACGCTAGTGTTATTAAATGGTCGTCGGATGGTTAACTCTGGTTCAGGTGCAGACAGCTCTGTCGATTTGAACTCTATCCCTGTATCGATGATCTCTCGTGTTGAAATCTTAAAAGATGGTGCATCAGCAGTATACGGTTCAGATGCTATCGCTGGTGTTGTTAACATCATCACCAAGAAAGATTTCGAAGGTTTCCAACTAGATCTTAACGGTAGTACTACCAGTGAAAGTGATGGTGAAACTGGCGAGTTAAGTGGTTTATACGGTTTCAACACCGATGGTGGTAACTACACTATTGGTGCTGCGTATTCAAAGCGTGAAAGTGTTATTCAGTCAGATCGTAGTTGGACAGAGCCAGGTGCAAGTTCATTTTTACCTACCGGTTCATTAGGCGGAAAAGTGCGCAATGACGCTGGTGAATGGGTAGCTCGTTCTACAGGTTATGACTACACCACTAGCAGTTATTACCAAACACCAAATGAGCGTTACAGCTTGTTTGCAAACATGATTCAAGAATTAGACAATAATTTAGTGCTAACAGGCGACGTGCTTTACACCAAGCGTAAGTCTGATCAGCAATTAGCTCCGCAACCTGCTGACGTTATGTTAAACGTATGTGGTGCTCCAGGTGTTGCTGCTGGTGCAGCATGTATAACACTTGACCAAGCTATGACAGACGGTGAAATTGCTGCTGATGATACTGGTCGTGTAAATTATCGTCGTCGTACTACCGATGCCGGTCCTCGTATTTATTCTCAAGACACTGATACTTTCCGTATCTCTGCTGCATTAGCGGGTGAACTTGATATCAATACAGGCATGAACTGGGATATCGCTTACACGTATGGCAAAAACAAGGCTGATTCAAGTGTTGAGAACTCTATCAATGCAACCAATCTTAAGCAATCTGTTTATGCTAACCAAGATGCATGGTTCACAGGTGTTCCATTAACAGGTGAAATCGTTAATGACATTAGCTTTACTGATAATGCTGACGGCGGAAATGAGCAACATGTTGTTTCTGCTGGCCTAAATGGTGAGTTGTTTGATGTAAGTGCTGGTGCAGTTGCATTCGCTATTGGTGCTGAATACCGTTATGAAAGCGGTTTTTACAATCCAGATCCTGTAACAGTTGCTGGCGACAGTACTGCTGCACAGCAAGATGCTACAGACGGTGATTACAATGTATTGTCTGTATTCCAAGAAGTCAGTGTTCCTTTCACTGAAAAATTAACCGGTGAATTTGCACTGCGTTATGACGATTACTCAACATTCGGTAAAGCGTCTACTTGGAAAGTAGGTCTAACTTATGAAGCTAGTGATGATTTGATGCTTCGTACTGTAGCGGCAACAGGTTTCCGTGCACCAAGCATCAGCGAGTTATTTGGTGGTGACACTGGTTCTTACGACTACTTGGATGATCCATGGGGCAATGCTCAGGACCCACAGATTCTAGTTCGTTACACGTCTGATGATGATCTAAAAGCTGAAGAGTCTGACTCTTATACCGCTGGTTTAGTTTACTCACCAAGCTATGTTGAAGGTCTATCGTTAACACTTGATTACTGGCGCTTTAAAGTGACCAACGCAATCACTCGTTTAGATGTTCAAGCTGGTTTAGAAGAATGTTTTGCTAATGCTTCAGCTGCTGCATGTGAAACCTTTAACATTGGCGCAAACGGTGATTTGTCTAATCTTACTAACTCGTTAACAAACGTAGGTAGCCAAGACACTAGCGGTTTAGATTTCAACTTAGCCTATAACTTTGAAGCCTTATCGTTAGATTGGAAAATCAGCAATGACACAACTTACTTGTTGAACTTTGAACAAGAAGACAATGATTACACCAACAAGATCGATGGTAACTTTGGTGCTTATGCAGAAGTTCGTAACAACTTCAGCATTCAAGCCGGTCAAGATAGCTGGAGTGTTAACTACTTCAACCGTTACATTGGTGAAATGGACGATCTAAATACAGGCGATAAAGTTGATTCGATTCTTTATCACAACTTAGCCGGTACTTATTATGTTACTGACATGATTACCTTAAGCGCTGGTGTGAAAAACATCACTGATGAAGAGCCATCAGGCGTATCAAATGGTAGTGATGGTGGTACGGTACCAGAAGTGTATGACACTATTGGTCGCCAGTACTACGGTGGTGTAACGGTTAAGTTCTAAATAACCGTTTAGTTATTGAGCTAAACATCAGACAATGTGACAGTTACATTGTCTGACATAAAAAGGCCTACATTATTGTACAATGCCGATCGTTTAAGGGCACTTGACCGATCTTGCAGATGAAAGATAATCCCTACCAGTATTCTGGTGGGGATTTTTTATGTTTGAGCAAGAGCTTGAATTAGTTCATGAGTCTGTTGAAGAAAGTGGGTCTTATGGTTCTGTAATGGAGGCTATTGATTCTGAGTGGATCGAACAATCACTCCTTTCAGCTAACAAGGCGAGTATCCGTAATCGCCGTCTGCCTGCGCAGCAGGCAGTCTGGCTAGTGCTTTGGATGGGATTAATACGTAACCAGTCCATCAAAGAAGTCTGTAGCTCGATGGATATAGCACTTCAATCTGGAGACTCCACCTGGTCTCGTGTAGCACCGAGTGTATTGACGGATTGCCGACGACGCTTAGGTGAAGCCCCAATGTCTTACTTATTTAAATCCACTATATCAGCCTGGCTTGAGCAAGCGTTAGGGGACCAAAATACACTAGGGCTTACCACTCTTGCCGTTGATGGAACGGTGTTTCGTTGCCAAGACTCTGAAGAAAATGCCAATGAGTTTGGTTTTATTTCAAAAACACACAAACCCTATCCTCAACTTCGATTAGTCAGCCTTATATCTACTGAAACCAGAATGGTATTAGGTGCTGCCTTTGATGGTTGTCACGTAGGAGAGATCACACTCGCACAGCGTTTAGTTCAAGATACACCTGATAACTCCTTAACCCTATTTGACCGTTGTTATTTCTCTGCTGACTTATTAGTCAATTGGCAAAGCTCTGGAGTACAGCGACATTGGCTGACACCCGTAAAGTCAAAAATGCGTTACGAGGTGGTCGAAGAGTTTGCGAATAATGATTTGCTCATTGATATGCCAGTCTCTCCCCAAGCGAGAAAGAAAAACCCCGAGCTTCCCGAAACATGGCGTGCCCGTTTTATTGCTTATCAAGAGCCAAAAGGTGAAATAAAAGGCTTCGTCACCTCATTGGTTGATCCCGTTAAGTATCCGCTGGACAAGCTACTTAATATCTACTGGCAACGCTGGGAAATAGAAGAAGGATACGGTGAACTTAAGCAAACCCAGCTACAAAGCAAGGTGACGTTACGAAGCAAATTTGTTGAAGGTGTTAAGCAAGAATTGTGGGGAGTGCTTATCGCTTATAATCTGGTTCGTTTAGAAATGACAGCGATAGCAAAGGAAGCTAAAGTTGCGCCAACCCGTATCAGTTTTACCGCGGCAATAAGCTTGATAGATACACAATTAAGGTGGCTTGCTTTATCACCAGATGGAAAGCTGCCAGCGAAACTTAAGCAAATGCGAGCCGATATAAAACACTTTATCCTTCCAGATAAAAGAAAGCACCGAACGTATCCACGCTCAGTGCTCTATATACCTAGCCGTTATCCACTTAAATATAAACAGTAATGCTTATCCGAATAGCATTATACATTATTGTAGGCCTTTTTATTACGTTGATTTTTATGTCAATAATATAGAAATCTAGTGATTTAAGCGTAATTCATGTCGATGTTCTCGACGGAATTTCTGTTCACAACCGGTACAACGTTGTTCTGTCGGATCGGCGATTAAGCGGGGCGGTTCTATGTCCATTTCACAATCAGAGCAAAGACCATATAAACCCAGTTCAAGCTGACAATAAGCAGCATCTAGCTTCATGAACTTAGTAAAAATATCAGTATTGATTAGTTTGACTTGTGGTAGGTAATCAATCACTTTCACCAGAGGGGTTTCCATTGAAATATGAGCAACTTCAGTAGCTTTTAATGAATCCTTGATAACCAGCATTAACTCACGCCTCAAAATAAGTTCAAGTTGTTGAAGTTTTTGCTGTATGTCCTGAGTGTTGTGCAACTGAGATAACCTTAACTGACTATGCCAATGTAGGTAATCTATTTTAGGCACAAATAAAGCAGGCGTTATGACGAAGATCAATTCTCGATAAGATTTCTGTGATAAAAACATGAATAATAATTTATCATTTATTCATCTCAGCCAACGTTATGTGTCTGTCTTAGCGATAAGCTATGATTGATTGTCGCATATATATGGTTAATTAATCGCAGCTGATTGAACACAAAAAAAGATAATTTCGCTATTTTGTGATGACTTAGGATTAATACGGTTTATAACCTTGATGACACATTTTCACCAAGGTTGATTTAATCCGAAATAGTATAGTTGGTGCGTTGTTGCAAGCTTATATGAGCGATCTATGAGCATGCTGTAGAACCTTAACGATTTCTTCAGTAGTTTTGAATATTCGTAATTCTCTAAACAAAGTATCTGCTTCGGGATATTGACGGTTCAAGTAACTAAACCACTGTTTAATCCGTGAAGGGTAGTAATCGGACTTACGCCCATTGAGTTCTTTATCGGTATAGGCCATAAGTAAGCTTAGGGTTTGTTGCCAACTGAATGGGGTCGCGCCGGTTTTAATCGTATCGCCTAAGTTAGGCAAAGAAATAGCTCCTCGGCCAATCATTATACTGTCACATCCGGTGACATCCATGCATCTCTGAGCATCAGCGGCATTCCAAATCTCTCCGTTAGCGATAACAGGAATAGGCAGGCGCTGTCTCACCTCAGTAATGTATTCCCAATATGCCGGTGGTTTATAACCGTCGGTTTTACTACGAGCATGAATTGCAAGCTCTGTAGCGCCAGCCTCATATACCGCTAAAGCGTTTTCCATAAATAACGACTTGTCTTCGTAGCCTAAACGGATTTTAGCAGTAACAGGATGCTCAGACGGTACTGCGTCGCGCATGGCTTTGACGATACTGTAAATATTCTCAGGATATTGGAGTAATACTGCGCCGCCTTTGCTTTTATTGACGGTTTTAGCTGGACACCCAAAATTTGCATCAACGCCATTTGAACCTAGTTCTACAGCTCTTATGGCATTTTGTGCCATCCACTCAGGTTCTTGGCCTAATAACTGAACACGTACAGGTGTTCCTGATGCGGTTAGCCCTTGATGGAGTAGCTCAGGACACAATTTATAGAACACTTTATCTGGTATGAGTTGATTGACGACCCTGACAAATTCCGTCACAACCAGGTCAAATGGATTGATGGCAGATAATATTTCACGCATATGGTCATCAACCACACCTTCCATTGGAGCTAAAATAACGCGCACAGTACACCTTGCTGAAGTCAAAAGTGCGCTATTTTAGCGTGTTTATTATTTGATATCAGTACTAAATTGCTATGCGCGTTTTTTTGTCGATTAACTAATCAAATTATTGCTAATAATCATATTGATAGCGATTTTGTTGTATTTATGTTAAATATACATGGCATTAGTTTTGAGGCTGCCTAGCAAGTATTTGTGTTAAATAAATAGACATTTTTCACGTTTTTTTAATTTTTTTGCAATAAAATTTACTTACTACAGGTCTCTTTAACCAAGCCGGCAATGATGTTGGTCACCATACACAATTAAGATATAGGAAGATAATTATTATGAATTCAATCAAACAAACTACTTTAGCGGTTGCATTAGGTTCTGTTGTAATGACTGCTGGCTTTTCTGCTCAAGTAGAAGCTAACCCATTTGGTTTTCAACAATTAACTTCTGGTTATCAAATTGATGGCGGAGAAGGCAAGTGTGGTGAAGGCAAATGCGGCGAGAACATGAAAAAATCTGCTGAGAAAGCGGCCGAAGGTAAATGTGGCGAAGGCAAGTGTGGCGGCGATAAAATGAAGTCTGCTGAAAAAGCAGCTGAAGGTAAGTGTGGCGAAGGCAAATGCGGCGGCGACATGAAAAAATCCGCTGAGAAAGCGGTTGAAGGTAAGTGCGGCGAAGGCAAATGTGGCGGTGACATGAAAAAGTCTGCTGAGAAAGCCAAAGAAGGTAAGTGTGGTGAAGGTAAGTGTGGCGGTCAGAAATAATTAATGACTTCTATTTGATAATGCCTTGGCTTATCTGACACAATTAAGGCCTGAGATTCAGGCCTTAGTTTTATCTGTTTTTTATTTTTAAGGACGCATTATGTCTATTCAGCATCGCAACGCACAGGGTCAGGCTAGTGTCGGTTTAGGACTTCGCCGTGAAATGCTGGATGAATTTTGTCAGCAGGTACCATCTGCCATTAATTTTTTCGAAGTGGCGCCTGAAAATTGGATGACATTAGGCGGCAAGTTTGGGCGTCAATTTAAAACATTAACTGACCAACATGCTTTTTTCTGCCACGGGCTTTCATTATCCATTGGTAGTCCTGCAGCGCTTGATAGTCAATTTGTACAAAATATAAAACGCTTTTTAGATGAGCATAATATAGAAGTGTATTCAGAGCATTTAAGTTATTGCTCTGGTACTGGCCATATGTATGATTTGATGCCAATCCCATTTACTGATGATGCAGTCATCCATACCGCTAAGCGGATAAAGCAAGTTGAAGACATACTCGAGCGTCCATTTATTTTAGAGAATGTGTCATTTTATGCGGCGCCAGGTGCACAAATGACCGAACAAGAGTTTGTTAATGCGGTGCTGCAAGAGGCCGACTGCAATTTACTGCTTGATGTAAATAACATTTACGTTAATTCAATTAACCATCAATACGATGCTGCAGCTTACTTAGCGGCTATGCCTACCAAACGAATCGCTTATCTGCATATTGCAGGGCACTATGAAGAAGAGGCCGACTTAATGGTTGATACTCACGGTGCGGATATTATCGATCCTGTATGGGCCTTATTGCAGCAGTGTTACCAATTACATGGCGTGCACCCGACCTTGCTTGAGCGTGACTTTAATATTCCTAAAACAGACATACTTCTTAATGAGATTAATCAAATTCATCAGTATCAACAAAATGCCTTAACGCAGCAGTCAATATTGAGGAAGGCATAATGGGTTTCATTGAAGTACAACAACAATTTATGGACTATATCCGCGATCCTAGTTTGCCATTGCCCGAGGGGATTGAACCTAGGCGCATGAAAATCTATCGAGAATTATTTTTTAATAATATTGCAGGTTTTGTGTCGAGTGCGTTTCCGGTGTTGAAAAGTGTATATGAGGACGACCAATGGCAGGCCTTAGTACAGCAATTTTTTGTAAACCACGATTGTAAGACACCAATATTTGTTGAAATAGCCGGTGAGTTTTTAGCGTTTTTACAACATGAATACCAGATGACAGAAGATGATCCTGTTTTTATGTTGCCGTTAGCACATTATGAATGGTTAGAATTATGTGTCGCCGTCGCGCCAGATACTCCCGCAGCTCAATCGATCAATACCATCGAACTAAACCAGCATAGGTTATGCCTAGCAGCTTGTGCCAAAGTGGCGCAATATGCCTTTGACGTTCAACATATTAGTGTTGACTACCAGCCTATAGAGCCGACAGCACAAGCGAACTTTTTTTGTGTATTTAGAGGTGCTGATGATGACGTCGCATTTTTACAGCTGACACCATTAAGTGCGCAAGTGTTAGCTTACATTGAACAAATGACTCATTCTCAACAGGGTGTAACAGTCGATGCCATTATAAGTTGGTTAAGTGAGCATTATCCACAAATGCCAAATGACACCTTGTTGTCAGGCTGCTTGCCTTTATTGCAACAACTGGCACAAAAGGGCATTGTTATTTCATCAATCGAGTCATAATAGGCTTAATATATTTAAGGTTTTTATTTTGTGAAGATGGGTCTAAAATAAGCCACTTTTTGTGATGTGCTTCACGTCTGTTGTGCGCTATGCTCACTCAACAGTTGGCATAATATAACAAATGAAAGACGTGAGTTATCGCAGTCACAACATCACCTTAATCTAGGAATAATCATGAGTCAGCCGTTTAAAGACCCGTTTAACATCTTTTATTTTATTGGTTTTATTTTGGTTTTATTAATTCCAACATTACCCGCGAGTCTTTCATGGTTGAAAGCAACAGGATTAATTTAACGCTTACTTCAGGTTAACCTGTCATGATATTGTCTTATTAAACCACTCGGATAGAGTGGTTTTTTTGTTTGTATGAGGGCGCATATGGCAGTGAAACGCGGATTTTTTCTCATTATTGGTTTGTGCAGTCTAGTGTTAGGCATTATTGGCATTGCACTGCCTCTTTTACCTACCGTGCCATTTATTTTATTGGCTGCGTTTTGTTTTGCTCGATCTAGTGATCGCCTTCATCATTGGCTAATCAATCACCCTTGGTTTGCTGAAGGTATCTCTCAGTGGCAATCGAAACGTGCGTTGAGCCGATCGCTCAAGCGAAAAGCCATGTTAATGAGCGGCCTTAGTTTTACGATTAGTATTATGATTGTACCGATAATATGGGTGAAAATTATGTTGTTGTGCATGATGCTTGTTTTATTATTTTTCTTGTGGCGGATCCCAGAGTTAGAATAATAAATAGCCTGGTTAATGCATGCCTGTTGCAACTGAGATTAAACGGGCATAAGATCACACCAGTATTTTTACCAGAGTCCACCATTGACGTGGACTTTTTTATTGCGTAATCACTTTCAGATAGAGTTAACTACATTATGATGAACCAAGACAGTTTAGCGCTTATTAAGCAGAGCATTAAAACCATTCCTGATTATCCAATACCAGGCATCATGTTCCGTGACGTCACCAGTTTGCTTGAAAATGCAGAAGCTTATAAAGCCACGATTGCGATTCTAGTCGCTCATTATCAATCAAAAGGTTTCACTAAAGTGGTTGGTACTGAAGCGCGTGGTTTTTTATTTGGTGCCCCACTTGCGTTAGAGCTCGGCGTTGGTTTTGTACCTGTACGTAAACCGGGTAAATTACCCCGTAAAACCATAAGCCAAACTTATGACTTAGAATACGGTAAAGACACCTTAGAAATTCATGTCGACGCGATTAATGCTAATGATAAAGTGCTCGTTATTGATGATCTATTAGCCACCGGTGGCACGATTGAAGCGACTGTAAAACTTATTCGTCAATTAGGCGGTGAAGTGAGCCATGCTGCGTTTGTTATCTCATTACCAGAAATTGGTGGCGAGAAGCGCTTACAAGGTATGGGAATTGAAGTGTTAAGTTTATGCGAGTTTGACGGCGAGTAAGTAAAGTAAAATAAACTGCCATTTTATTAAGCAGTTAACTAGATTTTGCTCTATCAAATGCTTGCTCAACAATAGCATGCCGGCCCTTGGCATGTTATTGTTAACCCCTTTAAAGGGATTGACTCCCGATAGCTCTCTGTGGGGAATTTCATGTCTTACCAAGTACTCGCCCGCAAATGGCGTCCAGCTAAATTTGAACAAATGGTCGGCCAATCCCATGTATTAATGGCATTAACCAATGCACTGAGCCAACAACGCTTACATCATGCTTACCTGTTTACCGGTACGCGCGGCGTGGGTAAAACCAGTTTGGCACGTTTGTTTGCTAAAGGTCTTAATTGTGAAACAGGCGTTACTGCTACGCCGTGCGGCGAATGCTCTAGTTGTATTGAAATTGCCCAAGGCCGATTTGTTGATTTAATTGAAGTCGATGCCGCTTCCCGCACCAAAGTTGATGATACTCGCGAACTTCTCGACAATGTACAGTATCGCCCATCCCGTGGTCGTTTTAAGGTGTACTTAATTGATGAAGTACACATGTTGTCGCGCAGCAGTTTTAACGCACTACTAAAGACCTTAGAAGAGCCTCCTGAGCACGTTAAGTTTTTATTAGCGACAACCGATCCGCACAAACTGCCGGTTACTGTGCTATCTCGTTGTTTACAGTTCAATTTGAAAAGTTTATCGCAGGACGAAATTAGCAAGCAACTTGAGTATGTTATCACTCAAGAAAAGTTACCATTTGAGTCGCAAGCACTGAGTTTATTAGCCAAAGCGGCCAATGGCAGTATGCGTGATGCGCTCAGTTTAACGGATCAAGCCATAGCATTTGGCAGTGGCCAAGTGATGCTTACACAAGTGCAAACCATGTTGGGCAGTATTGATGAGCAACATGTGCTCGCGTTATTAAAAGCCTTGTGTGATGCCGATGTTGGGCCATTAATGCAAACCGTGGCAAAAGTATTGGCATTTGGCGCAGATGCCGAAGAAGTACTACGCAGCTTATTAGAATTATTACATCAAATCACCTTAACTCAATTTGCCCCAGCCGCAGCACAACAATCGCTGTTTAGTGAGCAAATTGTGGCATTCGCGCAGCAATTAGCGCCTGAACAAGTACAGCTTTATTACCAAATGCTGCTTAACGGCCGTAAAGATTTACCCTTTGCTCCCGATCCTAAATCGGGCTTGGAAATGGCACTGCTTCGTGCGATAGCCTTTACGCCCGAGAAACAAGTAAAACGTTGGGTAACAACGACACCAGCTAATATTGATTTAAGCGTTATCGATCACGCATCAACTTCAACACAAGAGGTCATTGAAACAGGCCCAAAGCCTGATGCTCTGCCTCAAGCGCATTATGGTTTAACGACAGCAGCAACCGCTATTCAGGCTGAAGTGTTGCCGACTGCCGAAGTTGAAGATGCTGATCCTCTCGACGATATCGCTGTTGAGCCTTCGTTGGTGGCTGAGCAAGCTTTATTGTTGGACCAAGCACAAAGCTTAGGGTTTGATTCATTGCCGCTAGAAAGTGTCGATATGCACACTGACCAGCTTGTTAATGATGATCCCGAAGCTGACGTTGTTAATGCAACTTCATCTGATAATGTTGTTCATAGCGCAGATGCTGAAGCAACGGATGAATCCAGTACTAAAAATGTGACAAGCGATGTTATCGAGTCTGAAGAAGTTGCAGAGCAACCTGCATTGGCGCCAAGTACGGCAGACACCAATTCAGTAGAAAATAGTCAATCCAGTGATAGTGCAGATAATAGCTCACTTGATGCCTATTCTTTTATGGATTATAACGAAGCAGATGATCCGTCAATGGAATATCAACCCTCTGATCATGACGAATATGTTGCGTTTTCTGCTTCAAGTGAGGCAACTGACGTTAACCATGTTACTGAAGCTTCGGAGTCGATGTCTAAACCGAAAACGGTTAATCATCTCGCTGACGATAACAGCGACTTGATGAGTGATGATGCACGTCAAAACCTCGCTAGTGAAGATGATAACTTAGACGACTTTTTAGATGAAGTGTTAGCCAGCCGAGATTCTCTCATTGCAGATGTTGGTGTATTACAGCAACAAGAAGAACTTGCCAAAAAAGAGTCTACAAAAACAATCAGTTCTAGAGTGAGCAAAGCGGCTGCGGCATCAACATCAACAACGGCCGCTAATGAGTCTTCTGATAAGTCAGAACAGGCTGAGTTTAGTGCACCTACAGCCAACGAAGCATCATCTGTAACGCTCAACGGAATAGACAAGTCTAAAGTTGTGGCCGATTATGATAGACCTCCTTGGGTCGCGCCCAAAGAGGGTGAGATCGTTAATGCGTTTGCAGATATTAATCAAGAGACTAAACCAGCAGTTGAAGCAACATTTCAACCATCGAGTTCAGTCAGTCAGCAAGCTGGTCATCAACATCAAAAACCGGCCAGCGCACAAATAACCCGTTCACTGGCTGCTGATCCGCAAAACATTAATGCAGAGCCGGTGATTCAATCTAATGTGCTCGCCAAATTTGAACCACACAGCATTCAAGGCGATGAAGTTGATTTACATTGGTATAAAATAATGACTAATGTGTCCGTTGGCGGAAGGGTTAGGCAATTAGGGGTGAACTCCGTGTGCCCAACATTGTCAAACCCAATAGTATTGGTGTTAAAACCAGACCAGAAACATTTGTCTGCGCAAACTGCTATCGATCAATTACAAGTAGCGTTATCTGAGTACCTTGAGCGACCAACTGAAGTTGAGATACAGATTGGTGTGGTGCAAAAACGAGAAACACCGCTTGAGTTACGTAAACGTTTTCATCGGGAGCTTATTGCGCAAGCGCAACAATCTATTTTGCTTGATGATAAAGTTCAGTGGATGATCCAGCACTTATCGGCTCAGTTAGACAGTGACACTATTGAATATCCATCGGAGCAACTAGGGCAAATAGCGCAGGATATTGCACTCATCAGCGCTTCATAAGTACACAAATAGGGTGGTTTTACAGAAAATGAATATATCTTCATCTCAAAAATGTATCTGTAATATTGCCAATCGATTTTATTTCAGTAAGATTGTCGCCATTATGACGACTTGCTAACAACCTTAATTAGAGAGAGACGACTATGTTTGGTGGAAAAGGCGGTATGGGCAATTTAATGAAACAAGCCCAAATGATGCAAGATAAAATGGCTAAAGTGCAGGAAGAAATTGCACGCACAGAAATGACGGGTGAAGCGGGTGCTGGCTTGGTTAAAGTAACCATGACAGGTAACCACAATGTGCGTAAAGTTGAAATTGATCCAAGTTTGATGGAAGACGATAAAGAGATGCTAGAAGATCTTATCGCCGCAGCGTGTAATGACGCAGCCCGTCGTATAGAAGAAAATCAAAAGACTAAAATGGCCGAAGTGACTGGTGGTATGCAATTACCACCTGGAATGAAAATGCCATTTTAATCGGGTCGTTAATTAATAAAAAAGCTCAAGCATTAATGCTTGAGCTTTTTTATTTGCAGCGCTAAACCGCCTTCATCGCAGCTTGTTGGTCAATAATCACATAGCCTTGTGCTTAGTAATCATTAGTGCATTACTGAAACTTATTTTCAAGTTTAACTTTATCAAAAATACCTCAAGCATAAGAGTCACATTTCACTTTCATTTTTTGGTCATCAATCAATAGAGTTTCTTTTTTCAATTCAGTGAAACTTAATGAGTATGCGATTTCAACAAATTTGAGGTTGAGAAAGTAACCTAGACGACAGCAACAATAAGAATGATTTTTTCACAATAATGTCCTTAATATTATTCTATAAATCCATGAGTAACTCATCTAGTTATAGCAATTTATACGCCAAAATAAAAACTAAATATAATCAATAAGTTATTTATTCTCTATTCTGTAACTTAGTTATTTTACTCATTAAGTTATGAGTTTGACCAATCTAAGCAATCTATTTAGATAACCAACCTTGTGTCGGTTCATGCAGCCATAGACTTTGCTATTACCCTTATGTAAAGCATTTAAATATTAACTCAAAGTAAAAAATATTTGACATTGATTGACATCAAACTATCATGAGGTGAGTTAAATATTTTTTACTTTGAGTTCGCTGGGGTTAACATGAGTAATAAACAAAAAGTACACCAATGGTTGCAAGAAACCAGCTTTCGCGAGCTAACGCTATCGATAGATTTTTTGGTAACAGGTTATATTTTCTATCTTTATTTGAGCCAGTTGTTTAATGCAACCCCAGAGCAATTTGCATCTATTGAATGGTTATCAAGTTTACTGCTTGAGACCATCATTTACTCAATTGTACTGATGGTTGTCAGTTATGTTTTATTAGCGTTAATTAGCGACGATGAGTTATCACAACCGATGGATGTGAGAGAAAAACAAATCAGTTTAGTCGGTTATAAATATTCGGCTATCATTTTGCAAGTGGGCGTTGTATTTGCCATTTTTCAGTATAATATCGCCGCCCAAGATTTTGATTTTATGCAACAACGGACTGTGCCGTATTTACCACTGCATATTTTAATTGTGGCTTTTCTAACTGCTGAGCTGGCACATTACGGAGTGCAATTGTATAAGGGGCGCACTGGTGATATTTATGGATAATCGGGATGATGTAAAAGTAGGGATTTCAAATACTATCCGTACGTTACGCTTTTTACATAACGAAATGACGCAGAAGCAACTGGCCGAACAAATTGGTGTGACGCGTCAAACGGTGATGGCAATAGAGTCAAATAAATACTCTCCAACACTTGAAGTGGCGTTTAAAATTGCAGAGGTGTTTAATTTACCGTTGGATAAGGTTTTTACTTATCGTTCAGGTAAGTAACCTAAACACGTGATAATAAAATCCCCTCAAACAGCCTTTTGTTACGTTATTTGCGTCCTGTCTAAGCCACTCTCACTTGATTACGGCCATTTTGTTTTGATTGATAGAGTGCTCTGTCTGCATTTTTAATCAGACACTGGTAGTCTTTACATTCAGATGTCATTCCAGCAACACCTACACTCACAGTGACACCAATGGGAAGTATATCTATCTCAGACTCACCAGGCAGTACTAACTGAGTGTTTTCGATAATCGTTCTGAGTCGTTCAGCAAGTGTATAAGATGTGGAGACTTGGGTTAGAGGAAGGATGACGATAAACTCTTCACCACCATAACGAGCCACTATATCTGATTCTCTTAACGACATTTTAATGTTCTGGGCGATATTTTTCAAAACTAAGTCACCAATCTGATGGCCATACTTATCATTAATGTTTTTGAAATGGTCAATATCGATAAGGAAGATGGATAGTGGTTTAGAATAACTTTGCGCCCTTTGTGTTTCCTCTTTGAGGCGACGGTCTAAGTATCGACGGTTAAAAATCCCTGTTAGTGAGTCGGTGATGTTTTCTTGTTTAAGGGCATGTATCTGCATAATGTCACTGGTGGTTTTGAGGGATAGGCTACACACAACAAATACAAAAATAGCTCCGCAAAAAAATATCACTGGCACTACTAAATCGAGTGGTTGAGAAAATGTAACCAAGCAAAATTTAGCGTAAATGACATAACCTGTGATGAAAAACAGGATCAGCAGAATAAGAAATCCCCAACTGTGGCGTAATTCGCCGGTTGGAAGTCGGCTAAATATCGTCCATACCGGTGTGATAGCCATTGCAAGTATTAGCGCTCCGCAAATAACCAACCCACTAGCTAAAAATGGTAAACTATCTTGCATATTGAGTCCTTGCATAGGTGACACTTTAATTTGAAAACTCATGTTTTTGGAGGTGTTTTTAATATTATCGTGGATGACCTCCTTAGGTCCTCACCGGCAATATTAAGTTCTGAATAGTAGAATATCAGATGGATTGAACAAAAAAAGTGATGGCTTTCAAAAGTTAATTAACGCCTTATTTGCGGTTGTGTCTAAAGCCATAAAGATGAGTCAATAGAGTTGTCTTTAAGTTGGTTTTTAAATTGATGTAGATACAGGTTGTTTCATTATTAATCTGCTCCCGTAATCACGGTAATTTTTTACTAAAAGTAATCGTTGAGCAATTCACCTACCTACGATGGCTGTGGTCATATAGAGTTAACGTTTTCAATAAGAACACTGTTAATTCGTCGATTGTGGCTTCATTTATTGCAACAGAGGTATTAATCTTTGCATTCAAACGCTGCACAGACAATAATCGCACTGCTTTGGTGTTTCCGCATATTGGCTTAGCCGATCACAAGACGGTTTCACCATGACATTACAATGAGTTTAGCTATTAAGGTATTGGCAATTTTATGAAATTTAGTCCTTTGGTCGATGAATTAATTCAATCTTTACGTGCGTTGCCTGGCGTCGGCCCTAAGTCTGCACAGCGTATGGCATTTCAATTACTTGAGCGTGAACGTAAAGTGGGCCTTAAGCTCGCAGATTCGTTGCAAAAAGCCATGTCTGAGGTGGGACATTGTCAAAGTTGTCGTACGTTTACCGAACAAGATTTATGCCCTATATGCAGTAGCCATCGTCGCATCAATACTGGGATCATTTGCGTGGTTGAAACGCCTGCTGATGTGCTTGCTATTGAAGCTGGTGGTCATTTTAATGGCCGTTATTTTGTGCTGTTAGGGCACTTGTCGCCGTTAGACGGTGTTGGTCCTGAAGAGTTGGGGTTAGCGTTACTTGAACGCCATTTAACATCAGATGACGTGAGCGAGCTTATTCTTGCTACCAATCCGACCGTTGAGGGTGATGCAACTGCACATTTTATTGCTGATATGGCCAGAAGACACAATGTGGTGATTAGTCGTATCGCACATGGCGTTCCCGTGGGTGGTGAGCTTGAATACGTTGATAGCACCACTTTAGCATTATCTTTTAATGGTCGTATTCCGCTGTAATAGCCCCATAGCTGATTAGAAACCAAGATGCCAGCAAGTCAAAAATTAGATTTGTTGGCATTTTTTTATTCAATCTTGGATGAGTCATGAGGAATACAGGCTACAAAAATGTGTCATATTGAGCCGATTTGGTCTTATCTGATGATTTATTATTCAACAAGGCGGTGTTGCCCCTTGAAAATATTGTAACGTCCCCCATCTCTTGGTTAACACAGAATTTTAGGCGAGTGGATTTTTCGACTCGTGATTGTTTAAACGTAACACCAAGGGAAATACTCATGTCACAACAAGAAACTCATGGCTTTCAAACCGAAGTAAAACAACTTCTGCAATTGATGATCCACTCTCTGTATTCGAATAAAGAGATTTTCTTACGTGAGCTAGTCTCAAACGCGGCCGATGCAGCAGATAAGCTTCGCTATTTAGCACTAACTGACGATACCTTATATGAAGGTAACGGTGATTTACGCGTTCGTGTGAGTGCGAATAAAGAAAAGGGCACAGTCACCATTTCAGATAATGGTATTGGCATGACCCGCGATAGCGTTATCGAACATTTAGGGACTATCGCCAAGTCTGGCACTAAAGAGTTTTTTAATAATCTTTCAGGCGAAGCGTCAAAAGATTCACAATTAATTGGTCAGTTTGGTGTGGGTTTCTATTCGGCCTTTATCGTGGCGAAAAAAGTTACTGTACGCACTCGCGCTGCCGGCCATGCTGCTAACGAAGGTGTCTTGTGGGAATCTGAAGGCGAAGGTTCATTCAATGTAGAAAGTATCACTAAAAATGAACGTGGTACTGAAATTGTGCTGCATTTACGTGACGAAGAAACTGAATTTGCAGACGATTACCGTTTACGCTCAATTATCACTAAGTACTCTGATCACATCTCTGTTCCAGTTCAAATGTGGAATGAAGGTACGCCTGAGTCAGACGGCCCTGATGGCGAAAAAGTCGCGGCAACGGAAGGTGAGTGGAAAGTGATGAACAAAGCGACAGCGCTTTGGACTCGTAATAAGTCAGACATCACGGAAGAAGAATACCAAGAATTTTACAAGCACATTTCTCACGATTACAGCGACGCATTAAAATGGTCTCACAATCGTGTTGAAGGTAAGCAAGAATACACCAGTTTACTGTACATCCCAGCTAAAGCGCCTTGGGATATGTGGAATCGCGACCATAAGCATGGCTTGAAATTGTTTGTTCAACGTGTATTTATCATGGATGAAGCGGAACAGTTTTTACCTACATACTTACGCTTTGTACGTGGATTAATCGATTCAAATGATTTGCCATTAAACGTATCTCGCGAAATTTTACAAGATAATCAAGTAACAACAGCAATGCGCGTGGGTATCACCAAACGTGTGTTAGGCATGCTTGAAAAACTGGCTAAAGATGAGCCTGAACAATACCAGTCTTTCTGGGCTGAATTTGGGCAAGTATTAAAAGAAGGCCCTGCAGAAGACTTTGCTAACAAAGAGCGCATTGCAGGACTATTGCGTTTTGCTTCTACTCATGACAACTCTGCCGCAACAACAGTGTCATTAGAGGCCTATATTGAGCGCATGAAAGCCGGTCAAGACAAAATATATTATATCGTTGCTGACAGTCATGAAGCTGCTGCTAATAGTCCTCATCTTGAGTTACTGCGTAAAAAAGGCATCGAAGTATTGTTATTGTCTGAGCGTATCGATGAGTGGTTAGTTAATCACTTAACTGAGTTCAAAGACAAGAAGTTGCATTCAGTGACACGTGGTGATTTAGAGTTAGGTGAACTTGAAGATGCAGCTGATAAAGAAGCGCATGACAAAGTAGCCGAAGAGTCTAAAGGTTTAATTGAGCGTGTTAAAGCTGCGTTAGCAGACAGCGTTTCTGAGGTTCGTGTTACTTCACGTCTAACTGACACGCCAGCGTGTGTGGTCGCGGGTGAAGGTGAAATGTCGACGCAGATGATTAAGCTAATGCAAGCAGCTGGTCAGCCTGTGCCAGAGTCTAAGCCAACATTTGAGATTAACCCAACGCATCCTTTGGTTGAGCATTTGAATAACGAAACTGACGAGCAATTGTTTGCTGATTGGGCTAACTTGTTATTACAACAGGCATTGTTATCCGAGAAAGGCAGTTTGGCTGACCCTTCAGCGTTTATTAAACTGACCAATCAAATGTTATTGGCGAGTGTAAAGTAAACTCGATTTAAGCAGTAAAAGCGGACAATAAGTCCGCTTTTGTTTTTGTCATTCTGCGGAGGCAATATGGACTACCTCATTAATCTTACTAAAGATAATATTCAACAAGTTGTTGATACCTCAATGCAAAAAATGGTGGTATTAGCATTTTGGGCGCAACAACAGCCCGAAAGTGTACAAATGTTGCAGACGCTGGAGCATCTTGCCAATAGCCAAGGTGGGCGATTTATTCTCGCTAAAGTGGATTGTGAAACTGAGTTAGAAATTGCGAATTACTTCCAAATTCAGAACGTACCGACCACATTGATTTTAGATAAAGGTAGACCCATTGATGGTTTTTCTGGGGCGCAAAGCCAAGAACAAATTAGTGATTTGCTCGACAAACATTTACCGCCAATGTGGATACAAGAGTTTGATGATGTTAAGCAGCAATTAGCCCAATGTGAGTTATCGCCAGAAGATTTAGCTAAAATTTCTGACCAGTTAAAAACAATTTTTATCGATTCACAACAAGCACCTGAAGTTGCATTGGTGATGACTGATGTGGCGTTACAGCAAGGTTTACTCGCAGAAGCCAAAGGGCTACTTGCCCGTATAGGTTTAGCGGATCAAGATAGTTACTATCATAATTTAGTGGCTAAATTAGCGTTAGCGGAAGATGCGGCAGATACTCCAGAAATTCGTCAGCTGCAACAAAATGTCGCAGAGCAACCTGATAATCTAGACGCAGTTGTTATATTAGCCAAAGCATTAAATGTTGCTCAACGTAACGAAGAAGCCCTTGAATTATTGTTTGTTATTTTACAAAAAGATATGAGTGCTGCTGATGGCAAAGTTAAACAAGTCTTCATGGAAATTCTAACCGCGATAGGTCAGGGCAATACGTTAGCCAATCAATATCGCCGTAAATTGTATACCTTGTTGTATTAAACAAATTGAAGCTGTTTTGTTACAACCCTTATTAGATCTTGGTCTAATGTCATAACAAAAGCGCTATTAAAAGTGCGGCAGATGTGCGAAAATCGCCGCCCTAAAAAGAACACAAACTTAAAAGAGGACTTTTGAGATGCGCATTATTTTATTGGGTGCCCCAGGTGCCGGTAAAGGTACCCAAGCTCAGTTCATTATGGAACAGTATGGTATCCCACAGATCTCAACTGGTGATATGTTACGTGCCGCTGTTAAAGCTGGTACGCCATTAGGTTTAGAAGCTAAGAAAGTAATGGATGCAGGTCAATTAGTTTCAGACGATCTTATCATTGGGTTAGTGAAAGAGCGTATTGCTCAAGAAGATTGCGTAAAAGGCTTCTTACTTGACGGTTTCCCTCGCACAATTCCTCAAGCTGATGCTATGGCTGAAAATGGTATTGAGATTGATCATGTTATCGAAATCGATGTGCCTGATGAAGAAATCGTTAAGCGTATGAGCGGACGTCGTGTTCATTCTGGTTCTGGTCGTGTTTACCACGTGGTGTTCAATCCACCGAAAGTGGAAGGTAAAGACGATGTCACTGGCGAAGATTTATCTATCCGCCCAGATGACGAAGAAAGTACCGTACGCAAGCGTTTAAGCATTTACCATGAGCAAACTAAGCCATTAGTTGATTATTATGGCAAAGTTGCTGCTGCCGGTAAGACTCAGTACAACAAGTATGATGGTACTCAATCTGTCGCTAAAGTGAGTGAGCAACTAGCCAGCGTATTAAAATAATCGCTGATTAGCTCCGCCATTAAAAGCCTGCTTTGCAGGCTTTTTTTATGCCTAAAGAATAACCTAACCGTTGCTGTATATTAGTGGGAATACTTTTCACTAATATTGAATCACTGATATTTAATCAATGTTTATTTAACCTCCGCTCGAGATTGTAAACACGATTATCAAATTCTAATGCCACCATTGCATCGGCTCGCTATTGAAGTCTTCATGCGCCTTGATAGTCATACAATGGCAAGTTTCACATGACTGTTGAACAGTCCTTTTACTCGATTTACCCAATCTATCAGCCCAAACTTAAGTTATTCAATACAGCACTATTGAGGCTAATGTGTGATTGAACGGACTAATATTGTCCAGTTGATTTAGCCAGAGGCAATATATCGGCGTAGGTCAAAAACTAATAAAATAAGACTGATGACCTCAACGGAACATATTTAGGCCGTGAATGTGATAAAAGTGATATAGGATTGACGCTTACCTATGATAAAATCTGCCGCCATTTTCGCGGATGACGACTCATATAAAATTGAATGAGTGTCAGTGGTAATTAATTTCACACTTGCACGGACGCCAAGCTATGAGAGCCCAATATGAAGTTTCCTGGTCAACGTAAGTCCAAACACTATTTCCCTGTAAACAGTCGTGATCCGTTATTGGCTCAACTTACGCAGCAGCCTCAACCTTTTTCTACTTACATTTGCGGTATCGATCAAACCTTGGTTGATATCGAGGCTAAAGTAGAAGACGAGTTACTTGAGCGATATGGCTTACCTAAAGGCAACTCTACTCTCATTAATGATGAGCAAGCCCATAATTTGTACCATGAACTTAAATCCAATGAGATGATCAGCGATGAATTTGCCGGTGGCACTATTGGTAACACCGTCCATAATTATTCGATTTTAGCCGATGACCGCTCAGTGCTTTTTGGGGTTATGAGCCAGCATATTATGGTGGGTAGCTATGCATATCGCTATTTATGTAACACTTCCTCAAAGGTTGACCTCAACTTTTTACAACCTGTCGATGGTCCTATCGGTCGCTGCTTTACGTTAATTTCCGATTGTGGTGAACGCACGTTTGCTATCAGTAAAGGCGCGATGGATAAGCTAACACCTGAGTATATCGATAAAGAGGTGATACAAGGCAGTTCGGCGTTAGTATTAACGGCATACCTGATGCGAGCAAGCGAAGGTGATGGCATTACTGATGCGGCAATGACGGCCATTAATTACGCTAAAGAAGCCGATGTACCAGTGGTGTTAACCTTAGGGACACGCTTTTTAATTCAAGAAGATCCGCAATGGTGGCAAAATTTTATTAATGAGCATGTCACTATTTTAGCCATGAATGAAGACGAAGGTGAAGCGTTAACGGGTTTTAAAGACCCGTTGCTTGCCAGTGAAATGGCGCTAGATTGGTGTGACATGGTGCTAACCACGGCGGGTGCGATAGGGCTTTATACTGCGGGTTATACTGAAGATGCTGAAAAGCGTGAAACCAGCCATACCTTATTACCGGGCGCCATTCCTGAATTTAACCGTTATGAGTTTTCTCGCCCTAAATTACAAGTGGATTGCGATACGCCAATAAAAGTGTACGCTCACATTGCCCCTTACATGGGTGGACCAGAATTAATTCGTAATACCAATGGTGCTGGTGATGGAGCTTTGTCTGCGTTGCTTCATGATTTATCAGCCAATACGTTCCATAAAACCAATGTGCCTGGTTCGAGTAAACATAAACGAGATGGTTTATGTTATTCGTCGTTTTCACAAGTGTGTAAATACGCTAATCGCGTTGCATACGAAGTGTTAGCGCAGCATAGTCCACGTTTATCTCGTGGTTTACCAGAGCGAGAAGACAGTCTAGAAGAGTCATATTGGGAACGATGATTGGTCATCGATAAAAATAAAACGATAATGATGCATCATTATCGTTTTTTTTTGTGTAGATTTTTATAGAATAGGCACCGAAAGTCAGAATATTAATAAGCAATCAGGAGCGTCACGTGAAAGGACAAATCTTAAGAGAGATGCATGTACTTAAGGCTATTGAGCCTGAGTTTGAGATCCAACGCAGAATTGCTTTTATTAAGGCAAAATTATCAGATGCTCACAGCAAAACTTTAGTCTTGGGGATCAGTGGCGGTGTTGATTCATCACTTGCTGGACGTTTATGCCAACTGGCAGTGAATAGCCTTAATCAAGAAAAAACCAGTGACGAGTATCAGTTTATTGCAGTGCGCTTACCTTACCATGTCCAGCAAGATGAAGCTGAAGCTCAGCTAGCCTGTCAGTTTATTCAGCCTTCAAAACAGGTGACCGTGAATGTTCATGATGGTGTTGTTGGCATCCATAATGCCACTATAGTGGGTCTCACCGCCGCGGGTTTAGCATCAACAGATGCTGCTAAGACTGACTTTCTCAAGGGTAATGTTAAAGCCCGAATGCGCATGATAGTCCAATATGATATCGCAGGTGCTATGGGCGGCCTTGTTGTGGGCACTGATCATAGTGCGGAAAATATTACTGGTTTCTATACCAAATGGGGCGATGGGGCTTGCGATTTAGCGCCGTTATTTGGCTTAAATAAACGTCAAGTACGTCAATTAGCAGCCCATTTAGGCGCGCCAGAGATATTGGTCAAAAAGGCCCCTACGGCGGACTTAGAAGACAATAAGCCTCAACTTGAAGATGAGGTCGCTTTAGGGCTGACCTATGATCAAATTGATGACTTCTTAGAAGGTAAAGATGTTGCTAAGTCTGTGGAAGATAAATTGGTGAGTATCTATAAACGTACCCAACATAAACGTGAGCCTATTCCGACGATTTACGATTAATATCTTACACTTTGCTTAAGGTGATGTGTTGTCGGGTGAGTTCTATTAGCGCATTAGCATATTGTCGATAATCTAAATATGGCGTCAGTAACACCGTGTGCTGGTGCTGTATTTTTTGCTTTTCATCTAGTGATGTATACTGCCGAGGATCGGATATTCCCATACGTTGCTGGGCTTCTTTACCACATAAAATATGCCAAAATTCAGGAAGAAATACTACCTCGTCGTGATGTTCAATATTGGGGTTAACAATACGTAATTGGCAATGCAAGCGTGATGGAGTGTTGATGTGTTTTCCGGTTTGTGGATCATGATGTTCATTAAATAATTGGTCACGGATCTGTTTCCAATTAATCCCTTTATTAGC
Organism: Shewanella sp. ALD9; assembly: GCF_002836315.1. Classification (NCBI taxonomy): domain Bacteria; kingdom Pseudomonadati; phylum Pseudomonadota; class Gammaproteobacteria; order Alteromonadales; family Shewanellaceae; genus Shewanella; species Shewanella sp. ALD9. Next base: position 365,335 of record NZ_PJCD01000041.1, read on the forward strand.
ATTAATATCGTGCTCTAAACTGCAAATCTTCGCCATTATGGTGACAATTTTCCGCCAGTGATTACCATTTAATGTGACCAGCTGTGTGATTGCATCGGGATGCGTGGCTTGCCAGTGCGCGGGTAGCTCTGGAGGCGTAGGTAAATAAAAAATGATATCGGGATTCATCGGTCCCCATATATGGCTATATAAACCTGATGACATATTATTTCCAGTATTGTTATGAATAGTAAGTGCCTGACAGTTCAGCAGTAAATGTTACGCTATATTTTTGTTTGTATTCGGTATCTATTTTTTAAGGTAATTATGCGTGCAATCGTGATTGGATCGACAAAACATTTTTTATTTGCCGCATTTTATGGTGCTTTAGGTATTGGGTTAGCGTTAATTATTACTGCTGTTTGGATGCTTAATGCGCGGCCTAATTTATCATTATGGCACACGACACATCTAACCTCTGAATACCATCAACAGTCTGGTTTAACTGATTTTAGCCAATATTTACAATTAGAAGATAAACTTTTTGCTGAAGTAGAAAAGCAAGTTTACCGTCAATATCAACCTGAAATAGCATCCCCTATTAATCGTTATGAGCGTAATAGCCTGTCTGATCCTGGGTTATGGCAACAAAATTGGAATCGTTCTTTCGAATGGAAAAACCCCCAAGCTGAGTTTGGCCTTTTATTACTACACGGCATGTCCGACTCACCTTATGTGATGTCGCATTTTGCGCAGCATTATCAACATCAGGCTTATGTTTTAGGGTTGCGCTTGCCAGGACACGGTACCATTCCGTCAGGATTAACCGACATTACTTGGCCTGATCTTGCTGGGGCGGTATCACTTGCTGTTGCCCGCTTGTCTGCCCAATTACCCGGTAAACCGATTTATGTGGTCGGGTTTTCGACAGGTGCTGCTTTAGCATTAAACCATGAACTTGAGAATATCAGTTTAGATAAGCCTACAAGCTTTGCCGGTATGGTCATGTTATCACCAGCCATTGGTCTTGCTCCCATTGCAGCAGGCGCTTATTGGCAAGCTAAACTGGGTAAATTACTCGGCCAAGATAAACTGTATTGGAACAGCATTCAAACGGAATATGATCCCTTTAAATATCGGTCTTTTGCTGTTAATGCTGGCGATGTTGTATATCAGTTAACTCAGCGTAACCAGACCTTATTAGCGTCATTATCGCCGCAACAGTTTGATGCTATTCCTGCAATATTAACGTTTCAGTCAGTTGTTGATGATACGGTCTCTTCACTTGCTGTGGTTGATTTGCTATATCAAAAATTGCCGCTAAACAAAGGCCATCAATTGGTGCTCTTTGATGTCAATAGGACGAAGAGTAACAACCAATTACTGTTTCAAGATCCACTGGCGACTTTTGCTCCATTTTGGCTACCAAAGCAATTACCTTACCGTTTAAGTTTGGTTGAAAATGATCCGCAACGGGATAATCATGTTCAAGTCAGGGAGCTAGCTGATAAATCGATAACCGATGATGTGTTAGCGTTAAGTTTAACTTGGCCTAATGATGTGTATTCTTTATCTCATGTGGCGTTAAGTTTTCCGATTGAAGATACCCTTTACGGGCCTCTACCAGGTATTGATTCGGATAAAATCCAAATTGGCAGAGCAATTTATCAAGGTGAACGGGGCATTTTCAGTGTGACGGCCGATGACATGTTGCGTCAGAAGTGGAATCCATTTTATCCTTATATGATGACTCGCATTGATGAGTTTACTCAAGGGCATCAATCTGAGTCACCATTAGACAGTAAACCAGTAAACCAGTAAACATTAGTCGCTAATGATGCTAATAATTGTTTTATTACGTCCCTGTTGTTTTGCTTGGTAGAGATTATCATCAGCGACTTTAATCCACTTATCGAGTTCAGCTTCATAATCAGCACTGGCCGTAATAGCACCAATACTGACCGTCACGTTGAATGACTGTTTATCTTCGGGTGAGGTGATTTCTAATTGCGACAGTGCTTCTCTAAAGCCATTGAGATGGTGTTCAATATGTAAGGTATTGGACAAAGGCAGAATAAGCAAAAATTCTTCTCCGCCGTAACGAGCCACAATATCAATGTCGCGTTTAAAGTATTTCTGCAATAAATGCGACACGTTCCGCAAGCACTCATCTCCAGCTAAATGGCCATAATTGTCATTTACTTTTTTGAAGAAATCTAAATCAAGCAATACAACAGTAATGGCCTGATCGCTTCGCAAACAAAAATCCACTAACTCACCAAATTTACGTTCAGCATAACGGCGATTATATAAGCCAGTTAACGGATCTCTATCAACCAGCTCGGTGAGTTTTTTGTTGGCCTTTTCTAATTCCGCGGTACGATTAGCCACAGTCTCTTCTAATTCGACTTGATGCGCGATGAGTTGTTGCTTACTGGCTGCTAATCGTTGATACAGGTTGAATACTTCTCTGGGTGAACTATCGTCAATTGCCGAGGTTTTTTCTGGACTTGAATATGACTGACTGAATTGATTGGCGACAGCTTCTAATGGCACCGTTAACAACGCGCTGAGCTTTTTTGAAATATAGAAGGTACCCAATAATGCAATCAACAGCATGATAAAACTACTGAACATTTGTTCTTCAGCGAGTTTTAGTAGCGGCGAAAATTCTTTTAAAATATACACTGTCCAACCATTATCGAGCTCCCGGTGAGCATACATATATTCAGGCACAATTGAGGTAGTATTGTGAATATTGATTAACTCAAGATTGGCACGATACACACCTTTATTTATTGCAAAATTAAATTGTGAAAGTGGTTTTAAACCGAGTTTTTTGGAAGCATAAATAATTTGATTTTGTTCATCAACCATCACTACAGATTCATCTTCGGTATATTCATTAACTTGATCAATATGTGAAAAATGAGTTAAATCAAGCGAACCTTCTACTATTCCTGCTACTTGTGTGCGTTGCTCATCGAGATAAAAGGGAGCGCTCATGGCAATAATCGCGTCATTACCAAAACCGCGGCCCAGAAAGGCAGATGATACGAATAGGCGCTGGTTATAGAATGACTCAATAAAATAATCTCTATCGTTAATGTTGATACTTTGTTCTGGTAATTGCTGTGTTAATAGTCTTGATACTGGGCTGGCTGCCACAATATTGGCTGCCGGATTGGCGATCAACATACTGATAAAACCGGGATAGTTTTGATGTGAACTTGATAAAATACCTTGCCATTGCTCTGGTTTATCGGCAACTAAATCTAATTGACTTGCTGTATTTTGGATCACGGTTTGATGGTTTTTGATATAATTTTGTGCTGAGGTCGATAGGTGAGCGACCGCTTCCGTCATGTTTTGTTTTAACATGACTTGTTGACGTTCTAAAAAGTAAAAATTAAAGATTAACGCTGAAAACAATAATGTTAACGTCACCATTAAGGTGAAGAAATAAGTCAGTTGCGCGCTTAATTGTCTACGGTTGCGGTCTTTAACTTTGTCTTTTAAAAACCATAACTTTGGAATAGCTAAAATAAGTAATGATGCAATACTGGTATATATCAGTCCGTTGATGCCTTGCTTTGAAATAATAAAGCCTAAGTGAGATGGCGGTATATCCATCAATAGAACCACATATAAATACACCATTGGTGCACCTATAAATAACCAATAAGCGGCATCGGCATATAAGGCATAGATATCACGGCGTCTGGCATAGCCTAAAAATAATGCTTCAAGCCCAAAAAATAAGTAAACATGCGGGCTATCCCATATCAACATTAATCCTGTTGATGCCATCATTGCGGTCAAAAAGGCATACCAAGGCCCCAATAAAACAGCAGCAATGACAGTCACCGTGTTACCTAATACAAATTGCACGTTAGCAAAAAATTGTATCGGGTAACAATTGATGAACAATCCTATTACTCCCAAGATAATCGAGAATAAAAGGTGTTGTTGATTAATGCGAGGCAATGTCAAAAAAATATCCTTATTATTTGTATTCTAAAAAGATTTATTCCTATCTAAGCATTTATCTCAGGAAATAGAACAGATTTCAACGCAAACGAAGTTTTTTTTACTCACAAATATTCCTTTTTATCTTTTGTGATGCAGATCTCAATCTTTTAATGGCGAAATCTTGTTCGACCTTGGTCTAATTAAATTGAAAAATAAGAAGTTCATTTCAATTCATTATTTCTCAATCATCTGATTTGTATGCATTTTAATATTTTACGTTAACATTTGTTAATCAAGTACGACTAAGGTCTTGATTGTGATGGCCCCCTGAATTGCTAAATTAACAATGGCTTTACAAAAAATAACTTAGGGGAGTCGCAATGAGTTTCGAAAATAACGATAAGGCAGCGGGTTACTGGCGTGAGAATTTACGTTTAGTACTTAGCTTGCTTGCAATTTGGGCTGCAGTGTCATTTGGCTGCGGTATTCTATTAGTAGATGTGTTAAACGAAATTACCTTTATGGGATTCAAACTGGGTTTCTGGTTTGCGCAGCAGGGTGCAATGTATGTATTCGTGGCGCTGATTTTTGTTTATGTGGCGAAAGCTAATACATTAGACAAAAAATACAATGTTCAGGAAGACTAAGGGGCACTAAGATGGATGTTCAAACACTAACATATTTAATTGTCGGCGCGACTTTTGCGCTGTACATCGGGATCGCCATTTGGACTCGAGCTGGTTCAACTAAAGAGTTTTATGTTGCAGGTGGTGGTGTTCACCCTGTTCTAAATGGTATGGCAACTGCAGCCGACTGGATGTCAGCAGCATCGTTTATTTCATTAGCCGGTATTGTATCTTTTACTGGTTATGATGGCTCAGTTTATCTAATGGGTTGGACCGGCGGTTATGTGCTATTAGCATTATGTATGGCGCCTTATTTACGTAAATTTGGTAAATTTACGGTTCCGGACTTTATTGGTGATCGCTACTACTCTCAGACGGCACGTACTGTCGCTGTTATTTGTGCCATCTTTATTTGTTTTACCTATATTGCAGGCCAAATGCGTGGTGTTGGCGTAGTGTTCTCTCGTTTCTTAGAAGTTGACGTAGAAACAGGGGTGTACATTGGTATGGCAGTCGTATTCTTTTATGCTGTATTAGGTGGCATGAAAGGGATTACTTACACACAGGTAGCACAATACTGCGTTCTTATTTTTGCCTTTATGGTTCCTGCTATCTTTATCTCAGTGATGATGACAGGTCACATATTACCGCAAATTGGTTTTGGCGCTGAGATGATTGATGCCGCAGGTAATGGTACGGGGGTGTATTTACTCGATAAGCTCGATGGATTATCGGCAGAACTCGGGTTCTCCCAATATACCGAAGGCTCCAAGTCGATGATAGATGTGTTCTTTATTACCGGTGCATTAATGTTTGGTACAGCAGGCTTACCGCATGTGATTGTACGTTTCTTTACTGTTCCTAAAGTAAAAGACGCGCGTATTTCAGCGGGCTGGGCTTTAGTCTTTATCGCTATTATGTACACCACTATTCCTGCATTGTCTGCTTTCTCTCGCGTTAATATGATTGAAACCATCAATGGACCAGAATCAACTGGCGTGCCTTATGAAACTGCGCCAACGTGGATTAAAAACTGGGAAAAAACGGGTTTAATTACATGGGACGATAAGAACAACGATGGCAAGATTTTTTACACCAATGGTGAAAAAAATGAGATGAACATTGACCGCGATATTATGGTTCTTGCCACGCCTGAAATTGCCAATCTTCCTGCATGGGTTATTGCATTAGTTGCCGCGGGTGGTTTAGCTGCAGCATTGTCTACATCTGCGGGTTTATTACTGGTAATTTCAACCTCTGTGTCGCACGATTTACTCAAGAAAAATCTAATGCCGGATATTTCGGATCAGAAAGAGTTAATGTATGCACGGATAGCTGCTGGTTTCGGGGTTGTTATGGCGGGTTACTTTGGTATTAATCCTCCTGGATTCGTAGCCGCGGTGGTGGCCATTGCATTTGGTCTCGCAGCAGCCTCGTTATTCCCTGCTATTATCATGGGGATTTTCTCTAGAACCATGAATAAAGAAGGTGCTATTTCAGGTATGGTGATCGGGCTATTATTTACTGCTAGTTATATTGCCTACTTCAAGTTTATTAATCCTGCATCGAATACATCTGAAAACTGGTTATTTGGTATTTCACCAGAAGGTATTGGTATGGTGGGAATGATGGTTAACTTTGGTGTCGCTTTTGCTGTCAGTAAAGTTACTGCTAAAATTCCTGACGAAATAGTCGCAATGGTTGAGTCTATTCGTTTCCCTAAAGGGTCAGGCGAAGCACACGATCATTAAACTGCTGTAATCTACACTGTTTAAAAAGAGCGCTTAGGCGCTCTTTTTGTTGGGCTTTAGTCCTATAGCAGATAAGCGAAACGCTTTGTTATAGTGATATTGTTCGCCCATGCACAATAGGGAAATGATTAATGGATGCCAGTGAGTTACAACCCGTAGAGCAGTTTTTAGCAGCACATTCGCCTTTCGACACGCTACCTAAAGATAGTATTCAATATTGTGCGAGAAAGATTAGCGTCGGTTATTACAGTAAAGCGTCTGCCTTTGTTGAGTTCGATAAAGACAATCCGAAATTGTACATTGTGCGCAGCGGTGCATTTGAAGTGCGCGATCCTGAAGGTGTATTGGTTGACCGTGTTGGCGAAGGAGAATGTTTTGGTTTTTCCACCTTATTATCGGGTGAAAAGGTCGTTAATAAAGTGGCCATTTTAGAAGATGGTTTGGTTTATCATTTACCACAATCAGTATTTGCCCAATTACGTTCTGAACATCGCAGCTTTGATCAATTTTTTGCTCGTGCTTTTGCTAAACGCTTACGCAATGAAACTAAATTTACCGCTAAAGACTTGACCACGACTAGCCGTATTACTTCAATTATGTCATCTCAGCCCATTATCATCGACGCTCATGCCAGTGTTATGGATGCGGCTAAATTAATGCGTGAACACCGGGTCTCATCGGTGCTCGTTATCGATAATCAAAAATTAACCGGTATTTTGACCGATCGAGATTTACGTAATCGAATTATCGCAGAAGGCTTAGATGTCAATACGCTGGTGAGTCACGCCATGACCATCAATCCCGTGACAACTCATGCCAACGCGCTAGTATTCGAAGCAATGTTGGCGATGAGTGAACATAATATTCACCACTTACCTGTGGTTGATGGAAGCCGTGCGTTAGGGATGATCACGAGTACTGATATTTTGCGTTCGCAAAGCTCACAACCTCTACTGCTTATTGGCGAAATAGGCCGGCAAGCAAATATAGAGAAACTTATTCAAGTGAGTAAGCAAATCCCGCTACTATTACAAAATTTAATCAGTGCCGATGCTAGAGCTGAAGAGATAGGTAGAGTATTAACCTCGGTAACTGATGCATTAACGCGTCGGCTGATTGAATTGAATCAACAGATTTTAGGTCAGGCACCAATGGCGTTTTGTTGGTTGGCTTTTGGTTCCCAAGGCAGGCAAGATCAGGTTGCTTGTTCTGACCAAGATAATGGCTTATTGCTGGCACATGAACCCGATGAATTTGCTGGTGCTTATTTTGAAGCATTAACAAAAGCGGTATGTAAGGGCTTAGATGAATGTGGTTATATTTATTGCCCTGGTGACATTATGGCGCAAAATCCCAAATGGCGCTTGTCACTGGTGAAGTGGAAAGGGCTTTTCTCTAGATGGGTAAACACGCCGGAACCAAAAGCTTTAATGCATGCCAGTATATTTTTCGACATGCGCCCAGTGTTTGGGCCATTGAGTTTATTCAGTGAACTGCAAGATGATGTTTTAGCCGCTACACAAAATAACGATATTTTCCTTGCCGGAATGGCGGGGAACTCATTAACTGAATCACCGCCATTGGGCTTTTTTAGGAAGTTTGTCCTTGAGCGTGATGGAAGTGAAGTGAAAGGTATGGATTTAAAGCATAAGGGCAGTGCATTAATTAATGACATTGCCAGAGTGTATGCGTTAAGTGCAGGTATCAAAGAGGTTAATACAGCTAAGCGGATCAGAGCGTTAATGGACGCTAATATTATTAATCGTAAAGATGCACTTAATTTGGCGGACGCCCATGAGTTCATTGCGCACATGCGTCTAGCTAATCAAGGTTACCAAGCCACCAATAATTTACCAGTGAACAATTATCTTAAACCACAACATCTTTCTTCATTAATGCGTCATCAGCTTCGTGATGCATTTAAAGTGGTGCACGATGCACAAGCAGGAATAAAGCTTAAGTTCATGAGGAGTTTCTAGTGGTCAATTTTTGGTGGGTAAAAACGGTGTTGTGGCGTAAAAAGATGACCACTTTACCGTCGCCATTAAATACATATTTAGAAGCAATCACGCCGGCATTAACAACCCTATTTCTAGATGCTCCATTGATGGCGATTGATCTTGAAATGACTGGCTTAGATCCAATCCATGATCAAGTCATCAGTATCGGTTTGGTACCAATTATCAACGGTGTCATTCCGCTTGAAAAAGCACAACATATGATGATATCCATTAGTGGCAGTGTGGGTCATAGCGCGACGGTTCACGGTATTGTGGATAATCAATTGCATATGGCGTTAACGTTAGCCGAGGCAATTGATTGGTTTTTATCACAAACAAAGGGCTATATTTTAGTGGCGCACCATGCACCATTAGACATACAGTTTATTCAGCAGCAGTTGATACGCTGTTTTGGTCAATCAATTCCGTTGGTATTTATCGATACGTTGGCCATAGAAAAAAAACGTTGTTTAATGCAACAATCGGTATTGAAAGAAGGCTCGTTACGCTTGAATGCAAGCCGTGAACGTTACCGTTTACCCGTTTATTCTGCTCACAATGCGCTTATTGATGCATTATCTTGTGCAGAGTTATTGTTGGCTCAAGTGGCAGCGATGGGCGATATTAAAAAGTTGTCGGTTAAAGACTTAATTAATGTATTTCGCTAGAAAAGAAAAGCCAGTCATCGAGACTGGCTTTTCTATTAAACGCACAATATCGCTTATTCTGCGTTTTTAGCTTTATTGAAAAAATAATCAACCGCAGGTTTAATCAATTCAAGTGCGGTTTTATCGCAAGGCGGTAATGCTGCATCACTGGTGTTAATTGGTGTGGTGCGTTCGCCCCATTTTAGCAGTAAGGCAGCCGAGGTTAATCCAGCACCAAACGCGCAAGATAGAATCGTTTGATTGGCTTCAATTCTACCTTGAGATAACGCATCACAAATCGCAATCGGGATAGTGGCAGCCGATGTATTGCCATAATCAGCGATATTGACGAAAGCTTTTTCTTTTGGAATTTTCATTCGGCTTACTAAAGTATCAATAATACGTTCGTTTGCCTGATGCGGAATAACAAAGTCGACATCATCGATGTTGATACCACATTTGTCTAATACCTTATTACTTAAACTTCCCATGCCATGAATCGCACGTTTAAACACATCTTGACCATTGATATGAATGTAAAAATCCAATGAGTCATTGTCAAATCTATCCATCTGGGTGCCAAAGTTAGACTTTAAAATATCGCGACCTTCAGGATCGTTATTTAATTCATAACCTAATACGCCACCAGGTTGGTCACTGGCTTCTAGCACAACAGCACCAGCACCATCACCAAATAACACAGCGGTTTCACGTCGAGACCAATCAAGGTAAAAAGATAAACGTTCAGCGCCAATAATCAGAATTTTCTTACTTTGGCCGCTTTTTATCATTGAGCTAGCCAAGCCAACGCCATACAAAAATCCACTGCAAGCAGCGTTAATATCAAATGCACCGCAGGTAGCGCCAATATTTGCCTGTACCGTAGATGCAATATTTGGGATCAAGGTATCAGGGCTGGCGGTGGCTAGAATAATTAAATCTAATTCACTGCCATCAATCCCTGCAGCGGCAAGTGCATGCTTAGCTGCAACCGACGCCATTTCAGAAGTATTGACGTGACTGATGTTACGCTTACTAATACCAGTACGTGTTTTAATCCATTCATCCGTCGTTTCCATGAATGTGGCTAAATCTTCATTGGTCAATGTTGCGGGCGGAACTGACTTCCCCCAACCGGTAATGTGTGCATACTGCATAAGAAGTTCTCTCAATACGTTTCAATAGTTAATTAAATTTATATACAAAAACAACAGCTTAAAATTAATCTGTTGATATTAAATGCTTAAATGGTCATGACTAAGATTTGTTATTATGACTTAATCTTTTGTTCTACCAGTTTCGTGATTGAAGCCGAAGCATGCAAGATATGCTCACGCAGTAAAGTAGTGGCTTTTGCGATGTCACGTTTTTTACATAATTCGAGTAACACTCGATGTTCTCTTTCGGCGATAGGGATCCCGCCAGTAAATAACAACTGCAGACGAATATAGCGATCGCAATTGGTGTTTAAACCGTTAACCACTTCCATTGTATGAGGTCGATTAGCCGCTTGGTATAAACGAGTATGGAATCGAGTATTAAGCTCACTCCAACTGGCTACTGATTCTTTCAGTTTAAATGCCAATTCAAGTTTAACCAGTACGGCTTCAGCTTCGGCAATATCATTGTCAGATAGGTTAGGGATGGCCTTAGCCAACAAATCCGATTCGATCATAGCGCGCAATTCAAATAATTCAGTGACTTGCTCAACAGATAACAATGTTGCCGTCGCGCCTTTATGCGGTTCGAAATTAATTAAGCCTTCAGCTTCTAACTGAACTAACGCTTCACGAACGGGAATGCGACTTACATTTAACTGTTCTGCAATAGCAGACTGCCTGAGCGGTTCTCCTCCTTGTATATCACCAGAAAGGATCCGTTCTCTGAGCGCCTCTACAACAAGTTGCGTACGCGTTTTATGAATAATAGGAGGTATATTGCTCATGTATTCTATAATAATCACTAATTTCTTCGAGCAAGGGTAACGCTTAGCCGCCGCTTTATAAAGTGAAACCTATACAATTATGCAGATTAAGCTCATAAAATGGGGGTAAATAAACAAATTAATAAAAATATTCAGATTATCTGGCCCCAAATTCATCTCAATGGGATAATCGACACAAGAAAGAGTTTAAGGAGTGTTAGGTTGAATAAAGCAGTATTTCTCGATCGTGATGGTGTGATCAATAAAGACAATGGTTACGTTCATACAGTGGACGACTTTGAGTATATCGACGGTGTATTTGAAGCGTGTCTTGCATTAAAGCAAATGGGTTACCTATTAATAGTGGTGACCAATCAATCCGGCATTGCTCGTGGCATGTACAGTGAAGATGATTTTCATCATTTAACGGAATGGATGGATTGGAACTTTGCCGATAAAGGTGTCGAACTTGATGGTATCTACTATTGCCCGCATCATCCACAAAAAGGCCTAGGTGGATATAAGCAAGATTGCGATTGCAGAAAGCCAAAACCCGGCATGATGCTCGATGCTGCAGAATTCTTGAAAATCGATATGAGCCAGTCTGTAATGGTGGGTGATAAAGCTGATGATATGCGCGCAGCAAAAGCGGCTGGCATTAACACTGCCATTTTGGTTCGTTCAGGTAAAGTAGTAGACGAAGCCGGAGTTGAACTTGCCAGTGCAGTGGTTGACAGTATCGCTGACGTTCCGAGTCTGCTAAGTCAATTACTCACAAAATAATAGAATAGCCAATGCAAAGCTATCATTTCAACTGTTCATATATAAGCTTTCACCGACTTATATATGAACAGAGATTTTCAGTGTAACAATTACTTAGTTTTAGACTTTCTCTTCCTTTATATACTAGTCAGCATATTTTTGTTGCTAACAAACCCCTAATCCAAATAAAGATATGTCATCCATTAACGCCAAATCGTTCGTGCTACTAAAAGTTGCTACGAAGTTAACATGAAATTAACGCCGTTTCAGTTATGTTTTGGTCTCAACAAGCTAAATTAGCCACTTAAACCACGCTGAGCCGCATAATAAGCCTTATATAGGTAGATAAAATAAATTTGCTGTTCGTTGTAGCGAGCCATTTATGGTTATAAAGTCAGCAAAAACTTCAATAAATATGGCTTTAAGTTCAAATAGTATGCAGTTGGGTCGTAATAGTCATAAAAACCGTAGAAAGCTCTTGCGCTATAAAAAGTTTTCCCTATAATACACCCCACTGACACGGAACGCAGCGTTTAACGCTAGTTACCAGGTCCGCTCTTTAACAATTTATCAAGTAATCTGTGTGGGCATTCACAGGTATTGAGTTATTCGACAATTATTTAAATCAGTTTAACTGCTTTAGATAATCAAAAAATTTAAACTCAATGCAACGATGAATGTTCATAGTAATATGTACAAAGACTTTGTCAGCTTCGGTTGATAAAGCAATCAGAATTCATTGAGCCGAAAGCT
>NZ_PJCD01000033.1:0-271 GCF_002836315.1 Shewanella sp. ALD9
CTTCATTATGAAGCAAGTCTCCTAACCATGACACGTTAGCGACTTAAAAAGCATTTAGCATCGTGCGTAAGCAATTTGCTAAAGGAGCGGTAGTTCAGTTGGTTAGAATACCGGCCTGTCACGCCGGGGGTCGCGGGTTCGAGTCCCGTCCGCTCCGCCAATTACATAGAAGCCTCGTCTAACGACGAGGCTTTTTTGTATCTGAAGCTTACCCATTTTTCCCGAACAGATATCAACAGCCACAAGCGCTGCATTAATTTAATTGGTCCAA
>NZ_PJCD01000034.1:0-228 GCF_002836315.1 Shewanella sp. ALD9
AATGGTCGGCGCATCGTTGGTCGGAGTGATCACCGGAGTGTCACTGTCTTGACCGGTTAAGCTGCCATCAGAGACGGTTAAATCAATCGCCGGCAGCGTGCCGCCGTTGTTAACCAAGTCAGCACCCGCTTGGGTTAATACCACTTCGCCGTTGACCAACGCGTAGTAACCGTCGTCATTGCTGCCAGGGGTAAAGTCAACCGTCAGTAAATCACCGTCTTCATCAAA
>NZ_PJCD01000035.1:0-212 GCF_002836315.1 Shewanella sp. ALD9
GGCGAAAAGAAAGTTTGAAAAAACACTTGACGCCAACCCGGGAAAGCGTAGAATACGCACCCCAAGCCAACGACCTAGCGTCAACGGCCGCTGAATGAAAAATCGAAAGATGTTCATGTTAGCAACGTTCTTTAACAATCTAAACAAGAAATCTGTGTGGACATTCACAGGTATTGAGTTATTCGAAATTGTCTTCTGTTCTTCGGAATGTT
>NZ_PJCD01000036.1:0-207 GCF_002836315.1 Shewanella sp. ALD9
GTTTACACCGTTTTATCTTAAGGGGATTTTACCTCAATCGGTGTACAGTTTCATTAAGCCACAATACCTAAACACGTGCCCCTGTTTGGAGTGCAAATTTAATTGACCAGATCAATATCGTCTGCACTATGATGGATGCTATCAACCACCGTACTCTCAAATTTTGGACACAAAAAAGCCCGCTATTTCATAGCGGGCTGTTTCGCG
>NZ_PJCD01000037.1:0-202 GCF_002836315.1 Shewanella sp. ALD9
AACATTCCGAAGAACAGAAGACAATTTCGAATAACTCAATACCTGTGAATGTCCACACAGATTACTTGATAAATTGTTAAAGAGCTTGATGTCGATTTTTCAGACATCGCCGTCAGACGCTAGGTCGTTGGCTTGGGCTGCGTATTCTACGCATTCCCTTTATTGCGTCAAGTGTTTTTTCAAACTTCTTTTCGCCTGTTAC
>NZ_PJCD01000042.1:0-332898 GCF_002836315.1 Shewanella sp. ALD9
TTGTTAAAGCGACAGTTTAACGTTGAAGCAATAAATCAGGTTTGGTGTGGTGACGTGACCTATGTTTGGTCTGGAACCAAATGGCTCTATTTAGCGGTGGTAATGGATTTATACGCGAGAAAGATTGTGGGTTGGGCGTGCTCTGACAGTCCGAATACTGATTTGACTTGTGCAGCATTAAGAATGGCATTTGAAAGCCGTGGGCGTCCAAGAAACGTAGTGTTTCACTCTGATCAGGGTTGTCACTACAGTAGCCTTCAGTATCGACAAATGCTGTGGAAATATCAGATAACTCAAAGCATGAGCCGACGAGGAAACTGCTGGGATAATGCGGTAATGGAACGTTTTTTTAGAAGCTTTAAAACAGAATGGATGCCTAAGTATGGCTACAACAGTTTTGATGAAGCAAAGCATGATGTGCTGAATTATATATTGAAGCACTACAATATAAAACGGGGTCATAGTTATAACAATTATATGACGCCAACAGCAGCCGAAATGGCAGCGTAAAGACGCAACTCCTGTTGGTGTACAGATTTAGTTGACCACATCAAACGCTTCCGATGGTACATCCTGTACCGCGCAAGCTAAGCTCACATCTGATAGGCAGGATGCCTGAATGCCTTGTAGCACATGGATGTGCGAGAAAGGCCATGTGAGCTTCACGCTATTTTCTTCAACGTCCTCAAGTTCAGAGTTGAACCCGTCCATTTTAAATTATAGCTGGCTGACTCATTTCTGCCCCAAAGTGCGTTAGAGCTTTAACTAAACCGCGATATATCCTGATCGATTTGCCATACATTTTCTCATGTTAGGAATAGAAGTGTTTTGTCATATCACAACTACTCACATTAACCCGATTGCGAACCTGCCAAAATTAGGTTGGATATTGCAAAGACGCTTTCGCCCCCATAGTGCGACGTGCATTCAATTGTCCTATTAATTCAAACCTAAAACTTACCCTTTACCTGTGCATTTTTTGCATAAGTGATATGCAACCTTGCTAGTTTTTCAATTAATTATTTTCTCTATAATCCACCTCAATCGCAAAGACGAACAAGTTATAAAGTTAAATACAGAGGAAATCGCTATGACAGAGAATAAATACAAAAATGCAGTATTAGATGACCAAGCACTTATCGCAGGCCTTAAATCAATTAACCCAGTTTGGGGCGATTTAACTGTCCGTGTTGCTGGGGAAGCATTTGCAATGCCGCTTATTAACCAAAAAACTAAAACGCTTATCACCATTGTCATCGACCAGATGGCTTTAAATGTTACCGGTGATGGGAATCCCTTCGGTGCCCATGTAGATATGGCACTAAAACAAGGCGCTAGCTATGAAGAAATTGAAGAGTTGATTGTATTTGCTTCTGTGTACACAGGTTTCAATAAAGGCGCGACTACGATGGGTGCATTAAACAAATTACGTCATGAACGAGGAGACATCTAATGGCTATTCCAGGATTAAAAAAATCAGATTATATCGGCTTTACTGTACCAAACATTGATGAGGGGATTGCGTTTTTTAGTCAACACCTTGCTTTCGAACTTACTTATGAATTCGATCCCTTTATTGCTGAAGATAACTGGATGGCGGAGCACTTGAATGTAAACCCTCGCGCTGAAATAAAAAAAATTGCAGTGATGAGTGCTAGCAGCATAAATCTAGAAATTTTTGATTACGCTGACAACATACATCGTAGTAAAACAGCACCAAACAATGCCGATATTGGTGGTCACCACATGGCATTCAATGTCGACGATATGGATAGCGCTGTTGCTTACTTAAAAGAACAAGGCATCGAAGTTTTAGGCTCGCCAAATGTAATGACTGATGGTCCAACGGCAGGTGAAAGCTGGGTTTATTTCATGTCGCCATGGGGAATGCAACTTGAGTTGGTCTCTTACCCTAATGGTAAAGCTTACGAGCATTCTTCATCATTGTCATTATTTGACCCACGATGAGAATTATAGTCATATTATTGGTAGTTTTTGCAGGCATGGGGCTATCTTTTGAGGCTGGACTGCTTGGGCCATTAGGGCATCAAGTTGGGCATCTATGGGCTACGTTAAGTATCTTTGGTGTTGGTGCCGCTTTACTTTGGTTGATCAGTATTTTCACCTCTACGGGTAAAAATCAAGACATGCGATCAATCCCTAAATGGCAATTAACGGGTGGCCTACTTGGACCTATTTATGTGGTGGTATTAACGCTTGCTACGCCCGTGTTAGGGGTGGCAATGACAATGATTGGAGTGCTTGTTGGACAAGTAGGGAAGAGCTTTGCCATTGATTACTTTGGTTGGTTTGGCACCTCAAAGCAACCTGTTGACCGCTTAAGAGTCACAGGCATGTTGTTTGTTATTGCTGCTCTTGTGTTAACTTATTTAGGAGTGCAATCATGATGTTATTTATGCTGCTTGCTGTTATCTCTGGTATGGCATTAAGTGCACAGGCTGCCATTAACGGTCAGCTAGGGGCAAAAGTAGGGGTTATACGCAGTTCATTACTGACGTTTTCTGTCGGAACGGTAGTGACTTTATTATTAATATTTTTCTTTGAACCCAGCTATGAAGCAAATCTACTCACGGTACCTAAATGGCAACTGATTGGCGCACTGTTTGGCATTGTTTATATGGTTGTGATGGTCGCTGCGGTGCCAAAAGTGGGTGTTGCAATTGCTACTGTAGCCACAGTGTTTGGTCAAATGGTAATGAGTTTAGTCATCGATACCCAAGGGTGGTTAGGCAATGCACCGATTGAGCTTAACTATTGGCGTCTAGCGTCCATGATTTGTATTGCATGCGCACTTATTTGTATTTATTTATCTAACAAACAACAGGAAAAATATAATGTCTCAACAAGCTAGAACATTGATTGTCTTTTTTAATCTTAAAGAAGGCGTAAAAGAGTCTGAGTACCTGAAATGGGCAAAATAAGTTGACTTGCCAATAGTCAGTAAACTCAATAGCGTGAGTTCATTTGAAGTGTTCAAAGGCATTGGCGTTTTCGGTGAGCAAAAAGCATCACCGTGGGACTTTTTTGAAATGATCAAAATTAATTCAGAAGACGAATTTTTAGCTGACATTCAAACAGACGTAATGTCGAAGGTTGTTGAACAATTTCAAGTATTTTCTAAAGATGACACGTTTGTATCAACGCAAGATATTACCACTCTTTAATCAAGTAAACGATTAGGGCCGTTATTATCATGCCGCAAAGCCGATATTATTGATGATACATTAAATATGAATATAAAAAATAGTAATGAAAATTATGGCATGATAGCTAAGGCACTTCATTGGTTTACTGCTTTTCTATTTTTAGGTGCCTACATAAGTGTTTATTATCGGCATTGGTTTACTGATGCAAAAACACTGGAAACTGGAATACGTTGCAACTGCATTTGCCCTTTGGGATATCTATTGGTGTTTTAGTACTATTAAGAATTATATGGCGATTGGTAAATATCCAGCCATCCAAGAAACCAGGAACACGATTGGAGCATAAACCAGCGAAGGTTGGGCATTACTTACCTTACGCAATAATGATTGCTATGCCAGTGACAGGGTATTTGGGTACGGGTGTTGTTACTGAATTCTTCTTTCTTTTTGATATAGCTAAATTTCCAGATACATGGGGGTTTACTTATTTTATTGAATAGGGGATGGGAGTAAACTTTTTAGATTTTGAAAAACCAATTGATTTTATACATAAAGAGATACTTGGAGCTTGGCTCGTTTGGATGCTTATTTTGGGTCATGTTTTCGCAGATTTCTATCATCATTTGGTTAAGAAAGATCGTACATTAAAGAAGATGTTCTTTAATGATTAAAATTTGAATTACGTATATCTCACCATGAGACATTTCCATTTTTAATAGAGTAAACGATTAAGGCAAGCTATTTATATGGTTTGCCTTTTTTAATTGATAATTAACACCTTAGCGATTAAATTCATGGGGAATGCTTATGAACTACGATGTCTCTCTTCTCGAGATTAAACTTTTTTTGATGACAAACCAGTTTGGAAATTTTTCTGAAGTCGCAAGACGACAAGATATGACACCGTCGTCGGTTTCTAGAAAGATGGCGCAACTGGAAAATAAGGTGGGAACCAAATTGCTCCACCGTCATACAAGAGCTATATCACTGACAGAAGAAGGCGTGGTTTTTGTTAAGCACTGTAGTGAAATAATCAGACAGTATGAGCAAGTGGCAGAACGGATCGAGCAAAAAGCCGATACGCCTCGTGGTACCGTTAAAATTAGTGCGCCAGTGGCATTTGGCCGGCTACATATTGCCCCTTACCTCCCTGAATTATTGGATATATATCCACTACTCAAAGTTGAGATACATCAAACAGACAACTTTATAGATCCAGTTCAAGAAGGTATTGATTTATTAATTAGGATCGGTGTGCTGCAGGATTCTTCAATGCGAATGAAAAGGTTTGGACAACAAAACTACGTTATAGCGGCTAGTCCAACTTACATTAAGTTGCACGGTGCCCCTGAGATACCAGAACAACTTGAAGGACACAACTGCCTGGTTTTTAAAGGAACAAAGGGCTTACAACGTTGGTTTATTGGTAAAGAGCAGCTAGCACCTTTTGAGGTAACCGGTACACTATATAGCAATAACGCAGAAACACTGGTATCAAGTGCCGTCGGTGGTGCTGGGATCGTGATGTTTCCGACGTGGTTAATAGGCGGGGAATTAAAAACAGGTAAGCTAATTCCAATTATGGGCGATCACAAAGTATCAACCACCGCAGAGACTCAAACGATTAATGCGCTGTATCTTGATTCGGATAACTTAGCACCCAAAGTGCGAGTAGTTATCGATTTTTTGACAAAAAAATATGGCACGCCATGTTACTGGGATACCGTTTGATTTAGCTAAATAGTTTGCTAGTCAGTTTATTAAGCATCGGCATAAAAATAAACACAGCCAAGCCAACTATAACAATATCGACTAACAGAATAGCGATGGGCGATGAGGCAGATAATCTCAATAGCTTCTTAAGTATTTCAGAACTTAGCCATACTTATCATCATCTGAACTTAATACTTAAGACTTTAGTGCTTCAGTTCTAACAAGCTTTGGTTAAAGTACGTCTGAGGGGATCAACCTAAGACGTTTCTGTCCAAAAGCGAGCTAGTTACTGCTTGAAAATGTCTAAATTCAGCTTTGAACTTGAGGCCGTTTAGACTGTTTATACAAGAATGCGTGAGCCTGACAGGACGTCTGGCTAGCTTTCGCGGTACAGGTCGTTCTTTGGCATCTGACCCATATGGATATGGGGAATGTCATTATGATGTCGGGAACATCATTGACCTTGCCATCACGACATTCGTGAATCCATTCACATCAGATTCCATCGGAAGCGTTAGCATTTTCACTCTTTATTACAAGACGGGCCGAAGACGGTTATAAACGAAGTCCAAAGCTGGATTACATTTCCGTCGCAATTTTTCGCTATTGTTGTTTGGTAAAAATGCGAAAATGTTGCCGGAACGCTGAGGGTTTGCAAAGGCTGATTCATAAACAAGAATGCACTTTACCCCTTTGGTCTGGTGTGGGCGACGCGCCAAGACGTTAGTGGCCGCAGGCCATAAATACCATAAGTACAATACAAAACAAACACCTGGATCCCGGCTCAAAAGCATTACCGGGACGACGTGAGAGTTGCGACAACGTGAGAGTTGCGACGACGAGAAGGGGTTAACAAGTTTTGTACAATAGTGAGTTTGATACTAATCAAAATTGATTATCAAAAAAGACATACATTCTCTGAAAAATTATCAAACGTTACCATGGTCGTAGAGTTAAAGCATAACGCATAGCTTTTATTGCTTGGTATAACTAATCCGATACACGGCATTGGCAAAGTCATCTGATACCAAGATAGAGCCATCTGCCAGGGTCATCACATCTGCAGGGCGGCCCCAGCTTTGTTCGCCTTCAAGCCAACCCGTGGCAAACGGCTTATAATCAATCACCTTATTCCCCTCAAGTGCCACCTGCATAATGCGATAACCCACTTTGTTAGTGCGGTTCCACGAGCCGTGCTGGGCAATTAAGATTGATTGTTTATAAGTAGCAGGGAATTGATTAGCTTGGTAAAACTCCATGCCTAATGCAGCAACATGTGCACCTAAGGTTAATACCGGAGGGGTGTTGAGTTTGGCGATTTTTGGGTTAGTAAAATCTGCATCGGCAATATCTGTGTTGTGAATATAAGGAAAACCAAAGTGTTGGCCTTTTTTGCTCACACGATTAAGCTCATCATCGGGTAAATCATCGCCCATCATGTCGCGGCCATTATCGGTAAACCATAACTCACCTGTTTGTGGGTGAAAATCAAATCCGACACTGTTGCGTACACCTTGAGCGACGATAGTGGTTTGTTTTGTTTCAAGATCTAATTGTAAAATACTGGCAAAGGGAAGCTCACTTTCACACACATTACAAGGCGCGCCGACGGGGATATACAGCTTTCCATCCGGGCCAAAAGTGATAAATTTCCAACCGTGATGGGACTTATTTGGCAGTTTGTCGTATACCAATTCTGGTTTAGGAATAGTGGGTAATGATTGTTCAATATCAGGATAACGCCAGACTTTATCCACCTCAGCGACATATAAACTGCCATTATGGTACGCAAGGCCGGATGGCATAAATAAATCCGTTGCGATAATGATTTTCTTATCAGCTTTAAAATCATTATCACTGTCTATCAGGGCATAAACATTGCCTGCTTTGCGACTGCCTACAAAAACAGTTCCGTTGTCACCAAGCGCCATCTGGCGAGCATTTTCAACATTTTCGGCATACACTTCAATGGTAAACCCAGCCGGTAATTGGATCTTATCCAGTGGTAATGCAAATGATGGATAAGAGACACCCATAGTTATGATTAAGGTTGAACATAAACTAATTGGTTTCATCATATTGGTGCCTCTTATGTAGATTTATTGTTAGCTATTGTTGAGCCAGTACTAAGGTCATTACCAGTCTTTAATGATCTGTTTGACCATATTGGCGGTATTTTCCGGTTGTTCTAGAGGGAACATGTGACCACCATTAGGGAGTGTCATTAACTCAATGTCATTCAGTTTTGCAAATCGAACAAAATGTTTAATCGGGAATATATTGGTATTTTCACCGTAAATCAGTTTTGCTGGCACGGTCAGTTTGTTTTTGTATTTAACAAGGTTGGTCGGTAAATGCCTAAAGATGTCGGCTTCGACGGCAGGAGAGAAGCTGAGCTCTAAACGTTTATTGCGTAGCACCACACTTGATGATGCATAGTCTTGTAAGCAACGAGAATCAAAGTTTTTAAACAATGTTTTCTGTGAAAAATAATCAACTAAGTTAGTGTTTTCCGGCCAGTGATTTTGGCGAGTGTTGGCTTTTCCTGCAGGAGAGAGCTTATCAATATAAGGTGTTCGCTTAATAAATCTCAGTAAATGCGAGAATGCGCCGGTGACGACAGGTGGATCGAGCATCACTAAACCTCGAAAAAGCTCAGGATGTTGGCAAGCAGCGATAAACGATATAACACCGCCGAATGAATGCCCAACACAAATGACTTTTTCATCTTGCTTCTTAATAAATTCAACAAGTTCAGTAACAAGGTGTTGCCAGTTATTGTGTATTGGATACAGAACATTATGGCCAAATTGATTATGGGCAACGGTACGGTAGTCGTTATCAAACTCTTGTAGAAATGTTTTATAGCTGCCAGCGGGGAAGCCATTGGCATGCACTAGGTTTATCAAAGGTTTTGTCATAGTTCACTCTAAAGGGTTAGCACTATTTGTGATTAAATTATTTCACACATAATTTGGTCTATAGCAAATAGTGCAATGATGCCCAATGCTTAGAATATTTTCAAAGGATCAATTTGAGTTAACTCTTCAAATTCTGGTTCACGGTTTTGCGCTTTTGCTTTGAAGATTTCCATCATGTCGTTCTGGGGTTGGAACATGCCGCTTTGCCATACCGACATGTAATGTAAACTGTCGGCGACACTGTGGTCACGTGCATAGTTGATCATCTCTTTGCAACCGGTAACGGCTAAAGGCGAGCGGGCGGCAATGTCTGCAGCAATGCCTAATACAGCAGTTAGCATTGATGCTTGGTCTTCATATACATGATTGACTAATCCGGCTGCTTTGGCTTCTGCTGCAGGCATTCTTCGGCCCGTGTAGGCTAACTCTTTAACTAATCCGATTGAAATCAATTTAGGTAAACGCTGTAACGTACCCACGTCGGCAGTCATGCCGAGTTTGGTTTCTTCGATGCTAAAAAAAGCGTCGCTGGTGCAATAACGGCAATCTGCCGCGGTGACCATATCTACAGCACCACCAATACAGCCACCTTGAATGGCCATGAGTACAGGCATACGTGCCGTCTCAAGCACGTTAAAGCAATCTTGTAGCTTGAGAACCAAGCGGCGTAATTGGTCGTGTTTACGGCCTAATTCGATATTCTCGTCGCGGTTACTCGCACTGAATACGGCTAAGTCCATACCCGCGCTAAAATGCTTGCCAGTTGAAGAAATGACAATGGCGCGAGCCGCCGATTGATTATTGATATCGTGTATTACGCTTGGAAATTCATGCCAAAAATCGACGTTCATTGAATTTAACGCGTCAGGACGATTAAGGATAATGTGAGCCACTTTATCGGTAATGTCGACAGTGAGCGTTTGATAGGTCTTTTGCGATATCATATTTATATCCTTATAATTTCAATGAAATTTGCTTATCTTGCTCGATGGCTGCATCCAATGAGGCGAGAATAGTCTTACGCTCTTTTAATTTGGTGCCTAAATGCGCAGCCATATTCAGCGTTTGCATATGTTTAGCCACGGCATGTGCAGTGTCCATGAGTTGTTCTGGCTCAACCACTTGATCGAGAAAACCTGCCATTACTGCTTGTTCTGGTGTAAATAACTCAGCATTGATTACCGCGCGCGACAGATAATTTTGCGGAATACGATTACGCGCGATTTCAATGCCTGCCTGATGCATAGTCATGCCAATAGCCACTTCGTTAAGGCCAATTTTAAACGGACCTGCGCTGCCAATACGGTAGTCGCAGCTGAGTAGTAAAAATGCGCCTTTGGCGATTGCATGGCCTGAACAGGCACCGATAATAGGCGTTGGGAATGCGAGCATTCTGCGGGCTAACGTTGAGCCTGCAGTGACCAAAGCAATTGCCGCTTCAGCGCTTTGCTTCATGGTTTTAAGGTCATAGCCACCAGATAAAATACCAGGTTGACCAGTTATTATTACCACTGCATTTTGCTGCTCTGCATGGTCCTATGCACTGTTGATTTGGGCGATGACTTCAGGCGATATTGCGTTCACTTTGCCATTGCTAAGGGTAATAACATGCACATTGTTTTCAATTACTACGGTGATCAGTTCCATTGTTTACCTTTTTTATTTTAATGATTAGTTTCGTCTAGGCGTTATCGGCAACCACTTCGCCATTATTTTTCGATTTAAAATACTTGGAATTTAACATACCCGCTAGAATCCCTGCGGTAAAGAGCATTGTGAGGGTGTAAATCGCCGGCGTGAATGACATCTTGTAATTAGCCAACAATGTTAACGCCATAAACATGGATAAGGTACTGTTTTGTAGGCCGACTTCAATGGTAATGGACGTTCTTTGAGCAAGATTTAATCCAAACCATTTACTTGAATAATATCCTAATAGCATGGTTGAAATATTAAGAATAATCGATACCGGTCCTGCGGCGATAAGTGCAGGAATAACGATATCTTGCTGAATATACGTTAAAAATATAATTAACAACGTCAGAAACAATATGCCAAAGCGTGATACATGGACTTGAGTACTTTCAGCAATTTTGGGAGCGTAACGTCTGATCAACATGCCCAGCAAAATAGGCACAATGGTCAGCTTCATTAAGCTAAACATGGTTGCCAGTATTGGTAACTGGAATTCATTGCCTTGCCCCATGAAGTGAATTAATGAGTAATTAAGCACCACGGGAATAGTAAACACGGTAATTAAACTGGCCACCGCCGTCATGGTGACCGACAGTGCCACATCACCTTTCGCTAAATGAGAAAACATATTGGATGTTGTGCCACCTGGACACAGTACCAGTAACATGACTCCTACTGCGTATTCTGGTTCTAATGGCATGATATTGGCTAATGCAAAGCCAATAATAGGTAACAAAAGTAGCTGGTTAGTTAATCCAATTGCAACTGCTTTAGGGTATTTAAGCACGCGTTTAAAATCGTCTGTCACTAAAGATAGCCCCATGCCCATCATAATTAAAAAGATGCACACTGGGATAACTTGCGAATTAACAAATGTCACTAATTCAATATCTTCCATAATAACCTCATTCAGATATGACCTTTATTGGGCCGATAACGTCCATTTTTATTTTTTAAACACGAGCTTGTTGATTGAGAGTTTGCCTATTGCTTACTTGGTTTGAGTGTATTTGGGTCTAACGATATGATTTGTCCAACAGATGCATCAGCTGTTCCGGCTAAAACCTGTTGGTAAATATCATTAACGTGGTGAAGATCATGGGTGTGGGAAATGGTGATAATGGATCTACAAAAGTCTATATAACGGAGTAACGATTGATTCATTTGTTTCATGGTTTCGCCAACCCCCCATTCAAGACTGCGTTTTTTCAATTGTGTTGGTGCAAAGAAGAATGTTGGAGGTGCACCTGGTAGCAGACCATCACTTTGTGTGTCTGTTAAGTCAATATCGCCATGATGGGTTGCACCGATCCGGCATGAATAGCGCAGTTGTTGGGTAAAGTGGTGATGAATGGCGGCTAAGGTGTTTTTACCACCGGCCATGTCCACTAAGATGGATGCCACATTGGCATCTAGGGTGGTGATGTCGTTATAGCTAATAACGTGATCGTAACAACCTAATGATTCAACAAAACTGAGATTGGCCATTGAGGTAATGCCAACCGTGCTACGTTGGCCTCTTTGCTTAATGGCAAAGGCGAGGGCGATACTGGTTTTACTGGATGCACTGGTAATCAGATATTGCGTGGCATCGAAATAATTATTGTCGAACATAAAGTCATCCACTAACCAAGATGTGGTGAACAGTCCGCGTAATAAGATGTCGTAATCTTCGTTATTTAGCTGATAAAAAGGATTGGTGCTAACCCGATCAAAGCGCGCATAAACCGGAGATAGGCCTTCTCTGCATGGATTGATATCTGAAAACCCGCTTGGGTTAACTTTACCAGCAATGATTTTGAAATGAGTCGCCATCGGCATAAATCCCCATACTCGTTCACCAACGTTGATATCTTTATTATTTGATGACACCACATCGGCAAACCCCATCACAGGTAATCGTCCCCATTGAGTTTGTTGAGCAGTATTCGTTGTAGACGTAATCGAATTTGAAGCTGTATCTGAAGGGACATTGTTAACAGGAAAGAATTGCCAATAACCTAATGCATCCCCAGTGATGCCATAGCTGATGTTATTTGCGGTTAACGCGAACTTATTCACCTTAAGCAATACTTCATTGTCAGCCAATGGCTGCTCAATATTCAGCTCAGCTACACGTGTCTGTGACAAGTCATTTTTAGCTACTTCAAATACAAGTGTCGGCTGAGCTTGTGATGTTAATGTCGTCATAAAATCCCTTTATCGTTATTATTATTTTGTTTGTTATTTAGCGCACTATATTGAGTTTGTTTTACAACGAGCCTTTAACTAAGGATGCAATTAACCTTTTGTTTTTAAATACTTTTAAATGTATTTAAATTGATATTAATCGTTTATAAAATTATTAATGGCGACATTCACTTCGTCTGGCCTTTCATGTTGTAGCCAATGACTGGTGTCTTGAAAACGCTTTATGGTGCAGTTATGCACATAGTGATGAATGTCATCGAGATTTTCATTAACGAAGGCAAGGTCTTGTTCGCCCCATAAAATCAATGTGGGAACATTGATCCGTATATTGGGTACTTTAAGCTGCGATGCTTGTTTAACGGGACTCGATTTAGTTGTGTCATTTTGAGTCGATGTTGTGTCTAGGGATGATGCCGTTGTTGAATTGCAACGTTGATTATCTGTGTCATTTTCTGCCAGTTGTGGCATAGCGCGATAATATTGCAACATGCCATTAATTGCGCCTGCTTGGCTCCACACTTGCTTATATTTCGCTTTTACAGCGGCGGTAAACACGCTTGGGTTGGTACTAACCATGATGTCTTCGCTTAAATAGCGATAATCATCTTGCGTTAATAATGACTCCCCCGATGCGCTGATTAATTGATGTATATAAGCACTTTTTTTGCGTTGTAGTGGATTGTTAATCATTTCTCGAGTGAAGGTACTTGGGTGAGCCGCATTAACAATTATCAGCTTACTGATTAACTGAGCATGAAACGCTGCTAATGGCCAAGCAATAGCACCGCCCCAATCATGGGCGACTAAAATAACAGGCTGAGTAGGGCTAATTGCAGCAATAAACTTGGCCATAAAGCCGATAAGATTGGGTACCGCATAAAAACTAACATCGTCGGGTTTGTCGCTTAAGTTGTATCCCGGTAAGTCAGGTGCGATAACACGATAATGTGGTGAGAAAAAACTCAGTTGAGCTGACCATGTGCCCCAATACTCAGGAAATCCATGCAAAAAAATTATTGTCGCTTTGAGCACAGTGATGTCAGCTACAGCAGATACGTTATTTGCTTCAGTAGATTGCCCTGATTCAACGTAATGAATATTGACGTTATCCACTAAAATATTTTTATGCTCTAGTTTCATATTCAATCTCATTAGTCATGACTGGTTAATCGAAAAATGCCACAGCGTTTTCAATGGATTCACGATCGGTACGGGTATTGTTTACCGCTGCACTGTCATCGGCGTAACCAAAAGACATCCCAAATAAAATACCGCGCTCGGCAGGGAGGTTTAATATTTCTCTTACTGGGTCGGGGAATTGCCCTAATGCACCTTGCATGCAATTTGATATGCCGTGATCTGCCATAATCAATGACAGTGTTTGAGCATATATACCTAAATCAACAGCGCCCATAATGTCTAAGTATTTATCCATAGTGAAAAACACCGCATGTGGCGCATCAAAGAACTGCCAGTTACGTACTATCGCCATTTGACGGGCTTTTTTGTCTTCTCGTGCTACACCGATTGCACTATACAACGCATTCGCTGAGCCAAATTGACGATCACGATGAATACCTTGATATTGCGGTAGCCAATTAAAGTCAGGATTTGGCGAGGCGCCGCTCATGAGTGTTTCCATAAACTTTTGTTTCAATGTGTCTTTTGTCTGACCCGAAACCACACAAGTTTGCCATGGCTGCACATTACAATTGGAAGGAGAAAGCTGTGCATGGGCAAAAATCAAATCCAAGGTTTCCTTGGCAACCGGTTTGTCGAGAAAGGCGCGTGCTGAGTAACGGTTTTTTAATATTGATTCTATAGACATATAGGACACTCTTATTGTTTTATTGATAGTGAGTTTATAGCGTTATTAGCGATATAAATCAGTTGCTTAATCTTGATGTTAATAAAAAATCCTACAGTGGCAGTAAAGCGCTATTACCGTCACTGCAGACTGTTTAGCTAGTTAAAATTGGTACGAAATATTGGCTCCAAAGGTACGTGGTTGATTTGGATAACCATTAAAACTGCCCGCTTGAATTGGAGGTGGGAATGCCGACAACAGATATTCATCATTGGTTAAGTTACGCACCCAAAGCTGTAAACTGACGCCATTATCAAATGCCAGTCCCGTACTTGCGTTGAAGGTGTTTACCTCGCGAGATAATGATTCAGGGGTGTTTTCAGCCAGCTTAGTATCACTTTCGAAAAGGTAATCGGTACGAACATAGCCATCGGCACCATTAAATACTTCAAAGTTATACACAATACCGGCAGTGATACTAACTTCATGAATACCAGCCGGTTTCTCGCCAGATAAATCAACCGGTCCGTTTAAACCTGATGCACCAACAAACGAGTCGTAAACAGGGTCGAGGAAGGTACCCGCTAAGGTAAATGACCAATCTTCAGTGAGGTTATAATTAGAGTCGAACTCAATACCTTGGGTACTTTGTTTACCCGCATTAGCCAGTACATAACCTGTGCCAATGAAAATAGATGACTGAAACCCTTCAATGGTTTGATCAAATATGGTTGCGCTAAATGATCCGTGTTCGAATTGAGTCTTAATGCCCAGCTCGTACACCATTGCTTCTTCAGGTGAGGCATAACGGCCGCCATAAACCTGATTGGGAAGTGCTAAGCCTGCCGTTTCTAATGCAGATTGATCCGCTGCGAAAGGGCTTGAATAACGCGATAAGTTCCAAGACGTTGCTTTAAAACCTGTTGCTGCTGTAGCGAATATATTGACATTGTCATTAATTTCGTAAGCTAAGCGTAGTGACCACGTGGTTTTACTATCATCTGATTGATTGTTTTCAACAGCATTTGGCAACCCCAGCATAGGGGGTAAAAACTGCAAACTTTTAATCACTGGTACCGCAGGTGCCAACTGAGGAATACTGCCAATAGGCACGCCATACAATGTTGGTACTGTGTCTAAATCGAGTGCAGAAAGGACATCGGAATGTTGTTGAGTGATGTTGATTTCTTTTTGGTCATTGGTGTAACTCACGCCAAATATGGCGGTAAAATCGTCGCTGATATGGTAATCAAAACTGGCAAATATCGAGTAAGCATCATTTTCTTGTTCAAACTCAGAACTTACTGCCGAGTCACCTGAGAAAAATGTGCCGGGATCCAAGCCATATACTCCTTCAACACCCGCTAATAAACCCGGAGCACCACCAGCAGCCATCAACACATCAAAGTAATTTCTAATGTCGTTACCATAATACAAGGTATCGCCAGTGGTCACTTCTTCATGAAAAATGAATGCGCCAAACATCCATTCGAGCTGACGTTCACCGGTAGAGGTTAAGCGAAACTCTTGGGTAATTGTTTCGATATCGGTGTAGCCGCCTTCGTTCAAAATATCGAGAGAAGTGTAATCGACATCATTCATAAAATCAGAATCGTTGGTACGAAATGCACTGATTGAGGTAAATGAATAACCATCAAAATCAACATCTAGCTGCAGTGATACTCCACCATCTTTGACGTTGTTATCGGGATTGGAATTAAGAGTAGATTGATAAGCAAATGAATCTGTTTCATCAAGGTCCATGCCCCCGAGCGCACGCACAGCGCCAGTAGTAGGGCCATTAATTGAATTCTCTACGGTACAGCATGCTTCTTCAATTTTACTATAGTCAGCAATTAATCGAAGTTTTACGTCTTCAGTTGGTTCGTACAGTGCCTGACCTCGAATATTCCAACGGTCACGGTCGTTAATATCGTCTAATCCCACCACACTTTCAGTGTAACCATCTCGTTTGTTCAATCCACCAGAAACACTAAATGCTAAATTATCGGTTATGCCATTGGTGTAATAACCTTTAATTTCTTTTTGGTTGAAATTACCTACGCCAACTTCAATTTTACCTTCTTGATAATAAGCGGGTTCTCGCGTGGTGACGCTAATGACCCCAGCAGAAGCATTTTTACCAAACAAGGTACTTTGTGGTCCACTTAGCACTTCAATTTGCTGCAGTCTTGGTAAGTCACCTATTTGAGATGCCGCACGAGAGCGATACACACCATCGATAAATACCCCAACAGAAGGCTCAATACCCGTATTGTTGGTGCCATTACCAAAGCCACGAATTGAGAAGTTGGTGTTAGTTGAACGTTGTAGTGGGGTGACGCGTAGAGTTGGTACCAGAGTTTGTAAGTCTGTTATGTCCATTACTTTAGCTTGCTCTATTGCTTTGCTACTCACTACCGTAATGGCCACAGGAGATTCCTGTAATCCTTTGGCACGTTTAGATGCCGTTACGACGATTCTTTCTATATCGTCTGCACTTTTTTGTGCTTTTGGTTTTTCATCTTCAGCATTTGCAGCTGAGCTCATTACTCCCATAATCGCAAATGCGAGTAAAGAATGCTTAAAATATGTTGATTTATTATTATTCATTTATTTCCCCAGACGATGACTAATCGTTATTAAACAAGCTTGCCAATACATTGATTTACAAAAGATATGTATGACGCTTAAGCGTTCTTATTTGTAACCTGTAAATATATAGCGTTGTAAAATTAGCGTTATTCAATAACATCAAGGGGGGATCAATCAGCTTAATTTTCTATGTTGAAAAATTATCCTGAAAATACGTCATTACCACTTTAGTGAACAATTAACCGCCAAATCATGCTAGGGGGTGTTTTATAATTAAACAAATCAATTATTTTGATAAGCAACTATTCATATAACGAATAATGCACTGAGGAATTTCACCGTCTGAGTGTTTTTAGTTATGCGTAGGATGAATAATCGTCGAGGGCTGAGGCGGTTTTGTTGCGAAGTTGTTGCTGAAAGTCTAACAATACCGACAAACTATAATTCAAACGAATGTATACATATAATTATTATGCATTTGGATAATACTTGTAGTTAACTTAGCATCGGTAGTAACAAATATTATTTGCATGGAAAAATTCATCCAAATAATCACTAACTAGATATAGATTGATAATGACATGGAGAGTAACAATGCCTGAATATAAAGCCCCCATTCGTGACGTAAAATTTGTTATGCAAGAACTGCTAGATTGTGAAGGGCACTATCAGCGTTTGGGTTACCAAGATGCCAGTATCGATATGGTTGATGCGATTATTGCTGAAGCGGCAAAATTAACCGAACAGGTTGTGGCACCATTAAACCAAATAGGCGATCAGCAAGGTTGTACATGGAACGACGGTGTGGTGACCACACCAGATGGTTTTAAAGAGGCGTACGCTCAATATGTAGAAGGTGGTTGGCCAACGTTATCTCAGTCTGAAGAGTTTGGTGGCCAAGGATTACCGCATTCATTAAATATCAGTATTGCTGAGATGTTTTCCAGTGCTAACCATAGTTTTGCCATGTATCCAGGGCTAAGTCATGGCGCTTTAGCCACCATTGAAGCACACGGCACAGAATCTCAAAAACAACAATTTATGCCAAAGTTAGTTGAAGGTAAGTGGACTGGCACAATGTGTTTAACTGAGCCGCATTGTGGTACCGATTTAGGTATGTTGCGCACCAAGGCTGAGTTACAGGCCGATGGCAGTTATTCATTGAGCGGCACTAAAATCTTTATTTCGGCAGGTGAACACGACCTGTCAGATAACATTGTCCATATCGTTATTGCCCGTATTCCTGGCGCGCCAGAAGGTAATAAAGGTATCTCGTTATTTATCGTACCTAAATTCAACGTTAACGAAGATGGCACCATTTCAGATAGAAACGGCGTGAGTTGTGGTTCTATTGAACACAAAATGGGCATTAATGGTAACGCGACCTGTGTGATTAATTTTGATGGTGCAACTGGGCATTTGATTGGTGAACCGAATCGCGGCCTTAAGTGCATGTTCACCTTTATGAATGCTGCCCGTATTGGCGTTGCTAGTGAAGGTGTTGCGGCTGCTGAAGCCTCATTCCAGGGGGCTTTGGCATACGCAAAAGATCGTCTACAAATGCGTTCAATCAGCGGGGTTAAAAATCCTAACGGCCCAGCTGACCCAATCATTGTTCATCCAGATGTTCGCAGAATGCTGTTAACTCAGAAATCGATTGCTGAAGGTGGCCGTGCGTTAATTTCGTATCTTGCCCAGCTAGTTGATATTGGCCATGCCGAAAAAGACGAAGCCATTAAAGCTGATGCTGAAACAAAGTTAGCCTTATTAACGCCGATTGCTAAAGCATTCCTTTCAGAGCTGGGTTTTGAATGTACCAGCCACGGTGTGCAGATTTTTGGTGGTCATGGCTTTATCAAAGAGTGGGGAATGGAACAGTTAATGCGCGATACCAAGATTAGCTGTTTATATGAAGGTACTACCGGTATTCAGGCATTAGACTTACTGGCTCGTAAAATTATTGGTACTCAGGGTGAAGTATTAAAGCCTTTCTCTAAAGACGTTACCGTATTCTGCCAACAAAACATGGATAACCCAGCCATGGCTGAGTTTATTAAACCGATTATGGCTTATGCCAAAGAGTGGCATGAACTGACCGTGTTAATTGGTGGCAAGGCGATGAAAAACCCGGATGAAATCGGCGGGGCGTCTGTGGATTACTTGATGTATGCCGGTTACGTCACACTCGCTTTCTTCTGGGCGAAAATGGCTAAAGTGGCGCAAGATAAATTGGCTGCAGGCACCACCGAGCCAGCGTTCTATGAGGCTAAAATTAAAACAGCTCAGTTCTTTATGCAGCGCATGCTGCCAAGGGCTAAAGGCCATGCGGCATGTATTGCCAATGGTGTCGATTCTATGATGGCACTTGATAGCGAAGACTTTGCTTTTTAATTGAGCAATTATATCATCCGCTAAAATCGATTATATTCTCGATAGAACAAGCCGCAGCGTCAATCGCTGCGGTTTTTTATTGGCTGCGAAGTAACAATACAGATGTAACTCATGTACTGACTGTTTTTCTAATCATTACTTTAAAAGGGTCTACTTTATAACCTGATTTGTTGATCACTATTCGTTACAGATTAGTTAATTCAGCGCTCATCACTTTAGATCTTTATTCGGTTATAGTAATCACTTCATAATAAAAAAAGGACTAAGCCGATGTCAGGCAAAATACTCACGTCTGTGATTCCACTACTTGCTCTTATTCCGTTGACATCATCAGCGGAATCCTGGGTTGATGTCAGTAATGCATACACCAACAAACAAATTCAGGTAACGAGTCAATTTCAACCTGAAATGGCAAGTTCAATTGGCATTACTGAAACCGATAGTCAATGCAGCAGCATTACTAAGGCACAACAAGATAAGTATATTCGTACTCTTGAAACCAGTAAAAAGACGTTGTTACAAGCGCTTAATACTGAAAAATCATTGCAGGTTCGTCAAGACCTCAACATTATTATCAACAATATTGATCAGACCATTGCCTCAGGTAAATTAGAAGACAAATACATGTTGCCTTGGGTGGACGTGCCGTTAATTATATTTAGAGGCGTGTCGGCATTATTAGATGATCAAATGTCAGATACACGTAAACAAGCGGCTAATACTCGTTTAGCGTGTTATGTCGGTAAAACGGGTCAACCTGCGTTAACTGAACAAGCAAAAACCTTGTATGAAGCCGCATTAGCCAACAAAAAATTAATGGGGCCAACAAAAGAAGAAGTAAACCAAGCCCTGGCAAGAATCGATACCTTATTGCAAGGTTTGCAGCAGTTGTTTGAGAAAAATGAATTCATAAAAGCCGATGATAATCTGTCGCTACTAAAGCAGCAAATTGCAGATTACCGTCAGTGGGCAGAAAAAACCGTTATTCCAACTAGCCGAGATGACTTCCGCTTACCGTCAGAAATTTACGCTTTAAAACTCAAAACAGTTGGCATTGATATCGAACCTGAGTTGTTAATTGAACGCGCGAAAGCAAGCTATATGATAACCAAAGCCAACATGCAGGCGTTAGCGCCGTTGGTTGCGCAAAAGTTTAATATGCCATCAAGTGATTATCGCGATGTGATAAAAGCACTTAAAAAAGACTCTTTAGACAACGATAAGATTGAAGATCATTATCGAGCCATTAATAAAAAACTTGAAGCGTTAATCACTCAGAAAAAAGTGGTCAATTTACCTGAGCGCGACATGATTATGCGATTGGCCAGCGAAGCAGAGGCTGCGGGCAGTCCAGCGCCTCATATGTTACCGCCACCGTTTATTGGTAATACGGGTGAACAAGGGCAATTTGTACTGACAACCGGTAACCCTGCATTAACCGGGGATGCTGCTTACGATGACTTTAATTTTAATGCCGTTGCTTATACATTAAGTGCTCATGAAGGCAGACCTGGCCATGAATTACAATTTGCGGTCATGTTGGAGCAGGGCGTGTCACTCGCTCGTGTTTATTATGCTTTTAACAGCGTAAACGTTGAAGGTTGGGCACTGTATGCCGAAGCTGAAATGTTGCCATATCTTCCTATTGAAGCACAGCTTATAGCGCTTCAGCATCGACTATTACGTAATGCTCGCGCCATGTTAGATCCGATGTTGAACCTAGGTCTAACAACAAAAGAAAACGCCTATGCATTGTTACGCAATGACGTGGTATTTTCAGAAGCGGCAGTGAAACAAGAAGTGGATCGATACACCATGAGAATGCCTGGTCAGGCTGGCAGTTACTTTTATGGCTTATCACGATTATTGGAGATCAGGGCCGACGTCGAAATAGCCCTAGGCGATAAGTTTGATCGCTTGGCATTTAATAACTTTGTGTTAGAGCAAGGCTTAATTCCACCCAATTTAATGGCAGAAGCCGTTAAAGAACGCTTTTTAACTAAAAAGTAAAATACGTTGATATTGATAAATCCCATTTAGTTAAATGGGATTTATCAAATACGACTCGTATTCTGGCTATTTTATGCAGCCGCACATACTATAAATTAGCTTAAGCACGATAAAATTATGTCACCGCTATTTTTTAGCATAAGGCAAACGAGCCAGTTTATTGCCTGTGTAGTAACAATCGAGCCCGCTAATCGCTACCGTATCAATAGTGTGTAAATCTATAAACCCATCAGTTTGAACCGCATCATCGTCTACATAAACGTCAACTATTTCACCAATAACAAACTCGGTACCATTGATAGCTAAATGTTGATGCTCTACTAGCTTAACTGAATATTTTAGGCGGCTTTCTTTTACAAAAGGCGCGCTAAAGTCTGATAGGTATTCAGGCGTTAATCCCGTCGCTTCAAACTCTGATTCATCTTTATCATAACGAGCAGATGTTTGATGAGCTTGCTCATAAATAGATTGATTGACTTGATTAATAGTATACAAGCCGGTTTGTAAAATATTTTCAAAGGTATGACGCGGCACACTGTGAGGGCGGATTATCATACCAACCAGCGGCGGATTGGCACCTAGGTGAATAACCGAACTGACAATCGACAAATTAGTGTTGCCCTGTAAATCTTGTGTACCTATTAAATTAGCGCTTTTAAATCCTGACAGTGAATTGATTAAATGGCTACGGGTGTGTTTTTCAAGCGCGTCTAAGCGCTCTTTAGTAAAATGCATTAAAAGTCCTTAACACTAACTAGTGCAACCTTATCAATCAAAATTGGCTGCTTCACCAATTAACGCTACATCTGGGATATTGTTCGTCAATTTGCATTATATGATATCTAGGCCATAAATTATTGCATCTGAGTGTGTTTTTGCTTGTAAATGACTCATTAGCTTTATGGTTATAATTCATTGATATTAATGCTAAATAAATCAAACCAATATACCTCTAGTATGATTTATTCATGTTAGTTTGTTTCTAGCTACTGTATTTCGATACTGCGCAGTGCTCAATTGCCTTGATAAATAACCATCATGTATCTCATGTATCTCATATAACAGCTTAAATTTTTTAATCGCAGGCTTTTTTACGAGCAAAGGTAGCAAATAGATCCATTAACATATCTTCATAACGATATTACATGAACAAGCAATAATGAGGCAGAAGTGAGCAATATGCCGCCTTGCGTGGTAACGTAAATTTAGGCTGGTAAATTTATGCCGGTAAATAATCAAATATGCTGAGGCCCAGTGATTCAAATAAACTAGAAACACTTAAAATGTATAGCGTATCCAATGTATTTAAAAGGACAATCATTATGAGTAAGAAACAAGCATACGAAAAGAAATTGCAAGCGCAGCTCGACGAGTGGAGCGCTGATATCGACAAACTTAAAGCAAAAGCTGATGCGGCCGCAGCTGATGAGCAGCTTGAATACTACAAACAAATAGAGGAACTTCAGTCTATGAAGGACACTGCCAATAAAAAGCTTACTGAGCTTAAAAAGGCCGGTGACGATGCTTGGGAAGACATAAAAGTCGGTATTGACAGCGCCTGGGATTCGCTTGGTTCGGCATTTAAGTCTGCGACGTCAAGATTCAAATAAGCATGCTACATAATAGAAACTCGAGTTAATAGTATCCCTACATTATGGCGGCCAATCATTAATGAGTTTATGCATTAAATGATACAAGCAAGTATCAATATTGGATGAACACCATCGCTTCAAATGTGTGTACACATTAATAGCTGAATGGGCCACGTTGGTTGATAAATTCTTAGAGGGAAAAAATATGAAAAAACTGTTTAATAAGATTTTCGCTGGAGTTCATTTGTTCGCAGCTGTAGTGCTTATCATCTTATCTTTGATAATTATGCTGTGGTCCATTTATGAGGTCATTTCTGGCATACAGTATGACTCTGGATTTATTCCATTAATGCTTCAATCTGTCGCTGCTATCATTATTGCAGCAGCCATTATTGATGTAGCACAGTATATGATGGAAGAAGAGGTTTTTAAGGACAAAGAGCTGCGAGATCCCAAAGAGGCAA
Organism: Shewanella sp. ALD9; assembly: GCF_002836315.1. Taxonomy (NCBI): domain Bacteria; kingdom Pseudomonadati; phylum Pseudomonadota; class Gammaproteobacteria; order Alteromonadales; family Shewanellaceae; genus Shewanella; species Shewanella sp. ALD9. The sequence continues at coordinate 22,546 of NZ_PJCD01000042.1, forward strand.
GACGAACAATTACAAAAATTATTGTCATTATTACTATAGCAGTCAGCATTGAAGGACTGGTTTTTATATTTAAAGCAGGAACGAAAGACCTTAGCCTTTTGCTCTATCCAGCCTTACTTATTATGGTATCAGCTATCTTAATTGTCGCACTTGGTATATATCAAAAATTAAGCGCTACTATAGAAAAAAGAGAAGAGGAAAGTATATAGTCATTTGTGAACAATGGTTTTTATGTATCGCTTAGATAAGTATTTATTCGCCGCTATAAGCGGCGATTCTCTTAAGGGAAAATGGCTAGCTAAATAGAGAGGACATCAACACACTATATTTCTTTGTTTAGCTATTTTTCAGGAATATCTTCAAGTAATTTTATGATAGTACGATTATTGTTTAGATGGGCTAGGTCAAGGAGGTAGCTTTTCTCAAGCTCTTGCATCGGTTCATCTGCCAATAATTCCTTTACTAACTGCTCTTCATCATTTGCAATGGCGGTTTTCAAGGCTGCAAAAGTCGCGATACTGTGTTTATGTTGATCAGTATTGTTAGATCCCATTAGTTTCGCTCCGTTAATTGTTCGATATTTATGTCATAGCGGGTTACCACACTAACAATATAACCGTGTATTTTGCAATCATAGTGATGGTAAATATACCGAAACAGACCAGAATACATAGTCAGTTGATTAAACCGATTACAGTCATATTCTCAGGCGTGTCTTGACAGTTTATCAGCAATGTTAATCGCTTAGCTCCGCTGGTTTGGCAAACGTGATGCTAGGTTAGCATTAAATTTCAGCGCGATTGACAGGATATAAAGCCGTTTTGTTAGCAAAGATGGTATCGTATTTACTCGATGTTTAATGTATTGATTATAAAGGGTTCTGGATACATTCTTCGGTTAAAAAATCATGCAATAACGTGATGGAGACAAGTTATGGGTTACGAAATAAAGGAAGAAAATCGTGATCATGCTCCGTTAGAGCGTGGTTTTCTTAAGTTTTCATTACCTGTGGAGTCATTCATCGATAGCCAGATCGTAGCTGGAATCGTGTTACTGGTTTCGGCAATAGCCGCAATTCTTATGGTTAACTTAGGATGGCAACACAGTTATGAAGCACTCAGTACACTTAAATTAACTATTTCTCTTGGCGATTGGTCAATAAGTCATTCCTTACATTATTGGATCAATGATGGCTTGATGGTGTTGTTTTTTTTCATTTTAGGGTTAGAAATAAAATATGAATGTTTGGTCGGCGCTCTTAGCGATTTAAAAGATGCTGCATTAGTTATTGTTATGGCATTAGGGGGCATGGTGCTCCCAGCACTGATATATTCAAGCATTATTTGGATTAGTGACTCGTCCAATACGTATCAAGGTTGGGGTGTTCCTATGGCCACAGACACGGCATTTGCTATAGGTATTTTAACACTGTTAGGCGCTAAAGCACCTCGGGCTGCTTACATTATTCTTACGGGTTTAGCCATTGTAGATGACATGGGAGCCGTTGCTGTTATTGGATTATTTTATACTGAACAAATCGAAGTTCTGTCATTATTGTGGGCTGCTCTGACGTTATTAGTGTTATTTTTTATCAACATTCTGGGCATAAGAAAACCTATTTTCTATTTAATGGGCGGTTTTTTTCTTTGGTGGTTTATTCTTCAATCAGGCGTACATGCAACCACGGCCGGTCTTTTAGCTGCAATGATGGTACCGACGCGTCCTTATACCAATAAAGTTTGGTTTCGTCGTAAAATGCAAAATGTCATTCAAGAATTTAAGGACGTAGACAGTGTAGACACTCCTATCCTTGAGAATGAAAAACAACACGCACTTGCTGTAAAGGCCGAAGATATTGCCAAGCAAAGTACAGCGCCGATATTACGTTGGGGCTATACGCTAGACAAACCCGTTAGCCTTATTATTTTACCTTTGTTTGCTTTTTTGAACGCAGGTGTAATGTTACCCACAATAATTCCTGAATTTAAAGATACTGTGGTCACACTAGCAATAATACTCGCATTGGTGTTGGGGAAAGGCATTGGTATTAGCCTTTTTGCTTGGTTAGGGTTAAAAGTGGGTGCGGTAAGGTTACCTAATGGGGTTACATTTCCTCATATCATAGGTATCGGATTTTTAGCGGGTGTAGGCTTTACAATGTCATTGTTTATATCAGCCTTAGCATTTGAGGGGCAGCCCGCTTTAATCGAACAAGCTAAGCTGGGTATCCTTTTCGGTTCATTATTAGCCGGGATAATAGGGGCTACTATATTGTTTTTGGTTTCTGATGATTAAGTTAAATTAGTTAGCCCCAATTAGCGTATCGAGACGAATAGATAATAGTCAATTTCAATAATGTCAACGTCAACGTCAATAATGTTAACGTCAATAATGTCAACGTATTGATAGGTACTGGAAATGGGCCAACAGTGATGGCAAAGAACGTTTGCTACAAGCAATATTAGATTTAATGTGGCAGAGCAGCTATGGCACTCTCACTATTGATGCTATATGTGAGCGAGCCGGCGTCAAGAAGGGCTGCTACTATTTTTTCAAATCTAAATCAGAACATGTTACTGAGGCCATCCTCGACGGATTGGAGATAAAAAAGCCGAAAATGAACACCTTTTTCGCTAACCAGGCCACCTTTAGAACGACTTAAAGCCTACCTTGACGATATACAACAAACACTAATTGAAGCTATCGAGAAACATGGCCGCGTGTTGGGTTGCCCACATTTCTGTATGGATGATGAAATAAGCAGTATTGAAACTGTTGATTGTCACGCGCGTTAGGATTTATTTAAAAACGTAGATGCTTATCTATTTATCTATTTATCTATTTATCTAACTATTTATCTAACTATTTATAAATTTCAGAATTGTTATTAAGTTAATCTTATGTGGCTAATAACATACGCTGATTATTGTTAGTCCCTATCATCATTTTTATACTTAAACAAAACTTAATCCCAATCGTTAGTATTGTTAAAAGGATGTACTCAATTACATCATTTTAGTCTGAACTGTTTACAATTATTAAGATTTATTGGTCTAATTGGAAAGGCTAACATTGGTATGTTAGTGTAACTAAACAGTAAAATATAATTTGGTTTATTTAAAGCACCGCACTAACAGTGATTTTAATCATCTGGTTTTAATATGATTAGCGTCATGCTGAAAATATATTTTAATATTATATCTAAATATAAACATCTTAAATCAGAGATAATAACGAGTTTTATATTTAAATATCGTATTGACATATTCAAGTGGTTACTTTAGGTGGTTTACTCATTTAATTATAGTTGACCATTTAGTAAAGAATAACAATGTAGATATCAAGCAAGTGAATATGATCAACGCATTTTATTCCATCTAGGCAATTGCCATGAACGGCAAAATAGCGATATTGGCGATGCTGTTAAGTCTCTTTTTTATCGCCGCAGTTACAAGTTGTCGCAGTATATGTGTTCATCAGGTCTGCCTATATTCGAATACTAGACACAGAAAAATCGACGTATGTCAGCATAAACGTACGCCTTCACATTGAAACAGAAGGAAACATAGAATATGAACAACTTTGACTTTCACAACCCGACAAAAATTCTCTTTGGTAAAGGCCGAATCGAAGACCTTAACGATCATATTCCAGTAGATGCAAAAGTATTGATTATCTATGGCGGTGGTAGCGCGGAACGAACCGGTGTATTAGGGCAAGTGAGAACAGCACTTACTGGTCGCACATTGGTCGAGTTTGGTGGCATAGAACCAAATCCTCGTTATGCAACGACCCTTAATGCCGTCAAAGTAATTGCTGATAACAACATCACCTTTTTGCTAGCCGTGGGTGGCGGATCTGTCATTGATGCGACTAAATTTATCGCGATGGCGGCGCTTTATGCTGGTGACCCCTGGGAGATCCTTACTGCCGGCACGGCAAAAGTGACCGCGGCGATGCCGTTCGGAACGGTGCTAACATTGCCTGCAACAGGATCTGAAATGAACAATGGTGGGGTGATAACCAACCCGGAGAAGATAGCCAAGCTTCCTTTTAGAAGTCCGCATTGCTACCCAATTTTTTCGGTCCTCGATCCTGAACTTACCTATACGCTGCCTGCGCGTCAGATTGCCAATGGCGCTGCAGATGCCTTTGTCCATATTATCGAGCAGTATCTAACTTACCCCAGTGGCGCACACGTGCAGGATGGTTTTGCCGAGTCTCTGCTACGCACCATTATTGAGCTTGGCCCTAAAGCGCTAGAGACACCAGAAGATTATGACATTCGTGCAAGTCTGATGTGGACAGCCACACTGGCTTTGAATGGATTAATCGGTGCCGGAGTGCCACAAGATTGGGCTTCTCACATGATCGGACATGAGATTACTGCGCTCAATGATACAGACCACGCCCGTACTCTTGCTGTCGTGTTACCGTCACTATTGAATGATCAGCGTGGCCACAAGCACGAAAAATTACTCCAATATGCTAGTAATGTCTGGGGCATCACCGAAGGCACAGATGCTGTGCGAATTGACGCTGCAATAGACGCCACGCGGGCGTTTTTCGAGCAATTAGGGATCAAGACTCGATTGAGCGACTACGGTATTGCCGCAGCAGAAATTGAACTTATTGTTCGCGCCTTGGAGGAACATGGCATGACAGCCCTTGGCGAACACAAAGACATCACCCCAACTGATGTCCGTCGCATTCTTGAAGCGTCACTTTAAAGGAGATTGAATATGACACAAACAAACACAACTAATCGACAATGGGTTCTTGCAGAACGTCCTAAAGGCGAACCTACGCTAGACACGTTAACTTTGATTGAGACCGCTATCCCTGTTGCTAACGACAAACAAATGCTACTGCGGACTGAATTCCTTTCGCTCGACCCCTATATGCGCGGGCGGATGAGCGATGCACCATCTTATGCAGACCCTGTCGAAATAGGCGCGGTGATGATAGGCGGTACGGTGTCTCAAGTTGTTGATTCCAATATCGATGGCTTTGCTCCAGGCGACTTCGTGCTTAGTTTTAATGGTTGGCAAGACTATGCTGTTTCCGATGGCACCGGGCTCACTAACCTCGGTAAGTCTTCGACCCATCTTTCATGGGCGCTGGGTATTTTAGGCATGCCTGGCTTTACTGCTTGGGCTGGCCTAAAGCATATTGGTGCCCCTAAAGCTGGCGAGACCATTGTTGTGGCAGCTGCGACCGGCCCGGTCGGGGCCACTGTTGGCCAAATCGGCAAGCTACTGGGCTGTCGTGTGGTTGGAATTGCAGGCGGCGCGGAAAAATGTGCCTATGCAGTAGATGAGTTAGGCTTTGACGCGTGCATCGACCATAAGGTTGCTGACTTTGCAGACCAACTTGCCAAGGTGAACTCAAACGGCATCGATGTCTATTTTGAAAGTGTCGGTGGTAAGGTCCTTGATGCCGTCATCCCGCTATTAAATCCGAACGCTCGGATCCCACTTTGCGGGCTGGTGTCACAATATAACGCAACCGAATTGCCAGAAGGGCCAGATAGAATGAACTGGCTGATGGGTCAGATCCTGCGTAAGAAAATTAAGCTGCAAGGTTTTATTATTTTTGATGACTTTGGCCATCTGTATCCCGACTTCGCCGCCGAGATGACTGGTTGGGTTAAAAGCGGCAAGATTAAATACCGAGAAGAGATTATCACAGGGCTCGAAAATGCTCCTCATGCATTTATAGGCCTTCTTAATGGCGAAAACTTCGGCAAACGTACAATCCATGTTGGTCAAAAGTAACAGGTCAATATTTTACCATCTTGATGGTTCTGACTTCGCCCTCGGGCGATAGCTTTTGCAAAACAACACCGGGGGCCGGTTGTTAAATACCCGTCTCCTGTTGGTACATTACCCAAAAAAGGTAAATATTATGACATATGAAACACGCAATCCTTACACTGGTGATCTTCTGGTAACGTTCCCAGATGCAAGCGACTCAGAGGTAAAGCAAGCAATTGAAAATGCGCATGATGCTTTTTTACTTTGGAAAAATACTGGGTTTACTGATCGTGCGCGCATAATGCACGCCGCCGCCGAATTATTACGCCGTGACGTTGATTATTATGCCAATCTGCTCACCATTGAGATGGGTAAACTTATATCCGAAGCCAAAGCAGAAATAGCGTTGTCAGCAGATATCTTCGACTACTATGCAAATAATGCACAGAAATTGCTGGCTCCACAAAAGCTACCGGTTGCCGACGCTGATGCGGAAATTTTGTGTGAGCCGCTGGGTGTATTATTGGCGATTGAACCATGGAACTTTCCTTTCTATCAGGTGGTTCGTATCGCTGCACCACAAATATCTGCTGGTAATACACTGTTGCTCAAGCATGCGTCTAACGTTCCGCAGGCCGCGGCTGCATTCGAAAAATTAATGCTCGATGCTGGTTTACCTCAAGGTGTGTTCAAAAATCTATACGCTACAAGGTCGCAGATAGAAACGATCATTAACGATCCGCGCGTTCAGGGCGTAGCATTAACAGGGTCGGAAAGGGCCGGTGCAGTCGTTGCGGCCCAGGCAGGCAAGGCATTAAAGAAATCGACTCTTGAACTTGGCGGTGCTGATGCATTAGTTGTTCTAGCCGATGCAGATATGCAGAAAACAATTAACTGGGCGGTTCTAGGACGACATTGGAATGGTGGTCAGGTCTGTGTGTCATCAAAACGAATGATCATTGTGGATGAGGTGTATGATCGGTTCCTTGAAGGATATATTGGTGGTACTGCGAATCTCAAAGCGGGTGATCCGTTCGAGCCAAGCACAACGCTAGCGCCACTTTCATCTAGGGCGGCAGCCGATGAAATCAAGGATAAGATTCGCCAGGCGATTTCTTACGGGGCTACCGCAACTGAGGTTGGGCCAATTGTCCCTGATTCAGGCAATTTTGTTCAGCCGACCATTTTGACTGACATTGCAGAAGACAACCCCGCACGTTATTGGGAATTCTTCGGTCCTGTTTCTATGATGTTTCGCGCCAAAGATGAAGATGACGCGGTCCATATAGCCAATGATTCACCGTTCGGTCTGGGCGGTTCGGTATTTACTGCCAACCCAATCCATGGTGCAGAAGTGGCGAAACGAATATCCACAGGTATGGTCTTCGTCAATCACCCGACAATGGCTAAGGCGGATTTACCATTCGGTGGTGTTAAACGTTCAGGTTACGGCCGCGAGCTAGTCGGTCTCGGCATCAAGGAGTTTGTTAACCACAAACTTATCGCCATTGTTGACATCGACGCTCCGTTCTAGCGCTAATTGCCAATCCGATGTCTAGTCGGATTGGCTTATCCAGTAAGGACATAAATCGGTAAATAGTGAGTTGTTTAGCGATATCAACATAAACACTTCTAAGCATGCAAAAATATCAAAATAGTTAACTCATTTTGCTAGCGACCTTTAGTTAACTTTGCAACGTTTAGCGCCCTCGGCAATTAATTTTCGTTAAATAACTTAGCCAATCAAGCAACACTGTCGACTATCACCACATCATCGGAGCCAGTAACCGAGACTAAAAGTCTTAATGCAAAACATATCCCCAATTCAGTACTGGCCAGCCTTGTTTGCGAAAACTGAATAAGCCTCCAATTGTCCTTATTTCAAGCACTTCTAAAGCGCTAGCATCAGCATGACACCGTCTTTTCATCATGAGAGATGAGGCTAACATTAACAAATCATCCACACGTCATCATCGTATGTGTCATCATCGTATGTGTCATTGATTATGTGTTATTGATTATGTGAATTTGTTCAAATCTAGAAATCGATTAGTGTTATTTGAAATTAAAAGATATAACTTTTTCGTCACGATAAACCCAGTGCTATTTTTGCAGCTAACGATGATATGGCTGCTGCGGTGATGTCTATTGCACAAAGCCAGGGGATTAATGTGCCAAATGATTTATCGGTTGTTGGCTTTGATGATACAACCCTCGCAACGGTCGTGTGGCCAAACATTACCACGGTAAGACAGCCTATTGATGAAATGGCAACGTTAGCTGTCAGCTTATTTACCTCAAATAAAAACAAAGACTTTTCAGGACTAAAAAACAGTCAGTTGCGTCATATTCTCGAATTTGAAATTATTCAAAGAGAGTCGAGTAAATCAATTGTCTAGCAATGACCTATTCTACGGATGATGAAGTGTTTGTTTACGAAAAATACAAATACAATCAATAATTTAAGCAGGTTAATTTGTGGTGATCGTTGATAAAACGCATCTAAGCCACAACGATGATAAGTATTGTTGTAATATTGTGCATTGGTGATGTGCAGTAGAAATTGATTTTGTTTCATGCATTTACAATTATGTTTTTGGTGAGTAAAGTGATTATCAACGTCTGTTGAATATGACTTTTTTACTACTACACAGTTGTTCAACGGCAATCTCCAGAGTGTGTATGTACAACCAAGCTCGCTATATTAAATTGGATCTTACCTGTGAATTTTATAAACGAAGTTATTGATGAAGAAACCATCCCTGCTGATTGTATTAGTAACTTAACCGTTGATAATCTTATTTTTACCCTTCATGACAGCAAACTTAAAGTCTTATTGATTAAATACAATAAATGCCTAGCAACCAATAAATGGGGCTTAGTCGGTCACTGGGTTCGCAGTGACGAAAACCTCGAGACTGCGGCATCGCGAGTTGTAAAAAACACAGCCGGGGTCGAAAACTTATATTTAGACCAACTAGGTGCCTTCGGTGATGTTGACCGTTACCCAGCCAGACGAATTATTACCATTGCGTTTTATTCGTTGGTCCGCTTTGACGAAACCAATTTATCGCATGGTCCAAATGCCATAGAATGTGAATGGTTTGATGTAAGACAAGTCCCTAAACTGATGTTTGACCATGATAATATTTTGGCCAGTTGCCTTAATCACTTAAAATACAAAGTCAGACATGAACCGATCGGTTTTAGTTTGTTACCTGAAAAATTTACCTTATTACAACTACAAGATTTATATGAATCTATTCTCGGTGTGACATTAGACAAACCCAATTTTCGCCGAAAAATATTAAAGATGAATTTATTAATTGACTGTAATGAGAAGCAACGTAATGTTGCCCACAGAGCAGCGTCATTGTATCGATTTGATGTGCATGTTTATGAAAAACTGACTCAATTTGGTTTTACGTTCGAATATTAATATTCCCTAATCTCAGATGCATCTGCAGAGCAGCAAAATCAAGTATGGTATCAACATATCTATCAACCATTACAAAATGACCCACTAATAAAAGATGCCCACAAAGCATTACTCCTATGGCGTGACAGTATGACTGTGTCATTGGTTACTGGGCTGTTACTGGTAATTGGAGGGCTAAATGTACCTTGGGTCGCAAAAATATTTGATCACTATTCTCTAAGCGTTCCCTTCTGTTTTGCCTTTGCCTGCGGACTTGCTGCGAATAATTGCGGTAAAAGAATGGTGACTAATACGGTTACCATTTGCTACGGCACTAAATTTCACAATCTAAATAGAAAACCGCAGGTGTTCAAATTAACCAAATAGTAGAGTTAAGTCGCTTGCCCTGAGTTGGCGGATCAGAGCTGTGGTTGAAAAGAACAAGCCATTTTGAAAAAGTACATTTATCTACTTGGTGTACATCAGGTGTTAATTGAAAGTACGTCAACTGGCTTGTGTGACTGTAAATTATTCATCGTGCCAGTAATGGAAGTTGTAGTTGTCATTCATTTCAGGTTCAAAAATCACTTGTGCCAACATGTTTGGCACGAGGTTAATGCGATTTGGCGCAGATAAATTTTTACGTAGAGAATTTGGTAATAAAAAAAGGTTTTTAAAACGAGGAGTTACTGCAAGAAATGGTACACCCGAGTGGACTTCGCTTTACCACATGAATACCGACCCCTACCGCCGCCGTTAACTAAGAGAGGGTAGTGCTCTAACCAGCTGAGCTATGGGTTTATTAGCTTGTGAATATTAACTATTAATTTTAGACACAAAAAAACCAGCTTTCGCTGGCCGTATTCTCTTGTATAAGAGAATTGGTACACCCGAGTGGACTCGAACCACCGACCCCTACCATGTCAAGGTAGTGCTCTAACCAGCTGAGCTACGGGTGTATTGTTTACTTTTATTACAATTCCAATGTTTAGACTCTTTGAAAAGAGTGGTACACCCGAGTGGACTCGAACCACCGACCCCTACCATGTCAAGGTAGTGCTCTAACCAGCTGAGCTACGGGTGTATTGTTAACGCTTGCTTTAAATACTTTTGCTTCAAAGCGGACGCTATCTTAATGGGGATAGGCTGTTGCATGCAAGCAAAAAAAACATTTATATGTCTAAATGGTGATTTGCTGTGCAACTTGATTCAAGCTTAAGCAATGTGAGTCGCTTAAGCTTCAAAAAATCAATTAGATTCGCCAATCTGTTGAAACTCAAATCCTTTCTTTTGAATGTATTTCAATCTAATAGCAAACAAAATTGCTGCAGAAGTTAAGCCAGCAATTAATCCAATCCAAAATCCGTGTGCGCCCATAGGTTCAAAAATAAAATTGGTATAACCTAAAATGTAACCTGTAGTAATACCAATCACCCAATATGAAAACAAGGTGATATAGAAAGCACTACGAGTATCTTTATAACCACGTAATGCTCCAGCAGCGACTACTTGAATTGAATCTGATATCTGATAAAACGCAGCTAACATCATTAAACTACCAGCCAAAGCGACCACTTCAGGGTTATCGTTATACAACAAGGCGATTTGATGCTTAAAGGTGACGGTTAATAGGGCGGTAAAAATGGCTAAGGTGAATGATAACCATAAACCCACTTTTGCGACTAAAGCCGATATTTCTGGTTGCCCACGGCCAAGGTAATAACCAATTCGTATCGAGACAGCAATACCTATAGATAGTGGCAGCATAAAGACAATTGACGAGAAGTTAAGGGCAATCTGATGGCTTGCAACAACATTAGCGCCTAATGGAGCTAAAAATAACGCGATAATAGCAAACAGGCTGACCTCAAAAAATAATGCCATCGCAATTGGCATACCCAATTTAGTCATAGACCACATACTGGCTAAATGAGGACGGTAAAAATGCTTAAATGGCGCGAGCTGTTTAAATTTTTTATCAACTAACATGTAAATAATCATCGCAACTAACATGGCCCAAAAGACTAATGCAGTTGCAACACCACAACCAGCACCGCCCATTGCAGGAATACCAAAACCACCATAAATAAACACGTAATTAGCGGGTATATTGACTGCTAACCCAATGAAGCCTATCACCATTGTCGGCATGGTATAAGAAATCCCCTCACTGCAACCGCGTAATACTTGATACAACACGAAGGCTGGGGCACCCCACAAAATGGCATCTATGTAACCTACTGTTAATAAATGCAGTTTTGGCTCTAAATGCATAAAGTCGAGCAAATATGTTGAAGATGCGAGAAATAACATCACCCCAATACCACCTATTATGGCAATATAACCCGCCTGAAAAATGAGTGATGGAATGATTTGTTGATTATTAGCCCCATGATGCTGTGAAAATACAGGGGTAAAGGACATTAACAAGCCTTGAACAAATAAGATTGCAGGTAACCACAGACTGGTGCCAACAGCTACGGCAGCCATATCTACTGCACTCACTCTACCAGCCATCACTGTGTCAATAAAACCCATCATGGTTTGAGTCACTTGAGCTATCAGCACAGGAAGCGCTAATTTTATCAAGCGTGAAATTTGAAAACCTGTATTATTCATTAAAAAACCTATAACGGAACGAGAGAATTATGTTTACTGGTATAGTTCAAGCCACTTGTGAAGTGGTATCGATTAACAATGCTGCAGGTCTTAAAACCTTTGAAGTCGCAATGACACCACCGTTAACCCAAGGATTAGTGACAGGTGCTAGCGTAGCTAATAATGGGGTTTGCCTTACCGTAACCAAGATACTAAATGATAAGGTTTTTTTTGATGTAATGGAAGAAACATTAGCCGTAACTAACCTAGGTAATACCAGTGTCGGTGACATGGTTAATATTGAGCGCTCGTTAACGTTTGGAACTGAGATCGGTGGCCATATTTTATCTGGCCATGTACATACTCTGGCCACGGTTAAGGCTGTCAGTAACACCGACGAGCATTACAATATTGAATTACAGGTTGACTCACAATGGATGAACTACATCTTTTATAAAGGATTTGTGGGAATAAACGGTTGTAGCTTAACGGTAGGTAAAGTCAGTGACAGTGGTTTTGTACTGCATTTAATTCCAGAAACCTTAAAGTTAACTAATTTGAATCATTATAACGTTGGCGACAAGATTAATATCGAAATAGACAGTCAAACACAGGTTATTGTTGATACTGTGGAGCGAATTCTTGCTAAAAAGCAACTCGCCTAATCACCCAACATAATCACCCAACATAATCACCTAAAATAATTATCTATATTAACTTGCCTGCTTTGAAGATTAAGCAGGCGAGCTAGGCATTAATAAATTTGTTCATCGTCAGAATCGATATGAAGTTCAATTGTTCGGCGGTTATCATCTAGGTGCATTCGAATGTGTATTGGATTACAGCAAATACGGCAGTCGTCGTAATATTCTTGATCTCCAGAACTTGCATCTAAAGTGACATATTGATGATGCCCGCAATGTGGGCAACAAATGGCACGCGAAAGTAATCTCATTGCTAGTACTCCTCACTGACTCATTTCAGTAAGTATAGTGAGCATTTTATATTTTGGGTCATCCCTAAGCATGATTTAGATACAAATCAATATTATTCACTCACAACTAAGATTAAAATCTATTTTTACGTTTTTTAGTTATGAATCAGGGTTTAATGCAATCAATATAGTTAATCGTCACTAAATAGTCATCTTTAAAACAACAAACACCCTCTAAGGCAAGACACAATAAAGGTGGGCTAAAGTCATATTCACTGCTGACCAATACAGTTATCTTAACCAATGAATGTTGTTGAATACCTCATATATTGCAGTTATTCATCGCACCATGGTTGCGCAATAATCCGCTTATCACATAGAATAGAGACTTGCGTTTTTGGGTAACTAAGACTCCTGTACTGTCTTGATTTCATTAACGTGCTCTCGTTCAAAAAGAACATACTTAATTACCATGTGGCCCTACGTGTGGGTCACCACTGGAAAAGGAATTTTTAATGCCTATTATTACATTGCCTGATGGCAGCAAACGTGAGTTTGCCAATCCTGTATCGACTCTTGATGTTGCATTAGACATCGGCCCTGGTTTAGCAAAAGCGTGTATTGCTGGCCGCGTAAACGGTGAATTAAAAGATGCAACTGACTTAATCACTGCAGACTCAGAGTTAGCTATCATCACGGCCAAAGACGAAGAGGGTGTTGAAATCCTTCGCCATTCTTGTGCGCATTTATTAGGTCACGCGATCAAACAAATGTGGCCTGAAACCAAAATGGCAATCGGCCCGGTTATCGACAACGGATTTTATTACGACATCGACTTAGATCATAAGCTGACGCATGAAGATATAGAAGCCTTAGAAAAGCGTATGCTTTCGTTAGCTAAAACTAACTACGATGTGGTTAAAAAAGTTGTATCTTGGCAAGACGCTCGTGATGCTTTTAGCGAACGCGGTGAAGAATACAAAATAGCTATTTTAGATGAAAACATCAGTAAAGACGCAACACCAGCGCTTTATCACCACGAAGAATACATCGACATGTGTCGTGGTCCACATGTGCCAAACATGCGTTTTTGTCAAAACTTTAAGTTAATGAGCATTGCTGGTGCGTATTGGCGTGGTAACTCTGATAACAAAATGCTGCAACGTATATACGGCACAGCATGGGCTGACAAAAAAGCCCTTAAAACGCATTTAGTGCGTTTAGAAGAAGCTGCTAAGCGTGATCATCGTAAAATTGGTAAGCAACTAGATTTGTACCATATGCAAGAAGAAGCGCCAGGAATGGTGTTTTGGCATAACGATGGTTGGAGCATATTTTTAGAACTTGAGAAATTCATTCGTCAAAAGTTAGGTCAATACACTTATCAAGAAGTGAAAGGCCCTTTAATGATGGACCGAGTTTTATGGGAACGTTCTGGCCACTGGGATAAATACGCAGAAGCCATGTTCACCACTAACAGCGAAAACCGTGAATACGCGATTAAGCCAATGAACTGTCCAGGTCATGTACAGATTTTCAACCAAGGGTTAAAATCTTATCGCGACTTACCATTACGTATGGCAGAGTTTGGTTGTTGTCATCGTAACGAACCATCAGGTTCACTTCATGGTCTTATGCGTGTACGTGGCTTTACTCAAGACGACGCTCATGTTTTTTGTACTGATGATCAAGTACAAGATGAAGTCAGTGCATGTATCCAAATGGTATACGACACATACGCTACATTTGGTTTCGATAATATCGTGGTTAAACTGTCAACTCGCCCTGAAAAGCGTATTGGTGATGACGATATGTGGGACCGAGCTGAAGACGCTTTAAAGCAAGCTCTTGCCAATAATAATATTAAATATGAAATATTACCGGGTGAAGGCGCTTTTTATGGTCCAAAAATCGAATTTACTTTGCATGACTGTTTAGATCGTGCGTGGCAATGTGGTACAGTACAACTCGATTATGCATTACCGACTCGTTTGGGTGCCACTTATGTCGCAGAAGACAACAGTCGCCAGACGCCAGTAATGATCCATCGTGCTATTTTAGGTTCTTTAGAACGTTTCATAGGTATATTGATAGAAGAATACGCAGGTAAATTTCCAACATGGCTTGCTCCAATGCAAGTTGTTGTAATGAACATTACCGATAAACAAGCTGATTATGTTGAAGAAATCGTTAAATTCTTCAAAGAACAGGGTATTCGAGCATCTTTTGACTTGAGGAATGAGAAAATAGGCTTTAAAATACGCGAACACACCCTAAGACGTGTGCCTTATTTATTGGTCGTTGGTGATCAAGAAATGGAAAATAAGGAAGTAGCGGTGCGTACGCGTGACGGTATCGATTTAGGCAAGTTAAAACTAGAAGATTTCGCCGCGATGATACGTCAACAGATTTCGCTCCGTAGTCTCAAATTGTTGGAGGAATAGGTCATAAAGATCAAAAGAACAGCAGGGCGACAGCCAGCCCCTAATAGAATCAATGATGAAATCACTGGTGTACCTGAAGTCCGTTTATCAGGTTTAGATGGTGAGCCAATTGGTATATTAAGTATAAAAGAAGCTCAGAACGTTGCAGATGAAGCCGGAGTTGATCTTGTAGAGATCAGTCCCAATGCTGAGCCACCTGTCTGTCGCATAATGGACTACGGTAAGTTCCTTTTTGATAAAGCGAAAGCTCAAAAAGAACAAAAGAAGAAGCAGAAACAGGTCCAGGTTAAGGAAATTAAATTCCGTCCTGGCACTGATGAAAACGACTATCAGGTAAAACTACGCAACCTGATTCGTTTTCTAGAAGATGGTGACAAAGCGAAAATTACGCTGCGTTTCCGTGGTCGCGAAATGGCACACCAAAACCTAGGTATGGATCTTTTGAACCGTATCAAGGCTGATTTGGAAGAGTATGCGGTTGTTGAATCTTTCCCGAAAATGGAAGGTCGACAAGCAATTATGGTGCTAGCACCTAAAAAGAAATAGTAGGGCAACCCTAAAGTAGCAAAAGTCTCTTGAGGCTTTTGCTCGCCTTACGTTTATTAACGTCCCAATGCGGAGTTTTAGAAATGCCTAAAATGAAAACAGACAAGGGTGTAGCGAAGCGTTTTAAGAAAACCGCTAATGGTTTCAAGCGCAAGCAAGCACACTTACGTCACATTTTGACCAAGAAAAGCACTAAGCGTAAGCGTCACTTACGTGCTAAATGTTTAGTTGCTAAATCTGACGTTCCAGCAATCGCGCGTCAACTACCATACGCTTAATTTAGGAGTTTAGAAAATGCCAAGAGTTAAGCGTGGTGTAACCGCACGTGCTCGTCACAAGAAAGTTTTAAAATTAGCTAAAGGTTATTATGGCGCTCGTAGCCGTACTTACCGTGTTGCTGTTCAGGCAGTAACTAAAGCTGGTCAATATGCTTACCGTGACCGTCGTCAGAAAAAACGTCAATTCCGTCAGTTATGGATTGCACGTATTAATGCAGCGTCTCGTCAAAATGGTCTGTCTTACAGCCGTTTCATTAACGGCTTGAAAAAGGCGTCTATTGAAATCGATCGTAAGATTTTGGCTGACATCGCTGTTTTCGACAAAGTTGTTTTTGCAACTTTAGTTGAAAAAGCAAAAGAAGCGTTAACTAAGTAATTAGTTTAGTCGCTTTAAAAAGAGGAACCTTCGGGTTCCTTTTTTTATATCCGTTAAACGACAAGATGGACTTAATAAAGTCCTCGCAATTCTATAACTGTTTTTTTGTAATGTAATATTAACTACAGAACAAGATATTATCTGATAGTCATCCATATCATATCGAAACTTTCATTTTACTATCTTCTGACAGAAGTAACGCTAAATCACTTAGCTATTAAAAATGAATCTAACGTTACTCACCAAATAAAAAGCAATTAGCAGTCAGAGTCGTGTTCCCTGTTCTGGTGGGGAGATAATACTAATGGCAGGAAGTGACAGGATAACTAACGAAATAACCATTATCGTGTACATAAATTTGAGGAATGTTCACTTTATCATAAAATTATCTCAACTATTAAAAATCTCACTACTCACTGTCGGCATACAATGGTATAACTAAACAAAATTAGTCTCTTCACCTCACTTAGGATAGTTGTAATGATCTTTTCTCAAGTCACGCTTGCGCCAGCAGACCCGATCTTAGGCTTAACAGATGCTTTCAAAGCAGATACTCGCTCACACAAAGTCAACTTAGGTGTCGGCATTTATAAAGATGAAGCAGGGCAAACGCCGATATTATCTTCTGTAAAAAAAGCTGAAGCTATTTTACTTGAAACCGAAAAGACCAAGAATTACCTCGGTATTGAAGGTGTACAAGCTTACAATCAAGTGGTTCAAGAATTACTCTTTGGGCCTGAGAGCCAAATTATATCGGATAAACGAGCTGTAACAGCTCAAGCACCCGGTGGAACTGGGGCATTACGGGTAGCATCAGAGTTTCTAGTCCGAAATACCAAATCAACAACCATTTGGGTTAGTAATCCTACTTGGGCTAATCACCAGAATATTTTTGAAACCGCAGGATTAACCGTTAAAGAATACCGTTATTACAAAGCTGAAACACACGATATGGATTTCGATTCAATGTTAGTTGATTTAGCCAATGCGGATGCCGGTGATGTGGTTTTACTTCATGGTTGCTGTCATAACCCAACGGGTATCGATTTATCGATTGAGCAATGGACACTCGTCGCCAAGGTTTGTTTAGAAAAATCATTGTTACCGTTATTTGATTTTGCTTACCAAGGTTTTGGTGCTGGTCTAGATGAAGATGCACAAGGTCTACGTACAGTTGCTGCTATAGTACCAGAGTTATTAATTGCAAACTCTTTTTCTAAAAACTTCGGTTTATATAACGAACGCGTCGGTGCGGTAACCATCGTTGCTGAAAATCAAGATGATGCAGTAAAAAGCTTTAGCCAAATTAAAAAAACTATCCGCGCAAATTATTCTAATCCTCCGGCACATGGCGGATTGATTGTAAGTACCATTTTAGCGGATGCTGCACTGCGCCAAGAATGGGAAATAGAATTGACGCTAATGCGTGAACGCATTGCTGAAATGCGCAGTTTATTTGTCGAAAGTCTAAAAGCTGAAGGTGTCGAACAAGATTTCAGCTTCATCTCTCGTCAAAACGGTATGTTTAGTTTTTCTGGTCTGAACAAAAGCCAAGTTGCTCGTTTAAAAGATGAGTTCGCTATTTACATTGTTGGTTCTGGTCGTATTAGTGTGGCAGGGTTAACGAAAAATAATATCCCAGCGGTGTGTAAAGCCATAGCTCAAGTGATTTAGTCTTAGCTATTGGGATATAAAAATGGCTGCATTATGCAGCCATTTTTGCGTTGACCATTTCAATTTTCATATCTGACAAAGTTGCACGTTAGCCAAATGTTTAATTCCATCAAATCAAACCACTTCTGCGAGCAGTCTGCTCCATCAACAGAATTCATAACGAATGTTAAACACCATGAGCTTCGATATGACTATAGCCAATATCGATAAGTTTTATGTCATATTGCAATGACGGTATTCAGCCAAATCAATCGGCTTAAGGTGTAAGTCACAAACTTGGCTAATCGCTTCTGCTAATGCTGTTTTGTCATGTAACCCTGGATGATGTTGGCTGATTAATGGAAAGTGATTAAAACGAACACCGTTAATGTTGGAATGAGACAACTTAATTTCATTTCCATGCTGAATAACATCAGCAATCACTTCTTTGCCTATTACCTGGTTAAACCAAGCAATTTTATCTTCAATACTAAACGTGCTTGCAGGTGAATACTCAGCGGTTAAATTATCAATTAACATAACATGTGCGTTCGACTCACGAATGCTCTTGGCTATTTGTGGCAGCAATAAAGGTGGCAGTATACTGGTTAAAAAACTCCCTGGGCCGATAATAATTAAATCAGCATTTGCTAGTGCACTACATGCCTCTAATGTCGCTTCAACTTCAGGTTCTAATGATAATGCAATCGGCGCTTCCTTCATGCCATCGACATTAAGTTCACCAAACACTTTATTACCACAGTGGGTTAGTGCCACAAGATGAGTAGAAGCTTCCGACATTGGAATAATTTGTGTCTCAATTTTAAGTAAGCCACGAATTAAGTTAACCGCTTCAAGTGGTCTTACACAAAGTTGATCAAGTGCGTGTAATACGACGTTACCTAAATTATGCCCCGAAAGTTCATTGTCACCCGTAAAACGATGATCAAATAACATTGAACCTAACGATGGACGATGTGCAAGATGGGAAAGACAATTACGTAAATCCCCCCAAGCAATAGTTTGTTGATCTTGCCTAAGCCTACCAGTAGAACCACCATTATCAGTCGTTGCAACAATTCCCGTTAATCTCGGACCTAAAAAAGATAATGAGGCAAGAATTCTGCCTAATCCATGCCCGCCACCGATGGCTACCACATGATGATAATTATTGAACTTTTGATTCAACATAATGTGTTCTCAAATCCTTGAGTTGTTGAATAAGACGATTCACAGTCATAAATGACTGCCCCGTAAACACGTATAATGATTTTAACTGGATATGGTCATGAAAGTGTAATTAATTTTAGTTTTTGTAGACGCTGACTTAACGTATCGTGATCAATAACGGATAAGCACAGACTCTACAAAAGTGGTTTACTGTATCCTATCGTTTATTAAGGTTATAATTAGCGGGATTTATAAGTTGAAATGAATTTTTGATAAGGCAGGTACTGTTGAAGATAGGCAATGTGGGTCAAGTGACTTTTGCGTTAGGCTTAGCCGTTGTTGCTTTGTTGGCGATGCGACTCTTTATTTTTCCTAACACTAGCCAGATATCTGTAGCACCTGGTGAACGTCAGTTGAATAATATTGATCTAGGTAAGGTGCCGTTATTTGCTGAAATAGAAGATATTGCCACTAAAAAGCAAATATTTTTTGATTTTTTACGTCCGGCCATTGAAGCACAAAATCAGATTATTATTCACGATCGTCAATTTTTACTGGCTGTTATTGAGCAAATTGATAATGGCTTAGGACTGAGTGAAAATGATAGTGATAGGCTAACAACCATTCTTGAAAAATATCAATATGATGTTAAAGCAATTACTCGCATAACCTTAATGCCATTATTAAAGCGTATCGATATTATTCCGGTTGATATGGTATTAGTTCAAGCTGCCAATGAAAGCGGTTGGGGCAGTTCACGTTTTGCTGTCGACGGGTTTAACTTCTTTGGTCAATGGTGTTTTATTGAAGGCTGTGGTTTAGTGCCATTAGCGCGAGCTGATGGAAAAATTCATGAGGTTGCAGTATTTGATTCACCCAAAGATTCCATTATTGCTTACATGATCAATTTAAACACCAATTCCGCGTATCGTTTATTTCGTTCTATTCGTGCCGATTTACGGGCTCAAAAAGTTAAACCAACAGCCGAGAAATTAGTTTATGGGTTAATGAATTATTCAGAACGAAAAGATGAGTACATTGATGAACTCCTCGAAATGCTTAAACACAATAAGCCATATTTACAAGGGAACAAAGCTAATGCGTAATCGTACGCTACTTAACGGATTTATTTTTATATCGACTATTTTTATAGTGAATAGCAGTTTTGCTGAAACGGTTTCTTTAGAGTACAACGGCTTTTATGATCGATTAAAGCAAGTGAATAAGCAAAACTATCCTTTAGTTGAGCTAGCCTTTAGTGTTCCTATCACACCTGATTGCATCATAGTGTCAGGCAGTATTACCACTGAAAAAGAACAGTTCCCGTTAACATATACCAAACAACAACGTTTATTTATTCCTTACGATCCACAGCTGAAATCAGACCGCGGCTTAGTCAATATTAATGTGGTGGGTGATGCAGCACAGTGTGGGATTGCCATGCAAGTTCGCGCTAAAGAAACTAAACAACGTTTTACTCAAACAGAACTATTAGCATTAACCGATGACATGAATAAATTACTTGATGGATTACAAGGTTTTCCAATGAAGTATTTTAGAAAACCGATTAATGGACTCACGTTTGAGTTTGCTGAAATACAAGCAGATGGCATAACAGTTAAGGTTGTTGTTGATAAAGTAGAATCAATAGCTGACGAAAAATACACTTTAACACTCGAACAAATCAATCAGATAAAAAACATTTCATTTACCCACAAACCCAGTGTTGTGAGTCCTCTCGTAACCCAGTAGTCTGAACTCGGGATAAATAATAAAAGAAAGGCGTTGATATCAACGCCTTTTGTTTATCTATTAACAGCTAGTCTATTTATTATGGCTTAAATGTCGCCACCACATCGATTCGATTACTAATGTCTAAATTGATGTGACCATTATTACTGATATCGACAAAATCAAAAGCAGGTAAGTCGGCATCAGCTACGTCACCAGTATTTACGGCATCTGGGTTACGCTTTAATGATTTAAAATCAAAATGTTCGCGATCAACACCTTGTGATGGTGAGGTATTTTGCATTGCAGTAAAAATAGTTTCAATACGCCCAGGATGTTGCTTATCCCACATTTGTAACATGTCTTTAACTGCGCCACGTTTTAAATTTTCTTGTGAGCCACATAAGTTACAAGGAATAATAGGAAATGATTTTAGGGTCGAATATTCTTCAATATCTTTCTCACGGCAATAGGCCAATGGACGAATGACCATATTGGCTCCGTCATCAGACAATAGTTTAGGCGGCATGGCTTTTTGTTTGCCAGCATAAAACATATTCAAAAACATGGTTTCAATAATATCGTCGCGATGATGACCTAAAGCAATTTTTGTGGCGCCAATATGTTGGGCAAATCCATAAAGAGTACCACGACGTAAACGAGAGCAAAGTGAACATGTCGTTTTGCCTTCAGGTATCTTTTCTTTAACGATAGAGTAGGTATCTTTTTCGAGAATATGATAAGCCACGCCTAACTTATCTAAGTAAGCAGGCAGCACATGCTCAGGAAAACCTGGTTGCTTTTGGTCTAGGTTAACGGCCACAATTTCAAATTTGATAGGGGCACGTTGTTGAAGGGTTAATAAAATATCCAGCATGGTGTAGCTGTCTTTGCCGCCGGAAAGGCAGCACATAACACGATCACCATCTTCGATCATATTGTAGTCTGCAATGGCTGAACCGACTTCATGTCGTAGACGCTTTTGCAGTTTATTCATACGAGTAATATTTTGTTTAGCGATTGTATCAACTTCAGACATAAAAATGCGCCCAGTAACCAAGTGTTTCAGGGCGCGTATTATTCCAGTATTCGAGGTCAGGGTAAAGTAGTTAACCTATTCTATTGGAGACTAATCTTCTAAAGGTGATTTATATCCATCAGGTTTAATCGCTAACAAATCGCAATTAATGCTGTCGATGACATGTTCAGCAGTATTACCAATTAATGCCGCTGAAAAACCAGTGCGACCAACTGTACCAAGGACCACTAATTCTGCATCTAATTTTGTCGCCATTTCTGGAATCACATCTTCAGGCAAACCTTCTTCAACATGGCAATTTTCAAGCGGAATATTATAGGCTTGAGCTAAATATTGTACTCGTTGCTCATGTTGCATCCGCACGGTGTTGTTATACACATTGGCATCAAAGTCGGGTAATTCAATGGCTAAATTTACTGGCGTACCAGGGTAACCATTGACTAAATGAACACTAGCAGAGAATTTTTTGGCTAGATCGAGTGCATGATTAATGATTTTGCCATTAAGCGTTTGATGATCTTCATCTTCACTCACCACATTAACCGCACAAACAATTTTTCCAGCCACTGGCCAATCGTGTTCTTTGACTAATAAAACAGGAACCGGAGATTTACGCATTAAATGCCAATCTGTAGGTGTAAAAATTACAGCTTTTAATTTGTCGTGTACGTGGGTGCTTTTAACAATTAAATCATAATTGCCTTTCATCGCATGATTAATCACACTTTCGAAAGGGCGGTTATGCCACACAACTTCGGTATTAATTTTTATATTGAATTTACTAAAACCATCTATGGCATTTTCTAACCAAGCGACACGTTGATCAATAACACCTTGGCGCATCGCTTCACGTTCTTGACTGGACAAAATTGAAGTCATTTCATATGAGAAGTCAAAAATGGATAAAAATGCAGTTATCTCTGCCTGACTTTTTGACGCTAATTCAACAGCACGTGCCAATGCGGGTTGATGATCCGTTGTAGGATTAATCACCACTAATATCTTTTTATAATCCTTCATATAACCTCCAAAGCTGTTGAGTTCTTATTTACATTACCTATTGATAGTATTACCGTTTGCTAATAAATAAACTTTGAGATAGATCATATATATCAAATTTAAGTGGCGATGCGAGCATTTCCAGCAAGGGTACTTAACGATGAGTGATCGATAATAGAAATATACTTACCCTTAACCTCAATTAAACCAGACTTTTGAAACCGACCTAATAAACGGCTAATTGTCTCAACTGTTAAGCCTAAATAGTTGCCGATATCACCACGAGTCATTGTCAGACGAAATTCATGAGGCGAGAAACCTCTATTACCAAAGCGATTAGCCAGGTTATTAATAAATGCAGCTAAACGTTCTTCAGCATTTTTCTTTGAAAGCAATAGGATCATCTCTTGATCACTCATAATTTCATTGCTCATTAAACGCATAATTTGCTGGCGTAGCTTAGGCATAGATCCAGATAAATCATCTAAAGTTTCATAGGGGATTTCACAGACCATTGAGGTTTCTAAGGCTTGGGCAAAGCTTTGATGACGTTGTGCATGAATACCATCAAAACCAATGACGTCACCGGCCAAATGGAATCCAGTAATTTGCTCATCACCTTGCTCAGTAATGGTATAACTTTTGATTGTACCGGAGCGAATTGCATACAATGACTTAAGCACGTCACCGGACTTGAAGATAAGGTCACCTTTTTGAATGGGTTTTTTACGTTCAATAATGCTGTCGAGTTTATCAAGCTCATCATTGTTTAACGTAAAAGGGATACACAGGGCTTCCATACTGCAGTCGTGACAATGAATGGCGCAACCGGTAGTAGATGGACGTCGAGCTTTAATCAAATCTGAAGGCATACCCAATCTCAATTTATGAAGACGTTACTATGTTATACCATTCTGCATTAATAAGGTACTCTTCAACATCAGAGTCGCACTTACTATATGAAGAGAATGGACGCTGCAATCATGGCATTTTAAAACACAGTTGTAACTCACTTCGTTTCAACACATTGTAGATACCAAAGTTTGTCAGTAAAATGTATTTAAAAATGATTCTACATACTTAACAGCTTAACTTATAACCATTGATTTTAAACATAAAAATCTTTAGATCAATATCTGTGAAGCCACTTAAAAATAGCCTCTAGCTTAACGACAATAAATGCATATTTGACCGTTATAAACTAGTTTAGTTGATTAAAAGCGATGTAAAGCGTTTGCAATCCAAATAACACTAAAAGCCCGCCACTGAATAATCTTACTGCCCGTTTTTGTACCCATTGAGCCAAGGTTTTAGCGGCTAATCCTGCAGCGAATAGAGCAGGTAAAGTCCCTAAACCAAACGCAAACATAATTAAGCCACCTTGTAATGCACTACCAGATGCAACTGACCAAGTTAATGTACTGTACACAAGGCCGCAAGGGAGCCAACCCCATACCATACCAGCCATAACAGCTTGCAATGGATGAGTAATAGGTATGAATTTACGCGTCAGTGGTTGTAAATATCGCCACAATATTTTGCCGACTTTTTCAATGTGTACAATGCCAAACCATATCTGAGCAATATAAAGCCCGGTAAGAATCATCATGATGCCAGCAACAATTCGCAAAAAAATTAAATAACTATCAACATCAAATAAATGACCAAGGGCTGAGACACTGCCACCGACAATCGCACCCGCTACTGTGTAACTAAAAATACGTCCAAAATTGTAGCCACACAGAAATGTGAGTTGAGTGCCTAAGCGGGTCTGGCCATTGGTGGGTATATTGGCTGAAAAAGCGCCAATCAATCCACCGCACATGCCAAAACAATGTGCAGCGCCCATTAACCCCACGATAAATGCACCACCAACATTATATTCAATCACTGGGTTTACTCTGGTTTAGTGTGAGTAGTAGATGAAGCAGCAGAACCAACTGTATTTTGTTGGGCAACATCGGTAGTAGCAGAACGGTTAATTGGAGAGCTGTTAATTGGAAAATCATTAATTGCAGAGCTGTCGTTAGAAGAGTCGGCTTTAGCACTGCTGTTTTTGTTCATGCTGTTTTCGTCTTCATCAAATAAAATAGACACGCTTTGTCTATCTAAATCATCAAATTGCTCAGACTTTACTGCCCAAAAGAAAATAGAGACTGCTATCAATACAAACAACATCGCAATAGGTATTAATACGTAAATGATACTCATAACTTTATCCTAAGAAGGCGTAAGCTGTTGCTCACCACAATAAGTGAACTGACAGACATGCCAATCGCAGCAATATAAGGAGCAACATGCCCAGTAACTGCCAATGGCAAAATAATCATGTTATAAGCAAAAGCCCATAACAAATTTTGATGAATTATTCGCTGGGCTTGCTTAGCGACAAAGATAGCATCATTAAAACGTGATAAGTGATCGCCCAGTAAAATTAAGTCGGCACTGTTTTTAGCAATAGCACTGCCGCTTCCCATCGCAACAGACAAGTTTGCTCCGGCGAGCACTGGCGCGTCATTAATACCATCGCCAAACATAGCCACATTGACCTGTTGTTGTAATTGATTCACTAACGCTAACTTATCTTGCGGCGATAAACCTGAATGCACATCAGAAATACCAAGTTTACTTGCTAAAAACTCAACATGACCCGAATTGTCGCCACTGGCAATACTGAGTGTTATGTTAGCTGCCTTTAAGACATTTACGGTGGCTAAACTATCAACTCTTAGCTCATCTAGCATTTCAATTTTAGCGACCAAATTATTATCGATGGAAAGATAAATCCACTGACTTTCTATTGCCTTCGAAGCCGCTATATTTGCCTCTGGGGTAACAAATTGTACCGTACCAATACAAACTTGCTGTTGGCCGATACTGGCCCGAATACCCAATCCAATATGATGGTCAACATTTTCAACAAAGTGTTTATTATCAAAAAAGGGCTTAAATGCTAATGCGATGGGGTGTAAAGAGCCTTGTTCAATTGCAGCAGCCATCGATAGGACTTGCTCTGAAGAATATTTGCCAAAGGTTTGTACTTCACCAATCGATAAATGGCCACAGGTTAAGGTTCCCGTTTTATCAAACACCACATGATTAATTTTAGTCAGTTTTTCGAAAACTCCGGCCTTGCGCGGAATCACACCTAACTTGGTAAAAATAGCCGTCGCACATGTCACTGCTGTCGGCGTAGCAAGGGCTAGGGCACATGGACAAGTGGCAACTAATACCGACAAGGTGATCCAAAAGGCATCATCAGGAGAAATAAATAACCAAACACAATAAGTTATTGCTGCTATCGATAATATGGTCGCGGAAAAGTATCGAGCTAAACGGTCGGCCACCAAAGCGATGGCAGGTTTGTTGTTTGATGCAAGTTCTTGTAAACGAATAATTTCAGCCACTAGCTGATCTTGACCTAACGCAGTGACTTTAACCTCAAGAGGTTGTTCTACATTAATGGTTCCAGCATACACAGTATCTGATACCTGTTTGCCTATTGGCATTTGTTCACCGGTTAACATCGCTTCGTTGACGCTTGATAGGCCTGCAACCACCTCGGCATCTGCTGCAATCACCTCACCAGGTTTGACCAAAATAATATCGCCAATGACGAGCTGTTTAGCAGCGATCTCTGTAATTTCGCCGTCACGGTATAAATGTGCGGTCAAAGGGACCAGCTTATGTAAATTACTCGAACTGACGGAAGCTTTTTGTCTGGCTGTTTGTTCAAAATAACGGCCAAGTAATAAGAAGAAGGTAAACATGGATACTGATTCAAAATACACTTCGCCATTGGCCTGAATTGTCGCGACACAGCTGGCGATATAAGCACCTAAAATCGCGATGGAGACAGAAACATCCATATTAAGCTTGCCACTTAATAGACTACGAAGCGCACTGAAATAAAAGGGTTGCGCAGAATACAATACCACTGGAGTAGCAAAAATTAAGCTAACCCAACGAAAATAATCCCGAAACTCAACATCTAGGTCGGTAAAGTATCCAGTGTATAAGGCGAGGGCAAACATCATCACCTGCATGGTGGCAAAACCTGCAAGTCCAAGGCGGAGTAAAAATTTACGACTGTCTGCTTTTGATTGTTTTTCTTGCTCATCAACTTGATAGGGTGCCGCTTGATAGCCAATTTTACTGATAATCTGCAAAATTTCACTGAGTTGAATAATTTGACTATCCCAACTCACTAATGCGCGTTGTGTGGTTGAATTAACCAATACATTAGTGACACCCGCAATGGGTTTGAGTTTATGTTCAATTAACCATGCGCAAGCTGCGCAGGTAATACCGTCGATAGACAAAGAGGTTGAATCAATAGCACCTTGTTTATGAACAAAGTCTTGTTGTACTTCAGGTAAATCATAAGCACTGTACTGCGATAATTGCTCAGGGATCAAAGCAGTTTGACGATTGCCTGGCTCACTACGAAATTGATAATAGCTGCTTAAGCCAGCATCCATAATCGCTTGTGAAACCGCCTGACAACCTGGGCAACACATAGGTTGTGGTTGCCCATTAATCACGGTTGTAAACTGTTCACCCGTTAGCACCGGCTCATTGCAATGAAAGCAAGATGTCATCTATTTATACCAGCTTAATTAAATATGTCATCATTCAAAGACTTAATGGATTTACTATTAATTTAGCCAATATTCAACGTCATCTTTAATATCAATACGTTGTTGTATACGCCATTTAGCATCAAAGCCTTCTATGCGCACTTCCCAAGGGCCGGTAATCGCAGCATCTAATGGGATGTGATAAACATAATTAGCATCGGCAGTTGCATTAAGGCTGAAATCTTTTTCTTCAATCGTTGGATGATAAAACTGAACATTCAATGCCGCACGATATTCAGGACCGCCTTGTTGAGTAATTTTTAATTCTTGATCGGCAACGGTAACTAAAAATTTCATCCCAATCTGTTGAGCGTACTTTATCTTACGCAAATCCATGTTAATGGCTTTGCCTTGTTTATAATAATCTTCAGCAACTAATGAGTCAGAATTATCTAAAGCAATCTTTAATGTAGTTAAACTAGCGATAACCGCACACATTGGCAAAATGATTAAAAACCAAGGCCAAAACTGCTTATACCAAGGGAGTTGATCCGACATAATTCGTCCTAAAATGGTGGTAATAATTCGGGGGCTATTTTACCCCTTAATGGCTTAATAATCACTTAAAAAAAAGGCCTCGATAATATCGAGGCCTAGATGTTACTTATAAGTAACTATTTGTTTGATAAGCTATAAACATAAGCTGTAATGACATGGACTTTCTCTTCACCAAGAATGTCTTTCCATGCTGGCATAACACCTGCACGGCCATTAATGATAGATTCAGCAATCACACCACGGCTGCCGCCGTATAACCAAACATTATCAGTCAGGTTAGGCGAACCCATGAACTTGTTGCCTTTTGCATCCATACCATGGCATGCAAAACAACCTTTCATAAATGAACCTTGACCTTGAGCAGCTAACGCTTCGTCATGTTCGCCACCAGATAGTTTAATCACGTATTCAGCTAGACCTTTAATCTCGCTGTCTTCGATAGGTAAACCACCTTTTGGAGGCATCATGCCGTTACGACCGTTCATCAGAGTAGTTTTAATAGTGGCTAAATCACCACCATATAACCAATCGTCATCGGTAAGGTTAGGGAAGCCTTTAGAACCGCGAGCGTCAGAGCCATGGCACTGTGAGCAGTTTTGTAAAAACAAACGTCCGCCCACCTTCAATGCTTCAGGATCTTTCACTAACTCTTCTAACGGTGTCGCTAAATAAGCCGCAAAAATTGGACCGTATTTTTCTTCAGCGTGTGCCACTTCGCGGTCATACTGAGATAAACGGTTTTCCGATTTTGCTGCTTCAAGCGCTGCAGCTGAGTCAGCTTTAATGCCATTTTCAGTACCAATACTTTGGTTTGAACTTGTCCAACCAAACAGACCTTTGTAGTTACCTAGGCCTGGATATAGAGCTAAATAGATCACACCGAATACGATGGTTAAATAGAACATGTACGCCCACCACTTTGGTAGTGGGTTGTTCAGTTCTTCAATACCATCAAAACTGTGGCCCATTGATTTACCTTCTTCTACACCGGTGTAATTATTATTAACCAGTTTAAGAAGGATAAAACAACCAGCAATGACCACAATCGTCAGTACAGAAATCCAAATGCTCCAGAAGTTACTCATAATCATTACTTCTGATCTCCCGAGTCTTTTGACATTTTTGCAAGTTCATCTTCTGTAAACACCAAGTTAGCCGCTTCGTCAAATTTTGACTTGCTATGCTTACTGTATGCCCAGAAGAAAATCCCTACAAAAGTCACCATAACAACTATGGTTAAAATACCTTGAAAAGTACCGTAATCCATTATTGCCTCCTATTTGAGTGCGTGACCCAAAGATTGCAAATAAGCGATCAGCGCCTGCATTTCTGTCTTGCCTTCAACCGCTTTTTTAGCGCCAGCAACTTCTTCATCAGTGTAAAGATCATTACCTTTGTAACCGCCTTTATGCAGGTTACGCAGAATAGTCATCTTGTCACCAGTGAGTTCGCCGTCTAGCTTATTTTCAGCTAACCAAGGGAAACCAGGCATGTTTGACTGTGGTACAACGTCACGAGGATTAAGCAAATGCACTTCGTGCCACCTATCACTGTAACGTCCGCCAACACGGGCTAAATCAGGACCAGTACGCTTAGAACCCCATTGGAAAGGGTGATCCCAAACAGACTCGCCAGCAACAGAATAATGACCATAACGTTCTGTTTCAGCACGTAAAGGACGAATCATTTGGCTGTGACAGTTGTAACAACCTTCACGAACATAAATGTCACGACCTTCAATCTGCAAAGCAGTGTAAGGAATAAGACCTTCAACGGCTTCAGTAGTGTCTTTCTGAAATATCAGTGGTGTAATCTGCACCAAACCACCAAAACTAATGGCGATGACAGTGAAGATAGCAAGCAGGCCGACATTCTTTTCAATTAATTCATGATTAAATTTCATCGAATCTGCTCCTTAAGCTTCTGCAATAGCAGGTAATGAATCTTTAGACGCTTTAACGGTACGAATAACGTTATAGGCCATAATGAACATACCAGTTAAGAAGAAACAACCACCAATAAAGCGTACAAAGTAGAATGGGTACGAGGCTTCTAAACTCTCGACGAAACTATAAGTTAGTGTTCCATCAGAGTTAACCGCACGCCACATAAGACCTTGCATAACACCAGAAATCCACATACTAACGATATATAAAACAGTACCGATAGTCGCTAACCAGAAATGGACGTTAACCAGCTTCATGCTGTACATACGACCATGACCAAATAGCACTGGAATTAAGTGATATAAAGAACCAATAGACACCATTGCCACCCAGCCTAGCGCGCCAGAGTGAACGTGACCAATAGTCCAGTCAGTATAATGAGATAATGCATTAACTGTTTTGATTGCCATCATTGGGCCTTCGAAGGTAGACATACCGTAGAAAGACAATGAAACAACTAAGAAACGTAATACAGGGTCTGTACGCAGCTTATGCCACGCACCAGACAAGGTCATAATACCGTTAATCATACCGCCCCAAGAAGGTGCGAATAGAATTAATGACATTACCATGCCTAATGACTGAGTCCAGTCAGGAAGGGCAGTGTAATGTAAGTGGTGAGGACCGGCCCAAATGTATAACGCAATCAACGCCCAAAAATGGACAATGGATAAACGGTACGAATACACTGGGCGACCAGCTTGCTTAGGCACGAAGTAATACATCATCCCCAAGAAACCAGCAGTAAGTAAGAAGCCTACCGCATTATGACCGTACCACCACTGAACCATCGCATCGACTGCACCGGAGTACAGAGAGTAAGACTTAAATAAGCTTACTGGTACCGCCATTGAGTTAACAATGTGAAGTACTGCAACAGTAATGATAAAGGCACCAAAGAACCAGTTGGCCACATAAATGTGGGACGTTGTTCGTTTAGCGATTGTGCCAAAGAATACAATTGCATAGCTAATCCAAATAATCGCAATCGCGATATCGATAGGCCATTCTAGTTCTGCATATTCTTTGCCTTGGGTAAATCCCATTGGTAAAGTGATAGCAGCTGCAATAATAACGGCTTGCCAACCCCAGAACGTAAATGCGGCCAATTTGGGCGCAAAGAGACGGATTTGACAAGTGCGTTGCACAACATAGTAGGATGTAGCGAAAAGAGCTGATGTTCCGAACGCGAAAATCACCGCATTGGTGTGTAATGGTCGTAAACGACTATACGTTAACCAAGGAGTGTCGAAGTTCAGTTGTGGCCAGATTAACTGAGCCGCAATCAATACACCCACTGACATGCCAAAGATTCCCCACAAAACTGTGGTTAGTGCAAATTGGCGGACAATAGTGTAGTTGTAATCAGCGCCTGTAGACTGGGAATGGTTCATCATAATGCTTCCACGGCTTATTACTTATACTTTTAATATTTAGTAAAGCGAACTTTACCAGTTAGATTAACATGTGGTCATAAAATCAGCTGTTTAATGCTGTTTTTAATGCCATATGTCAAGGTGTTACCTCATGTTAATTCTCTCTAGCATGAGACGGTGTAATGATACTTGAGCTAAGTCAAAAAAGATACTTACCAAAAGGCATCAAAGTTGATCTAGATCAATCTGTGAAAGATAATGTTACTAACTCAACTCTAAAGGTTAAAAATTGTGCACAAACTTGTCCGAATTATCATTTTAAATATTTTGTTAATGTTTTTAGTAGCCTGTGACAAACCACAAACACAAGAACACGCTAATTTAGTCATCGATAAAACGTTATGTCAGTTTTCTGTTGGGGAATGTTACAAAAAGGTGGCCGACTTGCAAGTCGGTTTACTGATTGACCCCATCAATACCCCAAGCGAAAAACCGTTAATAGTTACGCTTTCCAGTAATCAAAAGATCACTAATATTTCAATGAGAATAGAAGGTCGCGACATGTTCATGGGTATTATCCCAGTTTCATTGTCCGAAATAAAAGATAATGTCTATCAAGGTCCAGTTATTTTTGGCTCATGCAGCAGTAATTATATGGTGTGGCGAGTATTTGTTTCATTTGATTACCAACAACAGCCACGTACACTAATGTACGATTTCTTAGCCGATAACGATAACAACTAACGATAACAACTAACGTTATCGCTAACTTATATATGCAGATGACTATACCTTTGTGGGCTAGGGCAGAGGTAATTTAATGGCTTTAGGCATTTCATTTCACTATAGCAAAGGTCTTAAATAGGCCTATTTAATAGTCATTATGGTTAGTTTCAGTGTCATCCCGTCAAAAACTTCACTCCTACTGTCTATATTTCATTTCACTTCAAATCTTATGACTAGTACTGGCATCATATTGCATTAATGCTCAACAGCACTTGTCGATTAAACATTTCAAGTGAGCCTTATATGCGCTTATATATGATCAACAGCACAGAAGTGGTTAGAACAGCTACAATGCAATTGATAACTATTCTCATTAATGTATTATTAAGCTACAGCATTCATCTTTCCAGGGTGAGTAGGGAATAGAGCAATAACGTTATGAAAAAGAGTAGCGTGAAATAAGGAGCACACATGAACAGAATAAATGTGTCTATCGATGCAGATAAAGTGGCCCAATTAATCAAAGCAGGTCATTTATGTGCTGCAGACTTACAGTGCCTAGACAGGGCAAGCAAACAAACGGTTTGGCAATTGTGTTTATGGAGCTGCCAAAAAAGGTCTACGTGCCACAACAAGCAATGCCAGCAGGCGTGCAAGCCAATAACAGCAGTAGATTATTGTATGCAGCAGTTAATAACAGACCAAGATATTGCAGTATCAACATATCCAAGACTCATCATTAAAAATCGCTACGATTGATGCCGATAAATAACATTATCGGCATCAAGCAAAAAATAGTATAATAAGGCAATATAATCAATAACCTAGACTTAATCATATGACCGACAATATCATTGATGAACTGCCACCAGTATTACCACTATTTGATGCTGCAGAGCATGTTTTACAAGGTAATGCATCCGTTAATCAGTACATTACCCGAATTTCAATAGATAAAGTGGCCGATGCAGGGCTCATCATAGAGCACTGTGCCGATTGGTTATTTGAGCAAAAGCAGTCTGAAAACAACTATAAAGCCTACCGCAGCGAGTTAACCACATTTCTTCATTGGTGTTTTGACGTCGTCGCATTATCGCCAATCGCGGTAACGCGTAAAGACATCGCCAAATACATCGATTACTGCCAATCGCCGCCACAAACACTGATAGGCTATTTCAATGTAGCGCAATTCAAACTCGATAAAGCCACCGCAGAGCGATCGCCAAACCCACAATGGCGGCCATTTATCGGTAAAAAACACCTCGGTAAATGCCTACCATATCTACTGAGTGATAATGCATTGAAGACTAAAATAGCAATATTATCCTCATTTTATGGCTATCTAATTAGCGAAGAATACACCGAGCGAAACCCAGCTCAGTTATGGCTTAAACACAGCCGATTCTCCATTAAACGTAAATTTACCATTGACGAAGACAACAACCATCATGCGTTTACAGAGTTACAATGGTCGTATGTTATTAGCACCGTAAGCCAATTAGCAGACACTCAACCAGAGCAGCATCAACGCAGTTTATTCCTCATCACACTATTATATAGCTGCTACTTACGCATATCGGAAATAAGTGCACGCGCAGGTTACGCGCCGATCATGAGCCAGTTTAGACAAGATCCACATTCTGGTATCTGGTATTTTCACGTGCCATTTTCTAAAAGCGGCAAAGCACGTAATATTGCTATATCAAAAGCGTTGCTGGCTGGACTAGTTGATTATCGACGTTATCTGCGTCTCAGTGATTTACCCAACATCAACGATCAACATCCTATATTTGTCCGTCACAAAGCAGCAGCCCATGGACGTGAATCTGGAGTCATCAATGCCAATCTTGGTATTCGCCACATACGTGACGAAATAGACAAACTGATTAACTTAGCTGCAGACAATGCCGCTAAAGATGGTTTTGATCACGACAGCCAACTTATGCGAAAACTCAGTGCGCATAATATTCGTCACACTGGGATCACGCATGACATCAATATCAACCGACGCCCATTGTCACATGTCCAGGCCGATGCCGGTCATGAGAGCATCGACACCACATCACAGTATTTACACACCACACAAACTGAACGACATCAAAGTGCATTCAACAAACCGTTAAATCATCTTGCTGAGATTAAATAATTGGCAGGCACAAGCCGTAAAAAGTTAAAGCATGCAATCTAAGCACGATGCTAAACAACACATTAAGCAACATTAGGCTGTTAATGAACAATCAATGCCTACAAAGACTTAGTATTGAACATAAGTTCTAATGTGCGCATAAGTATGCGCACAATGTATATTATGTTAAATAGAGTATTTGTGTAAGCTAATCAAATACTGTTTTTGTGGTTTCTCATACCAAATGACTTTTGTCTCACTTCGTGGATCTGGCCTTTTAGTATTTAGAATCATATGGTTATATTGGTACGAACGATTTTTTTGAACTATTACGGTGCAACAACCTAATCAGAGCGCTTTTTGTTGTCAATTTTTACCACCTGACTTTTTAAAATCCTGTGGTATGTTTTTTGTCGTTAGACCTACTTTATAAAGCCTGGTGTCTAGTAACTCCAATCTTCATACGCTAATGGCAAGCTGTTCAGTAAGCTGCGCCTTTCTCTCCAATTAGGAAGATGCTTATCCATAATCCCTTTGAAGCGTTCATTGTGATGACGCTCTATTAAATGCACCCTAGGTTTGTGATACAGCACAATATCAGCAGACTTAACCGTTTTGCGCACACCCAATTGACCACGCACAATGACTTTACCGTCGCGCAATTTCACCTCTTGGCGAATTTGCGACATATCATCCCACCCAGCATTTTTGATAGCTGGCATGATGTATTTAGAGATAATATCGGTTTCGGTAAGCTTGGCTTTATTGATACTCATACGAGATCTAGATCCTTCTAGCGCGATTGCAAACGGCAATAATATTAAGTTTGCCACATAACCTTGTTAACACCAATGATTACATACAGATACAGAACTTAAAAATGTTAAAACGTGATTTTGCGTAAACATTGCGATTGTTTGATGTTGATGAAGAATCTTAAATCGATTAGCCTTACTTTACCGCCCAAACTGATCATGTTTTTCGAGGTTTGGTGCATTTTATTTCGTATAGACAAAGCGTATCTAGACCAAATCGTGTTAGCGCATACGCTCTAACACTCACTATTCGCATTATGATAAGTATGCTTTATATTAACTTGTTAGCTGTTTATTTTAAATTTCACAAGTAACTGCATTCAATGCATTTTGTTCTTGTTTTCTTAGGTAATTTACTACTTTCTCTTCAAACGATATATCGGAATAGAATTGCTTGATTAGGTATATTGAAGGGATATCAGTCCGTTCCATTAATGGGACCGCTCGACCCGTCGCAATGACGTAAACATGAAAATCTTTATAACGTGCCAACATAGGTTCAATAATATTTTTATGCAACGCATTAGCCAACAACGTAGCATAACCTTTATTACGATGCTCTATGACTGTTACAAAATGAATAATACCCAATTCTTTATAGTTCACACCTTGATGACAAGTGACTTTGTCTGCACGGGCTTCAAAGTTTTCAAAAAGACTGTACCCTACCAATTCATCATTTACATAAAGTTTAATTATTTCTGCTTGAGTCCCGTTTTGTAATTCCTCGTGCTTATCTAACCACTCAAAAATGTACCACATTTTCATGTCGGCCTGACCCAAGGCGAGTAATTCATGAGTACACGTTTTGGCATTACAGTGTTCGAATCTAAGCATTAATAACCCATTTGAATCTTCGTAAATTAGTTAACATTGACCTGTGAACTTACTTTTATATAAATAGAGAACAAAATCAGCATAATAAAGACTAAGCTTGCCACTCCTTGTTAAATAGCCGCCCCCAGTGTGAGGATAGTTGTAGTGATCAAACGAATGACGCGGCAAGCTAATATCGCACTAAGCGTATTAACACAGTTGGCTGTACTTTTGATGCACGAACAAAACCAACTGACTTAATCCGTTTAAGGCTCGTTCGTTGTGATTAGGAGATCTAAACAGGCTCCAACACTACTCATCGAAGATGCAAATCCAACATCTTTCTTTAGACTTTTCAATTAGCTCACGATAATGTCACTTATCGGGATTAACAAAACACGAATTTATGAGCTGCTATTAATCTTCCATCCAATCCATATTCGGTAGTGCATTCAAATGCTGGCCATAACGTATTTCATTAAAAGAGCAACCATTTTTCATGACATCGAAAACTTCGATAGCCAACGCGCAAGCCATCATTTGAATAGCTTCGTCACGCGGTGTACCTGTCATGACTAAGCGCATCAAGGTTTCTTTTACCTTTTTGGGCTCACCGTCGGCGATTTGATTTTCGACTACTTCAATCAGTGTTTCTTCGGTCATGTAACTGTCTTGCTGCTTATCCATTATAACGACTCTGTTAAATATTTAACGCCATTATGCCGCAAGCATGGTGCAAGCCATAGAGTAAACTCAGAATTATTCGAGTGTTGCAGGCAATAACGTAACGTTAAGGTAGAGTAAGATTTATCTGTGTTGATAATCTGATTGGATGTTGTACGCTGAAACGAATTTTTTTGAGCTGACAATATCATCGACTAACCCATTTGTGCTCATAAACGTTTTAGCGTTATTCTTAACCATTTCAAGATTGACCTATTTCGGCATATTCACCTTGAGGATGATATATTTCTACTAGCCTGCACCACTCATAAACTGAGGTAATAGCATTTCGGAATCGTTCCCACATGTTTTTAAATCAGTCATTTGAATTTAAAAACTCCTTAGCTTTAGCAATCGAATAATTTACCGCTTGAGCCAATTCGAGCTTTGGCGGCATGACGAGTTCATTAGGATCGATATGGACATCGATCAGACAGGCATTTTTGCTAGCAAATGCTTCTCCCAACGCTTTTACTAGCAGCTCAGGGCGATCTACACTCCAACCTTCACCACCGCATAAGCGAGCAAACTCTGAAAAGTCTGGATTTTTTAATGCTGTTTTATAATTAGGGTAACCGCTGCTTTCTTGCTCTAGTTGAATTAACCCTAGCTTGGCGTTGTTAAAAATAATAACCTTTATGGGTAATGTTAGATTGACTGCAGTAATAAACTCTTGCATTAACATGCTAAAACCACCGTCACCAATAAGGACGACCACCTGCCGCTCAGGAAATTTTAATTGCGCGCCTATCGCACCAGCCATGCTAAATGCCATTGTGGCCAAGTTGCCTGAGAGGGTAAATAATTGTTGTTCAGTAACGGGTAGATGTCGTGCGACCCATGCGGTCACTGTACCCGTGTCACAGAGAAAAATGGCATCTTTGTTCGCAAGCTCGCCGACGGTTCGAGCCAGGCACTGGGGTTTTATTGGCATATCTTGCGAGTTTTCTGCTTCGCTTTGCTCTTCTGACCAACTCCTTTTCTGACGCCGACATTCAGTAAGAAAGTTGTCGTTTTCTTTTTGAGGTAAATCAACGATTAATTGGTCTAGTACTTCACTTACATCTCCGACTATCGATACATCCACAGGGCAACGTCGACCAATATGTCGAATTTCTTTATCCACCTGAATAACTTTGGCTTTTCCTGGATAATATTCTTTGTAGGGAAAATCAGTCCCCAGCATCACAAGTAAATCACAATTATTCATCGCATCAACAGATGGCCGCGTACCAAGTAGGCCAAGCCCTCCTAAGGAATATTCATGCTCATCCGGAAGTAGTACTTTGGCTTTTAGTGTTCTGATAAGTGGGGAGTTGCATTTTTTCAACAAAGTAAGTAACTGTTGACGTGCTGGTATAGCCCCAACACCCGCTAGAACAACAATTTTTTCAGCTTGCTCAATTAAGCTAATTGCACTGTTTAATGTTGATGCTAAAGGTTTAGTTGGTCCCGTTTCAGCGCCCGCTATTGGATGACCCGTAATGTCAGCTTCAACTTGCTCAGTGGCAACATCAGCAGGCAGAGCAATATGAGCAACCCCTTTTTCAATCAGCGCGCTATTACACGCTTGCTGAATAATCTCGGGAACACGATCTGAGGCAAATAAGGTTTGATTAAACACAGCCACATCAGAAAACAGAGCTGATGAATTAATTTCTTGATGCGAGTGATTACCGATTTCACTGCGTGGTAACTGTCCAGTTATTGCAAGAACGGGGGCATGGTCGAGCTTAGCGTCATACAGACCATTGAGCAAATGTATGGCCCCACCTCCAGCAGTACCAACACAAACGGCAAGTTTACCGGTTAATTTTGCTTGGGCTGATGCGGCGAATGCCCCGCTTTCTTCATGGCGAACTTGTATAAATTCGATTTCTCCATGGCGACGTATGGCGTCCATCAAATCATTAATAGCATCTCCTGGAATGCCAAAGACATGACGGACACCATATTGATAAATCGTCTCTACGATATGATCGACAACTTTGCGTTTTTTTATTGCAGCCATAAATATCTCTCTCCGTTTAAAATAAGCTTCACGAAATAAACTTAATCAAGCAAAATTAATAGGTTACTGAATTTAATAGCATTTTATTAATGGTTAACTATTTATTTAAGATCCAATAACACATCATACTGTGCTACGAACTTTGACTCTGTGCGTCACCGTACCCTCTGGCTTTTGCTTTCTCACGAATGTTGACCAGTTAAATACAATTGACCGTTTTTTAAAGTAACGTTATCTCAAATGATAAACCCTAGCAGAAAATAATTTAGCCTATTCGCCATGTCGCTCGATTTAACCATTCTTGAAAATTATCTCGCGTGCGCTGGCGAACAGACGCCGGGAACAGTTACGATTTATGCTTAGAGACATCTAATCGATTCGCGTAAGGCTGGAACGATATTCGATCTTATCTGTAACTTAGCAGAGTGGCCCAGTGACTCGACAAAGGAGAAATACGATGAAGACGAATGAAGGTATGCTCGATCGCTCGCTCCGTGTTACCGCCGGGCTAGTTCTTATTGGACTTGCTGCCACCGACACAATTGGCATATGGGGCTATATTGGCGTTGTGCCGCTGCTTACAGGAGCGGTAGGCTTGTGTCCTCTATATTCGCTCCTAGGCATAAACTCCTGTTCGGTGAGTAAGCGCTGAATCTAATCCACAGCGAATGCCCTGCTATCGTGAAACACTATAGTTAAACACCATGTCAAGATCCTAACAGGACTCGCGTTCATGGTACGACTCTTCTGTTCGCGCGGTTAAGTTAGCGATCTCGGAATTGTACTGCTTAAACACCCGAGCTCATTGTTACTGCCAACAGATATCTAATCGCAAGTTCTACGATGTTATTTTATTCAGCATTTTTTATAAAAAGGCCTGCTATGAAAGTCATTGCATCACCCCCCCCAATTAATCCTTGTGAAGAGTCATGTGTTAAAATGGCACTTATTGCAGAAGGTGGTGGGCAACGAGGAATATTCACAGCCGGTGTATTAGATGCGTGGTTAGAGAATGATTTTGATCCTTTCGATTTATTTATAGGGGCGTCTGCAGGCTCACAAAATATTACAAGCTTTTTATCTCGTCAGAAAGGTTATGCCAAGAGATTAATTGGTGAATTAACACGTCGTAATAATTTTTACAAACTAGGCCGTGGATTAGCAGGTGGCAATGCTATTGATTTGGATTGGTACTTTGATAAAACTATTCAAGGTAATTTTGCATTAGACTTTACGACAGCAACTAAATCATTGGGTCAACGAGAATTATTGTTCAGCGCAACGAATTCACGCGATAGACAAGGCTATTTCTTAAGCCCAAACGGTCATACAAGTCACTGGCGCCAATTACTTAAAGCCTCGAGTGCATTTCCTTTTTTGTATAAACAAGGGGTTAAACTCACACCTAGGCAGGCCTTTAGCTCAACAAATAAGGCCAAAGCAAACGTTGATGACCATAAAACAGACATCTACCTTGACGGTGGACTTGCTGAGCCTTTACCTGTGCGAGAATCCTATCGCCGTGGTGCTAAAAAAATTGTGGTTATTCGAACGGTGAATGCCGACTGTCATACTCAGGCTGCTTGGGTACGTAAACTTAAGTCATGGATTTACGTGTCTGGGTATTGCCCAAAAATGATTGATTATTTGGTACAGCATGAGCAAGCTTATCAAAAAGAACTCGCCTTTATCACTAACCCTCCTGAAGATGTCGAAATTATTCAAATTTTTGCGGAAGACAATCTTCAAAGTAAATTGTTAGGGAGTACTGATATGGATTTACAACATGATTATCTTGCCGGTATCACTGCGGGTAATGCTTTTTTGGAGACTCAAAAACGTTTTATGCTGTAAACACTTTACATAATCTAAGCATAATCTAAGCATAATCTAAGCATAATCTAAGCATAATCTAAGCATAATCTAAGCATAATAAAATTAATTTATACCTGTTTTGTAAACCAGTAGAATGAATATTACTAGGCAATAAAAAACATTTTTTAATGCCATAACCCCGATGCATTAAACTAAAAGTATTAACCCGCTCAAGTACCACATAATACTCTTCTATTAACGTAAACGATGCTGCAATATCGGTAACATTCATGTTAACCGACTTATGATGTCTCATTGAGTCATTCTTTTCGTTTGTTTGAACCAATGAATCTAAGATATAACGCACCCAAAAATGCAGACATAACCGATGCGACCAAGATGGATGTTTTTGCGTTATGGAGATGTTCGGGTTGCCCGTCAAACCCCAGTGTCGCAATAAATGTGGACATGGTGAAGCCTATCCCGGCTATCAGTGAAGCACCAATAATGTGTTGAATATTAACTCCCTTGGGTAATTTACCTATTTTGTAGTGCAGGCCCAACCAGCACGCGCCGGAAATGCCAATAAATTTACCGACTACAAGGCCAAAAATAATCCCTAATCCAACTGGGTATTGGAGGCTGTCGATAAACGAACTAAAACTAAACACTACGCCAGCATTAGTCAACGCAAACAGCGGTAAGATGAAGAGTGCTACAGGTAGATGCAGTACATCTTCCCAACGACGCAGGGGAGTGCCAGCATGTTCTGCTAAATCGCGCACTTCCAGTACCTGTTTATGGTCCTCCTGACTACCAAGAACGTCCACCTCTTCTATTTCTTGCTGAAGAGAGCTGATTGTTGTTTTAGCCTTATCAAGCGACTTTGCCGACGCCAACTTCGGCCGTGCTGGCACCGTCAATGCGATTGCAACGCCAGCAACAGTGGCATGAACACCAGACATGAGCATCATCCACCAGGTTGCAATACCGATGATAATATAGAAAATTGGCTGTCTTACGCCCGCGTAGTTAGCTACTGCCAAAAAAGTAATAAGTAAACATGCGCTAAACAGATAGATTACGGATATTTCCTGGGTATAAAATAGTGCAATAACGAGTATCGCCCCAACATCATCAACGATGGCGAGCCCAACTATGAAAGCCAAAAGACTGGCTGGTATGTATTTTCGCACTATGGTAAGTACACCTAGCGCAAACGCGGTGTCGGTTGCCATTGGGATACCCCAACCGATCTGTGAATCAAGTCCCCAATTGAACAAGGTATAGATCGTAGCCGGTAAAATCATTCCGCCTATGGCACAAATAATCAACATGCGCCGATTTTCAGGTTTAGCGAGGTCTCCGGCTAGCACCTCGCGTTTGATTTCAAGTCCAATCAATAAGAAAAATATCACCATTAAACCATCATTAATAATGTGTTTAAGTGAAGATCGTAACTCAACATCACCCAAAAATATTCCAATCGGGGTGTGCACAAGATCTAAGTAGGTAGAAGAATAGGCTGAATTTGCCCACCATAGGGCCAAGATTGTCGATAACAGAAGAAACAGACTGGAGGTAGTCTGCGCTCGAATAAAACCCGAAAATGGTTCGTGCATATATTCCAAACCACGCTGCAATATATTTTTAGATTCGTTTGCCATATTAATCACCTGTCATCATCTCGCCTAAGAAGTATGTTTATCTTCTGAGTAGAAAATATTTTTAGGCTTTAGGAGTTCGAACAAATACTATAAATTGCGTTTGTTCGATTGTTTTATAACTACTTTATTGAACAAAAACGCTTTACGGAAAAAACTGCATGACCCTGAACTCATAGAGCCTGCATACATGAAAACGCGTTATGGAGCCTTAGCTACATTGCTGTAAACGTAGGGCTGCGCCTATCAATGTTGTTAAGCAGTATATTGAGCAGCAAAATAGACCACATTAAACCGTGTTGCTGTTTTCGCCATACTTATTGGCCATAGCGGGGAATGTTGTCGCGGAGATCAGCCATTATCATGTTAGTTGCTGAATGCGAAACTCATTACGCAAGTCTCCTGCCATTTTGAACGGCGCGAAAGCTAAAACTTGAACACTGTTTTTGATGTCTATCATTTTCGCGTGAATTGTTGGGGAAAAGTAAAGGCGGGATATAAAACCGTGGTTCCCGCTCAAGTATTAAGATGGCATGAGTACAATGCCACCTTTGTTTTGCGCTACAACACGACTTTAGTGTCCTGTACCTGTTGGCGGAGTTTGAGACCATTCCTGCATAGCCTGGTCTCCTGGACGATCAACTTTCACTTTATCGCCCTCAGTTGAGGTTACCCAGCTTAATGGAATGTAATGGTGTTGACCGCCCTTGTCTTTTTTAAGCTTGAGGGTATCAGTGCCCTCCATATGATCTACAGTAGCAAATTGACCATCTTCGGAGCAGACAACAGGCATATCAGGTTTAATTTGGTTGGTTTGAATCATAGTTTCCCCTCAGAGCTCAGTACAAGCCCTTCTATTTATAAATGAGCAATCAGTCATCTGACAAGCTTCAGAAAGCGGAATTGTCTTGGACTTTAACTGAAGTTATTGGTTACTTAATGTTCCCAATCGCACAGTAAAATCATACCCATAAAACTAAATGCAGTCTGTTCGGCAACGAACAGACTGCATTTCCAAGTCCTCTTTTACAATGTTTTCAATCAATAAGATTAGCCAAATCTTGGGTGACTGCGACAATCAATCAAAACTGAATGCTACGAAAATATGAGTACGACAATCACATGTTCGTTGTTTAAGTCGGAGTTTGATCAGCGGTATTACCCTGCCCCTCAAGATCTGAAGTATCAATCTTCTTTGCCAGGACGATATAGAAAGCAGGCAACACATACATAGTTAACAAAGTACCGATACCGAGTCCTGTAGCAATGGTTATACCAATCGCAAAGCGCGACTCTGCTCCGGGGCCCGCTGCAATTAACAGCGGGATCATGGCGACGATAAGCGCCAGCGAAGTCATGATAATAGGGCGAAGTCGAATCGCTGCGGCTTCGATTACCGCGTCGCGCTTGTTGCGTCCCCTTTCCTGAAGTGTGTTGGCAAATTCCACGATAAGAATACCGTTCTTCGCGACCACGCCAATCAATGTTATCAGACCAACCTGTGTGTAGATGTTCATCGACGCAAAACCAAGCATAATGAAGGCCATTGCCCCTGCAATTGACATCGGCACCGATATTAAAATGATAAGAGGATCACGCCAGCTCTCAAATTGCGCAGCAAGCACCAGATAGATAACGAGTAGCGATAAAAAGATAGTCACGATTAACGCACTGCCAGAATTTTCGAACTGTCTAGACTCGCCCTTAAAATCATAGCTGAAACCCCGAGGTAGGATATCGACCGCCTTGGTTTTCATGAAACTGATGGCATCTCCCATCGACACTGATGGCGCTGGAATGCCTTCGATCGTGACCGAATTCAGCTGATTGAATTGTGTTCTGGATGAGGGTTCTACATCATGCTCGAAGCTAACGACCGAGCCGAGCGGAACTAAATCGCCAGAGTCGGCGCGGATGAAATAATCGTTGAGCGCCGTTGCTGTTTGGCGCGCGTAGCGCTCAACCTGGGGAATAACCTCATACGAGCGCCCCTCCATGTTGAAACGACTGATAAACCCGCCGCCA
Source organism: Shewanella sp. ALD9 (assembly GCF_002836315.1). Classification (NCBI taxonomy): domain Bacteria; kingdom Pseudomonadati; phylum Pseudomonadota; class Gammaproteobacteria; order Alteromonadales; family Shewanellaceae; genus Shewanella; species Shewanella sp. ALD9. Next base: position 66,668 of record NZ_PJCD01000042.1, read on the forward strand.
AGCATCCCGCCAAGCGCCTGACCAATTTCCTGCATCGACAAACCGAGATCGGCTACGCGTTCGCGGTCGACCTTTACTCGGGTGACGGGCTTATCGATGTCGATCGATTTCTGCACGAATGTGAAGTTGCCACTCTGCATGGCAGCCCCTACGAATTCATCTGCTATTTGATCGAGTTGAGTAAAATCACTGCCCGAAGTTAGCACAAACTGAAAGGGTAGACCGCCACTCGAGCCAGGCAAGGATGGAATTGGGAATAAAGCTGTTTTCAAACCAGTAATCCCTGCCACAGAAGCCTGCAGTTGAGGCATGATATCAAACTGCGATATATCTCGTTCGCTCCAAGGCTTCATTTTGAAACCGCCAAACACCGCATTGGGACTCGTCATACCAACCAGCATGAACGTCTCGTCGTAGCCTGGTACCTGCTCGAAGGCTGTCTGCATTTCTGTGCCATACTTCTGCAGGTATTCGAGTGTGGCTGTCTGCGGTCCTTTACCCTGAAACAAAATGATGCCACGGTCCTCAGTCGGTGCAAGCTCTTTCTGGCTTAGCATCATCATAAAAAAGATCGACACTAGTACGACTACCGCAAACATAATTACAGGTGAGACGGCCTTGACCATGATAGCCAGCGAGCGCTGATAAGTATTGGCGAGTCGGTCGAACAAACTTTCAATTGCACTCTCGAAGCGGGTCGACTGTCCATGTGGTTTGAGAACCTTACTGGCCAGCATAGGCGATAACGTCAAGGCAATGATGCCTGAAATGACGACGGCACCAGCAAGCGTGAAAGCAAACTCGGTAAAAAGCGAACCAACCAGCCCACCCATGAAACCAATAGGCGCGTAGACTGCAACCAAAGTTATCGTCATGGCGATAACTGGATTAGCCATTTCTCGAGCACCGATCAACGCCGCTTCCTTCTTTGATTTACCATCAACGATATGCCGGTGTATGTTCTCGACTATGATAATAGCATCGTCGACGACCAAGCCTATTGCCAGCACAAGTGAGAGCAGCGTAAGCAAATTGAGCGAGAAACCCAGCACCAGCATGATGAAGGCTCCACCGATGAGCGAGAGCGGTACCGCTATTGAGGGAATGATTGCCGCTCGCAGAGATCCTAGGCATAGAAATACGATGACAAGAACGATACCCACAGCCTCGATAAGCGTCTTGATTACCTCATTAATTGAATCATCAATAAATTCTGATGCATCATAGGGGAGTTCGACCTGCAGATCCGAGGGCAGCTGAGACTTTATATCCGGCAGGAGTTCTTTAACACGTTCTGCCACAGACAGTGGATTAGAACCCGGAGATAGATTAATGGCTACGTAAGTTGAAGGTTTACCCTTATAGAGTGCTATGTTCTCGTAGGTCTGTGATCCGAGCTCTACCCTGGCGATATCCTTGAGACGAACGATACTATCTTCGGTCGATTTAATTATCAGATTCTCGAACTGTTTGGTGTTTGCAACGTCAGTATTCGTAGTGAGATTGATCTTGATGAATTCATCTTTGGTTTGTCCAACTGCAGAAATATAGTTGTTCTGACGCAGGGTTTGAGCAATATCTGTCGAGGTGAGATTAACCGCTGCAAGTCTTTGAGGATCGAGCCAGACTCTCAGCGCAAAGCGACGCCCCAGCAGTTCGGCCTTGGCTACACCGGATAGGGCTTGTAGTTTTGGCTGTACTTCTCGGGCTAGATAATCTGAGATCTGTGGGACTTTCATGGTATCGCTAAAGAAAGCGATGTACATGAGCGCACGACCTTCTCCCGTCGTCGAGTTGATAACAGGGTCCTGAGCCTCGTCAGGTAACTCGTTACGCTGACTGGCAACTTTAGATTGAATCTCCGCAAGTGCGTCATTAGCATCGTAGTTGAGTTCCATCTGTGCTTCGATGGTTGAAAAACCTTGTATGCTCGATGAACTCAGAAAGTCTATGCCCTTTGCTTCGGCAATAGCCTGCTGCAAAGGTTGGGTAATGAATCCCTGGATCAATTCACTGCTGGCACCTGGATATGCAGTAGTAACGGTGACTTTAGTGTTTTCCAATACAGGGTATTCGCGGATCTCCATCTCCATAATAGAGCGAATCCCAACCAGTAATATTAGTAGACTAACAACAATGGACAGCACTGGCCGTTGTATAAAAATGTCTGTAAAACGCATGTTTATTTAACTCCTGTACTGTCTGCAATCTTGTCATCTTGCTTTATTTTCACTCGCTGACCAGCCCTCAAGCGCAGCAAACCAGAGGCAATGATACGTTCACCGGGTTCTAACCCTTTGTTAATTTCAGTCATGCCATCCCGTGTAACGCCGGTTTCCAATGTCCGCTGCTCAGTGACCAGCTGGCCTTTTTCATTTTTAGTTAATGCATAGGCGAAATCTCCGTAGGTGTTGAAAGACAGTGCTATGTTTGGAATTGCAATGACCTGCCTTTCACCCTCTGCCATGGTTCTAATGGTAGCGAACATACCCGGTTTGAGGCTTTGTTGGGGGTTTAGAAGTTGGGCGCGCAGCTTAACGGTGCGTGTCTCTGGCGTGATAGAGCTATTAATTGCGGTAATTGTTCCCTTGAATACCTCTGAGCCAGTTGCCGCCACAGTGACTTCAACGAGATCACCAATATCAACGCTGGCCAGTTCCTGTTCAGACAGAGTATATTCGACCAGAATTGGATTAAGCATATTGATTTCAACGACAGGTGTACCCACAGATAAATATTCACCTATATCCGCTAGACGTAGCCCTACTATGCCGTCGAAGGGAGCCGTGAGTATTTTTTTACCAAACTGAGCCTCGGCTTCTTTTACTCGTGCTCTGGCTACATCTAGCGCAGCCTTTGTTTCATCTAAGGCGAACTGTGACACAGCCCGTTTGGAAATCAAGTCTGAGTTATGTTGAAATGCTTTCGAAGCAAGCTGTGCCTCAGCTAGACGTGTTGTAAGAGCGGCTTGCTCTATATCGCTGTTTAGGCGGATCAGGATATCGCCTTTTTTGACGAATTGACCCGATTTGAACAAAACTTTTGTCACTACACCGGGCAATTCATTGGCTATCATGACGCCGTTGATAGCTCTGATGCCACCGATTGATTGGATACTCGGTTGCCAAGATACTCTAGCGACCTCTGTAGTTTCAACGACGGTTGCGGGGCGTTGCTGAGAGAATTTGGCCTGCATTTGGTTAATTTGATAGAACTTATAGCCGAAGATGCTGCCGATGACGACAAGGAGCAGAACGATAGCAATTGCGAAGCGTGAGAAAGTGCCCATCCAATCTGTATCCTTTTTAGTTAATATATAATAAGTAAATAACGTTAATAAATTCGCCCATTTAATTTCAAAAGCTCGGAAGTTTGAAACGCTCAACCTACTTATTGGAAGCTCTCAACATCCACGATGTTTTTTCATGTACTCGCATTCGATCGGAGACAAGAGATACCGTTGATTCATCGTCTAATTGATGAGCCACTTTTAAAACATCACGAGCGGTCTGTATAATTTTTTCGTGACCAACGAGTAATACTTCAATCATTTCAGTTGCATGCGGAACACCGTCTACCTCATCGATTGAGCTTAACTTGGAAAATTCTTTATAAGTGCCTGGCGCAGCAACATCGAGAGTTCGAACACGTTCGGCTATATCGTCTACAGCAATGGCCAATTCCATATACTGCTCTTCAAACATCAAGTGCAGCTCCCTAAACCTCACCCCAGTCACATTCCAGTGAAAGTTATGCGTCTGTAAATAAAGCGTATAAGTATCGGCTAATAACTTCTTTAACCCTTCAGCGATTTCGCTTCTTTCTTTTTTATCAATGCCAATATTAATGTTGCTCATATTAAATTTCCTTTTAGTTTATTAATGGATATATTCATACTGATTTTTCTGCATGCTGAATTAAAAAATTTAAAATCCAGCTAGCACTTATTCCTTACATGTATTAATTTTTATATTGTATAGCGTAGGTGATTGATCGTTGTCCCAGTAATAAAGCTCAACGTCGTTCCTTAAACCAAGACGAAATGACATGGTCGAGTATTAATATTCTTTACTGAAATAAAAGCAGAGTAAGAAAAGTATTTTCCCGTAACACCAAGCAACACTTTACTCCATTACGGACTTAAGCTCTGTGCGATATCGAACCAACAATAATGGCTAGTGGATTAACATGAGGAATGGAGATATTGAATAAAGATTTATTAATCGCAATAAGAATAGATTCATCACCGTAACCTACTGCGAATAGACCTTAGCTGGGTGGTCGCTTAATCCTGTTGGCTTGGTCGTTCACTCATTTAATCAGGCTTAATTTTTTGCCAAAATGAAATGTAAAAAACAATATAAACCCCATCAAGTTAGCTTCGCACCGAAAGTATTATCTGTTGTCACTCATTAGCACTTTTATCAGTTATGACAAATAAACCGAAACATTAGGGGAATAAATCATCAACTTTTCAGTTGATGATTTATAAATATTTTGAATTTTTGTTTAAACATAACATTCAAAAATAGTTAGTTCTCTTCATCTAAAGTCATCAGCGACGTGTTACCACCAGATGCGGTAGTATCAATGCTAACGGCTTTTTCTGTTAATAAACGTTGAATGAGATTATCAAAATATTCTGAACTGATCATTGGTAAAATTGCCCCTTGACGTTCGGCTAATCTGTCACTGATATAATTTTTTCGGCCGCAGTGACTATCAACAACGACTCCTGATAACGCAGGATGCGCCAACAAAGTGGTTAAATGACATAAGCGGGTAATTTGAAACACATTCTCATCTGCGCTTGTTGTAACGAACTTATCTCTAATGGCTAACGCTTGATCATAAAATAAATCAGAAACGACCGAGATAACGGTATTTCCGGTTGTCAAAGCCGTTACAATTGAGAGTATCCAAAAGTGAAAAGTCACATTTTCATCAGCAAAGCAGATGATATTACCGCGATTTTCCAAATAGAGTATATTAGACTCACCTGTTGGACCTGGAAGCGTTGTTGGCTTTTGCAGATGCTTTTCAACACACACTAATTGTGAATTAGCCGCTGTCAAAGTACTATTTAAGTCATCGGCTAAATCATCAACAATATCGATATCAGCCATTTCGGCTAACATTTGACTCACAAAAGAAATACGCTGATCTAACTCGGTCAAGCGCCAGGTTTTTTCTGCTATATCCGCCCTATCCATCATTAATTCTGCTTCTGCTTTCGATCTCGAATCGCTCACTAAAGCATCAACTTGCGATGGTAATAAGTTAAATTTATCGGCATCGGGAGTGGCTTTCTCTTTCACTAGACGTGTTAAATAATATGGCCCACCCGCTTTTGGCCCTGTACCTGAAAGACCACGCCCCCCAAAAGGTTGCACCCCCACAATAGCGCCAATCATATTGCGATTTACATATACATTACCTGCACGCGATAGTGTCGCCAAATGAAAAGCTCGCTGTTCAATCCGCGTATGAATACCCATCGTTAAACCGAAACCGGTGCCATTAATATCATCAATGACTTTTTCTATTTCATCGCCTTTAAAACGAATAATATGGACACAGGGACCAAATACTTCATGCTTGAGCACACTAATATTGTCTATTTCATAAAGTCGCGGCGCAAAAAAGAAATGTTCGTTTTGTGCTATTTCATTTGTCTCGTTCGATATCGCGCATTGGTACAATAATTGACCATGAGTTTTCATATAGTCACTGTGAGCATTGAGTGAATCTAGCGCTTTTTGATCAATGACGGGACCTACATCAGTGCTGAGTTTTTCTGGATTACCCACATGTAATTCTGCTAATGCGCCTTTAAGCATTGTAATAACAGTATCGGCAATATCTTCTTGCAAAAATAATACCCTGAGCGCAGAACAACGCTGACCTGCAGACTGAAATCCTGAAGAAATAACATCATCAACCACTTGCTCAGGCAAAGCTGTGGAGTCAACTATCATACAGTTTTGACCGCCTGTTTCAGCAATAAAAGGGACTTTTGCGCCGTCTCTATCAGCCAACGTTTGCGAAATAATAGTCGCTGTTTTAATCGAACCCGTAAAAATAACCGTTTGAATATGTGCATTAGGAATAATAATACTGCCCACTTCACTGCCCTTGGCAATAACCGCTTGTACAACGCCATGAGGTAATCCAGCAGACGTCATTAGTTCAATAGCGCGCAATGCAATTAAACTTGTTTGCTCGGCTGGTTTTGCCAGCACCGTATTACCCGTAGAAATGGCAGCTGTCACTTGCCCTATAAATATCGCTAACGGGAAGTTCCAAGGGCTGATACATAACACCACACCACGGGCTTCTAAACGATCATCTTCTGCAAGCTCAATCGCTTGTTGTGCATAATAACGACAAAAATCAACAGCCTCTCTGACTTCATCTATACCATCTTGAGTCGTTTTTCCCGCTTCTTTGATGCATAAGGCAATGAGCTCGTCCCTATGATGTTCAAGAATATCGGCGATACTGCATAATAAGGCTGCGCGTTCAGATACAGGCTTTTGTGACCATGAGGCAAATGCAGTTTGAGCCGTATCGATCATCGCGAGCATGTCATCTTTGCTATGATGGCGCTGGAAACCAATGATTTCACTTTGCTTTGCTGGGTTTCTAATGGCTACAGCCCCTTCTGGCGTATCACTTTCAGAAAACTGGTTATTTTTAACCCAATTATCTAGTGATGTTTTTAGCGGGGTTACCATATTTATGTCGGTTAAATCTAAGCCCTTGGAATTATCTCGACCAACACCATTTTCATCATGGTACAAGGCAATAGGTTTGATAATCTGGCCGTTATATTTGTCTGTTAAGCGATGCATTTTTTTAACCGGGTCTTCAAGTAAAGATTCGACCGGTTGAGACTCATCAATAATGGCATTAACAAAAGAAGAATTAGCGCCATTTTCTAACAAACGACGGACTAAATAGGCTAGTAGCTCTTTATGAGGACCAACCGGTGCATAGACCCGACATTGAACATTTTCACTGGCAACAACTTGATCATATAAAGAACCACCCATGCCATATAGACATTGAAATTCAAAACTTGTTTTGTCATTGCCCGCCAGTTCAAGAATAGTCGTCACTGTGTAAGCATTATGTGTCGCAAACTGTGGATAGAGAGTATCTCTATATTCTAATAATTTTTTTGCACAGGCGAGGTAAGAAACGTCAGTGGAAGCCTTGCGAGTGAATACCGGAAAATGCTCATAGCCACCTTTTTGAGTGTTTTTAATCTGAGTATCCCAATAAGCACCTTTAACTAAACGCACCATCATTTTTCGGCCAACACGAACGGTTAACTCATGTAACCAATCAATGATAAAAATAGCCCGTTTTTGATAAGCTTGCAGAGCCATCGAAAAGCCATTCCAACCCGCTAATTCGTCATCACTAAATACCGCCTCAATAACATCAAGGGATAAATCTAATCGCTCAGATTCTTCCGCATCAACCGTTAAACCAATATTGTATTTTTTAGCTTGCAAACAAAGCGCTGTAAGTTTGGGAACAGCTTCAGTCATTACCCGTTGTCTTTGCGCAAATTCGTAACGAGGATGAATAGCAGAAAGCTTAACTGAGATACCAGGAACTCTACGAGGATCGTTCTTACCTGACGCGAGTGAAACCGCGCCAATAGCATCTATGGCAACTTGATAAGCTTTAAAATATTTATCAGCATCACCCATGGTGCGCGCACCCTCACCTAGCATATCGTAAGAATATACGAAGCCTTGCCGATCTTGTTTGGTAGCATGCTCTGTTGCAGCTTGAATCGTTTCGCCCATAACAAACTGCTCACCCATAATTTGCATGGCATAGTTCATTGCTTTACGAATGACAGGCTCACCTAAACGACCAATAATCTTTTTCAATAAATCAAAACTATCTTTTTCGCGTTCATCAGCATAATCAACCATAGTGCCGGTAACTAATAACCCCCACGATGAGGCATTAACAAACAGTGAATCACTGCTGCCCAAATGACTTCGCCACTCACCTTGAGAAATTTTGTCGCTAATGAGGGCATCTTGAGTGTGCTTATCTGGTACACGTAATAAGGCCTCAGCCAAACACATCAACACCACACCTTCTTCACTGGATAATGTGTATTCTGCGAGTAAGGCATCTACAGCACCGTTACCTGATTCGTCTCTACGTATTTTTAATGATATTTTACGTGCCTTTTCCCACGCTCTGCTGGCAGCTTCACCGTTAACGTCTGCTAACGGTAAAATATGCTCTACCGCAACACTTTCATCAATACGATAGAACTCGCGAATTTTCTGACGAATAGGAGAGTCCGTAATGTTCGAATTATTAAAAAGCATGTGCTTCACCTCAGCATGAATAAATTGTATTTTGCAATGACTGGAGACATTTGATATCTAAGAGATACCTAAGATTTGATAACTAACGAGTAAATTATACTGCTCTTTAGTTTTAGACTCTGTGCGTTAGCGTACTTTCTATAAAACACGGTTAACAGTGGTTCCAACTCTTAACATTAACTCATACTTTCAAAGACTTATCAGGATATATGCCGTTGATAAACTATCGTTTGGTTTTGCCAATATCGCTGAGTTTAAGTGGAGTGTTACCTACGTTGAGGTAATACAACCCATAAATTCGGCCTAGATTTGTTGAAAGGTTGCATTATCTGTATATGGCTTGATATGAATTGGCCGTTGTCACCAACTTTAACGTTATTTTGGTAGTTAAAATAACGCATAAAGTTAGTCATTAAAAAGGCTCTGCTTACCACAGGAGTGCATTCTGAAAAGTTTCTAGAACTAAATCACTCAGTATGACGTTATGTGATTTTTTGTTTGTGAGACATTTATGCTACAAATCGTCAATTTGTTTCATGTTACGTGCCAGTAATCGCCCCTCGGCCTCTTGAACCGACAATATATTATCAAGAAATTCCGTCACCGAAGGTGCACAGCTGCATTTTTGCAGATACTCAAATAGTCCGACGATATTTTTATGATATTCAAGAGTGACAATTGCTATTTCATCCGTATCCATCTTCTCAAACGGATGCTCACCTTCAGTGTGAATAGAAATAGTGAATTTTTCGTAGTAATGCCGACTATACGTGTTGAGTGCACTGCTATTACCATTGTCTTCAAACTTTTTCATTACCTGCGCCATTTTTTTTTCGTGCTCTGAAATGTACTTAAGCAGCAAACCAACTCTTACACTATCGCTTTTTTGTGCACAATTGGCGGCAAAATAATGCAGTTCTTGGTGCATGTTTTTAGTCCATTGCATAACATCGTGAAGTGTTTCTATTTGCATATTATCCTCAAAATTAAAGCTTTTAGGTCACTCTGGGTGGAAAGTGAATCGCCTGCCTAGCATAAAAATAAAAAAATGGTAAAAAAATATCACCATCTGCGGCTTGAATTTCAATCGCTTTTAACTCATCTAGTCTATGCAACACTATGTATTTACTACATAATTAAAAATTAGCAACCACGATTTAACTCATGATGTTGATGGTCATAATACGTGTATTTTACTTTTCACTCTGTTCGTTGCCGCACTGAACTTGACATAAATATCTGTCTAATCAAGATATTTACAAACCTTACTGAGAAGAAGTATGACCAATATAGGGCAATTAGAATTATCGGCTCATCGTGGCGATATCCTCAAAGAGGTCAACAGGCTCATTGAAAATATCGTGCTATTTTTTAGATGGAACGTATCTGAAATAGATAAACGCTGGGCAGAAAAATGCTTATAGAAAGACGTTGTGTTGCACTCTGATAATGGTGATCCCATGAAAAACCTGACGATGCGAGCGAGGATGTAAAATTTAGTGGGTGTGACCAAATGAAGTCGTCCAAGGATGAATAATGATAATCCGTACTCAGAATCTACTGTTTAGAACGGTAAAGTATCATCCGCGTTGGCCTAGTGAAGTTTTTATATCGTTAGATGAAGCGCGTACATGAGTAAATGAATTTGTTTATGGGTAAGACAACGGAACATCGCCATAGCAGGATTAAGTTTGTGACACCAAATCAGAGACATGATGGTCTTGATGTAGGGATACTGGCGAAGCGAAAAGTGTGCTATCAGACAATAGAAATGAACATCTAGAGCAATGAACAAAAAGAACAGAAAGAACAGAAACTATCAGCCATAGGCTGTGGAGTTAATTTAAGAGTAACACAAAGAAGCTGTTTAACCATTTAAGCGACAACTGACATGAAAAAAACCGCTTAGATAAACCTGTACACCAGTATTCTACGACGCAGTACCAGTATGTTGATTCTAGGTGCCATCTATAATTATCGTTGAATCAAACCGCTAGCGAAGTTAGTTATTTAGTTATTGTTTAATAACCTTAAACCAGATGTAACGAGGATTTACTACATTCTTTTATATAGAGTGTCTTCATTGATCTGGTGTAATTTATTTTCAAGCTATTGAATAAATGATGTATCAACGATGGTATTCACCAGCCCTTTCTGGTTGATAAAAAATTTCATTAATGGTTATTTTTATTAACCCACCACCGGGCTTTGGCCATTCAATTTGATCTCCCTGAGCCAACCCAAGTAACGCGCTCCCAACTGGCGCCAGAATAGAGATTTTATCGCCATTCAAATCAAGATCTCTGGGATAAACAAGCGTCATTAAAAACTCATCTCGAGACGACTCGACAGTAAATTTAACCGTTGAGTTCATGGTGACAATTGTAGTGGGTATTTCTGTTGGATCCACGATTGTTGCTCGAGCGAGTTCCTCTTCAAGCTCACTTATACCTACCATTTTCTTTGTAGGTAAGGACTCGATGAGTTTAAATAGTCTCTGCGCATCAAGTGATGAGATCGTTATTTCAGGTCTGTTATTCATTTTTTCCTCAAAAATTCTAATAATTCATGCTTTAAGTATTTTACCTAACGATCAAACTTTGAATAATAGAAGGTTTAATGAGGTAAAATAACATTATTAATGTAGTGATATTAATTTTAAAAATCACACACGCGATTACAAATATTATCTCTAGTTTATTAAAAATAACTTAATATCTGAGTATCTGTGCCTAAAAACAGGTGAAATACAAGCCATTACAAAGTGAATATCCACGACTATATTTACAACCAATAAATATATTACTCTAAAGGTGAATTTATAAGACAAAAACACATAAAATTAACAAAAAACTAATAAGATGTACAGTGCCTTAAACGACGAAAGTATTACAGCGAACATTAATTTTTTAATCTGATATTTTTATTATATTCAAAGTTTAATGAATGCTTATGATCAAGCCTATTTAGATATTAATGCATTAAACATGATCTCTTGAGCCTTCTCTTGTATAGAATTGAGTAACAATTTCTCTGATTTCACCTGAACTTTTTGCCCATTAATTATTATAAATTCATCCAAATAGTTAACTAACTGTTTAACAATACCAATATAATTTTCAGGTATCCTTATAGCCACTTTTTTGGGTCGCTTAGCTGTTTGTGCTCTAGTGCCACCTACTCCAACTTGATGTGACTTAATCTCACCATTATTTGCTGTCATTTCTAGACTCCTTCACTATCTTTTTATAGAGAAAGTTAACATCATTATCCATTTTAAAAATCACTACTATAAAATAAATTAATGAACAATAACAAATAGTTACCAAAACCTAACTGTCTATAACGTTAATGTAAAAAGATTCTGTATGTTAAAAAAATAAAATAGGCTGAACATAAAAATCATCTTCAGCCTATTTATAAAAACATTCTACGTTATTGTTCCTCGCCCCCCAAAAAGCTGTTATTACTGACATTTATGTACAAAGTGTTCAGTTAATTAAAGGAGGTAAAGTATTTCGTATCCAGTTTACTAGCCTTTTTTCTTTCTAATCTTGGCTACCTCTGTAACATTTGATTCTTTTTTTAACTTACGCTTTTCTTTTAGCGACAACAATGGTTTTTTCATTTCATGCTTAGACATATCATTACCTTATAAATAAAAAATTAATAACGTTTATTTAATGCAATAAACTCATTTTTGAATAAATAATCCACCGCCCTCCGCTTAGAACTTTTTGGGTTTATTTTTATAGTATTAAAATTAAATTAATTGCAGAATTTTAAAAAAAATAATTATTTACATATAGATAAAGCAAAGATTGGGTTACTCCTATTGATTAAAAATAGTTTAACGAAATCTAAGCCTCAACATATAAATGCAAGCTGTTTTTTAAATGTTAATTTTAATTGTATATTCTGTAAAAACAGATGGGCGCAATGATACGCCCGCTTAATCGGGGAATTTTAGGGCGAAGCTCCCTAAAAAAATAATTGAATAAAATGTGAATATTGATGTTTTCATAAAGCCAATATAGCAGCTTAAATAATAACTTCAAGTATACGTTAGCGGTAAATCTGAATAATCTACGATTATCGTTTCTAATTTATGGATTTAATTGTGAATACGGTCGACTTTAGTGTTTTGTCTAAAGTTAATTGACCAATATTGACTGTTGTTACAACCTAATACTGCAGCCTATTGCGTAGTTTTTGCCCTCCAATCAACCTATGTCTACTGGAGGGCAAAAGATGACTTATCTACTTATTTCTTGGTTAACTTATATAACTTTGTCCAGCATAGATGATGAAGTGTCGTAATGCTAAAACACCCGTCAAACTGCAGCAGGCAACTGATATCATGATGGCTTTAGTGTGACGAGCATTGGCAGGTAAAAACATCGACAGAATGGGAACGATAAACCCGATTCCGACTACGCCTATCCAAAACACGCTAGCCCAAATGTCGGTACTTAATGATGCTAATGCTTCAGCAGCTGCGCCTCCTGTGAAATAAAGAGTACTAAACAGCATCACTAAAAACATCATTTCTGACACGATTACCGGTAAATCCAGGCTGTGCATTTTTGCCACATCGTTATCATGGGGGCTGCTATTAAAACAGGTTAACGCAACGATTAAGTTACCCGCCGCTCCCGCTGATAAACCAGATGCTAAAAACAATGCCGGTAATACTGCAGTATTGAGCATTGGGTAGGCATTCATGGCCGAGATTAAAAAGCCAGTATACGCACCAACACCGATAGCAAGTACAAACAGTAGGATTTCGATGACTTTACGCATTGGTAATAGCATGCGCCCTATTGGGGCTAAAAATCCTAACTTCCACTTTGGTAAATCATCTCGCAATACAATCAATGCATAAGCAATACCTAACGGTGAATAAGCCAATAAGGCCAACACACCAATCGCCATTACAGATGTAAAATTATAATTGACTAAGATGAGCCAGAAATGAAATGGCTTGGTTAAATCAAACACTAAACAGGCCAAGCCTAAGCTTATGGCTACTGGCCCGATAATGGCAGAGGCTTTTAATATCGAAGTTTCAATATTGCCCCCTTTACTATACCAACGCATACCAATACCAATGAGTACGCTACCTGCCGATAAACCGGCCATAAATAAATAAACGGCGATAACCCAGTTCCATGTCACTGGATCATATTGCGCCATGTCGCCCCATATATTGTTCATGACTCTATCCCTCCTCGTTTAGTCGGAACACGGTACACTCGTGGTTTGGTACCTAAATGCGTTTTGTCTTGATAGGTTATTTTTGTATTCAGTAATTGAGCAACCTCACTTTTACTGTCGTTAACATCGCCAAAATACAATGCATCTGTTGGGCATGCTGTAACACAAGCGGGTTGTTCACCTCTGGCTAGGCGCGTGTCTTTACAGAAATTACATTTGTCTGCTGCCTTGGTTATGGGATTCATAAAGCGCACTTTGTATGGACATGCCGCGACACAATACATACAGCCAACGCACTTATCGTTATGAATAGACACTAAGCCATTTTCGTCTATGTAAGCGGCACCTGTAGGGCAAACACTGACACAAGGTGCGTCTTCACATTGCTGACAGGACACACGGTGATATTTAAAATGTAAGTTTGGTGCTTCACCAAAAGGACCTTCCACTCTAACTTGTAGGCGTGTTACCCCTTCAGGGACTTCGTTTTCACTACGACAAGCTATATTGCAAGCTTGGCAGCCGATGCATTTGTTTTCATCATGCACCATGACATATCGTTTGCTCATAGGAGACTCCAAATCAATTAGTTACCGGCTAAATTTTTACCAACTTTACACCTGTGGTGTGTAAATTCATGCCACAGATGGGGGCGATGACATTAGGAAGTAGGTTGCCGCAATGGATACCTTTTCCTGTGGCTCGCACCAGTTCTTTATTTTTGGAGCCAAAGCCCATGTATGCAAACACAGTATCTTGACGAATCCCCGGGGTGACTAAGGCGGTTCCTTCCTCACTGCCCACACTGCTGGTTAATCTAATCGCATCACCGCTATGGATATCGAGTCGCCCAGCCGTTATTGGATGGATCCAAATCGCATTTTTCGACATAAGATTGGCTAGCATTGGAATATTATGGGTGGCGCCATTGGTGTGTACCGCGACCTTCCCTTGTATAAAGTACAACTCATCGGCTTGCTTTAGTTGTACATCGCGATGCTTAATCACACCTCGTCCTGGTGCCATGCCTTCTATTTTGGGTGAGGTTAACTCAATCTTGCCGCTGGGTGTTTTAAAGCTCATTGAGCTGGCATAAGTACCGTCTGCATCAACACTTTTGGCATTGGGATAAGCCTTAACGAATTCGGTAACCATTTCTGGTTCACGCAACATCAATGGCTTACCGTAGCTGACGTAACCCATTTTTTTGATGTGTTCCAACAAGCTGTGATCGCGATTCAACTGCATTAATTGCAACGTTTCTATATTGTCCCAAGGGTAAAATTGTTCAAGCCCCAAAGCTTGGCCTAATTCTTTAAATATTTGCCAGCTTGGGCGAGTATTACCAATGGTTTCAACCACACGTTGACGAACATAATAGGCCGGATTTTTACCTGATTTATCTTGTATCTCTTCATCGCGTTCAAGATAAGTCGATTCTGGCAAAATATAATCTGCGTATGCTGCGGTTTCACTGATATACAGGTCACATGACACCACTAAATCTAGCTTTTTAAGCGATTGTTCTACTTTGGCTCGGTCTGTAAGGGTTTGCATTGGGTTAGTACGACTCATTACCCATGCTTTTAATTGATAAGGTTTGGCGTCTAATGTTGCATCTAAAATGGTTTGATAAATGCCACCATTTGACCACATCATTGCATACTGCTTTTCAACCTGGTCAATGCGGATTGCCGTTGGCTTAGGCATGCCTTTAACACCCGGTTTGGCTAGCGCTGGGGCCACATTTTCACCGGCAAGTTTATTATAGCCAGGTGCTTTCTGGCCCATGTAAATGCCCCCTTTTCGTTCGATGTTGCCAATCAATATGTTGGCTGCATATAACGCACGGCGCATATCGAACTCTTCAGGGGTAAATGTAGCGCGATGGCCAAAATCAACAACGGCGTGTGGAGCGTGGCTTGCGTATTCATGTGCAATACGTCGAATGGCACTGGCAGACACGTCTGAAATAGTTTCGGCCCATTCTGGGGTATATTTTTGTACTTCAGCGGCGAACTCATCAAAACCAACAACATATTTTTCAATGAAGTCATGGTCATATAAATTGTCATTAATCAACACATGACATAACGCTAACGCGACCGCGACGTCGGTACCCGGACGTATTGCATGCCACTCATCAGCCTTATCTGCCACAATCGAGAATCTAGGTTCAAATACAACTAACTTGGCTCCTCTATCCATTTGAGCTTGCATCAAGCCTCTTGTTTCAGACATGTTGATGCCTTCATACAAGTTATGCCCAAAGTTGATGATGTATTTGGCATTGCTCAAATCACGCTTCATTTTGGTGCCAAATATTGCCTTAGCAGCAACTACATAACTGCCCGGGCACGTTGAGGCATGAGTAAATGTATTGGGCGATCCAAAAGCCTCAGCAAGATGAAATATATGATCTGAAAGTGAACCAGACTTTGATGAGAACGCTATGGTTTCGGCACCATATTGTTGTTTTATTTGGTTCATTTTAGCGGCAATTTCTTTATAAGCATCAGCCCATGAAATCTCTGCCCATTCACCTGCGCCGCGTTCACCCACACGCTTTAGTGGATTAACGATACGCTGTGGATCGTAAAGTAAGCTATGGCCAGCTCCACCTCGAGCGCAGACTTTGCCACCAAACGATTTAGCTTCTTTATTACCCGTAATAAATACGTTTTTGCCATCTACAATGCGCGCCTTAATAGGACACCGCGTTGAACACATTTCACAAATACTGGCAACTTCAGAAGCAACACCTTTTAAGGGTGATTTTTCTAATGCAGCTAGCGAACCAGGAAGCATGCTTGCTAAAGCACATGTGGCGCCACTGGCACCCGCTCCCTTTAAAAAATGACGTCGATTTAACTCAATCATGATTGCCCCCCTTCATCTTCAACGAAGCACGAAGTTTTTCTCTGTTTACTTATTGTTAATGGTACTAACCAAACCCAAACTGTAGTCAGCATCATCGCTAACACCATTGTTATTCCATAAGTAAACTAAGGGTATTGTGGTAAACCACATTGAGGGGCGTGATTTGATTGATGTCACGGTTTAACATCTCAATAAAATGAGATAAACCGAAAAAGACAGGTTGGAATAAAAGTTACCAGGGGTATTTGATTGATTAATCGGGCATAGCATTTAATGGGATAACAATGAGAACCCGACATCCATATCGCCAAGGTGAGCTCGGGTCATCTTTACATTTTGATAAGTTAATCTGGCCACCAAAAAGAGCAATAACATCACTGCAAATGGCCAACCCTAGCCCTAATCCATTGGCTTTGGTAGAAAAGAAACTTGTTTTAAAATCATCGTTGGCACAGGTTAACCCAATACCATTATCATAAATTTTCAGCTGTAAACTTTGATCAACAATGTGTAAATCTATCAGTATTCGTTTGCGGCTATGAAGCGGGAATTCTTTTTCAGACACCGCATCAATGGCGTTTTTCAACACATTAATCAACACCTGACAAAAACCAACTTTATCGCCTTGCAGCTTAATTTCAGTGGTAGTCAATTGAGTTTTGATGTTGATTTTTTCTTTTTCGAATTCATGTTCGAGTAAGTCTAGGCAAACCATTAATTGTTCTTGTGCATCAAACTCAGTACTTGCAGTACCTTTTCGTTGCAACAATTCTCTGATCCTATGAACAATTTCTCCGGCACGCATTGACTGCTGGTGTATTTTTTCAAGTAATTGGTATTGTACTGAGTTTGTACCAATATTTTTTGCCTGCTCAATCATCCCGCCTTCACTATATTGCGTGATGGCCGCAATGGGTTGGTTGAGCTCGTGAGCTAAACCTGCTCCTATTTCACCTAATATTGCTGCGCTTTGCATGCGCTCAAGCTGCAATGCTTTATTTTTCAATTGGCGCTCTGTATTGATTAAGAACTCGCTCTTTTGTCTAAATTTATATTCCAGCCAAAGATGGTAAATGGTCGCGATAACAAATAGACCCAATAAACTAAAGCCCCATTTTTGATTGAGCTTTATCCATTGCCACACTTGAAGATGCACAGGGCTATCATCCGCATTTAAGTTTAGGTCATTAAACAATTTAACCACTTGAAACTGGCTAATGGGGGCAGCCCATCCCCGGTTCTGTCCTATAATTGACGCCGGGTCATCCATACTTATCGACAGTAATGCTCGGGTTATCCCCGTTCTCACCATTAACGGCACCGCATCCGACGATGCAAACGACCAATTAGGGTATAAAGGGGTGCTGACGGCACATTCATAATCGGCAGGAGTGACATCATTTATTACCCGATAATCGCTAGCCTTGATATAACCCTCAGCTACCATTTGTTCTAAAGTACAAAATGGCGTAATGGCTATATCTGCTGTGCCATCGCGGACTTGATAAATAAGCGGTTCAAGCGGAAAACCGAGAAACGTCACTTTGGAAAAGAAGTTACTGGTCGAATAATCCATCGAATGGATAAGCCCTATCGCGGCTTGGTACCCTCCTAATGCATTAGGATCACTGGCCACCACGGAATGGCCAGCAAGATCGTCTACGCTGAGCAAATGACTGTCTTTACGGACGATAATAGTCGCACCTATCGCAAAAGTGCTGCCATTATGTTGATTGCTCTTCATGGTGGCTAACCAGGAAATGGGATAGTCGCCACTCATATTAAAGTAGTGGCCAGGATTGGTGACAACAAACTGTATGTCGCCGCTGATTAGCTTTTTATTCATGTTGTTGAAGTCTAACGGCACAACCTCAAAGCTGGCATTGGCAACATTTTGGCTTAAATAGTCCATTAATGGCTGCCAGCGTTCAATACTTTTAGCCACACCATAATTGGCAAGCACTGCAACTCGGTAATGTACTTCAGCATGAGCTTGAGTCGTAATGGGTTTTTCAATGACCGCATCTGGTGTGACAGGCTGCGCACTTGCTTGAGTTAAATATCCAGCAAGAATTAATGAAAGTGCTCCAATCAGCAAAGTTTCAATTCGCATCCGTAACCTTTTAGCCATCTGACAACATTTAGTTAATCGGTACTTAGTTAATAAACAAAGTAATCCGTTTTTATGCAACAAACTCAGTGTAGTGCAACTTAATTAACAAAACAGATACGCACAGCACAAAAGCAACCGAACAACTTGATCCACAACCAACAATGATTACACTGTATTAACATTTAATAAATCGATACTACATATGATTAAAGATATTTATATGGTGGATGATGACCTAGCAATTCTTGATTCTATGCAATTTATGCTATTGCAATATGAATACAACTTACAGGTTTTCAATAGTGCCATTTCGTTTATTAACACCATTGATACTACCCAACCAGGTTGTCTTATCGTGGACAGCAAAATGCCAGAAATTACTGGCCAAGAACTACAACAAAAATTAATTGCCGCTAACAGTCCACTAGGTATCATCTTTTTAACGGGTCACGGTGATCTGCCGATGGCGGTAAATGCATTTAGACAAGGTGCTTGTGATTTTTTTCAAAAACCCGTTAACGGGAAAGAACTGGTTGTTGCTATAGAAAAAGCTTTTACGTGTAGCCATAAAATGTTTGAATCTATTCTGCTAAAACAACGATATAACACCTTAACAGAACGTGAAATCCAAGTATTACATCTATTAATAGAAGGCAAAACCAACAAACAAATGGCCGACAAATTATACCTTTCTCTGCGCACGATTGAGGTACATCGTTCTAAAATCATTAAGAAACTAGCCGTACATAATGCTGCTGAATTGGCTAAATTTAGCCCTTTATTAGCCTAGTTTTCAATCACAAAAAATAGTTAGCGACTTTTATTCGTGGTTAAATAACTTACATTTGTTTTATTCACTAAGGCTTGAGCTTGGCTCCAATCTAATGGTTTTGACAAATAAAAACCTTGGACAGTATTGCAGCCTAAATTTTTGACATGATTTAATTCTTGTTCGCTTTGCACCCCTTCTATGACAACATCTAACCCATGGATATTGGCAAGGTCGTAAATAATATCAATCAGCGGTTTATTGCCCATTTGAACATCTCTCATTTGCAGTAGGAATGAGCGATCTATTTTTAATGAGTCCAATCTAAAATGATTTAAATGGCTAAAGGCTGAATAATTTATCCCAAAGTTATCAATGGCAATTTTTATCCCCAATGCTTTTAGCCTAGTGAGATTAACTAATACTTTTTTATCTTTCGTAAGCAGCGGAGCTTCTGCTATTTCGAATATAATTTTATAAGGCGGTGTTTCATATTGATCCATTAAAGACGAAACTTCGGCTACGAAACCATCATTAAACAGCTCTCGAGATGAAATGTTGATAGCAAGTGTACCGTCAAACCCTTGCATACTTCGCAGATTTGCTAACTTACTCAATGCTTCATTGATGACCCATAAATCAATTTTTGTAATCAGATCACTTTGCTCTGCTATCGAAATAAACTTATCAGGGCCAATGCCTTTCTTCTCTAACTCTGGGGCCCTTAGCAACACCTCAAAACCTTTCACTTCAAGTGTTTCAGTATCGTAGTATGGTAAATAAACCAGATACAAGGAATTTTCACGTAACGCTTTTGATACCTCAGAATCAATATATTTCTGCTCTTTTAATTGATTATCTAACGAGTCGTCATAAGTACAATAACTATTTTTCCCTGCTTTTTTTGCAGCATACATGGCACTATCAGCTTGCTGTAAAAATGTATCCGCTTTAAGTTTGTTACCAAACTGGAATGCTATGCCAATACTGGCATGGACATCATAAGTTTTACCGTCAACCTCAAATTCCAAATCAAAAAGCCCTACAATGCGTTGAGCTATCGCTTCTAGCTCTTCCACATTAGGCAGTCCTTCAAGCAATACCACAAACTCGTCACCACCTAAACGCGCGATACATTGATATTGTTGTTGTTTTAATGCACGGCTAGTTTTTCTTAATGAGTTTGTCAACCTGTTAGCAAAGTTGACCAAAACACGATCGCCGGCCTCGTGGCCAAAATTATCATTAACGTATTTAAAATTATCTAAATCGATAAACAACAAACCTAACGTGCTAGTCTCAGCCTCAGACGAGTCGAGTTTATGATCTAGTTCTCGGTTGAAGTATGCTCTATTAGCAAGGCTGGTTAACTCATCATTGTTGGCTAACTGCTGAATACGTTCAATTAATGCAAGATAACTATTATTGAGTTCTGCAACTTCATCGTTAGTATTTAACAGAATAAGTGAATCACTATTACCTTTCTTAACGCCATTAACACCTTCTGCCAATTCAGTGATTGGGCGAATGATTTGTTTATAGATCAACAAATGTAGAATAAAGTAACAAAATAAAGATAATGCCAGGGCGCCTAATCCAATTTTGATTTTTAGATTCATTAATGATGAGTTAAAAAATGCTTTTTTTAGACTGATGTTCACAATTCCATCAAATACTTTTACCGTAAAATGATATGAATCTACGCCTTCAATCTGTTGCACAACAATATCATTATTAAGCGCTTTCTCTGTTAAAGGAAGTGTAAACATTTTAACCGAAAGGTATTCCTGATACTGACTAATCTCTTGATTAAAAATACTTTTAAGATAATTCGGTTTTAACCTAGTTTGAATGACGACTAAATCGTTGGTGTAATTATATAAAGGTTGTGACACTAAAAGATAAGGAGAAAAAATACGAAATAACTGGATCTCATCATGCTCAGTGTCTGTGGCGGTAATTTGGTAGTAGTGAGCATATATCCGTTGACGATTTTTTTTTGCTATAGCGTCATTGATTTTGTTTATCAAAAAATGAGTTGAATCTGTCACTGAAGCATCCACAAAAGGATCTTCAAAATTGATGTAACTGATAGGCTTTTCACGTAAGTTAAAAATAGCAATGTCTTGAATAATCTTACTGTCACTCGATTTAATCAACCGGTCTAAAAACTGCGCACTTACTCTAATATCAATTTCATCTGCTTTAGCATTGTGAAATAAATCAGCCGCTTCTTTACTTTGCAGTTGAGAATTAATCATGCTCTCAACCGCAATAACCTCTGCAGCACCACGGCTTGCTATGCGCTCAAATTGATATGAGAAAGCACTCAGAGCAGCATCAACAATATTATTTTTAGCTGATTGATAAAAGAAAAAAGAAAATGTAAAAAATACTACCGCGATAGCGGGCAGTAAAATCAAATTAATCCGTTTTCTTAGCTTCATGAGTTATTTATCTTTTAGCAAGTTATTCATCCGCTGACGCAATAACATTGATTCATTACTAATAGGCTGATAAAAACTACTCCGCGCTTGGATCTCTGGAGAAATAAACAAATCAGGATTCGATAAGTAGCTTTCACTTCCTAACGCAACAGCAGCATCATTGGTCGTAGAAAATAAAATTTCTTCTACCACCCTAATCGCTACTTGTGGATCATTAATATAATTCAAAAACGATAAGGTTGCTTGTGTCGCATTTTTTTCAAACGGGATAGCTAAGCAATCAACCCAAAACAGTGTACCTTCATCTGGAACAACATACTTCCAATCATCTTGACCACTATTTTTAGTTATTATTGCAATATCGCCACCATAAACCATAGCCAAACTGGCTTGGCTTTTTTCTTGATGAATGGCTGTGTGCGTTAATAGATATTGATATCCTAATAAATAAGGCTCTTGTTGCTTTAATGTGTCGAACGCAACTTTTAAGTCGTCTTTATTTTCAGAAAACGGAGGTAAATTATTGGCAATCAAAGCAATGGCGGCGGTATCAAGATTATCTTTTATCATTAATACCCTATTTTGGTGCTCTACGGGTGGTTTAAAAAGCTGAGTCCAGGAAGTAATAGGTGTTTTGCTGACACTTTCCCGATAGGCAATGCCAATAGTTCCTTTCGCGTAAGGCACACCAACATCGCCACATGCCTGACGCCATTTAGGATTATGGTTCACTATGGTTGGCAGAGATTTTTCGGAAAACCGATACATAGGTTGTTTTTTTGAATTAATGCCCAGCATTAAACTATCAATCAACACAATATTAAAATTTTTAGCTTTCTCACTGAGTAGCAATGCATCTCGATCTGGTTCGCTGTCATAATAGGTCAAGGTTACTTTGTGACCCGTTTTTTGTTCAAATTCAGCGAGAACATCATCAGAAAAATAATCTTCCCAAGTATAAATATTAATATTCTCAGCGCATACTGCACTAGAGAAAATCATAAATATTGATGTTATGAGTAGTTTACTAATACTTGATAGACTCATTTATTTCTCTTTAGTCCGTTTATCTAAGTGTTTAAGTTCAGCTGTTTATTGCATAGAGAGGGTATTAAATGCTAACAGCATCATCTTACTTAATACCGATTAAATTAATACTGCACATTTAACAATATAAGACCATGATCATATATTGATGATTACAAAAACATTAACTTTCATATTGTAGCGAAAATGTATCAGAATTGCTCTGTTAATCCCTGAAAAATGTTGATGATACATAGTATTCATAAACATAAAGCTGAGTAAATAATAATCGATTTATGAATCAACGCTACTGAAACAACGATATGTGCCCCTCGATTGATAACCCTCTTAAGTTGATTTTATAAAGCCGTTCACTGTTAATCCTCACAGCAAGCTACCCCTCAATCAGTCTGTTCATAATCTTTCATATATTGTCTACGTTCATTCATCCACGGTCTGAGTGCCATTAACAATTGTTATCTAATATAGCTGTCATCAGCAAAGGTAATTTTTTAAGTGAGCAAGCTATGACAACAAAAAACGTAGTAGACCCCAAAAGTAATGTTAAGTCTAAGGAGCTGAAAGCTCTTGGATTTATCATTTTTTTATTTTTTCCCATTATCACCGTAACCAGCATTAGTGCGTACGGTTTTGTCATTTGGATGATCCAAGCATTTGGTGGCGTTGTTGCGCACTAATCCTCAAACAAATTATGAGTCAATCTTATAAAGGATGCTGTTATGAAATGGTTTATTAATACCTGGCGGACGCTAAATCAGCCTGCCAAATATCTTACTTTAGGCACAATTAGCCTATCAGCTTTTTTAATGGGGATTATATTCTGGGGTGGTTTCAATACCGCACTGGAAATGACCAACACTGAAGAGTTCTGTATTAGCTGTCACAGTATGGAAAGCAAGCCCTACCAAGAGCTACAGCAAACTGTGCATTGGTCTAATCACTCTGGCGTTCGGGCCACTTGCCCTGATTGTCACGTGCCGCATAACTGGAGTCGTAAAATTGGTCGCAAGATTGAAGCATCACATGATATGTGGGGCTGGTTGATGCAAACCGTTAATACTGAGGAAAAATTTGAATCAAAACGTCTAGAGATGGCTAGCCGTGAGTGGAAACGCTTCGACCGTGATAACTCTTTAGCGTGTAAAAACTGCCATAACTATGACTCGATGAAATGGGATGACATGTCAAAGTTGGCGCAAAAACAAATGAAGCGTGCAGCAGAGATAGACCAGAGCTGTGTTGATTGCCATAAAGGTATTGCTCACAATCTTCCTGACATGGGCACTTCCCGTGCACCAGAACTCATTGCACAAGTCGGATCTGGCGAAACCGGTCTTGTGGTTGGTGCTCAGTATTTTACCGCCTTGACTAAACCCCTTTATTTTAATCAAAAAACAGATGTTGAAGCTGGCACGTTAAACATTGCCACTAAAGTGACGGTACTTGAAATCAATGGCAGTCGTGTACTAGTTGGTATTAATGGTTGGCGTAAAAAAATTGGTGCTGGTCGTGTTATCTATTTCGATTTTGGTCTTAACATTCTGTCAGCTCAGTTATCAAAAGATGCTGCGTTAGAAGAAGGCGTAATGAATGTTTTTGAACAGAAAGAAGACCCTATGACCGGATTAACATGGCAGCGTGTTGAAGCCAAAATTTGGACAGATGCTGACTACCTAATTAACGATTTACAGCCACTTTGGGATTATGCCCGCACCACTTATACCAGCAGTTGTAGCGTGTGTCATACCCAACCAGCAGAAGCACACTTTGACGCTAACAGTTGGCCTGGAATGTTTAAAGGCATGATTGCATTCGTCAACATGGACCAAGACACTCAAGCGCTTGTACAAAAGTACTTACAAGAGCATTCATCTACTTTCAATAAGTCGGCGCATTAATAGGACATCATCATGAACAGAAGACATTTTCTTAAAGGCTTAGTGGCGACTTCTTATGTTGGACTAAGCAGTACATCAGTGTTAGCGCCATTCAATGCCCTTGCAGCTGCAAGCACTAAAGCAAGTGACGACTGGTTAACTACCGGTTCGCACTTTGGTGCATTCAAAATGAAACGTAAGAATGGCGTGATTGACCAGGTGATTCCATTTGAGTTGGACAAATACCCTACCGATATGATCAATGGCGTTAAAGGCTTAGTCTACAACCCATCACGGGTTCGCTACCCTATGGTACGCTTAGACTTTTTATTGAAAGGTCATAAAAGCGACACCAGTCAACGCGGTGATTTTCGCTTTGTCCGTGTCACTTGGGACAAAGCATTGACCCTGTTTAAAGATTCACTTGATGAGGTGCAAACTCAATATGGCCCATCAGGACTGCACGCGGGTCAAACTGGCTGGCGCGCCACTGGACAACTGCATTCAAGTACCAGTCACATGCAACGCGCTGTTGGTATGCACGGTAATTTTGTCAAAAAAATTGGTGACTACTCAACGGGTGCTGGCCAGACTATTTTGCCTTATATTTTAGGTTCTACTGAAGTTTATGCCCAAGGTACTTCATGGCCGTTAATCCTTGAGCAATCTAAAACCATCATTTTGTGGTCAAATGATCCCTATAAAAACCTGCAAGTGGGTTGGAATGCCGAAACCCATGAATCGTTCGCTTATCTAGCGGAGCTTAAAGAAAAAGTAAAACAAGGTAAGATCCGAGTGATCAGTATCGACCCTGTAGTCACTAAAACCCAAAAATACTTAGGCTGTGAGCAACTTTACGTCAACCCACAAACTGACGTTGCGTTAATGCTGGGTATTGCCCATGAAATGATCACCAGTAAGTTACACGATGAAAAATTTATTGAGGGCTACAGCTTAGGGTTTGACAGATTCGTGCCTTATATTTTAGGCGAGTCAGATAGCGTAGCTAAAACACCAGAGTGGGCCAGTAAAATTACTGGTGTTAGCCCTGAAATTATACGTGATTTAGCTAAAGTGATGACCAAAGGTCGTACTCAAATCATGATGGGTTGGTGTATTCAACGTCAACAACACGGTGAACAACCTTATTGGATGGCAGCTGTACTTGCTACTATGATTGGCCAAATTGGTTTACCTGGTGGTGGTATCAGCTATGGCCATCATTACTCAAGTATTGGCGTTCCTTCATCGGGCGCAGCTGCACCGGGCGCGTTTCCTCGTAATCTTGATGAAGGCCAAAAGCCATTATTCGACAGTAATGATTTTAAAGGCGCGAGTAGCACCATTCCGATTGCACGTTGGATTGATGCCATTTTAGAACCGGGTAAAACCATCGATGCCAACGGGGCTAAGGTCACTTATCCTGATATTAAGATGATGGTATTTTCAGGTAATAATCCATGGAGTCATCACCAAGATAGAAATAAGATGAAGCAAGCATTTCAAAAGCTTGAATGTGTGGTCACTGTCGACATTAACTGGACAGCAACGTGCCGTTTCTCTGACATCGTTTTACCCGCTTGTACTACATTTGAACGTAATGACATTGACGTTTATGGCAGCTACGCTAACCGTGGTGTTTTAGCGATGCAAAAAATGGTTGAACCATTATTTGATAGCTTGTCTGATTTTGATATCTTTACCCGCTTTGCCAAAATAATGGGTAAAGAGACAGAATATACCCGTGGCATGTCTGAATTTGACTGGATTAAGAAACTTTATAACGACTGTAAAGCCGATAATGCCGGTAAGTTCGATATGCCAAATTTCGACACGTTCTGGAAACAAGGTTATGTACATTTTGGTGAAGGCCAACCATGGACTCGCCATGCCGACTTTAGGGATGATCCTGAAATGAATCCATTGGGTACACCATCGGGCTTGATTGAAATTTTCAGCCGTAAAATCGCCCAATTCAATTACGATGACTGTCCTGGCCATCCTACTTGGATAGAAAAGTCAGAGCGCAGCCATGGTGGTCCTGGTTCAGATAAATACCCAATGTGGATGCAATCTTGCCACCCAGATAAACGCTTACATTCACAAATGTGTGAGTCGCAGCAATATCGGGAAACCTATACGGTACAAGGTCGTGAACCCGTGTACTTGAATCCTACCGATGCAAAACAGCGCGGCATTAAAGATGGCGATGTTGTTCGTGTGTTTAACGACCGAGGTCAACTGTTAGCGGGTGCAGTGGTATCCGACAGCTTCCCTAGTGGGGTTATCCGAATTCATGAAGGGGCTTGGTATGGCCCAGTCGGTAAAGATGGGTCTAAAGAAGGCGGTAGTGAAATTGGGGCGTTGTGCAGCTATGGTGACCCAAATACGTTAACGCAAGATATTGGTACATCAAAGCTTGCCCAGGCTTGCTCCGCATACACTTGCTTGGTCGATTTCGAAAAGTATCAAGGTAAGTTACCTGACGTCAGTTCTTTTAGTGGCCCAATAGAAACGCAGCTATAACGTGTAAGCATTATCACTGTGCGCCAAGCGATTTAATTCTTGGCGCTTAAGTTAACGGCCATAATAGGCTCAGGAGATAACATAGATGAATGACAAGATATTGTATAACACGCCAATGAACCAGGGTCGTTCGATGGTGTATAAGCTGCTCTCATCACTGTTTGCAAAAGAGCTAGATCAACAGCTATTACAAGAGCTCACAGCAAGTCAGGCTCAGGCATTCTTTGCTCAATTGGCCAGTGACCCGTTATTGAGTCAAGACATTGAAACCATAAACTCAGTGCTTAATTCAACCCTTAACAGCGTCAATACTGATCATGCTTTATTAGAGCTTGCTGCCGATTATTGTGGCCTATTTTTAGTAGGTACAAAGCATAGCGCCAGCCCTTATGCCAGTTTATATCTTAACGATAATGCAGTTGCCAAGGACGATGTACTCTTATTTGGTGAACAGCATCAGCAAATGCAAACATATCTAAAACAAAGCCAATTAACGGTTCAAAGTGAATTTTCTGAACCGTCTGATCATATTGCCGTTATTTTGGCTTATGTCGCTCACCAAGCGTGTGCTTGTGACGATAGCACTCAGCTCAGCTTTATTAGACAATATCTCCACGCTTGGTTACCCCATTTTGTAGATAGGCTTACCTCTGTGGATACCGGTAAGTTTTATTCAGCCATTGCTCACCTCACTCTGGCTTGGGTTGAAAGCGATTGTGAAGGACTAAAAGGTGCTCAGTAACAGGATATCTATATAATTAACCCCCATATAAAAACACCGAGTAAGCTCGGTGTTTTTATATGTAATGTTTGAGATCAGGATAAATAGAGTGAGGGTTATACACACTCAACTATATTTTATATCACTAATTTACAACAACTTAGATAGAAATTTCAACTCAAGTGCGTTAATTGATGCTTGCAATACTTGCTTAAGCAACAAATATGAATCATCACTAATGCCATCTTTTTCTAATTGTTTGCACAACTGACTCAACTGAATAAAGCCAATACTGGCACTACTGCCTTTAAGTGCGTGTAACGCTTTTGGCCTATCTGTAGGTAAAGCTGCCAGTGCATTGATGTGTTGTGTACTACTGACTTTAAATAACGCTAACATCTCTTTAACAGCTTCTGTACCAAGATATTGTAAGTCTTCATTAATTTGCTTTTCATCGAGTAAAGGCTGATTGTCTTCATTACAAACTGAAAATTTTTGATCTATGGTCGTTTGTGTAAAGCCTTCGTGTTTATCCATCTTGATTAACTTATTCGTGTTGTCGCTGTTGATTGCTGACTTGTCACTCGCATCACCAATCCAATTGGCTAAAAACTTCATATTAAGCGGTTTGGCTAATACGTCATCGAAGCCTGCTGTTTGATACTCGTTTATGTCATCATGTTGAATTTGTGCCGTAAATGCGGCTATGCTGATGTCTTTTTGGGCTGCGTTAGCAATACGCTTCAACTCAAGTAATAACTCAATACCAGAGCCATCGCCTAATTGAATATCAAGCATAATGCCGTCAAACTTCAACGCACTATCGACGTTAAACAACGCTCTTGCTTGAGCACAACTATCAGCCAGTACGGAATGATGTCCAAGATGTGCTAAAAACCCTTGGGCCACCATGGAATTGACTTTGTTGTCTTCGATAACGAGTACACATTTAGAATCAACTTTAGGTAACTCTGTACTGATAACCTCATACGTTTGTTCACAAATGTGTAATGGTAAACTAAAACCAAAGCTGGAACCCTCACCCACTTTACTACTCACCCGAATAGAATCATTGGCAGTGTTAGCCTCATTCATTAACGAGACTAATTCTTTACAAATAGCGAGCCCGAGTCCTGTGCCTCTCGTTCTGCCTTGATTAGGCTGTACACCATAGGCGATAAACAATTGATCCATGGCCTTTTCACTGATACCAACGCCAGTATCTGCCACTTCAAAGGTTAATCGTTTCTCGACCACATTTACCCGTAATGTAACCTCTCCTGCTGGAGTGAATTTAATGGCATTGCCGAGCAAATTAAACAACACTTGGCGCAATTTTGGGCTATCTACCATTATCCATTTAGGTAAATCACCGCAAACTAAATATAACGAGATACCTGACAATCCCGCACCAGCCAACATGATTGCCATCACTTCATCGAGCAGCTCATTAAGCGCAACAGCCCGTGGTTCGTTAGTTAATTTACCTTGCTCCAAACGGGAAAAGTCCAAAATATCATTAAGTACATTTTGCAGTAAGGTGCCGCTGTATTGCGATAATGCCAACATTTGTTTTTGTGCTGGAGGTAATGGCGAGTGACTCAGTAAAGTCAGGGTGCCTAAAAGACCATTTAGCGGAGTACGGATCTCATGGCTCATGGTCGCTAAAAATAGCGATTTTGCCTTGTTAGCTTGTTCTGCCATCACTCTAGCCGTCGAATGCCCTTTTGCTTCAGCGTCTAGTTGACGGTTGGTTTCAGCCAGTTCGAGTGTACGTGCCTGCACGGTACTTTCAAGTGAGGCTTTATGGGCAAATAATTCTGATGCCGTTTGTTGTAATTCAGATTGCAGAGCTTGATTGTGCGCGGTTTTTTGTTTAAAAGCTTCAATGGCAGAAGCCATCGCGGTGAGTTCATCGTCTCCGTGAGGATCCAGAAGCACTTCGGTATTGCCCTGACTTAATTGAGATAATGCAGCAGTTGCTTCACTTAGGCGTAAAGCGATGCCTTTATAAATAACCCGATAAACCACCAACAGCATAATGATTAACATCAAAATACCTGTCGCCCACAGCCCTGACTTAGCCCACAGTAATTGCTGTAAAAAATTACTTCGGGCATGTTCTGCCTGTAGCTGTTGTGCTTTCATTGCACTATCGACTGACTTATTCAGTTGGCCTAATTTATCCGTCAGCGTTAACAGTTGCGCATTTTGTTTTGTTAGCAATTGCGCATATTGCTGCTGCAAACTTAAGCCAACATTCACCTCCCTTAACATTATCAATTGGTGCTCAAGCTCTGTTGCCCTAACCGGATCTCGAATTAAGCCTTTAAGTAATTCTAGAGGCATTAAATCAATTTGCCCACTCGTTCCTGAACCTGTGTAAGGGCTCGGTATTTCGTTGCCGCTTTGTGAGTTATCGCGAGTAGAATTAATGGTATAAGTCGTTGGAGACAGTACTCGAGCCATACTGTTGAGTACGTTATTTAATCCGAGTTGTTGGTCTGGAGACTGTAATAACTGCCCTACTAACTCAATGTGATGGATCAATCCCAAAGCTCGATTTAAACGTTCACGGACATCCAAGTCTTGCTCTATGATGGAGTCCAAAAGTTTGGCACTTTGTTCAGCGCCAACCACTTGAGGGTAAGCTAAACTCAACTTGGCCAGAATGGTTGAATCGACCACTGCTTGTTCTGCTTCAAGTAAAACACCACTGTTACTGGCCGCTTCCGCCAGTGCGGCTCCTTTATTAATCAATTGCGCCGCCAACACTAAACGTTTACCCACTTGGCGGCCGAATACCGATAAGTCATGGATAATTTCGCCAGCTAATAAAGCTAAATGCTGATCTTTATTAACACCATGATTTTGTAGATTTAACGAATTGAGTCGTTCAATAGCAGAAAGCAAATTAGTGCTTTCCAGTGATAACTTACGCCCAAGGAAAGCGCGTTGAGCCTCTTCTTCCACTCGTTCAAGCGCTTGGGCATTGTCGAGCAAGCCATTAGAAGACTGCATCAATTGCCTTGCAGCCTCAGATGCAGGTAACGCCTCTTCATATAGATACTGGTCAGCCAGCTTTACCCAATAAAGCGAAATGCTGCCAAGGCTAACTAACATTAACAATAACAATCCGAGCAGACAGAATGCCAACATAAGGCGACCCACTAAGCTCTTGCCTGATAGTGATAAAGTGCTCACAGTCATTCCTTAAAATGTTATAATTACGAAAATTTTTTAGTGTTCTGTTTAGAAACCTTAATCGAGACAATATAATGCGCCGACTTATTTATTTGCTCATAGCTTGCTTAGGGACAATACCATTACTTGCTGAAGCAACATCCGATTCTAGCTGGACATTACAGCAGCGCACGCCCTTTAATGCCAAAATTCAAACAGTAAAATCAATACAATATAATCAACTGACCTCGGCCAAAAAGGCTTGGCGAATCTGTGCCTTAGTACCTCACCTTAAAGACGCTTATTGGATCGGCATTGATTATGGTTTGGTGTCAAAAGCCAGCCAATTAGGCATTAATTTAGAATTATTTGAAGCTGGTAGCTATTACAGAAAAGAGCAACAACTAAAACAACTTGAATACTGCCTTAATCAACCGTTCGATGCCATCTTACTCGGTGCTGTGGCCCCCAATTTACTTGATCAATATCCGGGGCTAATTAATAAACCCATCATAGCGTTAGTGAATAGACTCGATAACCCCATTATAACAACTCGTGTAGGCGTCAATTGGTATCAAATGGGCTGGAAAGCTGGCCACTTTATCGCCAAAGCTGTAAAAAATTTACCGCCATCGTCTCCAGTAACACTCGCTCTACTCACCGGCCCAGAAAGTGTTGGCGGCAGCGATTGGGTTGAGCTCGGTATTCAAGATGCTATTGCCGATAGTCCTATTGTGGTTTCGTCAATTCGTCATACCGATAATAATCGTGACCTTTATCGTGACCAACTTCATAATCTACTTAATGATCATGTTCCTAGTTATATTCTAGGCAGTGCCGTTGCTATTGAAGCA
This sequence comes from Shewanella sp. ALD9, assembly GCF_002836315.1. Lineage (NCBI taxonomy): Bacteria > Pseudomonadati > Pseudomonadota > Gammaproteobacteria > Alteromonadales > Shewanellaceae > Shewanella > Shewanella sp. ALD9. The sequence continues at coordinate 98,668 of NZ_PJCD01000042.1, forward strand.
GCAATAGGAACATTGCAACATAAACGATTAGCTGGCCAAGTAAAACTTGTGAGCAGCTATTTATCGCCAGCGACCTTGCGCGGACTTTATCGCAATAAAGTGGCTTTCAGTAGTGATGATCAAGTGGTGTTACAAGGTAAATTGGCAATAGATATTGCGGTAAAACTACTGGAGGGGGCACACTCATTTGGGGATATTGGCCCACAAATACAGGCGTTAGAACAAGGAGCTGTGCAACTCAATTTGTTTAACAACAGCTTAGCCCCTGCAGACTTTTACCCTATTTATCGTGTGACGACAAAAACTAATCTTTAACCTTTGTCGCAAACAAATAGCCTTCTCCGTGAACCGTTACAAACAGGTCTGCCTGTAGTTTATTTCGTAAACGGCGAATAATGACATCAATGGTTCTATCATTTACATCTTCATTACGATGACTTGTTTGCTGCATTAGCCGCTCACGTGATAGTACTTGCTGTGGATGCAATGCAAAGGCGGTAAGTAATTCGAACTCTGCTTTAGTCAGCTTTATCACCTCGTCACCACGACTCAGTTTTCGGCTGTTTAACTCAAGAGTATATTTATCGAACGCAATGATATCGTCACACTGTTCAAATTGTTCTACAACTTCTTGTTGTGCTTTTTTAACTAATGAAATTCGCCACAACAAATTTTTAACTCTTACCAATAGTTCTCTTAATTCAAATGGCTTAGTCACATAATCATCAGCACCCATCTCAAGGCCAACGATTTTATCAATGGTTTCATCACGACCAGTGACTAATATAATGCCAACGTCCGAACGACTTCTTAGTTCACGCGCCAAGCTCAAACCATCGGTACCGGGTAAGTTAATATCTAACATCACCAAATCGATATGTTGATTTGTAAACTGTTGCCACATCTGTTCGCCGTCTCCAGCTTCAAGTACACGATAACCTTCACGCTCAAAATAACCTTTTAATCGAGCGCGGATCACGGCTTCATCGTCAACGACGAGTACCGTATTTGTTAAACCAGTATGTGCCATCATCCTATCCAGATAGTGTTGCTAATAATGGCCGTTATTATTCATAACTTTTCATATTTGCCTATAAAGATTTGTCAGGAATGAGTGACAGCTAGCAAAATAGTTTATAAAAAAGGACCTGAGTCACACAATGGGAATGCGTAGAATCAGGTCCAATAATAAAAAAGATTATATTATCGATTTAGAAACTTTTGCTGATGCCAACAACCACTCGGTCATCAAAGATTTTTGTTTGAGTGCCATAGACCTTATGATCGCTATCCATGGTACTGCCATGATAACGAACATCAAAATTGATTCCGGCATAGGCTTTACTCACACCCAAATTCCAGTGCCCCCAACCTTCTGCACCATGACCATCTAAATCTTGGTAGCCGATACTTGCTGATACGTATAAACCATTGTCAAACTGATAGCTCGGATGAACGGCATAGTTAACACCTTGCCAGCCCTCTACACCAAACCAATCATCGATTGTTGGAGTCACTTCTAACTGCACATTTGCATGACCAAATTGCTTACCGACTTTAATCCACAGTTCGGTATAATTTGAATATGAGGCACCTGGATACAGGTAAGAAAAAACCATGACGTCGTAACTGATACCACTATTGCCAAACTCGCCTGCTTTACCAATATAAGGTGCAGTAACAATTTCTAAATTGGGGTCTGCAAATTTGATATTGGATGCAAATACACCAGCATACCAACCCAGATCATTGCCCCAACCTAGGGTACCTTGTACCACTGGTACTTCTGCATCCATTGTTTCTGATTCGCCACGGAAAACATAATCTGAAGCAAAGGTTAATTTACCACTTATGGCTCCACCGAAGACATCATCGTCTGCAGCGTTGGCAAAAGAGGTCGCCGATAAAAGTAGACTGCCTAACAAAATTGACTGAGCTAATTGAGTTTTTCTAATGTTCATATTCATCACCCTAAAATATATGTTCTTATTGATAGAGTGACTATATTCAAAACTTGTGAATAGCTATTGAGCTGGATATGAACTGATCGGAAACAAATATGAAAAAATATGAACACTAAGATTTAACATGACCTCAAGCATTGTGTATCGCTCTATTAAACATGAATGATCGATTTTTATAATCAAAAGTGTCTATATGCACAGCTGGATTTCGATGTGCTTCACTAGGTTAAATCGGTAAATACTCAGATTTATGTAACGCTCAACTTTTACAATATTTGAGCTATTGTGCTTATGAGTTTTTAAACAACAGGCTTACAACTGGCTCTGCTGTTGTTTGAAGGGTTGATGATAAAACTGCAGGGTTTTACCTACTGTTAATTTATCTTTGTCTGTCATTTTGTTCCAAGCGATAATTTGGTCCACACTGACCTTATACACTTTGGCAATACTCCACAGTGTGTCGCCATATTTTACCGTGTGATCGCTTTGAACTGTTGACTGATTAGATGTTGTAATAATCCTTGGCTGTTTGCTTGGTGCAGCTTGCTTTGGTGTAGAGACTTGGGCGTTTTGTGTTGTAGCCAGTTCGACTAAGGGTGTCATGCCCGATGCAGCTTGTGGCATATACAAAAATTGACCCGCAACGATCTTATCGCCATTAATGTCATTCATCGCTTTTATTTCTGACACCGTTGTAAGGTGACGTTTTGCAATGACACTAATATTATCGCCAGCTCTAATCTGATATTTAAACCATTTTACTCTAGCGCTAATATCAGTATCCGCAAGAGCTTGTTTAAACTCACTGACTTTACTCACTGGCACTATCAACTGATGCGGTCCATCGGGTGATGTTGCCCAGCGATTAAACCCTGGATTCAATTTTTGTAACCGAGCAATGGATATATTGGCTAGATCGGCAGCAACTGCGATGTCAATTTGGCTTCCGACATCAATTACTTCAACTAGTGGTTTATTAGGAATGGATTTAAGACTGATGCCGTAGCTTTCAGAATGTTTAATCACATCTGCTATTGCCAGCAATTGTGGTACGTATTGCCGAGTTTCCTTAGGTAATGGTAAAGACCAAAAGTCGGTGCTCAGCCCTCTTGCTTCATTATATCTAATAGCCTCACGTAAACGACCTTCACCAGCATTGTATGCGGCTAGTGCATATAACCAGTTGTCGGTTTTTTTATACAAGTATTCGAGCATATCTAATGCAGCGGTGGTTGCAGCAGGCACATCTTTTCTGCCGTCATACCACCAATTCATCTCTAGTCCAAAATGGCTGGCCATGGGTGAGGTAAATTGCCACAGGCCTGATGCGTCGGCACTGGAATAAGCAAAAGGATTAAACGAACTTTCTACTATAGGGAGTAAGGCCAGTTCGATAGGTAAATCTCGATGTTCAAACTCTTGGACGATTAAATATAAAAACGGCTTGGCGCGCTGTGAAATCTGCTCGAGATGCTGTGGATTATTAATATACCAATCACGATATTGGTTAACTAATTGTTGATCTGGAATGGGCATATCCATTGAATATCGAATGCGTTCCCATACATCACCGCTGTCTTGATAATTGCGCCGAGCTAACAACTTAGGAACCTTTAATGATGTTGGTTTATTCACACCACCAAGACTTTTTTCTGCTTTGACATCTTCTACAACAACAGTTTGGCAACCACTCAACAGGATAAAACCTGCCGCAATAAGGAAGATTGATGCTCTCAATTAAAGGTGTTCCTCAGATAGTACGCCGTTATTTTCTTGTTATAGCGTGAGTTTTTAAAGCAAAAGTCGTACATTGTAATTTAGTTTTATTGTTCTATCCATCTGTTTAAAAACGTCTGTTTAATCAACTCACGGTGCTAACTGCTTTTATTAAACCGTTATCAGACGACCCTAGCTAACGCTATGCCCTTTTAGGGATATATAGGTATAGTAGTGTTCATTGTGTATACTTCAACCGTGACGTTAACATTCTTGTAACTAATGGGATTCAATCAGGTTTGCCTACATAAGATATTATGTTCTCTTGGTTGTGATTCATAACGAGCTGGTTAATAATTTATGTTTACCTAAAAAACTATGATCAGGCGATTAAAAAGTTCATTTTGATTTTCATAGTGTTGGTATTTTACTTTTACCCGTTAAACTTCTACTGTTTAGCCAATAAATCCAGCAGGTAGTCATCATTGGTCACCTGGTAAAAATGGAAAAATCATGTCTCATTCAAATGCTGTTCTTGTTAGAAATAATGTTAAATTAATCGGTAATGGTAGCAAAACCTTAGTTCTCGCACATGGGTTTGGTTGCGATCAAAATATGTGGCGTTTTGTAACCCCTGAACTGATGAAGCATTTTACTATTGTGCTATTTGATTATGTTGGTTCAGGTGCTTCTGATATCTCTCAATACAGTAGAAAACGTTATGGTCAACTTGAAGGATATGCAGAAGACATCATCGAAGTATGTGACGCTTTGCACTTAACTGACGCTATTTTCATAGGGCATTCCGTGAGCGGTATTATTGGTGCGATTGCTGCAATTCAAAAACCTGAGCTATTTTCTAAGCTGGTAATGGTATGTCCTTCACCCTGTTTTTTAAATTTTCCTCCTGAATATTTTGGCGGTTTCGATAAAGAAGACTTACTCGAATTGTTAAATCTAATGGACAAAAATTATATTGGCTGGGCTAATTATTTAGCTCCGTTAGTAATGGGAACAACCAATTCTGATGAGCTAATTGGTGAATTATCAGGCAGTTTTTGTTCTACCGACCCGGTTATTGCGAAGAACTTTGCTGAAGCGACTTTTTTATCTGATTATCGTTATCTACTAAAAGAGATTAAACAACCGTGTTTAATTTTACAAAGTGAAAATGATGCCCTGGCAGCAACATCTGTTGGTGAGTTTATTGCGAGCGAAATACCCCATAGCGAACTTAACATTATCGCTGCTCATGGTCATTGCTTGCATATGACTCATCCTGAAGAAATTTTAAAATCGATAATGAAATTCGCAAAATGATCACGACAAAAAATAGTAAAATCGAAAGTAATAAAACATTTGAGCACTCCCCAGATAGTTTCCAGTGTGGTGCGTTAGTCACCAATGCAGCCAACATTATTATTTATGTAAACTCATACTTTACCGACGAACTATTGTGGAATCCAGAGCAACTGATAGGCAAAAATGCGGATATTATCTTTACCCAATCTTCCCGCATATTTTTTCAAAGTTATTTAATTCCAACACTTTTACACGAACAAATTTGTGAAGAAATGCAGTTGATTATTTTTAATGCTGACGGGCTACGAATTCCGATAACAGTGAATGCTCGTTTAAGCGATGACGGCTGTATTTATTGGAGTTTTTTCAATGCCTCCAAGAGAGACCAACTTTATGATGAGTTAATAAAAACAAGAAAAAAACTTGAAGAGCAAGCTGAAAAATTAAAATTGCTTGCATCAACTGACGAGTTAACGCAGCTATTAAATAGAAGAGAAATGAAATATCGTTGTACGTTAGCGCTTGAACAGGCTGCTAGATCTCATCAATCTGTTAGTTTATTAGTGTTAGATGTCGATCATTTTAAAATTATTAATGACAGTTTTGGTCATTTAGAGGGTGATCGAGTACTGAAAGAACTCGGGCATATTTTGAAGGGCTTTTGTCGACAAACCGATCTTGTCTCTCGCTTTGGCGGCGAAGAATTTTTGATATTGCTACCAGACTCCAACAAAAGTGATACTTTATTATTTTGTAACCGGCTCCAAGATAGCATCACGCAAATTAAAGTGGGTGACGGCGTGCTAACCGTCAGTATTGGGGTCAGTATTTGTGATGATAAAACACTGTTTACAGATTTATTTACTCAAGCGGATAAGGCTATGTATAAAGCCAAAGCACTTGGAAGAAATAGAACTGAAGTTTATTGTTTGGATTAAGCCTGTTAGTTTTGCTACAAAGCCAGTAACACCCTACTTAAAAAGCGTTCGTTACACTACCCCAACAATTTCAAGTTTGCCCGCTCAGCGCCCAGCAACGTAATAACTTAGTAATGTAATAATCTAATAACGTTCCTCTTTATCGATTACGATTTTTCTGCCACTCTTTGTTTATAAGGGTCATTACTCACTAGTCAATATGTTCTGTCATTTGGGATGTGATCTTCATCATCGGATTTCGATTTTATCAATGCCAACGTCGGCTATTTTCACTGTTTAAACATCCTGCCTTTGAGTAGATTAGTTGTTATCAAGCATTAGTCTATAAGAAGTGAGTTTCACCATGACATTACAAGATAACATTGAGAAAATTGAGAAAATTGAGAAAATTGTCACCCACCCTCACCTTTCTCCTAAGCAAAAATCCAACTATTTAGCATTAGAAGCTGAAAACAGTCTGCCTTATGTGGCGGTGTCTGAACGGATAAATAATGCCATGAAACAAGGTATTATCTGCGATATGTTTGAAGGTCATGCGCCATTCAAACCGCGTTATGTGTTGCCAGATTATGCCAAATACCTGCAGCAAGGATCTGAGTATTTGGAGCTGTCGCCCGCCGAAGACTTTGATGACGCCTTAAATGCATTAACCATTCTTTATTTTCATGTGCCATCGGTGACCAATATCCCAGTTTACTTAGGCCAATTAGATGCGTTATTAATGCCTTTTACCAAAGGGCTTGATGCTGAAGCTATCTATCTCAAACTCAAGCGGTTTTGGATATTACTCGACCGCACGTTACCCGATGCATTTATGCATGTGAATATTGGCCCAACTGATAACATTATTTGCCGAACCATTTTGCGTATAGATGCAGAATTACAACAAATTGCCCCCAACCTAACCTTCATGTATGACCCTGCCGTAACGCCAGATGATTTATTATTTCAGGCCACCAGCAATATTTGTCAATGCGGTAAACCTCACATTGCCAACTATCCGCTACATGCCGACGCCTTCGATACTCGTGGTTTTGGGATTGTCAGTTGTTATAACGCATTACCGTTAGCTGGCGGCGCCAATACCTTGGTGCGGGTTAACCTCAAAGAAGTCGCTCTAAACGCTAACAGTATTGATGATTTTTTTGCCCAAACTCTGCCATATTACAGCCAACTAGCATTCGAGCTTATTGAAGCGCGTTCGGCATTTTTACACCAACAATCTCATTTCTTTGACAGTTTTTTAGTTAAGGAACAGTTGATCGATGAATCTCGTTTTGCACCTATGTTCGGTATTTATGGTATGGCTGAAGCGGTCAATATTTTACAAGCCTTATTACCTAGTGCTGCTGAGGTTTCAACTACCAACGTCGCAAGTAAACCCAATACAGGCTACGGCCATAACCTTGATGCTAATGAACTTGGACTCAGAATATCTGCAGCTTTAGACAACATAGTAAAGTCGACCCCGGTCACTTACGGTTATAACGGTCGCGCGTTATTGCATTCTCAAAGTGGCATTAGTTTGGATAAAAATGTCACCCCTGGCGTGCGTATTCCCTATGGCTCAGAACCAGACCCTATTAGTCATATTCAAGCACTAGCTAAACATCATCAATATTATACTGCCGGAATCAGCGATATTCTAACCATAGATGAAACCGTTAAAGCGAATCCTCAAGCGATGTTCCAACTCTGTAAAGGCGCCCTTAGTTCAGGTTTTAGAGAGTTTAGTGCCAATGTTGCTAATAACGATTTAGTCCGTGTTACTGGTTATATGGTTAAACGCTCGGACATTGAAACTTTTAAGCAATGCGGTTCACGCACCAACACCACAGGGTTAGCTGCTGAAGCCGCAATCAATACGGGGATACTTCAACGCCAAGCTCGGGTAATTGCTCACGAACAAGCTCCTTTTATTCATGAGTAAACATGCCGTTGTCAGTCAAATATTGCCATTTTCCTGTGTCGACGGGCCTGGCAGTCGTTTGGTGATATTTTTGCAAGGCTGCAACTATCAATGCAAAAATTGTCATAATCCTCACACCATCAGTTTGTGTGATGCTTGTGGTGACTGCATTGATAGTTGCCCTGAACAGGCACTTAGTCTTATTCATTCACAAGCTATGCCGTTACCCCAAATGCGGTCACAAGAAATGTGGTTACACGGAACTCTAATACCAGTTAATCATTCGCCAAGTAGTTCTCCATGTAGTTCTCCAAGTAAGCCCCATATTGTCTGGGACAGCACCAAATGCAGCCAATGCGATACTTGCCTTGCGGTATGCCCTAGACAATCGACGCCTAAAACGTCTCATTACACCGTTGAACAAATGCTAGAGGTTATCTACGGACAACGTCATTTTATCAATGGCATTACACTCAGTGGCGGCGAAGCGAGCTTACAATTGCCTTTTATTATTGAGCTTTTTAGTGCGATAAAGTCCTCAGAACATTTATCGCATCTAAGTTGTATGCTCGACACCAATGGCAGCTTGAGCTCAACAGGTTGGCATAAGCTACTGCCATTTTTAGATGGCGCAATGGTTGATTTAAAAGCATGGCAACAAGATACCCATCATTACATCACAGGGCGTGATAACCAGCCGGTATTTACGTCAATCGAGTTACTGACTCAGCACAATAAATTGTATGAAGTAAGACTGTTACACATTCCCGGCATCACGGATTATGAGCATGATGTTGACGCCCTGGGCGGGTATTTATCCAACCTCCCCACAGAGACTCGGGTGAAGTTAAATGCGTTTCATCATCATGGTGTTAAAGGCATAGGCTCTACATGGCCACAATGTACTCAAGCGGATATAGCACGTTTAGCAAATCAACTTACTCAGCGAGGAGTAACCAATATCGTCTTACCGTCGCTGTATATCTAATCGCTATATATCTAATCGCTATATTTAGCACCTATATTTAGCGTCTATAGGTAAGTTCTACATGTCACATCTATAGGTAACTGAGGTTGAATAAATGGCTAACACGGCTTTGCTGCAACTTAATACCAAATCAATTCATTGATAAAGTACCATTTAATCAATACTTAAAATCGTATTGATGCGCTTAACGACTGCACAGCAATATTTGTTCATACAGCCAACGATGAGCAGGATCGTTCATACTTTGCCGATGCCACACAAGGCTATAAGCAACTTTGCCATAATCGATCGGTAACGGTTTAATCAGTAATCCTTGGGCTTGCTTGGCTATTGAGGCCCAGTGGCGCGAACAGGTAAATAGCAGTTCACTGTGATGGCACATTAACGCTGCGCTGCCAAAGTCAGGTACCGAAATCGGTATCGCCCGTTTTTTAGATTGTTGTGCCAGTAAAATATCAAAAAATGGTGTGCTCAAATCAGTATCTGTTATGCCGATGTGGCTGAAATTTAAGTAGTCATCAAGGCTAATAGTCTGCTGTGACGCCAGTGGATGGCTAGCACTCATTAGGCAGACCATTTCATCGTTGATTAAGGTTTCCCAGACTAAGTCTTCATCGACATTGGTTGGTTGGCTTAAGTCATGTGGCAAAAGAATAAAATCCAACGAGCCTTTTACTAAGCCGTCAAAGCCGATGTTGTCTTTATTGTAAATATCGATACGGATATTGGGCGCCAGGTTGAGAATATGAGCCGTTAATGTGGCGGCTAACAACTCAAATGTGCTTTCGCGCATCGCCAGTGAAAAGCTACCTTGATAATGTTGTGGCTTGAACACATCCTGGTTCATGATCTGATTCATATCATTAATCATCTGCTTCACACTTGGGCCTAGTCGTCGTGCTAATGCAGTGGCGATGAGTGAATTGCCATGACGATAGAATAATTCATCATGCAAACTTTCTCTTAGCTGACTTAAGGTTTTACTCACCGACGATGGGCTTAGACATAACCGTTCAGCACAGGCTGTGACACTGAGGGTATCAAGCATCACATGCAAAGTGATCAAGTGTTTCATACTGATACGTGAAAGCTTGGCCAATTCCATTTACGAATTACTCTTTATAAGTCATGTATTTGTTTACGAAAATATAAACCTAAATGATATTACGGTATAGGCTTCACAAGCATAATCAAGACCCGCTTCACATTGCTATCGGTTAAATAAATGTTTATTCCGCTATCAGCTCTATTTCTAATCCATATAATGCGGCTTTATGCACAGACTTGTTAATTACTCACTTCAGAAACCTTACTGCTAACACCAGTATCGCTTGATCGGTTGTGCTATTGCGACAATTAACGTGGTCATTTTTGTCTTTTGTGCCATTTATGACACGAGTTAAACACAACTTATTGTGTGGCTAATGTAAAAATCATCTAACAACTAATCACATCTAAATTTTTAATTAATAAAATCAGATACTTATTTTTATTTATGTTATTTATTATCATCTAACCGATATTGGCCTAGCAATTGCTATTACTAAGTATGTTTGCAATCTACTTTACAGATTAGAGTTGCATTAACTTAACCATTTTTTTGGAGTAATAACATGACTGATTCTATTGTTTCTTTTCCGCAATTAAACCGACCCGCTCCGGCCTTTAATACCAAGACAACACATGGCATGCGCTCACTTACTGACTATAAAGGTAAGTGGCTAGTGTTGTTCTCCCATCCTGCGGATTTTACCCCTGTGTGTACGACTGAGTTTATTGGGTTTGCTCAACGTGCAGAAGAATTTGCCAAGCTTAATACTGAGTTACTCGGTTTATCCATCGACAGTGTTCATTCCCATATCGCTTGGGTACGTAACATTGAAGAAAACTTTGGCGTTGAAATAACCTTCCCGATTATTTCCGACTTATCAATGGAAGTGGCTAAAGCCTACGGCATGATCCAACCCGGTGCGAGTGACACAGCTGCCGTTCGCGCAACCTTTATTATCGATCCCGAAGGTGTATTGCGTGCCATGGTGTATTACCCAATGAGTAATGGTCGTTCTATAGATGAATTTGTTCGATTAGTAAAAGCACTGCAAACCAGTGATGCCAATGGCGTTGCTACCCCAGAAAACTGGCAACCTGGCGATGACGTTATTGTGCCACCACCAGCAACAACTGCTGACGCTAAAGCACGATTATCCCAGGGTTATGATTATGTAGATTGGTATTTTAGTAAGAAGTCGCTTTAACCCGTGGCAAGCACTGGGACGCTTAGTCCCTGTGCACTATTTAACAGGAGCTTGTGATGATTTCAACCTTTAGTGTCCATGAATTTTTAGATGAAGACAGTGAAACATTCACTTATGTTGTTGCTGATAATACCACATCGTTTGCTGTCATTATTGACCCGGTTTTAGACTTTGATTATAAATCAGGTCGAACAGGCACACGAAATGCTAATCGGGTTTTACATTGGATTGAACGCCAAGCGTTAACCGTCAAATGGATACTTGAAACCCATGCTCATGCCGATCATTTATCTGCTGCCAGTTATTTACGTGACCAAATTGGTGGCCAAATGGGTATTGGCGAGCACATCACCGAAGTCCAGCAGACTTTTAAAAAGGTATTTAACCTAGACGCTAGCTTTTTGCCTAACGGCAGTCAATTTGACCATCTATTTAAACATAATGAGCTGTTACAAGTCGGTAATATGACCATTCGTGTTATGCACACACCGGGTCACACTCCGGCTGATCTTGCTTACATTGTGAATGATCAAGCCGCCTTTGTTGGAGACACCATTTTTATGCCTGATGTGGGTACCGCCAGATGTGATTTCCCCGGTGGGGATGCCAATACTTTGTACGATTCCATTCAGGCATTATTTACTCTCCCAGATACAACAGATATCTACGTGTGTCATGACTACCCTACTGAGGGGCGCGGGCATCAATTTAAAACTCAAGTCATCCAACAGAAACAACACAATATTCATGTGAATGACACTATGACCAAATCTGCTTTTGTGACGCTTCGTCAACAACGAGACGCCACATTGCCGATGCCTAGGCTGATATTGCCATCGATTCAAATCAATATTCGCGCAGGCCAAATGCCTGCACCTGAAGACAACGGCACTGTGTATTTAAAAATCCCGATTAACCAGCTTTAAACTTAAGAGTAACCATGATGATACAAGCAATCATTGGCGCATTATTAATTGGTTTAGTGCTGAGTGTATTAGGGTCTGGTGGCTCCATCCTTACTGTTCCGGTGTTGCTTTACCTTATTGGAATGCAACCCCAATTAGCTATCGCTTCGTCATTGTGCATTGTGGGTGCTATCAGTTTAATCAGCAGCATAGGCTTTATTAAGCATAAAAAAGTCTCTTGGCCTCATGTGTTTTTATTTGGTTTACCTGGCATGGTAGGCACCTATTTAGGCGCATGGCTCAGCAGCTTCTTTAACAGTGACATACAACTTACTGTGTTTGTCATTTTGATGCTCATTGGCGCGGTGATGATGTGGCGAAATCAATCTAGCCGCTACCAAGCTGGCAAACTAAATATCGCTAAAATCTTGTCGCAAGGATTAGCGGTTGGGGTTGTCACCGGTTTTGTGGGTGTGGGTGGTGGCTTCTTAATTGTACCTGCACTGGTGTTACTTGGCGGCATTGAAATGTCGTTGGCCATTGGTACCAGCTTACTGATTATTTCAATGAACTCACTGGTCGGTTTTGCTAAATATTACTCATTACTTTCAAGTAAAGGGTTTGAGTTCGATGGGTCGATTATTGCCATCATGATTGCAGGCGGACTTGTCGGCAGTATTGCCGGCCAATGGATAAATCAATATTTACCCAAAGCGATTTTACAAAAAATATTTGCCGTGTTTTTAGTGCTAATGGCGCTATTCATTTTAACTAAATCCATTATTTAACATCACGAGGTACACATGAAAACTGCCCAGGAATACATAAGTGAGATTAAAACCCACATTATTGAAGTGAGTACCCAAGAATTACTGACGGCAATGCTTAACCCTGATGTGATCATCATCGATGTTCGTGAGCATGATGAGTTTACGACGGGCCATATAGAAGGTGCGGTGAATTTTCCACGTGGAGTATTAGAGATGAAAATACATGAGCATCCTTTAGTGAGTCATCACTGCGAGTGGGTATTGGCGTTAAATGAACTAGCTGACAAAGACATATACCTTATTTGTCGAACCGGTGGCCGTTCTGCACTGGCGGCAGCATCATTACAGGATATGGGGTTTAGCAAACCTCTGTCTGTTGCCGGTGGCATGATGCAATGGCAACAAGATGGCTTTCCATTGGTGCCTCATAAAATATAAATTACGCAAACATGAGCCAACATTATGTGGTTCATGGCTTATTTTTTAGTGATGGGAGATGCTGTTAATGGCTAACCGTGCTAATGGTTGATTGTGCTAATGGTTGATTGTGTATTCATTTTTAGAGCCGATTTAGCGGTATTTTAAGGTAGTAGTTACCCTTACAGTCAGCTAATGGCATGTTACCCGCACGAATATTCATTTGTATGGCGGCTAATAATAGTTGCTGTATGTCAGGGCCAATATGGCGTTGTTGATGCCGTTTAATAAACTCTGCTAGGGTGACATTCCCCCCTACCACACTGTTATAGCGTTTTTGGGCAATCACCGATGTTTCTAACCCATTATCTGTACGTTTCTGTGCATGTGGATCATGGCCAACAAACACCCTAGTGCAATTAGATAATGCCAATATTCGCTGAATTGAATGGTACAAGGTTATTGCGCTGCTATTGGGGAAGTCAGTATTAACGGTACCTAACTCCGGCGTTGACAAGGTGTCGCCTACAAACACAACATCTTCAATGAGATAACTGACGCAGGTTGGTGTATGACCCGGTGTATGCATAATGTGAATATCTAAATGACCCAGTTTAATGAGTTCTTCATCCACAAATAATTGTTCAAATTGTTCGCCATTACATTTAAAACTATCATCAAGATTCAGTAATCGCTTAAAGGTATGTTGAACTTTGGTGATGTGCTCGCCAATTCCGGTCATCCCTCCGCGTTTTTTCTTGATATAACAGGCCGCAGAAATATGGTCGCTATGGGCATGGGTTTCTAAAATCCATTCAACTTCCAATCCATGTTCATCGATATGCTCAATGATGCTATCAGCAAAACTCGTGCTTATGGTGCCAGACGCCATGTCAAAATCTAAAACAGGATCAATAATCGCACATTGACGGGTAGCAATATCGGTCACCACATACGTAAGAGTATGGCTAGCTTGATGATAAAAAGGATCGATTCGAATTCTACTCATGACACATTAACTCCCAACACAATACACTGGTATTTGTCAGATAAAGCCTCAGATTAATATTGGTAATATTCTCAACATCATTGAGTCAATGACTGAGGAGGGTTAATCACTACAGCATGATGTTAAATTAAACTATCAATGTAAACTGCGGATTAAGTCGCAACAAACAGCGAATTAATAAGCATTATTTGATTTAAGATCCGAAGAATAAGGCTTAATGATAAAGCCCTATTCCCGTGGTAGTTTGTTAATTACTTTTTCGACTTTGGCTTTCGACTATTGCTTAGCAGTAACCGATGGAGTAGATTTTTTGATATCCTTTTTCAGTGAAAATGCGCCACGAATATCACCAAGGGCAAAGTTAACCGCTTTATCATCTGGATAGGTTTTGCTCAGCAATGCACTCATTTCCGGTTCAATATTACTGCCATGGCAACCTAAACATAATTGTTGCGCTGGTATGGCCTTCATATAACGAAACTGAGTGTTGCCATCATTGACGATAAACTCACTCGCCACGATTGGCTTATCTGCAGGTTGTTGTCCTGAGGCATTCACCAGCTCAAATTGTTGTAATTGCGATAACTCCCATTCATCTGGCGTATTGTCTGAATTACGTACACGTAAACTGGTTCGAGTCAGTGTCCAGCCATCTTTCGAGTTTTCAGCGGCAATGGCAGGTGCAACCGATTTACACACCGACACCGCATTGATTAAGCCACCTTGTTTAATTGCGGCCTGTAACTGACCTTTTAACGCTTGGCTAAAATCGGCAATGCGTTGGTTGGCCTGTTGTTCAAGTACCTGCTGTTGCGTTAGTGATTCAGCATGGCAAAGGCTGCTCATGCTAGCAATCACTAATAACGCACTGATGTTACGTGCATTTAAAACCGTTTTTTTGTGCTTTGATGTTAATTTCATTATTTGTCATCCTCGTCTTCAAGTCGGGTCATTCCCATTAACTTCAGGGCATAATTTTCGTACATGGGTTCACTACTGCTAGGGCACCGTTCGGTCGTAAGCGATATAACACAATCAATACAAAGCTTGTGCCATATCACACTAGTTAGGTTTAATCGCTTAAAATCATTAGCTTAAACATTATTGAAATTGACAGGATGCCCATGCTAGGTTGTTGAGTGACAAATATGACATCGTAATGACATTTATCGTGCTATTAATGTCATTATAAAGGTTGGCCGATTAATATGAATCGCAAGCGAGAGTAATCAATGAATAACACCACCGTTGTACAATCTATGATAAACGCTATTGATAAACCGGCGATTTTTATTACTCCCGATTATGTGATCCATGCGGTTAATCAAGCCTATATCGAAACCTATGATGACGACGTTATTTTAGGCCAAAGTAAATGCCATCAAATCTCTCATAATAGTGACCAACCTTGCGATAAACACGGTGAGGAATGCCCGTTATTACAATGCCAGAGTACTAACCGAGCTGCCAGTGCCGTGCATATTCACAGCACGGTGCAAGGTAAGTCTTACTGCGACATTTTAATGAAACCTATAAAAGATAATAGTGGCATGGTATTGGGGTATCTAGAGATTTTAGATGCCATAGATTACGCATCGACAGAATCAAAAAAAGGCACCATGATCGGTCAGTCTGCGCCATTTAAGCAGATGCTCAACAGGATTAATCGAGCCTCTCAATCCAATATCGCGGTTCTGTTACAAGGTGAAACTGGTTCAGGCAAAGAGTTAGTTGCTAAAGCGGTACATCAGGCCAGCAACCGAAATGATAAACCGTTTGTGGTGATTGAATGCACTGGGCTAAGTGAAAATCTGTTCGAAAGTGAATTATTTGGCTATGAAAAAGGTGCATTTACAGGGGCGACAAGCAGCAAAAAAGGCTTGATTGAAATAGCGCACGGTGGAACGGTGTTTTTTGATGAAATTGGTGATGTACCGATGAACATGCAAGTAAAGTTACTTAGGTTACTTGAAACCCAGTGTTATCGTGCCGTCGGCGGATTAAAACAGAAACGTTCTGACTTTAGGCTAGTCAGTGCCAGCCATAAGAATTTACTCGATTTGGTTGAAAAAGGTGAATTTAGGCGCGACCTGTATTACCGCATTGCAGGATTTCCGATTTACTTACCGTCGTTACGTGAGCGTTATGATGACATTCCGACGCTGGTGAATCACTTTATAAAATATTCTGATTACAAACATAAAAAGTTTTCGATCAATGCATTAACTCTTTTGGGTCGTTATGCATTTCCGGGAAATATTCGCGAATTGAAAAATATTATTGAGCAATCGGCACTTATCGCCAATGAGGATGTTATACACAGCAGTGATTTACCTGAAAGCGTTCAACCTAGCCACACATCTAAGGATGAAACAATTGCCGTAAAACTTAACACCGAACTGATGACGTTAGATGACATGGAATGTGCGTACCTTTCGCAGGTATGTGAGCAATATGCAGGATCGCCAGCCGAATTAGCGATAACGCTTAATATTAGTGTGCGTACCTTATATCGAAAATTACAACGCTATGGTTTAAAGCTTAACTAGCCACCACAGCGCTGTGATAAAACACCCCAAGCGATCATTAATGAGCAATTAGTGAATGTTTTTTATTGCAGCAACGTTTCATTGTTGTGGTTTCATTCGCCAATTCAGATTTAGACTCGCAGCAACGTATATGTGTCCCCGAGTCAGATTGGTTATGGCAGTCTTCTTCACCATGAGCGTGTTGATGATCATGGTCATGGTTATGGTTATGCTCATGGTTACAGCAACCACCAGTGGCTTTCTTAGCAATATTATTGATGGATGGTCGCCCCTGACTTGCCTCGGTAAATGGCTCACAGTCCGCTAAATGACTACTGGCAAAATACTCTATTGCAGTACGACCATTTTTTGCGTGAAATACACTCAATTGTTGACTTAATAACTTAGATAAAAGCTGTTGGCCAATGTTACGCACGATGACGCGATCCGCTCCATTTGCCAGTATCATACTGACTAATTGTTGCTTACCCTCACATCCTTCTGTTAATGCTGGGTTGGCAAAGCGCCCTTTTACTTGGCCTTGCTCATCAATGAATAGCATCTCATCGGCACGGCTAAAGTGGTTGGCAATATGTTGGTCTTTCATAGGTATGGCAGTAATCATCATGTCTCCTCATGTGCATTTTTAACAAATCGATTAAACGCAGTTGTTCCAACTTGGTTTATCGACATGCCACTGGGCTTAAAACAGCTTTTGCCGAGAGCGTCCTAGAATCTTCGTTTATTTTTGGAGGCTTGGCATTATCTGCTTAAATTAATCGAATAATAGTAATTGGCATATGCAATATATACGCTTATTAATGGCATATGCCAATAATAATTTCGATTCTGGTTTGAGTTTTGTGACGCGTGACATTATTTATGATGACAAGTATTTTACCTGTCATAAGGCGTGCGAGGATGTAGATAACGATAGAGCGCTATGTAAGCGCCCTATCAATTTTACTATTGTTGCATCATTTGACTGTGTTGTTTCATGATAATAGCCATTAACTCTTCGTGATTAACTAATTTGACGTCTTCACCTTTTACGCTGGCGCGGTCTAAGGTTATCACCGGTGATGCAATAAATTTCTTTGCATTGGTTGAAGAGAAAATCTCTTTGCTACGCACTTGAATATCTTCATCTTTGGTTAGATGTAGACTCCAGTATAACGCATCGGACTTAATAAAATTCGTATCATCTGCTCCTGATGAAAACACATCATAAAACTGTAATTCTATTAAATGTTGACCAGGAGACACCTCCATTTGAGTTTTATTTGATGCCGATTTGCCATCGACCGCAGTAAAGATTAAATAGTCAGGTAATGAGATAGTGGCAGCCATTGCTGCTGAGCTGGCTAAAGATAATAGTGTGATCGCAATGAATTTTTTCATAATAAACTCCGTTAACTTTTTGATGCTTATAGTTTTTTGATGCTTATAGTTGAAGCAACAAAAATCTTTATAAATTAATGTGGGTAACTAATAAACATAAAGAATTAAGCTATCGGAGGCGGATTTTGGCTTACTAGAATAGTGGGTGTTGATGTCCATAAATGCGAACTCACTTTGGCACTCGTTAGTAGAGCATCGGTGAGGTTTGTTGCTGATAACAAAAATGCATTCGCGACCGCATGACAATGGCTAATGCATTGACTCATATCGTTTAAGCAACAGTCATCGTTAGTGTCGCAGTCACTTTGCATCATCGTTGATTGATGCATACTACTCGACTGCATGTCTGACATGGCCATTTCATTAGACATAGCAAAACTTGGAACAAGTAATTGTCCAAGTAGTGAAATTATCATTGCTATGTTTAACAGCGTATTTCGCATTATGTAGGCCATATGATGAGTACGATTCAACATTAACAATTTAATTAGAGTGATAATCAGAGCTGAATCACATTTTAAGGTTTAGCCATAGTTGAATGCCCCAACCTTGCATGTGTTATGGCAGAGCAATACCACTGTTATAATAAACCTTAGTAATATAAAACCTTAGCATTTAATGCTGGGTAAGCATTTCCATTGGGTTGAATATTGAGGTGTGAGTAAATCACGGCGCATGGCCCATTTTTGTTCTATTCCTTGTGCTGCCAGAAACACTGTATCGCGGCCATATCGTTGGTTGATGCCGTCAAGCGTATCCATCAAGGCATAATTGACCTTAGCGGTATTAAATAAATCAAATTGAAAATGTTTCTCGCTGGCTAAATCAACCAGGCCTACACCAATTTTGTAATAACGAACACCATTGCTAAATAATCTCGGGGCGGCGTCTGTCATGGCTTTGGTGAGTTCAATGGTGCAATTGGTTGGACACGGAAAATGTACGATAACTCTATAACTCACAGGCCGCTCGTCGTGGGGCGAATTACTGGCAAATAACAACATGGTTTTGCAATGTGAGCCTTGTTGACGAGCTTTACTTGCTGCGATGCCAACATGTTTACTCAATGCCTGTAATAGCGATTCAAAATCGCAAATACGTTCACCCACACTACGAGTGGAAAAAATTTGTTTTTTATCTGCCCTAGCCTCATCCCATTGTTTACACACTTCGCCGTTAAGTTCTCGCACGGTGCGTTCAATTTGAATACTAAATTGTTTTCTGGCTAGACTCGGTGGCATAGAGGCGAGATCGTATGCGCTGCGAATATTCATCAATTCAAGCTTTTTACTGATGCGCCTGCCAATCCCCCACACCTCTTTAACGGCAAGCTGGCGTAAAATGTCATTACATTGCTGCGCAGTGTCGATAACGCACACTCCTTTGTATCCCGGGATTTTTTTAGCGGCGTGATTGGCTATTTTAGCTAAGGTTAACGTTTGCCCCATGCCCACACAAACCGCCAGGCGGGCTTCTTTCCAAACGGCGCGACGAATTAACTGACCCTGGGTATGTAGGCATTTGATTGCGGGATAACAATGTTTAAAAGACAGAAAGCTTTCATCGATGGAGTACACATGTTGCTCTGGCGCAAAACGGCCTATTATTGCCATCATCTTTGCCGATAAATCGGCATACAATTCATAATTAGATGAACACACAATGACATTGCGCTGAATGCATAATGCTTTAGCTTGAAAGTAAGGCAAAAACTTCTCAATACCCGCCTCTTTTGCTTGCCGATTAGCCGCGACAATACAGCCATCGTTATTGCTCAATACAATAATCGGTCTGCCGCGCCAGTCAGGACGAAAAACCTGTTCTGCACTACAATAAAAAGCATTGGCATCGACTAAGGCAAACATTGTTACCTAACCTTTTTTGCTGATAAGCAGTGGGCTTTGACGATGACAACGAATTGAGCGAATAACCACACCTTCAATACTAAAGTCATCATAGTCGCAGATGGTCACAGGTAAATGTTGCTCATTAGACGACATCAGCATTCGCCGATGCATGTCGAGAATTTTACACACAAACTCACCATTAAAATTAGCCACTATCACGTCGCCATTTCTAGCCGTTTCATGACGATCGACAATCAATAAGTCACCATCATATATTCCCACACCTTGCATCGACTCACCTTGGGCTAAGCCGATAAAAGTGGAACTTGGATGCTGGATTAATATCTCATCAAGGCTGAGGCCTAATTGAAGGTACTCAGCGGCAGGAGATTCAAAACCGGTAATGCCGGCACTGGCTGCAATGGGAATAACGCGCATATGACAATCTCTAATATATATACTGTATAAAAACACAGTATATATTAGCGTTAAATTTTGTCAGCGCAAGTTTATTTGCTTTAAACCGCGACAAGCGGCAGTTATGTTCAATCGTTAACGCCGTTTTTATTGCCTCTGCACAACAACATCGGTCCATAACTAATGCTTCTTCAATGTAGCAAAGCGTCAATACATCAAAGTGATAGCTTCATTATTGATGAAATAATATGTCCAAGGTCAAAATATAATCAACGAGCTTGGTCTACACTGATAACAGGATCAAAAATCAAGCTAACCTATTTATTAAACAAACGAATAGACTTATTTCATATTGGCTCGGGGGTCTAGCATGACACTCGCAACATTCCATATCGACATGCACGATGATAACTGCTTACTGAACCTTGCTGGTGATTGGCAATTAGGCCAAGCACCGCTAGGCGCAGATATTTGTGCTGAGCTGCCATCTAATTGCCAATCTGTCACTTTAATCACCACAGAGTTGTCTCATTGGGATTCAAGCCTCGCCATTGCCTTATTACAATTATCTCGCTGGTGTGAGCAACATAAACTATCACTAGACACTCAACAAACACCTCAAGGGTTGCAGCAACTACTGCTGCTCGCTACCGATGTTGCGGTTTATCAACCCACTAATGAGGGTGCCCTAGGCGGGCTATGGCCGACCTTACGTCGAGGATTGATTAACCAAGGCTTACAAGTACACGATGGATTAGTATTTGTCGGTAACTGCACTTTGGCACTCGGGCGTTGGTTGGTTGGCAGAGCAAGAACTCGCCGGAGTGATATCGTTTTTTTTATCGAACAAGCTGGGCCTAAAGGGCTTGCGATTGTCACCTTAATTAGTCTGCTAGTGGGAATGATTTTGGCTTATTTAGGCTCGGTACAGCTGCGTCAATTAGGCGCCCAGGTATATGTGGCTAATTTAGTGGCTATCGGAATGGTGCGTGAAATGGGTGCCTTAATGACAGGCGTTATTATGGCTGGCCGAACTGGAGCCGCTTATGCTGCGCAATTAGGCACCATGCAAGTTAATGAAGAAATTGATGCGCTGCGAGTGATGGGCATTCCCACTATGGAGTTTCTGGTTTTACCGCGGTTATTAGCATTAATTTTTATTATGCCGCTAATGTGTATTTATTCGGATGTAATAGGCATGATTGGCGGTGCGTTAGTTGCTAACGGCATGGGCGTGAGTTATACCCAATATATTTTGCAAACCCAGGTTGCGATTGATTGGGTAGATATTTCCACTGGTTTAATAAAGAGTTTAATTTTTGGGTTTTTAATTGCGATTGCGGGTTGTCAGGCAGGACTGCTTTGCGGACGTGACTCGAATGCCGTTGGTTTAGCGACGACCCACGCAGTGGTTAAGGCCATTGTTTTTTTGGTTGTCTCCGATGCAGCGCTTAATATCTTATACGATAAATTAGGGATCTAACCATGGTTGATGATGCCTTTATCAGTGTACGTAATCTATCAGTCGGCTACGGCAGTACCGAGGTGCAAAAAAAACTCAACTTCGACATTAACAAGAATGATATCTTTTTTGTCATTGGCGGCAGTGGTTGTGGCAAAACAACCTTGCTCAAATCGATGGTGGGATTACTCACGCCACTACAAGGCGAAGTACTCTATCAAGGCAAAAACTTTTATCAAGCAGATGAACCCGAGCAGGTAGCAATGCTCAAAAATTGGGGGATTACCTTCCAAACAGGCGCATTGTTTTCGAGCATGTCGCTTGGCGAAAATGTGGCTTTACCCCTGCAGCTCTATACCGACCTTTCGGAGCGACAAATTGCAGAAGCCGTTGCCTATAAGCTAGCATTAGTTGGCTTAGCGGGCTTCGAGAAGTTTTACCCTGCCGAGTTAAGTGGCGGTATGCACAAACGCGCAGGATTAGCGCGGGCGCTGGCATTAGACCCTCAATTGTTATTTTTTGATGAACCCTCTGCGGGTTTAGACCCTATTAGCTCGATGCGTTTAGATCAATTGATCGTGCAAATATGCCAGGCGCTAGACTCTACCGTGATCATCGTGTCCCACGAGCTGCCCAGCATATTGTCAATCGGCACTCGCTGTGTGTTTTTGGATAATGAAACCAATACTATGCTCGATTGTGGTGACCCACGAGAATTAAAAATACACAGTAGCCAGCCTAGGGTTCGTCAATTTCTCAATCGCACCGAAAAATCGGAGATATCATGAGTAAAAGCCAACGACTTCCGCTTGCGATTGGTGCCTTTATTTTTGGCGCTATTATCTTAGTGTTTATTGCATTACTGTTCTTTTCTGGGGGGCGTATATTTGCAGAGAAAGCCCCTGTAGTGATGTTTTTCAACAGTTCAGTGCAAGGGTTACAGGTCGGCGCACCGGTAAAATTAAAAGGGGTCATAATAGGTGAAATAAGCGATATCAGTATCGATTTCCCTAACGACAGTAGCCAGGGTGTCACGGCTGCAGTTCATGCCGACTTATTGTTGAAACGTATCAATATTAAGGGGATCCAAGTAGGTGAAGAGTTTTTTTCACATGCCATCGATAACGGCTTACGCGCCCAGCTGAATTATCTGAGTTTACTCACCGGACTGCTATATGTTGAACTGGATTTCTTTCCCAACACCTCGCCGTTATTCCATGGCGAAAAAGACCAATTATTAGAATTGCCGACCATCGCGACTGATTTCGAATCGTTGTCCAAAGATCTGCAATCGTTAAACTTAAAAAGTTTAGTCAACAATGTCGACAATTTAGCCCAGCAGCTCAGTGACATTGCTGCCAGCGGAAAAATACAGCAAGCATTGGATAATTTTGATCATGCTGCCATCGCAGTTAAAAATACCGCGGTTAATTTGGACAGCACTCAGGCAGCGTTAGGTAAAAATGGGCTTGAAGTACTGTTAAAACTCGATAATTTACTGGTGCAATTAAATAATGATGAACCCAAGCTCGTTGAGTCGCTGAACCATAGTTTAACTGAATTACGCAATACACTATTAAGCATGAATCAGCTTGCAAACCAAGCAGGTAACACACTCGACCAAAACTCGCCCTTGTTGATAGAACTCACCAGTACCTTGGAAGAAATCCGCCGCACAGCTCGATCATTACGTAGCTTGACTGAAACCTTAGATGAACAACCTGAGGCCATCATACGCGGTAAAAAAGCCCTACCTTTAGGAGAATAATGTCATGGGGAAATATGGAGTTTGGACCATTAACTGGGGGATCGGTTTACTGCTATTGAGTTTAGTGAGTGGCTGCCAAAGCTCTCCCGAAAAACAGTACTTTGTGTTAACTGCAATACCCAACCAAATAGTGTCGGGCAGTACTGCGTTAGAGTATGACATTGGTATAGGGCCAATTGACGTCGCCGAATACTTACATTTTACACAGCTGATGTATCAACTTGACGATGGTAACCTGCAACGATTTGCCAATAGTTATTGGGCTGAACCGCTTGAACAAGGAATCAGCCGGGTCATGAGTATCAATCTCAGCCAAAGCGATAACCGTCGTAACCTAGTGTTATTTCCTTGGCAAGCAGACAACAGCCCCCTGTACAGCATTAAAATCAAGGTTATTTCCCTCAACCGAGATGGCAATAATGCCAGACTCAATGCCAACTGGGAGCTAACAAACAATCCATTAAACCAAACATTGGCAAAACAAAATTTTATCGCGGTCACTAATGCAGGTTCGACGGCAGCGGAGTTGGTCAGCGCGTACAGCAACTTATTGGCTCAGTTGGCAAAGGAAATTGATAAATCATTACCACAACATTCAGATTAAACACTCCAGCCTACTGTCAGCATTCTCGCGTCAGAGTTGTCGCGTCAGAGTTGTCGCGTCAGAGTTGTCGCGTCAGCGATGTTGTGTAAGCTTTGTTGTGTAAGCTTTGTTGTATGAGCGGTGGTGTGAGCGGTGGAGTAAATCATAAATCTAACTATTAAGCTGTTTTACAGCGTATTGAGTAAACAAACTCAAACAATAACGCTATCTATAGCACTACTTATAGCACTATCAATACTGATGCCAACCCCAAGAAAATACCAACCCAACACAGTTAGGTGGCTTAAGCACTGGCAGCGTTAATATTACAAAGCCTAACTCACTTTTATCCCAAGTTTAGGTTAATTATGCTGATGATAATCAACTGCTCTTATCTGTGCCTCTCAAATAAACAATACAGCCAATAAACATCAAACCAGCACATATTCAGCCACGCATTTCATTGCTTAACTTAGCGTTAGTTAAATTTGCTAACAATTCGAACATTGACATTTTTTGTCAGTCTTTCAATATGGCTAGGCAAATAATTCTGTAAAAATAGACCAAGGAACACGATAACAATGAATAAATCCTTAATTGCGATTGGATTAACCACAGCACTATTAAGTGGTTGCGGCGTATCTGATACAAATAACACTAAGCTTGCAGCCGTGACCTCACCGGCCCCCGCTAAAGCAGAGTTAGGTACTTTTGGTGTGGATTTAGCTGCACGAAATGAAGCCGTTAAACCTGGCGATGACTTTTTTATGTATTCAAGTGGCACTTGGTACGACAACTTTGTCATGCCTGCCGACAAAACTCGTTATGGCGCATTTAATGCCTTAGCTGAGCGCAGTGAAAATCAAGTGAAAGCAATTATCGACGATATTGCCAGCCGCAGCGACTTAACTGCCGAAGAACAATTAATTGCTGATTTTTATCATGCCTATATGGATACCGACACCATTAATAAACTAGGTATCACACCAATTAAAGCCACCTTAGATCAAATTACTGCGATTAGCTCAACTCAAGATTTAACCAAAGTATTCGGTGAAGCATGGCTTACTGGTGCATCGTCCCCTATTTGGGGTGGAATGTGGTTTAACCGTATAGATCCCAATCAATATGAAATGACCATCGGTGCTGGTGGTTTAGGCCTGCCCGATCGCTCGTATTACCTCGAAGACAGTGAGCGTTTCGTTAAAATTCGTAAAGCTTATGTTGAGCATATCGCTGCAATGCTGGCTTTTGCTGGTATAAACGACGGTGCAAAACGTGCCGAGGCAATTCTTGCCCTTGAAACAAAAATAGCACAGGCACAATGGCCTAGAGAAAAACGCCGTGACCGTGATTTAACCTTAAACCAACTCAAACGTGAAGAATTGGTTAAGCAATATCCTGGATTTGATTGGGATATCTATTTCGCACAGAGTGGTTACCAAGTACCACAACTCAACATATCTGAACCTGAACCGGTTAAGGCTATGATTGGCTTAATTAACCAACAACCGCTCACTGTGTGGCAAGACTATTTAACATTCCACACCATTAGTAATAATGCAGGGTTATTGTCTGAAGACATTTTTAATACCAATTTTGCTTTTTTTGGCAAAGAACTCACTGGTCAAGAGCAACCTCGTCCACGCTGGAAACGTGCAGTTGAAGAAATGTCTGGCACTCAGTCTCTAGGTTTCGCTATTGGTAAAGTCTATGTGTCGCGTTATTTCCCTGAGTCGTCTAAACAAAAAATGGCCGAGTTAGTTAAGAACCTGCGCACAGCATTAGGCCAACGCATTGATGGTTTAGATTGGATGGGCGACGAAACTAAAGTGAATGCCCATGCTAAGTTAGCGGCATTTAACCCTAAAATTGGTTACCCTGATGTGTGGCAACAGTTTGATGGCTTAACCCTCACTAAAAATGATTTAATGGGTGATATTAAGAATCTGCGCAAATATTTCCAAGCCGATAGCGTAGCGAAAGAACTGCAAAAAACGGATCGTAATCGTTGGGGTATGACACCGCAAACGGTCAATGCCTATTACAACAGCTCGTTTAATGAAATTGTGTTCCCTGCGGCAATTTTACAACCGCCATTTTTCGATCCAAACGCAGATGCAGCAGTTAACTATGGCAGTATCGGTGCCGTAATTGGTCACGAAATGGGCCATGGTTTTGATGATCAAGGTTCTAAATCAGACGCCAATGGCGTTCAGCGTAACTGGTGGACAGATGAAGATCGTGCCGCTTTTGATGCTAAAGCCGATAAGCTCGCTGCGCAATACAACCAATATGAACCAATCCCTGAAAACTTTGTTAACGGACGTAACAGTCTCGGAGAAAACATTGGCGATGTGGGCGGTTTATCAATGGCATACCATGCTTACAAATTAAGCTTGAATGGTAAAGAAGCCCCGGTGATAGATGGCGTTACTGGCGATCAACGTTTCTTTTTAGCTTGGGCTCAAGTGTGGAAAGAAAAACGTACCGAGCAAAGTATGTTAACTCAGTTACGTGCCGGCACTCATGCACCAGGTCGTTACCGTGCCCTCGCCCCGCGTAACCACGATGCTTGGTATAAAGCCTTTGATGTTAAACCAGGTGATAAGTTGTACTTGCCTGAAGATCAGCGCGTACGTATTTGGTAATTTAGTGCATAAATAGCTGCAATAACGTGCCGCGATAGCAACAAGCAGCCGACATAAAAATGCCCGTCAGTTAACTGACGGGCATTTTTGTATCACTATCTATGCCAATTCCTAAAATAATATCAGCAAGCTTATGGTTAATAGCAGAGGCGAGTGAAGACCTAGACAAACATTCGGATTGATTAATCAGCTACTGGTAATATCGTTTGAACACTTTTCAAGTCGGTTAACAATTTTCTCTTGATAAGCTTTTACCGTAGAGAAACTGTGTATTTTCATAAATAAGTCCGAAGCAGTTTCTTTAGATACACAGGCCGTCCATGGTCTGCTAACGTATTCTTTTATAAAGAGTCTTCAACGGCCTCAAGTTCAGAGTTGAATTTATCAATTTTCAAGTAAGGCATCTAACTCATTTAAGGACATTTACAAGCTAAGGCATCTACTCATATATGAACAGATGATTGCTAACAGCCTTCTTGTCGCCCCAACCTTCACGTCATCCCGGTAATGCTTTTGAGCCGGGATCCAGGTGTTTTTTTGTTTTGTATTTATGGCCTTTATGTATTTATGGCCTGCGGCCACTAACGTCGTGGCGCGTCGCCCACACCAGACTAACATCGCAAGGTTCCACCCTGCACGGGCCAAAAGGGGATCAACAGCAATCCCCTCTTGGATCACCCCTGCCGTTCCGGCAACATTCTCGCTTTTTAACCAAACAACAGCAGCGAAAAAATTGCCACGGAAATTGATCGAGCTTCTGACAGCGTATGTAACCATCTTCGGCCTTATTCGAAAATGCTAACGCTTTCGATGGTACATCCTGTACCGCGAAAGCTAGCCTGACGTCCTGTCAGGCTAACGCTATTTTCTTCAACGGCCTCAGGTTCAAAGCTGAATTTAGACATTTTCAAGCAGTGACTAGCTCGTTTTTGGACAAAAGTTACTTAGAGTAGATCGCACGAAATGTCTCTTTCAGATAATTCTTAGTATCCCAAAACGCCATATAACACACTCTCAATGGTAGATGCTTTTCACCAAGCTCTATTGATCATTTTAGAGTTGATATTTTACCTGTTAGGTTTTGTGGTTATTATCATGCCCAATTTTTCTTAACACGACATGTATTGTCGACAAATAGAAATAAAACATCCAACTAAGCCAGATGGCTGAATCATAAGCTGTTTGCTGCTTATCATTGTGATGCCTTACACCAAAGTTATTGGCAATATTGAATAAATCTTGCTCATCCTTTCTTGATAGCAACTTTTTAACCTTAGGCTTTAAATACTCTAGAACATCAGCAAGATCTCTTACAGCTTGCCGCCTATCATCAAGAGTGGAACCATGGCGTCTAAACTTTGTTGTTGCAGCATTTATTCTATTAACAATGTTGTCGTCTTTAGATGGAACATCTGCTTTGAATATTTGTTCAAAGCCTTCCTCTGGTTTACTTAATACTTGGCCACAAGTGTCCAACTCGTATTTGTTTTTATAGTGTCCCAATACCGTATTAAGTTTATCTAAAAACACAACTTGTCCATCTTTTTTATTAAATGTTTCCCAGTGCATTCCACAATCACCATAGGAGTGCACAGTTCCATCTATAGG
Source organism: Shewanella sp. ALD9 (assembly GCF_002836315.1). NCBI lineage: Bacteria > Pseudomonadati > Pseudomonadota > Gammaproteobacteria > Alteromonadales > Shewanellaceae > Shewanella > Shewanella sp. ALD9. The sequence goes on from NZ_PJCD01000042.1 coordinate 127,106, forward strand.
TTTAGAAACGTGCTGATAAAGAAACTCAATAACATCTAAAAAGTCATCTTCTTGTATATGACGATGAATATTCGGGAATCGGCCAGAGGTTTTTTTTACGAATAGTCAATAACATTTCAAGCTCAACATCCTTGATCAAACCTTCTATATGGTCGTTATCAATGCACCAAAAACCAAAAGCTTGAGTAAAATAGCCGTCCGATTTAAGTTGATTGTAGACACGTACAAACAAATCAATTGTGTCCGACAATGGCAACCCATCAAGATTTGGATTACTATCATTTCTCTGTGAGTAATACTGGTGATTCATTATTATCCCCGTAAATACTAACGCCAAAATTTGGGAATCATTCTCAAGAGCCTACTACATTATTGTTTTAATCAGCAATAACATAAAGCTTGCTAGCCGATGAAAGAGATACTCGATATGGTCACTGTCAGTAAGCTTAACCTGACTTATCTCTGAGTGACGAATGAAGAAGGCGTTTCCTATGTTTGTTAGAGTTTGAGCTTCTTTTTCAAGTTCTGCTCGAAACATAGGATCAGATGAACAGTTGTCCAGTAAGAGGGTCATTGATTGTTTTTTATTTTTCTCTGGGTCAGACACTGTCTTCATACGTTCATACGCATCCCATAGCTCTTTTATAGCTTCATACCTAACCCGTACATCAGTATTACAAATTTTTCTATTGGCATGTTCAATTAAGTCATTCAGTTCCTGTTCTAATGTTTTCGGCGTTTGTCGAATGACCGAACTTAAAGAACCGCTCACAACTCTTTTAATTTGCCCATCAACTAGCAACTCGTAAGCCAAACCATTTCGAGAAAAAATGGTATCAACTTTTGCCAAGAACTCATTTTGTGCTGATTGGCGGTCAAAAGATGCTATATGGTGGTGACCATAGTACGGATGATATTGACCTAATGTAGGCTTACTCACATTGGCATAGCAAAACTGAATAAGATCAAGCACCTCTAAATAGCTCGGTGTAAACGGCACCATTTTAGAAGCCCAACTATCTTGATCATCTTCTTTCTCTATTACAAAAGGATATTCAATCCCTAAGATTTCGGCTTGAAGAGCTAATGAAAAAGTTCTCTCATTGGTGCCATAGCAACCTTGTCCATCAGGGCAGAGTTCAGGAAATTTCTCACCAAACCATCCACTATCAATCAATCCCTGAATGTATGCAGTCAATCAGAGCCATACATTGTGTGGAATTTCGTTTTTTGTACGAGGCAAAGCACCTCTTTCTGAATCACTAAAATATTTCATAGTCACCTAAGTTCATTAAACGCTAACTATATGGAACACTAAGTTGCCACCAATAAGGTAGACACAGTGAAACATTACTAAAATTTGGTCAACTAGAAACTATCGGCCCTCACAATCTGGAATGCTGCTAGCTTGGAAAGGGGCATAAATGATTTGCATACCTTGCTCGCAATTGGTGTGATTCAACTCTGAACTTGAGGACGTTGAAGAAAATAGCGTGAAGCTCACATGGATGTGAGCTTAGCTTTCGCGGTACAGGATGTACCATCGAAAGCGTTAGCATTTTCGAATAAGGCCGAAGCAGTCTGCAAATGCAGGTCAAAGTTAAATTTAACCCCATGGCGACTTTTCGCAGCTCTTGTTTTGTAAATAGCGAAAATGTTGCGGGGCGGCTGGGTGATCCAAGAGGGAATAGCCGTTGATTTCCTCTTGGTCTGGTGTGGGTGAAGCGCCACGACGTTAGTGGCCACAGGCCATATTCCAAACACATTTTGGGGCAAAACGAGTTAGTTTTCTTGACTTGGAAATGGTGTGATTCAACTCTGAACTTTAGGACGTTGAAGAAAATTGCGTGAAGCTCACATGGCCTTTCTCGCACATCCATGTGCTACAAGGCATTCAGGCATCCTGCCTATCAGATGTGAGCTTAGCTTTCGAGGTACAGGTCGTTTCTTGGCGTCCAGCCATCACGACATTCGTGAATCCATTCACATCAGATGTACCATCGGAAGCGTTAGTATTTTCACTCCTTAATACAAGATGGGCCGAAGTGAGGCTACAAACGAAGTTCAACGCTGGATAAATCCCCATGGCGACTTTTCGCATCTAATATTTAAGTCAATTGGAAAATGTTGCCGGGTGGCTGGGCTAATTCTTTTATAAAGAATAAAGAGGGAACAGCCGTTGGTTTCCTCTTGGTCTGGTGTGGGTGAAGCGCCACGACGTTAGTGGTCGCAGGCCATATTCCGAACTAACTTAGGCCATACATGAATCAGAGTGGTAAACGGATAAACAATAATGCCTACAGCAACTAAAGCCGGATAAAGTACGGTATCGCAACTAAGATTATTCCCATAATCAGCAAAGTAGTCACGCTGGCAACAAAATAAGGAAACACGATTAATGCCATTCCTACACACAAGGGAACAATCGCCCTTTGGCGCTTACCATAAACAAAATACCCCATGCCTATAGCGCCAAATAGCACACTCCACATGATCATTGATGCACTGCCCATCTGTGTTCCTCTTATCTAATCATCTTGCTATTTAAACCTTTAAATAAGGTTATAGCATGATTATTGTTTTTCTATCACGTCTCTATGATAAATCCAGATCATCGTTGGTGACATTATTCAGGCAGTAGAGTTAATCAAACTGCCCTCCCCAGTCCTTAATAACCAACCCTTAATCCTTGAACACTGAAACACTGAACACTTAGCAGAATACATCACCCATATGGATAACATTAATACCTAACATTAGTCGGAGAAGATAAGGCTGTGGTTGTAGAGTGACACACTCAAAAAATCACTGGTGAAAATTGGCTAAAACAAACAGATTTAATCAATATAACTCACGCTATGTGCTCAATGACTCTGCCGTTTTCAATCAATATCGAGCTCATGCTCTACAATCTATATCTGCACGAATGAGGCTATTTAGGGACATAAGGCCCATTTTAAAATGATATTTTATCAATCAAAAACCTAAAAATAACTGCAGCTGTAATGATTTTATGTAAAATCTCTTCGTTTTTTACAACAAACCATCAACCAAAGCCAGATAACATTTAACCTATACAGAACAGTGTCTTATTTTTTATAATTAGTTTCCTATCTTATTTTGTCACTGGAATGTTGTGATCTATATCAAGTTATAACTTGATAATTACAGCACTAATCATTAGTATCGTTATTAATTGAGCGTTCAATTAACAACTCTTAATACAGATAACGGACCCCTTTTATGTCAAGACCTACAATGAAAAACGTCAGACAACAACAGCTGATAGATGCCACGTTAATGTCAATCGAACGTCATGGGTTACAAAACACTACTATTAATACCATTAGTGGATTGGCGGGAATGTCATCAGGGATCATCAGCCACTATTTTGGTGGTAAACAAGGGTTAATTGAAGCCACGCAGAAATTTCTGTTAGAGGAATTGAAGCAAGCATTACTGACAAGAACGTCAGGCAAAACATTAACCCCAATAGATCGGCTTTCAATGATCGTGGAAGCAAACTTTACCGAATTACAACGTTCAACAGCCGCGACAAAAACATGGTTAAGCTTCTGGTCCCAAGCGATGCACGATCCTGGGTTAGCAAGATTGCAAAACATTAATAGTCAGCGGTTATACAGCAACCTGCTTTTTTCGTTTAAACAATTATTACCCAATGCAGCAGCTGTTAATGCAGCCAAGCAAACAGCGGCAGTAATTGATGGTTTTTGGTTACGCAGTGCGTTGAGTACCACCCCAATAGAAGATTTTAAACAAGCCCAAATTTTATCTAAAGCCTTTATCAAGGCTGTGATCGTGCACAACGGAGTAGAATAATGTCATCGTTAGTTATTTATCAAAATTATATCCATGGAAAATACCAATCAAACGGTACAGGCGAAACATTTGAAGTGATCAATCCTGCTACTGGAGAAGTCAGCTATTTAGTTGAAGTAGCAACCGAGTCTGTGCAAAAAGCCGCCATAGAGAGTGCCAAAGCAGGTTTTGCAGTTTGGTCAGCTATGATGCCGATAGAACGTAGCCGCATTTTATTAAAAGCCGTTGCCCTACTCCGTGAGCAAAATGATGAGCTTGCGGCAGGTGAAGTATTGGATACCGGTAAACCATGGCAAGAAGCCTCGGTTGTCGATATCGTTACTGGCGCCGACTCTATAGAGTTCTTTGCCGGACTCGCCCCAAGTATTGAAGGCAATCAACAGCCTGTTGGCGCTGACTTTTATTATACTCGCCGTGAGCCATTAGGTATTTGTGCTGGTATTGGCGCATGGAACTACCCGTTACAAATTGCTTGTTGGAAAGCAGCCCCTGCATTGGCTTGCGGCAACGTAATGATTTTTAAACCTTCAGAAGAAACACCTCGTGGCGCAATGCGTTTAGCAGAAATATTCACTCAAGCGGGTGTACCAAATGGCGTATTTAACGTTGTTCAAGGTGACGGTAGAGTTGGCGCATGGCTAACCACCAATGAAGATATCGCTAAAGTGTCATTTACGGGCGAAGTCGGAACCGGTAAAAAAGTGATGGCCGCTGCTGCGGGTTCACTAAAAGACGTGACCATGGAGCTAGGCGGAAAGTCGCCATTGATTATCTTTAATGATGCCGATGTTGAAAATGCGGTATCTGCAGCAATGTTAGCGAATTTCTATACTCAAGGTGAAGTGTGTACCAACGGTACTCGCGTGTTTGTGCAGCAAGATATTTATCCGCGCTTTATCCAACGCTTAAAAGAACGTACCGAACAAAACATCGTTTGCGGCGACCCAATGCACCCTGACACCAATTTTGGTGCATTGATTTCACGCGACCATCAGCAAAAAGTACTCGACTACATTGAAATCGGTAAAAAAGAAGGTGCCACCTTATTAACAGGCGGAACAGCATTAACGCCTGACAATGCACCGAATGGTTTCTTTGTGGCGCCGACTGTATTTACGGATTGCACTGATGAGATGACGATTTCGAAAGAAGAAATATTCGGCCCTGTGATGTCAGTATTTACCTTTGCTGATGAAGATGAAGTTGTTAAGCGTGCCAATAGTACTCACCTAGGCTTAGCAGCAGGTGTATTTACGCAAGACATTACCCGTGCACATCGTGTTATTCATCAAATGCAAGCCGGTATTTGTTGGATAAATGCTTATGGTGCCTCTCCTGCAGAAATGCCGGTTGGTGGTTACAAGATGTCTGGTATTGGTCGTGAGAATGGCTCTGAAACATTAAAAGCATACACCCAAATAAAAGCTGTTTACGTTGGTATGCAGTCACTTGAAAGCCCATTTTAGGAGTGACCCATTAATGTCTACGCAAATATCTCATGAATACGATTATATTATTGTTGGTGCCGGTAGCGCAGGTTGTGTATTAGCCAACCGCTTAACGGAAAATCCAGACAATAAAGTCCTGATACTTGAAACCGGTGGTAGCGACAAAAGCATTTTTATTCAAATGCCTACGGCGCTATCTATCCCTATGAATACTAAAAAGTATGCATGGCAGTTTGAAACACAAGCCGAACCACATTTGGACAATCGCCGTATGCATTGCCCGCGTGGCAAAGTGTTAGGCGGTTCATCATCAATTAATGGCATGGTCTACGTACGTGGTCATGCGCGTGATTTTGACGAGTGGCAGCAACAAGGTGCAAAAGACTGGGATTACGCTCACTGTCTGCCTTACTTTAAAAAAGCAGAAACATGGTCTTTTGGCGGTAATGTTTATCGCGGTGATAAAGGTCCATTAGCGGTTAATAACGGTAATGAAATGAAAAACCCGTTATATCAAGCTTTTGTGGATGCAGGTGTCGATGCCGGCTATCTAGCCACTGATGATTACAATGCTAGTCAGCAAGAAGGCTTTGGCCCAATGCACATGACCGTTAAAAACGGTGTGCGTTGGTCTACGGCAAATGCGTACCTTCGCCCTGCGATGAAACGTCCGAATTTAACCGTGGTCACTCATGCGCTTGTACATAAAGTGATTATGCAAGGCAAAACGGCTGTCGGCGTTCGTTACGAACGTAAAGGCGAGCTAATAGATGTTAACTGCAATAAAGAAGTGATTTTATCTGCAGGTTCTATTGGTTCACCGCATATTTTACAACTGTCGGGTATTGGTGATTCAAGCACGTTAGCTAGCGCAGGCATTGAACAAGTACATCAATTACCCGGTGTGGGTCAGAATCTGCAAGACCACTTAGAGTTTTACTTCCAATTTAAGTGCTTAAAGCCTATTTCGCTCAATGGCAAAATTGACCCGTTAAACAAATTGTTTATTGGTGCTCGCTGGATTTTTAATAAATCAGGTTTGGGCGCAACTAACCATTTCGAATCATGTGGATTTATCCGCTCAAAAGCGGGTTTAGAGTGGCCGGATCTACAGTACCATTTTTTACCTGCTGCTATGCGTTACGACGGTAAAGAAGCATTTGCTGGCCATGGTTTCCAAGTTCATATTGGCCACAATAAACCTAAAAGCCGTGGTGCCGTAACGGTTGTATCAAATGATGCCAAGGTTGCGCCACAAATTCAGTTCAATTATTTATCGCATCAAGATGATATTGAAGGCTTTAGAGCGTGTGTGCGCTTAACCCGCGAAATTATCAATCAACCGGGTTTAGATGAGTATCGTGGTGAAGAAATTCAACCAGGCTTATCAATACAGACAGATGAAGAAATTGATCGCTTTGTTAGAAGCTCAGTAGAAAGCGCTTATCACCCTTCTTGCTCATGCAAAATGGGTGAAGATGAGATGGCTGTTGTCGACTCTGAAACAAAAGTTCACGGTATTCATGGTTTACGAGTGGTTGACTCGTCAATTTTCCCGACCATTCCAAATGGCAACTTAAACTCCCCGACTATTATGGTCGCCGAGCGCGCTGCCGACATCATTTTAGGCAACAAACCTCTTGCGCCAAGTTTGGCAAAAGTGACTATTGCTGATCAATGGCAAACATCACAACGATTACAAGCGCCTAAACGACAAATTGATTAACACCCATTCGTCGATGTGTATTCATTTATACACATCGACAACAGGTTGATGGCCAACCTACATTTTTGTAAATGGTCTATTTAGCCAAGTTCAATCTATCAGGGTTTAACTATCGTCATCACGATACTTAAGGCTTGAGGGCGTTTTGCCTTTAAAAATTGTTCTATGGCATAAAAAACATACAACAAGGAGCCAACATTATGTTCGCACACACTATTCACCCGGGAGTTAAATAATGACGACCTGGTTATCAATAGGCATTTTATTCACTTTTGCCGCTATCGCATTTGTTATTTATCGTTGGGGTAACATGCAGTGCATTGGTGTGACACCGGTGCGTAAATTTACCTTTATTGCCATTTTGTTCACTTCAGGGCTTGATGTTGGCTTAATCATGTTTCCGTTAACTGAATTTGCTGGTTATGCAGATTTGGCAACCAGTCCAGAATATGGATTTAGTAATCCGTTAGCCATAGAGTTTGGTTTTTGGGCCTGCTTAATTTGGGCGTTTTACTTTTTAACCTGCTTCTACTTTTGTGTTATTGAACCAAGAGTAAAGTATTTTGAAATTCCATTGATAAAGTTTATTAATAACGTAGTGATCATTGGTACATGTGCCTTTACCGCTTATTTATTATTAACTAACTTACCATGGTATTTACCGCAATTAGGTGATGGTGAAACCGTTGTCAGCAGCTTCTATTTAATCGTGTTTATGGTTATTGCCGCCGCAGTGTATTCAAGCACCAGTATTCGCTATGTTCGTTATCTTAGTTTAGGCAGTACCTGGTTGTTCTTTGGTTTAATCGCCATAATGTGGGCGGGCGCATTTTTATCAGACGATTCTAGTGTGGGTGAGTTCTTTACTACATTTGCATTAATTGGTGACTATTTTGGCAACATCCATAACTTTGTACTTCCAATAAACGATTACCACGAATTTTACCTATTCTGGTGGTTTGCATGGAGCATTATGATTGGTCAATTTACCGCTCGTTTTGTGGGTGGAATGAAAACCTATCAAGTATTAATAGCCATGATGGTATTCCCTTCAATCCCAATCGCGATTTGGTTCACGGTTCTGTACTACTACAGCGCGAATGGTATTGATACGTCAGGTTTTTATAATCTAGCAATGGTGATTGTAGGGGTAATGTTTGTTATTAACTCACTCGATTCACTGGTTCGTTTATATACAGATAACTTAAACCTTACCGTTGAACGTTTTGGTAAAGTACCTTATATCATCGGTAATGTAGTGGTACTGAGTGGCTTAACCTTGTTATTCAAACTAGACTTTTTACAAATTCAATGGGTTGGCGCTCTCGCTATTGCCTTGATATTAAGTTGTTTCGGATACATTTTAAAATCGCACTACCGTAAAGTGACTGATATAGAACGTTCTCCAAAAGAAAATAAAATCGATTTTACTAAAATCGAATTAGCAGACTAAACAATAATAATGATCCAAGGAATAATGATGAACACCACAATGAAAAAATTAGCCTTATTAAGCTTATTTGCTTTACCGACTTCAGTGATGGCTGGTGAGTTAAGCACAACCGTTAATGCAACCTCTGACTATACCTTTAATGGTGTTAGCCAAACAGACAATGACCCTGCCTTACAAGCTAGCCTAGACTATGCTGCCGATGACGGTTGGTACGTTGGAGCTTGGGCATCGAATGTTGACTTTGGCAGTGCTGATGACACTTGGCTAGAACTTGATTTTTACGCAGGTAAATATTTTGAACTAACAGACAGAGTGTCTGTAGATGCGGGTATTGCATATTACACTTACCATGGTGATGATGCCTCTGATGAGTATTACTACCCAGAGATTTACACTAAGTTTGGCTATGCTTCATCGCTTGGTCAAAGTGAATTAAACTTTTGGTATTCATGGGATTACTTTGGTGTTGATGCTGACCATTACATCATGATGGTTGCTCATACCTTTACCATTGCAGAAGGTCATGACATCCGTGTTAGTTTTGACCGCTCTACTTCGCAAGACGAAGACAAATGGGCATGGGACGGTGACAAGTCTTACAACCATTATCGCGCAGAGTACTTAACCAGCTGGGAAGGTTTTGACTTCAACGTTGCAGTTGAAGACACGAGCATGGACACAGACTTAAGCGATACCCGCGCAGTATTATCGGTATCACGTACTTTCAGTCTTTAAGTTGTAATTGCTGATAAAATAGCTAAGCAGAATAATGTCTATGACATTATTCTGCTTTTTTTGATATTGGACATGAGTAATAAGCCGAATTCTGCTAAGGTGCATAGTGAATTATGAGGGGATTATGGAAAAATACGAACAACTATTAATTTCATTGCGCCGGGTGATCAGAGCTATTGATATACACTCACGTCAATTAAATAAACTATCGGGTCTAACTGGACCACAATTAATGGTCATACAGAAAATTGATCAACTTGACGCTCCACTGGCCAAACAAATAGCTCAAGAAATTAATTTGAGTGCAGCGACAGTGACGACCATTATTGATCGATTAGAAAATCGTGGCATGGTGATTAGAACGCGCAGCGAAACCGACAAACGGAAAGTTCATTTATCGTTAAGTGACGCAGGTAAAACGTTATTAAATAGCGCACCTAAACCACTGCAAGAACATTTTATTATGCGTTATCAAAACCTTGAAGAATGGGAACAAAGTCAATTATTGTCTGCCGTTGAGCGGATAGCTACCATGATGGATGCCAATGAAATTGATGCTGCCCCTGTTTTATATGTAGGCCAAATTCAACTAGACGATCAGTCTTAGTCACCACCCTTTTCTATTCATAACGTGATGGTTCATAGAGTTACAGGCCTCTCACGTTATGTTTCATTCCTAGACAAGCCTAGCTTCAAGCTAACATTTGATTCCAAAGTGTGACCAGCTATCCGAAGATCTTATTATCAACACCTACTTCTATCGTATTTCCTCATACATCCAATAAAATTAATATTCAGCTCAATTTTCTGAGGATTGCTATTAATACAGCTAGGCAAGCCTGATGTTCAATAAGAGTGCGAGGGATTTTATTCTTTCGATCTAATTCACACATTTCAGACGTAAAAAAGCCCCAACTAATGTTGAGGCTTTTTTACACCACTCTCTATTACTAGAGATTATAATGGTACCCGAGGCCGGACTTGCGCCTGTACGCCTGATGTTCAACCAGAGCGCGAGGGATTTTATTCTTTCGATCTAATTCACACATTTCAGACGTAAAAAAGCCCCAACTAATGTTGAGGCTTTTTTACACCACTCTCTATTACTAGAGATTATAATGGTACCCGAGGCCGGACTTGCGCCTGTACGCCTGATGTTCAACCAGAGCGCGAGGGATTTTATTCTTTCGATCTAATTCACACATTTCAGACGTAAAAAAGCCCCAACTAATGTTGAGGCTTTTTTACACCACTCTCTATTACTAGAGATTATAATGGTACCCGAGGCCGGACTTGCGCCTGTACGCCTGATGTTCAACCAGAGCGCGAGGGATTTTATTCTTTCGATCTAATTCACAAATTTCAGACGTAAAAAAGCCCCAACTAATGTTGAGGCTTTTTTACACCACTCTCAATTACTAGAGATTATAATGGTACCCGAGGCCGAACTTGCGCCTGTACGCCTGATGTTCAACCAGAGCGCGAGGGATTTTATTCTTTCGATCTAATTCACAAATTTCAGACGTAAAAAAGCCCCAACTAATGTTGAGGCTTTTTTACACCACTCTCTATTACTAGAGATTATAATGGTACCCGAGGCCGGACTTGCGCCTGTACGCCTGATGTTCAACCAGAGCGCGAGGGATTTTATTCTTTCGATCTAATTCACAAATTTCAGACGTAAAAAAGCCCCAACTAATGTTGAGGCTTTTTTACACCACTCTCTATTACTAGAGATTATAATGGTACCCGAGGCCGGACTTGAACCGGCACGCTTATTCAGCGAGGGATTTTAAATCCCTTGTGTCTACCGATTCCACCACTCGGGCAAAGTGTTGTTTTAACCGTTACTAAAAGTAACCATCAAACGCAATTTCGTGGAGGCGCGACCCGGAGTCGAACCGAGATCGACGGATTTGCAATCCGTAGCATAGCCATTCTGCCATCGCGCCATGCTTTAACCAAATTCAAATCCATCGGATAAGATAAGAAATTGGAGCGACATATCGGGTTCGAACCGATGACCTATACCTTGGCAAGGTATCGCTCTACCAACTGAGCTAATGTCGCATTTGTATCGCCTATAACCTTTACTAAATTTGTAAGAACAATAACGCCTTTCAAACTTAACAGCTGAAGAAGTTTCCCCTGACTGCGGAATGGCATTCTACCGTTTTAGCCCCGATAGTCAATCAATAAAAACACATTTATTGCAACATAATGACTGTTTGATGCATAAATCATCATTATGATTAAATAAATTACAACGCGCATAAAAAAGCACCTCCAAAGAGATGCTTTATCATAAATATGACGGTAAGTACTCAATAAACAGCGATATTAAGCTTGTACGCCTTTCGAGTATTCACCACCATGAATGGTTAGTTTTTATAACACATTAGCTTTTTGGTAATGATAATGTGGTTAAACCAAGCATTTTTTGCATAACGCCAACAACCTGGCAGCTATAGCCAAATTCGTTGTCATACCATACGTATAAAATGGCACGTTTACCCTCTGCTATCGTCGCTTGCGAATCAACAACTCCGGCATAACGTGAACCGACTAAATCGCTAGATACTATTTCAGTTGATTCAGTAAAATCAATTTGATTTTGTAATCCAGACTGTAATGCGACATCTTTTAAATATTCATTCAGTTCATCACGATTGGTTTCATGTTGTAAATTAACACTAATAATCGCCATTGATACGTTAGGTGTTGGAACTCGGATTGCGTTACCGGTTAGCTTACCCGCTAATACAGGCAATGCTTTAGCAACAGCTTTAGCGGCACCCGTTTCAGTAATCACCATGTTTAACGGTGCACTGCGACCACGACGGTCGGCACTATGGTAATTATCGATTAGATTTTGATCATTCGTATACGAGTGAATCGTTTCTACGTGGCCATTCTCAATAACGTATTTGTCATTAACCGCTTTCAACACTGGCGTAATAGCGTTTGTAGTGCAGCTTGCCGCTGAAACGATTGTGTCTTCATCAAGAATATCGTTTTCATTCACACCATAGACGATATTTTTAATAGCGCCTTTAGCGGGTGCCGTTAACAATACTTTTGAAGCTCCTGGGCTTTTAAGGTGTAAACCTAAACCCTCTTCATCTTTCCAAATACCAGTATTATCGACAATTAATGCATCTTTAATATCATACTGAGTGTAATCAACTTGATCAGGAGAATTTGCGTAAATAATCTGAATATAAGTGCCGTTAGCGATGATTGCGTTGTTTTCTTCATCAACTTCGACAGAGCCATTAAATGGTCCGTGTACCGAGTCACGACGCAATAAGCTAGCACGTTTCTCTAAATCACCCTTTTTACCACCGCGCAACACAATGGCACGCAGACGCAATTTGTTGCTTTTACCGGTACGTTCAATTAATAAACGTGCCAGCAAACGGCCGATACGACCAAAACCATAAAGTACAACATCACGAGCCGGGGTATCATCACCGTGATTAACCGCTTCTGACAATTCTTGTGTCATATAAGCTTCAATACCGCTCGCATCCTTGTTATTACGCCAGTAATTAATCGCTAATTTACCAATATCCACTCTGCAATGTTTAATCGCTAATTTGCTAAGTGCTACAACAAATGGGAAACTTTCACGAAGACGTAATTTTTCACCGACATGACGACGTACTAAACGGTGTGACTTAATGATTTCGATGGTTGATGCATTAAGCAATGGTTTACCATATACCATTACTTCAATGCCTTGGTTACGATACAACTTGCCAAGCAACGGTTGCATTGCTTCTGCCATTTCGAAACGTTCTTGCCAGCTCTGTAAATGTTTATCTGCGCTCATGTAGGGATCCTTTATCTCACTTTTCTCGTTTTTTCAGAAAGGTTTGAGTAACAAAAAGAAAAGACCAATAATTTAGTATATTGTATGGGGGTGGCCCCCTGTTGGTCGCCGACATTGTAATGAAATACAGGTTATTTCGCTAGTAACAAATTTTCGGTAAATGTGTAATTTTATTAGACAATTTACCTCTCGGAGACGATTTTGAGCAAAAATTTTGTATTAATTACATCATTTATAGTTATTGGGGCATTATTTGGCCTTTTTGGCTGCGATAATGACCGTAATAGCGACCTCATTTGTAAAAATAATCCCGAACTTTGTAGCGATTTACACAAAGATAGTTGGTGCCGATTTGAAAAAGGCGACTTGATCCGTCATCGATACGCGTTAAAACAGAGTTCGACACCCACTGGGAAACAACTTTATCAGCAGCTGGTTTATCTAGAAAATTACAGTAACTGCATCGAATTAGCCGCAGGGGTTCAACATAAGTTGAATACCGACCGTACACGAGATCGCGAGCGAGCATTTGCGGTAAGTACTCAAACATTATCTGAACTTCAAGAATTTACCCGCACTAATAATGAGGTGCATTTGGCATTTTATCGTTGGACGCGTTTCAACGATCAAGACGCATTCGCCATTGTTGAACGCACCTATAAGCAAGGTGAACTCACCGACAATGACATTATTACCCAACTAGCAGCTTATTATGTGCGAGTCTCACCTAACGACGCTAAAACGCTTTATTTGCATTTGTTAGCCACAACAGAACCAGCCAAAATCGATGCTGATTGGTTTTTAGCGTTAGCATCAATATATCGGCAACAACAAAATGCTGAAAAAGAATACCTGTTAACTCGAGCAAATTTGTTAATGAGTGACAACCATGCCGATGAAGAAAAGTTATTGGCCATTATTAAAGGTAATAAAACATTAGCGACAGAACTCGATAAACAAGCACTTGAATTAATCTCTGCGGTAATGAGTAAACAATTTGCACAGAGTCGCAGCGAGATGTTACTAAAGTAAGCATAAATCACCTCACTAATCGGCCAATATTATCTCGCTTACGTTAGTGTACAACTTACAAAACTGTGCTTAATTTATATTCAAAATGAGCTTAATGTAAAAAAAATACAAAATTATTGGCTTAATTCGGCATATTTAGGTGATTTAGCTTGATTATTACAGCCAATTTGGTAATTTTACAACCAGGCGATTTACATGCCACCAAATTATTTTAACTTGAGGGATATGAGATGACTATCCGTGTAGCAATTAACGGCTATGGCCGTATCGGTAGAAATGTTTTACGTGCTCTATACGAAAGCGAAAAAAATTACCCAATCGAAATCGTTGCATTAAACGATTTAGGTGATGCATCAATTAATGCTCACTTAACTAAGTACGATACTGTACATGGTCGTTTCAACGCAAAAGTTGATCACGACGATGAAGCTATCTATGTTAATGGCGACAAGATCTTAACTTTCCAAGAACGTGACCCATCAAAGTTACCTTGGGCTGAGTTGAAAATTGACATCGTTTTCGAATGTACTGGTATTTTCACTTCTAAAGAATCTGTGCAACCGCACCTTATTGCTGGCGCTAAGAAAGTACTTATTTCTGCTCCAGGTAAGAATGTTGATGCCACTGTTGTTTACGGCGTAAACAACGAAGTATTAACTGCTGATATGACAGTAGTTTCAAATGCTTCTTGTACTACTAACTGTTTAGCGCCTATTGCTAAGCCGTTAAATGATGAGCTTGGGATTGAGTCTGGTTTAATGACCACTATCCACTCTTACACTAACGATCAGCGTTTATCTGATGTGTATCACACAGATTTACGTCGTGCTCGTGCTGCGGCAATGTCTATGATCCCAACCCAAACCGGTGCAGCTGCTGCAGTAGGTTTAGTGGTTCCTGAGCTTCAAGGCAAATTTGACGGTTTAGCGGTACGTGTACCAACAATTAACGTATCTTTAGTTGACTTAACCTTCTTAGCATCTCGCGACACTACTGTTGAAGAAGTTAATGCCATCATTACTCGTGCTTCACTACAGTCTCCAATGTCTGAAGTATTAGCGATTAATGTAGAACCATTGGTGTCTATCGACTTTAACCATAATCCTTTCTCTTCGAATTTCGACGCAACACAAACTCGTGTTAATGGTCGTTTAGTGAAAGTGATGTCTTGGTATGATAACGAATGGGGTTTCAGTAACCGCATGTTAGACAACGCTGTTGCACTAATGAACGCTAAGTAATCTACAAATATTATTTAATACTTGATAGAAATCTAGTTAGCTTAAGAGCCTCGCATATATGCGGGGCTTTTTGTTTTGGCTGCTGGGTGAGCAACATCCCCTTCTCTTATTGTTTCGATGCAGTGTTGATTTCTGTTTATTAACTTTCTTTTGATCTATGCGGCCTTCGGTCGAGAAGCTAGTGGCGTTTCGCTCACACCTAAGTCAAAGGGTAAAGCGATTGATCCCCTCATCGCTCCAACTAAATATTAATAAAAAAACAAAAAACGACATTAAGTCTGCTGTTAATCATATGTACAAGCTTAAGCGTAGCACTTCACTTTCATATTCAATTCTTTGGCATAATCTAGAATTGAGGTGAGAATGATGAGGGCTTTTATAATTAGCTTTTCGCCGGCGAAGGTCTCATCTGCTTTCGATATGTCTGCTTGGCGCACTGAAATACAATTACTGTGAAGGAATTCATAAATCATTAGCAAAGACCGCTTATTTTTATAACCACAAATGGCATGTGAGCCATTGAACACGGTTTTTTAATAATTTATAGATAGTATTGCGTTCTATAAAAATATTAATTAATGCTAGCTTAAATTTTAAAATCGCTAAAAGGAACAGTACATGGTCAATACATTTAATCTCAATATCGGCAACCGTATAATCTTAGGTATTACGGTCATATTGATCTTGGTCATGGGTACTGTTATCCCCTTCGTACTATCAGAATTCACAACCAATATTGATAGTGCAGAGCAACGCGAGTTACATAAACTCTATGAAACCGCTACCGCTGAAATTGAGTCAACTGGGAAATTAGCCCAAGCGTTGGCAACCGTCGTTGCTCGCAATTCAGACTTACAAAAGTTGTTTGCCGAAGGCGACCGAGAGACGTTAGCATTAAAAACATTACCATTATTTGAAACCTTGAAAGAAGATTATGCCGTTCGTCAATTCCAGTTTCACTTGCCACCTGCTACCTCATTCTTAAGAGTACATAAGCCTGAGAAGTTTGGAGACGATTTATCATCATTTAGACAAACCGTTATCGTTACCAATAGAGACCAAAAACCAGTAAGAGGGCTAGAGAAAGGTGTTGCAGGCATCGGAATTCGTGGGATTATGCCTGTCAATTATCAGAATGCACATATTGGTTCTGTAGAGTTTGGTATGTCTTTCGGCCAGGCATTTTTTGACCAATTTAAGAATGATTATAAGGTCGATATTGCGCTTTACACTCAAAAAAATGGACAATTTGAAGCATTTGGAGCGACGACTGAACCTCATAGTTTTTCTGATAATACTCGTCTAGCACAAGCATTCAATGGGGTAATACTTAACAACCAATCTACATTACATGACACTTCCTATGCTGTTTATTTACATCAAGTAAAAGATTTCTCTGGACAGCCAATAGGTGTCCTAGAAATAGCGTTGGATCGCACACACAATGTAAATGCTATCAATGATGTGACCTTTACTATGATTAGTGTTGGTGTCATTGCCTTGTTATTAGGTATCGCTATTGCTTGGGTTATTAGCAGAAGTATCACCACCCCAATAAATATGACAACCCATACAATGAACAACATTGCCGATGGCGATGGTGATTTAACGCTCCGTTTATCAGTAAGCGGAAATGATGAAATTACCGCATTATCCAAAGCATTCAATCAATTTGCAACAAAGGTACATAATACAATTAATCAAGTTATGTCCGCCACACAGCAACTGAATCACTCTGCCGAGCGTTTATCAGGCATCACACTCGAAACTCAAGCTGATGCAGTAAAACAGCAGCAAGAAACTGAGCAGGTTGCTACAGCAATGAATGAAATGAGCGCGACAGTTCAAGATGTTGCACAAAATGCAACAGAAGCTGCTGATGCTGCTCAAAAAGCAAATGAGGCTACTCAAGCAGGTAAGCAGGTAGTTAGCAAGGTTTCATCGGAAATCAATCAATTGGCTTCTGAAATCAATATTGCAACACATGCAGTGTCCGATTTACAAAACCAAACGACAGCCATTGATAGTGTTCTAGAAGTTATTCGAAATATTTCAGACCAAACAAATTTATTAGCGCTGAATGCAGCTATCGAAGCAGCCCGAGCAGGAGAGCAAGGTCGAGGATTTGCAGTTGTTGCCGACGAGGTTCGTACCTTAGCCAGTCGCACACAAGCTTCCACGCAAGATATACAAGCAATGATAGAACAATTGCAAAGTGGTGCGGCTAAAGCTGTTCAAGTAATGAAAGATAGCGGTAAAGTTACAGACTCATGCGTTACTCAGGCAATAAATGCAGACCATGCCCTCGATGACATTTTTGCAGCGGTAAACACCATTACAGAAATGAATATTCAAATCGCCAGCGCAGCAAACGAACAATGTGCAGTCTCAAATGAAATAAATAAAAACATTACCAATATCAACGATATTGTTACCAAAACAACCGAAGGGTCAATGCAAACAGCAAGTGCAAGTGAAGATCTGGCTGATTTATCTAAACAACTGAATTCCTTAGTAGGCCAATTTAAGATTTAAACAAAACGAAATACAACAAACCAATTTGATAATTAACAAAAAACCAAGTCTACACCACTTGGTTTTTTTGCTTATCCTATAATGGCTCGCTTGGGCATTATATTAATATTTAAGGCTAGCGTACATTAGCGTAAAAGACCCAATAAAAAGCCGACGAGATGTCGGCTTTATGTTTTTATGATCACTAAACCCAAGCTTTTAGGCGTTGCCCTTCACTTTCATGTTCAATTCTTTGGCAAAATCGAGCATGCGGGTGAGTGGGATGAGTGCTTTAATGCGAAGTTCTTCACCCACAAATATTTCATGATTGGTTTTATCGGCATCGACTAATGAAGCTTCGATAGCGGGTAAACCGTTCATGGCCATCCATGGACAGTGGGCGCAGCTTTTACAGGTTGCTCCATTGCCGCCGGTTGGGGCTTCAAGTAATATTTTACCAGGAGCCGCTTGCTGCATTTTATAAAAAATGCCGCGATCGGTAGCGACGATAAACTTGTCGTTTGGCATGGTTTGCGCAGCTTTAATCAGCTGGCTAGTAGAGCCTACAGCATCAGCAAGTTCTACTACACTGGCAGGTGATTCTGGGTGTACTAGAATCGCCGCCGTAGGATGCTGTTTTTTAAGCTCACGAAGTGCTTTGGCTTGAAACTCATCATGCACAATACAATCGCCTTGCCATAACAGCATGTCGGCACCAGTTTGTTTGTTGATGTAAGCGCCTAGGTGACGATCGGGTGCCCAGATAATTTTTTTATCTTGGCTGCCTAAATGCTCGACAATTTCAAGTGCGATGCTTGAGGTTACGACCCAATCCGCACGTGCTTTTACTGCGGCAGAGGTATTAGCATATACCACAACCGTATGGTCGGGATGGGCATCGCAAAACTCACTGAATTGCTCAATCGGGCAACCTAAATCTAATGAACAGGTTGCTTCAAGAGTTGGCATTAAAATGGTTTTTTCTGGGCTTAAGATTTTAGCGGTTTCGCCCATAAACTTAACGCCAGCAACAATTAATGTCTTGGCTGGGTGATCACGACCAAAGCGGGCCATTTCTAATGAATCAGACACACAACCGCCCGTCTCTTCAGCTAATGCTTGAATTTCAGGATCGGTATAATAATGGGCAACAAGTACTGCATTTTGATCAATCAATAACTGTTTAATACGTGCTTTATACTGTGCTTTTTCAGTGTCAGACAACACGGCAGGTTTTGGCGGAAACGGATATTCAATCATTTCAATTTTAGGTGCCGACAGACTCATACAGGTTCCAATCGATTTACATTGTTCGAGTATTATACGAAAAAGCCACTTAAAACAAAAGGACGTGTTAGCGTCCTTTTGGATAAGATAGTGCAATTAACACTAATCATCATTAGCGCATGGCTAATAACATTTCTTGTGGTTGCTCTAGGTAGTGTTTCCACAAATTACAGAAGCGAGCAATGGTGCCACCATCAATAACGCGGTGATCGCCAGACCAACTTACTTGCATAATTTTACGCGCTTCAACTTCACCTTTAGCATTAAAGCGTGGCAGTATTTGTAATTTACCTAACGCCACAATGGCCACTTCCGGCTTGTTAATAATCGGCGTTGCTATGGTACCGCCTAATGCGCCGATATTAGAAATCGAAATGGTACCGTCTTTCAAATCTGCTGGCGACACACGGCCACTGCGTGCGGCGGTGGTTAAGCGTGAAATTTCAGCAGCAATATCCAAAATAGACTTACTTTGTACGTCTTTAACATTCGGTACCAATAAACCCATTTTTGAATCAACGGCCATACCAATGTTATGACGAGACTTGTAAGTGAGTTCGGTACAATCTGCATTAACTTGGCTATTTAATATCGGAAATTCTGTGATCGCTAATGACATGGCCTTCATAAAGAATGGCATCATGGTCAGCTTCACTTCGTCAGTTGAATAGCGTTGCTTCATGCTTTCACGTAAGGCAACGAGTTCGGTAAGGTCAAACTCTTCACAGTAAGTAAAATGAGGGATAGTCGATACTGACTCAACCATCATTTTCGCCATAATAGCTTTGACGCCTTTGATAGGTTCAACCCGATCGTTCGCCGTTACATTACTCACTATGCCGCTATTCACAGAACTGCCAGCTTGAGCATTATCTTGACTCGTTGACGACACTGGCGTTGTGCTTGCTGCAGCTTGAGTGGCATGACCACCTTGCTGATGACGTTCAATATCTTCTTTGTAAACTCGGCCATTTTTGCCTGTGCCAACAACCATAGCAATATTAATGTCCAGTACGCGTGCCATGCGGCGAACGGCTGGGCTAGCTAAGGCTTTACCTTGTGCAACAGGTTCAAGGTTAACTTGTGGCGCAGCTGCTTGTGCTTGTTCAACCACTTCAACAGGAGCTGACGGAGCATTAACTTCAGCTTCGACTTCAATGGCAAATAAAGGTGAGTGCACTTTAGCAAGCTGACCTTTACGATAATGCAGTTTGACAATTTTACCGGCTTTCATCGCCGGGATTTGCACTAACGCTTTATCGGTCATCACATCAGCGATGGGTTGATCTTCAACGACGATATCGCCTTCTTCGACTAACCAATCAACCAATTCACATTCAACAATCCCTTCACCGATATCAGGTAATAAGAACTCTTCAATGTTTGACTGACTGCTGGTTGTGGCCGTAACAGCATTACTGTTGTTAACAGCTGAATCGTTAACCGGTGTCATGGCAGCAACAGGCGCTTCAATGACGCTATCGTTGTCATCTCCATCCATTTCAACTGCGTACAATGGTTGATGCACAATGGCGATTTCACCTTTGGCGTAGTAAAGCTTGGTAATTTTTCCAGCATGCGGCGCCGGAATTTGCACTAAGGCTTTATCTGTCATTACATCAGCAATCGGTTGATCTTCAGTGACAATGTCACCTTCGCTAACTAACCAATCAACTAATTCACATTCCACCACACCTTCGCCGATGTCGGGTAAAATAAAATCTTTAATCATACCTTACTCCTAAAACGACACTGTGGCCTTGATGGCTTCGAAGGTCTTTAATTCATCTGGCATGTATTCTTTTTCATGCACCAATGGATAAGGCGTATCTAATCCGCACACACGATTGATCGGTGATTCAAGCGATAAGAAACATTCTTGCTGAATGGTTGCCGCAATTTCACCAGCAAAACCACCGGTTAATGGCGCTTCATGGTTAATCAGTAAACGACCTGTTTTGGTCACTGATTTTGCGATAGTTTCAACATCCCATGGCGCGATAGTGCGTAAGTCGATAATTTCACATGAAATACCTTCTTTCTCGGCACGTTCGCAGGCTTTTTCGACGATTTCCATCTGTGCGCCCCAAGCCAGAACAGTAATATCACTGCCCTGCTTAACCACTTGTGCTTTGCCTAATTCGATAACGTAGTCACCGGCTGGAACCTCGCCAACAGATGCGCGGTACAAACGTTTAGGTTCAAAGAAAATCACCGGGTTTGGATCGCGAATAGACGCCAGCAACAACCCTTTAGCTTGTTCTGGATTACGCGGAATGACCACTTTTAAACCAGGCGTTTGGGTAAAATAGGCTTCAGGTGATTGAGAGTGGTAATGTCCACCGGCAATACCACCACCGTATGGTGTGCGGAAGGTTAACCCACCCACATCAAATTGATTACCACTGCGGTATCTAAATTTTGCCGATTCATTAACGATTTGATCGAATGCCGGAAAAATATAATCAGCAAACTGAATTTCTGCAACAGCAGTCATGCCATAAGATGCTAGACCATTAGCAAAACCAGCAATACCTTGTTCAGTGAGCGGCGTGTTAAAACAACGGTCGCGACCAAACTGCTCTTGTAAACCAGAAGTCGCGCGAAAAACACCACCGAAGTGGCCAACGTCTTCACCAAAAATCACCATGCGCTCGTCGGCAGTCATGGCTATTGATAACGCCTCGTTGATGGCGTGTAACATATTCATTTGAGCCACGGTTTAGAGTCTCCCTGCGCTTTTTGGATAGGATTTTGGATACTTAGCAATGTGTTCTTTCAGCTCTTTAAGCTGTTTTCTCAATGCTGGAGTCGGTTTATCAAGCACATCTTCAATAATTTCATCTAGTTTCGGAATAGGTAGCTTTTCAGCTACTTTAACCGCTGCTAATACTTCTTCGCGATAACGTTCAAATAACTTGGCTTCATCGGCTTCAGTTATCCAGCCTTTGTTAACCATCCATAATTTAAAACGTTTTACTGGATCGTGTTGCTGCCATTTGGCTTCTTCTTCTTTTGAACGGTAACCAGATGGATCGTCTGATGAAGAATGCGCGCCCAAACGATACGTCATCGCTTCAATCAATACTGGAGCATTATGTTCTAGTGCATGGGCACGAGCTTGTTGCGTGGCGGCTAACACCGCTAGCATGTCGTTACCGTCTACACGAATGGTATGCATACCGTAACCAACTCCCCGACTGGCTATACCGTTACCAGCAAACTGCTCTTCAGTTGGGGTTGAAATAGCATAACCATTGTTACGACAGAAAAAGATGGTCGGAGACTTAAGCACTGCGGCCATGTTCAAACCAGCATGGAAGTCACCTTCTGATGCTGCGCCTTCACCAAAATAACAAATGGCAACGTTACGCTTGCCTTGTAATTTCATGCCATAAGCAACACCTGTGGCTTGTGGAATTTGAGTTGCCAAAGGTGATGAAATAGTTTGGTAGTTGAGTTCACGGCTGCCGTAATGAATCGGCATTTGGCGACCTTTACCTAAATCTTTCTCGTTACTGAACATTTGATTCATAAATTGTTCAGTCGTAAAGCCGCGATAACGCAATGAGGCGTGCTCACGATATTGAGCCAAAATGACGTCGTCTTTATCAAGCGCGGCTGTGCTGCCAATAATTGAGGCTTCTTCACCGGTACAGGTCATGTAAAAACTAATCCGTCCTTGACGCTGCGCACCCAACATACGCTCGTCTAATACGCGTGTAAAAACACAGGTATCAAAGATTTTTTCGGCCAGAGCCTTGTCGATTACTGGTAGAACCGCACTTTCATAAGTGGTGCCATCAGCTTGCAAAATACGCAAGATGGGGATGTGCAATGACGCTTTGTCTAAGAAGCTGACACGGTGCACTGTTTCATTGGTCAGTGGTGCGTTGCTCATATTATGCTCTTGTTATTGTTGAGCCATGTTCAACATAAACATGGCTCTATTTATACTATGCGAGTAGACATTACGTTAACGTAAACTACCTATCAATACTTACTCTCACTGTAAACGCATTTTACTCGCGATTGACATGTATATATTGCTTTACGACTAGATAATAGTTTCGTTCAACGCGGGTACTAAACACAACACCGTACGTTGCCCAACCGGCACGTTCTCATTAGGAAATACGATCGCTTCTAATGGTTGCTCGACTGTGATTTGCTTCCCGCCTTCTGTCGCTAATACCTCGCCCTGACTAAAGGCACTGAAGTTTTCTGCATCGCCTGCAAAGCTAAATTCAAAATTATCAAAGTGCTTGTTAATAGAGCGCGATACCTTATACAAATTGACCTTGCTAGGGTCGAACTCAACAGGTGCTAACTCAGTTTCAGTAATCAACTTTTCAAGCATAGTATGAGTTTGTGCAAAACGACTCATATCATTTTGGCCAAATGGCATTACTTTGCCTAATTCCACAGTAAAAGCATCTGCTTGAAATTGCTCGGACGAATAATAACTAAACGTCGTTGTTGGTTCGTGGTGAAACAACATAGTATCAACGCCACATGCCGCCAAAAACATAATTTGTTCACCGCTAAAAGCACGGCCAGGACGGTATGGGTATATGGCAAACTTTTCATGCTTAGAAGCACGAATAGCAGTATGTAAGTCGTAATGAATACGCTGATTGTCATTATTGGCATTGAAAAAGTCTGCCACGTATTGCTCTAACGCTTTTGCTCGGTGACGCTCCGGATGGCTTAAGCCCTCGCCTTTAGAATGCGCGCCACTAAATAGACGATTCATGTTTTCATCAATAAAACGGGTTTTATTGATGATCGCGGCCGGATTACCAATTAAAAACATCACTCGCTGCTTGGCAACAATTCGTTGGCTGAGCAAATCTTTAATGAGTTGATTACAGATTTCAATCGGTGCAGTTTCATTACCGTGCACAGCACAAGACAGCACGATATCTTTGGTTGCATTAGCCGGAGTAAATACAATCACTCCCGTATCCCATACATCTACACGGGTATGATCTGCCAACATAAAATCAGATGCTTCAGGTAATTGATTTGGATTGGCTAAGGTATAGGCTAAAAAATCATGGTTTATCATCAGGTCAGATAACACTATCAACTCCTTGTCTCATTATTATATGGCGTAGTTAACTTTGACGTAAAACGATGTTAACTATTACTGCCTATTGTCGCGGATTCTATCATAGCCAAACGCTATTTTATTGGTGGCATATGTTAGATTTATTTATTAATAAAAGTTTGCTTGCAAAACTACACAATATTCAACACAATTGTAGCCATCTAGACTTCTATAATTTGTTTTAAGGGTATGTCATGGCGTTAGCAACATTTGGTGCAGGCTGTTTTTGGGGTGTTGAATATTTTTTCCGTGAAATTAACGGCGTCAGTAACGCAACGTGTGGCTACATGGGTGGCAAAGACAGTGCGACCACATATAAAGAAGTGAAGACGGGTTCAACTGGTCACGCAGAAGTGGTTCAAGTTGAGTTTGATCCAGAAATCGTCAGTTACGACGACTTGTTGGACACTTTTTGGAAAAATCACAACCCAACCATGCTGAATATGCAGGGCGGTGACATTGGTACTCAATATCGCAGCACGATTTTTTTTCACGATAAAGAGCAAAAAGCCCAAGCTGAAAGCTCAAAGCTGGCATTAGCACGCAGCGGTAAATGGGGACAGCGTCATATTGTGACTGAAATTGTACCGATACAAACATTCCACATTGCCGAGGAATACCACCAGAATTATTTAGAAAAAAATAATTTACCAACCTGTCACTTGGTTTACTAATTGGATTGAGATAAATAGTACTTTTCTTATTCGTGATCAACCAAAATCACTGAGATTTTTGAGTTTACGACACATTGTTGAAATAAGAGAGATGTCCTTATTTCAACAATGAAACAAAAACACCCTATTTGAGCAACGGCAGAGGGTAATCTCCCCATTTTTAGCTGAGGTCAAAAGTAGAGACTTAGGCCACTAGTGCCAGTTTTTGCTTTAGTGGGACACCACCAATTGCTGTATTGGGTCTTTCATTGTTATAAAACCATAGCCATTGTGTCGCATGTTCCTGTACCTCGGCAATACTATTCCAAAGATATTGGCTCAGCCATTCGTATCGTACAGTCCGATTATAGCGTTCTACATAGGCATTCTGCTGTGGATTGCCAGGCTGAATAAATTTCAGTTCTACATTGTGTTTTTCAGCCCAGGCTGCCAGTACCGCACTTATATACTCTGGACCATTATCACTGCGTATCTGTTTTGGTTTTCCACGCCATTCGATGATTTGATCCAATGTTCTCACCACACGCTCCGCAGGTAAGGAGAAGTCGACCTCTATCGCCAAGCCTTCACGGTTGTAATCATCAATCACGTTCAATAACCTAATGCTGCGACCATCTTCCAGTTGGTCGTGCATAAAGTCCATGGACCAACATTCATTGATTGCCTCTGGCACCGCCAATGCGTCCGGTTTATCACGCTTCAAGCGTTTCCTCGGCTTAATTCGTAGATTTAGCTCCAATTCTCGGTAAATCCTATACACCCGCTTATGGTTCCATCGGTAGCGTTTCACGTTACGTAAAAAGTAATAACATAGCCCAAACCCCCAACTCCGATGGGTTGATGTCAGTTGCTGTAACCAGTCGGCTATTGCAGCGTTTTCATCACTGAGTTTTGCCTGATAGCGATAACAGCTCTCACTGAGTCCAAACAAGGCACACGCAAATGCGATCGAAATGGCTTTATCTTGCACCGCCTTTTGCGCCAGCTCCCGCCGCCGCGACGGCTTTACCACTTTTTTTCGATGGCCTCTTTGAGTATTTCAGCTTTGAGTCGCTCTTCGGCATACATTTTTTTGAGTCGTGAATTCTCAGCCTCTAACTCCTTCAATCGCGCCATCATAGAAGCGTCCATGCCACCGAATTTGGCGCGCCATTTGTAGAAGGTCGCAGAGCTCATGCCATGCTCACGGCAAAGCCCCGGAACTGGGGTGCCAGCTTCGGCTTGTTTAAGGATTGCTAGGATTTGGCTGTCGCTAAATTTTGATGTTTTCATGCAGAATCTCCCTGCGTATATATTACGAGAAAATTCTACTTTTGAAATCTACTATTTTTAGGGGGGATTACCAGAGGATAGATGTTTTTGTTAGCTTTTACTTAATATTACTCATCGATGTAAAATCAATCACCCAGTAACACTACTAACTCTTATGGATATATAGATAGTAAATAATTAATCCAAGAGTAAAAATACTTACCAAAGAAATAATGTAGAACCACGCAAGTTTTTTGTCTTTGCTTCGACTAAAGCGCTTTGTCGCTTCAATATTAACAAGAGAAGCATGACGTTTGAGGTTGGGCCAAGCTATAACCCCAGCGTAAGCAACCATTCGTGCACCAATACCTTTATCCCAAGCTGGGGGCTCTATCCCTTCTTTCAACATTTCTTGCTCAAGATGTTTAATAGTAATGCGGCCAAATAAAAATATGGCAGTACCTCATATAAGCAATACAATAAAAAACACTACAGCCATCCAGCTTTCAGTTGATAGTTCTAACATAAATCCCTCGCTATAGGCTATTTAATCAGTCACCTAAATTAAAGGCTTTATTAGCTCCGAATATCCCAATCCCATTACCGGCCTTAGTCACCACAATACCGATTGTTATCGTCGTATCTAAATATTAAGGCAACCAATTTTGCTAGTTATCAGGGCCGTATAGATAAGCAACAGTGAACATAAGAGTAAAAAACACAACACTAGAGATCTGTACAAATACAGCCAAATACCAGTCGACTTTTCGACTAAAGCGCTTGGTAGCTTCTATGTCAACAATAGAAGCATGCCTTTTAGCGTTAGGGCGCATGATAATACTCGCATAAGCGGGGTATCTCATACCTATGCCTTTATCCCATTCTGCCGGCAATATGTCCTCTTTTGCCATTTCGCGCTCAATATGCTTAACGGTAATTCGGCCAAACAAAAGTACAGCAATACTCCACATACAGAAGGTAATAAAAAAAAATATACCCATCCAGTCTTCAGTTGATAGTTCTGACATGAATACCTCCTTTACAGGCTATTAAGCCAATCTCCGATATTATAGGCTTTATTGGCAGCCCATTTCCCAGCAATATCTCCACCTTTAGCCGCTACAACTCCAACCGTAATGGCAGTACCGATAATAATGACCCATCCAACAGGCGTAGCTAGCATAGCAACACCTAGGCCGGCTGCTACGACTTGACCTCCCCCCCATAAACCAGCAGCTGTACCTATACCAAAACCGGCAGTTTCAACCGCGGCACGCTTTTGCCAATTAGCTCCAGCTAAATAATCAACATGTACATTGCCCGCACGAATCCCAGCATCAAGCACAATTAACCCTTTACCGAGAACATTAGCTCCCATTTCAAAAGCACGTAAATTTTGAAAATCGACTGTAGAGGTAAATTGAATCGGTTTTATGGACCTACCGCTTTTTGCTTTATTGATACCTCGATCAGCATTACTGTAAACAGTACCTCTTTTGCTTTTGACCCGACCAATGTATTTATTGATTTCTGCTTGGAACTTTTGATTAAAGTCTTTCCCTAGTTCCCTTGCGTTTTGTTCTAACATCATCATTTGGGCTTTAGGATATTTTGCTTGTGCGCCAATTCTTACTTTCTCTAATGCATCTTGAAGTTTATTAGCGGCTTTAGCAAAGTTACTTAATCTTGTATCTAAGGCAGTTGATGCTGCGCCTATGGCTCCTATGCTTTCATTGCGCAGCATGGGTGCTAACTCTGCTTGATAAAAATCAGCGAGTGCTTGTAGGTTTTCGCCTCCAAACATATCATCCATCAAAGCGATATTTCGTTTTGCTTGTTGTGGTAAAGATTGTATTTGATTAAGCGTGCAGACTAATTCAGGTCTTTCTTGGCGCCAATTAGTGCCATTAGTGTTGCCATTACGCATAATGAAAGGGGTGCCAGCAGAAACAAAAGCACCATTAATATGTGGATTGTCTTGTTGAAACGTAGCAAAGACTTGTTCGTTATTTGGGTTAACTGGGTAGGTATTACTTTTGCTATAGCATAGCTCTATATTATTTGGCATCGTTTAATCCTTTAAAAAAATCAATCCTATTGAAGCTGCTATGAATCATTTGAGCTTCAGTCAATGAGCAATGAATATATCATCATTAAAAAAAAATGATGTATAATTGTTAACCTAATATAAGGTTTTAGCTATGAGCGATGCCGTTTCATTGGAATAAATGATATTTCTCCGTTCCAAGGTGTGCTATCAGAACAGCAATATTTTAATCGCCATTTTATAAACAATTGTTTTTTTGCACACCTGTTATAATTTGTTCACGATAAAAGGCCTCTTACTATCATTTATATCCTTCATTACTCATTTGATATATTTTAACGTTGAGGTTACTTTTATCTGTGCAGGTCATAATGATTAACTATTCTATTAAAAAATCAACAAGCGCTAACTAGTTTTGATTTGTTTCAGGTAACGTCACTCACCTGAAACGGAATATTTACACAATAGATAACCCCAATCGATTTCCTGCACTCAACTTCACTTTACCCGCAGCGGTAAATTCCATACAATCCCATGCAAATTGCTTAAGGCATGTTATCGGAGAACAAAATCATGAGTGAAGCTCGTCACGTTAACCTACTAATTTTAGGTTCTGGCCCTGCTGGCTATACCGCTGCTGTTTATGCTGCGCGTGCAAATTTAAATCCTGTGATGATCACAGGCATGCAGCAAGGTGGTCAATTAACCACTACGACTGAAGTAGAAAACTGGCCAGGCGATGCTGAAGACTTAACTGGTCCAGCATTAATGGAACGCATGCAAAAGCACGCTGAGAAGTTTGATACCGAAATTATTTTTGATCATATCAACGAAGTGACACTAACTGAGCGACCTTTCCGCTTAAAAGGTGACAACGGCGAGTTTACGTGTGATGCACTCATTATTGCTACTGGCGCATCGGCTAAATATTTAGGCCTCCCGTCTGAAGAAGCATTCATGGGCCGTGGTGTTTCTGCCTGCGCAACATGTGATGGTTTCTTCTATCGTAACCAAAAAGTTGCGGTGGTTGGTGGTGGTAACACTGCAGTTGAAGAAGCACTTTACTTAAGTAATATAGCTTCTGAAGTTCACTTAATTCACCGTCGTGACAGCTTCCGTTCAGAAAAAATTCTGATCAATCGCTTAATGGATAAAGTTGCGAACGGTAATATCATTTTACACCTAGACCAAACACTTGAAGAAGTGACGGGTAACGAGATGGGTGTAACCGGGCTTAAGAAGAAAAGCACTAAAGATGGTTCAGTGACCGATTTAGAAGTCGCTGGTGTGTTTATTGCGATTGGTCACAGCCCTAATACTGGTATTTTTGCTGGTCAATTAGAAATGAATCACGGTTACTTACAAGTAAACAGTGGTTTACAAGGCAATGCGACTCAAACTAGCATTGAAGGCGTATATGCTTGTGGCGACGTAATGGATCAACATTATCGTCAAGCTATTACTTCTGCCGGTACGGGTTGTATGGCTGCACTTGATGCTGAGCGTTATTTAGACGCTAAAAAGTAATCGACAGTATGTAATACAACAAAAGAGCAGCTCAGGCTGCTCTTTTTTATTGCCTTAAAAAACATTACACTGCTTTTTGATAAAACACGGCTTCAGTATCACCTAATGGATCACGGTGAATACTTTTATGCTGAAACGTCATACCAAGTTTTTTCATAATCACAATTGAGGCAATATTTTCCTCTACTGCTATCGCACTCACATGAGTCACGTCATCAGGCTCACTGACAGCATCCATGACCGCTTTGGCAGCTTCTGTAGCATAGCCTTTACCCCAACAAATATGCTTAAACCGCCAACCTAACTCTAAGTTATGCGGTTGTGCTTGGGTAAAAAAGTGCATCGGTCTGACTAATACCCAGCCTAAATACTCGCCGCTTAACCCGTGTTGGTCATTGGCGTAACAATCGAGCGCATGGACTTTCCATAATCCCCAACCTTTTGGCGGATTTAAATATTGAGCCAATCTAGGTAACATGATCGTATCTATCTGATGCTGAGTGGTTTTATTGCCGCCATTAAGAAAGTGCATGACTCGTTCATCTTGGTCTAGTTCAAATAATAGTGCGCTGTCATTAAGAGTCATTAATGACAGTTGTAATCTAGAGGTGTTTTCAATCTGCACAATATCTGTTCCCTAAAGGTTTTATGTCATGAGATCACATGCAAGTAGTTGACACACAAGTTTACACAATGAAACAACAAACACTAAACATATCGATTAACATATACAGTAGAAAAAAGACTATTGGTGGTATGAAATGAACTTACTGCAAAAATATCGGATTATAAAAAGGAAGCATTGTGGCTACTAAAAAACAAATAATATTACCCATCATAGTATTAGGTATTGGAATAGCCGGTTTAGTTGGCATTGCTGCACTAAAAAAACCGCCTGAAGAAAAGCCTGAAGTTGATACCACCCCTTTAGTGTCTGTTCAAGCACTTGAATATAAACCGATGACTTTTTCTGTCAGTTCATACGGTGTTGTCGCGGCAAAATACGACACCGAACTCGTCGCACAAGTCAGTGGTGAAATTATTTATTTAGCCGATAAATTCGTCAAAGGTGGCTTTGTTAAAAAAGGTGATGTTTTAGCTAAAATTGATCCCAGTGACTATGAAGCAGGTTTATTAGATGCTCAAGCAAACATAGCCTCGTCTAAAGCCAACATGGTACAAGAACGAGCCAATGCTGAAGTTGCCTTACGTGAATGGGCCGAAATAACCAGCAGTAAGCCAACTGATCTTAGTTTGCGCAAGCCACAATTAGCACAAGAATTAGCCAAACTAAAAAGTGCTGAAGCGGGTTTATTACGTGCACAACGCGATTTAGAGCGGACTGTTATCCGCGCTCCGTATGATGCACTTATATCCAGCCGTGAAATCGGTTTAGGCGCATACGTCACCACTGGCAGCAAAATTGGTCATGTTTACAATACTGATACAGCAGAAATTCGCTTACCGCTAGCCGATAAAGAAATGCAATATTTGGATAAAAAAGGCACTCATGCTGAAGTACGATTAGCGGGCAACTTTGCCGGAAGCAAACAAGAGTGGATAGGAAAAATTGTTCGCAGTGAAGGCGTGGTAGACAGCAAAAGCCGGATGACATACCTGGTTGCCGAAATAGACGATCCATACGGACTCAATAGCGATAAAAATGAATTACGATTTGGCACCTATGTTACCGCCTATGTTGAAGGCAGTAATGCCGGTAATGTGGCCATTATTCCGCGTCATTTGATTGTAAATGGTTTAGTTGCTGTGATGGATAGCGACAAAACCTTACGCTATAAACCTGTTAACATTATTCGCCAAGAAGGCGCGAATGTCGTGATTTCCGAAGGTCTTGAATCAGGAATGCAAGTAATAACATCAGCGCTTGATTATCCGTTAGAAGGTATGCAACTTGCTCTGCCTGAAGATAAAATCTTACAAGATGAGTCAGTAGAAACAGAACAAACTGAACTTGCGATGGAAGGTAAATAAACATCATGGACGATACTAACAAAGGAATTATCGCCTGGTTTGCCCGCAATAGCGTTGCGGCAAACTTGTTGATGATCATTATCATACTCGGTGGTCTGTTGACCGCTAATACAATCCGTAAACAGTTCTTCCCTGCCGTTGAAGTTAACTGGATTCAATTTAGCGCCGTGTATCCAGGTACTGCACCACAAGAAGTGGAAGAAGGCATTACCATTAAGATTGAACAAGCCTTAGAAAGCGTTCAAGGCTTAAAAAGGGTTATTACCTATTCGAATCGTAATATAGCGCAGGGATATTTTCAGGTTGAAGACTCATATGATCCACAAGTCGTACTTGAAGAGGTTAAGTCTGAAATTGACTCCATCTCAACCTTTCCAGGCGGCATGGAGCCCCCAAAAGTTGAACGGATTAAGTTTCGCCAAGAAGTAATGTATTTAAGCCTTTATGGTGACTTAAACCAAAAGCAACTCAAAGATTTAGGCGAGCGCATTAATGATGAAATCATGCAATTGCCTGGGGTCAACATTAGCGAATATTATAGCGGCTTAAGTTATGAAATTGGTATTGAAGTCAGTAAAGACCGTTTACGTGAGTTTGGGATAACGTTTAATGATGTGGCTGAGGCTGTTCGTGGCTATTCACGCAATATGTCTGCAGGCCAAATCAAAGCAGAAAATGGTTACATCAATTTACGCGTTCAGAATCAAGCCTATGTGGGTTACGAGTTTGAACAGCTGCCTTTATTGACACTAGATGATGGTACCAAAATCTTATTGGGTGATATTGCCACCGTAAATGATGGCTTTGAAGAAGGTATTCAATACTCTAAATTTAATGGTAAAAATTCAGTTACCTTTTTCATTGGCGCGGGTAAAAATCAAAGTATTACTGATGTGGCAGATACCATTAATAGCTTTGTCGATAAACAGCAAAAAATATTACCACAAGGAGTCAAACTTGAACCTTGGGTAGACATGACTTACTACTTGGATGGCCGTTTACAACTGATGCTCGACAGCATGAAAAGTGGTGCGATATTAGTGTTTATCATGCTGGCTTTGTTCTTGCGAGTTCGATTGGCTTTTTGGGTGATGATGGGACTGCCTGTATGTTTCCTCGGTACCCTATTGTTTATGCCAATGGCATTTATTGATGTGACCATTAACGTTATCAGTTTGTTCGCCTTTATCTTAGTGCTGGGGATCGTGGTCGACGATGCCATTGTGATGGGCGAAAGTGCCCACAGTGAGTCAGAAGAACACGGCCAAAGTATTGACAGCGTTATCCGTGGCGTTAAAAAAGTCGCTATGCCAGCTACATTCGGGGTACTGACCACGATTGCCGCTTTCCTACCGATAACCATGGACGATGGCCCATCATCAGCATTTGGGCAAGCAATCGGTTTTATCGTTATTTTATGTTTATTGTTTTCATTAATAGAATCAAAGTTGATTTTGCCTGCGCATTTGGCGCACATGAAAAAACCAACCATTGTTAAACCTGGTTCAAAAAATCCATTAGATTGGTTACGTAATGGGGTTAATTTTGTTCAAGGTAAAATTGATCGCGGTTTAACGAAATTTATTAAGTCTATCTATCGCCCTTCCCTTGAATTAGCGGTTGAGTATCGTTACGCAGTCATCATGTTGTTTATTAGCTTGATCTTAGTATGTGTTGGGCTCTATATGGGCGGTTTGGTTCGTTTTATCGGTCAACCAAAAATTCCACACGACTTTCCTCGAGTCACCGTTGAAATGAACGTTGATGCATCAGAAAAATCGACGCTCGCGGCCGCACTGGCCATAGAGCAGACATTATATGATGTTGATAAAAAGATTGAGCAGCAATATGGCCAGAAAATGATTTCTGACATGCAGGTCGATCTTAAAGGGCAAACAACGGCTGAAGTGATGACTAAATTGGTCGATCCATCACTCAGACCAATGGATACCTTTGCTTTAGCAGACTTATGGCGCAAAGCAATGCCACAAATTCCTGGGGTTAAATCGTTTAGCGTTCAAGACAGTTTAATGGGTGGCGGTCGTGAAGACGGTGACATTAGCTTTAGGCTTGAAGGTAAAGATGAAAGTCAGTTGGTTGCAGCGTCATTAGCTCTAAAAGCCAAGCTAAATTCACTTAAAGGCGTCAGCGACGTAAACGACAGCCGCCAGTCAAGTGCTAAAGAAGTGCAGTTCCAATTAAAGCCATTGGCCAATGCATTGGGCTTAACCTTAGCCAATATCGCCTCACAGGTGGGTAATAGTTTTTACGGTCTTGAAGCACAACGTATCATTCGTAATGGCGAAGAAATCAAAGTGATGCTGCGCTACCCTGAAGAGCAGCGTAACTCAATTGCATTGGTACAAGATGTGATGATTAACACCCCACAAGGTGCAGAGTTACCCTTATCTGAAGTTGCGGAAATCAAGGTCGTGCAAGGCGTAAACAGTATCCGCCGCGAAAATGGTAACCGAACCATTAACGTGTGGGCCAATGTAGATGCAGATCAAACTGAACCGTTTAAATTGGCTAAAGATATCCGTGATAACTTTATGCCAGAGTTGCTGATTAAGTATCCACGCGTCCACAGTGAAGTATCTGGCAGTATTCAAGAGCAATTAGACAGCGCAGATACACAAATGCGTGACTTTATTTTATCGCTGTTGCTGATTTATAGCTTGTTGGCTATTCCACTGCGCTCATATATTCAACCTATTATGATTATGTCGGTGATTCCGTTTGGGGTTATCGGTTCCGTAATGGGACACATCATTTTAGGCATCGATTTAAGTGTGCTATCGATGTTTGGTATTATTGCCGCTGCTGGTGTTGTGGTGAATGACTCACTAGTGATGGTGGATTATGTCAATAACTCCCGCAAAGCGGGTGTGCCGATGAAACAAGCTGTGCTCAATGCAGGTTGCCGACGCTTTAGAGCTATCATGCTTACCTCATTGACAACATTCATTGGTCTAGTGCCGATTATGGCTGAGACCAGTATGCAAGCTCAAATGGTGATCCCAATGGCTGTTTCATTAGCGTTTGGGGTGTTGTTTGCGACTGTGGTAACTTTATGTCTCATTCCATGTTTGTATATTGCTATTGAAGACGGTAAAGCATTGATCCGCAAGGTCATCAATATTTACGTCCCAGCTCCTTCGTCTACGATATCTGTAACCGAACAACATTAAAGCAGTAATAATAACGACAATAACACCGACAATGACAAAGGGCCTAAATGGCCCTTTTTTATTGCATTTTTATGGCCCAGACAATGCTCTGAAATCGAGTCTATCGATGGTTTTTTTTGATGAGATAATTGATTACCAATGATTAAGTGAGTAATTGGTTTTATTCATAAAATGGCCCGTCTGTTAAAATAATCTCTTTATCGTTATTCGATAAAATATTATGCTAATCTAGTGTTAACAACCGTGTTTATTGCCAGCCAGCTAAGGTCACATTTTATGAGTCAACGCAGCATTAATGCACTCTTTAAACCCACTTCGGTGGCAGTCATTGGCGCATCTAACGGCAATAAGCGTGCAGGTAAAGCAATCATGAAAAACCTGCTATCAGGCGGTTTTTCTGGGCCAATAATGCCTGTTACACCCAAATATACCGCAGTAATGGGTGTATTGGCGTACCCCAATATTGAAGCATTACCGATCAAACCTGATTTAGCCATTATTTGCACCAACGCCTTAAGAGTGCCCAGTATTGTTGAACGTTTGGCTCAATTTGGCTGTAAAGTTGCGATTATTATGGCCTCTGGCATGGCATCGCAAACTGACGAGCAAGGTAATAATTTACTTGAACTCACCAAACAATATGCTAAACGATACGGAATGCGCTTATTAGGCCCCAATAGTTTGGGAATGATTTTACCGCCTATTGGACTCAATGCCAGTTTAGCGCACGCTGGAGCCAACGTAGGCAAAATTGCATTTGTGTCGCAATCAGCAGCCATTTGCACCACGGTACTCGATTGGGCCAACAACAAAGGTATTGGCTTTTCGTCGTTTATTTCACTCGGTGATGCCACCGATATCGACTTTGATGAATTACTCGATTATTTAGGCCGCGACAGTAAAACCAGCGCTATCATGCTGTATATCGATTCCATTAACGAAAAACGTCACTTTTTATCTGCCGCTCGCGCTGCCTCACGCAATAAACCCATCTTTGTGATTAAATCCGGTCGCAGCCGTGAAGGTGTGCAAGCCGCAATGCTCCATACTGGTGGTATTGGTGGCAACGATGCCGTTTATGAAGCCGCTTTTAGACGTGCCGGTATGTTAAGAGTAAATGATTTAATTGAATTATTTGCTGCGGTAGAAAGCCTTGCTCATTCGACCCCATTAAAAGGTGAACGATTAGTCATTATGAGTAATGGCGGCGGCCCTGCTGTATTGGCCGCGGATGAGTTGATTATTAAAGGTGGCAAACTGGCACAATTGTCAGAAAAAACCGTCGCTGAACTGAATGCTATTTTACCCAATACTTGGTCACAACAAAATCCTATCGACATGATTGGTGATTCAGACAGCCAACGCTATGCAGATACATTAAAAGTACTTATGAGCAGTAACGATACTGACACTATTTTGGTGCTACATTCACCATCGGTATTAGGTGAAAGTGTTGATATTGCTAACAGTATTATCGACACCATCAATCAACACCCTAACCGCAATAGAATCAATATGCTCACCAATTGGAGCGGTGAAGACTCAGCTTATTTGGCCCGTAAACGGTTTACCAAAGCTGGCATTCCGACCTATCGAACCCCTGAAGGTGCCGTAAGAGCATTTATGCACATGGTCGAATACCGTCGTAACCAAAAGCTACTCCAAGAAGTACCGCAGTCGATACCTGATAATATTCCGACTGACAGCAAAGCGGCACGACTATTATTACAACGCGCTTTGGATAATGGTCAAACAGTGGTTGAAACCCATCAAGCCGTTGATATTTTACGTGCTTACGGACTCAATACCATTGAAACTCGATTTGTAAAAGATGTTGATGAAGCGGTTAATGTCGCCAACCAGGTCGGTTATCCTGTGGCGTTAAAAGTGCAATCACCAGACTTGTTGTATAAATCTGATGTGCACGGTGTAGTGCTAAATT
Organism: Shewanella sp. ALD9; assembly: GCF_002836315.1. NCBI lineage: Bacteria > Pseudomonadati > Pseudomonadota > Gammaproteobacteria > Alteromonadales > Shewanellaceae > Shewanella > Shewanella sp. ALD9. The sequence continues at coordinate 163,954 of NZ_PJCD01000042.1, forward strand.
TAGCCTCTGATGAAGATGTCAGTCACGCCGCCCACTCTATTATTGACCGGGTGCATCAAACTAATCCTTCAGCCAAAATTGACGGATTAATTATTCAAAAAATGGCATTAACCGCAGGAGCACAAGAAATTAGGGTGTCGGTAATTAATGACCCTGTATTTGGTCCGGCAATTTGTTTAGGTGAAGGAGGATCCGAATGGGACCCAACACGCGACGCTGCGGTTGCACTGCCACCGTTAAACATGGCACTGGCTCGTTATATGGTGATTCAAGCACTTAAAACCCATAAGCTGCGAGACCGTCATTTGCCACTCGGTCTAGACATGAATGCTTTATGCGTGATGCTGACTCAAATATCTCACTTAATTATTGATTGTCCTGAAATTGCCGAAGTAGACATTAATCCTGTTTTGGCCGCGGGTGAGAAAATCACCTTGTTAGATGTCAATATGCGGCTTCATGCCACCCCGCAAGACAACATTAACCGTTTAGCGATTTTGCCCTATCCAAAAGAATTAGAACAAACTACCACTTTAAAAAATGGTCTTGAGATAATGTTACGGCCTATTTTGCCAGAAGATGAGCCTAAACACTTAGATTTTGATAATTCGTTAAGTGATGAAGACAGATACAAGCGCTATTTTGGAGTGCGATCACGCATGACCCATGAAGAAATGGCAGTATTAACGCAAATTGATTATTCGCGTGAGATGGCATTTATTGCGACGACAATGACAGAGGATGGTGAAGAGCTAACATTAGGGGCTGTGAGAGCGTCTATCGACCCAGATAATACCGAAGCCGAGTTTGCTATGGCGGTTCGCAGTAATTATCAAGGGATTGGCTTAGGCAAGTTACTACTGGAAAAACTGATTGCTTACTATAAAACCAACAATACACTTTATTTAACGGGCTTTACCATGTTTGAAAACCGCAGTATGGCCAACCTCGCCAAGTCACTTGGGTTTACCGTATCATTTGATATGGAAGAACATTTAATAAAGATGCACATGGATTTACAACCAAAGGCGCAATAACATTTTGGTTGTGTTAAATGTAATCAACAGCAGATAAACATAAGCCCACATTGGTCAACCGCTAAAAAGTTGATTCGTTGTGGGCTTAACGTTTTTAAATCAAACATTTGTTACCACAAATATTGGTTACTGCAAACATTTGTTACAGTAAACAAGCTAATTAAAAGAGCATCGCACCGTAAAACCACCGATTAATGTTAACCAAATTTGACGCAATTTTTGCCGGCAGCTTTTGCAATATAAAGTTGTTCGTCAGCCCGCGATAATAAGGTATCTACATCATCACCCGTTTGAATAGTGGCCACTCCAATAGAAACGTTAATATGCCCCAGGTTTTGTTTCTTTTCTTTACCGATAGAAAGCTGTTTTAATGCAATTCTTTCACGTATTTTTTCCGCCACGTTAACGGCATCGATAAGTTTGGCATTGGGTAACATTACCACAAACTCTTCACCACCATAGCGAGCAACCAAATCATCGCCTTTAACGGTATTTTTCATGGCTAAAGCCACATAAGCCAACACTTTATCGCCAATTAAGTGGCCAAAAGTATCATTAAACATCTTAAAATTATCAATATCAATCATCAACAAACTGCATACCGTTTGAGTGTCGACAAACTTGGTGACCTGCTCTGCAGCAAACAACTCATAAGAGCGGCGGTTCTTTAACGATGTAAGTTCATCCGTCATAGCCACTTTACTCAAATTTTCCATTTCGTCTTTAAGGTTAGCAACTTCTTCAGATAATGACTCGAGGCTCGCAGACATTTGGCGATTATTAGCAATGACTTGATCAACTTCGGCGGCAATGGAACCAACGATAAGATTGAGCTCATCAGCATTAGGATTTGTTTGCAGCTTTTCGCCAAATTGATTGAGGTTAGATGAAAAAGATTCCGTGCCAACATTTAACTGCTCAATCTTATTAAGTAAGCTGTTAATCAGAATTTGAGTTTCGATTTGGACGTTTTCAATAATTTCTGGTGATTGTTCTTCAATAAATCGATTGTATAAACCTAAATTAACTTCGGGAGTAAATTGAACACCATTAGCAATTAAACCGTCAATTGCGCGTTTTAGATTAAGGTTACTCTCAGCAAAATAATCAAACCAAATAGCATAGTTTTCTGGCGTGACAGGAATAGCTAAGTCTGCCATTTTAGGTAACGCTAAATGCAGTATATGCGAGGTTTGTTCAAGATTTTGGGTATTATGCATCGAAGGCGATACCTTATTAATAAATACAATGTGTCAAAGGTTATCAGTATGTTATGTCATACTTATGAACTAAACTCAATTATTGATGTTGTCCAATAAACAAGCGTAAATAAAAAATAATCATTTTAACCCTTTTCATGCCAAGCAGCGTTTACACTAAATAACTCATACAACTCTGACGAAAGAGCGAGTAAATAAGGTTAAGCTGGATTGTTTGATGCCAAACCTGCTATGAATTATATGCACAAGTCAATTGGTAGGTAAAAGACGATTTGGCCTCTTTTTCTGGGATTAATTGTGAGAAGTACACACTATACCTTAGCGTTTGTGTGTGCATACGGACAATACAATGCCGTTTTATGCGAGATGGTATTACATGCATTTTAAAAGGACAGAATATGAAACGAATCAGTGTTACAGATACCATAAAATTCGTGATGACGGTTACGGTCATCTGTGCCGGTGTCATCTCGTTTGGATCGCGAGCTACCAGTCCCGTTGACAATCATTATCTGAACACCCTGAAAATTAACACTACGGTTATGGATGTCAGTCAATATCAGCCGCAACGAGCCAGTAAAATGTATCCAGCCCCCACTGAGGGCATGGTACAACATGTACTGACCTTGCCTGAACTGAAAAATGAGCAAGATTACATGTTTGAAGTGCAAATTGGTCAAAATCAAATCGTCGATTGTAATAAGACCAAGCTCATCGGTGACATTGACAAAGTATCATTAGCCGGTTGGGGATATGTCTATTACCTAGTCGAAAAAGTGATGCAAGGTCCGACAACCAAAATGATGTGCACTAACGCTAAATCAGCTGAGTTTATCGTGCTTAATGAAGCACTGACATTACGCTATGACAGCCGTCAACCTAAAGTGTTTTATTTACCAGAAGGCACCGACTTACGATATAGAGTGTGGAAAACTGCGAGCGAGTTTGTGTATAGTGGCCAATAATGATTAGACGCAAAGAGTTTATCTTTATTCTCGGGCTACCTTGTTAATCTGTTGACGATTTATGGGTATTTGATTTGGGTTAGTTGAACCCTGCCTAACGGCCAATGTGGGTGCTGTGGCAAGCGCAATGACATTAGTCGAGCAGATTGATGCGGGAGATGATACTACACTTGTACAATGGCTAAGCGACGATATTGCCATGCTTGGAAACGTGATATGAAAATGGCACATCAATTGTTGAATCACATTGAGAAAAGCTCAAATGATCCACTCTTAATACTCAGCACACCGAGACAATCGTGTGCTGAGCTTAATCGATTAGATTTAGTAACGGCGAACCCTTACCACTTGCATTATTTCAATTTCAAATCCACCCACGACTTCTTTTGCCGGGTAGTAAATTAAATTGACTTTATGATCTAACAAACTCTTGAAACGCTGAGGTCGCTTGTATTTAAATGGCACATCGCAATCTTTAATCATTAACGTTTGAACCACCCATTCTCCAACTTGCCGTTGAATATGGGACACCACCGTCACGCCTTCACTTTGTATTAACTCACCGTGTCGCTCTAACAGTATTTTAGGAACCGGTTTCATGAATTTACCTTCTTAACAGTATCCAGAATATCTTGATATCGATAAGCACTAAAACGTCCAAAGCCATCTAGTTGTTTAACTTTCAAACGACTAAACATTGGCATTATCATACCAGCAAGAAATTTAGCCTGCGTGGCAATGGTTGGAGTGGGTAACGATTTTGCTCGAGCCACTAAAATTAACGGTTCAAGCAATGTTGTCACTGTGGCCGAGTCTGGTAACGGAGCCACAGCCTGTTTGGATAAGACGGCAATTTGCCCACGACAAACGCTGCAGTGACCACATACTTGTGGCACCGAGTGGTCATCAAAATAGTGAGCTAAATTTGCACTTAAACAACGATCAAGTTCAAAAAAATCGACTAGCTTACCAATCCGCACAATCTCTTTATGTTCATTCTCACTAAAATATTGACTGAGTTGCTGGGTCAATTGTTGTAATTGCTGCGGTGTCGCTAATGCCTGCTGTTGTACATCATACACTTGAGTGATTTTTTTTGTCTCAAGAATTATCAAATTCTGTTCAGCTAAATAGTCTAATGCCGCAACAACTCGTTGTCGTTCACAACCATGTTGTTGATATAAACTGTCAAAATCCAGTTGTCCCCACACCTTTTTAAACTGCGTATGGGCAAATACCTGACTCAAGAATTGCTGGCGCTGATCGTTAAACCGACTGAGGATGGCTTGCTGGTCTTCCACAAACCGATATTTAAATTCAGCAAAATAAGCATAGCTTGGGCGGATCACGCCTAAAAGTTCTAACTGCACAAATAATGTTTTCAACGGCAATGAACGAATATTACATGCTGTGGACAATGGCGTTTCTTGTACTTCCCAGCGACCACTTTCGGTTTCATCTGCAATAATGCCTAATAATTGACCTATATTATCTGCTTCAGGTGTATCACCGTAAACAAAATTTTCAACAGTATTTAATCCATCTAAATTTGCTAACGTCACACAATGGGCTAGCAAACCATCACGCCCTGCTCGACCGATTTCTTGGCTGTAATTTTCAATCGACTTAGGTAAATCAAAATGGATAACAAATCGAATATCTGATTTATCAATGCCCATACCAAAAGCAATAGTCGCCACTATCACTTGAATGTGGTTCTGCATAAATTGTTGTTGAATATGTTGTCGAACAGTTTGATCCATACCTGCATGGTACGCAGCAGCATTGATCCCTTGACTGATTAAGTGCGCAGTAACGTCCTCAGCGGTCTTCTGTAGGGTTACATATACTATGCCAGCACCTTGATAGTTTTTAACGGTATACGCGAGCTGAGTGAGCTTTTGTTGCTGATTAACCGCGACAACAGACAAATCTAAATTTGGCCGATAAAAACCGGTTTGCACCACCTGCTCTGGTATCAAACCAAAACGTTTAGCCATATCCAATTTTACTTGCTCAGTTGCCGTCGCTGTTAATAACAAACTTTGAGGGATTGAAAATTCTTGGCAATATTGAGGGATTTTTAAGTAATCAGGCCTGAAATTGTGTCCCCATTCTGAAATACAATGCGCTTCATCAACCACCAGCAACGAAATAGGGACTGACTTAAGAAATTGCCTAAAACGTTCATTTTTAAAACGCTCAACTGACACCATCAAAATTCGTGTACGTTGATCTCGTACATCGCGCATCACTTGTTGCGTTTGTTCATAAGTTAAACTTGAATCAATACTGGCGGCGGCGATGCCTTTACTGGCTAAAAATGCCAGCTGATCTTTCATTAAAGCCAGCAAAGGCGAAATAACTAAGGTTAGGTTGGGTAACTGTTGGGCACAAAACTGATAACACAAGGACTTACCTGAACCGGTAGGAAATATAGCTAACGCAGAATGACCGGCCAAAATGGTTTCAATAACGGCTTGTTGGCCTTCTCTGAACTCAGTAAAACCAAATTGTTGCTGCAACAATTGGTGTAGCGTCTGTTGATCGAAAAATGTTGGAGCGGCATCAGAAGTTGCTGCGTCACTATATGCTGAGGGAGTCATATAAAATCCTGTTATTAACCCCAAACAACATAGGATTATACGATAATTGATAAAACGGTAAGCCTTAGCACTATGGGGAGAGTTAAAGTACAGGCTAAAGTGCTATGAAAGGAATCTAAAACACATGAGCTACATTTACCGTTTACGGGCAATATATTGATTAATTAATTGGGTCAATTTATCTTCAAAACGCTCTTCTATGTCATCAAGGTCTTGATCAAACGAGCTAATAAACTTAACCGCTTTATCACGAGACAACACCTTACCTGCAAGGCTGTATTGAATTTCTATTAAGCTTTTGTCTAAGCGAGGCGCAAGAAACCAATGACACACATCAGCATTTAAGTTTACTAATGCTCGCTCGGCCACCTGGCAAAAAGTGTTGATATGCTCAGCACCATCTGGTCCCAAACAACCGGGTTCAAGACGACACAAAACAACTAATTTTTTAGTATTTATCTCTCTAGCACTGTTTATCAACTCTTCCATAATGTGTACGAAACGATCCTTAATAAAATCCTGCAGATTAGAATGTTGCTTAGGTAAAATTGATAACCTAATAGCGATAACTAACACCATTAACGTTCAGTTAGCATCACGTAATTTAACACAATATGCAACCGTTTGGCGCCGATTAAGCTATTTTTTACCGCCCTCATGACTAGCCTGTAATGCATGTTTAAAAGCATCAATAAACTCAGAAATTGGCGTTAAGGTTTCTTTTGCCCGACGGTTACGCCCAAGCAAGGAAGATTCTACGAATAAATCAAACCAAGTCGATAATGCTACACCATTTTGAGGCTCTTGAGCTGCGGTTAATGCCATTGCCGCGACTTCTGCTGTGCCCAGTTGAAAATCATGGCTGCCTTTACGCAGAGCGTAGGTTGCTAAGGTTTCAGGTGCAAATGAAAGCACTGGCATTTGTTGTAAATACGGGCTTTTACGATACATTTTAATGGCTTCACGCCAACTGCCATCAAGCATAACTAACAAAGGTATTTTGGTTATGCCCTGCTCAGTCGTCAACGAAGTGGCCGTTATTTGCTCAACGACGGCTTGATCGTTCTCAATATATTGTTGTGGGAAGACTAAAAATGGTTGATAAGTTGGATTAGACAATAAAGCCAACATTGCAGTATCGGTCTCGGTTCGAGTCCACAAAAACGCATGGGTATCAGGAATTAAGTCGGCAATCAGCCTACCACTATTGGTTGGTTTTAATACTTCATCGTTATACATAATCAACATAAAGCTGGTGTTGGTATTCAAGTATTGACGATGTTTACATGTGCAAAATAATTCACCCAAGAGACACAAATTACATCTAATAAGTTTCTTTCCTCGCGCGCCAAAGGGCTTTGTCGACAAGGAATTTCGATACTCATGCAAACGGTGAACCGCATGAATTGGCGCTTTAGTGGGTTTAGTCGGTAATTCTGACATTCTGCAACTCTAAGATGAAAAAAATTCATCACCAATGCTGGTGATGAACTGATAAACGCATTATGAGGAAATTATAGAATACGGCGTAATAAAAAGTCTGCTTTTAAACGGCGAATTCGATTCATTATTTTCTTCACCGGTTTAGGGTATTTCTGCAAAGTATCGATTTGGCTATAATGAAATAATCGCTCAGTGTGTAGCAAGATATATTGCTGCTCTTGAATAAACGACTCTTTCCAAGATCCTGACTCATCATGCAATAATAAGCCATTTTCTAAATCCAATGCCCACGCTCGTGGGTTTAGGTTCGAACCCGTTATCAGATGCTTTCGATTATCGGCACTGATGCCCTTCAAATGAAAACTGTTAATACCATCTTTCCATAAATGAATATTCAGTTGTCCGTTCTCAATAGCCCATTGCTGGTTTTTGGCAAATTTACGCAGTGATTGCTCGTACATGTACGGCAACGCACCAATCGTTGAAAAATCTTGATCCGGCGGAATGTAGAAGTCATTCGCCGTTTTGTCACCAACGACAATATCTATTTTTTTGCCATCACGCAGATGTCTTGCTAATGCACGAGTTAAAATCGTTGGCGGGTTGAAATAAGGCGTACAAATAAACAACTCTTTAGTTGATTCATCGACTAACTTAACAATAGTGTCATTTAATCCGTTGTTTTTTCTGCCTAAACCGATCAATGGCGTAACACGGTTACCCACTGTGGTAGAGGTATACTGATAACGGGCCTGAGATAGACGATGTTTAAAACTTTTTACATCGTTCTTTTCAGGGTTATCTTCATTGTCTGCCGCTTGACTTAATACACTTACGGCAGGATCGCTAACGATATTCTGCTTTATCATGTCACGCATACTGCGAGCCAGCTCAGGACAATCGATAACATGGTATCTATCGAAACGGTATTTTTCTTGCTGTTGTAAATAAATGTTGTTAATGCTCGCGCCACTGTAAATAACAGTGTCGTCGATGATAAAGCCTTTAAGATGCAGTACACCCATAAATTCGCGAGACTTCACCGGCACACCGACAATATCAAACGGATGCGTTGCTTGGTCCATTAATTGACGATATAAAATATAATTACCACTGTCGCCCTTTTGACCTATTAGGCCTCGGCGTGCACGATGATAATCCACTAACACTTTGATATCTAATTGTGGGTTTTGGTTCTTTGCGTCTAATAACGCCTGCAATACCTCACGGCCAGCTTCATCATCTTCAACATATAATGCTGCGATGTAAATTGAAGATGTTGCCGATGCAATTTTAGTTAGTAAGGCTTGCTTAAAATCTTTTGGCTTAAGCAACCAAGACACAGCATCTGCATTTAGGGCAATACCACCTAGCTTATCCAGCAAGGCATCCTCCTTAAAATGGGTGACCATTACCATAATCAGTAATGGGATCAAATTTAAAAAACATCACAGCGATATATTGTAATTGTAAGTACGCTGTTCAACTGTTTAGCAAGTAATACATGCCATGCTTACAGATAAATTGAGGGAATAAGTGACTTCAGAATAAGTAACGTCAACCTCAATTGATGATGTTTCTTTTAACGCAATATCGATAGTGCTAACGAGATAACCTTTACAATAATAAATATCATTGCTGAATGGTCTATCGTGGTCTGTCTATCCGCTCTAATCAACTTATATCACACCACAATATGCTGCAAAATAGAACTATTGCAGCTCCGAGGCATCTAATTCTAAAGATTAGTGAGCTTGGCGTTCTGTTAAGCTGATAGAAATTACCGACTAACAAGGTGATGAGCAAGATTTTTCTTACTTAGCTGCGGTTTTAGTACGCTTTTTTGTTGATAATTTGCATAATAAAGCGAGATTGCTTGCTAACTAGTCAACTAAAGCGTCAATGATAATGAGTTAAACATTAATTCTAATTATCATAAATGAGGAAATATAACCAAAAAACATCAAATGCATATCAGCTAAGGATATCATCAGCTAACATAACCTATCGTTACTGAACTCTCACAATAGGCTTTTATGAATTCCCTTCTTTTTTGTCTCCCCCAGCCTCGTTTCTTTTATGAACAACCCTCTTTGCGGTTCACTCAAGCCTTATGTCTGCTAGGAGCATTGATTACCACAAGCCTGTTGAATGTTGCAATCGCAGCAGAAACACCCGACCAAGTAGCACCCAGTCAGCCACAAACAATTCATAGTGATAGTACTAACCAGCAACCTGCAGCATTGTATCTTGATAATATGCTCCAGTTACTAAAACCAACACATTCACAGCTCGGCATCACAGTGTGGGACATGACGACTCAACAAACAGTCTTTAAGTACAACAACCAATCGTTAATGCAACCAGCCAGTGTTCAAAAACTGTTAACCGCATTGGCTGCAACTAAACAACTCGGTAAAGACTTTACCTATCAAACCCGTTTAACTACGTTAGCTGAGCAACCTTTGGATAAAAGCCAAATTAATAATGGCATATATTCTGGCGACATTTACATAGAATTTAGTGGCGACCCAACCTTAAAATATCAAGATTTGCGACAGTTACTCGCCTCTTTAAGTCTGCTAGGTATCACTGAACTGACGGGCAATATTGTATTAACCAGTGAGCAAGATAGCCAACTGCAAGCACCTGGCTGGGTATGGGATGATTTAGGGATTTGCTACGCAGCGCCAATATCGCCTTTCATCATTGATAAAAATTGTGTCTATGGTCGATTAGCAACAACTGGCTACAATAAAGTGGCCAACATCACCATGATGGGAAACCGACCCATTGAAATCACCAATGATGCTTATTTTGTCACCCCAATCATCAACCGACCTGTTGCTAAGCCCACAGTGAAGACATTAACCGATGCGGTTGTGCTTCCTGCATATCTAACAGAATCAGTACCACAGTGTCAGTTAACGTTAAGCCGTTTCGATAATAATCGCTATCATCTTAGTGGCTGCCATGTCGGCGCTAAATCATTGCCTTTGGCAATAGCCATTACCGAACCACAACTGTACGCGCAACAGATCGTAGCCAAACAATTGGCTTCTTTAGGCATTGTGCATCAGCAACCCATTACAGCACGAAACATGAATACAGAACCGCAGTTTATGGCTCAAAGACAAGTGATCGCCAGCCACCAATCTGCAGCCTTGCCTAAATTGCTCGAAACCATGTTGCTTAAATCAGATAATTTAATTGCCGACAGTTTATTAAAAAAATTGGGTGAGGTTTATTATCAAGCACCCAGTGATTTTGCCCGAAGTGGCCAAGCATTAAAAACCATTCTGTATTCTATTGGCATCGATTTATCAAATGCAAACATCGCCGATGGCTCTGGTTTGTCGCGTTATAACTTACTCACACCTGAGCACGTATTAAGTGTACTCACCACCCTATACCAACAACCTGAGTACCACTTTTTACTCGAGTTGTTACCAGAATCTGGTGTTAGTGGCACTTTACGCTATAAACGCTATTTCAATAAATCACCGTTGAAAAACCATGTGTTTGCTAAAACAGGCAGTATGTTGGGCATTGCAAACCTAGCTGGCAGAGTGAATGTCAGTAATGGTCATGATTATTTATTTGTTTTATTTGAAAATGGGTTAAGTCCACAGATTAAAAAACAACAAAAAGCGCCTTTTTCGGCGGTGTTTTTGCAAACCATGATGGATGTCCCAAGATAACCAGTACGAGAGATAGCCTGGACTCGAGATAACATCTCCATAGCCACCACATTTTGTTAAAACTGTGGCGGCTATCTTCTGTTTAATCTAAAAATAATGATTCTGGCCATCTGCATCGACGACCTGAGTAAAAATGCCACTATAAACATCAATAAAGTAACAATTAACGTAAAATCATCATTATATCGACACATTTTTCCTTTCAGCACTAGCGCATATTTCAACTTGCTATAACATTGTTAGCCGTAACCTTAAGATATGAATATTTTATCGTGTGGAGATAATATGGATAAGCAAGTCAGTTCGCGTGGCACCAAAGAAAAAGCCCTTCGTTTAAATCTAGACGAAAAAAAGTACGGCACCATTGTTGAAATTGGTGCAGGACAAGAAGTCGCACGTAACTTTTTTGTGGCTGGCGCTGCTGCGGGTACGATAGCGAAAACCATGTCGGCCTACGATATGAAATTTTCAGATGCCATCTATGGTGTCCAAGAAGATGGCCGTTATGTCAGTAAAGCTCGTGTGCTAGCGATGATGGAGCAAGAGTTTGATTTAGTGGTCGATCGTGTTGGAGCCATTCGCTCTAAGTCTTCACGATATTTTACCTATGCAGCTACTGTCTCAGCCAAGAGCTTTAATCGTAAAAACGAATGCCATGCATGGTGCGGGGTGCGTATTCAAATGTACCCTGGTGCTGAGCCGTCTAATATTATTGTCCATGTACGCATGTTTGATGACAGCGCTGAAGCACAACAACAAGCACTGGGTATTTTAGGGGTTAACCTTATTTACGCCAGCTACTATTATTTTGAAGATCCAAAAATGATTATCGATTCGTTAACCGACAGCCTAAAAGCCAATCGGATTGAAATTGATTGTATCGACTTTCAAGGTCCCTACTTTGAAGATGTCGACAATCAAGCCAAGAATATTCATCTTATTCGCAGCTGGAAAACTCGCGCGATTATGTTCAAAGCCGATGGCAGTGTCGCGGTACCTGCCGATATGCTGTACAAAAAGAACGTGTTAACCATTCGTGGTTCATTTAAACCCATTACCAACCTTAATGTCGATATGATTGAGCAAGGCTACAAAGCCTTTTCGACATTAGAAGGGGTAACCGATAAAAATACCGTGTTAATCGCAGAAATATCACTGAATGACTTACACGGTAAAGATGCCAATATGACCGAGAAGGACATTATGGAACGGGTTAAATTGCTTAACTTATTAGGCTATAACGTAATGATTTCTGATTACACCCGCTATTTTTCATTACGTGCTTATTTTCGTCAGTACACCCAATTACAAATTGGCATTGTGGTGGGCATTGTTAACATTAAACAAATTTTTGATGAAGAATATTATCGTGGCATGGAAGGCGGCATTCTTGAAGCTTTTGGTAAGTTATTTCCTGATAATACGCGTTTGTTTGTCTACCCAGAACGGGATGAAAAAGGCGAGCTAAATGACTTAACCAATGTCAGTGTGCCTAATAACTTGCGTTATTTATTTCGCCACGTGCTTGATAACGGCTTTATCACCAGTATTGAATCAAGCAATCTTGATTTGTTTAATATTTTTTCTCGAGAGATTTTACAACAAATTTGTCGCGGTCAAGGGGAATGGGTTAACGCCGTACCCGAAGCCGTCAGTAAAGCCATCATTGAACAAAAATTATTTGGTTACCGCGGCTAATGAATACATATTGATTCTGTATAAGGCAAGATGTCATTGCGCGGTTAGATGTTTGATACCTCAACGTGCAATGACTAAATATGATGAGAATCGTCGTTAAATAATTGATTTCATTTTCTACTTTAAGTACGCAAAAACAACATTAGTACACTAGTATTTAAATGGTTAACCTATCTTGGGTTAGCCATTTACCTAACAGGCACCTTTTTTACGCTATTTAAAATACACTGTCCTTAATAAATCTACACAAACAACACACCTTCACAACTACATTTTACAGCAATCTTTAATAACAGCTCGCTCGTTTTATCGATTATCCTTCCCTTCTTACCACAGGAAATAGCGATTGTTGCAGATATTGGCTTTATCAATGCTTATTTTAGGACTCTGTATGCTGGTCTTTAGTTTAAGAGCAGTAAACAAAATTTGTGTTAAGGACAATAATACTGGCTGGCGAGTGCTTAGAGGATTGATCATCTTTTTCGTGCTGGGCTATACAGGGGTTTTTTATTACCTGTGTAAACAATCTGACTTGGCAATATCAGATGTCATTTTTTGCATCATCATGTTTTCTGGTGGCGGATTTGTTGTGTTGGTCACTCGACTGAGTTTAATGAGTTTGCTTAAAGTCGAAAAATTAGTCATCAATGAGCGCAGTAATGCGCTGCACGATAGCTTAACAGGTCTACCTAATCGACAATATTTAATGAACTCGTTAAGTCATCATGTCGATGTTGGACTGCCATTCAGCCTGTTGCTGATTGATTTAAACCGTTTTAAACAAGTCAATGATGCTTTAGGCCATTATTATGGTGACTTACTCTTAATTGAAGTCGGTAAGAGTGTTTCGGAACACTTACCCGATGATGCAGCGTTATTTAGACTTGGCGGAGACGAATTTGCTGTCATTGTCACTCAAGTAGAATTAGCTCTGGTTCAACACACCATTAACGCTATACACCAGGCGCTTGAAAAGGCATTTTGCATTGAGAGTTATGATTTATTAGTGGGCGCTAGCGTAGGATTATCTCACTATCCCAGCTACGCAAGTGAAATAGGTCAATTGTTACAGCAAGCCGATATTGCTATGTACTCAAGTAAAAAACTAGCCACCTTATATACCACCTATGATCATAGCCTTGAAACCAATGCCGCCGAAAAAGTGAATATCAGTGCTTTATTAAAACGCGCGATTGAACAACAGGAGTTTGAACTCTGGTATCAACCTATCATAAATCTTCGCGACAACAGCCTTTACGGCGTCGAAGCGCTTATTCGCTGGCCTCGTCCAGATGGCAGTTACACACCCCCAAGTGTGTTTATTAATATTGCCGAACAAACTACCCTTATAAACCAAATAACCGGTTGGGTAATGCAACAAGTTGCAAAGGACGTTGAGCATTTTGAATCCTTGGGGTTGTCTTTGTGTATCCACCTCAATTTGTCCGCTAAAGATTTACAAGATCCAACCCTAATCAATAAAAGTGTGTCACTTGTTAACGGCAATCACTCATCGCAGAAGATAATGTTTGAAATAACCGAAAGTGCAATGATGACCAATGTTGCACAAGCTAAGGATGCGATGACACAGATTACCGCTGCGGGGGGAGCATTCAGTATTGATGATTTTGGAACGGGGTTTTCTTCGCTAGAACTACTGCGTGACCTTCCTGTTACCCAAATTAAAATTGATGGTTCATTTATCAACAGTATCCATCATAGCGATGCAGACTTGGCAATAGTAAAATCAGTCATTTTTCTGTCCCAACACTTAAATTGTAATGTTGTAGCAGAAGGCGTAGAGAACAGTGAAACGGCGACATTACTAGCATCACTGGGTTGCGATCTCGCCCAAGGTTACTACTATAGTAAACCTATGCACATGTCATCTTTTGCCCATTATATTCAAGTACAACAATCAATGAGCACCGCAGTCTAGCATCATAGTCTTTAATGACTTGGATCATGACTTACACCAAATTATTGGCCTAATCTCTATCAACATACTGTTCTATTATCGAACGATTTTTAACAGTCAGCATGACTAATCTTATTGATCAATAAAATCGATTAGCCGGACCGAAAAAAGTCGCTTTCATTCGTAGTCACAGTCAGTTAGCCTGTTATAGAAATCCAGTGATGCATAAAATTTATGCTATTTTTAGTGATAAAGGAACCTATCATGGACAAAGCACAACAAACCCAAGGCAAATGCCCAGTAAACCACGGCGGCAATACCACAGTCGCGAGCGACGTTATGGAGTGGTGGCCTAATGCACTTAATCTCGATATTCTTCATCAGCATGACAATAAAACCGATCCAATGGATCCTAACTTCGATTACCGCGAGGCGTTTAAAAGCCTCGACTTGTCTGCGGTAAAACAAGATCTCCACGCACTCATGACTGATAGCAAAGATTGGTGGCCAGCCGACTGGGGCCATTATGGTGGACTGATGATCCGTATGGCTTGGCACTCTGCTGGTACTTATCGTATAGCAGACGGTCGCGGCGGTGCAGGAACTGGTAACCAACGTTTTGCGCCACTCAACAGCTGGCCAGATAACGCCAATTTAGACAAAGCACGTAGATTACTGTGGCCAATTAAAAAGAAATATGGCAATAAGTTGTCTTGGGCTGATTTGATCATTCTCGCTGGCACCATTGCTTATGAATCTATGGGCCTAAAAACCTTTGGGTTTGCTGGCGGCCGAGCTGACATCTGGCATCCAGAGAAAGACATATACTGGGGTTCAGAAAAAGAATGGCTGGCAACAAGCGATACACCCAATAGCCGCTATTCAGGCGAACGAGATCTCGAAAATCCATTAGCCGCCGTAATGATGGGATTAATTTATGTCAATCCTGAAGGTCCTGATGGCAAGCCAGACCCACTGAGAACCGCACAAGACATTCGTGTCACCTTTGAACGCATGGCAATGAATGACGAAGAAACCGTCGCGCTTACTGCTGGTGGTCACACTGTCGGTAAATGTCACGGCAATGGTCGTGCAGAAAAGCTCGAAGCCGCTCCTGAAGGGGCTGAACTCGAAGACCAAGGTTTAGGCTGGTTAAACAAAACAAGCCGCGGTATTGGCCGTGACACGGTAACAAGCGGTATTGAAGGCGCTTGGACAACCAACCCAACTCAGTGGGACAATGGCTACTTTGAGTTATTGCTTAACTACGAGTGGGAACTTAAAAAGAGCCCTGCTGGTGCATGGCAATGGCAGCCTATCGACATCAAAGAAGAGCATAAGCCTGTTGATGTTGAAGATCCATCGATTCGCCTAAGTCCTATCATGACCGACGCTGATATGGCGATGAAGATGGACCCAGAGTATAGAAAAATTTCAGATCGCTTTTATCAAGATCCAGCTTATTTCTCGGATGTGTTTGCTCGTGCTTGGTTTAAGCTTACCCACAGAGATTTGGGTCCTAAAAGTCGTTATTTAGGCACGGATGTACCTGCTGAAGAGTTAATATGGCAAGATCCTGTTCCACAAGTTGATTACAGCTTAACCGAACAAGAAGTTACCGACACTAAAGCTAAGATTCTGGCCAGTGGATTAAGTATTGCTGAACTTGTGGCTACGGCTTGGGACAGTGCCCGCACTTTCCGAGGTTCAGATTTTCGTGGCGGAGCCAACGGTGCACGTATTCGTTTAGCGCCACAAAAAGACTGGCAAGGTAACGAGCCGACAAGGTTACAAAAAGTATTAGCGGTGTTAACCACTATTCAAGCAGGCCTAACTAAGCCGGTCAGTATTGCAGATTTAATTGTGCTTGGAGGATCAGCCGCAGTAGAGCAAGCTGCTCATGCTGCTGGCGTTAAGATATCGGTGCCTTTTGTTGCCGGACGTGGCGATGCAACGCAAGCTCAAACTGATGTTGAGTCTTTTGATGTGTTAGAGCCTCTACACGATGCATTTAGAAACTGGCAAAAGAAAGACTATATCGTTCAGCCAGAAGAAATGATGCTCGACCGTACTCAATTAATGGGGCTAACCGCGCATGAAATGACAGTATTGGTTGGTGGTATGCGAGTATTAGGGACCAACTACGACAACAGTCAACACGGTGTATTTACCGACAATGTTGGCGTGTTATCAAATGACTTTTTTGTCAACTTAACTGATATGTCGTACAACTGGAAGCCGGCAGGTAAAAATCTGTATCACATTGTGGAGCGCAGCACTGATAAAGTGAAATGGACTGCAACTCGTGTTGATTTAGTCTTTGGCTCAAACTCTATTTTACGTTCGTATGCAGAGATTTATGCACAAGACGACGCAAAAGAGAAGTTTGTTAAAGACTTTGTTAAAACGTGGACTAAAGTAATGAATGCAGACAGGTTTGACCTAGCCTAGTGACGACGGTTAGTCATAATGTATAGTTTGTAAAATAATATCGAGGGCGGAATATATTATTCTGCCCTCGAATTATATTTGGTTAAATCGCTCAATACAGGTTAAGTAACCTCAAGATCAATTCATACGCTTTACTTCAAAATCCATTTTCACTTTCACTGGTACTCGCTTAATATTCGATGCCGCTGGCACATACTGCTGTTTTGGCATCTTATTGACTAATGCTTGCGTCATCCAGCCCTCTGGCTGCGAGCTAATAAGCTCTTTGCTGACTTCGTTACCGTTTGAGTCAATCGTAATATAATATTCGCCCTTACCTGCACCTCTTGGTAACCAATCAGGACGTTTGTTTAACATTACAGGTTTAATCTGCTCCAATGACCAATATTGATTGAGTTGAGAATTTTCAATAGTGATTACCTTTGTATTAAACACGGCTTGAGGTACTTGAACGGTTTGAGTTTGAGTTTGAGTTTGAGTTTGAGTTTGGCAACCCGATAAAATAATCACAGGTAAAGAAAGTAGTGACATATATTTATTCATTAATATCTTCCTTGAAATGACTTAACATTAATTATTAACAACGAACAGTTAAGCCATACTGACAAAAAAATCGCATCAATAGAAGCAAAAAAAGCACTGAAAATCAGTGCTTTTTTTTATTAAACAAGTAACAGTTAACTTAACCTTTCAAAGCTTGATCAATCATAGTCTGTGCTTGAGTAATAATGTCATCCAAATGCTGCTGACTAATAAAGCTTTCGGCGTAGATTTTAAACAAGGCTTCAGTACCTGATGGACGCGCAGCAAACCAGCCATTTTCGGTAGTGACTTTAATCCCGCCAATCGCCGCATTATTACCAGGCGCATGACTTAATATTGCTGTAATCGCCTCACCCGCTAATTCTGTGTCGGTAAAGCTGTCACGATTTAACTGTTCAAACTTAGCTTTTTTCTTAAGACTAATTGGGCTATCGATACGAGTGTAAAAACTTTCACCAAATTGATCGGTTAACTCTTTATAGCGTTGTGCAGGTGTTTTGCCTGTTACTGCTAAAATCTCAGCCGCTAGTAATGCTAAAATAAAGCCGTCTTTATCAGTACACCAGGTACTGCCATCACGTTTTAAAAACGCTGCACCAGCACTTTCTTCGCCACCAAATGCAATGGTGCTATTTGCTAAGCCATCAACAAACCATTTAAAGCCCACAGGCACTTCTAAGCATTGTCGACCTAACGCATTACAAACACGATCAATCATTGCACTTGATACTAAGGTTTTACCCACTGCGAGTGACTCAGCCCATTGTGGACGATGAGTCATTAAATAGTCTATCGCCACCGCCAAATAATGGTTAGGGTTCATCAGTCCAAAGCCAGGGCACACAATACCGTGACGGTCATAATCCGGGTCATTACCGACGCACAAATCATAATCTTCGCTGTACGCTAACAAACCTGCCATGGCATAAGGAGACGAGCAATCCATCCGAATTTTGCCGTCTTTATCTAATGGCATAAAGCCAAATGTGGGATCAACTTTATCATTGACTAAGGTAATATCTACACCATAGTGAGCGGCAATTTGCTCCCAGTAGTAAATACCCGATCCACCTAAAGGATCAACACCTATACGAATGTTGGCTTTTTTAATCGCCTCCATATCAATGACTTCAGCAAGAGATTCAACATAAGGTGCAATAAAATCGACTTCATCAATCCAACCCGACTTAACCGCGACACCGTAATTAACTTTTTTAACGCCTGAGAGTTGATTGGCAAGATATTCATTGGCTTTTGTTTCGATGATTTTAGTAATTTCACCTTCAGCAGGACCGCCATGAGGTGGATTGTACTTAATGCCACCATCTTGTGGAGGATTGTGCGAAGGAGTAATAATTAACCCATCGATTAACGCAGCAGGTGCTGACGAATTTGCACGAACAATCGCTTGAGACACCACTGGTGTTGGGGTAAACCCATCATGCTGTTGAATTAGCATTTTAACTTGGTTTGCAGTTAATACTTCGACCACCGACATAAATGCTGCATAAGACAATGCATGGGTGTCAAAACCCACAATCATTGGCCCGCTTATATTGGCGGAATGACGATAATCGACAACTGCTTGGGTGATAGCCCAAATGTGGTTTTGATTGAAACTCGATGAAAACGCACTGCCTCGATGACCCGATGTACCAAATGTCACTTTTTGTTGCACGTCTTCCACATTAGGAATAATGCGATAATAATGACTCATCAATTTAGGAATATTCACTAAATCCGTTTGTAAAGCTTGCTGTCCTGCGCGTTGATGAATGGCCACGAGTGGTCTCCTAGTTAGTAAATAAAAAATGAATCTTCGACAAAACTCAAAGGTTAAATGTGTTCGGCGATGCTCTTCGCTCTTTCACTGTCACAACCTAAATGTTCCAATACCTCTGTTAGAATAGTTTGTTTTTTGGCGGTATTGTTATTGGTGGTGACCCAAAATCCACTTGATGCGATTTCTTTTGGATTAGAAGATTTACTTGACGTTAATAACGCCTGTTTAGAGCGGGCAAAATACAAACGTCCTTTGCCTTGCACATTAAGCACTTTGTCAAAGTCACTACGAGCAGTGGATTCAAGGCTGGATAATAAATGCATAAAACGCCCAACGGCACCTTTCTGCTGACTTAATAAGTGTTGGCTTACAATGGCATCAAAATCAATAGTTGTTGACGTTGCAATGTCTTCGTCTAATGGAACGTGCTGAATGGCACTCTTTTGCTCAGCGATCACTTTTTCAACAGCCGCTTTGGCTTGATCAAAAACCGGATGACGATTTACTGGCGATTGCGACTCTAAACTTGGATGACTAATGTCTGTGGGTAAGCTTATATCGACATTTTCGACTGACAAGTTCAATAAACGACGCAAAATATCGGAAGCGCTTTCGCCGATGCGTTCAGTTTTACTGGCAATAAAGCGATAAAGTTCTTCGTCAATTTCAATGTATTTCATCAGAGTCATCCTTTTTCTATCAGTCTATTACTGTTGCCAAGATTACATTGGCATCAGATTAAGTCGGGATCGCAGATCGAATTAATAATAATGCGATCAAAAAAATATTGCTTCAGTGTAAGCCATGCTTAACCTACTAATAAAGTGACAAAATCATTTAATGGCCTATATTACTCATATTTTTTTGAAAGCAGTTTAAAATATCAGCAACTATGGCAACATGTGTCAGCAAAACTTGATTTGACCGGCTCATTGCAGCAGAATCTTCCGCATTAAATGTCCAATGAGTTTATTGAATTATGCATTATGTATCTTCTGGTCAAGGTGAAGCCGTCCTGCTTATTCATGGGCTGTTTGGTAATCTTGATAATCTAAAAAACCTCGCCAGTGTGCTTGAGCAACAACATCAAGTCATAAGGGTTGATGTACCTAATCATGGCTTAAGCGAGCATTGGGACAACATGGATTACTCTCAACTGGCTGATGCCATGATTGATGTACTCGATGATTTGCAGATTGAACAAGCCCATGTGGTCGGCCATTCTATGGGCGGAAAAATTGCGATGGCAATGGCACTTTTACACCCTGAACGTGTCAAAAGCTTAGTGATTGCAGATATCGCGCCGGTAGCATACAGCCCAAGACATCAAACCGTATTTGCAGGCTTAACCAGTTTAGTATTAAACAGCGATACCACTCGAAAGTCGGCCATAGCACACTTAATCAACGCCGGTATTGATGAGCCGACATCTCAATTCTTACTCAAGAATCTACAACGCACAGACAGCGGCTTTGAGTGGAAAATGAATTTAACTGGGCTAATCGAATCTTACGACCGTATTATAGGTTGGAATTTGCCTTTAACCGATAACGATCATTTTGATAAACCAGCACTATTTATCCGTGGCGGTGAGTCAAATTATGTCACTGCTGAGCATCGTGATGAAATCATGCGTCAATTTCCACATGCCAGTGCAAAAACATTGAACGGTACAGGCCATTGGTTACATGCACAAAAGCCTGAGATCTTTAATCGCATCGTGTCTGAGTTTATTGAACAAAACCAAGGGTAAATTTTTAATATTTACCTTTTTGAAC
Source organism: Shewanella sp. ALD9 (assembly GCF_002836315.1). Taxonomy (NCBI): domain Bacteria; kingdom Pseudomonadati; phylum Pseudomonadota; class Gammaproteobacteria; order Alteromonadales; family Shewanellaceae; genus Shewanella; species Shewanella sp. ALD9. Next base: position 185,097 of record NZ_PJCD01000042.1, read on the forward strand.
ATAGCCGATTGTATCGTGATGTGATATATTCGCGCCCTCTTTTCGCCAGACACTCAATAGCGAAGGTAGAAGTATGTTAAACCAATACATGGAACAAATTGAAGCAGTAGGCTTGAACTTGTTTTTTGCATCGATATTCTTTTTTATCGGCATGGCTATCCATGATGTGCTTAAACAAGGTGAAGTCCCTAAATTTGGTCGATATATTGTTTGGGCAGTGTTATTCCTCGGCTGCGCCGGGTTTATTGCAAAAGGTATCATTCAGATGACCTGGGAAGGCTCTGGGATCGGTTAAAGAGTACAATGGCAAAAGAAACAACAGATAGAACGACTATTGACCTTTTTGCCGCTGAAACTCGCCGTGGGCGTCCGAGAAGTAACCCTCTTTCTCGGGAGCAGCAATTAAAGATCAATAAACGTAACCAAATTCAGCGCGATCGCGCTAACGGTTTAAAGCGAATAGAGTTAAAGGTGTCACAAGATTTGTATGACGCCTTGAACCAACAAGCTTTGAACAGTAACATCAGCCGTAGCCAGTTAATCGAATTTATTCTGCAACAGCAACTCGACAACTGAGACGTTTTTAGAACATCGCACAACGCGAACTAGATATTTAAAGGATAGACAATGGCAACTGTAGGTCTTTTTTTCGGTAGCGACACTGGCAACACCGAAGCTGTAGCCAAAATGATCCAGAAAAAACTGGGTAAAAGCATGCTCGATGTTAAAGACATCGCAAAGAGTACCAAGGAGCAAATTGCTGAATACGATTTGCTTATGTTTGGTATTCCAACATGGTATTACGGCGAAGCACAGTGTGATTGGGATGACTTTTTCCCAGAGCTTGAGCAAATTGACTTTACCGATAAGCTAGTCGCTATTTTTGGTTGTGGTGACCAAGAAGATTATGCTGAATATTTCCTTGATGCGATGGGCATGATACGTGACATCGTTGAAGCTCGAGGCGGTATTATCATTGGTAATTGGCCATCTGAAAGCTACAATTTCGAAGCCTCTAAGGGCATGGCAGACGACAAGCACTTTGTCGGTTTAGGGATTGATGAAGATCGTCAACCTGAGCTAACTGAAGAACGTGTTGACGGCTGGGTGAAGCTAGTTTATGAAGAAATGTGTCTAGCTGAGTTAGAAGACTAACCCACATCATCAGATTAGTTTTGTGATTGAAAGCGGCTTTATTGCCGCTTTTTTATGTCTATAGTTTGGTTTAACGGTTAAGTAACCACCAATATGTCAGTTAATAATTTCAACCCATTATACCCTCATTGGGATATTTTTTGTGTCGTGGTCGATAACTATGGTGACATAGGTGTCACCTGGCGTTTGGCTAAGCAACTGGTGGCTGAATATGATATTCCCATCAATTTATGGGTCGATGACTTACTGAGTTTTTCGCATATATTACCCATGCTAGATCCACATAAATCGAAGCAAATATTCAATGGTGTGAATATATTTCAATGGAATAACCCAATAGATATAGAGTTTATTGCTGGTAATGTCGTTATTGAAGCATTTGCCTGTGAATTACCATCACAAATAAAATCCACAATAAATCAATTACATCAACACCCTCTTTCTCGAGCCCCTACATGGTTAAACCTTGAATATCTCAGTGCTGAAGATTGGGTAGAGGGTTGTCACGGGTTGCCCTCTTCACAGCCTAGTGGGGTTAAAAAGTGGTTCTATTTTCCTGGTTTTACCCCTAAGACAGGCGGGCTTATCTGTGAGCGGGAATTATTTAATCAACGTGACGAATGGCAAGCTGACTCAAAACATAAATTAGCATTGTTCAACAAACTGGGGTTACAGGGAATAGATGCTAAAGACACGGTTATCAGTGTCTTTAGTTATGAAACGCCAGCCTTAGCTGCTTTGTGTGAATTATGGCAAACATCGCCAAGCCCAATTCATGCACTAATCCCTAAAGGACGCAGTTTACATAGCTTAACGAGCATATTGCCCTGTGACATTAAAGATTTGATGCCCGGTCAACAATTTACAATAGGTAACTTAACCCTACATATATTACCCATGACTGATCAAAATGCTTTTGATCGCTTGCTATGGAGCTGTGATTTTAATATTGTGCGGGGTGAAGATTCGTTTTTACGTGCTCAATGGGCTGCAAAACCCTTCATATGGCACATTTATCCTCAAGAAGATGATTATCACTTGGTAAAATTACAAGCTTTTATGCAAATTTACTGCGATAATCTTGCTCCAGAAATTGCTACCACTTGGTCTGAGGTGAATTTGGCCTTCAACCAGGGGAATACAAACGCGGTAGTAATGCACTGGCAACAATTACATTCTGTTAATTTGTCTTTAATGCAACATGCTATTGAATGGCCAATTAACGCGTTAAATGAAGCAGATCTTGCGAGTCGACTAGTTCAATTCGTTAAAAATAGCTAAGATACTGCTCTATAAATAAAAAAAGTCTAAATATATAGGAAATAGTGAAATGAAAACTGCTCATGAAATCCGTCCTGGTAACGTGATCATGTTAGATGGCAGCCCATGGGTTGTTCAGAAGACTGAAACAACTCGTTCTGGCCGTAACGCTGCAATCGTTAAGTTAAAATTAAAGAACGTATTGCTAGATTCTGGCACTGAACAAACCTTCAAAGGTGAAGACAAATTAGACGATATCATTCTAGAACGTCTTGATTGTACTTACTCATACTTCGCTGACCCTATGTATGTATTCATGGATGAAGAATACAACCAGTATGATGTAGAAGCTGACAACTTAGGTGATGCTGCTGACTATATCATTGATGGTATGGAAGACGTTTGCCAAGTCACCTTCTATGAAGGCAAGGCTATTTCTGTTGAATTACCAGTTCACATTGTCCGTGAAGTTATCTACACCGAGCCTTCTGCTCGTGGTGACACTTCAGGCAAAGTAATGAAGCCAGCTACCATTACTGGTGGTGGTACTGTTACCGTTGCTGATTTTGTTAAAGTCGGTGACAAGATTGAAATAGATACTCGTACAGGCGAGTTCAAGAAGCGCGTTTAAACGTCAGTTAATTTGAGTTATTAGTAAAATAGTAATAACACAAGTCAACTCAGCAAAAGCCAGCACTAAGTGCTGGCTTTTTTGTTGTCAAACACTATACACATACTGATTCACAACCTAAAAACAGCATTTAACACTGAAGCGATAGCTAATTTACTGACAGAATCAGCATTTAACACTAATATTATTATTCATTTTGCTTGTTTGCCTCTTTCACAATGCCAATAAATTCGTTATGGTTCGCTAACTTAAGCCGTATTTAGTTATCGAGAGTAGTAGTATGCGACCCATTATCAAATCCAATAAGCTTGATTCCGTTTGTTATGACATCCGCGGACCAGTACATAAAGAGGCCCGTCGGTTAGAAGACGAAGGTCATCGTATTTTAAAGCTTAATATCGGCAACCCTGCCCCCTTTGGATTTGAAGCCCCAGAAGAAATCGTTCGAGACGTTATTTTAAACTTACCCAGTGCCCAAGGTTACTGCGAGTCAAAAGGCTTATTCTCTGCGCGTAAAGCCATTGTGCAGCATTACCAAGCTCAAGGTATTTTTGGCGTCGATATTGAAGATATCTACATAGGCAATGGTGTCTCTGAATTGATCGTAATGGCCATGCAAGGGCTGCTTAACACCGATGATGAAGTACTGATCCCATCACCTGATTATCCATTATGGACTGCAGCGGCAAACCTCGCTGGTGGTAAAGCAGTACATTATCGCTGCGATGAAGAAGCCGATTGGTTTCCTGATTTAGATGACATAAAGAGTAAAATCAGCAGCCGCACACGTGCGATTGTGATGATCAACCCAAACAACCCTACCGGTGCGGTTTACAGTAAAGAATTGCTGCTAGAGGTTGTTGAGCTATGTCGTCAACACGATTTGATATTATTCGCCGATGAAATTTACGATAAAATTTTATACGACGAGGCCAAGCACATCCCTGCCGCTGGTTTATCTGATGACATTCTGACTATCACCTTTAATGGCTTATCTAAAGCCTATCGCGCCGCAGGTTTCCGTGTGGGTTGGATGATGTTATCGGGTAATTTAAAAGCGGCCAAAAGTTACATTGAAGGCCTAGAAATGCTGGCGTCTATGCGTCTGTGTGCCAATGTACCCAATCAACATGCTATTCAAACCGCATTAGGCGGTTATCAGTCAATTAATGAGCTGATATTACCTAACGGCCGCTTAACCATACAACGCGATGCGGTGTACGAATTGCTTAATCAAATTCCTGGGGTCAGCTGTAAAAAACCTAAAGGTGCCTTGTACGCATTCCCGAAATTAGACATGAAGAAGTTTAATTTACGTGATGATGAACGTTTGGTGCTTGATTTGTTAAAAACCAAAAAAATTCTGTTAGTACAAGGAACTGCCTTTAACTGGCCTGAGCCAGATCACCTTAGAGTGGTTTTTTTACCCTATAAAGAAGACTTGGCTAAAGCACTCACCGAGTTTGGTGATTTCTTGGAAGACTATCGCCAATAGCACCTTAACGAGATATCTGTTCAATAAAACACTAAGCGACTGAACAGTCGCTTTTTTTTATTGATAAGCTCCTGTAAGCTGAGACAAACTATTGAGCGCAGTAAGGAGTCTCATGAGTCATTTATTTGCCCATTTATCTCGGATGAAACTGATCCAACGTTGGCCGTTAATGCATAACGTGCGCCGCGAAAACGTTCAAGAGCATTCACTACAAGTGGCGATGGTCGCTCACGCTTTAGTGATTATCAGCAATAAAAAATTCGCTACCGACTTAGACGCCAATAAAGCGGCAACCATTGCCATCTATCATGATGCTAGCGAAATTTTAACTGGCGATTTACCCACACCAGTAAAATACTTTAATAAAGAAATCGAAGCCGAATATAAAAAGATTGAAGCCATAGCTGAACAGAGAATGTTAGAAATGGTACCAGATGAATTTAAAGACGATTACCGCAGCCTGTTTATCAGTGAAGCAGCGGATCCACAATACAAAGCCATTGTGAAAGCAGCTGATACTCTCTGCGCATATTTAAAGTGCTTAGAAGAACAAAAAGCCGGTAACAGTGAATTTAATAGTGCCCGTAAACGTTTAGAACAAATGTTAGACGACAACCCTAACCCTGCCGTAGCTTATTTCCGTGATTGTTTTATTCCAAGTTTTACATTGAATTTAGACGAAATTAATCAAATGTTGTAAAGGAATTTTATGCCTGATAACACCATCGAGTCCAGTAATACAGAACAGAACAGTCGTTGGCAGCAACGTTTACTCGGTGAAGATAAACAGCGCCGTAATGATCATCGCAGCCCATATCAACGAGACCGCGCACGTATTCTGCATTCAGCAGCATTTCGTCGGCTTCAAGCCAAAACGCAAGTGCTTGGCGTTGGCATGAATGACTTTTACCGTACTCGGCTAACACATTCATTAGAAGTGTCACAAATTGGTACTGGCATTACTGCTCAACTACGTCGAAAATATCCGGACCTTAGGTATTTACTCAATTCAATGAGCCTCATTGAATCGATTTGTTTGGCTCACGACATCGGTCATCCACCTTTTGGCCACGGCGGTGAAGTCGCATTAAATTACATGATGCGCCATCACGGTGGTTTTGAAGGCAACGGCCAAACCTTTCGAATTTTAACTCGTTTAGAACCCTATACCCCTTCATGGGGGATGAACCTTACTCGGCGTACTTTACTTGGAGTAATGAAATACCCAGCAACGTATTCGCAATTGTATATCAATCAAAATAGGCCAGACATAGCCAATCATCGCCAACTAAAACCCTCAGAATGGCCACCGGTAAAAGGATTATTTGATGATGATATACCCATTATTGATTGGGTATTAGCGGCATTATCAGCATCGGATAGGCAGTTGTTTATTAGCAGTGAACAAAGCCATACACATGTAGATTATCCCCATTTAAAAACGCGCTATAAGTCATTTGATTGCTCGATTATGGAATTGGCAGATGACATTGCTTATGCGGTACACGATCTCGAGGATGCTATTGTAATGGGAATTGTCAACCAACATCAGTGGCAGCGCGATGTGGTTGGGCAGTTAACTGAAATCAAAGATCAATGGCTGATATCGGAAATCGCTAACATTGGTGACAAGCTATTCTCTCATGAACATCATTTACGCAAAGATGCTATCGGTACCTTAGTCAACGGTTTCGTCACCGCGATTGGCATTAGTACCAACCCACAATTTGACGAAGACTTATTAAAATATAATGCCGAATTAGAGCCAGACTTTGCAGCAGCATTACATGTACTGAAACAATTAGTTTTCAAGTATGTTATTCGTAAACCTGAAATCCAGATGCTGGAATATAAGGGCCAACAGGTTGTGATGGAATTGTTTGAAGCGTTTGCCTCGGATCCTGAACGTCTGTTACCACTTAATACTCGAGACCGATGGTTAGCAGAGCGTAATGACAATAATAATCCAATGCGGGTGATTGCTGATTATATTTCTGGGATGACCGATGAATTTGCCGGTCGCTTACATCAGCAATTATTTGGTTCAAAAACCGCAGGCATTATGGAGTTAAGTCGCGAGCAATAACATTTATTGCCTCTGTTGATTTTCGATAAAAAAAGCGCTTGGTTATAACAACCAAGCGCTAACGGGTTATATAAAGGGGAAATAACCCAAATTTCACACTTCACACTTCACTAACAAAAACACCAATCAATTTATACCGGGTGCATAAACGCTTGTATTTCATTTAACGTGAGCATTGGCGTAGCGCCATGAGACTGAGCAACCATAGCACCCACAGCGCAAGCAAAATCAATCGCATACTGCGGATTACTATCACTGCATAATTGGTACAGTAACGAGCCTAAAAATGAATCTCCGGCGCCGACGGTATCAACTACATTGACTAAATAACCTGAATTATAATACTTCTGCCCTGCAACACTCAGTAATGCTCCATGACTGCCTTTGGTAACACACAGATAATTGGTTTGGGTTTGCTCAGCAATATAATCCAAGTTTTGTTCTAATGAATTAAATGGCGAGCCCATGGCTTTAGCAATTTCATACAGTTCATCATCATTTAATTTGATAAAATCTGCTTTTTTCATCAAACTAACCACACTATCAATCTGGTAATGCGGTGCACGTAAGTTAACGTCAAATACCGAAAACGAAGCCAATTCAACTACGGCGGTTAAGGTATTGAGAGACACATCATTGCGACCAATTAAACTGCCAAAAACCAACACGTCAGCACGATTAACTTGCTCAATTATATCTTCCGTTAATGCGATATTATCCCACGCAGTATCGGCGACAATGTCATAAGACGCTGACCCATTGTTGTCTAAAGTGACTTGTACTGTGCTGGTGCTTTTAACGGGGTCTATGGCGATACAGTCACGATTAACACCGCGATCGTCAATAAAACTCAGTAACTCGCGACCTAATAAATCATCGCCAACGGCACTGATCATCGAACCTTTAATGCCCAAGGCATTAAGTCTGACGCACACATTTAAAGGTGCCCCGCCAACCCGCTTGCCATCAGGGAAACAATCCCACAATACTTCGCCAAAACAACTGATGTTAATGTCGGCCTTAGCTTTATGATTAATTAATATGCTATTCATACGGCTTAACCTTTCGCTTGTAATCTTGCTTGCATAATCGATTTAATGTCACTGCCCGGTGCATATAAAGCCGTAATCGCTTGACGATAATCTTTACAAAAGCTTGCTTGATTATTTAGATCACCAAATAAGTCGGTTAGCTGTAAAAACGCTAACGGATCTTGTGCTGTTCTGCTAGCAAACTCATGTAACTGTGCTGACATTTGGTCGTTAATGTCTAACGCTTGCCCTTGCTGATCAACACGTTTATCACTGTATAAACACCAGGTAGCAATGACCAATGTGGCCAGTGAAGTATCACGGCCTAATTCGATATTTTCATTAATAGACGCAATGATAAATTTTGGTAACTTGGCTGAGCTTTCGAGACAAATTCGCGCCAAGCTGTCTTTAATGTTCGGATTGGAAAAACGTTCAATTAGGGTATCTTTGTATTGAGTTAAATCAATGCCTTCAAGTTGCTCAATTAACGGCGTGACTTCATCGTCCATAAATTTACGCAAATATGTTGCAAATAAAGGATCAGATACCGATTCATCAATCGTCGCAAAACCATGTATAGAACCTAATAAACCTAATACTGAATGGCCTGCGTTTAATAAACGGATCTTCATTTTTTCAAACGGAGTCACGTCACTGACAAATTGTGCACCAACGGTATCTAACGCCGGACGGCCATCACTAAAGTTGTCTTCTATGACCCATTGAGTGAAGGCTTCGCACGTGATTGGCCATTCATCGTTAATGTGTAATGTGTTAGCCACATATTCGATGTCTGCTTTGGTTGTCACTGGGGTAATACGGTCAACCATTGCGTTTGGAAACGCTACATTCGTTTCAACCCATTGGCCTAAATCAGCGTCATTTTTATTCACAAACGCCAATAGCATTTTACGAGTCATGTCACCGTTATGCTGAATGTTGTCACAAGACTGAATGGTAAAAGGCTTCATGCCCTTGGCTTTACGCTGTTTAAGTGCTGCAGTTAAATAACCAAACGCGGTGATTGGGTCATTAGGATTCGCCATATCATGGATTATGTCTGGATTGTTGAAATCAAACTCACCGGTTGCAGGATTAAAGTTATAACCGCCTTCTGTGATGGTCAATGACACAATTTTAGTGTCTGAGTGAATCAGTTTATCAATGACCTGTTGTTTGTTTTCTGGTGCAAATAAAAAGTCAATCATCGAGCCCATCACTTGATGATCAATCTGACCATTCGGGTGACGTACCGTTAAACTGTACAGATAGTCTTGTTTCACCAACACATCACGTAGACTGCGGTTAGCTTCTAACAAACCGACACCACAAATTGCCCAAGACTCAGAACCAGGTTGCTTCAATAACTCATTGATATACATTGCTTGATGAGCACGATGAAAGCCACCGACACCAATATGCACAATCCCAGCGGTTAACTGGCTACGATCGTATTTCGGCACATCAACATTAGCAGGTAATGTTGACAAACTTTGTAGGTTTAACGTGTTCAGTTGAACATTTGAATCTTGAGAATGATCCATGTGGATTGTGCCTCATAAAATAATTAAACAATATGGATGGTTGTGTTATCTAATGAAATAACACGGCTAACTCAAGGCTAATGTTTTATTAACATCATTAGGCTTAAGCTATTAAGATCAGCCATTAGCCCTGAGTTATTAATAGTGCGGTTACGAGTTTATTTTTTTATGTCGTTTAAGAGCAACATATGAACAACTAAAATAAATTATCGTACAGACAAAACAAACTGTTTCAAATAAAGATTTATTCTCTGCATAGATTGTCATTGTTGGGCTATAAAACATCACTTTCGCAGCCAGAATGCTAATAACCACTAAAGAAACAACCGCAAAGCTATTTAATACCTTGGTGAACTGACTGCAGTCTTCAACATGAGGCTTATCATCTTTAGCCATTTCATCTTGGTATTCGGCAATTTGTTGCTGTTCTTTCTCATCTAATAATATAGCGTCTGTATAATCTAAATCGGCACCATATTTTTTAGCTAATACAGTATAAATAATAATGGTGAATATCCATGTTGGAATAAATAAGTAATAGAATGAAATAATATCAAGACTATTTAAACCAAACCCAAATACTAACGCTAATGCCCAAGATGCAATTGCCGGTGTACTTTTAGACAGGTTTTGATACTTAGCCCAATAGCGGGTTAAGCCAATTTTAGGGAACAACACGTGCTCAGCAAATACAATCCCCCCCACTGGTACAACTAATAGACCTGCATACGTCAGTAACGGTAACATCTGCGAAAACACAAATGGGAAACACGCTATCACGACAGTGACTAAACCCACAATGGCGGTAGTACGTTCACGAGATTGGTTTACAAAGATTGACTGCGCGGCAAGGCCTGCACGGTATAAATTCGCGTTAGCCGTTGTCCAACCAGCGATAATGATAATCACAAAGCCTGAAAAACCTAAAGCATGGTAAGCAACATCACCTGGATCGAGTTGAGTAATAGTTGTTTTTAATAGTACAGCAGTACCTGCCCCCATAATACCAGCAGAGATCCATGCTAAGTAGTGGCCGAAGAACATGCCAACACCTGAAATCAAACCATAACTTTTACGCTTTGCGAAGCGGAAAATAGCCATGTCTATCAAACCGAAGTGAGTAATTGAGTTAGCTGCCCACGCAAAGCCTATCACTTCAAGTAAACCAATACCGGGTTCACCTTTGTCATTTAATCCTGTCCAAATTGAGCTGTCACCTATGGTCATGAAGTCTTGCCAGCCCGTTAATGTGGTACTGCCAATAACATGATTTGATAACACTGGAAATAAGGTAAATGAACCCGCAATAAAAATAACAAATAACCACGGCGCACAAATTTTAGAAAAGTCAGCCACGGTAGAGAAACCATACATGGCGACGACAACGACGATAGATCCTACCGCTAACACAATCATCACAAACCATAGACTGCTAGGGTACCAATTTAATTGTGCCGGAATGTCGAATAAGAAACGAACGGCTGTCGACGATACTGTGATCATCGCTGCGGATATCACCGAGAAGATAACGACATTTGCCCAGTTATAGAGCTTGGTCATTGAGTCGCCGGCAATCTTATTTAAATAATTATATAAACTGAGTCGAGTTTCAACAGCAATAGGTGCCGTTAATAACCACCACGAACACATCGCTAATAGATTACCAATTAATAGTCCAAGTAATATATCAATAGTTGAGGCACCTAGAGCAACAAAAGTGGCACCAATAACAAACTCCGTCGCGGCAACATGCTCCCCAGCATATAAACCTGCAAAGTGTTTCCAACCATGTAATTTATTTTTAGCTACAGGCAGCTGCTCTTCATTCATTTGTTTGAATGAAGCCTCATGTTGACTTGTTGTCATTATTTTTATATTCCTATTTAGGGAATAAGTAAAACCCTCACCAAAAATCGATGATAAAGTGATACTACATCTCCTTTACTGACTACTTATTATTTCTATTGAGTTGAAATAATAACCCCATTCATATTCACATTATTTTTATAAATTATTCACGCGTTATTGATCTAATTTCAATGTTAAACATCATTTTATTTAATCATTTACTTTAGCTTTGCTAATATTCTTTCAGCTGTATATTCATTGGTTATCAATGAATTAATTAACCGACCTTGCAATGCTGAAAATATTGCATCAACTTTATGTTGACCAGCAGCAATGCCATAAACAGGTTTATTTGAATCAATTCTCAACGGTGAGCTCATCACCAATTGATTCATTGAATGCTCGAGTAACTGCCCTTGCTGGTTATACACCCAACTGATAATTTCACCAGTGGCATTGTCATTAATTAGCTCGGTTAACTGTGACTGATTAATGAAACCATCGAGCAATAATGGTGACTCTGCGCCCATATGCCCAATACCAACAAAAGTGGCATCTGCTTGTTTAACTAATTCAAAAATACTTTTTACCGGCGCTAAGTCATGCAATAACTGCTTTTCCGCTACTGAAGTCGCAATAACGGGTAATGGCATAGGGTAATGCTTAGCCTGCACTCGATTAGCCATGCTGACTACGATATCAAATGCTGATGCAGAACCGTCTAACATCATGTTGCCTAATAACGATACTATTTTATGCTGTGGACATTGCATAGAAGGTAACTCATCGATACAAGCTTTGAGTGCTCGTCCGGTACCAAAGGCTAAAGTTTTAGGTTGTTCAGACTTTAAGTACCGCTCTAACACGCCTGCACCACATTGCGCTAAACCGTGCACGGAACTGTCATCAGCAGGATCGCTGGGTACAATTTCGCATTCCAATAAATTAAAAGCTTGGGTTAACTGTTGGCCCAACTCCATACATTTACCAATGGGGTGATCTAAACGGACTTTAATTAACCCTTCACTAACCGCTAATGCGACTAAACGTTGTGCTGACTGTCTTGATACTTCTAATTTTTGGGCAATTTCATCTTGAGTATTCTTCGCGACGTAATATAACCACGCAGCTCTTGCCGCTTGCTCTAATCGCGCGAGTTCTGAATTCGACTTGTTATCCATGTTGTCCCTTATATTCAGTATCAACGCATTAACGCTGGCATTAGACGATTAAAATGTTGCCAATGACTTAGTACAGCAATCTCTGGGTAAGCCTGTGACACTGGGTGTAACTCATCGCTAACGTTATCGACTATATGACCACCGCCAATATAATGAATCACTTTCATTTTGGCCGCGACAGCTGCACTAACGCCAAAAAAGCTATCTTCAATCACCAAACAATGCTGTGGCTCGACCCCCATGCGTTTAGCCGCATACAAAAACAAATCAGGTGCCGGCTTACCTCGTTTGACTTCGCTGGCCGTAAAAACATTCAAACCAAACACATCCGTTAACCCTACTACTTCTAATGCGCTAGTTGTACGCGGTAAACTGCTGCTGGTTGCTATGCAATACGGTACTTTCAAATCTGCCAATATCGATCTAATACCGTCTGTTACGGTTAAATTACGCTCAAACTCAGACAATAGTTGCTGACGATATTCTGCTTCAAATTGTTCAGGTAATGTCAGTGCCAGCAAACGCTTTACTTTGTCGGCGACGGTAGCAAATTGACAACCTAGAAAATGCTGTTGTACAAAAGCCATATCAATGCAGGCGCCTAATTGAGCAAGTTTTTCGATTAACACATTAGCGCTAATCACCTCACTGTCGATCACAACCCCATCGCAGTCGAATATTATTAATTGTGTATTTATGTTCATATGCTCGCCTTACCAGATCAAGTCAGATAACTAACCATATTTTACAGCGTGCTGAACCTGAAACCACAATAATAAATCCAACATCACATTCTGTAGAGTTCTACAAAACTCAAATAACGTGGATAAGTGACCACATTACACTAACTAGAGTAAACATTCGCACCACGAGTGAGCATATGCCCTAGCAGTGAGCATATTCCCTTTTATAAATATTGATGTCAATCACAATTCTCTAATTAAATAAGCAAAACAAGCTTTAGCGATTGCTTATACATGCAACCCAATTATAAAATATTATTTAAATTCAATAGAATATTTTCAACATAGTTGATTCAATTTATTATTTCATCAATGTAAAAGTTCAAAAAACAGACTATTTCTATTGTAAAACAATTGTAAATTATCGCTTTTTTAGTTGAAAATCGTACTAAAGGTAAGCGACAAGATAAAGAATGAATACGCAATATATGCATTACTTTGGTGCTAAAAACAGGTCTTAGTTATGAATTAATGCCAATTTGGGTGATGTTTACATGCCTAGACAAACGGAAGTTAAATATTCAACAAAATATAGCGTTCATAAAACAAGCTATTACTGTAATAAAATTACATTCCGTTATGCATTTGTGGTCATCATCACAGCAAATAGCGCATTAAAGTTGTAATTTTATTTACAAAGAATATTTTGCAAAACTGATTTGTTGAATATTTTTAAAGGAAACCACTATGACAGTTACCAATACACAAGAGCTTGATTTATTAGTTGAGCGCGTTGCCAAAGCTCAAGCCGAGTTTGCAAACTTTAGCCAAGAAAAAGTCGATACTATCTTTAGAGCGGCTGCTTTAGCTGCAGCAGATGCACGCATATCTCTGGCAAAAATGGCCGTAACCGAAACCGGCATGGGTGTATTAGAAGATAAAGTGATTAAAAACCACTTCGCATCTGAATACATTTATAACAAATACAAAGATGAAAAAACCTGCGGTATTTTATCTGAGGACTTAACCTTCGGTACCATTACTATTGCAGAGCCGGTCGGAATTATTTGCGGTATTGTCCCCACAACTAACCCTACTTCTACTGCTATTTTTAAAGCGCTTATTAGCTTAAAAACCCGTAATGGCATTATTTTCTCACCACACCCAAGAGCTAAAAACTCAACGACTACAGCGGCTAAAATTGTATTAGATGCCGCAGTTGCAGCAGGTGCACCTAAAGATATTATTGGCTGGATTGACCAACCAAGCGTGGCATTGTCTAATCAGTTAATGACTCATGCAAAAGTTAACCTCATTTTAGCCACCGGTGGACCAGGCATGGTTAAAGCAGCGTATTCATCAGGTAAACCAGCCATTGGTGTTGGCGCAGGTAATACACCTATTGTTATCGATGAAACAGCAGACATCAAACGCGCGGTAAGCTCTATATTAATGTCAAAGACCTTTGACAATGGTGTGGTATGTGCTTCTGAACAAGCGGTGATTGTAGTCGACAGCATTTATAAGCAAGTTAAAGAGCGTTTTATCAGTCACGGTGGTCATATTCTGTCTAAAGCGGAAACTGCGGCAATGCAAAGTGTCATCCTTAAAAACGGTGGCCTTAATGCCGATATCGTTGGCCAGAGTGCTGTTGCGATAGCCGCAATGGCAGGTTTTGAAGTGCCTAGTACCACCAAAGTGCTTATTGGTGAAGTGACTGATATTGATGATGCTGAAGCCTTTGCTCACGAGAAATTATCTCCGTTATTAGGGATGTATAAAGCAAAAGACTTTAATGAGGCAATGGACAAAGCGGAAGCCTTAGTTACCTTGGGCGGTATTGGTCATACATCTGGTTTATATACCAATCAAGACACCCAGGATGAGCGCGTTAAAGCCTTTGGTTTTAGAATGAAAACAGCCCGTATTTTGATTAACACTCCTGCTTCTCAAGGTGGTATTGGTGACTTATATAACTTCAAGTTAGCCCCATCATTAACACTAGGTTGTGGTTCATGGGGCGGTAATTCAATTTCTGAGAACGTCGGACCAAGTCACTTAATCAATAAAAAAATGGTCGCTAAGAGGGCTGAAAACATGTTGTGGCATAAGCTTCCATCATCTATTTATTTCCGTCGCGGTAGCTTACCAATAGCACTTGAAGAGTTAAGTGATAAAAAACGCGCGCTGATCATTACTGACAAGTTTTTATTTAATAACGGTTACTGTAATGAAACCTTAAAAATTCTGAAAGCACAGGGGCTTGAAACCGAAATTTTTTATGAAGTAGAAGCTGACCCAACCTTAGCCATTGTGCGCCAAGGCGCTAAAGTTGCGCAAAGCTTCCAACCTGATGTGATTATTGCATTAGGCGGTGGTTCGCCAATGGATGCTGCTAAAATCATTTGGGTTATGTACGAACATCCTGAAGTTGATTTTGCCGATCTAGCGCTGCGTTTCATGGACATTCGTAAACGTATTTATAAATTTCCTAAGATGGGCGTTAAAGCTCAAATGGTTGCCATTCCGACAACCTCAGGTACTGGATCAGAAGTGACTCCTTTTGCCGTGGTAACCGATGAAGTAACCGGAAAGAAATACCCTATTGCGGACTATCAATTAACCCCAAATATGGCGATTGTCGATCCTAACTTAGTCATGGACATGCCAAAATCACTGACCGCTTTTGGTGGTATTGATGCTGTCACACATGCGTTAGAAGCTTATGTGAGTGTGATGGCGAACGAATACAGTGATGGCCAAGCACTGCAGGCATTAGACCTATTGTTTAAGTACCTTCCGGACTCTTATGAATTTGGTGCTAAAGCACCCGTTGCTCGTGAAAAAGTCCATAATGGTGCCACCATAGCCGGTATTGCTTTTGCCAATGCATTCTTAGGCGTTTGTCACTCAATGGCGCACAAATTAGGTGCTGAGTTTCACTTAGCTCATGGTTTGGCTAATGCATTATTAATCTCTAACGTGATCCGCTTTAACGCGACAGATATGCCAACCAAGCAAGCAGCATTTAGTCAATACGACCGCCCTAAAGCGTTGTGTCGTTATGCGGCCATTGCAGATTATTTAAAGCTAGGCGGTAAAACCGATGCTCAAAAAGTTGAAAAACTGATTGAGAAAATCGAACAGCTAAAAACAACTATTGGTATTCCTGCATCAATTCAAGATGCTGGCGTTAATGAAGCAGATTTTATCGCCAAACTGGATGAACTGGCTGAAGATGCATTTGATGATCAGTGTACCGGCGCCAATCCACGTTACCCGTTGATTAAAGAGCTAAAACAAGTGTTATTAGACAGCTTCTATGGCCGAGCTTATAAAGACTAGTCGATTCGATAATAAGCAGTAAGCTTTTAACATTACGCCTTACCATATTGTAAGGCGTTTTTTATGTCTTAAACATGCATCCGAAAACGAGTCTGTTTCAAATCAACACGGCTAGCGGAGCAAAGTGTCGTTTACAATCTGTTGATTATCTCGAAAACTGTCTACTGAGATAATGCCAGCATAACGGCCTTATTGGCATGTATTTGAGTCGTATCATACAAAGGAACATGGGTATGTTGCTGCTGCACTAGCAAGGCTATTTCAGTACAACCTAAAATTACCGCCTCAGCTCCTTGTGCATATAATTTATCAATAATACCAAGATAGCATTGCCGTGAGTGCGGATTAATCGTGCCCAGACATAACTCTTGATATATCACGTCATGGATTAATGTTTGCTCGTCTGATGAAGGTACTAGTACTTCAATGGGATAGTTAACGCTTATCCGCTGCTTATAAAAGTCCTGTTCCATGGTAAAGCGCGTGCCGAGTAGGCCGACTTTACTGATCCCATCGGCTAACAACACCTCAGCAGTGGCATCAGCAATATGCAAAATGGGTATAGAGATTTGTGCTTGGATCTCATCAGCCACTTTGTGCATGGTATTGGTACAAATCAACAAAAAATCTGCCCCGCCAGCTTCAACCGCTTTCGCTGCAGTCGATAAGTGAATAGCAGTGTCATTCCACAACCCCTTATGTTGTAGGGTTTCTATTTCAGCAAAATCAACACTGTATAAACAAATCTTGGCTGAATGCAGTCCGCCTAGGGCAGACTTCACGCCTTGATTAATGGCTTTGTAGTAATTGAGTGTCGACTCCCAACTCATACCACCTATCATACCGATTGTTTTCATACTCACTCCGGTCACTGAATGCTGTAGGTCTATAAAGACATTATTATCATGATAGAAACATAATGTGGGATAACAAGCTTAATGGCGGATCGATATTGTCTATTTCAGGCTTAGGTCGATTAACCGCTTTGTGGCTCCAAGGTGTCATGACTGACGATAAATACCTGACTGTGGTAGATTCATTTTTAGGTAGATAACAAAAAACCAGCTAATGCTGGTTTTATTCTAGCCATATAAAATGGTGCTATCAATGGATAAGTGTTTTGTTGGTTACGACTTAAATGGCATTGCACCTAAGTAGTCTTTTTTGCCCACTTCAACACCATTATGACGCAAAATTGCATAGGTAGTTGTCACATGGAAATAAATATTAGGAATGGCATGTTCAAAAGCGAAATCACGCCCAGTAAGATATTTATCTTCCCAACGACGATGAGTAATTTTACGCGTTTCTGCACCAGCAAAGTCTTCGGCTGTAAACGTGGCCAAATAATCGACAACAGAAGCGATACGAGCTTGTAACTCCGCTAATGTCGTCTCATTATCTTCATGTTTTGGCGCACTATCTTCTTGGCCAGTTAAACGCGCGACGGCTAATTTGGCTGTATCGCACGCAATTTGCACTTGGCGAGTTAAGTTAAATTGATCAGGCGCTAAACGTGAATTAAGTAACACCGACATTTCAATTTTTTTAGCTTCTGCAAAGCCTTCACCTTTGACAAGGATTGCACTTAGGTTATTAAGCATTTTACTAAATTGTACAACCGTTAAATCATAAAGCATGGAGAATACCTCTTAATATGAATGAACTTGCTTTGTTATCGACTTAAACCATCAATAAATTTGTGTTAAATCATTCATCATCATTTTATGGAATCGCGATGAATGGTGCTGCTATGAAAAGTTTATCTCACATATCATAGTGATTAGTGATTAGTGATTAGTGAGTATTTTAGTAAGCTGCATCAATGTGCTAAACATTATACGGTTTCTAATAAAACACCAGTAAATACATATAAAAAAACCAGCAGATGCTGGTTTTTGAATCATCACACAATAAAGAGATTACAGTGCAGCAAGTGCTTCTTTACACAGTTGGGTAATGCGATCCCACTCTTCGTTGTCTACTGCATCAGTCGGTGCTATCCAGCTACCGCCAATACAATCAACATTTGATAGTGCTAAGTAATCTTTATAAGTCGCAGGGCTAATACCGCCTGTTGGACAGAAACGAATATCAGACAATGGGCCAGAGAATGATTTCAGTGCATTGACGCCACCAGAAGCTTCTGCTGGGAAAAACTTGAAGTGAGTGTAACCCAACTCCATACCCACCATGATCTCAGAAATACTAGCCACACCGGGGATCAATGGCACAGTACCTTTCTTGGCGGCTTTTAGTAAATCAACCGTTGCACCAGGAGTGATAATAAACTGTGAACCAGCAGCAACCGCTTGGTTTAGCTGAGCTTCATTTAAAATAGTCCCTGCGCCTACCAATGCTTCAGGCACTTCTTTAGCAATTTTAGCAATCGCTTCTAACGCACAAGGAGTACGTAAAGTAACTTCTAAAACACTAATTCCGCCAGCCACTAAGGCTTTTGCTAAAGGCACAGCATGTTCAATTTTATTAATGACCATGACCGGAACTACCGGGCTGCGTTTAAACACGTCATGTGGTTGAAGCAACCAGTTATTAGGCTCAATCATATTACCGACTTCCTTTTATTTTTAATATAATTCATCAATAGCGTTAGTACTGCGAGCACCTGTTTCAGGGCTGCTTAAACTACGTCGAAGCGCGCCAAACAATTCACGGCCCATGCCATAACTTGAATGATGCAAATCCACTTTACCTGCAGTTCGACTTGCAAGTGTTTTCTCGTCTACAAACAGGGTTAATTCACCCGTTGTCGCATCAACACGAATGATATCGCCGTTTTCAACTTTGGCAATCAGACCACCATCAAGTGCTTCTGGGGTTAAATGAATTGCAGCAGGAACCTTACCAGAGGCTCCAGACATACGGCCATCGGTGACCAACGCCACTTTGAAACCTTTGTCTTGTAAGGTGCCTAAATAAGGTGTGAGCTTATGAAGCTCAGGCATACCATTAGCTTTAGGGCCTTGACCTCGAACAACCACAACACAATCTCTGTCAAGCTCGCCTGCCTGAAATAGTGCGTCGAGTTTGTTTTGATCATCAATCACAATCGCAGGACCTTCAATCACACGATTATTATCAGGTACTGCAGACACTTTAATCACCGCACGACCTAAATTACCTTTCAATAATTTCAAGCCGCCATTGCTTTGGAACGGTGTAGCAAGGTGGGTTAATACTTCTTTGTCTAAGCTTTCTGTCACGCCATCAACCCACTTAAGTTCGCCATCAAGCAAACGAGGTTCTTGGGTATAACGACGCAAGCCGTAACCAGCAACGGTATTGACATCTTCATGCAATAAACCGCCATCAAGTAACTCTTTGATCAACAATGCCATGCCGCCAGCAGCGTGGAAGTGATTAATATCGGCATGACCATTTGGATAAACACGGGCTAATAATGGTACTGCATCAGATAAATCAGAAAAATCATCCCAATTAACGATAATGCCTGCGGCGCGAGCTGCTGCGACAATGTGCATGGTTAAGTTAGTTGAACCACCTGTCGCAAGAATACCCACAATGCCGTTCACTACTGACTTTTCAGATACCACTTCACCAATTGGTGTGTACTGAGTGCCCATTGACGTTAAACGACAAACTTGTTTAGCAGCCATTTTGCTCAATTCATCACGTAATGGATCGTCAGGATTAACAAACGATGAACCAGGTAATTGTAAGCCCATAATTTCAAGCATTAACTGGTTAGAGTTAGCCGTACCATAGAAAGTACAAGTGCCAGCGCTATGATATGACTTAGCTTCAGCTTCAAGCAGTACAGCACGATCAACTTGCCCTTGAGCAAATTGTTGACGAATACGCGCTTTTTCTTTGTTTGGAATACCCGACTTCATTGGCCCAGCAGGCACAAATAGCATCGGCAAATGACCAAAACTTAACGCGCCAATTAATAAACCCGGGACGATTTTGTCGCAAATACCCAGCAGTAACGCGCCATCAAACATGTTGTGCGATAAACCTATCGCAGTAGACATCGCAATGACTTCACGACTCAGTAGACTTAACTCCATGCCCGGCTGACCTTGGGTCACGCCGTCACACATAGCAGGAACACCGGCAGCAACCTGCGCCACACTGCCTACGTCCACACATGCTTGCTTAAGCATATTTGGATAGGTTTCGTAGGGTTGATGCGCTGACAACATGTCGTTAAATGCGGTTACGATACCAATATTGGCTTTCGTCAGTTGACGTAAAGAGTCTTTGTCCGCTGGCTGACAGGCCGCGAATCCATGAGCCAAATTGCCACAACTTAGGGCGCTACGATGAACACCTTTGGCTTTGGCATCGTTTAAGGCCGTTAAATACGTTGAACGAGACTGTTTACTGCGTGCGATAATTCTATCGGTGACGGCTTGTACTACTGAGTGCATGGTAAAACTCCTTACGCGCTATAGAACACATCAACGGGCGTTTTACGCTGCGCTAATACGGCTCTAATGGGCATTTGGGTAA
The DNA here is from genome assembly GCF_002836315.1 of Shewanella sp. ALD9. Lineage (NCBI taxonomy): Bacteria > Pseudomonadati > Pseudomonadota > Gammaproteobacteria > Alteromonadales > Shewanellaceae > Shewanella > Shewanella sp. ALD9. The sequence goes on from NZ_PJCD01000042.1 coordinate 205,856, forward strand.
CATCATCATTCTCAAGAGCCTGATGATAAACAGTTAATTTTGGTTCTCCGACAAGATGCAAATAAATCTGACGACTATTTAAAATGGCATCTTTAGACAAAGTGATACGTGCATGTGGAGCCGTAGTCGGATTGACCGCAACACACAAAGCTTTAGTGGTTAATGCATTATCAAGTTCTGCGCTGCAAGGGAACCACGAACAAGTATGCCCATCAGTACCCATCCCCAATATCACCACATCAAAAGGACGCGGGAAATTAGCCAATGATTCACTGGTCATATCGCAACCGGCTTCAGGGGTTGCGAACATATTTTTTAAACCACGAAACTTTCCACTGGCAGCGCGGTTTTGCAATAAATGCTCGCGAACCAATCTTTCATTTGAATCTTTTTCATCAGAGCCAACCCAACGTTCATCAGCCAAAGTGATATAAACATCACTCCAGTCGACGAGCTTATGGCTTAATAGCCCAAATAATTTCAACGGTGTTGAACCACCCGATACCACTAAGCTGGCTTTGCCACGAGTGTCGACAGCATCTTGTAATTGCTTCGCAATTTTGTCGGCTAATTTAGCTTCTAAATCAGCTGGAGTGTCGAACGATTTAAATACAGTATCTTTAATCATGTAAGCTCCCTACTCGTCCCAAGAACGACCATCTTTGGTTATCAATGCAACCGATGCCACAGGTCCCCATGTTCCACAAGGATAAGGCTTAGGCCTTTCGCCACTTTGTTCCCAAGACTGAATGATGCCATCGACCCATTTCCACGCTTGCTCAACTTCATCACGACGCACAAACAGCGCTTGATTACCAAGCATCGCTTCTAATAACAAACGTTCATATGCATCTGCAATACGTTCGTTTTTAAAAGTGTCACTGAAACTTAAATCAAGCTTGGTCGTTTGTAGACGTTGCTTTTGCTCAAGACCAGGAACTTTATTCATCATCTGAATTTCAACCCCTTCATGAGGTTGTAAGCGGATGGTCAATTTGTTTGGTGGCAGATTACGCAAGCTTGCTCGGTACAAGTTATGCGGTGGGTTTTTAAAATACACCACAATTTCACTGCTCTTGAACGGCATACGCTTGCCACTACGTAAATAGAATGGCACACCAGCCCAACGCCAATTATCAATATCAACACGAAGTGCCACAAAGGTTTCGGTGTTTGATTGTGTATTGGCATCTTCTTCTTCGAGATAACCAGGAACAGGCGAGCCTTTTAAGAAACCCGCACTGTATTGACCACGAACGGTATTTTCATACACATTGTCTTGGTTAATTGGACGCAGTGACTTGAGTACTTTTACTTTTTCATCACGAATACTGTCAGCGTCTAAATTGACTGGAGGATCCATCGCAACCAAAGTTAACACTTGTAGTAAATGGTTTTGGATCATGTCACGCATTTGGCCTGCGCCATCAAAGTAGCCCCAGCGCCCTTCAATACCCACTTCTTCAGCTACAGTAATCTGGACATGATCAATCGTGCGATTATCCCACTTAGAGGCAAACAATGAGTTAGCAAAACGTAAAGCAATCAAGTTTTGTACTGTTTCTTTACCTAAGTAATGGTCTATGCGGTAAACCTGGTTCTCATTAAAGAACTCGGCAACTTGGTCATTAATCACATGCGATGATTCTAAATCGGTACCAATTGGCTTTTCCAGCACAACACGGGTATCAGATTGAATAAGGTCTTGTGCATGTAAACAACGGCAGATGGCACCGAAAATCGAAGGAGGTGTCGCGAAGTAGTTCACCATGACGCGTTTACTTGGTTCAAGTAAATCGTGGAAGGCACTGTAGCCTTCAGGATCTGTAAAATTAGTACCGATATAATGACAACGACTGAGGAAGCGCGCTAACGTTGTTGGGCAAAGTTCGTCTTTAACAAATGTATTTAGTGCTTTAGTAACGAGGGCGATAAACTCTTCTTGAGTGAATGCGTCTTTTGCTACACCGATTACCTTGGTTTCTTTATCAAGTAATTCTGCTTTATCTAGCTGATATAGAGAAGGTAATAATTTACGCCTAGCTAAATCGCCTTTTGTACCGAAAAGTACGAAGTCGCAAGCCTTGGCTCCAATTGATTTGCCCATTGCTGAAAGCTCTCCTAATAATATGTGTGTGTCATGTTCGAATTCGGTCGATGAATAAAAGCACACTTTTGTTGTAATATAACAACAGAATTTAAATATTGCATCTTTAATTTGCATTTATTCTATTGTTGTTAATCTAGTCATGTGTATCTATTATCTGCTATGATTTTCTACCAATTACAAGGCTTGAGAACCATTCAACCGTGATCTATGTCTTGAAAAATAACTACAGATTACTGTCAAAGGTAAATAAATAACTTAAATCACGTAATTCCTGTAAGTTATGATATAAAATTACATTACCTACTTTTAGCTACTTTTTAGCGGATGCTTGCTTATGAATACCCTTGAAAAGGTTCAAAAAAGCCTTACCCAATTTAGTAAATCGGAACGTAAAGTTGCCGAAGTCATATTAGCCTCACCGCAAACAGCTATACATTCAAGTATTGCCACATTAGCCAAAATGGCTGATGTTAGTGAACCAACTGTTAACCGATTTTGTCGTCGATTAGACACAAAAGGGTTCCCTGATTTTAAGTTACATTTGGCTCAAAGTCTTGCTAACGGTACACCTTATGTTAGTCGACATGTTGAAGAAGATGATACGCCTGAGTCGTACACAACAAAAATCTTCGAATCTTCAATGGCATCGCTCGATACTGCCCGTCAAAGTTTAGATACATCAGCGATAAATAAAGCAGTAGATATTCTCACTCAAGCCAAGACTATTTCGTTTTTTGGCCTTGGTGCATCAGCGTCTGTAGCCCACGATGCCCAAAACAAGTTCTTTCGTTTTAATGTACCAGTAATATGCTTCGATGACGTGTTAATGCAGCGAATGAGCTGTATTAACTGTAATGAAGGCGACGTAGTCGTATTGATTTCGCATACTGGCCGGACTAAATCACTGATTGAAATAGCTCGTATTGCACGTGAAAACGGCGCTGCTGTGATTGGTATTACCGCCCGTAATTCACCATTGTCTTATGAGTGTACATTGCCTGTAACGATGGAAGTGCCCGAAGACACCGACATGTATTTACCGATGGCATCGCGCTTAGCGCAATTGGTTACTATAGATGTGTTGGCAACAGGCTTTACCTTACGCCGCGGCCCTCGTTTCCGTGATAATTTAAAACGTGTAAAAGAAGTGTTGAAAGAATCTCGCGTGAACAAGGATTTAACCATCTAAATTGATGGACGGTTAAATAAACATATCTTATGGATTATTTAACTGCGTAAATTGTTTGTTTTAGGCTGCATAAAGATAGAGTCTATACTCTATAAAGTGATAATTTTGCATGAAGCTTTCAAGATAACTGGTAAATAATTACACAATTCAGTTATGTTTGATCGCGTAAAATATCATCGACAGCAATCAAATATTGTTCTTAAGGCCAAACGGTTTAGTCTGTTTGGCCTTTTTTATTATAAAAATCGCTAATCTGTCACATAAATTACATATTAAAAACGATCATTTTGTTGGTAACTTTACTACATTTTCCCAGAATGTCTGTTAATATAGTTGCATCATTTAAGTGCTAAGATTGTTTAAGTACTTTAAATAACCAAATTCAATTTAACAAAAAATCTTTCTTATCATTAACGGAGTATCTTATGTTCCGCAGAACTAAAATCGTTACGACACTTGGACCAGCAACTGACCGCGATGACAATTTGCGTAAAATTATCGCCGCAGGAGCTAACGTTGTTAGACTTAACTTCTCACATGGTTCACCAGAAGATCATTTAAAACGTGCTACAGATACACGTAGAATCGCTAAAGAATTGGGCAAGCATGTCGCTATTTTAGGTGACTTACAAGGTCCTAAAATACGTATTTCTACCTTCAAAGATAACCAAAAAATCAAACTTAACTTAGGTGATAGCTTTATTCTTGATGCTGACTTAGCAAAAGGCGAAGGCGATGATAAACAAGTTGGTATTGATTACAAGCAATTGCCTAATGATGTAGTCATTGGCGATATACTAATGCTTGATGATGGTCGAGTGCAGTTAAGAGTTGACCGTGTTGAAGGCCACAAAGTCTTCACAACGGTTACTGTAGCTGGCCCGTTATCTAATAACAAAGGCATCAATAAGAAAGGTGGCGGCTTAACCGCTCCGGCCCTAACTGAAAAAGACATGGCAGATATTAAAACTGCAGCCTTAATTGATGTTGATTTTTTAGCTGTATCATTCCCACGTACTGGTGCTGATCTTGATCTAGCACGTGCGTTAGCACTTGAAGCCGGCAGTAAAGCGCTAATTGTCGCTAAAGTTGAACGTGCTGAAGCCGTTGAAAGCGATGAAGCAATGGATGATGTTATCCGCGCATCAGATGTAGTCATGGTTGCTCGTGGTGATTTGGGTGTCGAAATTGGTGATGCTGCACTTGTTGCCGTACAAAAACGCCTAATTGAACGCTCGCGTCAACTCAACAAAGCTGTGATCACTGCGACCCAAATGATGGAGTCGATGATTACCAGCCCAATGCCAACACGTGCAGAAGTAATGGACGTGGCTAACGCAGTGTTAGACGGTACTGATGCGGTAATGCTTTCAGCAGAAACTGCCGCTGGTGACTTCCCTGAAGAAACCGTTATGGCAATGGCTAACGTTTGTTTAGGCGCTGAATTACACCCAAGTGTCAATGTGTCTAAGCACCGCATGGATCAACGCTTCTCTTCTGTTGAAGAAACGATTGCCCTTTCAACCATGTATGCGGCTAACCATTTACCTGGCGTTAAAGCGATTATTTCGTTAACAGAATCTGGCGCGACAGCTAAATTAATGTCACGTATTAGCTCTGGTTTACCTATTTTTGCATTATCTCGTCATCAAAAGACATTAGCCAGCATGGCAATGTACCGTGGTGTACAACCAATTGAGTTTGACTCAACTGCGTACCCTGCCGATGAGCTAGCTAAAGAAGCATTAAATTGCATGGTGAACAGAGGTTATTTAGTCAGTGGTGATATGGTACTGATGACTAAAGGTGACGCGATGGAAACCATCGGTGGCACTAACACTTGCAAAGTGTTGATCGTTGCTTAATCAAGCCGAGCATAATGAGTAACATTCACTAACGTACATGCAGTGATATACACTCGTTAATAATAAAGCCAATCTTCGGATTGGCTTTTTTATCCGTTATTTTTGAGCTCTTGCGACATAGCGCAATAAAGTGACGTTAAACGTTGCAACCGCTTATTCGCTTGTTCGCTTATTCGCTTGTTCGCTTGTTCGCTTGTTCGCTTAACAGCTTCCCCCCAGAACGTGATGGATAAAAAAAACCCCGACAAAGTCAGGGCCAATTTGTTTCAAAGATCTATATCAAATTAATCAACTGAGATTATAGTTTCTCAAAGTCATTCACGTTGATAGCAGCTAAACGTAATACGTCCGCCTCAACAAGCTGTTTATGCTCAGCTTCAGTGATAATGTCTTTCTCTAACGCCACGTCAAATAACTCAAGCATAGGAAGCTTAGATTTTATATGGCCACTACGTTGTGCCTTCTTAAGTTTCTTATACAAATCTTTCGCTGCATATTTAGCTAAGAACGCATTTTCAACTTCAGCAATACCACTAGTGTCACCTTCAAACTCTCCACAAAGGAAAGTAATGCGATCACGAGCAGGTCCAGGCTTAAGCATACCTTTGACTAAATCAACTGCATATTTATCACTTGGTGCATTGAAGTGGTTACCTAATGGGAAAATCAACACTCGTAGTAATACCGCAGTAATTTTACTCGGGAAATTACGAATCGCGTCATTAAGCGCTTTAGCCGCTAAATGTAAACGCTCAGTCATAACATAATGTACTGCCGGTAAATCATCTTGCTGACGACCATTGTCTTCAAACAGTTTTAACGTTGCAGATGCAAGATATAACTGACTTAGCACATCCCCCATACGCGCAGAAAGCATTTCTTTACGCTTAAGGTCCCCGCCCATAATTAACATCGATAAATCAGTCATAATGGCCAGTGACGAAGAGATACGCGTCATGTCACGATAATACTGCTGCGTTGGGCCACTCACTGGTGCACTGGCAAAACGGCTGCCTGTTAATGCACTACCAAATGAACGTAATGCATTACCCATCGCATAACCAATGTGACCTAGCAACAAAGAATCAAAACGATCTAATGCAGAAGTTTCATCTTCCATTGCTGCGGCTTCCATTTCAGCCAAAACATATGGATGACAACGGGTTGCACCTTGACCAAAAATCATCAATGAACGAGTAAGAATGTTTGCACCTTCTACCGTAATTGAAATAGGTGTTGCCATATAAGCATGACCTAAATAGTTTTTAGGCCCTAATTGAATACCTTTACCTGATTGAATGTCCATCGCATCTTCTAACACATCACGGCCTAGCTCTGTCATGTGGTATTTTGCAATTGCAGTCACCACTGAAGGTTTAACTTTTAAGTCGATACCTTGTGTGGTTAAACGTCGTGCAGCTTCCAGCTGGTAAGTATTGGCGATGATACGCGCCATCGCTTCTTGTACGCCTTCAAAAAGACCAATAGGCATACCAAACTGCTGACGAACGTAACTGTAGGCTGTGGTCGTTTTGGTACAGACATGGCCCGATGCGGTTGCCAGAGCAGGTAATGAGATACCACGTCCTGCAGATAAGCATTCAACCAGCATACGCCAGCCTTTACCGGCAAACTGTGGTCCACCAATAATCCAATCTAATGGAATAAATACATCTTCACCACTTGTTGTACCGTTCATAAACGCCATCATTAATGGGTTATGTCGACGACCAATCTCAACACCTTTATGGTCAGTTGGGATCAACGCACACGTAATGCCTATGTTTTTAACGTCACCGAGTAAACCGTCCGGATCGCGCATTTGGAACGCTAAACCGAGCACGGTAGCAACTGGTGCTAAGGTAATATAGCGTTTGTTCCACGTTAGGCTTAAACCTAATGTCTCTTCGCCTTCAAATTCGCGCAGGCAAACAACACCGATATCGGGTATCGCACCAGCATCACTGCCCGCTTCTGGGCCCGTGAGCGCGAAACAGGGAATGTCTTTACCAACAGCAAGTGAAGGTAACCAACGCTCCTTTTGCTCTTGAGTACCATAATGGGTCAACAACTCTCCAGGGCCTAAAGAGTTAGGTACCATTACGGTCACGGCAGCACTGACACTACGCGTGGCTATCTTGGCTACAATCGTTGAGTTTGCATAAGCAGAAAACTCGCGTCCACCGTACTTTTTAGGAATGATTAACGCAAAGAAACCTTGTTCTTTAAAGTATTGCCATAACTCTGGCGGAAGATCTTTGCGATTGTGGACGATATCAAAATCGTCGATCATGGTTAATGCGGTTTGAACTTGATTATCAATAAAGTCTTGTTCTTCAGCGCTTAACGTTGGTTTACCGTAGCTGTGTAAGGTATTCCAGTTTGGCTTTCCGCGGAATAACTCACCTTCCCACCAAACATCACCCGCTTCCATTGCTTCTTTCTCGGTACTCGACAAAGGAGGCAATACTTTTTTGAAAAACGAAAATACTGGACGCGTAATAAATTGCATCCTGATATTACGCACGCCAAAGAGGACAATGATCGCTATAACTAGCAATATGACGATACTCATTTTATACCTTCTTAGTTTGTTAACACAGGGACAGCAACGCCTGCTGCCATGTAGGGGATTACTTTACGGATAATGGCTTCAATATTGTTATGTTCACCATAATCTGCTGTGGCAATTTCATTTAATGCATCTGCAGAAGCCATAGTGAACACAATAGTCCCTAAAGTGAAGTGCAAACGCCAAAACATTTCTGCTGCAGGTATGTGAGGTGCACTGGCTGATACCGCTTGTACAAACGTCGCTAAATGCTCACCATAATGCGTGGTAATAAACCAGCGCAAATGACCTTGGCTTTCAATATAACCGCGACCTAACAGCTGCAAGAAAATAATCGTGCCACCGTTGCGTACTTTATTGAGTTCAAGTAACGGTTTAATTAAAGCAGAAAAAATCTCGTTTAGTGACGCATTCTCTGGCGCATGATGTATACGTTTAATCTCTACCGCGGCGCTGGGCATAAAGACATCTAAGTATCTTGCTAACACAGCTCGAATTAATTCTTTTTTTGAACCAAAATGGTAATTAACAGATGCCAAATTGACTTCAGCTTTGCTGGTGATCAGTCGTAACGACGTTTCAGAAAAACCTCTTTCAGCAAACAACTTTTCAGCTGCATCGAGTATTCTTGTTTTTGTATCAGTACGGCTTGCCATTCCCAGACCCAAGTTAATTTAAACACCTGTTTAAATTAATCATTGAGCGCACAGATGTCAATCGAAATTGTCAGCTTTCTTTATTAAGACAAATAACAAAAATCGTAACAACCACACCAGATTGTTAACTAATATGCAATACATGCTGTTTTTCGGTACACTGATGCCGATAATAAAAACAAGGATGCACACAACATGAACTTGCCTTTAAAACGACCGTCTCAAATTGCACTTATTGTTTCAATAGCATTAGGCTTAAGTGCCTGTAGCGACACGACTGCGACCACTCAGATACCTACTGAAAAGATAGATACTGCTGCGGCTATCGATTTTGTCAATAGAGCTGAAGCCGATTTAGCCAATTTATCAATTGAAGCTAATCGGGCTGAATGGATTTATTCCAATTTTATCACTGATGACACCGCGGCGTTGTCTGCCGCTATGGGTGAAAAAGTCACCTCAACATCTGTGCGCTATGCAACTGAAGCGGCGAAATATGCCAATGTAGAGCTTGATGCTGTTAATGCAAGAAAACTTAACAGCTTACGCAGTAGCCTTGTTTTACCAGCCCCTCTAGACCCAGCTAAAAACGCAGAACTTGCCAGCATCGCGTCTGAACTTAACGGTTTATATGGTAAAGGCAAATACTGCTTTGCCGACGGTCGCTGCCTCACTCAACCAGAGCTTTCCAATATAATGGCAGAGTCGAAAGACCCTGCAGTGCTTTTAGAAGCTTGGAAAGGTTGGCGTGAAATAGCCAAACCAATGCGTCCACTATTTGAACGAGAAGTCGAATTAGCTAATCAAGGTGCACAAGATTTAGGCTACGCCGACTTATCTGAATTATGGCGAAGTCAGTATGACATGGAGCCAGAAGCATTCTCTGCCGAATTAGATCGTCTATGGGCACAAATTAAGCCTCTATATGATTCATTACATTGTTATGTTCGTGGTGAACTAAATGAGCAATACGGTGACGACGTTGCACCTAAAACAGGCCCTATCCCTGCACATTTATTGGGCAATATGTGGGCTCAGCAATGGGGCACGATTTATAATAGTGTCGCACCTAAAGATGCAGACCCAGGTTACAACGTTACCGAATTGTTAGCCCAGAATGGCTACGATGAAACAAAAATGGTCAAACAAGCTGAAGGCTTTTTCACTTCACTTGGCTTTGGTGCATTACCAGAAACATTCTGGACTCGCTCAATGTTTGTTCAGCCTCAAGACCGTGATGTGGTGTGTCATGCATCTGCATGGGATTTAGACGACCAAGATGATCTTCGGATAAAGATGTGCATTCAGAAAAATGCTGAAGACTTTAGCGTTATTCATCACGAATTAGGCCATAACTTTTATCAACGTGCTTATAAAAATCAGCCGTTTATCTTTAAAAACTCTGCCAACGATGGTTTCCATGAAGCCATTGGTGACACGATTGCCTTATCGATTACTCCTAAATATTTGCAAAAAATTGGCTTGCTCGAAACCGTACCCGATGCGTCAAAAGACATCGGCTTATTGTTAAAGCAAGCATTAGATAAAATTGCCTTTATGCCTTTCGGTTTGATGATCGACCAATGGCGCTGGCAAGTATTTAACGGCACCATTAAACCGGAGCAATATAACCAAGCCTGGTGGGACTTACGTGAAAAGTACCAAGGTGTTAAAGCGCCAATTGAACGTACTGAAGCCGACTTCGACCCTGGTGCTAAATACCATGTTCCTGGTAATGTTCCCTATACGCGTTATTTCTTAGCGCATGTTTTGCAGTTCCAATTCCACAAAGCACTGTGTGATATTGCAGGTGATACCGGCCCAGTTCATCGCTGTAGCATTTATGGAAATAAAGAAGCGGGGGCTAAGTTGAATGAAATGCTCGAAATGGGCGCCAGCAAACCTTGGCCGGAAGCACTGAGTGTAGTGACGGGTTCCGATAAAATGGATGCCAAGGCAGTATTAGATTACTTTGCACCTTTGCAAGTGTGGTTAGATGAGCAAAATACCCAAGCTAATCGTCAGTGTGGCTGGTAACGCTAGTGATGACCAATTGTACTAATGAACTGTACTAATGATCTGTACTAAAGGGTTATAGCAATTAGTTGAATTAATAAATAATAGGGCTGAATCAGTAGCTGACTCAAATAAATGGTCACTCAGAAACTCGCATTTTATCATCTAATTAATTCACTCTTGAAAAGGACGCCAATATAAATTGGCGTCCTTTTTATTTATACCGATAATTAATTAGCTTAAAACCTATCTAAAACCGCGACCTTTTCTATTCAGCTCACTATTTTCAATCCTTTTTTGCTGTGATTTTTTTAGCATCACAAATACAGCGCCAACGCCACCACTCTGTTTAGTAGCCGAATGGTATGCGATTACGGGGTCAATAAAGCGTAACCAATGACAGACTGCGGATTTAAGCAATCCTGGATAAGGTTTACTTTTATACCCCTTTCCATGGATAACCAGTATGTTACGTTCGCCGCGCTCATAAGCACTTAACACACAATTAAGTAAGCTTTCACGAGCCTGTAAAAGCCGATATTCATGTAAGTCTAATACGGTTTGAAAACGGTATTTTCCAAGACTAAGTTGTTTAAATACTTGGTCTTGGATGCCATCCATTTTATAACTCACCACATCGTCTGGCTTAAGGGGTGCAAATAAATAAGCCTCAGTGGGTAATAACTGTAACAACTCATGTTGCTCAGCTGCCGCTCGCTTTGCCAGTTGCGCATCTGTTAAACTTAATGGATTAAGCCATATTTGGGTGGTTTGTGGTTGATGTTCATATTTAAGAGGGGTCACATCGGCCATTTCTTGCAAAAATAATTCGTCATCACTTAACGACATATGTCACCTCCTACATACTTTGTAAAGATTCTATCCTTTAGCAAAGTTGCTCAATAATTTATAGTTGTGCTAACGGTATCGCTTGCCATTATTGATTTACATTAGATAAAAAGAGAATAATTCCTTGATAAGAATATTGACCATTTTGAATACGCCATGGCTATCTTCACTGCTTCTTGCAGTGAGCCTGTGCGTTAGCAGTTCGAATGTTTATGCCACTGAATCGATCCCTCACCAGGTTTTGAATGCCAATTTTACAAAATTGACTAACGCTTTTGAACAACTCGATTTAGCCGCTATGGAAAACATATATACTGACGATGCAGTTTATATTTCTGAAACACAAGACAGAGGAATTATTAGCGGTAAAGAAAATATCCTCAATCTGTATAGCCGATTTTTTAATAAAATTAAACGTAAGAACGCTAAACTTGAAGTCGATTTTCGTGTACTTGTACGTTATAGCGAGCCAAATAGCGCAACTGACATCGGTTATTATTTAGTCCGTTTTCACCCAGGAAAAGAATCTGGCGAACCGGTCAGTGAGTTTGCCGGTAAATTTGTGACTGTGTTTACCAAAGACAGTAAACAACAGTGGAAAATTAGTGTCGACTCTAACACTCACGCCGCGCCACATTTTTACTATGACGCTAAACCAGTACCGAATCTTTATTACGGCCGACAATTTATCGCTGCCACGTCAAAAGAATTACCTGATGAACAATAGTGATTTATCCGCGATAAAGCAGGCATCTTGTCCGTGTGGCAGTAGTTTGCCCTACTACCAGTGCTGTGAAGCCTATCATGCCGGTCTTGTTGTAGCAGAGATGCCAGAGCGTTTAATGCGCTCTCGCTATAGTGCTTTTGTATTACGTCAGTTTAGCTACTTGATTGCCACGCATCATCCAGACTATTTACACGGTTTGACTGAACAACAGCTTGCCCAAGGTAAAACTCAGTGGTTAGGTTTACAGGTATTATCATCGAATCAACAGGCTGACTGTGGTGAAGTGACATTTAAAGCGTGGTTTATTGAAAATAAGCATATTGATGCGGTTTATGAATGTTCGTCATTTATCAAAAAAGATGGCTTATGGTTTTACACCGATGGACAGCAAATGCAAACTCGTTTACCCGGCAGAAATGATGCTTGTATCTGTTACAGCGGAAAAAAGTTTAAACAATGTTGTGCTAAACGTATGAGTTAACATCAATAAATAATGCTTAGCCCTTCTTATTGATAATAAATACTGGTGCAGAGTGACTATGTAGATACTAAGCAATCGTAAAACCATTATTTAAATGGGCACTAATTAACAATAGCGACGAAATAGCAATAGATGCGAGTTGCACAATCTTAATCGTCATCAGTAAAGTCCGATTCGCACAACAAGGAATACGCTGACTAAACCAATGAATTGCTCATTAATACTAATTTCTGCGGTTTAGACTCATGGGCATGAATAAACAAAGCAAAATCATTAACACGGATTGCAGGGCTATACAAAAATCCTTGTGCATGATGACAAGCACTTAATGTTAAAAACTCCTCTTGCTCTTTAGTTTCAACCCCTTCAGCAGTTAACGAAATATTCAATGCTTTTGCCATCGCGATAATCGCACTGACAATCTCACGACTTTCGTGGCTAGAAGATATATCCATGATAAACGAGCGATCAATTTTTAATTTAGATATCGGAAATTGCTTTAAGTACTTCATTGAACTGTAACCCGTCCCAAAGTCATCAATCGCTAAACCGACGCCTAACTCTGCCAACTCATGGCATAGATTGATAGCATATCGAATGTCACCCATGAGTTCAGTTTCAGTGATTTCAAGAATTAACGTTTTAGGCTTGATACGATAACGGGTGATTAAGCGCCAAACTTGTTCGTACAAGTTGCCACTAAAAAATTGCCTCGCAGCAACATTCACATGCATCGTAATATTGACGTTTTTATGCTGCCATAAATTCAGTTGCTTACAGGCCGTTTCTAATACCCATTCGCCAATTTGGTTAATCAACCCGGTTTGTTCTGCGATTTCGATAAACGCACCTGGATATAACACGCCTTTTTTAGGGTGATTCCAACGAATTAATGCTTCAGCGCCAATATACTGATTATGTTGTAAGTCCATTAAGGGTTGATAATACAACTCAAATTCTCGACCACGAATAGCACTATGTAAATCACGCTCTATTTCAGCGTTGGTGGTAAACGTTTCAAGTAGTGCTTCATTAAAAAACTGGTAATGTGCACCATTTTTCTTTTTAGCATGTTGTAAGGTAATATCGGCACAAGATAACGGGGCAAACATCCCAACAACAGACTTAATATCAACCACTGCAAGCGCCGGTTTTGGCTCAACTTTCTCACGCGAGATAACCGATGGCGCAGCTAGGTTCATATATAACCGGCTGATCATTTGTTCGACATCGGTCTCAGAGTGCATGGGTGGCAATAACACAGCAAATTCATCGCTACCTATTCTGGCAACATCAATAGCATTAACAGATACAGCAAAGTGTTTTAAGCGCCGTGCGATTTCGATTAAAAGGCTATCGCCTTGAACATGACCATGGGTATCGTTAAAGCGCTTGAAGCCTAATAAATCAATCAGAATCAGTATCCCAGCAGTGGCACGATCTAATTGAGGAGTAAAATGACTACGATTGTGCAAGCCTGTCAAAGAACAATGCCATGCTAAACGCTCTAATTCCGCTTTGTGAAAATATTCTGCCGAATTATCATAACTAGACACTAACGCATAATGCTTACCCTGCTCCGTTACAAACGGGGTAATATGATAATTTAGCCAATATTCACTGCCATCAATCCGCGCGAGCTTAAGGTTACCTTTAACAATCTCACTATTACGTAATTTATTGATTAGATCGTCAAGTAATTGTGGGGTATTTCTAAAAATATCAAGACTCGATGCACTATGGTGCTCAACAGTTTCCCGTGGCAACCCAGTCATTTTCTCATGGGCACTATTAACATACTCGATGATTAGACTATCGGTATTCACCAGCATCACGACATGTTCGGATTGCTCGGTTGCATTGCGCAATAAGTAAATTTGTTCATTGCTATCATAGGTATAACGAGTCGCTAGCGTCAAAGCTAATTGGTCAGCACATTGAATAGCAAACTGAATATCAGATTTTATCCAATTAACCTTTTCACAGCTTTCAACCGATAACACACCTTCAATATGTCCATTAATTCGGATGGCAATATCGATACTGGTGACAATGTTATGATGTTGGTAGTAATCTGAAAATGTTTCAACGAGATTTATGTGCGAGTTATCAGAGGATAAAATATAACGGTGAGATCGTAATTCATTAAAATATTGAGGATCTATTGTGATGTGTCTCAGGTGAGATAAATGACTCAATGATTCATCAATCTTACTGGCTACTAGAGTATGCTGACAAGTAAAATTGTCTTCATCATCAGCAGTAAAATCATCATTCGCAGATTGACTTACGAGAGTCCACACGGATACAAATGACGCAGCAAAATACTCACGCAGCAGTTGACACACTAACTCTGCAGTTTTTGAGAAATCACCTTGTTGTTTAGCACTGGAATTTACAATTAATTCCAATAAGTGCTGTTGCTCTTTTCGATTCATTTACATCCCGAAAAATGGCTTCATAACCCTAAATTTTTACATTATTAATCAGTACACTTGTTATTATTAGTTCTGAAAATCAGAATTTGAGTGATAATGTTACAATAATACATAGGGAGTGAAGTTCGCGTTAAAGGTATGAATAACGTTACATTACCATACGCTACTATACCTTTTTGTTATGTAAAGCAGATTACACGCGATACTAAAAAACAGCAATCCTTTACTAATATATTGTTACGCTTTATTTGGATTGTTGACACGCTAAACCCACTCCCACAAAATGTGTTTAACATCAATTATATGACAGTGTATATTTCTAATACAAACGACTGAAATCTACAGTTGATTTTCAAGTTGAAAAATCATTTTCTCTACGCTGAACGCAAAATCAAGCTTCAATGAAATAGTGCTATCTTCATCAATAATGTCCGCTTTAGTATCAGGAAAACGCTCTTGAGCCACTTGCAGCATAGATTGAGCTTGCAATAAGGCATCGTCTCCTACAAAGCTAAGCAGTAATAACGTATCTTCTGCTTCCACAACCGCGCCAATATCTACATAACTGCCGCATTCAGTACAACTGTCACTGACATTTCCTTGCTGCTGTTTAATTTGCTTAATCATTATGTCACCCCATCTGTTTGAACCACGTCAAATGGCAAATATAACTGAGTTTTGGCAAGCTTTTATTTGCCATGCTCACAATTATCAAAATTAAATCATAGTCTCAGGATTTTAGCCTGAAATCTCAGCAGTTAAGCCAGTTGTAAAGATAACGTATTAGATATTTTACGTTGCGTGCTGAGTTGTTCTAAAAAATGCATATCTTCTAATGGGGTGTGTTGTTGGTAAGCATTAATCGCTTTATGCTTAGTTAAGTAATCACAGTTACTTAATACTTCAACCATCGCATCAGATTGAGCGCCTCTTATCACTAGCGCTTCAGGTGTCAATGCTTGTTGTAGTTGAAACTGCCGTGCGCCTTGCTGCTGAAATAACATCGCGTTATCAATAGTGTCTGGGTGAATAGAAATATCATCTACTAATAACTGGGGTTGAGGTACAGAAAATTGTTGTCGCAGTTTTTGTGTGCTTTCTACATCATTATCTAACTGAAATTGAGCCATATCGCGAGCATCAACTGACAACATAGCCAATAGCAAACCAAATTCACCGCGACGATTGTTTTCAATCGCAACGTTTAATCGGCTCCCTATTTGTAACTCATTGACTAATGTTGACTCAATTTGCATATAAAAACATCACTACCACTGCTCGATGCTATTTTATCGACCAAACAGTCATAAACTTTAGTAAAATATTCAATTATCCACTTTACATATAAAAGGTTTCTGACTACTATGGCGACCGCAATTGAGGAGGGGTTCCCGAGTGGCCAAAGGGATCAGACTGTAAATCTGACGGCTCAGCCTTCGAAGGTTCGAATCCTTCTCCCTCCACCATTTGCGTTGCTTCAAAGTTCAAATCTAAAAGTGTTAAAGATGTAAAGAGTTAGAATGTAAAAAGAGAGTAAGAAAAAAAGAAAATATGTGGAGGGGTTCCCGAGTGGCCAAAGGGATCAGACTGTAAATCTGACGGCTCAGCCTTCGAAGGTTCGAATCCTTCTCCCTCCACCATCTTTCTTTTATTCCTATTTATCTTGCTGTGGAGGGGTTCCCGAGTGGCCAAAGGGATCAGACTGTAAATCTGACGGCTCAGCCTTCGAAGGTTCGAATCCTTCTCCCTCCACCATTTTACATTTTGCGATTGTTAATTGTATTTTAATCCAGATAACAATAAAAACACCATCAGTTCAAGTGCTAGAATCATTCCTCCTGTCATTTTTTGTCTCGTTAATACTTTCTGTTTTACCCTATCTCAGTGTTACAATTTATTGATATTCCTTACCTAATTACTTTCTGTATTACCTCGTGCTGTCATCTGTTGATTCTCCGGTACTGTCTTTCGTCTGCTATTTTTAATTAAATATGTTTGCTTATGTCGATAAACACTACTCTTAACTTTATATTTTAGTTATTATTTATTCCTTTTTGGAATAACGAGTATCATTGCATGTCATCTACTTGGGTCAATCAGGCCATCGCAAAAATAGAAGCCGATTTTCAACGGTCTGCAGACACCCATCTAATAAAATTAGATCTTCCACAACTTGTTGGAATAGACATTTATTTAAAAGATGAAAGTACTCATCCAACAGGTAGCTTGAAACATCGCTTAGCTCGATCACTGTTTCTATATGCGTTATGTAATGGCTGGATAAAAAAAGACACGCCCATTATTGAATCTTCATCTGGCAGTACCGCTGTTTCTGAAGCCTATTTTGCAAGATTACTCGGATTACCGTTTTTCGCTGTCATGCCAAAAACGACCGCAAAAAAGAAGATTCAACAAATAGAGTTTTACGGTGCACGATGTCACTTTGTCGATAATGGCAGTCAAATGTATGCTGAATCAGAAAGATTAGCCGCTGAGTTGCAAGGCCATTATATGGACCAATTCACTTATGCTGAACGCGCCACCGATTGGCGGGGTAATAACAATATTGCTGATTCAATCTTTAACCAAATGGAAAAAGAGCCTCATCCTATTCCAAGTTGGATTGTCATGAGCCCAGGTACCGGTGGCACTAGCGCAACTATTGGTCGCTATATTCGTTATCAACAACAACAGACGCAACTGTGCGTAGTCGATCCGGAAAACTCGGTATTCTACGATTACTTTCAAAGTGGTGATGCGAGCATTATTAGCGATAAGAGCAGTAAAATAGAAGGAATTGGCCGGCCACGTGTTGAACCGTCATTTATTGCTGGTGTTGTTGACTGCATGATTAAGATCCCTGATGCCGCCTCTATCGCAACGATTCAGTGGTTAGAACAACTCATAGGGCGTAAAACGGGTGCATCTACTGGCACCAACTTATATGGGGCGTTGTTGCTGGCAACACAAATGCGTAATGAAGGTCAAACAGGCTCTATTGTGACCTTAATTTGTGATGCGGGTGAGCGCTATCTCGATACCTATTACAACCCGCAATGGATAGAAGACAATATAGGCTGTTTCGAACACTACCGAGAAAAACTCATCGCGTTTAATCAATCTGGTTTACTTGGTTAACCTGTTGAAATTAAAAAGCCGTTGAATATAGATTCAACGGCTTTTTCGTTTCACCACTGGATATAATCTTAATTTTCACTAAGAAACACTTTAGTCTATATTCAAATACTTATGGGTTTGAATCGATAAACGCCAGTTACGGCTAATACACACCTTCATGGCAAGTTCTGTTGCGCGCGCCTTTTGGCTAATAGGTTGTAAGCAAATGGTTTTATCAGTGACATCAATATTCAGCAATAATTCATCTAACTCTTCAATATGGTGTTCAGTGGCGATCGGATGCTTAATTTCATTAGCACGATTTAATGCTTGTTCGAGTACCTTGTAGCCACCTTTCATATTGATTTTAGGTGATACAGTCACCCAAACATCTGTATGACATTTCACCTCAAAAGTACCACTGGTTTCTATTTGTACCTGATAACCAGCCTCAATAAAAATCGTGGTTAATTCTGTTAAATCGTACAAACACGGCTCACCACCGGTTAGCACAATGTGCTTAGCAGTAAAGCCTTTATCTTGGAATGCTTGCACTAATGTGTGACCAGTATGATCAGCCCATCTGCCGATAGTGCCATCAACTTGAATCACTTGCTCGGCAGTCACTTTATTTTCGGGTAACACATCCCACGTTTGCTTAGTATCACACCATGCACAACCTACAGGACAACCCTGCAAGCGAACGAACAGTGCAGGAACACCAGTATATGTGCCCTCACCTTGTATTGTTTCAAATACTTCGTTAACGGGATATTTCATTGTTTACCTTACTTCTGCTGACAAGTATTGGCTACCTGGCTTATAACGGGGCGGCATTTATAGAGTATTTTAGCGTTAGCTGCAAGTATTTACACCTACAGCTTTGCAGTTGGGTCTGGCTTAGGTAACATATCAGTTCTATTTACCTGAACCACTAGGCGTTGATCACACCGATCTTACGAGTCAGTTCAGTACGTTAAGAGTATATCCATGTCAGATGCAAAGCAAAACACCCCAACTAAAGCCCTTGTTGTTTTCAGTGGCGGTCAAGATTCAACTACTTGCCTTATCCAGGCTTTATCTCAATATGATGAAGTGCATGGGATCACATTTGATTATGGTCAACGCCATCGTCAAGAAATCGAAGTGGCAAAATCTTTAGCAACAGAGTTGAAACTAACTAGCCATAAAGTCATGGACACCACCTTATTAAACGAGTTAGCCATTTCAGCATTAACACGTGATGCTATACCGGTATCACATGAGTTGATGAATAATGGCTTGCCGAATACTTTTGTGCCTGGACGTAATATTTTATTTTTAACCTTAGCAGGCATCTACGCTTATCAATTAGGTTGCGATGCTATTATTACAGGCGTGTGTGAGACCGACTTTTCTGGCTATCCAGATTGTCGTAATGAATTTGTTCAATCAATGCAAAACTCATTAGCGCTAGGAATGGATAAACCCCTCAAGATAATTACTCCATTAATGTGGCTTAATAAAGCTGAAACCTGGGCGCTGGCTGATAAATATCAGCAATTAGCTTTAGTGCAACATCAAACGTTAACTTGCTATAACGGCATTATTGGTAAAGGTTGTGGTGATTGCCCCGCTTGTGTCTTACGTCAACGTGGCCTTGATGATTACTTGCAAAATAGTCAATCAGTGATGGACTCATTAAACAGTAAGCTATAATAGTATCGATAACATGCTGTCACTAACCGCAACGGATTAATGCAACTCGGCGGCAGCGCTATTTTGATGACGACACCTACAGGCACACAGGTTAACGCCATGCGTTAATTTTGCGCTACAGTTAAGTTTAGTGTCTTTAGATAAATTAAATTGGCTTGTTTTGACGGTGCGAAAAGAGGATATTTTGCTAAATCATAAATCAAACACTGTTGGACTTTATCACTTTGTCGTTGCCATCAGCCTTATTTGTATTGGGCTTTTTGCGGCAGATATACCAACGCCTGCATTTTTGCCCATTGATCAGTATTTAAGTTATCAATATGACGCCATTACTGATGGACAAATATGGCGATTAATCACCGGTAACCTGTTACATACTAATTTATGGCATTTACTGATGAATTTGGCAGGATTATGGGTAATTGTGTTTTTACATGAAGTCCATTACAAGCGTCATCCAGGCAAATTTACATTGCTGTTTATCAGTTTGTGTATCTTGGAAGGTATTGGTTTATATTTGTTTTATCCTAGTTTAAAAGCCTATGTTGGGTTAAGTGGTTTGTTGCATGGATTATTTGCTTTTGGTGCGGTAATGGATATCCACAAGGGTTACCGTTCAGGTTATTTACTGTTGCTTGGTGTGATCATTAAGGTTGGATACGAGCAGATATTTGGCGCGACAAACAGTATCACCCAGTTAATTAATGCCAGAGTTGCCACTGAATCACATCTGGTGGGTCTCATTTGTGGCATCTTGTGTGCGTTATGCTGGTCAACGATTGCCCACCGCTTTAAATACCACAATTTACCTTAACGCTACACGCAAACGGTGTTTATTTTAACGCTGATTGCACATACTGATTGTACATACTGGACAAACAGTATGTGGAATTAATTTATTATAGGCTCTGCTGACTCAGACTCAATCTCTGGCCCATCCATTTCCTTAGACATCCCTGATTCAGGAACTTTTTCCGATTCAGATTCAATATCTTGGATTGCTGTATTTGATTGAGCTCGTTCAACTAACTTATCGTATTCAGCTTGAGTAATAAGATAACTTTTTAACGGAGGTAATGGTTTTGTTGTCTGTTCATCAGTCACCGGGACTTCTGTCATACCACTAATATCAACTCGACCAAATATCAACGCGATAGTGATAACGAACACATGTATTAAAATCACGACCAATGTGGTGTAACGACTATTACTCACTGAAGCCACAAAACGTTGCCAAGCATTACCACTAATGATTGGTTGATTGGGCTGCAATAAAAGTTCACTATTATCTGATACGGATCCCATCGCGCCAGTTAACTGCAACTGAATTTCATCAGCGACTTGTTGTTGATGATGTTGTAATTGTTTTTCATCTACCACTTCATCTTCTGTCTCAACAAAAGGTGTCACGCCTTTATCAAATTCAATACTCGCACTGTCAATACTCGCACTATCAACTTGCTGTGATAGTTTGTTATCCCAACGTGGATCAGCGCTATTAGTTATCGCAGATTGAAGCGAACTGGACTGTGGTTTTTTTTCAGACATAAAGACTAATTCACCAAGAATGATGGGCTAAGTATAACGTCAACAACGTCATTGAGTAGCACCTTATTTGTGCTGTTAATGTTTGAATTGGATTAATAAACGTTTACCCAATCAAACGTTAAAATAAAATTATCAGTAACCCAAATGTGGACAATATTTTCAGCTTACACGTGTTCACCTAAATATAGCTATTTGGTTTTGAGGCTGATAGACTAACCTTGCTCAACATCCAATCAGCGTGATTTACAGGATATTATGAATTCATTATCAAACACTTTGGCGTCTCAGCAAACAGTTGCGGTATCGAGCGGATCAGATTACTGCCAAGCAGAAGAAAAAGCTAATGCCCTTTCACATGCATTAGGTGTTATTGCTGGCATCATCGGCTTAATGTTAATGCTGATAAAAGCCCCCGATCATTTAACCTTAGTGCAAATTACTGGTGTGGCAATTTATGGCATTAGCATAATCGCATTGTTTCTTGCCTCTACATTATATCACTCAAGTAAAAGTGCACTGTGGCGTAAACGCTATAAAATGGCAGATCACTGTGCTATTTACACGTTAATTGCCGGCACCTACACGCCAATGATGCTAATCAGTTTACAAAGCACACAAGCCACGGTGGTACTTACTGCTATTTGGTCTTTAGCTTTGGGCGGGGTTATCTTTAAAACATTGTTTATCGGTCGCTTTAAAGCATTTAGCGTAGTGCTTTATTTAGTAATGGGTTGGTTATGCGTCACTGTAATGGGCGATTTAAAAACTCACATGAGCGATTTAGGCTTAAGCTTACTGCTTGCTGGCGGTTTATTTTATAGTCTAGGGGTGATTTTTTATGTTGGAAAACGCATTCCGTTTAATCATGCCATTTGGCATTTTTTTGTACTTGGTGGCGCATTCAGTCATTTTTTATGTATTTATCTCACCGTTTTATAACTGTTAAACGTAAAATCATATCTCATAAAATTACGGTTGTACTATGGCCGCAATTTTTCTATTATCTGTTGCTAATACACCACTAAACTCTGCTTGAAGACGTTATATGGGAGCACATGACTAAACTGACGCCAATGGAGCGAATATGGTTTATTGTAAATATTATCCCTCAAGGCACTGTGCTACCTTATGGAATTGTTGCTGATTTAGCAGGGTTACCTGGTCGAGCACGTTATGTCTCTAGAGCATTGAAATTAGCGCCTGAAACACTTGGGCTCCCATGGCATAGGGTTATCAATAGTCAAGGTAAGATTTCCTTTGCAAAAAATACCGAACCGTTTCAAACACAGCAAGAATTATTAAGATTAGAAGGTATCACAGTGAACATAGGCAAGGTTTCGTTGTCTCAATATCAATGGAAACCCGATCTAGCCACCCTGGTAATGACATTACCATTTTAATCTTAGCTTATTCAGAATTCTAAACTTTAAGGTAATTATACATTGGTCAATAAATTAACTCGCTTATTCACTCTGATGTTGTCCACCTGTCCGGTTTTTTTCGCACAGGCAACTGACATTCAACAACTCACTGCAGATACTGAGTCTACGGCTAAATTGGCTGTGTCAGAAACGGCTGTGATTACAGAAAAACTCGAGCAAATTAATGTCCCGGCTTCATTAGATGCAATCCAACAAGCTGCTATCTTATCGCCATTAACAGCCCACAGTGCTAAATATAATGTGTTTTATGGCAGCTTCGAACTAGGTGAAGCAAATTATCGTTTACCCGCTACCGACAGCGGTTTTTACAGCTATCATTTCGACAGCGATGTCAGTTTATTAATGCTGTCTGATCAACGTCATCTTACCAGCGAATTCACCCTTGAAAATGGTAAATTAGTCCCATTTCGATACATACAAGAACGCACTGGTACTGGCAGTGATTACACTGAACAGACTGCTTTTGCTAAAGCACAGAAATTTATTCATACCATTTATAAGCAAGAAGCATTAAAGCTACCATATGAAGAAAAGGTGTTTGATCCGTTAATGGTTCAATTACAATTCAGAATGGATCTAGCAGCCAACATACGACCATTAGATTATAAAATGGTTAAAGAAAAAGAAGTCGATGACTATCAATTTAGAGTCATAGGCAAAGAAAAAGTCACCATAAAAAGTGGTACTTACGATACCGTCAAAGTTGAAGTGGTGCGTGACAGTACCAAAAGACAAACATTTTTCTGGATGGCGCCTGATTTAGCTTATCTACCCGTTCGTTTAAGCCACTTTTCAAAAGGCAGCAAACAGCTCGATATTCAGCTAGCCAGCTACCAATTCGAAAAACCATTGCCTCCCATGACGCCCGTCGTCATCGACGGTCCTAAGCCTGAAGCTTCAACTACTGTGGATGAACTAGTCTCTGAAGCTGAAAATGACGCTGGCATTAGTGAGTCTGAATTAGATGAAATAAAACAGCTAGCTGTTGATTAACTCGCCTTTACGGAATAACTTCCACTCACCTGGTTGTAAAACAACCCAATTTTCATTATTGGTTAATGGTCTAGTCGCAATCACAGTCACCACGTCATTTGGCGTGGTTTCTTGACTAAAATCGATAACTACATTGGTATCAATCAAGGTAGCTTGTCCAAATGGAGCACGGCGAGTGATGTGACATAGGTTGTTAGTGCAATAGGTCATTAAGTCTATGCCATTGCTCAACAACATATTAAACACACCTAATTGTCTTATTTCATCTGCGAGCAGGCTTATATACTGAAACACTTCATTCATGTTTTCAGGTTCATACTCGCCAAACTTATTAACCACTGATTCCAATATCCAGCAAAAAGCCAGTTCACTGTCAGTATCGCCAACAGGCTGAAAACGTGACACTGAAAAAGTGGATTGATAATCGGTTAATTGGCCATTGTGCGCATAAGTCCAATAACGGCCCCATAGCTCACGACTAAATGGGTGAGTATTGACTAAGGAAACACAACCTCGATTAGCTTGGCGAATATGACTTATCACGATTTCACTTTTAATCGGATATGACTTAATAAGTTCGGCAATATGTGACTTACTGCTAGGACAAGCATCTTTAAAAGTACGGTTACCTTTACCTTCATAGAAAGTAATTCCCCAGCCATCAACATGAGGACCAGTAACGCCACCGCGTTCAGCTAAGCCGGTAAAACTAAAAACAATATCCGTTGGCACATTGGCACTCATCGCCAGTAATTCACACATTAGCCTTGCCTTTTATGTTGCTATATTGAGCTAAACACTTTTGAAGAACGTATTGTAACTACTAAGCTAATTGAGTGGAACATTTCAGACACACAAATATTTAAACAATTGTTTGAAAAACACTTGTATTCGAGGCCCCATAAGGTTAACTTTTACGTGACACAGGTCTGACCACGTTCATTCTTGTGAATGAGATCAATAATAAATAAGCTATTTTGTCTACATAAATAGCTTTAAGGAGAAGTACATTGACCACCCTACTTTGGATCATCGCGATGATCTTTGTGCTCGGCGCCATGGCATACCTGCGGGTATCGTTATTATCTACAACAATTGCTGCGGCGATTGTGTTAGTTGTCGGTAGCACTTTGGACATTATTAGTGTAATAACATGGATTGTTTTCCTTGTCATTGCACTGCCACTAAACATCAAATCATTCAGACAGAATTTTATCAGTCGTCCACTGATAAAAGTGTATCGCGGTATCATGCCAGAGATGTCTTCTACTGAAAAAGAAGCCATTGAAGCAGGTACAACGTGGTGGGAAGCAGATTTATTTGCAGGTAACCCTAACTGGAGCAAATTACACAACTATCCTAAAGCGCGTTTAACTGCTGATGAGCAAGCATTCATAGACGGACCGGTTGAAGAAGTATGTAAAATGCTCAATCAACACGAAGTGTCGCATGTGCTAGGTGACTTGCCACAAGATGTATGGCAATTCTTAAAAGATAACGGTTTCTTCGCGATGATCATTAAGAAGAAGTATGGCGGTTTAGAATATTCTGCTTATGCTCAATCTTGTGTATTACAGAAACTTGCTGGTGTGAGTAGCGAACTTGCCTCAACAGTGGGTGTTCCTAACTCGTTAGGCCCTGGTGAGTTATTACAGCACTATGGTACTAAAGAGCAGCAAGATCATTATCTACCTCGTTTAGCTCAAGGTTTAGAAGTGCCATGTTTTGCACTTACTAGCCCTGAAGCAGGCAGTGATGCTGGCTCAATCCCAGATTTCGGCGTGGTATGTAGAGGTGAATTCCAAGGCGAAGAAGTTCTTGGTATGAAGCTAACGTGGAACAAGCGCTACATTACTTTAGCACCTGTTGCTACTGTACTTGGTCTAGCGTTTAAACTACGCGACCCTGATCACTTATTAGGTGATAAAGAAGAACTAGGCATTACTTGTGCACTTATCCCTACTGACATTCCAGGTGTTGAAACCGGACGTCGTCATTTCCCATTGAACTGTATGTTCCAAAATGGTCCAACACGCGGTAACGAAGTGTTCGTACCACTAAGCTTCATTATTGGTGGCCCAGAAATGGCCGGCCAAGGTTGGAGAATGTTGGTTGAGTGTCTATCTGTAGGTCGTGGTATTACCTTACCGTCAAACTCAGCTGGTGGCGTGAAAACGGCCGCTATTGCTACGGGTGCTTATGCACGTATTCGTCGTCAATTTAAATTACCTATCGGTAAGTTAGAAGGCATCGAAGAGCCTATGGCACGTATAGGCGGTAATGCTTACCTTATGGATGCGGTGGCGACGTTAACCACTACTGCTATCGATTTAGGCGAAAAGCCATCGGTTGTTTCAGCTATCGTTAAATTCCATTTAACCGATAGAATGCAAAAATGTATCATTGATGCAATGGACATACACGGTGGTAAAGGTGTGTGTCTAGGGCCGAATAACTACTTAGGCCGTGGCTATCAAGCTGCACCGATTGCGATTACTGTAGAAGGTGCAAATATTCTAACTCGCTCAATGATCATTTATGGACAAGGCGCAATTCGCTGTCATCCGTATGTATTGGCCGAAATGGAGTCAGCTTTTGATACTGATGCAAATCGTGGTTTAGCTAACTTCGACGCGGCTATCTTTGGTCATATTGGCTTTGCAACGTCTAACTTCATTCGTAGCTTCTGGATGGGCATAACCTCATCTCGTTTCTCGAATAGCCCTTACTCAGATAAAACCAAGCGTTACTATCAACAGATGAACCGTTTCAGTGCTAACTTAGCATTATTATCTGACTTAGCGATGGCTACACTGGGTGGAAACCTAAAACGTAAAGAACGTATTTCTGCTCGTTTAGGTGATTTATTGAGCCAGCTATACCTGACTTCTGCAACGCTAAAACGTTATGAAGATGATGGTCGTTTAACTGAAGATTTACCTTTAGTTCAATGGGCTGTTGAAGATTCGTTGTACAAGTTACAAGATTCGTTAGATGACTTACTGAACAACTTCCCAATGGGTTTAGGCATTGCACTTCGCGCCGTTATCTTCCCATTCGGTCGTCCAATTAAGCGCCCTAGTGATGTATTAGATCACAAAGTGGCTAAGATAATGCAAACTCCTTGTGCTAGTCGTGACCGTTTAGGTAAAGGCCAGTTCTGGACTGCATCTGAGTTCAATGCTGTAGGTATCCAAGAACAAACGTTTAAAGATATCCTTGCCGCAGAGCCACTGTACGACAAAGTCTGTAAAGCTGCGGGTAAGCGTCTGCCATTTATGTGGTTAGATAAAGTTGCTGCTGAAGGTAAAGCGCTTGGTGTGTTAAGCGACAGCGAAATCGCTTTACTTGAACGAGCTGAAATTGGTCGCTTAAAATCAATTAACGTTGATGATTTCGATACCGATGAGCTTCGTGCGCAACTAGCACCTAAAGCTAAGCAAGAAAAAGCAGCCTAGCTGCTAGGTTAAAACCTAAAATAAAAAGGGTAAAGCGAAAGCTTTACCCTTTTTTATCGCTAAAAATTGATGCTATCGCTCAAGGATAATAATGAAACAACTCACCGGATTACAACTGATGCAAGCCATGCTTAATGGCGACATACCTGCCCCGTCAATAACGCAAACCATACCGATGAAAGCTATCGAGGTCAGTGAAGGCGCAGTAACGTTTGAAGCCCATGCAGATGATCGTCATTTAAACCCGATGGGCGGCGTACACGGTGGCTTTGCAGCGACAATCATGGACACAGTAACAGCCTGCGCGGTTCATTCATCACTCCCAGCAGGTGTCAGTTATTCAACCATTGATTTGAACATTAAAATGGTTCGGCCTGTGCCACAAAACCAGCGATTGATCGCCAAAGGGAGATTAATGAACTTATCAAAATCGTTAGGCATATCTGAAGGCACTTTAACCACTGAAGCCGGTAAGTTACTCGCTACCGCTACAGCGACCTGCCTTATTCTGCGCCCTTAGGTAGTTGGCTAAACGGTACTTTGCACTTTGAACTTTGAACTTTGCACTGCTAGATGAAACGGCATAATAATACTTATTCCATTAGTAATTAACTCCAGCGCTGCCATTCCGTTTTCAGTTTAAATGCCTCGATAAAGCCAAGTTTGCTCCTCGTAAATAATTGAAACAAAAAAGCCAGTCACTTCAATGACTGGCTTTTTTATATATCCTGATTTCAGGTTGTATCAGTGATTACGAATCAAGGATTACGAATCAATGTTAAACGTGATTAGTCTTCTTTTAACTCTATCTCTAACTGCTTAGCGACCGCTTCTGGTGAGCTACTATTACGAGCAAACAAGCTATAAGCAACAGGAATAACGATTAAGGTAAAGAAGGTTGCCAGTAAAATGCCTGATAACACCACGACTCCAATAACAAAACGAGTTTCAGCCCCTGCACCACTGGATAACACTAATGGAATAGCCCCTGCCGCAGTCGTAATACCGGTCATTAGAATAGGTCGTAATCGTTGAGTCGAAGCCTGCAAAATCGCTTGTTGAAATTCAACACCACGGTCTCGTAATTGATTGGCAAACTCAACGATTAAAATACCGTTTTTAGCCGCCAAACCAACCAGCATGATAATGCCAATTTGACTGTAAATATTAATACTCTGGCCGGTAAACCATAACCCAATTAACGCCCCTAACGTTGCTAACGGAACGGTTAACATGATCACCATAGGATGAATATAGCTTTCAAACTGAGCTGCAAGCACTAAAAATACAATACCTAATGCGAGTAAAAAGACAAAGTTCATCGAGTTACCCGACTCTTGGTAATCTAACGATGGCCCTTTATAACTTATCACCGCTTCTGCAGGCAAATAAGTTGTAGCAAGATCATTGAGATAATCTAACGCTTCACCCAGAGTATAATCATCGGCCAAATTGGCCTCTAAGGTAATAGCACGCATACGATTGTAACGATTTAACGAGCTGGCATCGGCAAACTCTTCAATCGAGACTAAGTTCGATAACGGGATCAGTTCTTGCGAACGATCCGAACGAACGTAAAGATTCTGCATATCCGTAGCAGTACTTTGATTGTCACGATTACCTTCGACAATCACATCATACTCTTCACCATCGCGCATAAAGGTTGTGACCAAGCGCGATCCAAGCATCGACTCTAATGTTCGGCCAATATGCGCAATTGATACCCCTAAATCTGCTGCACGTTCACGGTCAATCACCACTCTTAACTGAGGCTTGGTTTCTTGGTAATCGTGATCTAAACCAATGAGTTTATGATTTTCTTTGGCTTTCTCGAGCATAATGTCACGCCAATCAGCCAGTTCTTCGTAGCTTGGGCCACCAATCACAAACTGCACAGGTTTACCCACACCGCGACCAAAGGCTTGGCGCATTATCGGGAATGCACGAATACCGGCTAAATCTGATAGACGATTACGGATATCGACAATAATTTCATTGGCACTGCGACGTTCAGCCCAATCTTCCAAAACGATAATAGCCATACCGTTAGAAAAGTCTGATGCGGTGCCAAAGCCACGAGGAGCGCGGATCAATAAGCGCTTAATATCGCCACTTTCAACCAGAGGCATTAAGCGGCCTTCAACTTCATCCATGTATTTTTCGATGTATTCAAAGCTGGCACCTTGAGGTCCATTGACCATTAAAAACATCGAGCCACGGTCTTCTTGTGGAGCAAATTCTTGAGGAATTTTATTCAATAAAAAACCACTTAATGCAAACGAGATTAATACGATTAATGACACTAATACAGGTCGCTTAACCCCTGCTTGCAAGCTTATCAAATACCAGCCCGATATCTTGCTCATCATTTTATCGATTTGTTTAACCAGCCAAGGATCTTGTGTTGCAGGCTTTAATAACTTTGAGCACATCATCGGACTTAATGTTAACGCCACAATACTGGAAAAAATCACAGCCGCACTCATGGTGACAGCAAATTCTTTAAACAGCTTGCCTAAATCGCCCTCTAAGAAGGTAATAGGCATAAATACAGCTACCAGTACCAAAGTCGTTGCCACGATGGCAAAACCCACTTCACGCGCACCTAGAAAGGCTGCTTTAAGCGGAGAATCACCTTCTTCAATCCGTCGATGAATATTCTCTAACATCACAATGGCATCATCAACCACCATACCAATCGCCAGGATCATCGCTAATAGGGTCAGTAAGTTGATGGTATACCCTAGTGCATATAGCACTATAAACGTCCCCATTAAGGATACGGGCACAGTGATGGCTGGAATTAACATCGCCCTCACCGAGCCTAAAAACAAGTAAATAACAATAATCACTAACACCATGGCGATAAACAGTGTTTGATAAACCTCATCAATAGAAGCTTCAATAAACACCGAGCTGTCGTATGAGCGTTTAATCTCCATGCCTGCTGGCAATGTGGGGTTAAGTTTGTCTACCAACGCATTAGCAGCGCGTGCCACTTCAAGGGTGTTAGCGGTAGATTGCTTACTGACCCCTAAACCAATCATTGCCTCTTTGTTACCTCGGAAAATAATCCGCTCTTCCTCGGAGCCGATTTCTACCTTGGCAACATCGCTTAATTTAACTAAATAACCATCATCGCCCTGCATGATCACCAAGTTAGAAAAATCTTCCGCCGTTTTAAATACCCTGTCCAGACGCACGGTAAAATGACGTTCTTTGGATTCAATAGAACCCGCTGGTAACTCAACGTTTTCAGAACGTAATGCAGCTTCGACATCAGATACCGTTAGGTTGCGCGATGCTAATGCTTGGCGATCGATCCAAATTCGCAGCGCATACACTTTGCCGCCACCTAAACGTAACGTTGACACGCCATCGATAACTGAAAATCTATCCACTAAATAACGATTTGCGTAATCAGTCAGCTGCAAGATATCCATTTGGTCGGACACCAAATTGAGCCACATAATGACTTCATCACTGCCGTTAGCTTTGTAAATTGAGGGAGCATCAGCTTCTTCAGGAAGCTGTTCTAATAAACCTGAAATACGATCACGAACATCATTGGTCGCGGCTTCGATATCTCGATTAATATCAAATTCAATGGTAACGCTTGAACGGCCATCACTGCTTGACGAACTTATATGACGAATGCCTTCAACACCACTTATCCTATCTTCGATAAGTTGAGTGATTCGACTTTCAACCACAGAAGCACTGGCGCCACGGTAACTAGTCTCGACCGACACAATTGGCGGATCGATATTTGGATATTCCCGCAAGGGTAATTTATCGAATGATACCAAGCCTAAAACAATCAATAAGATACTAATAACAGATGCAAAAACAGGCCGTTTAACCGATAAGTCAGTTAATATCATGCTGACGTCTCCATGCCTTCTACTTGCGCAAACTTAAAGTTTTCTGCTTGCTCAACTTGAACTTTATCTCCTGGTCGAACTTTTAAAATACCGCGAATAATCACTTGTTGATCAACCTTAAGCCCGTCGGTTATTTCAACCCAGCCACGAGTCCGGCTGCCTAAAGTTACCTGCTGCTGTTCAACAACATTTTCAGCATTTACTACATAAACAAAATGCTTATTTTGAATAGGAATAATTGCGGCTTCAGGTAATAGTAATGCTTCACGACTTTGCTTAATAAGGCGCACTTTCATCAACATGCCGGGCAGTATCTTAAAATCATCATTAGGCATTACCGCGCGTACCACTACCGCTCGAGTATCTGGGTTAACGCGGCTATCAATCGAAGTAACAACGCCTTTAAATATCTGGTCGGGATACGCAACCGCTTTGGCTTCAACGAGTTTGCCTGGTTGTAATTCTTGAATAAAACGCTCTGGCACAGAAAAATCTAATTTAATTTTACTCACATCGTCTAGGGTACTAATTTGCTCACCTGGGGTCACTAAGCTACCCACACTCACTTGGCGTAAACCTAATTTACCTGAAAATGGTGCTTTAATTGCGCGGTCTTCTAGCGCAGCTTTAGCCTGCGCAACTTCTGCACGAGTGGTATCAATTAAACTTTGTAAGCGGTCACGCTCTAATTCAGCAATCGTTTTGCTGGTGACCAATGTACGAATACGATCTAATTCACGTAGATTTTCAACTAACTTAATTTCGGTTACGGCTACTTTTGCTTTATGTTCATCATTTCTCAGTTGTACTAATAACGCCCCTTTTTCAACTAAATCGCCATCGTTGAAATTAATACTAGTGACAATTTCAGTGATTTTGGATGTAACGATAATAGACTCATAGGCTTTACCCGTACCCAATGCTTCGACTTCATCACGAATAGGCATAATCGCCACCTTGGCAACCACAACATTAGGTATGGGTCTTGGACGTTGAACTATCGCTTCTTTAGGAGACAGTAAATAGTAAGCCGACAGTGCAGCTAGCACTATGGCGATCAGTACGATTATCTTTTTCATTTCGAGTCCGTAACCATCAAAGGTTGCATGAATTATATATATGATTTTCTATTTAATGTGATTGTACTTAGCAATAAATCCACATCAAGTTGTTTTACTTTTGCTTACAAATTACGAACAGATTAAACAAATAGTTCACCCTTGGTAAATATGCATTTTATTCACATTTTTAGCGTTATTTATGCATATTTGGTTATTTATACGCATTATTTGAATATTTAAACAATGAAAATCCAAACTGTTCGACACATGCTGTGACAAATCGAGTTTGGCTTCAGATTCAATCGGGGCATATGTTGCCAGGGATAACGGCTATAAATTTGTACTGCCTAATATTGTTATTGCTCAACAATAAAGCCTGTATGTTAGGGATACTACTTGAAATGGATAATTCAAACTGGGTTGATAGGTGCTGAATAGCGTCCTATTGAATCGAATAAAAATGGTAACTTACAAATGAACAAAATAAAAAGAGACGCTCGATGCGTCTCTTTCCTGCTTAATTACCAAACCATAAACCTTAACGGACTTTACGGTCTTCTTGCATTAGATCAGAGATAATTTTGTACACTTCGGTAATAGACTCATCCGATAACGGTTTGTCTTCTACATCATGCAGTAATATTTTAGTCTGATTAGCATCATCAGTTTCTTTAAGCAGTAAACGATAATTGCCTTTTTTCAATGACAATTTTTCTTCGCTCCACAAAGAGCTCCAGAAACCACCGCTTTCTTCTAAATTAATATAAAACAGGCCTTTGCTATTATCAGTATCAACAACATCAAAACCCATTTCCGGTAATACTAGGCGTAAACGATCCCATACCGACTTATAGTTTGCTTCGGCTAACCAATAAGCAGATTCTGTAGCATTAGTGACTAAATCAACTTTAATACCAAGGCTTTGCTCAATTCGTGCAGCACGGATAGATTGATCACGTTTAATGCTCATATAAGCAATAGCATTATTTAGCATATCAGTGGTATAACGACGTTTGTCTTCACCGCTTAATAAAATTTTCTGATCTTTATCATCGTAAAACTCTTGATGCTCAACTAAATCAATCGACACAGAACCAGAACGGCCATGTGGTTTTACATCAACTTGGTAACGATAACGCTGACGCAGTTGATAAACCTTGTCACTGCCCCACCAATTAGATTCAATGATTTCATCATTTTCAATCCAATCTGTTTCAATAAAGCCAGCGCTAAGGTCTTCGCTACGAACAGCGATGTTATTTTTGCTTAGATAACCATCAATGACATCAAAAATTTCTTGTTTTAAATCAGTAGTACTTTCAATCGATTCAATCACCACACGAATACTATCACTGCTTTCTTCGATGTGTGTGCCTTCAGCCATTGGCAA
Source organism: Shewanella sp. ALD9 (assembly GCF_002836315.1). Lineage (NCBI taxonomy): Bacteria > Pseudomonadati > Pseudomonadota > Gammaproteobacteria > Alteromonadales > Shewanellaceae > Shewanella > Shewanella sp. ALD9. The sequence goes on from NZ_PJCD01000042.1 coordinate 239,350, forward strand.
TACTTGCAATGGCGCACGGATATCAAGATTCTTGCCTACAAGCTGCTTGTTAACGTTATTACCAACAGCAGGTATGTCATATTCTTTGCTATAAGTAGGCGTATTCAAGCCCTGTGGGATCGTCAATAATGGCGTAGTTTCAGCATTAACGAAATCATCATTACCATTGGCCTGACGGCGATCTAATGGCGTACTGCAAGCTGATACAGCTGCAACAAGGAGTAACGGAGTGACTTTCTTTAACATGAATTTATTTTACCTCAATATGAGCTTGTTTCATTGTTTCTATTAACAGACCATGAAACTGCTCAGAAAGTTCAGTTAAAGGTAAACGAATATGACCATTAGCTATCAAACCCATTCGATGAACAGCCCATTTCACTGGAATTGGGTTGGCTTCACAAAATAACGAGCGATAAATACCCGTTAATGGTTGATCGATTGATTCAGCTAATTGGGCATTTTTGGCTAATGCAGCATCACACATGGCTTTAAACGCATGTGGAACAATATTATTTGCCACTGAAATCACGCCATTACCGCCCAGCAATAAAAACTCACGTGCTGTGGCATCATCGCCGCTATAAAGTAAAAAGTCTTCACCACAAAGTTCACGTAAACGCGCAACACGGCTTAAATCACCGGTGGCTTCTTTTACACCAATAATATTACTGACACTTGATAATTCAGCCACAGTTTCTGGTTTCATATCAACAGCAGTACGGCCTGGTACATTATAAAGAATTTGAGGAATATCAGTACTTGCAGCAACCGCCGTATAATGGGCAATTAATCCCTTAGGCGACGGTTTATTGTAATAAGGAGTCACGCCAAGCATGGCAACAACACCCGATTTTTGCATTGATTTGGTTAACTCAATCGCTTCTGCAGTGGCATTGGCGCCATTACCACCAATCACAGGAATACGACCTGATGCAAACTTAACAGTTTGGCTAACAACAGCCGCATGCTCTGTCATAGGCAGAGTTGCAGACTCGCCTGTAGTACCGACCGCGACAATGGCATCAGTACCTTGTTCAATATGGAACTCAACAAGTCTTTCTAGACTTGCATAATCTACTGTGCCATCACTATTCATTGGTGTGATTAAGGCTACGATGCTTCCGTTTATCATCTATCTTCCCCACGGTTTCAGGATTCGCTATGTTACTGATGCCAACCACTAATGACAAGCTCTACGGTAACCATAATCTGAAATAAGTCATTTATGCTATTTAATGCAGCGTAACCTAGCATCTTTGAAGCCATAGCGCTAAAAAATAATCACATTTATGTGAGTGATATAGGTTACTATATTGAGGTGTTTTAGTGAAAAATGATAGCATTAGCACCCGCACAAAACTGACATGCTTCGGCATAAGTTTTCGCTCTAAGATATCAAAAAGTGAGGAAAATCCATGACCAATTATCTGGTCGTTACGGCAATGGGCGCAGACCGCCCAGGATTAGTGAGTCGTTTAGCGCGTTTAGCAAGTGATTGTGATTGCGATATAGTCGACAGTCGTATGGCATTATTTGGTAATGAATTTACCCTAATTATGATGATATCTGGCTCCTGGTCAGCTATAACAAAAATTGAAAGCTTATTGCCTGTGCTGAGTGTAGAACTTGAACTCATGACGGTCATGAAGCGAACGTCCAAACATACCCCAAAAAACTTTGTGTCTCGTATTGAAGTGATATTCAATGGTGAAGACCAACGCGGAACTATGAAGAGCATTACCCAGTTTTTGGCCGAAAGAGGCCTCGACTTAGCAGCTGTGCGCTCCCATGCGGATGACAATGATAGTCTTAAAACTCAGTCTATTTTATTAGCAATCAATATCCCTGATAAAATCAACCTATTGAAGCTTGAACAAGGTATTCATGAACTGGCCGAGTCTATGTCTCTAGAGTGCAGCATCAAGCGCATGCAGGGTATTGCCGCGCCATAACGACTCAGTTCACCTCTCGTTGATGTGAACCTTGTACGTGCTGATAACGTAATATTTGCATCTTATCTGATAAAGGATCAATCATGAACACATTAAACGTTGGTGATACTGCACCAAATTTTACTCTGCAAAATCAAGCAGGTGAAGCGGTATCATTGCAAGACACCTTGTCTAAAGGTCCTGTGCTAGTGTATTTCTACCCTAAAGCATCAACTCCTGGTTGCACAGTGCAAGCACAGGGCCTGCGCGATATCAAAACACAACTTGATGGTTTGAAGGTGACAGTATTCGGCATTAGCCCAGATCCTGTGGCTAAACTGGCCAAATTTGCCGACAAACAACAACTCAACTTCACGTTACTCAGTGATGAAGACCATGCGGTTGCTGATGGTTTTGGCGTATGGGGAGAGAAAAAATTTATGGGTAAAATTTACGATGGCATTCATCGCTTAAGTTTTATCGTCGGTACTGATGGCAAAATCAGCCATGTGTTGAATAAATTCAAAACCAAAGATCACCATGAAGTGGTTCTTGCCACGTTAGCTAAGTAATTTACTAGAGGTTTCTTCCTCCGATAAGTTTTACGCTTCATGAAGTAATAAAAAGGGCTTAGCAATTTATTGCTAAGCCCTTTTTAATAACTGCTATTTCAAATATCGACACCAAACCGTTAACGCCTAAGCGCTAACATTTACACCGTTTTAGCATCTATACTGTTTTAATCTCTATACCATTTTAGTATCTATACCGTTTTAGTATCGCTCGATTGCGGTGGCTTTTCTTCGTCGGCTGCAGTCTCTGCATCACTCGACTCGGTTGTAGCGCTTGCAACTTGTTTAGCCTTTTCTTGTGCAGCTAACTCTTTAGCTAGCAATGCAGTTTCTTGCTTCACTAATGCAGCCTCTTCATCAGCTAATAAGCGGGCTTTTTCTTGTTGTTCAAATAGCGCTAGCTCTTCTTCTTTACGGCGTGCTTTTTCAATAGTGCGTTGCTCGGCTTCTTGTGCTTCGCGAACAGCTCTTGCTTCAGCGGCCACTTTTGCTTCTGCTTCGGCGGCTATTTTAGCTTGGCGGTCGGCTTCGTCATCTAATGCTCGTTGAATAACAGCTTGGTCTTGCGCTTCTTGTGGCAATAAGCTTATTAACTCTATACCCACTGGTAACACTATCGTTTCAACACCAGATATGACTTTAACCTTGCCTTCTTTAGTTAAATAAACCAATGGCATAGCGGTGTCACCATAACGCTTTTTGAAATGGTCATAGGTAAAGTTTTCAGTAATATTGGTAATTTTCAATACCGCACCTTTAGCCATTAAACTGGCAATTTTGGCGTAAGATATATTCTCACCAAATAAACATAAGCGCTTGAGATAAGATTCAGACAACTGATGACGAGCACTGGCGCTGTCAGCGTTGTTTAAACCATAGACTTTTTCGGTGCCCATTAAATCTTGAAAGTGAAACGTCACCAACGGATTTAATTGACGGTATGGCGACATCACAAGCACTCGACCAATACCACTTAAGTCCATGAAATTAGATGCATGCTCTGACGCTGGGTTACCAAAATACACCGGAATATTGTCCATGCGCGCTTGGCGAATGCTATCCCAGTTGTTATCCGCAAGAATCACTTTAATATTTTTCGAAATTAAAATAGAAGCTAATTCACGCGAGAATTTAGACGCGCCAAAGATTAACACTCCTTGATTAGAACCCTCTTTCACACCTAAAAACTTAGCCCAACGACCGGCAGTTAAGCTTTGAATCACCACGGTACCAATAATAATTAAGAATACTAACGGTACAATTGAACTGGCACCTTCTAAGCCAACTGTTTCAAGTTTTATGGCAAATAATGATGAAATAGCTGCTGCAACAATACCGCGAGGCGCAACCCAACTTAAAAACCACTTGTCATTAGACGACAAATTGGTGCCTAAGCCTGAAATCCAAATACTGAGTGGACGAGCAATAAACATCGCTACTAAAAGCACCCCGACACCACCAAGTCCTAGATCAAGCATGGCGCCAGAATCCAGACGTGCCGCCAACAAAATAAACAACGCAGAAATCAGTAGTACAGTTAGGGTTTCTTTAAATTCTAAAATGTCAGCAATATCAACGCCGCGCATGTTTGCTAACCAAATACCCATTACCGTTACCGTTAACAGGCCAGACTCTTCTTGTAAAATGTTCGAACCAACAAAAATACCCAGCATAATGGTTAATACTGCGGTGTTACGTAAGTAATGCGGGAACAAGTTTTTACGGATAGCTAAACCCGTTAAGTAACCGCCTGCTGCACCTAAGCCAAAACCAAGCACTAAGGTTAAGCCTAATGCATTCAATACGTGTGTGGTTGGGTCGGCTGTAACGGCGATATATTCAAATACCAATACAGCAAGTAACGCACCGATAGGATCAATAACGATGCCTTCCCAACGTAATATACTGGCTAAATTTGATTTAGGTTGCACCGTACGCAACATAGGCACAATAACGGTTGGACCTGTCACCACCACTAATGCGCCAAATAACATGGCAATTGCCCAGTCAAAGCCAAGCAAATAATGCGCCGCAGGTGCAATGCAAGCCCAGGTAATAAATGCGCCGATGGTGACAAGGTGGGTCACCATTCGTCCATGTTCTTTAATTTCTTTAAAGTTAAGTGTCAGCGCACCTTCAAACAGGATGACCGCAACACCTAACGAAATAATAGGAAACAATAAATCACCAAAGATTTCATCTGGGTCTAATATTCCTAATCCTGGCCCTAACAGTAAACCACATAATAAAAGTGGTAAAATTGCTGGCAGACGTAACTTCCAACCAACCCATTGACACAAAAGCGATAACACACCGATTAATGCCAGCATGCCTGTAATGTGTTCAACCATAATTGTTTCCTTTTGTATTGCTATCATTGCCAATGACTAACTTAAAATAAGCAATGCGACTCACGTTAATATCGTGCTCTAAATGCATTCAACTCGACTGTTTTATAACAACTTAATCAGCCAAATCATCAATTGATGATTAATCTATTGTGATTAATCAATCTTCTATTAATCGATAAAACCTACTGATATTTCCTTTTATTACATCATAATTACATGATGCTTATATGTCTGAACCCGTAAAAAGCAGCTGACAAAATTCAGCATATAACATACTAATTTAACAATAGGATCAAGGCTTTTTTTGACCAATATCACATTTTATATCTTTTGGGTATTTTTGGGATAAACATCTGATTTACATAAGCAAAAGACAATATAAGTTTAAACGCTAATCAATTGTTTTTTTTATCTATTAATCCCGTATAAACAAAAACCTCAGCAAAAGCTGAGGTTTTATTTATAACATATACATAACGTGATTATTGTGGAATGCTCACCTTACCTTCCATTAATACTCGCGCACTTCGGCTCATAATAGCCTTTTTAACTTGCCATTGACCTTGCACTAACACCGCTTGAGCACCCACGCGTAGCGTGCCAGATGGATGACCAAAACGAACCGCACTCAGCTCACCACCGCCAGCAGCCAAATTAACTAATGTGCCAGGAATCGCCGCGGCAGTGCCAATGGCCACTGCTGCTGTGCCCATCATCGCATGATGCAGTTTACCCATAGAAAGGGCCCGCACGACCAGATCGATATCGTCAGTATTAACCGCTTTGCCACTGGATGAAATATAACCCGCAGCAGGCGCAACAAAAGCCACTTTAGGGGTATGTTGACGAGCAGCCGCTTCATCAATATGGTTGATTAAGCCCATTTTTACTGCACCATAAGCCCGAATAGTTTCAAACATGGCTAAGGCTTTATCGTCATTATTAATGTCATCTTGCAACTCAGTACCTTGATACTGAATATCGGCTGCATTAATAAAAATGGTTGGAATGCCCGCATTAATCATGGTGGCGTTAAAGGTCCCGACGCCTGGTACGTCAAGTGCATCGACCACGTTACCTGTAGGAAACATAGCGCCATCACCGTCGGCAGGATCTAAAAACTCCACTTGCACTTCAGCTGCGGGAAACGTCACACCATCAAGTTCAAAATCACCGGTTTCTTGTACTTCACCGTTGGTAATAGGGACATGAGCAATAATGGTTTTATGAATATTGGCTTGCCAAATACGCACAATTGCGGTGCCATTTTCAGGCACTCGGCTTGGATCGATTAAACCATTACTAATGGCAAATGAACCGACCGCCGCGGTTAAATTACCGCAGTTGCCGCTCCAATCAACAAACGGCTTATCAATCGATACTTGACCAAATAAATAATCAACATCGTGATCAGCTTGAGTACTTTTGGATAAGATAACCGTTTTACTGGTACTTGACGTTGCTCCGCCCATACCATCGGTGTGTTTACCGTAAGGATCGGGACTGCCAATAACCCGCAATAATATTGCATCACGAGCTGCACCAGCCACTTGAGCGGCTGCAGGCAAGTCAGTCAGGCTGAAAAACACCCCTTTACTGGTGCCGCCGCGCATATAAGTCGCTGGAATTTTCATTTGTGGTAAATGAGCCATCACATATTCCTAAAATAACAAAAGACCAAAGCGGCAGCCCATCAATAAGCTTATAAACTGCCGATTAAGTAAGGCACTAACACTAGGTTATTGCCAAACCAACACTCACTTATTACCCCGAATTATGGTTAATTAGTTTCGTTGGCTAAAAAGTCCTGAGCAAAACGTTGTAATACACCGCCCGCTTCATAAATTGACAACTCTTCGGCAGTGTCAACACGACACTTAACCGGAATGGTCACTTGCTCACCATTTTTACGAGTCATAATCACATTTAACATTGCGCCCGGATTACGATCACCTACAACATCATAGGTTTCCGTGCCATCGATATGATAAGTATGTCGATTATGGCCTGCAGTGAACTCTAGCGGTAGCACACCCATACCGACTAAGTTAGTACGGTGAATACGCTCAAAGCCTTCAGCAACAATCACTTCAACCCCAGCAAGACGCACGCCTTTTGCCGCCCAGTCACGTGACGAACCTTGGCCATAGTCTGCACCAGCAATAATAATCAGTGGTTGCTTACGTTCCATATAGGTTTCAATCGCTTCCCACATGCGAGTGACTTGGCCTTCAGGCTCTATGCGCGCAAGTGATCCTTGCTTAACCTTGCCGTTTTCCTGCACCATTTCGTTAAACAGTTTAGGGTTAGCAAAAGTGGCACGTTGCGCAGTTAAGTGATCGCCACGGTGAGTGGCATAAGAGTTAAAGTCTGCTTCTGGTAAGCCCATTTTGTGTAAATATGCACCTGCGGCACTGTCGAGCATAATCGCATTTGACGGCGATAAATGATCGGTGGTGATATTGTCACCGAGTACGGCTAATGGACGCATACCTTTCATGGTGCGCTCACTTGCCAAAGCTCCGTCCCAATAAGGTGGTCGGCGAATATAAGTACTTTGTGGACGCCAATCATATTGCGGATTTACGTGGCTACCATACTCGACTTTAATGTCGAACATTGGCTCATAGACTTTACGGAATTGCTCAGGCTTAACGCTTGCTTTAACAACTGCATCGATTTCTTCATCGGTTGGCCAAATATCTTTTAACGTGACAGCTTGACCTTGGTTATCGATACCTAAGATATCTTTTTCAATATCAAAACGAATCGTACCGGCAATGGCATAAGCAATGACCAAAGGTGGTGATGCTAAAAAGGCTTGTTTAGCATAAGGATGAATACGGCCATCAAAGTTACGATTGCCCGACAACACTGCGGTAGCGTATAAGTCGCGATCAATCACTTCTTGTTGAATAACCGGATCAAGCGCGCCGCTCATGCCGTTACACGTCGTACAGGCAAAACCGACAATACCAAAACCTAAGTTTTCAAGCTCAGGCAATAAACCTGCTTCTTCTAAATACAATTGCACCGCTTTAGAACCAGGCGCAAGCGATGATTTCACCCAAGGTTTACGTAATAAACCACGGGCATTGGCATTGCGAGCCAATAGACCTGCGGCAATCATGTTGCGCGGGTTACTGGTGTTAGTACAACTGGTAATAGCGGCAATAATCACTGCACCATCGGGCATTTTACCGGGTTCGTTTTCAACCACACCACTAATGCCACGCGCCGCTAATTCAGATGTCGGCACGCGACTGTGTGGATTAGACGGGCCGGCAATGTTACGGCCAATAGATGACAAGTCAAAGTGCAATACTCGCTCATACACAGCATTAGTTAAGGTATCAGCCCATAAACCCGCTTGTTTGGCATAGGTTTCAACTAGTTTAACTTGTGCATCTTCACGACCGGTTAACGTTAGATAATCGATAGTTTGTTTATCGATATAAAACATCGCCGCGGTGGCGCCGTATTCAGGCGTCATGTTAGTAATAGTAGCGCGATCGCCAAGGGTTAAATGGGTGGTCCCTTCGCCATAAAACTCAAGATACGATGACACAACTTTTTGCGCTCGCAAGTATTCAGTTAACGCCAGAACAATATCGGTAGCAGTAATGCCAGGTTGTGGCTTACCCGTTACTTCAACACCAACAATTTCCGGTAAACGCATATAAGATGCACGGCCGAGCATGACGCTTTCAGCTTCTAAACCGCCCACACCAATGGCTATAACGCCTAACGCATCAACATGAGGTGTATGACTGTCGGTGCCCACTAAGGTGTCAGGAAACGCCACACCATTTTGAGCATGCACCACTGGCGACATACGCTCTAAGTTAATTTGATGCATGATGCCGTTACCCGGTTGGATAACATCAACATTTTTAAATGCCGTTTTGGTCCAATTGATGAAATGGAAACGGTCTTCATTACGGCGGTCTTCAATGGCGCGGTTTTTCTCAAACGCGTCTTTTTCAAAACCGGCATGCTCAACCGCCAGCGAGTGATCGACAATCAATTGAGTCGGTACTACTGGGTTCACTTTTGAGGGGTCACCGCCTTTTTCAGCAATCGCATCACGCAGACCCGCTAAGTCGACTAATGCGGTTTGGCCTAAAATATCATGACAAACCACACGGGCTGGATACCACGGAAAATCAAGGTCATTTTTACGTTCAATCAGCTGCTTTAACGAATCAGTAAGCATGTCAGGTGAGCAGCGACGGACTAAGTTCTCGGCAAACACACGAGAACAATAAGGTAGTTTGGCGTAGGCTCCAGCTTCAATCGCATCTACAGCCTCTTGGGTGTCAAAATAATCTAATTGGGTGCCAGGTAAGGCTTTACGGTATTGAGTATTCATAACTTCATCCACAATAAATATGAAAGGAATAAGCGCTAATCTATATCGAAAAAAGCCGAGTCATCATAACGAGACTCGGCATGCTGATTAACGTTGGCTAATAGGCGCCACTTTACGAGGCTCACTGCCCACATAATCCGCACTTGGACGAATAATGCGGTTGTTCGATCGCTGCTCCATTACATGTGCCGCCCAACCGGTTAAACGTGAACAAACGAAGATTGGCGTAAATAACTTAGTTGGAATGCCCATAAAATGATAAGCAGAGGCATGGAAGAAATCTGCGTTACAGAATAACTTTTTGGTGTCCCACATAAACTCTTCACACGCGACAGAGATGTCATATAAAGATGTGTCACCGTTTTCATGGGCCAGCTTTTCAGACCACTTTTTGATAATCACATTACGTGGATCAGACTCGCTATAAATAGCATGACCAAAGCCCATGATTTTTTCTTTGCGTTCTAACATTAATGCCATCTGCACTTTAGCATCGGCTGGCGAGCTGAACTTTTGGATCATGTCCATCGCCGCTTCATTAGCACCACCGTGCAGTGGACCACGTAATGAACCAATCGCACCAGTAACACAAGAATACATATCCGATAAAGTTGAGGCACATACACGCGCGGTAAAGGTTGATGCGTTGAACTCATGCTCTGCATACAAAATCAACGACACATCCATTACACGGCGATGTTGAGCTGACGGCGTTTCACCGCGAAGCAGTTTAAGAAAATGTCCACCCAGAGAATCTTCATCTGTGGTGCAATCAATCTCAACACCGTCATGAGTGTAACGGTACCAATAACACATGATGGCCGGAAATGCGGCTAATAAGCGGTTCGACGCTTTGTGTTGCTGAGTGAAATCGACTTCTGGCTCAAGGTTACCTAAAAACGAGCAACCAGTTCGCATAACATCCATTGGATGAGCATCAGCAGGAATTAATTTTAATACCGCTTTTAGTGCATCGGGTAAATCACGCTGCGCTTTCAATTCTGCTTTATATGCAGTTAGCTGAGCCTGGTTTGGTAACTCGCCGTTAAATAATAAATAAGCGACTTCTTCAAAGGTAGCGTTATCAGCTAAATCAGAGACATCGTAACCGCAGTACGTTAGGCCTGAACCTGATTTACCGACAGTACATAATTTTGTTTCGCCAGCACTCTGACCGCGTAATCCTGCGCCTGATAATTTCTTGTCTACCATGATATCTTCCTTCTTATGCTTTTCGCGATTTAACCATGCTAAATCGCGATTGTAGGGTATTGTTATTTTAGTTGTAATCGAGTCTTGCTGTCGTACTGAGGCCGTTATTTATTTTTGCCTTCGGCAAACAAACTGTCTAATTTTTGTTCATAATCGTGATAACCCAAATAGTCGTATAAATCCATACGAGTTTGCATGGTATCTACCACTGCTTTTTGGTCGCCATCGGTTAAAATAGCACTGTAAACATTTTCAGCTGCTTTGTTCATCGCACGGAATGCACTCAATGGGTATAACACCATTGCCGCGCCCCACTCGCCTAATTGTTGCTTATTCCATAATTCAGTTTGGCCAAACTCAGTAATGTTAGCCAAAATAGGCACATCTAATGCTTCAGCAAAGGCGCGGTAATGCTCTTCAGTTTTAATTGCTTCAGCAAAAATACCGTCAGCACCCGCTGCCACGTACGCTTTAGCACGCTCGATAGCGGCTTCTAACCCTTCTTGAGCAAACGAGTCTGTGCGCGCCATAATGAAAAAGTCTGGGTCAGTACGGGCATCAACCGCCGCTTTAATACGGTCGACCATTTCTTCTACTGGCACTATTTCTTTATTTGGACGATGACCACAACGCTTTTGCGCCACTTGGTCTTCCATGTGTACCGCTGCTGCGCCAGCTTTTTCCATATCACGAATGGTCTTGGCAATATTAAATGCCCCGCCCCAACCCGTATCAATGTCCACCAGCAAAGGTAAGTCACAGGCTGAAGTAATTCGTTGCACATCAACCAGTACATCATTGAGTGATGTCATGCCTAAGTCGGGTAAACCATAAGAGGCGTTAGCCACACCGCCACCAGACAAGTAAATGGCTTGATGACCAATTTGCTTTGCCATCATGGCGGCATAAGCATTAATGGTACCGACAATTTGCAGTGGTTTGTTGTTAGCTAATGCTTGACGAAATTTTTTACCTGCGCTCATGATATTTTCCTTATATGCAATTATGACCGTGGGCGTAACACGCCACACGCAAGACATTACGATAATTTGTGTTCGATATTATTTTTAGAATACATAATATGGCGACGCATCAGCATTTCAGCCAATTCTGCATCACGATTTAAAATGGCCTGAACAATGTGTTTGTGTTCATCATAAGCGGTGGTCACACGCGGACCCGCCATGCCAAGTTGTACGCGATACATGCGCACTAAATGATAAATGCCATCAAACAGCATTGAAATTAGGTGTTTGTTTTTACTGCCTAAAATAATCCGATAATGAAAATCAACATCACCGGCTTCTTGATAATAAGACTCGCCCCCTTTGACCTCGTCAAAGTGAGATTGTAATAAACGGTTTAAATCGGTAATTTCGTCATCGGTCATGTTCTTTGCCGCTAAACGTGCCGCCATTCCTTCGAGTGATTCACGCACTTGATACAGTTCTATCAACCCTTGTGGAGATAACGCCACCACACGAGCGCCTACGTTGGCTTTACGCTCAACAATATGACACGACTCTAAGCGGTTAATGGCTTCACGGATCACGGCTCTACTCACTGCATACTTTGTCGACAATTCAGTTTCGCTCAATTTAGAGCCGGCCTGAATACGACCTTCGACTATATCGTCTCTAAGGGCTACAAAGGTCTTATCTGCAGAAGTAATCGGCTGGATCATATTCATACCTTGGATAATAAAAACTGACATTAAAAAACAGCTACACAAAACAAGTTGTCGACAATATAGCACCTTTAAATCGTATAACAACCCCAAAAGGCACTTTTTGTCGACAATTAATCCAATTCATCATAAAGCGTTAGCGATTACCAATTTATGACACCACTCAATAAACCTTAAGTCAGCCCATGCTAATATTAGCCACCACGGTATAACTCATCACGCCTTTGTGGTTCGATGATTACTCAGCTATCTGTACACACTATGTTGGGTTACACTCCTCTTTATAAAGTGATTGAGACATCGATTAATCCAACAATAAATAGAGCAATAAATACAATAAGGGTCTCTTGATGAGCCAACATTTAGCCTGCCAACTTGAATTGATCCATTTGTTTGTCCATGTCGTTAATGCCGGTGGTTTTTCATCTGCAGCACAAGAGTTAAAGTTGCCCATTGCCACTGTTAGCCGCAAAATTAGCAAATTAGAACAAAGCCTCAATACTCAGTTGATAATGCGCAGCACCCGTAAACTTCGATTAACTGAAGAAGGTGGGGCATTATTTGACCGTTACTATAATGTGGTGGCGCAATTTGATCGTATTTGTGGTCAAACTATTAATGAGCCGCAAAGTACCTTACGGATATCGACACCCGTTTCGATAACCTCGATGATATTAATTGAGGCCATCAATGACTTTTCCAAACAACATCCGCACATTCAACTGCACATCACCCAAAATAACAGCACCATTGATTTGATAGATGAAGGAGTCGACGTTGCCATTGTCGGTGGCGCACAACCAGACTCATCTTGGGTATCAACATCGTTGGGAGTATTAAATTACGGCCTGTATGCATCACCTGAGTATGCCAAGCAACTCATTGAACTTCGCCACCCGCAGCAGCTAGTTGATTATCAGTTAATTAAAGTGTGGCCGCTGTTTAACTGGACCTTAAAACATCACAGTGGTGAGCAATATTATTACGATGGCCCCGCTAAATTAACCCTAGGGGATTTACACGGCGCAATTCGTGCAACTGTCGGTGATGGTGGGATTTTATATGGACCAGAATTATTTGTTAAACCACAACTATTGAATCAAGAGCTAGTACCTGTGTTACCTGATTGGGCTGGTGAGCATCGACGTATCAGTATTTTGTATCATCAACGTCGTCAACAGCCATTAAAAGTAAAATTGTTTATTGAGTTTATTCAGCAACGTGCTGCCACTATCTTCGACTTGTTCTAACTTGATTCGATTTTCGATGCTTAAATGCTTAGATGCTTAGATGCTTAGATGCTTAGATGCTTAGAGTTTGAAGTGAAAGTTAAATCTACATGCGAAGTTGAATTTTAATTGGAATTTGAATTTGAACGTTTTGATTAATAGAAGGTTGTTCTAACCTAAGTGGTTCGATTAATATTGCTATAGTTTAGCGTGATGCCATCAACTGACACACTCAGTCAATGACATCACTGGCAACTAATAGATGACAACTAACAGATGGCGACTAATAACTAGCCACTAATGCCTAGTATAAGTACACATTTAAACTACAGGCACCATGAGCCCCCACCACTAATGCTTGCTCAATATCAGCGGTTTTAGACGGACCCGCAATAAATAATCCTAATTCGCCTGGCTGTAGTGCCACTTGTTTAACCGCTTGGTGCATGTTGGCGACAATATTGTCTTTGGCCAACGCCAATATCAGGTTTTCACAAATAAAAGGCGTTACTCGATGACTGGGTTGATTAACCCAAATAGCACCGTTTTCGGCCACACCAAGATCGCCAGGGATCACGGCAAAATCAATATCAGCCAGATCGTGAGCGGTCTCAGGCACTTGGCGATTACCTTTAATATCGTCCAATAACGAGATCACCTGCATATTTTGTTGGATCAATTCATCTACCGCTTGTTGTAACGCAGCTAAACCGCCTTCATGGTGCAGCGTGCCCGCTACTGTGTTTAAACTTGTATTAAATTGGCCAACAAGATCATCATTGTTAGCAACAACATCCATGGCAGGCATAGCATGTTGATCCAAAGCCGATTGCTTTAGTGCAGATAAAATAGTGTGTTTATTCGACATATTAACGGCTCCGATTCTTGTTATACCAGCTGGCAAAGCTAGACTCTGGTGCGACAGGCAACTCACGGTATTTACCCCATGCACCACTAAATGGCTTGAGTAAACTCCCCGGTAATACCCGCAGTGCTAATCTTGCTGCGGACATAGAGGTATTCATTAAGGTTTCATTAGCCATAAAACGGCCCACTAACGGCATATAGCCACCTTTGCCATACGGCAACCTCTTAGCTTCTGCTTTCAACCGACGATGATGGGCAATAATTTTATCTAATGGCACCATCGTTGGGCACACATAAGTACAACTGCCACATAACGTACAGGCCCAAGGAATAGAGTTGGTATCGTCATGCTTAGCACCTACCGCAATACCAATAGGACCAGGAATAGTATAGTTGTAGCTATAACCGCCTGAACGGCGATACACAGGACAGGTATTTAAACAGCCGCCGCAACGAATACACTTTAACGATTCAGCTAAAATTTTGTCTTTCATCATCTCAGTGCGACCATTATCAACAATGATCACATGCATCTCGCCGCCCTCTTGTGGGCCACGGTAAAACGATGAATAAGTGGTAATGGGTTGCCCTGTGGCATTACGGGCTAATGTACGCAACAACACCCCAACAGAATCCATATCAGGAACCACTTTATCGATACCCATTGAGTGCAATTGCAACTTAGGCAAGTTAGCGCCCATGTCTGCATTACCTTCGTTGGTACACACAACAATCGCACCTTGGTCTGCTATCGCCATATTGACACCGGTCATGGCAGCATCTGCAGTAAGGAATTTCTCTCTTAAATGCGCGCGAGCAGCACGGGTTAAATATAGCGGATCTGACTCACCCGCTTTAGTGCCTAACTGTTGATGAAATAACTCGCCCACTTCCTCTTTTTTCATGTGTATAGCGGGCACCACAATATGCGATGGCGGCATGTTGGCGAGCTGAATAATTCGTTCACCTAAATCGGTATCAACCACTTCAATACCGTGGCGTTCTAAATACGGATTCATGTGGCATTCTTCGGTTAACATCGATTTTGATTTAACCAGTTTTTTAACCTTATGTTTCGCTAAAATCCCATGAACAATTTCATTGTGTTGCTGGGCATCGTTAGCCCAATGCACCTTAATGCCATTACTCAAGCATTGTTGTTCAAATTGCTCAAGGTACTGGGCTAAATGGCTCAAAGTATGCAGTTTGAGTTGCGAGCCAAGCAGCCTTAGTTGTTCCCATTCAGGCAAACTGCCTGCAGCGCGATCACGTTTTTCACGTAATGCCCACAGGGCTTTAGAATGCCAATCAACTCGGGTTTCATCGCGACAAAAAATATCAGCTTTATGGGCATGCACCTTAGAACCCGATGCGGTATATAGTTCGGTCATAGTGGCTCCTATAAAGCATCATTAATGATTTGGGCAATGTGACGGGTTTCAATCGGTAATTTTTGACGACGGATCATGCCATCTAAATGCAGCAAGCATGAAGGGTCAAACCCCACGACATACTTAGCACCCGTTGCCGCATGAGCTTGGGCTTTATCTTTACCCATTTTGGCCGACACCGCGCCTTCATCAACCGCAAACGTGCCGCCAAAACCACAACATTCATCAATACGAGCAGGATAGACAATCTCGAGCCCGGCAATGTGACCCAATACCGCTTCCACTTTATTAAAGCGTTGTTTACCCATTTGCTCTGTCGGCGTCGCTAAATTAAGCATACGAATACCATGACAGCTCATTTGCATGCTTATTTTGGCCGCTACAGGGCGGGCAAAAGCTTTAATCGGGGCAATATCGTGCAAAAACTCCGTTAACTCATAAAGCTTACCGATGACCTCTTGGGCTTCTTGGCTGCCATCAAACTCATGGAAGTTTTCTTTAGCCGCCACCAGACAACTGGCAGCAGGACACACAATGGCATCACAATCGACACCTTTAAAAGCGTTGAGTAATTTAAGGGTGGTGTTTTTTGCTTCATCAAAGCAACCCGAGTTTGTCATCGGCTGACCACAACAGGTTTGCCCAGCAGGAAATATGACTTCATGGCCTAACTTTTCTAATAATGTCAGTGTTGCAATGGCCACATCTGGCATCATTTGATTCACTAGACACGGTATAAATAGTGCTATTTTCATAAGTTGGTATTATCCCCAGGCGCGTTATTACACATCGTCTGAGTGAGTTTAAAATCAACTCAGCAATGGCTAACGACTCATTATCGAGCCATCAATGTATGCTTATACCCTTATAAAATGTAGTGCTAATTAAGCAAATATCGCGGCAGACTTTTTCACTTTTGATCTGAATACGCTTTCATCAGCACCAAAAACTCACATCAATAACAACAAAAGCCGCTGCCCACAGATGAATCAGCAATGAATAAGTGCAACACCATGGTATACATCGATAAATGCTAACCAGTAGTTAACAATCTTTATAAATTCAACTCAGTAGCCTGCGACATTGTGTCGCAGTTTGGTGTTTTTATATTGTCAGAATGGTTGAGGTTAAGCACAATCATGTGATAGGTAACGTCGGAAACATCCCCCGTTTTTAATAACTTATATCTAACTGACGTTATCGATTTTTGGTACACACTTTGGCGTTGTTTGGTTGATGGCTTTGAGTCGCAATCAAATGTCTACTCAATGCTTGGTGACTTTACTCAGCCTCTATCTGCTATGGGAATGGGGATAAATGCTGATTAAAGGTATCAGTTTAAATCTGAATAAGATTATTGGGCCTCTATTGATATAGAGGCCTTTTTTTATGATTTTTTCACTTAAATTTTATATCTACACCCAATGACACTAGCGCCCCAATTAAGGTTGTGATGACCACGGAGATCAGTGAGCCAATCAGTACATACTCCGTCATGCTTCGGTTGGCTGATTGATTTAACTCACCAAATCTGAATATCGACTTAGCGGCTAATACAAAGCCCACAGCGGCATAGCTGCCCACCAACGTAAACGTCAGTATTAATAATCGCTCTAGGTAACCAATCAACTCGCCACCCGCAACAAGGCCGCTCACATTTGCTGTCTTATCACTAACAAGTTCTGCAACACCATCGGTGTCGGTAACGGCGTCTGTGTCAGTGTCCATTGCTGAGTTAACGATGGGATACTTATTCAACACAGCGCCAATCACAATTGAAGTTGGCTTGAGAATGAGTAAATAAGCAAACACCACCAACACGCCATCGGAGAAACGTTCATGCTGTAACACTGCCTCAATCGATGCGCCATCGGCAACATGAAAAGCAATCGCGGCCAATACCGAAACATGCAAAGCCTGATCAATAACAAAGTAGGCTAATTTATCTCCCTTTGGTGTAGTGACCTTCCATAAATCGATAATAAAATGACTTACCGCGACAATAACGATTAAGCAAACCGTTGAACGCCAATCAATCCCGAGTGCCATTGCAGGCAGTAATAATGCAACACCCTGTAAAGTCGCGTGAAGGTACAACTCAGGTGAACGGTAAGTGCGAGCTTTTTTAGCTTCTACCCACCGATCGGTCTGAAGATAAAAGTCACAAATGGTGTGAATTAATAAAAATGGAATGAGCACGCCGAAAAAATCAAACATACTTGAGCTCCGCGACTTTCTCCATGAACCGACAATTTAGCTCGTTGATCAACGGCCAACCTGACGCTTTAAGTGACTTGCTAGCAGTGGCTGTAGCCACATCGAGCATGTCAGCTAACTCACTAATCGACAAATCCTCATTGGTTCGAAGCATTGGCAACATCACTTCACATTGGCGCGCAGTTAAGTCATTAAGTTGCTTATCAAGATACTTAAACAGTAAGTCAAAATACTCAGTGAGAGCGATGCTATCGGAGCTAAACAATAATCGGTCATTCTTAAGGCCACTGAGTCCGCGGCCAGACAGCACAAATGCTTGCCCCATCGACTCCGACACCGACTCACGTAAATCGGCATTTGCCGCAATTGCAAAACTAATCCGGCTATCAAATGCTTTACCAAGCGCCTTAATACCAATCCGGTATATAACGGTGTATCTCAACGCATTTTTAATATCATGCACGACAGACTGAAACTCATCACCGCGCTCAATACTGTGCGCATTTTCGCTATGCCCCTCGCTAATCCATGTCTGGATAGATTTGATCTGTTTAAGTAGTTGCTCAAACTGCGCAGAGGTTAGCTTTGTTGAGTCAACAACATCGCCAACAATCACGGCTATAGGTTTATTGGTAGGCTCCACATAACGCTCCTTTGTTTGCAGATTTAGACCAATTTAGCCAAAAATGGCTAATAATGCAAGCTTAGCCATTTTTGGCTAATAACGACTAAGAGCATTGATAGCAAACAGGCCGATTTAGCCGTTTATGGCTAAAAATAGACATTTAGCCACTTTAGGCTAATGATAATATACCAGCTTAATCGTCAGATACGTTGAGAAAACCATCCTGACGCAGGTGACATAAAGCATGACACCAATCAAAGCTGATAGATTATCTCAACATTACGACGAGCAGCTTAAATGCGAACATCCACCTACCCCAAAGAACTCTGATGCCTTGAGTCGATAGTATTTGTCTTCAATTTCTTGAGACTGCTCTGCGTAAGGTTTGGTCATCACCTTCTGCAATTCTCGAACAAGTGCATAATTGCCAACACTGGCTTGCTGATAAGCAGGTACCAGCAACCACTCGCGTAAAGTAAATTTAGGGTTAACGCGTTGCATCTGCGCAATAATATCATCACGGCTACGTGGTTGTGCGTCTGCATCTGCATCTGCATCTGCAATAAGCATATTGCTATTGTCTTCGGTACCAAGCAATGATTGCCATTGTGTCAGCCAAGCAGACCAGCGTTGCTCCAATCCTTGTGGCCCTTGCGATAAATCTCGATAGAAACTGTTAGTCAGTGGACCAATATCATCAGGCAACGACGAAAGCTCACGGAAGAATATTGTGTAATCCACTGGGGTTTGCAGCATCAGCGTTTCAAGCTCATTAAATAACGCCGCATCAAAAGTGTTAAGCCCAAGCTTAGCCGTCCACATCTGCTCCATCTTTGTTTGCATCTCGGTGGCAAAACCATCGACCAACTGCTGGAGCTGTTCTAGATAATCTGGTGTAGACATCAATAATGGGCTTAATGCGGTGCAAAACATCAAGAAATTACGTTCTGCTGCCACGCCTTGATTCAAAAATGCAAAATGTTGCCCGCCACCCGTCCATGGTTGATATTGTGGATTGAACACATCGCAAAATCCAAACGGACCGTAATCGAGCGTAAAGCCACCAGCGGCACAGTTATCGCTATTAAAGTTACCCTGACAGTAACCAACACGGATCCAGTTCGCTATCAATGACGTCAAACGACTACGGAACTCGCGCGCCAATAAAAGCACTTTTTCTTCATTAGTGAGTTGTTGGTCGATAACATCAGCGTATTCACGGTCAACTAAATGCAACATCAACTGTTCAAGCTCTGCCATCGCTTGCGGATGTTCCTGCTTACGGGCGCGGCGACCGAATAGTTCAAGTTGACCAACCCGAATAAACGAAGGTGCGACACGTGTCGAGATAGCAACCGCCTCACTAATCATTTGGTCAGGGTCTTGTGCGTTAGAGCCCTCAGAATACCAAGGCCGCTGCACCGTCTCGGTTTTAGACACATACAAACTCAGCGATCGAGACGTTGGTACGCCAAGCGCGTGCATGTGTTCTTGCGCGAGAAACTCACGCACACTGGATCGCAGCACAGCGCGACCATCCGCACCGCGGCAATATGGCGTGCGGCCACCGCCTTTAAGCTGCATTTCCCAGCGTTTATCGTTAATCACAGCCTCAAGCACAGAAACAGCTCGACCATCGCCGTAGCCATTACCCGTTCTGAACGGACATTGTTGGATGTATTCGGTACCAAAAATAGACAGTGCATATCCACATGCCCACCCGACCTTACTCATGGGTTCAGGAACGTTCGACAGGTCACCGGAGAATAAGCTCATAAAATTGGCAGACTGCGCCATGCTGTCAGCAAAACCCAATTCAGCAAACAAGCTGCTGCTGTGTGCTACATATTCTGGATTTTCAATCGGCGTCGGTTTAACGGGAACGTAGTGGCCAGAGAATACTTGTCGCGGCGCGTGGTCGTCGCCATTAGCTGTCGCGTCAGGATCGCTGTTGAGCGTGTCCATCAATGAGTAGTTGACCAATTTAGCGAGATCGTCGACTGTCTCGACAGTAACGGGAGTTTGCTGGGACTGTTGATTAGTCATAGAGATACCTGGTTATTTGAGTAGAAGGGTTGTTCACAACTTGATGGTTCATCGTGTCGACGATGATTCGATTTGTTCGATTTATGGAAGCGGATCTTGTCAGCATATATGTCGAAGGCCTGCGCTGTGATATTTGAAAGAGCCTGAGAGAAATAGATGGAACCGACACCCATGGTAACGACTCGTTATAGTAATGGAAAGCTTAGCTTGCTGCATCTGCAAAGTATCTATTTCATCATATGATATATGGTATCTGAATTATGGCCTGCGGCCACTAACGTCGTGGCGCTTCACCCACACCAGATTTATCAAACTTCGTTTGAATTAGATCGCAAGGTTCCACCCTGCACGGGCCAAAAGGGGATCAACAGCAATCCCCTCTTGGATCACCCTTGCCGTTCCGGCAACATTTTCGCTATTTACAAAACAATAGCGGCGAAAAAATTGCGACGGAAAGTAATCCAGCTTTTAACTTCATTTGAATCCTGCCTCGGACTTATTCGAAAATGCTAACGCTTTCGATGGGGCGTCCCTTCCCCTCGAAAGCTAGCCTGACATCCATGTCAGGACTCACGCTATTTTCTTCAACGCCCTCAAGTTCAGAGTTGAATCACACCATTTCCAAGTCAAGAAAACTAACTCGTTTTTGCCCAAAGTGAGTTGACTCGTGATTTCTTCAACTCTGACGTGATTAATCGGTTATTTCTAATAAAGCCCATTTTCAAATGCAGAGAAATCAGACGATTCATCTTTGTCAAATTTAGACATCAATAATGATTTTAATTCCTCTCGGTCATATGAAGAGAAAATAGAGTTCACCTCTTTGACGTAAGGCGAAGCATTGTCAAATTTTTTGTCTCTGCTTAGAATGGATGATGCAAAATAAAAAGAATCTTCATCTACCAACTGACTCATCGACTCTAAACTAAACGTAATGACATCCATTAGATTTAAGTATACTAAGTTCTCTACAGCATCTGTTACATTATCAAGACTAGATAAATCAAGGTTAATTGGCTTCATATTTCGGGCTTGCCACAGCTCTGCGACAATAATCACACCTCTTCCTCCCCTCGTTAATAACCTACTGAAGTTTGATTGAGTTAAAGCTGTTGCTATGTCTTCAACATAAGCTAGAGCATCAATATTGGGAAGAGAATTATTTAAGGACCATAGCTCATCGTCGTTAAGTAAATAAAATAGGTTGCTGATATGGAATTTAATATTTTGAATGCTAAACCTTGATTTTATATCTTTTGTTATTTCATTGTTGCTGAGGTCTTTTAATGATGTGTTGATCTCTTCAAGATGAAAAAGCTTTCTGTTTAGTAGAAAGTTGAAAAAATCATCTTCCGACCAACGAAAAATACTTGCTACCATAGAGAGTCTTTCATCTAATAAGACCTTGGTATAACTTTTAAATGTTTTTGTTTCTATTCTGGCGATGACCTTCTTTAGCGGTATTGAATAACCAGCATTGATCAATCTCTGTTCAATCATTTCAGGGTGTTGGTTGAACATACAGTACAAATGAATCATAGAGGAAAAATTATCAAGCTTTTTTCGCACGTTTAATTGTTCAGTATAACCTAGCCAATTTAACTTGTTAATAATGTCATTCTTATCTAGGTTAATTTCTACTCCAGCAGGTAGGTGTGTTTTTACATTATTCAATACAATATCTTTTTCATTCATGTTGCAAATAATGGATATATCGTCAACATACCTAAAATATCTGTTTCCATAATGTTTTTTCATCTCATTATCAAAACTAGACAGAAAGTTCTGAGCCAAAACATGAGAGAAGTCTAATCCAATCGGAAGTCCTCTAGTGAATTCTGAAAACGTACCATCAACTAAGCGATAAGGTAGACTTTTCTCTAATCCCTTCATTGCTTTTTGAGTGTTTATAGAAGGGTAAAATGATTTCAGATCAATAATTAGTACACAATCTCCAACTTGTTTTTGCAAAAGGCTCGCTATTTTGGAGTTCATGTCTAAATAATTATTGTAGTAGTATTCGAAGTTACGAGAAGATTTAATTCCTTGTTCAGGCATCCTATAACTGTAAACAGAATTACTTATATTAAAGTCATTATTTTTAGATAACTCATAGAAACAAAAAGCTTCTAATAATGCACTAAAAGGTGATGGTATGACCATTTCTCTATATGTCAATTCGTCGTTAGTAATCTCTTTTAGTACTCTAAACTGTCTTAGTTTTAGTCTCTTACTTACTTCGGACTTTCTTTTTAGTATTGCATTAAGTAACTTGTTATTTGACTTGTTCTTCATTTGATCTAGGATGCATTTTATTCCTAAACCTGTAATTGGTGATCTTTGGTCATAGCTATTCAGAGCTCTTAAAACAACCTTGGAGTGATTGAATTTCATGCTTTATTCCTTGAGTTAATACTCACTGATACAGTACTTTTTGCATCTCTTCCATTTACAGGGTCTAACCAAAGAAATCTTTCTTCGCAACGATATTGCTCATGACTACTGGCTGAAGTAAAAATTAACATAAAAATATTTTTCAATCGACTAAATAAGCTTCTCGCATTTCTTGTGCTAGGCTCGACGTGGACTACAGTGTATTGTTCTGGTGATAGAGACATTTGTATGTGTGTTAATGAGTTATCGAGTTTTTGATAGTTTTTTTTGTCAATTCCACTAAACGCTGAAACCAGTACAAAAAACTCCTCACAATCCAATTTTACAAAGTCCCTCATTAATAAAGTGGTTGATGGCATGCTGAATGCGTCCCAAGCTCTGATTGTATATACAACATTGATATCTACAGTTGCTAATTCTGGGATAGCTTCATCTAATAATTTTGAATACATACTTCTCGCAGATTCAGAGAAGTCACAAGCTAATATTTCTATTTCGAGTGGGAGTTGGGGAAGTTTCTTATGTACCCTTAATTCTTTCAACGTGTAAAGTAACGATAATGCGCCAGCACCTGTTCCGCATGGGGCATCAAGTAATGCTATTTTTCCAGTCGAGAATGTAGAAAAAAAATTTTCTGGAACGTTACCAAATTTTTCATTGGGATCAATTAGTACATACTGAAGACGTATGCATGAATTGGAGAATCTTTCAGCAAAGTGTATGTGGGTCTCTTTAATTCCTTGTCCTCCTACAGGGCCTTCTTCATTCTCTTGCCGCATGTAATTTTTTGCGTGGTCTAGCATTTCTATTGTAGTTAACTCTTTGAGGTATAGTGCTGATAGCTTTTGAGGTAGATAAGCCTTTTTTCCATCCCACAATGTTTCGACATCCATATTTTACATCATCTCTATTATTGACTAGAAGAGCTATCAGTTTGTAGATAATGTTACTGTATATCGCTAAGCTTATGATATACAGTTTTTTTTGAAAAGTTACGTCAATAATTCAGGGCTGAGTAAAATTTAACAGGGAAGGACTAATTGTTCGGGGTGAATTGGTCCTTTTGAATAATTAAAGTTACTTTTCCTTGTCTAAATCACATGAATCAAAGACAAAAATCTAACTCATTTCTGTCCAAAATTGAGTTAGTGCCTGTGATCTATAAATGGATAAATTCAACTCTGAACTTGAGGCCGTTGAAGAAAATAGCGTGAGCTGGCCATGGACGGCCAGCTAGCTTTCGAGGGGAAGGGACGCCCCATCGGAAGCGTTAGCATTTTCGAGTAAGGCCGAGGCCTATTACAAACTAGATTCAAAGCTGGATAAATCTCCATGGCGACTTTTCGCAGCTCTTATTTTGTAAATAGCGAAAATGTTGCGGGGGCGGCTGGGAGTTCCAAGAGGGAACAGCCGTTGGTTTCCTCTTGGTCTGGTGTGGGTGAAGCGCCACGACGTTGGTGGCCGCAGGCCATAAAGCAATAAGCTAAAAGCTAAATTCCTGTTCAATACCATTACCGAAATAACGGTAGAATCGACCGATTTATGGTGGAGTTTATCGATGAGAATTCAAACGAAGTTTTAAAACTCGGTGTGGGTGAAGCGCCACGTCGTTAGTGGCCGCAGGCCATAAAGCAATATCTAAAAACACCCTTTGTCCAAAGTAGGACAAACACCCAACTCCCCTATTCTACCGATTATCTGCCGTTGGCTTTTTCAGCAATTTGCGCTGCAAGGTTCTGCGGTGCATGCCCAGTTGGCGGGCAGTTTCTGATACGTTACCATTGTTGGTGGCGAGGACTTGTTGAATGTGTTCCCATTCAACCCGTTTGGGGTTAAGTGGTAGTTCTTCAATATCATCGTAAGTCGTTGTAGTGTCTGGTGTGACTAATAATGCATTTAATAAGGTTTGAGTGTCGACGGGTTTGGCGAGGTAATTGTCTGCACCGAGGCGGATGGCTTCTACCGCAGTGGCGATGCTGGCAAAGCCAGTGAGCAATACCATGTGGACGTTGGGTAATAATTGTCTTAACGGTTTAATTAACGACAAACCATTATGTTCAGCCAGTTTCATGTCTAACACGATATGCGTTGGCACAAATTGCCTGGCTATTAATAAACTGTCGCTGGCGTGATGGCAGGTTTTACACTCAAAGCCATGCTTACCGAGGCGGCGGGCTAAAATGGCGGCTAGGGCTAAATCGTCTTCTATAATCAATAGCTTGTTCATGATGTTCTCAATTCAGCTTGTATTTATTTCAACGTCTATTATTTCAACGTCGGTTTATTTCAACGTCTGTTTACTTCGATTCGCTTCTATTCGTTTAAAATAGCTTCAACTCGTTTTTTATACGCTTAACGGCAACGTCACGATGGCTTCTGTGCCGCATTCTGAATGTGGTTTAAGGTATAACTTACCGCCTAAACGTTCGAAGCTGGTGTGACTTAATAATACCGCGATGCCCATCCCTTTGGGACTTTTCACCATGTTACTGCCTAAAGTTTGCAATACATGAGTCGCAATGCCGACACCGTAATCACGAATAGTAATACTTAGTTGCTTGGGTTGTGACAAGCCAATATTGATATCTACGCAAGTCTGGTGTTGATTATCTTCACTGGCTTGAATGCCATTTTGAATTAACGCCATTAATGCAGGCAACAAGCTCATGTCGGTCATGACTATACGTGACTCAACTTGTGGTGCTATGGCGATATTCAGTTGTGCTTCTGGCATCAATAAACTTATATGCTCGGTTAAGATTGCCACTAACTTATCGACCCGCTGTTGTGCTAGTTTTTGCTCCCGTATCGATTCTGTTGCTAACCGTAAGTCAACTAAGGTGACTTCGCAACGATTCAGTGCTTGCTGCATTTCGCTGATCAATTCCAGTTGTTCAGCATCATGATGGGTATCGACTAACTCATCGGTGAGTAAACGCAATGTGGCTAACGGCGTTGCCAATTGATGGGCCATTTGCGCTGATGCGGTGCCTAAGGCCAATATCTTTTCTTGGCGTAACTGGCCTTCTCGTAAATAGCGCAGCTCGGCATTTTTTTGTCTTATTCGTTTGGCAATAAAGCCCACCGTGACGGTTAACACTAATGCCGAAATAACAAAATTAAACCACATGCCTAAATAGTGCGAGCCCATGTCCATACTGTGACTTGCGGGCATAGCTTGATTTGCGGCCATTGCCTGGTTTGCTTGCATAACGTGGTCAATTGGTATTTGGCTCATATCATGATCCATTACCGAGCCGCTATTTTGTTCGGTGATATCAACAATCATCAAAGTATAAAATATCGTCGATACTATGGTTAAGCACCAAGGTGCCCATAGGGGTAAGGTAATAGCTGAAATCGCAATCGGTAATAACAGCAATGAAACAAAGGCATTGGTTGCTCCACCGGTAAAATATAACCAGGTAGCCCAGAACAAGGTGTCTAACAATAAGGTTAAAAACAACAAACCATTGTTGTTCATGCTGAGTCGATGAAATCGATAGCTAAAGCCAACATAACAGGCTTCAAAAATTAGCACGTAAGACAAGGTTACTGGAGGTGTTGTTAAGCCAAATAAGTCGGTAGCAAACAGAATAAGGCCGATTTTAAGGCCCCAATTGACTAATCGCAGTAAGGCTAATTGTTGCTGACTTGCATTAAAAGGCAGACTAACGTTCGACATGTAACCGTTTCCTCGTTCGGTAAAGCATCATAGGCCACTAAGCATTGTCCGATTAGCGTGGCCAGATATTAGACGTCAGCTCGATGGTGATGATTACACTGTACTCAATAAAATGCTGGTTTCACTATTGAGTACCCCTTCAATGGTGCGAACTTCCCTCAACACTTTATCAAATTCTTCTAAACTGGTGGCCCTAATATCGGCGACTAAATCCCAAGCGCCGTTAGTAGTATGCAATTTTTCGAGTTGCGGTATGCCCCTGAGTTTATTGATCACTTGGGTTGTTGAGCGCCCTACTACTTCAATCATCATAATGGCCCGCACCACATTAGATTCAATTTGTTCGTGTGCGCGAATGGTAAACCCTAAAATAGCGCCACTACTAACCAATCTGTCTAAACGGTTTTGCACCGTCCCGCGTGAAACTTGTAATACTTGCGCCAGCTTAGAAATTGATGCTCTGGCATCTTTACGCAGGATAGAAATAAGCTGTTTGTCGAGCGTATCATACAAATAAGGGTGGGCAGATTGATGTGGTGGTTGCATGGTGTTAAGACCTTATTTGGAGAATAATTGTCATTTTGTAATATACAGCCTAGCATTATGACAAATAATAGTTAAATTATTACAACATAATAGCATTTTGTTTAGCAAAGACACTCGATAAGCTTAATCACAGTCTTATTTAGCGTTTGGTCAACATGACCAAACGTGTCAACTAAAGTGATTAATATAATGAATATAGCCATCAATAAAAAGTCTTCAAATGTTGCCTTTGTCAGTGTCACAGCCATGTTAGCCTTACTCAAACACGTTGGCACTGAGGCGTTTCTATTAGGGTTAACAGACTATATTGAACAAGATTATCGTCGTTGGGAGTTATTTGATAAATCACCACGTTTTGCCAGCCACTCAACTGACGGCGTGATAGAGCTAATGCCAACCAGTGATCAACAACAATTTAGCTTTAAATACGTCAATGGCCACCCTAAAAATACCCATATCGGTTTGCAAACTGTCACCGCTTTTGGTGTGTTGTCTGATGTGGCCAGCGGTTATCCTGTTATGTTGTCTGAAATGACCATACTCACCGCACTTCGTACCGCTGCAACCTCCGCCATGATGGCTAAATACTTGGCCCCACGCGGCGCCACTACCTTAGCGATGATAGGTTGTGGAGCTCAATCTGAGTTCCAAATTTTGGCCTGTAAAGTGGTGTTAGGGATTACCAATGTCAGAATTTACGATATTGATCCAAGCGCAATGGCTAAATGCCAGCATAACCTGGCAGACCAGGGCATCACACTTACGTTATGTGATTCAGCTGAAAGTGTTATCGAAGGCGCTGATATGATCACTACTTGCACTGCCGATAAACGTAATGCGACTATTTTAACCAGCAAAATGGTGCGTGATGGAGTACACATCAATGCCATTGGCGGCGATTGCCCTGGTAAAACAGAACTTGAAACAGACTTACTATTACGTGCCGATGTGTTTGTGGAATATGAACCACAAACCCGTATTGAAGGTGATATCCAGCAACTAGATGAAACGTTTGCCGTTACAGAGATGTATCACGTTATTCGCGGTGAGCAACAAGGTCGCACCCACGATTCACAACTGACTATTTTTGATGGTGTCGGCTTTGCAATTGAAGATTTTTCTGCATTACGATATGTACGTGATTTAATTATGCAGCAACAAAGTCATCAGCAACTCGAGTTACTCACCAACCAAGAAAATCCACGGGATTTATTTGGTTTATTAACCCCAGCATCTCAAGCTAGTCGCTTGGCTGTAGGTGCATAATGGCCATTAACCCTCAAGCGCCATCTGCGGTGGTGATGATCCGTCCACATCATTTCAGTCCTAACCCTGAAACGTTGCCAGATAACAGCTATCAAAGCCATGAATTGGCCGAAGATGCTCTGCAGCTATCGCAACAAGCTTATGATCAAGTGACCCAAGCTCAGCAACTATTACAAACAGCAGGCATCACGGTGCACGTTTTTGAAGATACCACCACAGAAACACCAGACTCGGTATTTCCTAACAATTGGTTTTCAACCCATCTAGGTGGTCATGTTGCTATCTATCCTATGTATGCTAAAAATCGTCGTAAAGAACGCCGGACTGACATCATCGATATGCTCAAACAGCAATATCGAGTACAGGATGTTATTGATTATTCGGGCTTAGAATACGACAACATATATCTAGAAGGTACTGGTGCCATGGTTCTCGACCATGTTGAACGAGTGGCTTATGCGGTTCGATCCAAGCGTACCGATTCATTAGTGCTTGAGCGTTTTTGTACTCAATTTAATTACGAGCCAATGGTGTTTGATGCGCAAGATGAAGCTGGAGTGCCGGTTTATCACACCAATGTATTGATGTGTATTGGCAGTGATTATGTCATGGCTGGGTTCGATATGATTAAAGACACTCAACGTCGTCAGCAAATTATTCAACGATTTGAAGACAGTGGCAGAGTGATTATTAACTTAACCGAAGATCAAATTCGTCATTTTTGTGGCAATGCACTTGAGTTACAATCAAAACAAGGCCGTTTTTTAGCATTATCACAACGTGCTTTTGATGCGTTAACACATGAGCAAATTGCGTTATTAACTCAAAGCGTGACTCTGCTACCATTAGATGTATCGGCTATAGAGATGGCTGGCGGTTCTGTTCGTTGTATGTTGGCAGGGATCCATTTATCGAAAAGATAAGCTTCAGCATCAACAAACTTTAAAAAGACTCTTAACAATAAACTCTAATAATAAAGAGAAGACTCAATAAAAGGAAGTTGCTAAATGATTAATGACATTATATCGCTCACCAACAATGTGTTGTGGGGCGAATACCAAGTGCTCATTTATATATTGGTATTTGCCGGTGTGTGGTTTTCATTGAAGTTAAGATTTATTCAACTTCGCCATTTTGGTTATATGTTTAAAGTAATGAAAGGCAGTACTCAAGGTGACAAATCGGGCATTAGCTCGTATCAAGCCTTGTGTACCGGTCTTTCTGCCCGTGTCGGTACTGGTAATTTAGCCGGTGTCGCCATGGCAATATCACTCGGTGGTAGCGGTGCGGTATTTTGGATGTGGGTTATCGCGCTACTGGGTATGGCGACCGGATTTGCCGAAAGCATTTTAGGTCAGCTATATAAAGTGCGCGACGATCATAAAGAATACCGCGGAGGACCCGCCTATTATATCCGCGCAGGACTGAATAAACCTTGGTTAGCGGTATTATTCGCATTATGTTTATTCCTGGGTTACGGCATTAGTTTCAGTGCCATGCAAGCCAACACCATCACCGACGCACTCAACCACACCTTCGAAATTTCACCCGTTTATTCTGGAGCGGTCATTACTTTAATTGCTGGCATCATTGTTATGGGAGGCCTTCGCAGCATTGCTCGTTTTGCCGAGTTCGTAGTGCCTTTTATGGGCTTAGCATTTATTTTGGCAGCGGTAACCGTCACCATTATTAATATCCAACAAGTCCCTGGGGTATTGATGGATATTATTAACTCTGCTTTTGGGTTAAATGAAGCAGCAGCTGGTGCGCTCGGTGCTGCGATTAAAAATGGTATTCAACGCGGGTTATATTCTAACGAAGCTGGCGCAGGCAGTGTGCCCCATGCAGCAGCGGGCGCAACACCGGTTCCCAATCACCCTGTTGCGCAAGGTTACGTGCAAATGCTTGGGGTGTTTATTGACACTATGGTGTTGTGTAGTTGTACTGCCATTGTAATTTTATTGGCTAAAGGCAGTATTGGCAGTGACATGGAAGGTATTCGTATCACTCAAAACGCCATGACCTACCATATGGGCATAAGCGGCGATATGTTTGTTGCCATCATTATTACGCTATTCTCTTTTACGTCTGTAGTAGCAAACTACGCCTACGCCGAAAGTAACTTGCATCTGTTTAAACTCGACAACATCTATGGCCGCACCATTTACACACTATTGTATTTAGGCATGGTGTATTGGGGAGCGAATGCCTCATTAAAAGAAGTGTGGAACATGGCCGACATGGCACTAGGTTTAATGACGGTAGTGAACATCAGCGCCATAATGCTGTTAACCCCGACCATCGTAAATTTAACTCGCGATTATCAAGTTAAACTTAAAACCACTAACAAGCCTGAGTTCAAACTGGCCGATGTAGAAATACAAGGTAAAACCGAAAAAGGGGTTTGGTCTTAGCCTTTAATCAGCGCATTTTTACAATGGATTTAATTTGAGTGTAAATTGAGCGCTTAGTTTTGAAAGCGGAATTGAATACATTAGTTCAATTCCGCTTTATCGTTAATAACGGCTCATTATAGCCGTACTAATATAACGCCAATATCAAAATGCCACCATTACATCACTACTAGTACAACGCCAATATCAAAATGCCACCATTACATCACTACTAGTACAACGCTAATGTCACAACACCAATATCACAATACCAATATCACAACACCACTCATGCTTATCCACTGCATTTATCCGTCAATTTTGTAATTCAAATAACCTCTCGTGAATGCAGCTTTGTTGTTTAATCGACATTATTTGCTCAATTAGAAATCGTTCATATCAAATCCATAATTAAGCATAATCAGCAACAATGGCCATTATGGTTAAAAAATTGCCAAAAGATACTGGCCTTATCTCATAGGGTTAACGTAAAATAGCCAACTAACCAAAGAGGATGTAATGGCTAATATTTCTAAATTTGATCGCGATGACGTACTTGAAAGAGCAAAAAATCTGTTTTGGCAGAAAGGTTTTTTGGCCACATCAACGCGAGAAATTCAAACAACTATGGACATGCGACCAGGCAGTATTTATGCCGCATTTGGTAGTAAAGCTGATTTATATCAAGCGACACTTATTCGTTATGCTCAAACGGGCGAACGTAATTTGAATAATATGTTACAACAACATGATCGTGCATGGGTTGGATTAACACATTATCTACGTGGGCTGGTTAAACCATGCTGTGAAGGTTCACCCAGTGAATTGTGCATGTTAGTAAGGACGTTATCTGAATTAGATGAATCTCATCTAGATACATTAAACGTTGCCCGTGAGCAGCTCAACAAATTTGAACAACGATTTGCCAGTATTATTGACCAAGCCAAACTTGAAGGCGACTTACCTGCCCATTTAGACAGTCAACTCACGGCGAAGAAAATTCAAATCAACATTATTGGTTTGCGATCTTATTTAAAAGCAACCAATGACGTTGACACAGTGAGACAACAGCAAGAAGAGTTTTTTAAACAACTTGCTACTGCTTAAACACAAAAAAGCGCCTTATTGAGGCGCTTTTTTAATTCACGTTTTAACTCACATTTTAGTTAATGCCAGAATATCATGCTAACTATCGACTTTGTGAGTAGATCGTCGCATCTCAAATTCAAATTCAAATTCAAATAATAACAGCACTAACCATCGCAAATTGTATCAACATGGTTCAGTATCGTACAGATTACTTACGTGTCGCTCTTAACATCCACGCCGTTTTCTCGTGTATCCGCATACGGTCAGACACCAAGGCTACCGTTGACTCATCATCAGCAGCTTGTGCTAACTTAAGCACTTGTCGCGATGTTTTAACAACTTGCTCATGGCCTA
Organism: Shewanella sp. ALD9; assembly: GCF_002836315.1. Taxonomy (NCBI): domain Bacteria; kingdom Pseudomonadati; phylum Pseudomonadota; class Gammaproteobacteria; order Alteromonadales; family Shewanellaceae; genus Shewanella; species Shewanella sp. ALD9. Next base: position 271,580 of record NZ_PJCD01000042.1, read on the forward strand.
GGGTAAGTAAGTCAACCATATCAGTAGAACTCGGCACACCTTCTACTTCTTTAATAGAACTCAGGCGCGCAAACTCTTTATACGTTCCCGGTGCGGCCACATCCAAGGTACGAATACGTTCGGCAATATCATCGACCGCTGTCGCAAGTTCAGTGTAATGTTCTTCAAACATTAGGTGTAATTCGCGAAAATGTACCCCGGTAACATTCCAATGGAAATTATGGGTTTGCAAATAAAGCGTGTAAGAGTCAGCCAATAAACTTTTTAAGCCTTCGGCAACTTTTAGTCGGTCATCTTTTTTTATACCAATATCGATGTCAGTCATTTTATTCCTCGTAAAGTAGAATTAATTAGTCATAACATTACAGCATTTGTATAAATGGTGATTACAAGCCAGCAAGATTAATAATAAACACCTCTACTATTAACATGTTGCTTACATTGTATCTCAGCGAGTATTTATCGTCGTTTTATTAAACCAATAAAAACACTCGCCGTTAAAACAAATATTACACCACTAATAAAACGGGTCTCAATTCAAATAAAGTGCATTTAGTAAAGCAAATGACTTAATTGAATGTCTACATAAATTAACGTCATAAACTCGCGTAAAATAAATCATTTCGAGTCAATCAATCGTGTTTTCGCTAACTCATCGTTAATGCTAGTGAGTATTTATACTAACATTACCACTTAATGGATCAACCGCTGGCCATTAAACTCTGTTAATAATTTTAGATTAATCTGCGTAACGAAACATTGAAGCGGAGCTCATATGGCTGCTCTACGCGGAAACAATACAAAATACATATATATGACCACCACAAGATTAATTAGCAACACAATCACACTGAGCAGGCTAAAGTGGCTCATCATTTCGTAAAGCTCAAAAGGTAAATAGATTGCGCCACTAAAAAGTGCAAACCATTGAGTCCAACGCATGTTATGCCATAAACCATAGGCTTCAATAAAGCGCACCAAAGTATATGCCGCAGCTCCTAATGCTAATAACGTCAGACTTGATTGCGATACCGATCCTATCGCTGCAATAAAAATACTCGGGTAATGACTTGCAGGGTTTAGGTGTAAATGCGTCACCCATTGTGTTGCCAACACCGACAAATTTGTACCAGCATACACATGTAAGCCTATTGCAACCAATAAAGCCAATACTCCTTTACTTGCTTCTAGCATTGCTATAGCTCGTACCCCTTTATCTGAAGGTATCATCTCTCGCGTTTCCAGTTTAAACAGATTGACCTATCTTAACGGCTGTTAATAACCACGCCTATGAATATTTTATCGATAAAAAAAAGCACTTCGGTTGAAGTGCTTAGTCAGCGAATGTCATCCAGTTTATGGTAGAGAATAACGTAAAATACGTTTAACCACTTGGCTATATTGACGTAAAAAAGGCCCTGTATGATAAGCAATCCCATGGCGGGCAAATATTGCCACCACTTGTGGCGCCACTTGCTGGTAGCGTGACGATGGTAAGTCTGGGAACAAATGATGTTCTATTTGAAAACTCAAGTGACCAGTAAATATATGAAACAATTTGCCACCGAGAATGTTTGACGACCCTAACGCCTGACGATAATACCATTGACCTTGAGTTTCATTTTCACACTCTGCTTGGCTAAAGGTATGTACATCGGTGGTAAAATGGCCACAAAAGATAATGGTAGACGTCCATAGATTGCGAATTAGATTAGCCATTAAGTTACCACATATCACCCACAAAAATAGTGGACCTGCCAGCAGAGGAAATAGCAGGTAATCTTTGATTAGTTGCTTACCACCTTTACTAAAAAAACGACGTTTGAGCTCACTAGCATCAACTTTTGATGATCGGTCTTGTTTCTTTTTACCCATAAAAACACGTTCTGCAGCGAGTTCATGATAAGACACACCCCATTGAAATAGCATACTTAAATTAACGTAAGTAATAAATTGCCATAGGTTTTTAACCCGCCACGAAAAATCATTCGACAAACGCAGCAAACCATAACCAAAATCACGGTCCTTACCTATTACATTGGTGTAAGTGTGGTGCTCGTAATTATGGATCCGTTGCCAACTTTTACCATCACAGGCGATGTCCCAATCAAACTGACGCGAGTTAATATGAGGATCGTTCATCCAATCATATTGCCCATGCAGCACATTATGACCAATTTCCATATTGTCGAGAATTTTGGCGCTCGCTAAGCTCAACACCCCAACAACCCAGCATAGTGGATGGATAAACCCGAGCATCAATAACACACGACCGCCCCACTCTAAAGCGCGTTGCCACACAATCACTTTACGAATATAAGCAGCATCAGTGGCACCAACCTCGCTTAAAGTTTGGCGCTTTAAGTCATCTAACTCGTTAGCTAACAACTCAAAATTAATATTTTTATTCATCGATTTATAATTCCAACTCAAGTGGCGTCACTGCCTGAGAAATGCATAATTGGATCAATTGTTCACCTTGTTGCGATAGCTCACTGGTGCGTAAATTTCTAACCACGCCCGTTTTTTTCACACACTGGCATTGGTGACACACACCAATACGGCAGCCAAAATTGGCAGTTATTCCCTGTAGTTCTAAACCATTTAGCAAAGTATCGTTCGTTGCTAATATAAGTTGGGTTTGTTTGCCTCGCTGCGTTAACTGAATATGCTGGTGGCCGTTATCTGTTTGGGGCAATACCGGTGCTTGAAAGTACTCGGCTTGACGGTGTTGTGGCGGGTGATTAATGGCATCTAATTGGCAGTCAACATCTTGCTTAAACTTGCCGGGACCGCAGATCAACACTTGGCTCGCTGCTGGGCACTCCTGTAATGCAGCAGCTAAACTGTCGCCATTTTTACGCACCAACATTTTCACAGAGAGCTGAGGGATCTGTTGCGCTAAAGCAGTAAGTTCATCAACATATAAGTGCTCGCCGGCTTTAGCAAAATAGATGAGCTGAATAGGGCTTAATGATTGCAATACTGATCGTTCTATAGACAATGCCAATTGATGCAACATAGCCATAAACGGAGTAATACCACTGCCTGCAGCAACAAACCATAATGGGGTTTCAGGCAGGTCAACAACACTCTCACCTAGCACAAAATCACCTTGCGGCGCGCTTAAGTTAACATAACAACCAGCAGTGATATGCCGACTTAACCCTGAGGTAAAAGCGCCATTCGCGTTATGTTTAATGGTTAAGCGAATAACCCGTGTTTTGGGGTATTGAGCATGATGTTGTTCGGGCGACGACGAAATAGAGAAAGGCCGCGTCATTAACCGTCCATTTAGCTCAACCGTTAATAACACATGTTGGCCAGCTTTGGCTTGCGGCCAAGATTTTTGCGGAGCTAACTCAAGCTGTAATACATCATCGCGAAGCGGTTTAACTGACAAAACCTGGGCACGAAACCAGTGGGCTCGCCACGCAGGCTTAACACGTTGGATAAGCGGTTCGAAATAACTGCCTAATGATTCAGTATGAAATAAGGTTTTAGCAGTGACTTTGTTAAGTCGGGTCAATAAATTCATTTATAGCGTACACGTGTTAGCTCAATTTCAGCGCACGATTGTATGCTGAAATAACATCGAGGCGCAAGTGGCTGTTTACGCTATTTAACACATTATTAAAAAGGCGGTTGAATGAGGCTTTAAATGACAACCCATTTCTAATAATAGAGATTATGACGATAAATAGTGGATATTGAGATGTTATCGAAATAGCAAATATAACGATTAAACACTCATGGGATAGCTTAACGGCGTGAGGTTTTAATTAAGCTTAACGGTTTTTGGCATCGAAATGACACTGGTGACATCGGTTTAATCGCCAGGACCAGATGATCTTTCAAGGTTGTTTTTGCAGCGAATTGTTGGTTATGACTTAAATAAAAACAGATAACATAGCAGAAATGACCAACAAACCCTGTCCGAAGGGTTCGGCTAAAAAATTTTACTTTTTGTTGAGCTTAAAAATGAACGCAAATAAGACCAATAACCAACGGAACCACAAACATAAATGATATGGTAACCAGCCCACCAAAGTCATTTAGCGCTGGTATATCGCCAATATTGTTAACGATATGCCATATAACACGCCTAAAAGAGTGCCGATGTGTTGTGGTGATTTTGTTGTCATATGATTAATGATTACTTTTGCTCTTGACCAAAGAGTCGTTCTACTTGTTTGTGCTCGTCTTCAGTTAACGAACCGTAATCTCTTGGGTATGACCAACCATAACCCCAGCGAAATTGGGTGGGTAAATATGGCGAGCCACCCACTCTTACACCGGCTAACATTAATAAAGCAATTTGCGGTTGGCCCACATTAGTAACACAGGCACGTAATGCTTTATCTGATGCGAGGCGTTCATCAAATGTGCCGCCCTTCCAATAGTCATAATCATGTTTTTGGCAACACGCTAACCATAATTCGCTTTGTTCAAACGTGCCATCTGGAAATGCGCTGCAACCATCACTAGTAAACGGTGCGAGTGTGTCCGCTGCGACAGGATTAATTAACATCAATGCACTGGCGATAACGATGGCAGTATAATTTAGGCGGTAATTTTTCACGTTTTGCATCCAGCTTATCATTATTCGACTATCATGATGCCACAGCAACCATGACACTAATAGAAAACAAACGTTGCGTCGTGGTTAAATCCTCTGTTACATCAATGGTTAACTAATAATGAACCTAGACGAAAAGCCACACTAATAAACCATATTAATGTACCAAATGAGCAAACCATTTTTGATACGGTTGATACACGTCGTAAAGCCAATTAAAGACTGCGGTATACACTAAAATAAAGCCTAAAACCCCAGCTTCTAATATTAAGGTGTCAATCAGACTTAATGCCAAATACCATGACACTAACGGAATCGTCACCAATAACATACCGCCTTCAAACCCCAACGCATGCACAATTCTAATGCCAATTTTACGCTCAACTCTATTTGGGCCGATTAACTTATCAAACTGCAGGTTGTAAACATAATTCCAAAGCATTGCAAATAGCGTCAACCCTATGCTGACAAATAACATATCTAATGGATTTTTTTCAATTAATAATGCACTTGCAGGGACAATAATGGCCATGGCAACGAGCTCAAAAGACACGGCGTGAAACACTCTTTCTCTTCTTTGCATGTTTATCTCTATTTAATGGTGACGTTTTCGCTATTTTCATCCAATATAAAGATACATTAAAGTTAGTAAGTATCGGTAAAAACGATATGTATAGTATTGAACAGCTTGAAGCGTTTGTGCTGACAGTTAACACAGGGTCTTTTTCATCGGCGGCTAGAAGCCTTAATAAAGCCCAGTCGGTTGTCAGTCAGCATGTGATAAACCTTGAAATAGACTGCAATAGCGAGCTATTTGATCGCAGCGGACGTTACCCACAATTGACACCAGCAGGGGAAAAACTACTGCCCCATGCTCAAGTATTACTGAGCCAGCATCAACGCCTGCGTGATTGCGCCCAAAGCCTAGACCAACAAGCAGTATCAGAGCTAACGATTGGTTTAGATGAAGGCATCCCGCTGCAAAAACTGTCCAATATTATTAATGAACTCGAAACTCAATTTCCAACTATCACGCTTGAGTTTTTAACTGCATCAAGTATTGATATTATCGATATGATTGACACAGATCGGGCTGTGACCGGGATTATTTTCAGTGAGTTAACGATTCCGAATCACATTGATTTCGAATCAATCGGGTCAATTAAGTTTGATATGTATGTGGCAAGTTCTCACCCTTTAGCACAACAGGTGTGTGATAATTTAGCCAATTTAAAATTGCACCGCCAACTGTTGATCCGTTCGCGAAATACTAAATCCAGTAGCTTTCAGTCAGCCATTAGCCCAGATGCTTGGTACGCCGACAATTACTATATATTGCTAGAACTGGCATTGCAGGGGCATGGTTGGTGTTTACTGCCCAATCATATTGCCAATAACTATGTTAATAGCGGTCAACTAGTTTTGTTACCGTCTGAATTTAAAGAGATTGGCTGGCAAGCGAATGTTGATGTTATACAGCACAATCGTTACAGTCACGAACCGGTATTTAAACAACTCAGGCATTCATTACGCCAATTATTGTCGTATTCAGCATGTTGATGAAACACTTTTAAAAATTGTTATTTGAATCCACAATAACCTCGTAGTTAATGACATTAAACGAGAAACCTAATATGCAACAGCATCAAAAACCTCTGTTTATTTCACACGGCTCTCCTATGATGGCTGTTGAAAACAGCAAAACATCTCGATTTTTACAACAATTAGGCCAGCAGCGGCCTGCACCTAAAGCTATTGTGGTGTTTTCTGCCCACCTCGATGTCGCTGACGATGTGGTGATCACCGCCGGGGCGCAACCAGAAACCGTTCATGATTTCTATCGTTTTCCTGATGAACTGTATCAAATTCACTACCCTGCGCCAGGAGAGCCTGTACTGGCTCAGCAAATTGCCAACACGTTTACTAACGCTGGCATCAAGGTGAATTTAGACCCAACACATGGCTGGGATCATGGTGTATGGATCCCATTGAGATTAATGTATCCACAAGCAAACATTCCTATCGTACAAATATCCATTAACACCCGTGTTAGCGCTGAAAAAAATTATCAATATGGACAATTACTTGCGTCATTAAAACACGATAATATTCTCATATTAGGTTCGGGTGGAATAAGCCATAATTTAAGCGAGGTTTTTCGTCAGCCTAAAACACTAAATGGCGTTGATATGATGAATCAATTCACCAAATGGGTTGAAGAAAAGCTAGCAAATAATGATACCCAATCGTTATTAAACTACTTACAGCTCGCACCATTTGCTAAGTTTAATCATCCGACTCAGGAACATTTTTTACCGCTTATTGCTGTTTTAGGGGCGAGCGAAGCAAGTGTTGCTAAAAAAATACATCAAGACGTTGAGTATGAATTGTTAGCACTCGATGCTTATTCATTTAATTAAACACGATGTGTTAAGTAATAGGGATAGAGTAAAATATTTAAGCTCATGTATTAGTAGAATTAATCATAAGTTTTGAATAAAAAACGCGCAGTTACATGCCGATAATTCAAACACAATGGACGTCGTTGGTAATTCATCATAAACTGCGTTTATGTTTATATTTCATTGTCGTTACATTTATAAGCACTCGCTAAGTATTTTTTTTGGTAAAATATTGATCTTCATTAAGTTATCACGCTTATATTGCAGCACTATATACGCTATATTATTAAAAATGTCGTACTATAGCGTACTATAACTGTACTTTGACTCGCATCGCTCATACGTTGAAAATAGCCCCAAGGAACCGATTTATGCTGATTGAACATGACATTACTGACGTTTGTGTTGGAATGTATGTAGTCGAAATAACCGAACCCAAAGATACTTTTTCGCTCACTAAACCTGGTGTGCTTAAAAGCGAAAAGGTTATTGAAGCATTAAAACGTAAATCAGTTACCAAACTACTCATTGATACCAGTAAAGCTGAAGTTGATGTCGCAACAATTGAGCAAAATATCAGTTGGCCTAAGCCTCAAGCGCCCCGAAAAGTGACGCCTGTACGCACCGATGTGAAAGCAAATTTCTTTAATCAAGAAATAGTTAGAGCGCGCCAAGTGTTCAATGAATCAAAAGACATTCAGAAAAAGCTGTTTCATAATGCGCAGCACGGTCTTCCGTTAGACATGGATCCGGTACAAAAGATCACCTCAGAATCCACCGATTTAATTTTTAATAATCCCAATGCCCTATCATGTGTGATAAATATTCGTAATAAAGATGAATATTTATTAGAACACTCTGTGTCTGTCTCTGTTTTGATGACCATGTTTGCCGTCTATAAAAAAATCGACAAAGACATAGTTAATCAACTGGCTATCGGCGCATTTTTACATGATGTTGGGAAAATCATGATCCCCGATCGAATTTTAAACAAACCAGACAAACTGACCGATGAAGAGTTTCATATTATGAAAACTCATGCCAGTTACTCGATTGAAATTATGAAGAATACCCCAGGCATCAGCCAACTAAGTTTAGAAGTGGCAAGCTTACATCATGAAAAACTCAATGGATTGGGTTATCCATTTGGCGTACCAGCAGAAAAAATTACCCTTTATGGGCGCATGATCAGCATATGCGATATTTTTGATGCGCTGACTTCGCACCGCTGTTACAAACAGGGTTATGCCCAAGTGAAATCGTTCAGTATTTTGCGCGCGTTAGCTGAAAAAAATGAATTGGATAAAGACTTAGTCGACCAGTTTATTCGTTGTATGGGAGTTTACCCTATCGGTTCAGTGGTTCAACTTGAGTCAAATAGACTCGCTATTGTTGAAGGTCATAACCCAAAAGACCCTATCCGACCATTAGTCAGACCTTTCTATCATTTAAAACCAGACCGCTTTGAAGTAGGAAACAAAATTGATTTAGCGACTGTCACTGATGACTTAATTGTTAAGTGTGTACGTGCTGATGATTTTAATCTGAACATGGAACAAATTATTGAGTATTTAGCGCACGAAGGCTAATCCACTCCCGCTTTTTAATTGATTGTTTTATGTACTAAGCTAACGCGAATATTAAGCGTGTTGCGCCTTTGGCGGACTTTTCACCCCTAGGTGTTTCAATTCAATTAAATGTGAGTTATTACGGTTAAATTTTTTTAATATCAAAAACTTAACTAATGCCTGCTATTTGGATTTAGACATAATTTTAAGTCCAAATAAATATCGAGTGAGCTTAAACGGCCTAATCACGTAGTAACATAGCAAGGCACACACCACAAAAGCACTCATTAATACACTGACAGATTTAATCGCAATAGACGCTTGCCACTGCACAATGTAAAACGCCAACATCACAATCACAGTTTGATGCAAAATATAAAACGGGTAGATCAATTCGTTGGTTTGATGCAGCCATGTTGGCGTCTTTTTAATATGAGCAATCGCAAAACCTGCCATGGTTAATAACCCAGACCATGACACTAGCGTACAAACTAACCACCATAATTGCCATCGTGTGGTAAGTGACAAATACGGGCTTAAATCAGGTGAATAATAGTAGCCATAAAACAGGATTGAACTCACGAACAAACTGGCTAAATAAGTGTATCGATGTTCAGCTAACGCGCGCCAAATAAGCTCGCTTTTGACAAAGCACATGCCTGCAAAGAAGAAAAACAAATAAAACACACTCAATGACAGGTTTTCGATATGGTGACTGTCTGATGGCGAAACATATTTAAGCGCACCACGTAATACGATTAACACTAAAACTAAACTGAGCAACCCAAAACGATGACGGCTTATTCGTTCAAGCCAATGTTGTAACTTAATACCGGTCTGGCGTGTTAACAAATACCTAAGTGGCACCGCAAGCAGCATAAAGATAACTAAAAATTCAATAAACCATAAATGATTACTATCAAACGACAACATCAACTCACCATACGCCGATGCTAAAGAGCTATATTCAGTAATGTTTTCATAATAATGTTGTGGCGGCACAATCAATATCATTCCCACCAGCAAAGGGATAAAAAGCCGATGAAACTTACTCGAGAGAAATTGGCGCACGGGCATTTTTTGCAGTAACAAAAAACTGGCTGCACCCGCGATAAAAAACAATGTTTGCAGTCTGAGTTGTTCAAAGTACACCATGATATCGTCAAGCACTTTGCTCGATTCATTATTCATCACATGCCAGTCGTCACCATTAAATGGCATCAATACATGGTGTAAAAAAACTGCAAAAATCAGTACCACCCGCAACCAATCAAGTTCTGAATAACGCCTGTTTTGTGGTAAAACCTCATCCATAGTCAATGCCTTCCTCTGGCCTGTTAGTATAAAATGTTGAGTATCTAGCTGGCTTAAGTGCAATGTTCCATCTCACTTAAACTTCATCACTTAGCTGCACTTCTTAAACTCTATCATTCAAGCTCTATTAATTAAGCCATACTTTTGGCAATTTTAGCTTTGTTGTGTAATGCCAACGCGACAAAAGCATCTACAGTAGCACGATCATTAGCACGCTTTACATGTAGCTGAGTGGGTATAGCTTTATGTGCATCAGTGAAAGGTAAAAAATGACAACCTTGACTGTATAATTTACGAATACAATAAGGCGCAATAGCAACACCTAGACCAGCAGCCACCTCAGTTAACAAGGTCTGCATATGTTTAGGTTGGCTAATAATATTGGCCGAAAATCCTGCTTGTTTACACAGCATAATAGTATCGTCAAACAAACCTACTGCTTCGTCACGGTTAAAGATGATCAACTTTTGCTGTTGTAATTGACCCAATTCTATTTGGCTATATTCAGCCAGGGGATGGTGTTGTCCCACAACGGCCACCAACTTGTCGATGTAAATATCACTACTGTTAAATTCATCAATAATCCCGCTGGGTAATGGCCGCGAAAACCCAACATCTATGCGGTTATCTTTAAATGCTTCAATTTGTTCTGTCGCGGTCATTTCAAATAAAGTGACATGCACATCAGGATATTGCTGCGAATAGCTGCGAACTAAATCTGCCATAAAAGTCAAACATGCTGAACTTAAATGAGCGATATTAAGCTCGCCTATCTGCCCCTGCTGTGCTCGTTTTACCTGACTTTTAGCGTTGTCTGCCAATGCAATAATCTGTTTCGCATCGTGCAGCAATTGCTCTCCCGCGTTAGTGATTTTTACCTGGCGCGAATTGCGGATAAACAGCATAACTCCTAGCTCTTCTTCCAACATGGCAATATGACGGCTAATCGCCGGCTGTACCGTATTGAGATCACGCGCCGCACCAGAAAAGCTGTGGTGTGACGCTACGCTAATAAAGCTTTTCAATGTTTTTATATCCACAATCACCTCAAATACGCTTTTGCTATAGATTCAATAAAATAATAACATTTTTATTATAGACGCTAACACTTTACTCTTTAGCCTAGTTATATTTACAAAGTCCCAATCACAGAGTCGTCTGCCAAAGGCTAGCTAAATTAGTTGCTATCGAGGGAATATATGAACAGTTTACAACAGCAAACCGACGCTAAAATGAATGAGGGACGACAAAAGAACCCTGATTTCATGAAAGTCGTTGACGATATTATTGAACAAGCAAAAGCATTTCAACAAGGTGATAGTGCAATTAATCTTGGCCAAAAAGCGCCCAACTTTTCGTTACCTCATTCGGATGGGAAATTAATATCCCTGGTAGATTTACTGCACCAAGGCCCTGTTGTAGTGACATTTTATCGTGGCAGTTGGTGCCCGTACTGCAACTTACAGCTGCGTGCTTTACAAGCACGTTTAGCCGATATTCATACCCTTGGAGCTCAATTGGTTGCCATCAGTCCGCAAGTGCCAGATGGCTCTTTGACAAAAGATGAAATGCAAGACCTAGAGTTCTTGGTATTGTCAGATCAAGATGCAAAAGTTGCATCACAATATGGGGTTGCATGGCAAGTGCCTGAATTTCTCGCTGAACATATGCGCGTTGATCGCAAGCTCGACCTTGAAGCCATCAATAATGGCAATGGCAGTGTGTTACCGATCCCCGCGACATTCATTATCGGTCAAGACGGCGTTGTCACCTGGCGTTATGTCGACGTAGATTACCGAACTCGTTCAGAGCCAGAAGACATCATACAAGCATTAAAGCTGCTGGCTTAATGTTCAATGCTGATATCAATGACTGAGTGGTTGAACAATCACTCTTTCGCTCTCTTCTCTTAAATCATGGTTCTTCAGCAAATCACAGGTAAAACAATGACTCGTTTATCTAAACTTGGCAGCTTTTCGCTGCTGTGTATTGCCAGCCTCACCATTATGGTTGGCGCCCTTGTTGCTCCGGGATTACTAAGCATATCGAATGCATTGGGCATCAATGAATATGCGGTATGGCTGGTGACTTTTCCGGCATTAGGTGCAGTATTATTTGCCCCAATAGCGGGTAAATCAATTGATAAGTTTGGTGCTTATCGGGCGCTCATCGTCGGTTTAATACTCTATGGGGCCTTGGGCTTTGCGGTGTATTGGTTGAATGGCCCTTGGTTTGTATTGTCTAATCGTATTTTATTAGGCGGTATTACTGCGGTAGTTATGGCGAGCAGTACCGTACTTATTTCGCAATGGTACACCGGTAATGAGCGGCTCAGCATGATAGCTAAACAGGGTATGGCTATTGAATTAGGTGGGGTATTGTTTCTGTTTTTAGGCGGTACATTAGCCAGTATTAATTGGGCTTATCCGCTGAGTTTATACTTAGTTGCTTGGTTATTTTTACTGATGCTGTTGTTATTTGTGCCGCGTAAACATCCATCCATCACGGTTGAGGCTGAATGTGATAACAACCAGACTCAACAAGGGCTATCACTTCATCAGGTTTATCTTTTTGCCACTATGGCAATGGTGATCTTTTTTACCGCTATTGTCGTGCTCCCAAAGAGCATGGTTCAACAAGGCTATAACGAAGCTCAAGTGGGTAATTTACTAGCATTTATCTCATTGGTTGCAGTGGTTGCTGCGTACTTTATGCCAAAAGTTGCCAAACACATGAGCGCTACGTATTTGTTAGCTGTCGCATTTGTAGCATATGCCCTCGCGCATGTTGGTTTTGCAAACGCAAACGGTATGCCGATATTACTCATTGGAGCTGTCTTTGCGGGTATTGGTTTTGGTTTCAGTATTCCGTTACTTAACCATATGACGGTAGAAAAAAGTGCAGCCAACGTTAGAGGCAAAAATTTATCCTATTTTACGATGGCCGTATTTGGCGGTCAGTTTATCACTTCGTTTGTTGAATTTATTCCCGGTGGCACCACGGTGAGCTTTTCTACCGCCATGCTATTAGCCAGTATTATGGCTGTGATATTGGTCGCCATGCAGTTCAGCGACAATAAAATTTTCAGCAAACCCGCTACCGAAAAAAAGAGTTAGCCCGCTCAATGATTGGCGGCCGCTATATTGACTATATTGCCAGCATAGCGGCTGAATCAATCTTAAATCAGTGCCTTTATTCTCGCTAGTTGCGACTGAAACAATAAGCTATGTTGATGTGTTACTACCCTACTTTCAAGATCGCCTTGTTCGATGAGTCGACATGCTTCATCCACCTCAAAGTGATAGCCCAATGATGCTCTGCTATCAATAAAGCTATCGACCAACTCATCTAGATGATACAAACTGCATTCAGATGCTCTGAATGCATCAGGAATAACAATGTAACCTTTATCGCCAATAAGATAAGCGTTATTACTTAATCGGCACTGAAACGACGAAGCTAAACTCACAGCGATATCACCACTTTTACCAATAATAATCACATCATCTTCAACACCGGTTTCACATACATGTGCTTGAACATACAGATTATCGATGTCAGCTTTAATAAAATAATCTGCAATCGCCAATGGGTAAATACCCATATCCAATAAACATCCACCCGCTAATTGCGGATTATATTCACGCCCATCAGGCGTAAATGGGATCGGATAGCCAAAATCGACTTTGACGTGTTTAAGCTGACCAATACGGCCTTCATCTAACCATTTTTTTGCTTGTTTAATTGCTGGCAAAAAATAAGTCCATAATGCTTCCATTAACAGCAAGCCTTTGTCTTTGGCTAACGTAACCAAAATATTGCATTCTTCAACCGACACTGTCATCGGCTTTTCGCACAACACGTGTTTACCTGCCATTAAAGCATCATAAGCTTGCTGAAAATGAAAATTATGTGGCGTGGCGACATACACAATATCAACGTCTGGATCATCAAATAATGCTTGGTAGCCTTGATAGGCCTTTTCAGCGCCGTATTGCTTTGCAAAAGCATCGGCATCCGTTTGTTGACGCGCGGCAACGGCATATAAATGACTGTTAGCCGAAAAGACTAAATCTTGACAAAATAAAGCCGCTATTCTGCCAGTACTCACTATGCCCCAGTTTATTCTAGTCATTCATTTTCCTTAATATTATGTCTAAGCCAAAGGCTATTAATCTATTCACAATACCTCCAAGACTAATGAATTAATAGTAAGAGCTAAATATCATCATTTTTTTGTCGCAGTAGCCATTACGCTTTTCCTGTTTGTGCTACTTTATTGTATCGATATGCAAAATTAACTCGCGAGTGCCAATGAATACGTTAACCCTGGAATATATCAAAAGTATATTGCCTCCAAGGCCGGATAACAGCCATAAAATGACTTTTGGCCATGTATTGAATATTGCTGGTTCATTGCATTATCGGGGAGCGGCTTATTTGTCGAGTTTATCCGCATTACGAGTTGGTGCGGGTTACGTCACCTTAGCCAGTAGCCCATCGGTATGTGACAGTGTGAGTGCATTAACGCCAAATGTTGTTACCTTGCCACTACTCACTCATGTAACACAAAGGCATGATGATGCAGGGCAAACAACAGACTTATTATCAACAAAGATGCAGCCATCGAATACTCAGTCGAGTGACCTACAAGCTATTGACGTACAGGCCATTGATAAAAGGGCTGTGTTACAACTTCGCGATAAACTCAACCAAGCCAGTGTCATTTCCATGGGCAGTGGATTAAGTATTGGCCACAGTACTGACCAACTCATTATTAGCCCTAACATTAGCACTAACATTAGTCCTCTCGCTAACCCTCCACTCAGTAACAAACATCTTAGCAACAGCCATTCACAGGGTTTATCTGTTCCTGATGGCAATAATGGATTTTTTTACGCCCTATTAACTGAGATACAAGCTAATCCTAATCCGGTCATCTTTGACGCTGACGCACTTAACTTTATGAGTCACTTACTTCATCCTAGCGGCCCATCGAAAACATCTATCAACTTGCCCAAAAACAGCATTATCACACCACACCCAAAGGAGTTATCAAGGTTACTCAATGTTGATGTCAGCGAAATTCAAGCCAAACGGGTGCACTATGCCAGTATTGCCGCTAAGCAATTAAACACAGTGGTGGTACTTAAAGGCAAACACAGTGTGATTAGTGATGGCGAGCGAGTATTTATCAACCCAACAGGTAACAGCGCGCTAGCCAAAGCCGGAACCGGCGATGTGTTAACAGGTATGATTTCAGGGTTTTGCGCTCAAGGCGTTAGCCCAATAAATGCAGCGTGTTTGGGTGTCTATTTACACGGTTTGGCAGGCGACATTGCTGCAGAGGACTTAAGCCAATATGGCATGTTAGCCAGTGACCTACTTAACTATATTCCTAACGCTATTTTAAAAGTATTAGCCGTTTAGCCGATGCGAAATCAGCGCGTGATGGTGACCAATACCGAGATGGCTTACCAAAGGCTAAATCGTAATAATCTAGCTATAAATGTTTATTCATACTCTGTTTTCAAACACAAAAGTAAATGACCTCTTCATTGATAAGTAGTGGTTATATGTCAAATTGTCTTTATACACACCAGTCTTATCTTTAAAAAACCCGGAAACATGGTATGTGTGCTCCGGGTTACCATTAGTTATTGCAGATTGAGACTATTTGGCCGCGTTTCGTGCTTCAGTCAGCCAACCGTTCCATTTATCCTGATTTTTGGTAATCCACTCATCTACGTGTCCTTGGATATCCTTGGCACTCTTTTCACCTTCGTTCATCCGAGTATTTTGTTCGTTGATATCACTAAGTGGCAATGTAAATACCTCAAAAAACTTCCTAGCTGCCGGATTCTGCTTGGTGAATTTTTTGTTGGCGACTATCTGGATGTCTGAAACGACAAAACCAAGCTTTACCGGATCAGAAACCGCGCCTTCAATTCCATTCACTGTCATCCGTTCAATTGCAGAACTTTGCGCTTCGGATGGCTTAATTTCAGGAACGTTTATCCACACAACGTCCTTGCCTGGTTTCAGTTTGAAAATGGTCCAGTTTGGTGCCCAGGTATAGAAAAATATTGGTCCACCATTTTTATAACCCGCCATCGCTGACGCCATTCCTGCTGCATATGAAGCGGTCACCGGATTAATAGCATCTTTGAGATCGTATACATCCATATGGTGGCTGATGACTTTTTCACATCCCCAACCTGGAGGGCAAGCGGTCAGATCGGCCTTGCCATCGCCATTGGTATCAAAGGCTTTTTTCACCTCAGGGCGTTTAAAATCTTCAAGGGAGGTAATATTATATTTATCGGCCTCTTTCTTAGACACCAAATAGCCCTGCAGACCCCCGGCCTTAACCACAAAACCAACTTTCTCACCTTTGTCATAAAATCCTTTCGGCATCTGGCTGTCATGATTTGGAAACCAGCCATTGGTCCAATAATCAACATCACCGAGAGTCACGGTTTTGTAAAAGATCGGATTCGACAGATCTTTAGGTTTTTCTACATCATACCCCAGTGTTTCAAGACCTCGTCGTACAAGCGCTTCCTGAAAAAATCCCGTGTCCCACGTGGCCCGCGCAGGTTTAACGGTTACGCCTTCACCTGGCTGGTGATTATCGGCAAGAGCTGCAGACCCTGTCATGGTTATTGCAGCTAAAGCGACACCCATTATTACTTTCTTAATTATCATTTTCGTTCCTTATTTTTTGTTGCCATAGATTGGGTCATTATCTTTAAATAATTACCAATAATAGACCTGTACCTTTGGACTTAAATAAGCACATTCATTTTTTTATGAATTATATTTTAAATAATATGTTGAATTCGAAATGTATTTTGAAAAATATGATAAGAACTTAGGCTTGTTCCTTTGAAAAACATCATTGCCTCTTTAGGGGCTAAATCACTATCAGCTTAGTCCTCTATTTTGAAAGCGCTGGCATACGTTTTACTAAACACTTGGGGGGTTGTATAAAAATAACCCGTAAGCACGGTATGTGTGCTCCGGGTTACCAATAAGCTATTGCAGGTTGAGACTATTTAGCAGCATTACGTGCTTCAGTCAGCCAACCGTTCCATTGATCTTGGTTTTTGGCAATCCACGCATCAACGTGGCGTTGAATGTCCTGTTCACTCTTTTCGCCATCGTTCATCCGAGTATTCTGTTCGTTGACGTCGGCAAGCTGCAGGGTAAATACTTCAAAAAATCTCCTAGCTGCTGGATTTTGCTTGGTGAATTTTTTGTTGGCGACGACCTGGATGTCAGAAGCAACAAAACCAAGTTTTACCGGGTCAGAAACTGCGCCTTCAAGTCCCTTTATCGTCATTCGTTCAACAGCAGAACTTTGTGCTTTGGTCGGATTGATTTCAGGCACGTTGATCCACACAACGTCCTTGCCTGGCTTCAGTTTAAAAATGGTCCAATTTGGTGCCCAAGTATAGAAGAAGATTGGTCCACCATTTTTATAACCCGCCATCGCCGATGCCATTCCTGCTGCATATGCCGCTTTAACTGGATTGATAGCATCTTTGAGACCATATACGTCCATATGATGGGTGATTATTTTTTCACATCCCCAGCCTGGAGGGCAGGCAGTCAGATCGGCCTTGCCATCACCATTGGTATCAAAGGCTTTTTTCACCTCAGGGCGTTTAAAATCTTCAAGGGA
Source organism: Shewanella sp. ALD9 (assembly GCF_002836315.1). NCBI lineage: Bacteria > Pseudomonadati > Pseudomonadota > Gammaproteobacteria > Alteromonadales > Shewanellaceae > Shewanella > Shewanella sp. ALD9. The sequence continues at coordinate 289,130 of NZ_PJCD01000042.1, forward strand.
GGTAATATTATATTTATCGGCCTCTTTTTTAGACACTAAATAGCCACCCAGTCCACCGGCTTTCATGACATAACCAATCTTTTCAGCTTTTTTATCAAAATTTTTCGGTAGTTGATCGTTATGCATTGGAAACCAACCATTGGTCCAATAATCAATATCACCAAGAGTGACCGTTTTGTAAAAGATTGGATTGACCAGCGTTTTGGGCTTTTCCACATCATACCCAAGAGTCTCAAGACCTCGTCGTACAAGCGCTTCCTGAAAAAAACCGGTGTCCCATGTCGCTCGAGCTGGTTTAACGGTTATGCCTTCTCCTGGCTTGAGAGTATCAGCAAGAGCTACTGACCCCGTCATTGTGATTGCAGCTAAAGCTGCGCCCAGTATTACTTTTTTAAGTATCATTTTACGTCCTTATTTTTTGGGGTTGCCATTGATTGGGTGATTCTATCTAGAATGATTGCTAATAAAACAATCGCAAGACCGCCAACCGTGGCCAAACCAATATCAAGTGTATTTAAGCCCAGAACGACAGGTGCCCCGAGGCCTCCTGCGCCAATCATTGCGGCGATAACCACCATGGAGAGCGACATCATGATGGTCTGATTAAGACCAGCCATGATGGTCGGAAGAGCAAGTGGTATCTGAACTTTAAGTAAAACCTGCGAGCTTGTTGCCCCAAAGGCGAGCGCAGCCTCGACTAACTCTGGGTGTACCTGCCTGATACCGAGACTGGTTAATCTAACCAACGGTGGCAGGGCAAAAATGATGGTTGCAAGAACACCCGCAGTGTTGCCAATAGAAAAAAGCATCACTATAGGTACCAAATAGACAAAGGCTGGCGTTGTCTGCATCGCATCCAAAATGGGTCGTAGAATGTTATTAACACGATCACTGCGTCCAGCCCATATACCAAATGGCACGCCAACAACGGTGCAGAACACAACAGATGAAAATACCATGGCGAGGGTTATCATGGTTTCAGACCAGAAACCAAGCAGACCAATGAGAATCAACGATGCAAGCGTAAAACCAGCAAGTTTGAAACCTGACACCCGCCAAGCAATGACGCCAAACAGTGCAATAACAAGCAGAGGTGAAGTTGCCAGAAGTCCATCTGACACACTCGATAAAATGAAATCTACGGGCCATTTTATCATCTGGAAAAACCATCGATACCCTTCTACCAACCAGTCAACAAGGCTTGTGATCCATGCATCTAAGGGAATAACTCTTTCATTAAAACTGAACATGATATAACACTCCTGAAGCTAGTATTCTAAGATGCTGACTGCTCAAAATAAGTCCCCTTCTCTGCACGGTTTAAGGTACGAAGAAACAGATTTTTAGAAACAACTCCGCGATATCTATTTTCTGAGTTTACAACTGGAATAGGCCAAGAATGAGATGCTACCAAAGATAAAATGTCTTGAAGACTATCGGTTTCCTGAACAGATTTAGCTTCTGCAAGAAAGGCATGCTCAAGTTTGCTGGTACCATTTCCTTGGTCAATAGCGTCGCGCAGGGAATCTGAAGAGACAACACCTAAAAACCGGTGTTCTGAATCTAATACATAGGCAAATTCGCGATCTTTCATACTCAACATTTCTAATGTGGCTCGTGGGCTACCTGCTTTAGTATGCCAAACGACCGTTGGCTGGCTATCGCGGGCAATGTCCCCAGCGGAGATAACACCGGTTGGATCAACACCGCGGAAAAAAGCGCGTACATAATCGTCAGCGGGATTTTGCAAAATCTCTTCTGGCGTCCCGACTTGGATAACTCGGCCGCCCTGCATAATGGCAATTCGGTCACCAATACGTAGTGCTTCGTCTAAATCATGGGAGATAAAAATGATGGTGCGCTCATGACGATCTTGCAGTTTAAGCAGTTCATCTTGCATCTCTGTCTTAATAAGAGGATCAAGCGCCGAAAATGCCTCATCCATGAGCAAGATATCAGGATCAACCGCTAAGCCTCGCGCCAATCCCACTCGCTGCTGCATACCACCACTTAACTCTTTGGGATATGCATTCTCCAAGCCTTCGAGTCCGACTTGTTTTAAAGCATCTAGAGCTCGCTCTTCACGTTGTTTCTTATCCATACCATCAAGCTCGAGTCCAAATGCAGCATTTTCTAACACTGTTTGGTGAGGCATAAGAGCGAAAGACTGAAAGACCATACTGGTTTTACTTCTGCGAAACTTTACCAGCTCATCCTTATTCATTTTGAGGATATTTTGACCATCAACTAACACCTCTCCAGACGTTGGTTCAATAAGCCTGTTTAGCATTCTTACTAGAGTAGATTTTCCTGATCCGGACAGACCCATCACGACAAAAATTTCACCTTTGTTCACAGTAAAGCTTGCACCTTGAACTGCAACAGTTAGTCCTGTCTGTTCGTAAATTTCTTCTTTACTTTTCCCTTGTTCAAGTAATTTTACCCCCTTGCGAGGTTCAGAACCAAAAACCTTATAGAGATTTTTTATTACTATTTTTTCCATAATATTTTCCATGACGCTCTTTTACGCCGTTCTGCTTTTTTGTACTAACGCTACATAAAAAGCACGTGAATAAATTTTGCGCTGTTAAATATTTACCACACACTTTCGCGATATATTTTATACAGTAGTCCCTAAACGCTAATCATGTCAATGTTAGTGTTTTCAAAAATAGACATAAATCATTGAATTTAATTGTAAAAATAAAACCCAGATTAACCTTATATTTGTTAGGGGTAATTTATTGATTTAGTTGTCTACATCATCCTCGTTAACTAAGCACTATGTGGTTAATCATTTAGGCTTATCGTTAATTGGCTAGTTAGTAAATTTATAGGCTTCAGAAACTGAATTAATTTGCTGTTTTTTAATTCACATGAATCAAGTGTTTTATGCAGTGATGACTTATCTTTTCATGGCTAGATTATGAATATTTATCGTACGACGACACAACCACTTTGACTCACTAAGGTTATTGTTGGCTTATACTTTTGTTAAGAAGTATTACATGAGTTTTTCTGTTTCTCTTGTCACATTAATTACGTTGATGCTCCTCGCCAAGCAAGTCACATCACGCGCCCTCTGTTTGATGGGTTATTTATGAGTGTTACCCCTGTCATCGCGGGTTGTAAGCGATGACAGCAAATTACAACCTTCGCCTATAGCCATTTAGAATGATTACAAAAACAGGATGATCATAGAGTCGGGATCGGATCACATTTAACATGATAGTGAAAATTCTATAACCGCAAATAATGATATTTGGTGATGCTGATAATAGCGATATTCGCCATGTGCCTAGCTTACTTGCGGTGATCCTAACGATGACGATGTTTATGTTTGTATCAGTGGCAATTATTCGTGAGAAAGCACTAGATAATACGGCGTTTTTAATTGTAACTCCGATGTCGCTATTGGATATTTTTAGAACCGCTACGCGCTGGTTTAGATTCGTTATTATTGGTATCTTTCTCGTCTATCTGTGTCTGTTTACCATTGAGCTTGTTCATTAATACCATTGCAAAAAACCAACTTCAAACGCTGTAATTATCCATTATTATATTGATGTCATCGATTTGATTATCTGAATTTGTGTTCCTTTATTAAACGATGCCCATATGCGGCACAATCGGTAGAAGAAGCACTGCCTACAGCCCATTTATGGCCAGAGGCATTGTACTTAAATGAGCACAAGTGATGTCATTAGGCCACAATCAACAGTCATTATTCGGCTTTAACTGTAATTTTAGCTGTATTGGTTTTTTAGCGGCAAAGAACGTTAATAAACCTTTATAAACAGCTTAAATAACGATAGTTAGGTAGCATTGATTAAATGACTGTCCTAAATCGCGGTACTTATATAATCAGGCTGCCGCTTAATCGCAACTGCCAATGAGAAGTGTAACGAGCCTTAACATCCAATAGTCAGCGATATGTCATTATATTTTAAACCGACTTAGTTGCTGTTTTAGCATATGGACTTCATGATCTAATCGGTCTCTTTCATCGAGTAATTGTAAAATTAAACCAATGCCACCCCAGTCGAGTGCCAGATCACGTTGAATGCGCGTAGCTTTTTTAACTTGATGTAAATTCTCGACACTAAATTGCCATGTTTCTATCACCTCGCCCTGCAATGGAATCGCAATACTGTGCTCCACAAGTTCAAGTAGTAAGGCTGAGCTGATATCACTGCACTCACACAGTTCATCACTACTCAACCAACAATCTTGTTCGCTTATATTAATCTGCAGCATCGTTATTTACTCCAACTGGCACGTGGGTCGAATTTATTTTTCTCTGCTAATTCAGTCCACAATTGTGTGCTTGTTTCGTCTGGTGATGTCGGGACGACTATTTTGAGTACAGCAAATAAGTCCCCATGTACTTTTTTACTGAGTAAGCCTTTTCCTTTTATACGTAATCGCTGTCCTGACTGACTATTAGCAGGGATAGTGAGCTGAATATGACCGGTTAACGTGGGCAGTTTAAGCTTGGTACCCAGCACGGCTTCCCATGGCGCTATTGGCACAACAATGCTCAAATCTCGGCCATCAACATCAAACATTGGATGAGGCACAAACCGAATTTGTAAATAGAGATCGCCATTGTCGGCCTTGGTCGGTCCCGGACCGCCCTGTCCTTTCAAGCGAATACGTTCGCCATTAACAACGCCAGCAGGAATTTTAACTTTTAACGATTTAGGTTGCTCAACGATACGACCGCTAGGTTCTCGTTGTTGTAAGGTAAACTCGACTGGCTTAAGAGTATCGACCAATGTTTCTTCGAGAAACATCGGAAACTCAATTTCAATATCTTGGCCTTTTGGGGGCTGGGTTTGGCGTTGCCTATGTTGGCCACCTTGTTCAAAACCACCGTGGCTTGAACCAAAAATTGAACTAAAAAAGTCTGAAAATTCTTGATCGGTTTGAGGATCGCTTTGCTGTTGTCCCCAATTTTGACTGGCGCCATTCGCTCCACCTTGATTGGCATAGCTATTTTGGGTTCTATTAAGATGATGATGACGTAACTCGTCATATTCGGCTCGCTTTTTAGTGTTATGCAACACCTCATAGGCTTCACCAATTTCTTTGAATTTTTCTTCTGCATCTGGATGTTTACTCACATCGGGATGATACTGCACGGCGAGTTTTTTATAAGCGACCTTTACCGCTTTATCATTCGCTTTAGGGTCTATGCCTAATACAGTGTAATAGTCTTTAAAATTCATTTTATCCCCTCACAGAGAGCAAGTTTGCAACGGATCAATAAACAGCTTTTAACCCATCTACAGTAATCAGTTTAGGCCCAGAGACAAACTATACGCTTGATCTTGATCAACTCTATTACAGTATGGTCAGTTTAGATAATGAGCATTAATTGATTAAAAAACATCTCTCCTTTAAATAACACTGCATCAGCATAGCCCTATGAAATGGATTTATATCCTAAACACTATGCCTTAACATCATTCACAAAAGTGCCAAGCTTAGTTAACAATATAAAGCTAACTCAATGACACCATAGCAGTACTATCATCCATTTTTGAACACGATGACACCTTACACAACGGCATGAAAACATAGTGTAAGCTGCATAAATTTGATCTGTAAAATATTCAGCCAAAATGGATAATACGCCCATCATCTCGGGCTATTTATGTTGATAAATATCAATAAATTGACTTAGATTGTGCTGCTATTACTGCTTAGTATTGCTTAGTATTGCTTAGTATTGCTTAGTATTGCTTAGTATTGCACTTAAATAAACTGGCACCTCGAGTGCAGCGCTTGCTATCGAATTACATTACGTTCTCCAACCTTATATCGATGTTCACATAATAAGAGACTCTGCTTCATGAACAGCCTTTATCCTCAGAGAAAATTCGTATTTTTAGCTTCTATGGCGTTAATTACGCACGAATAAGTATGGATAGATTAACCACTTAGGCTGGAATTTATAAAATTGCCTTATTAAAATCGAACAGTAAATGTCATCATTGATGACAATATTCAGCAATGTCACTTGTTTCACCAAATTAACTCAATATCTAACCACACAGAAATGCTTTGGGTACAATATCAGAACAGCAGTGCTACTATGGCTAATAACATAAGTAGATTATCGTTCGTTTTGGCTAGGCCACCATCATTACTGGTTAACACGTAAAGGTAACTAATGGCCTCAGCAACCGCTATATATTCGAACACAATAGCAATTTTCACTCGTATGATAGCTAAATAGATATTAACAATTCTCCAGTCATCACCAACTAGCAGGTCTATTCATGACAGCCGAAGTACTCGAAATCCAGAGCTTTATTGCTCAGTACGCCCCATTTGATCAGCTTCCAGAACAAGTGTTAATTGACGTTGCTAAAAGTGTTGAGATTTCTTATTACCGCACAGATAGCATGATTGTTAACTTTAATGACAACGTTAAAGAGCTATATATGATCCGCAGCGGAGTCGTAGAGTTATATCGCCGTAAAGGTGAACTTTATAATCGTTTAGACCAGGGTCAGTTATTTGGACAAATGGGCTTGTTAACCAATAATAAAGTGCGCTTCCCAGCCAAAGCGGTAAAAGATACGCTGGTATACTGTATTCCTGAGTCGGTATTCAATGATTTGTGCGAGAATTATGATGATTTTGCTGATTTTGTTGAAGCTGAGGATTCCACCCGTTTAAAACAAGCGGTAAAAGGAAAAACCGATGATGCTAATGCACTGACCACTTCCAAAGTAAAAACCTTAGTCACCAGAGAGCCTGTGGTTCTGTCCTGTAATAGCAGCATACAAGCTGTGGCCAAAATCATGGCCGAAGAGAATATATCTGCGGTATTAATTAATGACCCAGATATAGATGATCAACAAGATAGCAGTTTCGTTGGTATTATTACCGAACATGATCTCTGCGCTAAGGTCATTGCAGCCGGGGTAAGTGTTGATAATCCTATTTCACAAGTCATGTCGACCGATTTAATTTCGCTGGATCACAACGCGTATATTTTTGAAGCGATGTTGCTTATGCTGCGCAACAATATTGATCATCTGCCCATTCTAAAAAATAAGAAACCGATTGGTCTGATTGAAGTTGCGGATATCATTCGCTACGAATCGCAAAATAGTTTGTTATTTGTAAGCAGTATCTTCCAGCAAAAAAGTAGCGAAGATTTAGTGCTGCTTTCTGCGGAGTTAAAAAACTGTTTTGTACGCATGGTTAACGAAGACGCCAATTCACACATGGTCGGACGGGCAATGTCTGAAATCGGTCGTAACTTTAAACAGCGTTTATTAGAACTTGCAGAAGAAAAGTTCGGCCCGCCACCTGTTCCATATTGCTTCTTAGCTCTGGGTTCGATGGCTCGGGATGAACAGCTAATGGTGACCGATCAGGATAATGCTATTATCCTGGATAATAGCTATAACGTTGCGTTGCATGGAGCATATTTTGAAAAGTTAGCAGATTTTGTTTGTGATGGTTTAGCTGCCTGCGGGTACAGTTACTGCACCGGTGATATTATGGCAAGTAACCCTGAATACCGTAAAACACGCGAACAATGGGAAGAATGTTTCGGTGACTGGATAGAAAACCCCAACCCTCAAGCCTTATTAAACTGCTCTATTTTCTTTGATCTTACGGGGGTTTATGGTCGCATAAAATGGGCCGAACAACTCAATGCCTTTATCTTAAGTAAAGCCAAGAAAAACAACCGCTTTTTAGCCTGTTTAGCACACAATGCCCTCAACCGAAAACCACCTCTGGGATTCTTTAAAGATTTTGTGATGGAAAAAGATGGTCGTCATAATAACTCTATCAATTTAAAACGTCGTGGTACTGCGCCATTGGCCGATTTGATCCGAGTGCATGCCCTTGCCATCGGCTCACAATCACAAAACTCATTTGAACGTTTAGAAGACATTATCGATTCGGGTATTCTGCCCACATCCAAGGGCGAAGATTTACAACATGCCATGGAGCTTATTTCTTTGGTTCGTTTGCGTCATCAGTCAACAGACATAGAGTCTGGGATTGAGCCTGATAATAATATTGAACCCGAAAGTATGTCTGATTTTGAAAGACGCAACCTTAAAGATGCTTTTTTAGTGTTAAGCAATGCGCAAAACTTTTTAAAATATCGCTACAGTTCTAACAAACTTTAAAGGTTAACTCATGACTAATTTCAGCGACCAGGAGATTTTAAACTGGCAAGCCTTTCTAGAATTAAAAGCCAATAACAGTAAAGATAAACGCCTGCATGATTTTTATCATGCAGGTACTTATCATAATGAAACACCATTAAGTGATATTGAGTTTGTCGCATTGGATTTTGAAACTACCGGTTTAGATTCACAGCAAAACAGCATCATTAGTATTGGGCTAGTACCATTTAATTTACAGCGAATTTTTTGTAGTAAAGCAAAAAAATGGTATCTCAACCCTATAGATAAATTACAAGAAAACTCAATTATTATTCACGGTATTACCCACTCAGATTTACAAGGTGCACCAGATTTGTTGTTGATTTTGGAGCAGCTTTTAAATGAATTGGCTGGAAAAGTTGTGGTGGTGCATTATCGGCATATTGAGCGTGATTTTCTTGACCACACTTTACGCATGTTGATTAATGAAGGTATTGTGTTTCCGGTTATCGATACCATGCAGATTGAGGCTAATGTGCAACGGGCGAAGTCACAAGGGTTGCTTAATTTATTTAAAAGAAAGCGCACAGAATCAATTCGGCTTGCCAATAGCCGTGAACGTTATCACTTACCTGCTTATGCCCCTCATGATGCGTTAACCGATGCAATTGCCACCGCAGAGTTACTGCAGGCTCAAATTAAATATCATTTTAGTCCAGACACTGCGATTGACAAATTATGGTTGTAATGTGCTTTGATTGAACAAAAATTATGCTTAAAAAAAAGCCGATGAATCAATCATCGGCTTTTTTGTAGCAAATAAAAACTAGTTTTTATTATGTTTTTCAGTGCGCATGCCCATCAACAAACTGACACACATTACCAATAAAATAATGGTAAAGGGTAAGGCCGTCGAAATGGCACCTGCTTGTAATGCCTCAATCGCCTGAGTGCCACCAACCCAGAGTAATACAGCTGCGATAGCACCCTCAATTGTAGCCCAAAAAATACGTTGTGGGATCGGCGCATCAATTTTACCACCGGCAGTAATACTGTCTATCACCAACGACCCGGAATCGGAAGAGGTAATAAAGAAAACCAGTACCAGTAGCACAGCTATCATTGATAAAATATTGCCTAATGGCAGTGCATCAAACATCTGGAACATAGCAAGCGGAACGTCCGTTAGTCCTTCACTGCCTAATATGCCGACTTCATTGACAACTTGGTCAATAGCGACACCACCAAATACTGACATCCATAAGATAGTCACTGATGTTGGTATAATTAATACTGCGGTAAGAAATTCACGTACCGTACGGCCACGAGAAATACGAGCAATAAACATACCCACAAATGGAGACCATGAAATCCACCATGCCCAATAAAACACGGTCCAGCCGTGCATCCAAGCTTCATCTTCACGACCAATTGGATTACTCAAGGGAATGATATTCTTAACATAACCCATTACTGTGGTCGGAATAGTGCCCATAGAAACAGCAGCGGTCACAAGCGCAACAAAGACAACTAAAACAACAGCAAGTAACATATTGACGTTACTGATTACTTTAACACCACCTTCAAGCCCGCGTACCACAGAGACAATAGCCAGCATGGTCACTACAACAATAATAGTGATTTGCAAGGATAGGTCACCTTCAATACCAAACACGTGCTGGAAACCACCCGCAGCTTGTTGAGCACCTAAACCGAGTGATGTTGCCAAACCAAATAATGTGGCGATTACAGCTAAAACATCAATCACATGTCCGGGCCAACCCCAGGTACGGTCGCCTAATATAGGATAAAAAGCAGAACGTATGGAAAGCGGTAAGCCTTTGTTGTACGCGAAGAAAGATAACGATAAGGCGACTACGCCATAAACCGCCCAAGGGTGTAATCCCCAATGGAACATAGTTGCACCCAGTGCAAGCTCTGCTGCTGCCGGGGTATTGGCGACCACATTCAGTGGTGTTTCATACCAGCCGGTGTAATACGCTAACGGTTCTGCAACGCCCCAAAACATCAAACCAATACCCATACCTGCTGCAAAAAGCATCGCTATCCAGGAAAGTCTTGAATGATCGGCTTTTGCGCCGTCACCACCTAGGCGAATTTTACCATAAGGTGAAACAATTAATGCCAGACAGAAGATCACAAATAGATTCATAGACCACATAAAGAGACCGTCAAATGCCCCTATTATCTGCCATTTCATACCATCTAAAAATTCTTTTGATGTTGCCGGGTCGATAATTAAAATGGCAATTAAAAAAATAGCGATTAAGCCTGCACTCGTTCCAAATACAGGGTTATGTATATCAAAACCCCATTTTTGAATGTTATCTTGCCCGACAGTATAGTCGGTATTATCTATACTGTATTTGTCCTTATTTATCTTCATAAAACCTCAATTAGAGCCGCCTTGCCCTATTAAATTGATACTCGATTGCATCTTCAGGCAAGGATTTTAACAAAATCGGCTCATGATTTCAGGCTTATTTCAAAATCAGGTTAATTTAAAAATAAAAAACATATAAATAATCATATATTTATATATCACATTCTGTATTTTCGCTTCACCAAACACGAACATAAATAACAGCTATTAACAGGCTAATTTTGCGATCACTTTTGTTGCAGTTTTTGGCCTTAAACAGAAAAGCCTAAATATTTAACTTATTAGCCTTTAAAGACTAATAAGTTAAAGATAATGTTTTTACCGATATGAATAAACGGTATGTTTATGGGCGGTTTCTACAAGGTAATAATTTTAGCTTACTTGATTTTTTTACGCTGCTAATGTTGATTGTTAATAACGCACAACAATTGAATTTAGATTGCTGTTCATGTTAGAACTTAGTCAATGAATGAAAAACATGATTCCCCTGTGTTAAGTTTCGTTGGCAACATACTCATAAAATCATAAAAATTAGCCGGATAGAGCTAATTATTTATGACTCTTCGGCCTTGTAACCAATTCTAAATCCTCCCCAATGTTTGCCGTTAACATAAATTGGTGCAGAGAGATCATGCATCACCTCACCGGTATCACGCTTATATGTTTGCAGTAAAAAACTTTCAGTATTGTTGCCGCATCGCTTTCCTGTAGGGTCATTAAAAATGCGTTTGGTGCGATTACCAGCAAGATCTTGCTCCCGGTTTCCGCTTAAAGGCTGAGAAAATTTGATATTGTGGGTAGGAAAATACCCTCTTACATCTACAGCTCCGGCATAAATAATATCGGTGTTATTTTTTAAAATGGCCTCTTGAATGCTAGGTAAATTGGAGTCTGTAAAACGGTCAAAACCAGTGGTAAATTTTTGAGGGTCGGTTTTAGGGATTGGCTGGTAATTTGAGTCAAATAATTGGGCTTGTGTGAGTGAACCTTTTAACAGAGCATTTTCAAAAACCGCTCCGACATCAGCCGCAGCATTGAGTGCTACATTAGCGATAATTGCGTGTTTATCCGATAAATCGAAACTTTGTAAATGACGAAATATCTGTTCTGCAAAGCCACTAAGCTCAAGAACTCGATCTGAAGCTTCTATTAAGTCGGTATCAACTTTGAGTATAGAGGCCCCTATTCCTTCAATATTGGCACCTATGCCATTGGTGTTATCAACGGTAAAACCTACAGTTTGATCCATTTGCAGCATTTCGCTTGCTGCATCGGCCATGCTTTCTTGGCTTGCCTTTGTAAGAATATAAATCTCATTCATACGCTGAGAGAGTTTTCCCCCCATATCACTGACTCGTTGCATTGCTTGTACAGATTGAATGCTATTTTCACCAATTTCTGACAGCAATGATTCTATACCTTGCGTTGCTTCAGCCGTTTTATGTGCCAGATTACGAACTTCATCGGCAACCACGGCAAATCCTCTGCCTTGTTCACCAGCTCTAGCCGCTTCAATTGCAGCATTGAGTGCCAACATATTAGTTTGATCAGATAGTTTATTAATAGTGTCGGTGATACTGCTTATAGCGTTTGCTTTGTTGTTAAGTTCTATTAATAACACTGCAGTTGATTCAATTTCAGTAGACAAGCTGCGTTGTTGTTCATCAACTTGTTTTATTTCTTTGGCGTAGCTTGAAGCTTGGGTATTTGCCTCTTCAACCAGTAAACGTACTTTGGCTGATTGGCCTAACAGTTGTTGAGCACCTTGCTCTAAATTACCCGCACGCTCTGATATTTCTTGAACATGCTTTACTTGCAAACCCATTGCATGTGCTAGCTTTTCAATAAAAAATGACACTTCAGCCCCACCAATAGCAATTCGAGTGGCGGCTTTGCTGATACCACTCGCAACATGCTCATCGTGTTGAGATGACTCAAGGATTTCTGGGCTTATTTGTTTTTTGTGGGTAAGCAGTAGCGTGGCTACGGACGCGAGTGCGATCAATAATGCATACAGCCAAGGAGGTAAGGTTAAATAACTCAGCAGTACAGTGATGGCAAATACCACTAAACCATTAATCAAAATCATTCTATTTAGCATGAATACTCCAATCCATTTTTACTCAGATTAGCACTCTCTATGTCATTGTTGGCTATCGACTTTGGTCTAAGCGTTAATCGTCATCTCAACCGATGCGTTTAAACCGTATCAATGACGTAATCGAGCCATTGCATGATCTTGTTATTGCACATTATTTTCATAGATTGTTTTTCAACAAGCATTGCGTGACCGATTCAAGTATTTGAGTGAAGTTTACCGATGCAACAATTTGACATAACAGTCAGTACTAATACCTAAAGCAGCACGAATGAAACGTTTTTTGTTATCAATAGATCACATAAATAGCATGTCGATTTACCGCAAAAAAACCAACGATTAGTTAAGAAAAAGTCTCTTCACATTTGAATTAGATAAAGCGTTAGTGACTACATCAATTAAGTACAAATGTAGTTTATAGATTTTAAACGTCAGATTTTAAACGTCAGATTTTACACGTTAAGCATTAGACAGCATTGAGTGTTTGCAACTTCTTGTCACCTTTTAGACTAAATGGTCTGATTATTCAGCTTGTTTTTGGAAGGAATGGTTATGTTGTACACTGAATCAATGGAGCAGTTACTCATATCGTACAAAACAGCAAAGGTAATATGATTTACTCTTATCGAGGTCTATTTTTAATGCTTTGGCACTGCAAAGCTGCATAAAATTTATGCAGCCTCATGTTTATTATTGATGTAGTGATAATTTGCTACTTCCAGCGCCCGCTTGACCAAATAGAGAATAACAACCAAATCCCACCGACGGCAGCGCTCAGAAATCCAAGTATGCCAAATAACGGTAAACCAAATAAAGTTGGTCCTCCATCAACTGTCATCACAATAGAAGATCCAATAATCATGGCCGCTACCACATTGCCAATGGCGACTCGACTAGCAGCCCGGTCAAGTTGATTGCCAAAGGCTTTTAGTCTTGTGACATCAATATGCAGCTGAAATCTACCGCTACGGGCTGAACGTAAAAGTTGTTGTAAGTCTTGCGGTAATCCACTTAACAATTCACCAGTATCGACAATGGCTTGCCAACCTCTTTTAGCCAATGCGTCTGGTGCGTATCGTTGTAACATTAACTGGTGTAATAATGGTTTTGCTTCAGACACCATATTAAAGTCAGGATCTAATTGCAGGGCAACACCTTCAAGCGCAATTAATGCTTTGATCAATATAATAATATCAGGAGGTAAGCTGAGGCCATATTCTCTAAGCAGTGATATCAGTTCAGTCAACATCATGCTCAAATGGAAGCTTTTTAACGAAACGCCATGATACTTATCAACAAATTCTTCTACTTCAAAAGTAAGATTCTCACTATTGAGCGGAGGATCGCCAGCCCAAGTCAGTAATACATCAACAACACGAGAAGCATCCAATTCAACCATGCTATGTAAAAGTTGCACCACTTGATGGCGGCGTTCGAAAGACAATCGTCCCACCATGCCAAAGTCAATAAATGCGATTCGATTTTCAGGCAGATAAAAAATATTACCTTGATGGGGATCCGCATGATAAAAACCATCAATTAAAATCATTTTCAACGCAGCTTGACCACCATACTTAGCTAACAGCTTCCTATCTAATCCAGCCTGCTCCACTGCTGCTATATTCCGTCCAGAAATACCATCAATAAACTGTTGAACATTGACGCGTTCACTGCACCACGACCAATACACTTTTGGAATAACGATGTTGGGGTTACTTTTGAAATTGTTTGCCACCCTTTCAGCATTACGACACTCGGCCAATAAATCCAGTTCCCGCCGTAGAGAATGGGTAAATTGACGGACCACCTCACGAGGCCTAAAACGGCGTAGTGTCGGTGACTCTGACTCCATCACCTCTGCAATACGGGCAAGTAAACGTAGATCAGCTTCCATAACAGGTCTTATGCCTGGCCTGCGAACCTTAATAATGACTTCAGCACCATCGTGTAGGCGAGCCCGATGAACTTGGGCAATCGATGCGGCAGCAAAAGGGGTTGGATTAAATTCGGCAAAAGCCTGTTGCGGACTACAACCTAAGTCTTCCTGTAACTGTTTACAGATTAATTCAAATGATACCGGCGGCGCATGATTCTGCAATTTTTCAAATTCAGCAGTCCACTCTGGTGGAAATAGGTCTGAACGCGTAGCAAGGATCTGTCCTAGTTTGATAAAGGTTGGTCCCATTTCTGCCAGTGCATGGCAAAACCTAACCGGTGATTCTAACTGGGTTATTTCAGCTGCATGCTTCCAATGCAGAGCCTTACCGGCGACATTAAACACATTAGCAAGGCCAAGCCTGCGCAACACATCGCCGAAGCCATAACGAATTAAAACCGAAGCAAGCTCATTCAGTCGGCCAATATCTCGCGCGGTACCTAACGTTTCCCAAAGCATGCTTCACCCATTATTGACTCTTATTTGAGTTGGAATTAGATGTTGATTTCTCATCCAATTTTTGTGCAAAAGCATCAAGAAAACCTGCTGCCGCATAAGCGAGGTTACGGGTTACTTTAGCTGCAGAATCGACTCCAGCTGCCACAGTGTCGCTTAACCGCTCAGTTAATTGTTGGTTTAATAATGTAGAAACTTCAGTTACTTTCTGGCCGACGGCGGTACCGCTTACTCGACCATGACGAGCCAAATCATTTAAAGTAACGGATACCGCCTCATTAGCCTCATTAGCCTCTTTTGCCACGTCTTTTAACGTCTCTAAATACATAGCTTCAAGTTCACTAAGGTCATTAATGGTGCGTTGTAAATCTTGTTTACTAAAGGTGTTAACATGCGAACTGGCTTCTTCAACAGCTAATTTGGATGCCTCTACGGCAGAACATAAGGCATCCTCAAGCCCAGCAACCGCCTTAGTGAGCTGATGGGATTGACCATCACGACTATGAATAACTGCACCTAAACCGGCACCTTTAATCACGCAGCTTGCAATCTGTGAGAGCTCATTGAGGTCCAATTTGCATTCACTCAATGCTTTAAGAATAATGCACCGAACGGTTTCCCGAATATCCTTATCTGCCTCAACCGCCTCTTTAATGTCTCCTTCGAGATTGTCACGATGTTTATTGGTATCACTTTTAGCTTTACTCATATTGATTCACCTATAAAACGTCAGGCTGCTAGGACAATCCAAACATTATCGGTCTATTAATGATGCTATTTTACCTTTTTGCTAACCCACCTTGGCTAAGTAGAGCTGAAAGAATCTGATACATAACAGCAAATAAAAATAACACTTACCTAATAAATTTAAGTCAAATGTGTCGATGAAACCTTGATGCACCTCAAAGATGTCGTAAATAACGGACAATAATCACACAACCCTGAAACCTCACTTTTTTAAATGTTTATATTTATGTGAATGTTAAAAATCTAAATCCACTAAATGTCCGAAGCGGTCGAGAAGACGAACTGGAGTATTTTAAAATTAGCAACAATTCAAATATTTACTATTGCGTTGAGTGGCCGTTAAGTGATTGGATTGTAGATATTTTTAATAGAGTCAATTATGATACTCAGTTGAATTAAACTGAGTTCTAAGTGTATCAATGACCTCATCGACATATCGAATAACATCATCAATGCAGGTTTAATGGTCAATAGCCCTAAGCTGATACGATATTATTTTAGATAAAATTATCCTAACGCCGTTACTAAGTGATCTATCAATTTTCTAATCCGAGCTGTTAAATGACGTGCAGAAGGATATACAGCGTATAAGTTAAATACGCTAACCATCTTATCGTCAAACAACAATACCAACTCACCACTTTTAAGAAAGGGTTCAACGGTGTACAGCGGACAACGACCAATACCTAAACCTCCAACGGCCATATGCGCGACCGCCCGAGGCGAATTTGCCGTAAAAGACCCATTTACCCGATATTTTTGTTCTGTGCCAGCAACCGTAAAGGCCCAATGCTCCGGATCTGCTGACGATGATTGTAATAAACAATTATGTGTTGATAAATCGCTAGGATGTAATGGTTCACCATGTGTATTGATATATTCCGGTGATGCAAACACCACTAATCGCATAGTAAGCAACTTACGAGCAATAAGCGTAGAATTTTGCAGTGGACCAAAACGAATGGCGAGATCAAAACCTTCGTCAAGTATATCGACATGCTGATCGGACAGATGCAGATTGATAGACACTTTAGGGTGTGCAATTTGAAAAGGTCGAATCGCTTCTACCAATTCCCTTGACCCAAATCCTGTTGGCGCAGTAATACGAATAGGCCCCGCAAGTTCGGATTGACGCTCTTGAACTAAACCTTCTAACTCATCAAATTGATCAATTATAAACACGCAGCGTTCAAAATACGCGAGTCCTGTATCACTCAAAGTGACACGTCTAGTTGTCCGATGAATAAGTTGCGCACCTAAACGGGCCTCTAACTGTCGCACATGCTTGCTGGCCAAATTGGTACTAATACCTAGCTGTTTTGCCCCCGCCGTAAACGATTTTTGCCCCGCTACAGCAACAAAAATACGCATACTATCAATCGTATCCATAGATGATCCTCACATGAGTAATGACCATTAATAACAGCCATTAATATTATATCCATAATAGAGATAATGTTTCAATAAAACAGGTCATTGTATTTATGCCGTGTGAACTTTATTCTTTTCTCACGCACAAATCATTCAACCCTTAAAGGAACACATCATGTCTAATGCCATTAAAATTCACAGTTTCCCACTTTCAGGTCATGCTCATCGCGTGCAGCTATTTGCGAGTGTCGCGGGGATTGCGCACAACATTATCCACGTAGATCTTCCTGCTGGGGAGCATAAAAAAGCACCGTTTCTTACCCTTAACCCTTTGGGTTTGGTCCCTGTTATTGAAGACGGTGATGCGGTTGTTCACGACTCAATTTCAATCCTCATTTATCTGGCTCGTAAATATGCGCCTTCGTTTATCCCTCAAGATCTGCAACATGAAGCAGAAATGCATCGTTTTCTTGCGATGTCAGCGGGCGAAATCTCTTATGGCGTAGGCGCAGCGAGGTTAATTAATGTTTTCAATTCACCATCAGATCCGGTGTTTGCTAAAGCCACAGCAGAAAAAGCGTTAACAAAATTAGAAGCACAACTTATCGACCAAGATTATTTGGTCGCAAATAAAATCAGCTTAGCTGACTTTGCTATATACAGTTACGTTGCTCATGCACCTGAAGGCGATGTGTCATTAGCACCTTACCCAAATGTACGTCGCTGGTTAACAAACATTGAAGGGTTGAGAGGATTTGTTGCTATGCCAGCAACCAAAGCTGGATTAGTAGCATAAGACGACTAGCTCTTGGCAGCTCGCACATCCACTGCGGATTTTTGGTACCGATGAGTTTGTGAGCCAGTCGTAGGGCCTGTTGATTTATTCAATATCCAGTGCCACCGAAATCCCGCTAAGAGATGCCTATTATGCAAAACCAAACTCGCGATAAGACCCATCAAAAATCAGCTTTATCGCCATTTCATCCTGGTGAACAGAACATTCAGGATCGTGTTGGTAAACGCGCTGTGATGGAGAGTTTTGGACAACGCGCAATACGTCCATACATTCCGGAACAACATCGTGAGTTTTATCAACAACTGCCGTTTATTGTTGCTGGCAGTGTTGACCAACAAGGTTGGCCTTGGGCATCGATACTTTCGGGATATCCAGGATTTATAACATCACCAGACTCAACAACATTAACGATTAATGCATCGGCAATAGCTGGAGACCCTATCGCGCCACAACTAAAAAATGATGGTAGTCCTTTAGGGTTACTTGGTATTGAAATGCACTCTCGTCGTCGTAATCGTGTAAATGGCCGGGTTCATAAAATCAGTCCTACTCATTTTTCAATATCTGTCGATCAATCTTTTGGCAATTGTCCGCAATATATACAAAGCCGCAGTATTCAATTTAATAAACAATCTCACGTCACTAATCCAGCCTCTAACATAGAAGAATTTACGGTATTGAGTCATGATGTTAGTAAGATAATCCGTGATGCTGATACCTTTTTTGTGTCCAGTTATGTGCCAGCTAAAGAACACCCAGAACATGAAGGTGTCGACATTTCACACCGTGGAGGACGGCCTGGTTTTGTGAAAGTAGACGGCAATACACTGACTATTCCTGATTATTCAGGCAACAATTTTTTTAACACTCTCGGTAACTTTTTGGTTAACCCTAAAGCAGGCTTGGTATTTATCGACTTTTCGACTGGTGACTTATTTATGTTAACCGGCACTGTCGAATTATTATGGGAAGACACTCCAGAAGTCAGCGCTTTTAAAGGTGCTGAACGAGCATGGCGTTTCACTCTCAGCCACGGAGTGACATTAAGGAATGCACTACCCTTTCGCGCATCGTTTACTGCGTATTCACCAAATACTTTAATGGCTGGTGATTGGGAACAAGCACATGCTTCACTGGCAGCTGAAGCCACAAGAGAATCTTGGTTATCTTATACAGTCAAACGTATTGAAAATGAGAGTAGTGTTATTCGTTCATTTTATTTAGAACCAAAAGACAACACCCCGTTAGTGTCTTCAAAAGCGGGGCAGTTTTTAACGGTGCGTCTTACCCCACCCAATGCAAACACAGCCGTGATAAGAACTTATACCGTATCATCAACACCAGACGACATGTATTACCGCATTTCAGTTAAACGAGAAGCTAATGGCACTATTTCGCAATGCTTACACGATAATGTGCGCATCGGCGATGTTATTGAAGCTAAAGCTCCTTCGGGTAATTTTTATATTGATGCAGCAGAAAAGCGCCCGGCCGTATTAATCGGCGCAGGCGTAGGGATTACGCCAATGATTGCGATGACCTCGCATATCCTAAATGAAGCTGAGCGTACCCGTCATTTAAGACCATTGACCATATTACACGCCGCTAAAACGACCCAACAACGCGCTTTTACACAAAACTTCCGTGATGCTGAAATAAAATCTAATGGTAAAATTCGATATTATTCAATTATCACTCAACCTAGTGAGCAGGAAAAAATAGGCATTGATTTTAATGCAATCGACCACATTACCGCCGATACACTTCGGCAAATATTAGCACTAGACGATTATGATTTTTACTTATGTGGTCCACCTGCGTTTATGCAAGCACTCTATGATGAAATACGCAGTTTAGGAGTACGTGATGCACGTATTTTTGCCGAAGCGTTCGGGCCTGCGGCACTTATTCGCCAAATCGATAATGAATCAATGTTACTTGAAGAAAAAATGTTACTTGAAGCAAAAAAGTCACTTGCAGCAGAAAACGAAGCCGATGAAGCCGTCATCAAATTTGTTAAGTCTGGTTTTGAACAAAGATGGAACGCAAATGATGCGACACTTTTAGAAACAGCAGAAAACCATGGGCTCACGCCTAACTTCAGTTGCCGTAACGGAACTTGCGGCACGTGCGCAGTAAGACTGCTAAAAGGATCAATCACTTATCGAACTAAGCCAGTGGTCACTCCAACCGAAGGTGAGGTATTGCTTTGTTGTGCGGTTCCTAAAAAACAATCATCACACAGCAATTTAAATGAAATAAGCATCGTCGAAATCGATTTATAAGCGTTGTAACACATAACGATACCGCCATTGATGAATGAACGTTATGAAAATAAAACCACAACGGCCTGCTTTCACCGCAGTATCCACTTGCCAAAAGATAGCACGCCATAATATACCGCTACAGCAACGGTATTATGGTGTGCTTCTGGTATTTGATTTCATTTGCTCACCTAAAGTCATGTACGAGGCAATAATATTACCTCTATTTAGGTGGCTAAAATACCATGTCACTACACAATTAGTTGCCGTACTTCTTCATGTAGAGGGCCATGATTTTTTATTTGTAGGTTCCTCTTATTGGGTAATTGTTTTGTGGATTACGGATAAAACCTAAACCCATAATCATTGACTTCAGCTCTGGGCGAGAGAAAGGAACATTCGATATATCAATAATTTGTGCCTGTTTTTTATCATTAATAATAAACAATCCGGGTTCGGCAAAAGGTCGGTCAGTTTCTTCCGGCGAGCGAGGATTTGAAATATACACCCCGATTTGTTGCATTTGTTCAATACTTAAGCCGTACGCCACATCAAATAAAGGCTTAACCAGCTCCATTTGAGCCATCGCTTTTTCTATGGGATCGGCGGATACAGCTACAACATCAACACCTAACTTCTTGAATTCAGGCAACAGCTCGTTCAACGTCGATAGATATTGAGTACAAATGGGACAGTGCTTACCCCGATAAACAACCACCATACGCCAATCGCAGCCCTCTGCCGGAACAGCCGTAAGATTAATTTCACCACCACCAAGCAGCGCTAGAGTGATGTCTGGAAAGGTTTGTCCTGCTACTAATTTAGATGAGTTCATGTTTATTCCAATGTTTTGTAGTGAATATTATAAAAACAAAATAATGCCAAGGTGTCAATATTTCATAGTGATCGTTACAAAATTATATTGCCAATATAGACAACTTCCTAGAGCATAATCATTACCTTACCGAGGTTAATGGGTTTTAATTAATTGAATTATGTATCATTTGATACTAAAATAAATCATTAAATCCACAGCGTTGAGGTATCCGATATGATTCAAAATAAGGCTGGTAGGCCACGCGCTTTTGATCGTAGCGAAGCGCTTTTGTCCGCCATGCATGTTTTCTGGAAACAAGGATATGATGCCGCCTCCATTAAAGATTTAACCCAAGCAATGGGTATTAACAGCCCTAGCCTTTACTCGGTTTTTGGTGACAAACGTAAACTCTATTTAGAAGCTATAAACTGCTACGCCACAATTGATGCATGCGCACCATTAGTAGCCTTTGAAACAGAACCCGATATTAACCAAGCTGTCCGCTCGTTCATGATTGCAGTGATTGATTACAGTACTGCAAATGGTAGCGGCGCAAAAGGCTGCTTTCTCAGTTCCAGCGTTGCCACAAGTGCTGGCGAGGTCGAGGGAGCACAAGAACTATTACAAAGAGCAGTATTAGATACCGATGCGCGATTATCGCGACGCTTTGAGCTAGAAAAAGCAAGAGGTGTTTTACCTGCCAATTTTCCATCATTAGCACGTGCAAAGCTTATGTTTGATATTCGACAGGGCTATGTATTTCGTGCCCGCGCGGGATTCGAATCAGAAAGTATGAAACAAGATGTCGAGTATAGAGTGCACATGATATTAGCAAGCCCTTGACTGTATCAAAACAAAATTGCCAGCCAATTTTAAGCAACAACCTAATCCAAAGCGCCTGCATGAGTGTTTATCTTTCATTCATTAAAGTAAATCCAGCCACCATTTAAGCTTCATCGAAACGCTTAATTTAGTCGACACGTTTGAAGAGTATTTAAAGGTCTGTGTGTCTCAGGCCCGCGAGGTTCTTGTGTAATGGTCTAATGAATCTGATGGGAGTCTTTCATCAACACAAAAAAGCTTCATCATGTCTGATAAAGTTTTATCGTTAAATGTTGAAAACAGATAGCTTGTTTTTATAATGGGTACCCCTTGGGTTCAAAGTCATCGTCTTAAATATTAAATTAGTCTACTATTTTCAATTGATTGCAGCAATTTCAAGAAGAAAAAACTGCAATGACTAACTGATATTGACTATATTTTCATATTGAAATAGATAATTTACTCCAAGAACACTTTTTAAACAAACAACCTAAACACGACAGCCAAACACCTCATAGAGAGGTAATAATGTTATCCATCATTATGGCCATAATGAGTATGCAGATTTTGCTCATGTTCAAGATCGAAAGGCACTGATGGATCGTATGTGGGAGCATCTTTCACTTGCTGCTGCGTCATATCAACATAAATTTTAGAGGTAGGCCAACTCACCTCTTTAATCGATTTGGGCGCAATCAAAACCAGATGACCCAACCACCAATTACTGGTGTTAATAATCAAATAACGAATAGCCCAAGTGTCGATATCTATTAACATACCTTGCAAATGACCCAATTCACCGTCTATGGCATCAAGGTGATAACCCGCCACGGCATGACTGCTGCGTAGATGATGATCATTATCCCGTGATAGTGCTGCCTCAACATCTGCGGACATCTCTGGGTTATCTAAGTTATCTGGCTTTGGCGCGACACTATAATAACCAGGTGCCATCATGTTTGGACTGGGCTCACTTCCCCAAATACCAGTGTTACCCCAGTATTGTGAGTAACCATAATATTCCATATGATCGACCTCATGCTGCCTAGAGACTGGTTTCTCGCTATCGATGTCAGGGCTGTTTTTTACCTGCTCTCTTGAGATTGTGACAGCAAGCGTCTTTTGTTCCTGATTAAATTCTTTGATTGATATGGGTGAAAGCAATATTTTTTTGCTTGATAACCAAGAACCCGTTTCGACTACCAAATATCGGATCACCCAATGCTTGTCATCAAAATAAAAATCTTTGGTTAATCCAATATCGCCATCAGAGGCGTGAATAGATAAATTTTGTAAATCATTCAATGTATGTAACATGATGTATTTGCTCCAGATTAAAGATGGCAAACAATAAATCATTGCTTTCCTAATAGAGTGGATATCTATCAGCTTGCACCAAATTTTCTATTCAATCTGTTCGGTGTCGCACCGATGGAGCATGAATAATAGTTTAATCTGGAGTTATCTATAAACTTTTAAGGTGAACGAGCATGACTGACATAGAAAAATTAGAGTTAGCGGCCCATCGCAGCGATATCATCGAAGACGTCAACAATTTGATTAAGAAATATCGCGCTATTTTTGGATGGGATGTTCCCGATATCGATGAAAAAGTGGCAAACAGATTAATTTTGGATGAAGTTCGTCAGGCGCTTGATGATATTCAAAATGATTAAATTGTAAATATCAGTCAAAGCACTTCAACATGTGAGTTTAGGTCGACGAAAAATCAGATGTTAAATGCATCTTGCATCAGACTGCACATAAGCTTAAAGCACATAAACTTAACTAACTCCGGCGGCAAAAGCCGAATGTATAGCCACTAGAAAAATGGCTTTTGCAATCACTTTGCTGCTCAGCCCTTTTATGCCATCCATCTTCACAAAACTGCAGCCTTAGCAGCTGACTTGCGGCCTAAACGTAATCGCTGTAGGCCGTTGTTTAGTCTCTTTCCTATGAGCGAAACGCAGCTTTGCAAAGGTCTTTTTACTATCTCCCCCCCCCAACTAAATATCCTGTCGATGAGTATAAATACAACTCATAAATACAACTCAACATGCAATGCCTTTTGAACCAAAAATAATGGTTCCACTCGCCTGCTGTGATCGCAAATCACGCTAAACAAGGCATTTTAACCCTCTCGATTCAACAAACTCTGTTATATTGATAACAAGATCACTTAAATATTATGCAATATTGAATAAAATCAATAGCATAAGAAAGATCATGGCGAGTAGTGAATGTCTCACTTTAATATATTGAAAGGTTATCAATGATTGACCCAAATGAGAACGCATTACTTAAAGCATTACCTGAAGCGACAAAACAGCGCTTATTTCCACAGTTAAAGATAATAAAACTGCCCTTAGGTAAAGTTATTTATGAAGCTGGTCAAAACCTTGAAAATGTCTATTTCCCCATTGATAGTATTGTCTCTTTACTGAATGTTCTCGAAGATGGCGCATCGGCAGAAATATCTGTTGTCGGCAATGAAGGTTTAGTGGGTATTGCCGTGTTTATGGGGGGAGAAAGCACCATAAATCGCGCCATAGTTCAAAGCGCAGGCCGAGCCTATAAATTGTCCGCATCGATATTGTTCGATGAATTTAACGACAATCAAAACCTTCGCGAACTGTTGTTACGTTACACTCAAGCACTGATGGCACAAATGGCGCAAACGGCAATATGTAACAGGCACCATTCTATCGACCAGCAACTTTGTCGTTGGCTGCTGCTATCACTTGATAGACTGGCTAGCAACAATCTCACAATGACCCAAGAGTTGATCGCCAACATGTTAGGCGTCAGACGAGAAGGCGTAACTGAAGCCGCCGGTAAACTGCAAAAACTTGGGGTAATCAACTATAAGCGCGGTCAAATTACCGTGACCAACAGACAAAAACTCGAAACGCTGTGCTGCGAATGTTATGCCGTGGTAAAAACAGAAACCGATAGACTAGAAACCTATTAACTAATCATCTATTAACTAAATTATCTATTAACTAAATCATCTATTAACTAAATCATCTATGCCAAGCTACCCCTCATTGGTGGCTTGACATGGTATATTTGGCCATCTTGTCGTTTATAACAAATCATCCCAAACATTAAAAACAATAACGTCATGCCCTTTCTATATCCTCCCAAGCAAGATTAATCGGCTTCACAGCTAGACGCTTAAAGTGCTATGAATTAATTTCATTCAAACTCAGCATTGTTAAACCACAGCATCGTCAAACCATAGCATTGTCAAACCACAGCATTTTCAAACTACAGCCACCTAACCCATCGATTTAGTTAAACTCTCGATAACTATGTCGCTATCTTAGATAACTAAGCTCGTTCGCCATCTTATGCCGTTGCCATATAGGGTATTGCTTGTGAAATATTAATATTTTCAGTTTGCTAGCCCCTAGCTGTGCAACCGTTACACCGGTGCTGCCATCGAAATGGTGCGAACCAGCTTCTTATTAACGAACTGCTGAATGCCCATTTCGCCGAGTTCGCGGCCATAACCGGAATCTTTAACGCCGCCGAACGGAAGCGCGGCATCGGTCCAATCAATATTGTTGATGAACATCATACCGGTATCAATCTGACTGGCGACGCGTTTGCCACGAGCGGCATCTTCGGTAAACACAGATCCACCAAGTCCGAAGTCAGAATCGTTGGCAAGCGCTATGGCCGCGGCTTCGTCCTTGACCCGAAAAATCAACGCAACTGGGCCGAAGAACTCAGTGCGATAAGCAGGGTTGCCTGGCGCAATGTTGGTCAGTATCGTGGTCTGCATGAAAGAGCCCGGGCAGTCGATACGCTTGCCGCCCATTAACACCTTAGCACCATGGGCTACAGCATCATCGACCTGCTTCAAAATATTAACCAGAGCGGCTACTTGCGACATCGGTCCCTTGGTCGTTGTTTCGTCCATCGGATCGCCAGGTTGCTGAAGTTCAAGCGCGGTTTGAAACTTTTCGATGAATTTGTCAGCAATCGAATCGAGCACAATAAAGCGTTTAGCAGCACAGCAGGTTTGTCCCTGGTTGTACATACGGCCCCAAACAGCCCAGGGAATAGTGTTGTCGAGATCAGCGTCATCAAGCACGATAAAGGCATCACTGCCACCGAGCTCCATCGACGAGGGTTTGAGGTTTTGCCCTGCTCGGGCGGCAACGCTTCTGCCAGCGGCAAAACCACCTGTCAGTGCCACGCCCTTGACGCGCGGGTCGTCGATAATCTGGTTAGACTGTTGGTGCGAAACCAGCAGATTTGTGTACAACCCCTCAGGTGCGCCCGCATCAATCAACAACTGCTCAAAGGCAATAGCACATTGGGGTACATTGCTGGCATGTTTCACCACCAAAACATTGCCCGCCATCAGTTGCGGGCCTACGACACGAGCAAGTTGATAAAAGGGAAAGTTCCACGGCTCGACGCAGAAAATCACGCCTATCGGGCTGCTTTCCATATGGGCTTCGCCATGTTCCGGGTCAAGTTGCTCTGGAGCTAAAAACGCTTCTGCGTGGTCTGCATAATAGCTGAGGATTTTACCACTGAAATTGACTTCGCCACGGGCTTCATCAATTCGCTTGCCCATCTCCAGTGTTGCCAGCTTGGCATAGTCATCAGTATGCGCATGCAGAAGTTCTGCAGCCTTGGCCATAATAGCGGCGCGTTGCTTATAGCTGGTGTTTTTCCATGTCTGGTAACAGGCATGCGCAGTGGCAAGCTTGATCTCAAGCTGTGCATCACTGATTTCATCAAAGGTCTTCAATATTGTTCCGTTATTGGGATTAATGCTTTTGTAAGTCATAGTGAAATCCTGTTTCAATTTGGTCTTATGGACGCAGCAAGCTTCTACTGAATTGTGCTACCTCGGCGATAACTTTTGGCGTTAACGCTCTGGAGAAGTCGCGAGAGTTGGATAGTCGGTATAACCCTTGGCGCCAGGTACGTAAAAAGTCGCTTCGTCTGCCGTGTTGAGCGTTGCATCTTGGCGCATCCGAGCGACGAGATCAGGGTTAGCCAAAAACGGACGGCCAAAGGCTACCAGGTCGCCATATTTATCGCGTAACGCCTGTTCAGCGCTTTGATGATCAAACCCTCCAGACAGAATGAACAGACCATCGAAACCAGCGCGCAGCTTAAGCTTAAAGTCTGCGGGTACCGTTGGTGCCCCCATGGATGAATGATCAGCCAAGTGGATGTAGAGAAGCCCCTGTGAGGAAAGTGCCTTAGTCAATGCCAGGTACTGCGTCTCTATGTCGGGGAATGCGCCGGTGCCATTGAACACACCGTAAGGAGAGAGCCGGATACCAACCCGATCGTTGCCGATGGCTGCCACTGTCGCACGCACAATCTCCAGCGCGAGTCGGTTGCGGCCTTCAATGCTGCCGCCGTAACCGTCAGTGCGTAGGTTGATCAGCGGATTCAAAAACTGCTCGATTAAGTAGCCGTTGGCGCCGTGTATTTCGACACCGTCGAAACCTGCCTCCAGCGCGAGCTTCGCTGACGTCACATACTCATTTATCACATGAGCGATGTCGGCCTCGGTCATTTTGCGGGGCGTACTATGGGGCTGCATCCCTAGGGTGTCGGTATACATCTCGCCGGGACATGCCGCGGCATCTGGCCCGAGTATTTCGGCACCTGTTGGCAAGTTGTCGACATGCGCGACTCGACCGCAGTGCA
This sequence comes from Shewanella sp. ALD9, assembly GCF_002836315.1. Classification (NCBI taxonomy): domain Bacteria; kingdom Pseudomonadati; phylum Pseudomonadota; class Gammaproteobacteria; order Alteromonadales; family Shewanellaceae; genus Shewanella; species Shewanella sp. ALD9. The sequence goes on from NZ_PJCD01000042.1 coordinate 316,673, forward strand.
TCAACTGTAAGAAGATTTTACCGCCTTTGGCGTGTACCGCTGATGTGCTTGCCTTCCATGCATTCATCTGCGTGCTATCGAAAAGACCGGGGATGCGTGGGTAGCCCAGTCCGTTCGGGCTGGGCGAAGTGCCCTCGGTAATAATCAGTCCAGCCGTCGCACGTTGGCCGTAGTACGTTGCCATCAGCGCGTTAGGCGTGTGCTCAGGCGTAGCCCGACTGCGTGTTAACGGCGCCATTACCATGCGATTGGATAGCTGCAGCGAGCGGTTAGAAAACGTTTCGAAAAGCATAAGCTAGATATCCTGTTATGTATGATGAGGATGAATCCTGCCGAACCCGAGGAAAAGATCATTGCGGCAAGTCCTGAGAACTACAGCTTGCGCGCTGGCATTTAGCTGGTCTGTTCGTTAGAACACATACCCACAAATGATGCCTGCAGATCTAATAGGGTCATTGGCTGGCAGAAAGTTCGCTAGCGAACAGATGAAATGTCGTCAATCGCATATTGTATGTGTGATGCTTACTCGTCAGACATGAGAGCCAAGATGATTTATGAAGGAGTTTCACTGAATGCTGCGACTTCTGTATTTGGATCTGGCTTGGCCTGCTTGTTCGCACCCCTACTACTGAGCGGAGGAATACTATGCTAACCAGACCAATGATACCGACAACACTTTGGGGCTCAACATCCCGACGCGTTACTGAACTGACCCTACTTGCGATACTAACCCTATGTGGGCCGTCTGCTACTGCAGGCGATGGACCATGGCCGTCATTTACAGCGACGGCGCTTAGCGGCGAAAAAGTTGACAGTAACAAACTGATAGGTCAACCGACACTGCTCATACTTACGCCGTCTCGCAATGCCGCAATATCCACTCGGGAGTGGGTTAACACATTGCGCTCAGAGATAGATCATAGTAAATATCGGGTTCGCGACGTATTGGCTGTCAATTTACCCTTCTTTATGTCGGAAGAAGATGTCATTGGCCGAGCCAAAGAACAAGTGCCGCAGCGCTATCACGATCAAACCTGGATTCTCAACTCACAGATCATGGAAAGCGCGTTGGGTGTGCCCTCTGATAGCGAAGAGGCGGTCATTGTTGTTTTGGATAAGAACGGTAATCTGATATCGCAGGTTCATGGTAAAGTCACGGCGGCGCGGATGAGTGAAATCACCAATGCCTTGCAGAGCCTGACTAGTGACTAACCGCCTCCGTCGCCGTCCATTATCACTGTAATATCGCTTTGCCAATATCATATTGGTCGGGCTTCTATGTATCGTTATCGAGTTTTGAAAGAATGTTTTGCGTTTGCGGATAGCAAAATTATACGAGTTATAGTGAACGATGAGATTAGAAATAGAGTGCGTTGGATCTATACCCAGGAAAAGCTAGCGAATTGGTCAACAAAAAAATGAATCTTGTATGCTAGGGTCTGTTGATCTTTGCTGGTTAAATTTTGTTCGAGATAAAAGCGTTTTAATCGAGGCGAGTGGATTGCTGCCTAGCAATCTAAACACTACTCGCTTAATGAAGATTTTCTCAACAAAGAGTAAAACGTTTTTAGCCGACCCCTTTGGGCAGCGTTTGTTGGTCATTTTTACTGCGTTATCGACTTTTTATGTAGAATAAAAAGTCTCTGCCTTGTACAAATGAGCAACAATTCGCTGCAAAACCAACCTTGAAAGATCAACAGCCCCAAGTATCCGTCTAATTTGCATAAAACTAATCTTTCCCAACTAATGCGCTCAATGCAAACTGACCGTCCAACGATTCACGCACCTTGGACAGTCGCATTTCGAGCCGCGCGCGATCATAACTAGATTCAAAGCAGCGAGCGGTCAACTCTGCAATCAACTGCAACTGTTGGTCAAGTGCTCTCAAGCGGCTCGGACAGATCGTTAAACTTCCGATGGTCTCGAAGGCACCGAGCATGCGTACCAGTATCGCAAGATTCTTTTCAGCGCTACTTCGAATCTGGTCGAAAGCATCGGCCAATAGACTATCAAAGCTCGGAACCATCGCCACCATTCGCAGAGTGTCTCCCTCATAATGGTACAATGGCGGAAATTGCCGACTGGCCAATCGAGCCATAATCGAGGTGAGATAATCCACGCACATCACTGCCGTTGAAGTGTCGTTAACCCCGGGGGACAGCGCTTTTATGGCCATATCCACAATCTGTCGAATACCGAAAGTAGGATCCTGATCCACTGTGCGATGGCTACCAATACTGTAAGCTGTATTCAAAGCATCAATGAGTTTCTGCTCTGGCGGGTAAGTAAGAGCTAGCGACACCAGAGCCGTATCTTGGACAATGAACGAGCCGATGCCTTGCTCCATACGCACTATGGTTCTGTTGTCACTCGCCAAGCAAATTAATGTATTGTTGTTCACGCCTAAAACGTAACCACTGCGAGCTGCCGGCACGGGATACCAGACCCGCTCATCCAGAGACTTTAGTATCGGGTGTCGCATTTCATCTTCATCAAGTTCCTCATCCGGTTTTATCGGCAGCAACTTATCTATGGCAGCATTGGTTTCCTGAGCGACCGAAGCAATGATGCTTGATGCCTGGATAGACAAGGCAATATGATGAATAAAATAGATAAGGACCCCCACACCACCAAGCGACATCACAAAGGCAAAAAATACCGCAAGACTGGGCACAAATTCATCACCACCACCACTGCCACGAATGGTGCGTAAGACTATAAGACAATAAGCGAAAATGCTCGCAAAAACCCCCAGTGTTGCTTGCGTGACACTGTTACGCATGAAGTTCCTCAAAATGCGAGAGGTGTACTGGCCCGACGCAAGCACTAGGGCCAGCAGTGTCATGGAGAAGGTGATCCCCATTACAGTCATCATCGAACCAGCCAAGGTGGACAACATCTGGCGAGCGCCTTCTGCACCGACCCCAAACAGTCGTGGCCACTGAATTAGCCATTGGTTTAAACCGGCAGACTCTACTTCGATCAACACAACCGCTAAGGTCATACTGACAGCGACCATCAGTGAAGGCATGAACCAAAAGCTCGATTGCAGATTCCCCCAAAACTGTCTTAACTTAATCATGTGGCCACTCCTAATTTGAATTTTCAACATGTATCGTCGTGCTTAAGGAACTAGGCTTTCTTCTTAACCAAACTAATTATGAATAACAAAATAACAGCGCCTATAGTAGCCATAATGGTAGAGCCTAATAAACCGCCTGTTGATATGCCGAGTAAGCTAAATATAAAACCACCTACTACAGCACCAACAACTCCTACAATAATATTGCCTATGACACCAAATCCTCCGCCCTTTATTATGTTGCCTGCAAGCCACCCTGCCAAAGCGCCTATTCCCAAAAATATGAGTAAACTAATAATGTCCATGTTGCACTCCTGTGCTAATTTATAGTGCGCCTATTTGGCGCAATGACCATGCTGTTTATTTGAATCTGGAGGTAGCCGACTTCAGCGAATTGCCAAGCGAGTTCCACGCACCATCCATACCTGCCTTGAGCTCCTCCCATGCACCGTCACTCGATTCCTTAAGTTCGGTAAGTTTGCTGTTGGCCGATTTTTGCATCGTTCGCAGTTCCTCGATTTGTTTGTAGTACTCAATTTGTGCATCGGCCTCCGCGTGATCAGCTATGGCCTTGAGCTTATCGATCTCTGCGCTCCACTGGTCTAATTGTGCCTGTAGTTTTTTTTGGTAAGCTTCTTTCTTGTTCATGGTTAAACTCCTTTGTCGTTGTGAGACCTATTAGGGCCGATATTGATGTTATGGCACTTTTAATGTCGCTCATCCCTTCTGGATAGCGCTAAGATCAATCAAGATATGATCAGATCAAAAACCACAAAATAAGCAATAAAACGATACATAAAACCACAGAATCTAGAAGCTGCGGTGCTTTAATTAGATACAAGATGTCATCGATTTTCGATAACAATTTAATCCATCTGGGTCGATATTGATCCAATACGTTAACTCGTTTATCTATCGCTTTGGCCGCTCTTCTGCCACTTTCAACAGCACCTTCAATACTCCAGACTTGAGCCTGAGTCTTAGTGTGGGCTCCGGCCAAGAATAGATTAAACACTGGCGTTTTTTGAGATGGCATAAATGCTTGAGTGTTGGTGGTGTTTACCCACTTTGGCTGTAGCGGCGTTATTCCATCACGGGAAAAGTGCCATTCATGCCACACTTCAACTTTTTCAATTGTAAAATCTTTCAACTCTTTGCCGTCATTCGCTTGTTTAATCAATTGATTTAGTGCACCGCAACTCAAGATTTGAGCCTTCACTTCTTCGATAAATTCTTCTTTGGTGCAGAGATTGACGGGCTTATGGAATATCCTCCCAGGGAAGCCGCCAATACAAGACGTGCCAGTCCAAAGAGATTTGATGTTTTGCCCCAAATCCACATCCTTGTCCCAAACTTGTTCTTCGGCGAACACGGTCAAATTAAATTCTGAATCACTGATCACCGCTGCAGTCCGCTTTCGAGGAAGTTTGATTTCGTCTGAAAATGCTAACCGAAAAGAGACTTGAGTGTGTGGGCCGTCTTGAACAAGCGGTGTAAACAATTTTAATTCTTCTTGGCGCTCAAGCGCGGGAGTTTTACTTAAAATATCAACCATCAAGTAAGGATTGATGGCCACAACATAAATATCGCCTTTGATCTCCTCATCACCGACAAAAGCGGAGACTATTTTGCTGCCGTCGAACACTAATTTGGTGAGCGGTTTCTGCCAATAGAATTTCACGCCCTTGTGTTCAAGGTGTTTAACCCAAGGATTGAACCAGTATTCACTACTGGGCCCTTTTAGGAGCAGCCAACCGTCTCCGGCACCTTGCTGCCATGCGGGTCCATCTTGATCAGATTTATGCTGGTGCGCGGGCTTTGTCGTAAATTGCTTTCTAAAAAAATCCCCTGCGGTGTGCAGTGACACGTTGGACCAATCAGAGCCAATCCAAGGACCGAAACAAGAACGCCACGCGTTATAACTTTGCACGCTAAGCATAGGTTTCCAAGCTTGAGCCGCATTCACCTTGGCATATACCACATGGCTTCGATGATTTGAGGTCCAAGTCTTTAACATTAAATAGCACGCTCTGGTAAACTCCCAATTGCTCATGCCAAACATCTTGTTAATACTTTTAAATCCCTCATCGTAAAATTGCGCCTGACCAGCATCAGGGAATATGCCAAAATCAATGGGCCGAGACAGGGCCAAATCATAAACGCTGCCCTCTTCATTGAATGGAATTTTTTTCATCAAATCAAAAACATTATGGTACCAAGGTCCCATGCCGTGCCAAGAATACTCGGTCGGTATATTGTCGTGACTAAGGCGTGAACTTCTGAAGAATCCTCCCGGCTCATCAGCCGTTTCATAAACTGAAACAAGATACCCCAGTTCGGCCAGCTCATGTGCGGCGCTTAATCCGGCAATGCCAGCCCCAAATATAACGACAGATTTCATTATTTATCTCCATGATTAAAGTTCGTCCTAGTGAGTGAGCCCCTACACAGCTGCATTCAGGCTGTCTCGGGCAGTTAGCACTAAAAGGTCGTATTGGGTTATTTTCATCCGTGGTTGTGTTTTTTGGGCTCGATAGGGTTATGTCGTAAAAATAGGATCTCAACAAGCAGAATAACCAACATGACAACACCAGCGACACCTAACACCAATGGATCGCTGTTTATCTTGATCCAGACAAAACCGGCTAGAACGATCAAGTCAAGGATAATCGCGACCATAGGGAATGCGCGTTTAGCACCCACGTCGTCTCGCAGGTGACGTAAAACCCCCCAGTGGATCGCCATGTCCATAATCAAATAAAAGATGATACCCATGGCCGCAATCCGCGTCAGGTCAAAAAATATGGTCAACAGCAAACCTAAAATGACGGTATAAAACAGGGTGTGCTTTTGGATGCTACCGGGCATGCCAAAATGGCTGTGGGGAACGAGTTTCATATCCGTCAGCATTGCCAACATCCGCGAAACCGCAAATATACTGGCAATAACACCGCCTGCTGTTGCTATCATGGCCAAAACAACCGTAAACCAGACCGCGTATTCGCCCAGTGCAGGCTTTGCGGCTGCAGCCAACGAGTAATTTCTTGTTTCGATTATTTGCGCTAGTGATAAGTTACTTGCGACGCCAAAACCGACGAGCGTATAAATTACCACACAAAGACCGATGGAGATCATGATAGCTCAGCCCACATTTCTGTGAGGGTCAGTAAGCTCTGAACCACTATTGGTAATGGTGGTAAAGCCCTTAAAGGCCAAAATACCCAGCGCGGTTGCACCAATAAAACCAGCTATTGTTGCACCAGAAGTTGAGGCGTCTGGACTGACTGTTGAGAAATCGACTTCAACCGTGCCAGCTACCATTACGCCAACGATACCGAACAAAACGATACCGCCAATCTTAATAAAGCCGAGCACCGACGCGACACCTTCGATCATCTTGTTGGCGGATAAATTGATCAGAAACGCCACCAGCAATAATCCAGCACCCAGTGTTGGCACTAACACGCTGCTATCATCGATACCAAACAGCTGTAATGTATAAGTCCCAAAGGTACGCGCCAGAAAACTCTGGGCAATCACCATAGAAAAATACATCAACAGGGAATGAAAGGCGGTTGTCACCGTGCTGCCATAAGCTTTTTTTAGGTACATGGCAATCCCACCGGCGGAAGGATAAGCATTGGACAATTTTACGTAAGAGTATGCGCTGAATAACACAACCACCGCAGCCGAAAGAAAAGCCAGCGGGAAAAGACTTCCGGTCATCTGGGCCATCTGCCCCGTCAAGGCAAATATGCCAGCACCAATCATAACGCCGGTGCCAAGCGCAACCGCACCAACTAATGTCAGACTATCTTTTTGATAATGTGACTTTTTATCTTCATGGTCATGCATACGCCCTCCGTGATTTGTCTTTTATATAAGCAACTTTTTATCCTGCTATCCTAAAGTGCCTGTTTCAACAACGAGAAAGCGAACACACCAAGTTTCATCATCGAAATAAACGTCTTTGATATGACCAATGTTGCCATCTGTAGCACTGATGACATAGTCCTCTATATTGTTAACGGTACGTAACATAGGTATCGTCTCCTTCGAATGTTAAATGTACCAACATGAGAGCGATACAGAACGATTAAAAGGTAAAAGCGGCAACGCTGTCTGTACGCTATCAAACGTTGGTGTCATTTTCATGCGATTGACGAACCGCTCTGTGTCTATGTATCCGAGTTAGTTGCCAAATCAGGACTATTGATGAATGTGTTAACGCACGGACACCAGACCGAACGTTATTCACCGTAGAAGAACCGTCGGCAATCTTGCCGACGGTTAGAAAAATGCTGGAAGAGGATATGAATACAGTTATTAAACCTTCGTTTTAGCGTTCGGTCTGACTTTGGCGTTGCTGCCGTGTAGTTGCTGCTGTGTAGTTGCATAGCGCGGGCTGACAGCGTGTCTCAGGAGAAGACCTACTTCAGTGTCGCTTGCAGGGTAATATTCTCAACACCGGCAAGAGCCTTCGATACCGGGCAGTCACACTTTGCCGCAGCCGCAATCTCCTGAAATTTCGCCTCGTCGATGCCCGCAACCTCTGCGCTCATTGTCAACGCGATGCGGTCTATAACAAAACCTTCGCCTTGTTTAGCGAGACGAACGCTGGCCTTAGTGTCGATATTGGCGGTGGCAAACCCTGCCTTATCACAGGCGAATGAAAACGCCATCGTAAAACACGCGGCATGGGCTGCGGCTAGTATCTCTTCAGGGTTAGTGCCACTTCGGTCATCCTCGAAGCGACTACCGAAGCCGTAAGGATATTGCTTCAGTGCACCGGTCTCGGTACTTATTTTACCTTGGCCTTTCTTACCTTGACCTTGCCACTGGATAGTTGCTATTTTTTCAATCATGGTCTGTCTCCTAAATATCACATTTCTCAAGAAGGGTTTCATTTTTGACAGTAATGGTAATTATTCCCTTGTTATTAAAACATTTATAGCTTCTCTGATTACCATAAGCCGGTTGTCACAAACAGATGTAATCTGGTCAGTTTCGGCGCTAAGGATTGGGTAAACTGAGACGACTTATACTTTCAATGTATGTCAGTCTGGACTTGACCATAGGTATTCGTCTGTGCGATATCCAACAGATGTGACGGCTGCGAAGGCGCTAATCTGATTACGTAAAATAGCGCTGGGACGTTGCAGAACCTCATGTTCCAATCGAAGACATGCTTCTCAACTTCACCTCTGTACACTTTCGTTTCAGCACCAACTAGCCTCATCTGTTGGATGCTTCAAAAGCTCTTCAATATTGGCAAGAATTACGCCGAAACCTATGTTGCCATACAATGTTTGACGCCCACCATCAAGGACATATGAAGGACTACCGTTAATGCCTTGACTCTTTGATTTTTGATAATCACCCATTAAAGATGCCATAGCAGAGCCATCACCAATGCTGGTATTAATGGTGTTTAGGTCTAGTCCATTGGCGTTAACTAAATCACAGAGGACTTCAAGGTTGCCAATATCCAAGCCATCAACAAAAAATGCGGTTCGAAATGTTAGCGCCATATCGATACTTTTCTTTTTATCATAAGTAATCTCTACCGCTTTAAGCATCAAATGCGCATTGGCTGAAGTGGTGGGTCTAACTTGCGTCCATACTTTTGGGTTTATATAGGCATATTCAAAGGCAGATGCTGACTGTTGTATGTGCTCGGCAAAGCCAATAAACCCGCCTTTTGATTGCCATTGAGTGTTTATTTTTGTCGGTACATCACCAAAAACGTCAACGTAGTAACATTTAAGTTCGATTTTGTGTCCCAATTTTTTATTAAGTTCATCAACACGTTTCTGAGCAATCCAAGCCCAGACACAAAGAATGTCAGTGTAATAATCTATGATTAAGGTTTTATCCATTTGGCATGTCACTCCTTCATCTGAGGATCTTTAATCGCACGGTACGATAACGTCAGAACTTCAAATCATGTCATCAGCCAATCTGACTGTCTGTGCGACTGCGTACATACACTTATTTACAGGCATTTCTACGCCATTGTATGTACACAAGCGTGTAGATAAACGGCACAACTTTGTCATCTATTGAGCCATACTCAATAGATGACATAGTGCTGAAAAAGGAAGTGTTTTTGTCGCAACTGTCGATAAACTTGTTAGCAAGTTCAACCAAACAAATACTACTATGTTTGTCCTTATAGGCATCAATACTCGAAGTATCAACCGGCGTAAAACCAATGAGGCGGTAAACTGCAAACAAAGTGAGCGATGCCCTCGATGAGTGCGATGAGTGCGATGAGCAACGAAGTTAACGGGCGGAGAGCATAAAAAAGCCATTCAATGGCTTAATAAATCAGCGATTTCCCTAGCGGTAAAACGCCGTTTTATTGGTGTTTTCATAGCGATATAGGCTGCCGTAATCATAATTAATAGGTTGTGCCATGTTATCGTGATGTTATTACACCCAACCGTTCATGTAGATACATACAAGCTATGGTAAATTTACACTCACATTGCAATTGCTAGTATCTTTTTGTTTTATTGGGTAAACCTATCACGACCTATGACAGAGAAAAACTAAAATTGAAACCAAGGCATCATCTATGCGAAAGCAAATCGCACTCAGATAGCACGTGAACAGACCAATTTAAACACGTTTCCTGCGGATCTACAGTCGGTGTCTATTTTTATGTACGGATCGCCTGGGGCCGGCAAAAAAAAGCTTCAAAAACGTTTATTGACATGTTTGATGATACGGGAACTATTAGGCTGGCCCCAAATCAGCTAAGAGTCTTTTTTCAAAAGTACACAGGTGAAAATTCATGCCTATTTCAGAAAGCTGTCAGCTTTATTATTGCGCGACCCCTAGTTTGCCACGACAGGCAGTCGCTCAGGTGGTAGAGATGCACTGGGCCAAGTAAGGCGCCGTTCGGCTCTCCGGGTGGGCGGCCACAGCATGGGGCGTGCCAGCGACCACTATAGCGCCTCCCTTGTCACCGCCTTCAGGGCCGATGTCAATAACCCAGTCGGCGGCGGCAACCACGTCCATGTCGTGTTCGACCACGATCACGGTATTGCCGGCATCGACAAGCCGGTTGAGCTGGGCGAGCAGCAATAGCACGTCGGCAGGATGCAGCCCTGTTGTGGGCTCGTCGAGAATGTACAGCGTATGGCCGCGGCGTGCCCGCTGCAGCTCGGTCGCGAGCTTGATGCGTTGCGCCTCTCCTCCGGAAAGCTCGGTGGCGGGTTGGCCGAGTCGTAGGTAGCCGAGCCCCACCTCACTAAGGGTTTTAAGGCTGCGCAATGCCGAGGGTACATCGGCGAGAAACACCATTGCCGCATCCACTGTAAGCCCAAGCACCTCGGCTATATTCTTGTTACAGTATGTCACCTCGAGGGTCTCAGGGTTGTACCGCGTGCCACCGCAGTCGGGACAGGGCGAGTAACTGCCAGGTAAAAAAAGCAGACCGACCGCCACAAATCCCTCGCCAAGGCAGGTCTCGCAGCGGCCACCCGGCACGTTGAACGAGAACCGGCTAGCGCCGAACTTTCGGCTCCGAGCCTCGGGGGTCGCGGCGAATGTGGTGCGCACGGCATCGAACAGGCCTGTATATGTGGCGAGGTTGGACCGCGGTGTGCGACCGATTGGTTTCTGGTCAACGCGCACCAGTCGATCGATCAGATCCGCGCCGTTGATCGCTTCAACCGTGGTGATGTCGACGGGTTTAGGCTCGGGTTGTTCATCCTTATCCCCGGCCACCGAGGCTGTGGATGCGTTCCCGTCACTGGGATCCAGGTCAGGATGAAGGTGCAGGCCAACAGTCTCGGCAAGCACCTGGCTCACTAGAGTGGACTTGCCTGAGCCCGAGACACCCGTGACCGCGGTCAGTATGCCGAGCGGAAACTCAGCGTCGAGTCCGCGTAGGTTATGGCGGGTGATACCCGTCAGGCCAAGCCAACCGAGCGGTTGTCGCAGCTCGCGTGCAGCCGGGACTGGACGCTCGCTTGCAAAGAGAAATTTTCGCGTGATCGAGGCAGGTACATCTTTGAGTCCAGCCGTCGGTCCACTGTAGAGGACCACTCCGCCCTGCTCTCCCGCATGAGGGCCGACGTCGATGACCCAGTCGGCGCGGCGTACCACGTCCATATTGTGTTCCACGATAAAAACTGAGTTACCACTAGATTTGAGCTCGTCGAGTACGGCTAGGAGCGGCTCGGCATCGGCCGGGTGAAGCCCAGCGGAAGGCTCGTCGAGTACGTAGATTACGCCAAAAAGCCCAGAGCGCAGCTGGGTGGCTATGCGCAGCCGCTGCATTTCACCAGGAGAGAGCGTGGGTGTTGCGCGGCCTAGACTTAGGTATCCGAGGCCGAGATCGAGCAGCACGTCGAGGCGGCGAGTGAGATCCTTGGTGATAGTCGCACCCGGGGTATTGGCGGCCGCCGGACGGTCAAGCACGTGGCGGAGCTCGGTGAGCGACAAGCTGTTGAGCTCGGCTATGGTGCGGCCGTTAAAGGTAACGGCGAGTGCTTCGCTGCGCAGTCCGCTGCCCGCGCATATTAAGCATGGTCCAGATTCAACATATTTCAGTACACGGTTACGCACCGAAGCGCTTTTTGAATCGGCGAGCGTGTGCATCACATAACTCTGCGCGCTCCAGAACTTCCCCTTGTAAGGCCGGGGCCGTTCTCGCTCCGGCATGATGTCGACCACGGGTTGTTCCTCGGTGAACAAGATCCAATCGCGATCGGCGCGGGACAGCTGTTCCCAAGGTATGTCCACATCATGGCCGAGCGCAGTGAGGATGTCGCGCAAGTTCTTACCCTGCCACGCCCCAGGCCAAGCCGTAACGGCGCCTTCGCGAATGCTCAGTGAAGGGTCGAGCACCAGCGATGCCTCGGTGACTGTGTGCGCGGTTCCGAGTCCCTGGCATTTAGGGCAAGCGCCCATGGCGGTATTGGGTGAAAAGGAGTCCGACTCGAGGCGCAAAGCCCCATCAGGGTAAATACCTGTACGGGAATAAAGCATCCGCAGAGAATTCGAGAGGGTGGTGACGGTGCCTACACTTGAGCGTGAGTTGGGTGTACCTCGGCGCTGTTGGAGAGCGACGGCTGGCGGCAATCCAGTAATTTCGTCCACCTGAGGCGTATGACCTTGCTGGATCAGACGCCGGGCGTACGGCGCGACGGACTCGAAGAAACGTCGCTGGGCCTCAGCGAAAATGGTGCCAAAAGCGAGCGAGGATTTGCCAGAGCCGGACACCCCTGTGAAAGCAACTATCGAGTCCCGGGGTAGATCCACGTCGACGTTCTGCAGGTTATTTTCTCGGGCGCCGCGCACGCGCACAAACCCCGCGGATATGGAGTGCGAAACTGATGTTGGTGTTGGTGTTGGTGTTGGGGTGTGGCTACTGAAAGTGTCAACTGGCAAATCAAGGCTGCCACTATTCTTTGCTTTATTCATGCTAAAAGACCCCTTAGGTTAATTCTTGTCTAGATGTGCAGGATATGATGGGACGTGCAGAATATGATTGCTTCTACTGGCATTAATGCGGAATTCTCAGCCTATGTTGCCATTTATTTCATGGCACAATAATAACAATAATCAAGCCATAAATGGCCTAGTTTACTCAGTCAGGATGAACAGAGTTCATGGTATGTTCTTAACCAAGAGCTTAAGATCACTATCTCCATCAAAATATTCCAATTAAAATATGCTACCCGTTTTTAAGGTAACACATAACGCCTTTCGTTTTTGAGTTGCCAACACCTGCTATGATTTTCTTAACGTACAGATTCAACCGAGTGATTTGAAAAATGTTTACTCAATAGCCACAAAATGACTCATTAGTTAAAACCAAGGCAACAGAAAAGCTTGATATCAATCAAGTAGAAAATGGTTTGGTGGGATTAACACGTGATTGTATACGCACACAACCCGCGCTGGCAATTTTACAACGCCTTGTCGTCGTTTTCGGTCTAAATGCTGGTAATGTCTTTTAATATGGGCAAAGCCCCCTACTTCTTCTTTGAATAAGGCGCCAAGCTCTATTATGATTTTTAAGCAGTAATATTCAATCTATTAAAAATAAATGGCGCCATGGTTATCCGCCAGTATTTCGGGTTATCAGCATCAACTCTAATTACTACATCTAGAAATAATTGACTATGCCAGCCATTTTCAAGATAACAACATAGATGGATGACCATGTTTATAACAAACAAGAATTAGTGGGTTTAAAGTCCTATCTATTTATTTATTCAATATGGCAAAGATATAGCAATCTTAAAACTATTAGTCTTGGATTTAAATATTTATAGAATAGATTTTCAATAAATTATTTTTTATGAATTATCAAATTTTTTAACATCGTTTATATATTTAATTCCTATCAATTAATAAGGTCAGATAACAAACGATTATGCCGAGCTTGCTCTATGCCTTCTTTAACTTCATTTAATTCAAAATATTTAATACTTTTTTGTTGGATCATTCTAACAGGCTTCCAGTCCCCACCTTTTACAACTATTCCATTTATCCCTAAAAAAGACATAGCATCTAGGCTATAGCTCCAAAAATCGACATTATCTGTATAAAATCTATCCTCTTTGATTTGACCATACATAGTAATTAGAGGGTTAATGTTCAGAGATTTATAAAAGGCACATTCAGATTTAATTATCGATTCAAAAATCAGCAATTCATCTTTAGGTAATCTGCTGAAATCACAATTTTTAGAAAATGATAATACTGTTCTAATATTTCTCGCATCTATAGGTGTTTTTTTGAACTGAAAAGCCCCACCATGCCACCCAACCACTGATTTTTTATTAAGATACTTAATCTTGCCAGCGGGGAAAATATAGTTGGCACATGAAGATAAACAGTATCTATCAACTTCGATGTCTAAATCATGGTTGATAATCCACTTAGCGAATTTCATAGCAATGCCGGACTCGCCACCGGGACTATTAAAAATTAATTTGCTAACCTCTGGTGTGTAAAGCTTCCTAACCGTATTGAAACCTTCATTATCAATATGATAATTATAATAAATAATTTGGTCTTCTTTATAGATTGGAAGTTGTTCAGCACCAACTGTGTCACAAAAAAAATAAACAATTATAACTATGAAAAATCTAGTCATAGACAATCCTTTGTCAAAAATAATTCACAAATGAGTTTATAAAAACTGTAGATGTTTTGTTTTCTCATTAATCTCACACGATCAGAAAGCGAAACATCCACCATTGCGCTCCCCCTGTAGCTTATTTGCTGCGTGCTGCAGCGAATTTACGATTAAATATCTGCTTTGGCAACGTTTAAGACAATTGTATACAGTAAAACCAAGCCACCCATCAGTAAAACCAAGCCACCCATCAGTAAAACCAAGCCACCCATTATTTGAACAAGTAACATAGCTCGTTTTCATTTCTTTGGCGATAGCTCTGCTCGATGTACTCAACTAATCAATTTCAATCAACATGGTTAAAAAAATAGCGTTATATGATCGATTTATCAGTCATCTACGCAATTCAGCACAGCAGAAAATTTCGATATCAATCAAGGATAAGGAGAATTGTGGTTTTTGAGGAATTAATGCTTAAGCACACAGCCAGCGCTGAAAATTTGCAGCGCCTTGTCGTCGTTTTCGGTCTAAATGTTCACAATATTCAGTTAATGCGGGTAATGCTCCGACAGCGCCTTTAAATAATGCACCAAACTCTGTAGTGATTTTAAGCCAATTCTCTGCGGGGATGTTTAGCCTATTAAGTATGTCCAGGCTGCTTGAACTAATGGATCCACGCTTATCTTCTCGAATCAGTTGAAGTGGATGACCATGTTTTAATTTCGAAGACTTTGTTGAATCTTGCGGAGGGATAGCTTGCTTGTAATAAAGAGGAACCCGTGGGTTCAAAGTCCTATCTTTCGCCAAATAAAAAGGCCCGCTATAAATAGCGGGCCTTTTTATTGAATGTGGCGGAGGGATAGGGATTTGAACCCAAGAAACCAAACACAAAATAAAACTAAAATTCATTATAATCAATTACTAATCGAAAAATCACATCTCAGAAAGTGAACATTCGTAGTTGATATATGACATTTAAATATTTATATAATCTTTTGTCAAGAAATCCATAGTCTCTTGTTATGTTTCACTTCCACGCATTGTTGTCAGATGAAACGAATGTATTGAACAATGACTCATATTCCCAACCATCACTAGCTAAAACCGTACAATCAGAATTTTGCATACAAGAATGTAGCAAGCCAATTGGATCTGATATGTTGGGAAGAGCCAGTTTGCTTTTTAGTATGGACTTAGCTTCATTATAATCAGGGTAATCTTCATTGAACTCAGAAACCATAAAATATGCTGTTTTCCTCATTTCAGATAATTGACCACCACCTGAAAATTTAAGCAAGTCAAACCAATATGGAATTTCGATGATCATAGACAAAAATTCGGAAAGGTTGTTTGCAAGTTTTCCCGCTTGTCCTTCAGATGAAATAAACAGTATAGGTTTGTTTTCAGTTTCTCCTTCACCATAAGCAATATAAAAACCACCAGAACCTTCTCCAGCAAGAACTTCTTTATGATAATTTGGAGTTAATTTTAACCAGTCTATATTTTTATCTATATTTGATAATTCAAAGTCCAGATAATCACCTAAGTAATTCAAGACTTCGTTATCAAAAAGATCTGAATATTTGAGCATACTCGAAGATTCCGTGTGAAACATAACACTGAGCGCACCGACGGCCTGACAAGGCCGTCAGAGTGACGCGGCTTGTTACATGCTGATGCCATAATGGCTGCTCAGCCGGTTAATTTGATCTTGGTGTTGGTTTAGGAATGGGCTTATCAACATTGCTTCTTTGCCACCATTCCTTAGAGTGCCAACGACTTCAGTTGGATCGCTATACTTACGCAGAAACGGCAGACCACGCTCGTTAAAGTATTCATAAAGTTCGAATGCAGATGATTTGGCCGACTGCTTTTTCGATACGGAAAATCGGCACTGTCCCGTGCCTTCAATATTTCCCAACTCTGCACCAACAATACAAAGTCGTTCCTACCTGCTTTGAACTCTACGGCAACGTCGGCCACTGCATCGAAATCTTCCAGGTGATTGATGCAACTTATATGGAGACAATGAAAAACGAA
>NZ_PJCD01000043.1:0-257852 GCF_002836315.1 Shewanella sp. ALD9
TAACACCACTAATTAGTTGTTAATAACGCTAACCGGTTTTCGCTTTCGCTGTATGCCGTGTCAGTGGATGCGCATTATAGGCAGCTTAAGATTTAGTGCAAGCGCTTTTGTGCAAAAAAATGATCTTTTTATGATCTTTTATTCATTTGAGCACTTAACTACATGATACCCACTATTTACCCCCAAAGTTATCCACAAAGGGTGAATTTATCAGTCAGTTTTATTATCCCAGAAACAAAAAAGGTAGCGAATAATCGCTACCTTTTTTATCTAACATCAATAGTGAACAGTGAGTTAACTGAGTTTACCGTGACATTGTTTGTACTTTTGTCCTGAACCACATGGGCACGGATCGTTACGGCCTATTTTCTCACCTTCACGGATGACTGTTTTAGGCGCTTCTATTTGTTGCTCTGCTGTATCACTTAATGCTTCTGTTGCTGCGTGTTGATAAGCCAGTTTAATCTTTGCATCTTCATCACGGCGACGCTGCTCCATTTCATCAACATCTGACTGCGCTTGAACTTGTACTTTAGACAGTACGCTTATCACGTCATTTTTCAGTGTTTCAAGCAATTGTTGGAATAATTCAAACGATTCACGCTTATATTCTTGCTTTGGATTTTTCTGTGCATAACCGCGTAAATGAATACCTTGGCGTAAGTGATCCATGGCAGCTAAGTGCTCTTTCCAGAGTCCATCTAGTGTTTGCAGCATTACCGCTTTTTCAAATTGACGTAATACTTGTGCACCGACCATCTCTTCTTTAGCTTTATATAATTCACTCCATGACGTTAGAATCCGTTCGCGTAACGTTTCTTCATGCAGATTATCATCTTGATCTAACCATTCTTGAATTGTTAGCTTCAGGCCAAATTCATTACCAAGGCGTTGTTCAAGCCCCGGTACATCCCAAAGTTCTTCAAGTGATTGCGGTGGAATATATTGATCGACAATTCCACTTATCACATCTTGTTCGATATTCTGGATAGTGTCTTGAATACTTTCAGCATCCATTAGCTCGTTACGCTGTGCATAGACAACTTGACGTTGATCGTTAGCGACATCATCATATTCGAGCAATTGCTTACGGATATCAAAGTTACGAGCTTCAACTTTACGTTGAGCGTTTTCAATAGCACGTGATACCCAAGGATGCTCAATAGCCTCACCCTCTTCCATACCGAGCTTTTTCATCATGCCAGATACTCGATCTGAAGCGAAGATACGCATTAAGCTATCTTCCATCGACAAGTAAAAACGTGAAGAACCCGCATCACCTTGACGACCGGCACGACCGCGTAACTGATTATCGATACGACGAGATTCGTGACGTTCTGTACCTAGGATGTGCAAACCACCTGCAGCAAGCACTTCATCATGACGTATTTTCCAGTCAGCTTTAATCTTAGCTTTCTGTTCTGCCGTTGGATTATCTAGCGCTTCAATTTCCATGTTCCAGTTACCGCCTAATACGATATCTGTACCACGGCCAGCCATGTTAGTTGCAATAGTCACAGCACCTAAACTACCGGCTTGAGCAACAATCTCTGCTTCTTTTTCATGGAACTTAGCATTGAGCACGCTATGCGGAATGTTAGCTTTTTTCAATAAAGAGTTAAGTAGTTCTGATTGTTCAATAGAGACAGTACCCACTAATACTGGTTGGCCACGTTCACGACAACCTTCGATATCTTTAATAATCGCTGCATATTTTTCTGGCGCGGTAAGATAGACCAAGTCGGCCATATCTTTACGAACCATTGGGCGATTTGTAGGAACAACAACGGTATCTAAACCATAGATATGTTGAAATTCGAATGCTTCGGTATCTGCTGTACCTGTCATACCGGCAAGCTTTTCATACTGTCTGAAATAATTTTGGAAAGTGATAGAAGCCAGAGTTTGGTTTTCATTCTGGATTTTAGCGCCTTCTTTGGCTTCGACAGCTTGATGCAAGCCTTCTGACCATCTACGACCAGGCATAGTACGTCCTGTATGTTCGTCGACAATAATAACTTCATCGTCTTGTACAATATAGTCGATATCTTTTTCAAACAAGGTATGGGCGCGAAGTGCCGCATGAACATGATGCAATAACGAAATGTTCGTCGCAGAATAGAGCGAGTCACCTTCGGCTAACATGCCTTTTTCAATTAATAGCTGTTCAACTTTTTCTTGACCACGTTCAGTTAAATGAACCTGTTTACCCTTTTCGTCAATACTATAGTCACCTTCACCAACATAGTCTTCGGTGTCTTCTTTGTCTTGAGCGATGAGACTTGGGATCAATAAATTAATTTTGGCGTATAATTCAGAGCTGTCTTCTGCCGCACCAGAAATAATCAATGGTGTACGGGCTTCATCAATTAGAATTGAATCGACTTCATCAATAAGGGCATAGTGCAATGGTCGCTGAACGCGCTCTTGTGGAGAAAACGCCATGTTGTCGCGAAGGTAGTCAAAACCAAATTCATTATTAGTACCGTAGGTAATATCTGCGTTGTAGGCTTCTTTCTTTTCGAATGAACCTAAGCCAGCAATGTTAATTCCGACACTTAAACCTAAAAACTCAAATAATGGACGGTTATTCTCAGCATCACGTGTAGCTAAGTAATCGTTCACAGTAATGATGTGAACACCTTTGCCCGTTATGCCGTTAAGGTAAGCTGGCAAAGTTGCCGTTAGAGTTTTACCTTCACCGGTTCGCATTTCAGCAATACGATTGCTGTCTAAAACCATGCCGCCGAGTAATTGAACATCAAACGGACGCATGTCGAACACACGCTTTGATGCTTCACGTACAACAGCAAATGCTTCTGCCATGATGTTATCTAAGGTTTCGCCATTTTCTAAACGTGTGCGGAACTCTGTCGTTTTTGCTTTGAGTTCTTCATCAGAAAGCTTTTCGTAATCAGCTTCTAATGCATTAATTTGAATAACAATTTTTCCAAGATTTTTCAGGGTGCGGTCGTTGCGACTTCCGAATACTTTTGTCAGTAGTTTGCCTAACATCTTAATCACTTATCTGTTGTAGGTTTGGCTCATTTGAGCGCATTAACCGTTAATATTATTAACTTGCTTTGCGGTAAACGTATTTCTGTGGATCTATTTGTTGTTTACCACGCAGCACTTCGTAATGCACATGGGGGCCGGTTGAACGGCCTGTGCTTCCCATACTGGCAATTTTATCGCCTTTGGCAACGACGTCACCTACGTTTACTGACAGAGATTTATTATGTCCATAGCGAGTGCGAAGACCATTACCATGATCTATTTCGACTAACTCGCCATATCCAAGCATGCTTCCTGACCACGTTACAACGCCTGCAGCAGTAGTTGTAACATCTGCCCCTTCTTTGCCGGCAAAATCAATACCTTTATGCATTGTTCGTCGGCCACTAAAAGGGTCATTTCGTAAACCATAGGGCGAAGATAACCAACCTTTATCGATTGGCCGCCCTGATATATAACGCTCTTCATCTATATGGAGATTAGATGCTACTGTTTCAAGTAGTGACAGCTGAACGTTATTATTATCAATTCTAGACGCCAACTTATTCATTTCATCGATAAGTTGGCTTAATTCGACACCATTGCCGATTTCGCTTAACCCGCCGATACCAACTTCTGTAGAGAAATCAAACTGGTCATCAAGGAGGTTATTTTGCGCTACTTGCTGCCCTAGGGCTTCAAGTCGGGTGATTTTGGCCTGCATTTTTGCCACGTGAGCAACCAAGGTTGCCAGCTGGGTTTCTGTTGCAGTTTTGAGTTCTACCACTTGTTGCTTTTGCTGTTGGCGAAGCTGTTTATTTTCATCAACTTTCGCTTGTTGGTTAGCAAAACGCTCAGTGCTATATTGATATATTCCTGTGCCAGTGGCCATCAGAATAATAGGTAGGAGTAACCAACGCTTACTAGGTTGCCAGCGCGTTACACCATTTCGACCTTGGATAAAAACTGTTACACTCATAGCCTAATTCAGCCATCTTATTATCATATGAAAAAGCCCCCTCAAGATCTCAGCAATTTAGTTCATTTGTCTGGGAGACTGCCTGAACTGGCCGAGAAAGCAGAACTACTTAATAATCTGAATCGTTATGTCAAACAGACGTTAAATGGTCCTGTGGCAGAGCAGCTAAAAGTTGCTAATATCCGCCAGGGTGTTCTTGTTATTGAAACGACATCTGCAGCATGGGCTGCAAGAATAAACTTTCAAAAGCAGAAGCTATTAAAACAACTTCAAACTGACACACTTCCGATGCTTACCGCTATAGAGGTGAAAGTCAATCCTGGGCTTGCCTTAGCAAAACCACAATCTCAACCTAATCAAAATGTGATCAGCACCACTGCAGCACAACATATTGAAGCATTAGCTGCACATGTTGATGGTTCTTTAGGTGAAAAACTAAAACGGCTGGCTGCATTAGCCAGCCGTAATAGGCAATCTTAACTGATTAAACGTGCGCTAACGCACCTGGAACCATGAAGCTGACAGGCACATCAGCCTCTTTATCAAAGCTTACCAACTCCCACGCATCTTGCTGAGCAAGTAATGCACGCACAAGTTGGTTGTTTAACGCATGACCAGTTTTATAAGCTGAAAATTCGCCGACGATGGCATGACCAGCAACATATAAGTCACCAAATGCATCGAGGATTTTATGCTTAACGAATTCGTCTTCATAACGCAGACCATCAGGGTTTAATACACGATATTCGTCAAGTACAACGGCATTTTCCATGCTGCCACCTAGTGCTAGATTATTCGCACGTAGGTATTCAATATCTCGCATAAAACCAAATGTTCTGGCACGACTAATGTCTTTCACAAACGCTGATGTCGAAAAGTCCATCACCATGTGTTGTTGACTACGAGCAATTTCTGGATGATCAAAGTCAATTCTAAAATCAACTCTAAAGCCTTTAAAAGGTTTTAACTCAGCCCATTTATCGCCATCTTCAACACGCACAGGTTTGATGATTTTTAGGTATTTTTTAGCTGCAGCTTGTTCTTTAATTCCTGCACTTTGCAGTAAGAACACAAATGGGCTTGCACTGCCATCCATAATCGGGATTTCTGGTGCATCGACTTCGATAATTGCATTATCGATGCCTAAGCCGGCAAGTGCCGCAAACAAATGCTCAATGGTTGATATTCTAATCCCAGCATCGTTTACAAGGGCGGTACACATTGTTGTTTCACGAACCATATCAGCTTTGGCTGGGATAGACACAGCAGGGCTAAGATCGGTACGTTTTAGTACAATCCCTGTATTCACTGGTGCGGGCATAATGCATAGAGTCACTTTGTTGCCGGAATGTAATCCGACCCCAGTGCTCTTCACCATTTTTTGAACAGTTCTTTGAAAAATCATTCAGTCGCCCATAAATATCAATATTAAACAAATAGTTGCAAAAATAGCCTTAGGCTATCATGCATAACTGGTACAACATGCTACCATAAATTTAGCTTTTCACAAAAAAAACGCCAAACACAGAGTAAATGTATAAACCTGCTTGCAAAATAACCTTTTTCGCACACTTCGCTCATTAATCACGCAAAAACATAACGTTTTATCCGTGTATTAATCAGCTTGCTTACGCAAAAATGCTGGAATATCAAGATAGTCAGCATCAGTACGCTGTACAGGTTGAGGCTGCGGAACAGCATTACCTTTTGGCGCAGCGTAACTTTGTTGTGTCATCACTTCATCAACAGGTTCTGGACGCGGCTCTATTACAACAGGTTCTGGACGAGCAACAGGCTTAGACACTAATTGAATGTCTGGCTTTTTCTCTGCACCGATACCTGTAGCAACAACAGTTACACGTAACTCATCACTCATTTCTGGATCAATGACAGCACCAACTACAACAGTGGCATTGTCTGATGCATAAGCTTTAACGTGGTTACCCACAGTTTCAAGCTCTTCGATAGTGATATCCATACCTGCTGTGATGTTAACTAACACACCGCGAGCACCGGCTAAGTCGATATCTTCAAGTAATGGGCTAGCCACCGCAGCTTCTGCAGCTTCTTCAGCGCGATCATCACCACGAGCAACACCGGTACCCATCATGGCATTACCCATTTCGGACATAACGGTTTTCACGTCGGCGAAATCGACGTTGATTAGACCAGGACGAGTAATTAGCTCAGCAATACCTTGAACAGCACCAAGTAATACATTGTTAGCTGCAGCAAAAGCATCAAGCAATGAAGTACCACGACCCAATACTTTTAATAGCTTTTCATTGGGGATCGTAATTAACGAATCCACATGTTTAGCTAACTCGGCAATACCAAGTTCTGCATAGGCCATGCGCTTTTTACCTTCAAAAGGAAAAGGCTTGGTCACAACTGCAACGGTTAGAATACCTTCTTCACGGGCAATTTCTGCCACAACAGGAGCAGCACCAGTACCGGTACCACCACCCATGCCGGCAGCGATAAAGATCATGTCAGATCCTTTAATTGCTGCACGAATATTCTCGCGATCTTCTTCAGCGGCTTGACGGCCCACATCTGGGTTTGCGCCCGCACCGAGACCTTTAGTCACGTCGCGGCCAAGCTGAATAGTTGAACCAGCACTTGATTTACGTAGTGCTTGTGCATCTGTATTGGTAACGATAAATTCAACACCTTCGATGCTGTGTTTTACCATATGTTCGACCGCGTTTCCGCCGCCGCCACCGACGCCGATGACTTTAATCACCGCTTCGTCTGAATGTGTGTCCATGATCTCAAACATTGTCTGATCTCCATTTGTCTGCGTTATTAAAATTCACCCTTAAACCAACTTTTGACCCGATTCAAAAAGCTGGTAACCCCTTGGCGCTCAGGTCGTTCGAACTGTCGTTCGATGACTCGTCTTGCGCCATAATGAAGCAACCCTATTCCTGTTGAATAAATAGGTTGATCAACATATTCGTATAACCCTTTTACTGGTAGCGGTGATGCGACACGAACTGGCATACCAAAGGTTGCTTCAGCAATATCAACGGCACCCGATATCGAGGACGTTCCTCCAGTAAGCACAATCCCTGCTGCAATTTGATCTTCTAGACCGCTATCTTGTAACTGCTTGAGAACAAGCTCAAACAATTCTTGATATCTTGGCTCTACCACTTCTGCCAGAGTATGGCGTGACATGCTACGTGAAGGACGACCACCCACTGACGGTACTTCAATACTGTCTTCACGGCTTACCGTAGAACTTCTGGCACTGGCAAACTGCACTTTTATTTGTTCAGCATGCGTTAACGGTGTTCTGAATATCTTGGCGATGTCACTTGTGACTTGGTTACCCGCTACCGGAATAACTGCACAATGACGTAATGCGCCGTTGGTATATACAGCAATATCGGTTGTGCCACCACCAATATCAACAATACACACGCCTAAATCTTTCTCATCATTTGTGAGCACAGAGTCTGCAGAAGCGATGCCCGAAAATACCAAATCATCTACTTTTAAACCGCAACGCTCGACACTCTTAGTAATGTTTTTGGCCATATCATTAGCACAAGTAACAATATGAGCTTTGGCTTCCATACGCATGCCCGACATACCAATTGGGCTCTTAATGCCGTCTTGAACGTCAATTGAATACTCTTGCGGCAATACATGCAAAATACGACGTTCTGTCGGGATCTTAACCGAGCGTGCGGTATGGATTACATTATCGACGTCTTCTTGGGTGACTTCTTCGTCGTTAATCGACACCATGCCATTTTCATTTTGGCAGGCAATATGTTTACCCGAAATACTTAAGTACACCGATGAAACCTGGCAATCAGCCATTAACTCGGCTTGATCTAACGCCCGTTGCACACTACGCACTATAGAGTCGAGATCATTCACGCCGCCTTTATCCATGCCGCGAGAAGGATGATTACCTAAACCAATGACACTAATCTCACCATCAGGTAATACTTCACCAATGATCACTGCGACCTTGGATGTCCCTATATCTAACCCCACGATGAGGTTTCTTTCCTGATTTTTGGTCATTTATTGTCGACTCTCTTTTTTGAATCATCCCAACCTACGGCGAACCCGGTATCGTAACGTAAATCAACGGTCGCAATTGGTTTTTCACTTTGCTTCAAAGTTGGATACACATTAATAAAGCGTTGTATCCGTGACATTTTATCTTCTCGCCCAAGCTCTATTTCAATTCCGTTAGCCAGTACAGCATGCCACGCATGGCGAGGACTTAAGCGTAAACTGACCAACTTAAACTCGTTTATTGTCAATAAATCATCTAACTGCTGGTAGCTGGTCAATACTTCTATTTCTGTCCCTTCTGGGCCAGATAACTTGGGTAAGGCATCATGTTCTGAATGCGCAAACGCATCAAAAACCTCACCGTTAATATTAAGCCAAGACACTTCGTTCCAATGCGCTACAGCTTGTTGTTCTTGTAAGGTAACCTTAAACTTTGCCGGCCATTCTCGTCTTACTGATGCATGATAAACCCACGGCAATGCTTCTAATGCTTTTTGTACATCCACCACATCTGCGCTAAAAAAACTACTTTGCATTAATGACTGTAATGCATTTTTAATTTCGTCATCGGTGGTATAAATTCGCTCACCTTTAATAGCAACCGCTTCAATAGGCAATGCATCAGCATCGTTTAACAACTCGTGTAGTTGCACACAACCCCAAACAACGGTGCCAAGCACACTGCATAAAAACACTACACCAGTGCAAAAATACCAATTAACACGAGCTAATTTATGTTTTAGTTGCCGCCCTTTATCGCTCCACGACACCTTAAATCCGCCTCTGACGTTGTTCCGGAGTTAACTCCAAAAGATCGGTCATTATATAGACCAATTCATAAGGTTTAAAGCTCGATTTTCACACACAATAATTGGTGAAAAATCAATCACTTTATTGCTCTTCTACAAGCACTTTACAACCCAAATTATTCTGAGCTAATTCTTTCGATAAAGCACCAATATTACCCGCACCCTGGGTCATAAATAAATCCCCATGTTGCAACACATCAGGTAAAACTGCCGCTAGTTGATCTGGACTGGCGACAAAAATAGGGTCTATTTGACCTCGTAATCTAATTGAACGGCATAAAGCGCGCCCATCGGCACCCGGGATAGGAGCTTCACCCGCTGCATAAACATCTAATAATAATAAACAATCTACCTGCGACAATACATCGACAAAGTCTTCATATAAGTCGCGCGTACGGCTGTAACGATGCGGTTGATATGCCATCACTAAACGCTTGTCTGGCCAACCTGCTCGCGCTGCTTTAATCGTTGCTAATACTTCACTTGGATGATGGCCGTAGTCGTCCACGAGCATGACACTGCCATTAGGTGTTTCAAATTCACCTAAATGCTGAAAACGACGACCTATACCTTCAAACTCTGCAAGTGCTTGTACAATCGCACTATCATCGATGTCATCTTCACTGGCGACAGCAATCGCGGCTAAAGCGTTAAGAACGTTATGTTCACCTGGCAAATTAAGTACAATATCAACATTATCTTTGCCATGACGCTTAACCGTAAAACTTGACTGGTGACCATTTTGTGCAAAATTAATCGCCTGGACATCAGCCTCTTCACTGAAACCATAGGTCACAACTTGGCGGCCAATACGTGGCATAATTTCGCGGATCACTTCATCATCAATACACATTACTGCGACGCCATAAAACGGCAGATTATGTAAAAAATCGATAAAAGTGGTTTTCAGTTTCTCAAAGTCGCCACCATATGTATCCATGTGATCGGCTTCGATATTGGTGATCACACTGACCATTGGCTGCAAATGCAAAAAGCTTGCATCGCTTTCATCTGCTTCAGCAATAAGGTAACGACTGGTGCCTAGGCGTGCATTGGTACCTGCGCTATTAAGTAAACCACCAATCACAAATGTTGGATCACGGCCAGCTTGACCATAGACACTGGCAATTAAGCTCGTCGTGGTGGTTTTACCATGAGTGCCGGCAATCGCAACACCATGACGATAGCGCATTAACTCAGCCAGCATCTCTGCACGGCGTACAATCGGAATACGTAATTCTTTAGCGGCAATAATCTCAGGATTTTGCGGGTTAATGGCAGTCGAAACGACAACAACATCAACCTGTTCAACGCTTTGGGCCTGATGGCCAATAATGATTTTTGCGCCAAGACTCGCCAAACGCTCAGTTACGCTATTGATAGCGATATCTGAGCCGCTTATTTGATAACCTTCGTTCACAAGCACTTCCGCAATACCACCCATGCCGGCACCACCGATGCCAACAAAATGAATGCGCTTAATCCGTCTCATTTCAGGGATCATGCTACGAAGCTGTGCGTATCTTTCTGTCTTAGTCATTTCAACCCTTTCTCGCAAATGAGGCACAAATATCTGCTACTCGTTGAGTCGCATCTAATACCGCTACGCCTCTTGCCTTATGACCCATTTGGGCTAGTTCTTGTCTATTTTCAGCAAATAACTGCAATTTCTCAGCAAGGTTATCTGCATTTAAAATGGTTTGTGGTAATAAAAATCCTGCGCCAGCATCAACAAGTACTGATGCATTCACTGTTTGATGATCATCCACTGCATGAGGATACGGCACTAAAATACTCGGTAAACCCACGGCTGCCAGTTCGGACACTGTAAGGGCACCCGAGCGGCAAACCACTACATCGGCCCAACGATAAGCGGCTTCCATATCATCAATAAATTCTGCAACATTGACACTGTCTGATTGGCCAAGTTGTTGATAACTCGACTTTACTGTTGTTTGGTTATTTTTGCCCACTTGGTGCCAAACTGTCAGAGAATGATATTTACTCAGATGAGCCACCACAGCAGGCATGACATCATTCAATACTTTGGCACCTAAACTACCACCTACCACCAATACTCTTAACGCATCGGCTTGCGGTGTTTTAATTTGTGCGCCTAACTCAATCAGCTCTTGGCGGATGGGATTACCCACAACCTCAACATTAGTGACGCTACTGGTAAAGGTATTGGGGAATGCACACAACACTTTTTTGGCAATCTTAGATAACAACTTATTGGTTAATCCTGGAATCGCATTTTGCTCATGTAACACGACAGGAATACCTGACAATTTTCCGGCCACTCCGCCTGGGCCGCTGGCAAAACCGCCCATGCCTAAAATCACATCGGGTTGAAAATCATCAATTACCGCTTTAGCTTGAATAATTGAACGGATAATTTTAAATGGCGCCGCTAACTTACGTATAAGCCCATTACCACGCACACCTTTAATATCGATAAATTCAATATCAAATCCGTGTTGAGGCACTAAACGCGCTTCCATTCGGTCGGCAGTACCTAACCAACGTATTTGCCAACCTTTTTCAGCTAAATATTTCGCCACTGCAAGTGCAGGAAAAACATGGCCACCAGTGCCGCCAGCCATAATTAATATCTTAGGAGAACGACTAATATTACTGTTCATTAACTGGTTCTCCCTTGTACGGCTTGCACCAAACTAACTCGACGTTCATGATCTATCCTAACAAGCAACATCACCGCAGCAGTCATAATCCACAAACTACTGCCACCATAGCTAATAAACGGTAGGGTTAACCCTTTGGTTGGTAACATACCAATACTGGCCCCTACGTTAACTACGGTCTGAAAACAAATCCAAATACCAACACCATAGGCGACATAACTTTCAAAAGGGCGCTGCATTTTTAAACATAAATTACCCAATCTAATCGCACGTATAGCAATAAAAAATAATGTGCATAACACCACCATAATACCGGTAAACCCCAGCTCCTCACCGATAACAGCAAAGATAAAATCAGTGTGTGCCTCAGGTAAATAAGCCAGCTTCTGAATACTGTTACCTAAACCCTGACCAAACCAATCGCCTCGGCCATAAGCCATTAAGGACTGCGTCAACTGATAACCACTGCCAAATGGGTCTTCCCACGGATCCATAAACGAGGTCACACGTCGCATACGGTAGGGTTCGAATAGCACCAGTAATACGAAGGTCGCTACGCCAAGTAATATCAACACCATAAAGTCTGTAATGCGCGCGCCAGCCAGAAACAACAAGCTTACCGTACACACAAACAACACCACCACGGTGCCTAGGTCAGGCTGTAACAAAATCAATACTGCGAACAAACCGTAAACCCCAATCGGTTTATAGAAGCCTTTACGGTTTTCGCGTAATTCACCATGACGACGTACTAGGTAACCTGCCATGTATACAATAAATATAAACTTGGCCATTTCGGCGACTTGGATCCTAATAGGACCGATAGACAACCAACGACGAGCACCGTTAACCGAAGTACCGATAAACAGTACTGCTATCAATAATACCAACACCGCTAGCATCAGCATGCCGCTGTTTTTTTCCCAATAGCTGACTTCAAACTTCAGTACCACGAAAGCAATCACTACGCAGCCAACAAGGTAAAGCACATGGCGATACATAAAATAAAACGGGTCGCCAGTCAGTTTGGTCGCTTCAGGCATTGAAGCAGACATCACCATAACAAAGCCAAAACACATTAAGCCGACAATCGCGACTAGAAAGCTACGGTCGTATAACGGCATACCCGGTGTATGGTCATCTGATAATAACGAGGGCAAAGTCCAATTAAGGCCCCTTTTAAACAAGCTAAGTTGCTGCTCGTTATTCGCCATCGGCTAACGACTCCACACACTGTCTAAAATCATCACCGCGAGCCATAAAGTTCTTATACATATCTAAACTTGCACATGCTGGCGACAATAATACTATGTCACCAGACGATGTTAATTCAGCGGCTTTGGCGACGGCCTCTGCCATCGTTGTCACTTCAATAGTGCCTGGTTTTAATTTGGCAATTTTGCGTCCATCTCGCCCCAAGGTAATAAGCTGGGTAATATTGCTCAACGGTTCTATAAGCGGACTAAAATCACTGCCTTTACCGTCTCCACCGGCGATCAAATACAAATCACCTAAGTGTGAATTAAGTCCCTCTAGCGCGGCAACTGTCGCGCCAACATTGGTCGCTTTAGAGTCATTGATATACGACACACCTTGCTTAACGGCAATCAGTTCGCAACGATGGCTTAAACCAACAAAGGTTTTAGCCACTTCTATCATGGCCTCTTTACCGACACCACAAGCATCGGCTAATGCCATTGCAGCTAATAAGTTTGCATGGTTATGGCTACCAATTAAGGTCACATCAATTAAATTAATAATTTCACTGTCACCATGGAAAATCTTGCCATCACTTAATCCCCATGCATCGCCTTCTGGCACATCCAAACCAAAATTATTTTGATTCATTGGCTCTAACGGATAAGTTAACTCGTCATCACGGTTGTACATCACAAAGCGACTTTGTGGGTATAAGCGTAATTTTGCTTCGCGGTAAGTATTTAAGTCACTATAGCGATCCATATGATCTTCGCTAACATTGAGACACGTTGCCGCAATACAATTTAATGAATGAGTTGTTTCAAGTTGAAAACTCGATAGTTCAAGTACGTAAAAGTCTGCATTCTGAGGTAATAAATCCAGCGCTGGTGTACCAATATTACCGCCAATCGCCACCGATTTTCCGGCAGCTAACAGCATTTCGTACACTAATGTCGTCACCGTAGATTTACCATTTGATCCAGTGATACCGACAACGCAAGGTTTTTTGTCTGCTATTTCTCGAGCAAATAACTCGACATCACCAATCACTTCAATTCCCATGTCCAATGCTGCACGCACTTCAGGCGTATCGATTGGCACACCAGGGCTGATGATAATTTGGCTAGACTGAACTAAATAACGACAATCAAACCCGCCAGCCAATAATTCAATATCGGCAAACTCTTGTGCCAACGTATCTGCACCCGGCGGATGACGACGACTGTCCATCACTAAAGGTTTAATGCCTTTAGACACTAAAAAACGCACGACCGAGAGCCCTGTTGCCCCTAAGCCTAAAACAATGTGCGTATATTGAGTTTGCATAATACTGACCTTGATTAATTACTTAGCGTAATTTTAGAGTCGCGAGACCCAGTAACACTAAAAACAACGAGATAATCCAAAAACGCACGATTACACGCGGCTCTGGCCACCCTTTTAACTCATAGTGATGATGAATAGGTGCCATACGGAAAATTCGTTGACCACGTAACTTATACGAACCCACCTGCAATATCACCGATACCGTTTCCATCACAAACACGCCACCCATGATCACTAATAAAATCTCTTGGCGAACCAAAATAGCAATCACACCTAATGCAGCACCCAACGCTAATGAGCCTACATCGCCCATAAACACTTGTGCTGGGTAGGTGTTGAACCATAAAAAACCTAAACCTGCACCGACCATAGCCGTACACACAATCACCAATTCACCGGCTAACGGTAAATGAGGTAGGTGCAAATAACTGGCAAATTGTGCATGACCAGATAAGTAAGCGATTAATGCAAACGCAGCCGCAACCATTACGGTTGGCATAATCGCCAAACCATCTAAGCCGTCGGTTAAGTTCACTGCGTTACTGGCACCCACAATGGTGAAGTAAGCTAATAAAATAAACATAAAGCCCAGTTGCGGCATAATATCTTTAAAAAACGGCACAACTAATTGTGTTTCGCCAACCATGGTTGATGAGCTATACAAATACACTGCAACCACTAAAGCGGCAATTGACTGCAGCGCGTATTTCCAACGTGCAATTAGGCCTTTAGAATCTTTCTTAACCACTTTACGGTAATCATCAATAAAACCAATGACACCAAAACTGGCTAGTACAAATAAAGTGACTAATACATAACGATTAGATAAGTCGCCCCACAGCAGCACACTGATAAAAATGCCCGCAAGGATAAGAATTCCGCCCATTGTCGGTGTTCCACGCTTACTGAAATGCGATTCTGGACCGTCATCACGAACGACTTGACCAATTTGCAGCGTTTGCAGGTGCTTAATTAAAATCGGCCCCCACCACAAACTAAACACCAATGCAGTTAACAAGCCTAAAATAGCCCGGAACGTTACATATGAAAAAACGTTAAACCCGCTATAAAATTGGGTTAAATACTCGGCTAGATAAACCAGCATCTACACTAACTCCCCACGCCCAAAGGCATCTAATAAACTGTCCACAACTCGCTCCATAGCGGCGCTGCGGGAACCTTTAACTAAAACGGTGATATTACCTTTGGTACTTATTAACTGTTTTTGCAATGCCACGATTAATGGCTCTTGAGCACAAAAGTGTTCACTGCCAAATGCTTCACTGGTATTTGCCGACAACTGGCCGCAACAAAATAGCGACTCTATGGCTGCATTTTTAACCTGTAATCCAATGCTGGCGTGCAAAGGGGCAGCATTGTCGCCTAATTCGCCTAAATCTCCCAGCACTAAACAACGATATCCATCACGTTGCTGCAACCAATTAATCGCCGCACTTACTGACGTTGGATTAGCGTTATAGCTATCATCAATTAATAACACTCGACCAAGCTCATGGGGCTGCATACGACCCTTTACCGGTTTAAGCAAAGCAAAGCCTTGTGCGATGTCGTAAAGCGATATATCTAAAGCAATACACATAGATGCTGCAGCCAGAGCATTACTCACTTGATGCAGACCCGCCAATGGCAATTGCACCACTTCTTGCTGTCCATCAAAGGTTAATGTAAACCGATAACAACCATTGGCATCTGCCACTATGTCTGTTGCAATCACATCGGCATCGACATTCATTTCACGGCTAAAACGCAGGTGTTTGTGCCCTTGCGACTGTTGCAGCATAAAGTCTGCAAACTTGTCGTCAGCATTAATAATCGCCGTGCCATCTGGAGCAAGATGATTAAAAATTTCAGATTTAGCCTGAGCAACACCTTCCAGTGAACCAAATCCTTCAAGATGAGCATTGCCGACATTATTCACTAACGCGACTTGAGGCAGCACTAACGACGAGGTGTAATCGATCTCACCACGATGGTTTGCGCCAAGTTCAAATACCCCATATTCATCACCTTTACTTAACCGTAGCAAAGTTAACGGCACACCAATTTCGTTGTTAAAATTGCCGGCGGTAAATAACACTTGGTGATGTTGAGATAAAATAGTGGCCAGCATTTCTTTAACGCTGGTTTTGCCGTTTGACCCCGTTAACGCGACGCAAATAGGCGCCACGGTTTGGCGCACAAACGCTCCCATCTTGCCCATAGCCTTTTGGGTATCGGCAACTACAATTTGCGCAATATCGGCGGCAAAAGGATGGTCGACTAATAGATGATCGACCAACAGTGCTACTGCACCATTTTTAATCGCAGTATCAACAAAGTCATGCCCATCAAAACGATCGCCTTTTAACGCGATAAATAAACATTGAGCTGGAATGTTGCGACTGTCAGTACTGACACTCGTAATCACTCCGTCTTGGCCGTGTAGGGTGCCATTAAGATGCTGGGCTAATACCGACATAGTGACACTAATCATGATGCCTCCTGAGACAACTTGAATGCTAAGGCGCGTTCATCATAATCAATACGTTGTCCTGCCACTTCTTGATAGGTTTCATGCCCCTTGCCAGCAAGCAGTACAATATCGTCAACGTGTGCCAATGCAACAACATGGGTAATGGCTTCAATACGGTCTACTTGAGTAAGCACGTTTTGAGGCTGACTAATACCCTGTAAAATATCGTCAATAATGGTTTGTGGATCTTCACTACGGGCATTGTCACTTGTGATCATCACTTTATCTGCATATTGCTCAGCGGCTTGTGCCATCAAAGGACGTTTGCCTTTGTCACGATCGCCACCGCAGCCAAATACACACCACAGAGTTCCTTTGCAGTGCAATCTTAATGCTTTTAACGCTTGCTCAATTGCATCTGGAGTATGGGCATAGTCAACAACCAAAGTCGCACTGTTAGTAGATGAAAAACGCTCCATACGACCCGCAACAGGAACCAACAACGGCAGCACCGCCAAAATAGATGCCATTGGCTTGCCCTGTAAATACAGCACAGCTATTGCTGCCACGAGGTTAGACAAGTTAAATGCACCTAATAGCGGCGAGTTAAGCTGCACACTTACAGGGCGTCCACTATCAATCTCGACAAAATGCAATGTCGCGGTGACACCTGCATCATGATATTCAATGGCATCACAGTAAAAGTCGGCAGCAGAATTACCATGAATGCTGAATGACTTATTCTTTTCATTCGCAAGTTGGGTCAACCATTTCTCGCCCACGGCATCATCAATATTAATCACACCATGTTTTACACTAGGAAATTGAAATAAGCGTTTTTTAGCCGCAGCGTAAGAATCCATATCACCGTGATAATCTAGATGATCGCGGCTTAAATTAGTAAACACTGCTATCTCAAATGGTGCCGCTTCTACTCGTCCTTGTACTAAACCATGGCTAGACACTTCCATAGCACACAGTTCAGCGCCTTTAGCAGCAAACTCACTAAGCTGGCGCATAACCGTTATTGCATCAGCAGTCGTATTGCCGCTATCCACAAGTTGACCCCACAAACCATTACCTAATGTGCCCATCACAGCGGCTTGATGGCCAAGTAAATGGACAATTTGAGCGATAATTTGGCTTACAGAAGTTTTGCCATTGGTACCGGTTATTCCAATCAAAGATAACGATTGGTTATTGGATAAGTAAAACTGAGCAGCAACGGCCGACAATTGGCGGCCTAGTTGGCAAAAAAACACTAATGGCACAGTATATTGAAGACGATCGACGATGCCATGTTCATCTGGATTATCGGTATGGATCAGTATCGCTGTTGCTCCAGCGTTAATCGCTTGAGGAATGAATACTCGACCATCGACTTTATGACCAGGTAACGCCACAAATAAACCGCCACGTTCTACGTCACGGCTGTCTAGTGTTAACCCATTAATGGATTCGCGGCCAGAGTAATGGAACCACGGCGCTAATAAATCATTTAATAACATTATTCTGCGCTCCTCGCGCAGTGGCCAAATGAACAGCCTCCTGCTCTGAAATTGGTTCTACATTAAGCATTTGCAAAGCACCTGACATAATTTTAGCAAAAGCAGGGCCGGCAACATCGCCACCGTAATATTTGTCGCCTTTGGGTTCATTAATCACAACTGAAATAGCCAAGCGTGGTTTATGAACCGGAGCTACACCAGCAAATAAAGCAACATAATCATCGCCATACCCCCCAGCAACGGCTTTACGGCTTGTACCTGATTTACCTGCAACGGGGTAACCATCAATGTGTGCTTTGGTTCCTGTACCTCCCGTTTCAGTCACCCCAACGAGCATTTCCATTACGTCATAGGCGACCTTATTTGAAATAACTTGCTCGCCTTTAGGTGGTTGTCTCAGTTTTAAAATCGATACTGGATAAAGTATTCCACCACTGCCTAGCGTGGCGTACATACGTGCAATTTGTAATGGTGTCGCGGTAAAACCATAACCAAAAGACAGGGTGGCGCGTTCAAAGTCAGACCAACGATGGCGATTATGAATTAATCCGGCACTTTCACCGGTTAAATTAATCCCCGAATAATTACCTAATCCCATGGATTGGTATGTACCGAGTAATTGTTCAACAGGCATAGACAAGGACAGCTTACTAATGCCCACGTTACTCGATTTAACCAAAATTTTGGCTAACGTCATGTCACCATAGTTATTCGAATCGCGAACTTGACGTCCACCAATCCGCATCCACCCTGGTGATGTCGAGATCAATTCATTTACTTTCACTGTGCCGGAATCTAGAGCCGCTGCAACAACAAAAGGTTTAATAGTAGACCCAGGTTCGAATGTGTCAGTTAAGGCACGATTACGCATACGGTGAGGCTGTAAATTATCTCGGGCATTGGGATTATATGAAGGCGTATTTACCATCGCTAGCACTTCGCCAGTGGTCACATCGATGACCACCACAGACCCTGAAGTCGCTTGGTATACTTCTGTCGCACGTTTCAATTCACGATATGCCAACTGCTGAATACGTTGATCGATACTGAGCACTAAATCGTTAGAGCTTTCGCCTTCTTGCACGATATCTAAACGTTCAACCACACTGCCATCGCGGGCTTTACGTACTTTTTGCTTAGAGGGTGTTCCTGTTAACCAAGTATTATAAGTATTTTCGATGCCTTCAATGCCCACATCATCGATATTAGTGATACCAATTAACTGTGCAGCCGTTTCACCAGCAGGATAGTAACGACGGGATTCTGATTTAAGGTAAATACCACCAATTTTAAGCTGCTCAATATAGTCAGCAACAGCAGAGGTCACTTGACGTTTAAGATATACAAAGCGCTTTTTAGGATTGTTTTTGACTTTCCTGACCAATACATCGACAGGTTCCTGCAGAACATCAGCAAGAGCTTGCCAACGTCGCATGTCTTTAAATGCATCTTGATCATGAGCATGTTTAGGATCAGCCCACACAGCCCGCACAGGAACACTAACCGCGAGCATATCGCCATTGCGATCGGTGATTAAGCCTCGCTGAACTTGATTGCTGGTTGTGCGTAATGTGCGCATATCACTTTCGTGACGCAGTTTATCTGGCTCAATAATTTGAATATAGGCCGCACGTGCAACTAGACTGCAAAATAATAACAAAACGAACCCCACCACAACGTATAAACGCCATGGAATAAGTTCGTGACCTAATTTTTGCTTTGCTTGTCTAGCCATATTCCCTATGCTCACTGGACTCGAATGATAACTTCCTCCTTAGGAAGCGGCCGAGACATATTTAATTCTTTGGTTGCCATCCGAGTCACACGACTGTGCTCTGATTGCGATTGTTCTTCTAATAATAGGTTTCGCCATTCAATATCTAAGCGATCTTGCTCTTGTAGAAGTTGATCCCATTGAGTAATCAACTTACGTGTTACATGGCTGGTATAAACGACGGCTACGCCATTCATCACAACCAAAATACTCAACAGCAATACCCACTTGTGGTGCCAAATGTCATGTAACACAATCCGAGGCAAATTTAATGGTGATTGGCTCACATTACCCTCAGTGGTTAATAATCCAGACGTTCGGCAACTCGTAATACTGAGCTACGCGCACGTGGATTTTGCTCTAATTCTGCATCAGAAGGCTTTAGTGCCTTACTAACCGCCTTTAATTTGCGCGATTTATTAAGCTCTGCTTCCATGATAGGCAATCCATATGGCACGCTTTCAGCTTGGCTATGGCGGCGAATGAAGCGCTTAACCATACGATCTTCTAACGAATGAAAACTGATCACCGATAGACGTCCTTGGGGTGCTAATACTGCTAATGCGCCTTCAAGTGCTTGATCGATTTGTTCTAATTCACTGTTAATATAAATACGAATAGCCTGGAACACCCGCGTTGCAGGATGCTTATTACGCTCTTTGTTTTTAGTGATGCGCGCGATTAAATCGGCTAAATCTTTGGTACGCAAAAAAGGTGTTTTTTCGCGATCGGCAGCGATACAACGTGCAATGTGGCGCGAATTTTTTTCTTCGCCGTAGGTTTTAAATACCCATGCCATATCTTCAATTTCTGCACGAGCTATCCACTGCGCCGCTGTTTGCCCTTGGCTATTGTCCATGCGCATATCGAGCGGGCCATCACGTAAAAAACTAAAGCCACGTTCAGCATCGTCTAATTGTGGTGACGACACGCCAAGATCAAGCAATACACCATTAATTTTACCGGTTAACCCAAGTTCCTCGACATACTCAGCTAATTGACCAAAGCCACCGTGTACGATTTGAAAACGTGGATCATCAGCAAACTGTTTTGCAGCTTCAATGGCTTGTGGATCACGATCAATTGCAATTAAACGACCATTTTCGCCTAAATGGCTTAATACATGACGCGAATGCCCACCTCGGCCAAACGTGCCATCAATGTAGATGCCATCACTTTGGATATTGAGACCATCAACGGTCTCATTCAATAATACTGATAAATGGGCAAACTCTTGGCTCATTGGGTTCTTCTAACCTTTTTGGTCATTACAGTGAAAAGTGTGCCAAGCGTTCATTGCTGGCTAAATCTTGGCTTTGAATGAGCGCATTGCCATCATCCATTTGTTGCTGCCAAGCACTCTCTTCCCATAATTCAAATTTATTCAGTAAGCCCACCAGCATGGTTTTCTTTTCTAAACTGGCGAAACTTCGCAATGCCGGCGGAATCACAATACGTCCGTGGCTGTCTAGTTCACAATCTTGTGCGTGACCTAGTAATTTTCGTTTAAAGGAACGCTCAAGTGGATCGGTATCAGAAAGCAATCTTAGCTTTGCTTCAATCTGCTCCCATTCATGTAACGGATAAATCAACAAACAAGCAGCGTCAATATCAACGGTCATAATCACAGTACCGGCATGCTCCACACGTAACGCATCACGGTATCTCGCTGGAATAGCGATCCGCCCTTTAGCATCCATGTTGATTGCACTGGCACCACGAAACACGTTATTTAGCCCTTAATGTTGTCATTTGATCCACAATGATCCACTTCTTCCCACAAATGCTAAGTTTAGGGACTCTATGCAAGTGTTGTCAAGCAATGGACAGATATATTAAATCCAGACCCCAAGCGGGTTAGCAGCAAATTAATATCAAGCGGGATGAATGACAGAGCTGTCATAGGAAAACAGCTAAAAATCAGGGTAAATGAGTTAAACCAGAGACATAACGGTCACTTTATCGGCTAAAATAGACTAGCGATCTTTTTAATTAATGTTATTTAATCGTTCGAATGCTCCATCTTTACCTCGTAATATTGCTCAACAGCTCAATTTTAAGCACATTAAAAATCAACAAATAGTCGACTGAGTCGATTTTCTACGTTTAAAAAAGCTCTTTATTTTATGTTTATGCCTGTCGAGCATCTTCAATATCAGCATTATTGAGGCGAAAACACCTCTCTATTCACCTTCTGTATCGTATTGCTCAGGTAAATTGCCTAGCTAAATAACACTGCTAAATAACACTGCTAAATAACACTGCTAAATAACACTGCTAAAACAACTTTTGATCATTAGATTACTGCTAAACATCAACTGCTAAACATCGATTACTAAGCATCAATGGCTAAGTATTAACGACCAAAAATCGATTGCAGAACATCACGGTGTATAACATTAACCCTGCATGTTGAGGGCAAGCATTTTATCAATTCATCTCGCAATCACAGTTAATTATTCTTAATGCCTTAATGGGATGTACGGTGATGATGACTCAACAATAAACAGTTAAAAGCAGTGTTATCACTTAAGAAATTACGCTACAGCGATATCGATCTGCTCAACGCTGTGTCCTGTTAACTTCGTTGCATTAATAGGCAATAGATAAGCTATTGACGCGGAAATACGCCTTTAGAGGTCGTAAATGGGAAAACATCGCGACGTTAACGTTATTCTATTGCCCTTGGTACATCATTGAATAACTGATAAAAATAATGAAATGAGCATAATTGATAACACCCATACCAACAGGGAGCCAGTCAACCAAGAGTATGAAAGAGGTAATTAAACGATCCAAAATCTAAATAAGATTAAATTTTAATCAAATTAAGCCGATAAACAGTTATGATGATAAACATCCAGCTTCATTTCACCATCACAGGAGAGCAACATGAGTATCGACAGCATTTATGCCATGCTAGCTAGACCTGTACAGGCAGTGAGTGAGCGTAAGAGGATTGTTGAACAAGTCAAACATACCAGTGCGATAAGTGCAGACAGCCACGAGGCACCTCAGTCACAATTACCCCCCAGCATTACTCATAAAATGCCGATTCAACGGCAGGAAGCGCCACGTCAAGAAAGACGCGCCAAACCTAGAACGGTTAATGAGAAAAAAAATCTAGGTAGCCGAATGAGGCGAATGAAAACGGATAAGCGATTCTCCACTCGGGGAGAAACCGCTAGTCAGCTTATTGATATTGAAGTGTAATATTTACTTCGTTTACCCAACGTCACCATTAGGGCTCACTTGAGATACAGCTTTCTGCCAGCCCTTATATAAGGTTGCACGAGTCTCTATATCCATTGTTGAGGTAAACTCCCGCTCGGTAGACAGCATGGTTTTTAATTCATCGGTCGACTTCCATACACCAACAGCCAAGCCAGCGAGGAATGCAGCTCCCATCGCAGTGGTTTCTGTTACTTGCGGACGAATAACCGTTACCCCAGTAATGTCGGCTTGAAATTGCATTAAAAAGTCATTCGCTACCGCACCACCATCCACTCGAATTTGTGTTAGCGGTACATTAGAGTCTTTGCTCATAGCATCAAGCACATCACGAGACTGGTATGCAATTGCTTCTAATGCTGCGCGAATAATATGATTCCGATTGGCTCCCCGGGTTAAACCAATAATGGCACCTCGGGCATCGGCATCCCAATAAGGAGCACCTAAACCCACAAATGCAGGCACCAAGTAAACGCCATTAGTGTCGTCTACTTTGTCGGCAAAATATTGGGTGTCACAAGCATCGGCAATAAGACCTAACTCATCACGCAACCACTGAATGACCGCGCCGCCCATAAATACCGAGCCTTCTAGGGCATAATTCACCTTTGTATCAGCGCCAATAGCAATGGTCGTTAATAACCCATGGGTAGACTCTACCGCTTTGTCACCCGTGTTCATTAACAAAAAACACCCTGTGCCATAAGTATTTTTAGCCATCCCAGGCTCAATGCACAATTGGCCAAATAACGCCGATTGTTGATCGCCAGCCATGCCCGCCACAGGAACATGATTGCCAGCCAATTCGGTATAGCCGTATATTGCGCAAGACGGTTTCACGTCAGGTAACATTGCCCGAGGGATGTTAAACAGATCAAGCAACTCTTGGTCCCACTGCTGGTCATGAATGTTAAATAACATGGTCCGAGATGCATTAGTCGGTTCGGTCACATGGACTTCACCTTGTGTGAGTTTCCACACCAACCAGGTGTCAACGGTGCCAAACAATAAATCACCGGCTTCGGCTTGTTCACGAGCGCCTTCAACATTGTTTAAAATCCACTCAACTTTTGACGCCGAAAAATATGGATCTAGTACCAGCCCAGTTTTCTGGCGCACCATATCTTCAGCACCTTGTGCTTTATGATGTTGGCATATTGCCTGGCTGCGGCGACATTGCCATACAATTGCATTACATACCGGCTTACCTGTGTGCTTGTTCCAGACAATCGTGGTTTCGCGTTGATTAGTAATCCCTATCGCGGCAACATCATGACGGCTAATGCCCGCGCGAGTTAGCACTTCAACCAAAACTGAACTTTGTGAAGACCATATCTCCATCGGATCATGCTCTACCCACCCCGCTTGCGGATAATGTTGAGTAAATTCACGATGTGCTACGGCGACAATATTCGCTTGATGATCAAACACAATGGCACGAGAACTTGTAGTGCCTTGATCTAACGCGACAATGTATTTTTTTGCAACCATCTGATTTCCTATATCATTTTGTCATTATTATTTTTATATGATTTATCTGCTTAATAAGCCAATGTGACATCGTACATCGACATATAAAATTAATGCAAGTAATTGTCACCCGTTCACAGAAAACATCATCATTTTACTGTAGATCAGAAATAAAAAGGCCTCGCAACTGCGAGGCCTTAAATATCAACACTAGCAGAGCTTATTACATCTTATAGCTTAACTGCACACCTGTTAACCATACATCACCGGTGGCTTCACCAGTGAAGCTAACCGCTGCAAGATCTTGTAGGCCCTGAGTCTCTGTAATGGGTGCGTCACCATAAGTGCGAATGTAAGTCACACCCACATCAACATTCAAATTTTTAGAGACTTGATAACCGGTACCCACACTGAACCATAAACGGTCAGAATCTGGAATGGTCGTGGTGCGATGCTGATCATCAACCGCAGTTGTATCTAATGCCATACCTGCACGTAATGTCCACTGGTCATTAAGGGTATAGGTGGTACCAAGCGCATAACGCCAGTTATCTTTAAAGTTCTCTTCTTTTACTACGTCTGACTCTAAGCCACCTACTGGCTTAACATCACCAGGGAAATACGCCACTAGTTGCTCAAACACACTCCATTCGGTCCAATTAACACTGGCATGCATTGCCCAGTTTTCGGTTAACTGGTGATAAGAAGCAAGTTCTGCAAATGCAGGTAACTCAATAGGTAAGTAGCCTTCGATTTCAATATTTTGACCACCGTTATAAGCCACACCAGACACATGACCGTCTAATTTAAGATCGACACTACTGTGATAAGCCAAACCGATACGGTTAGCTGAGTTAATTTGCCAGCTCGCGCCCGCTTTCCACCCATAACCAACATCATCACCTTCCATTGACTTTAAATTTGTACCACCTGAAGGTAAGCGTGCATTAATGCTTGCAGGTAAATTAGGATTAGCTTTAATCGCATCAATCCAACCTGGAGCGGTTGCACTAACTTCACCTTCACCGTACACAACACGTAAGCCAGCACCTACAGTGAATGAGTCATCAATGCGGAAAGCAACATTGGGATTAAACTCGACAGTGGTAATTGAGGTTTTACTGCCAAAAATAGCCGCTGCATCCGCTACCGGAATATCTGTTGCTAAACCATAATTTGAATTAACCGCTAGACCCCAAGTCCATTGATCATTCAACTGGTTTGAATAATAAAAGTTTGGCACAAATGCATTATCAGCAACATCATATGCGTCAGCACCAATCACTAATGGCTCTGAGCCTAATAACGGTGAAGAAATGCCGACATCACCAACCACATCAACATTTGGCATAACATAAATGCCACCCGCTGATACTTGGCGGCCTTCTAAATAAGCTAGCATGGCTGGATTACGCGCTTGAGTTGACGCATTGTCTGCAATAGCCGCTTCACCAGCAAATGCACGGCCTAAACCTGTCGCTGAATATTCTGCAAGTTGAAAACCTGCCGCGTTCACTTGAGTTGTTGCCCCAAATACAATGGCGCTAATCGCCAGTGTTAACACTGTTTTTTTCATTATGATTCTCTGTGTCTTAGTTTCAAACTGCATAAATCGATTTTTATAGAGCAAAAACTCGATTTAAATGAAGCCGCCAGTGTACTGATCCAAAAAAGCTTTGCAACTGCGTAAAGAGACGGAACAAGAAGTGAGTGATTGAATTTAAAATTGTGATCATGATCAAACTTTTAATTTTCTGCTATAAAAAAGAAACTAAAAGCGGTATAGCTGTAAACCGATTTAACATCAAATAAGGAAAAGTTATTTTTTATCATTTAAAAACATTAGGTTAAATAACTTTACATAGCACACTAGTGAGCTTAAATAATTAACGATATTCATCTAAAATAAGTCCACCCAGTACTTATATTACAAAATAGTGACATAAAAACGTTTACAATTAAAAACAAAAAAACCTCTTGATGACATCATCAAGAGGTTTTTAATTTATAGTTCATGCTATTTAAACGGTACTCTCAAACATTCCGAAATAGCCGATTATGCGAACCAGGCAGGTATGTGAGTTTCATAATCACTGATTTGTTGTTCAAATGACAACGTCAAACCAATCGCATCAAGACCATTCAATAACTTATGTCGAGCAGACTCCACAATAGCGAAATCAAACACGCTTCCTGAAGGTGACGTAACTGTGAGAGCTTGTAAATCAACGGTAATTTTTGCTCCCTCATTGGCTGCCACTTCATCCATTAATTGTTGTACTTGTGCCGATGTTAATTTAACGGGTAACAGACCGTTATTAATCGAATTACCGTAAAAAATATCGGCAAACGTCGGCGCGATGATCACTCTAAAGCCAAAATCAGCTAGTGCCCATGGCGCATGCTCGCGCGACGATCCACAACCAAAGTTTTCTTGTGCTAATAAAATAGAAGCGCCTTTAAAACGTGGCTGATTAAGTACAAAATCAGGATTAGGCTGATCGCCTGCATCATCCAAGTAACGCCAATCATGAAATAAGTGCACACCAAAACCATCACGGGTGACTTTAGACAAAAATTGCTTAGGAATAATCTGATCGGTATCGACATTAGCGCTATCAATGGCTACCGCTAAACCGGTATGGGCAGTAAATGCTTGCATGTTTATCTCCTCTCTCGGTTTAGTAAGGTTTACGAATATCAACAAAGTGACCAGCTACTGCTGCAGCGGCTGCCATAGCAGGGCTCACCAAATGAGTACGACTACCACGACCTTGACGGCCTTCGAAGTTACGGTTACTGGTTGATGCACAACGATCGCCAGCTTCTAAACGGTCATCATTCATCGCTAAACACATCGAGCAACCTGGTAAACGCCATTCAAAACCAGCTTCAATAAAGATTTTATCTAAACCTTCTGCCTCTGCCTGTAACTTCACTTGGCCAGAACCGGGTACCACAATCGCCACAACACCCTCTGCAACTTTACGGTTTTTAGCGTGCACAGCAGCGGATCGTAAATCTTCAATACGCGAGTTAGTACAAGAGCCAATAAACACTTTATTAATGCTAATGTCAGTCATCTTAGTGCCCGGCGTCAGGCCGATATACTCTAATGCTTTAATCATACTGGTGCGATTGGTGCTGTTGGTTTCAGTTTCTGGATTAGGTACTACACCATCAATCGCAACGACTTGACCAGGGTTAGTGCCCCAGGTTAACTGCGGCG
This sequence comes from Shewanella sp. ALD9, assembly GCF_002836315.1. Taxonomy (NCBI): domain Bacteria; kingdom Pseudomonadati; phylum Pseudomonadota; class Gammaproteobacteria; order Alteromonadales; family Shewanellaceae; genus Shewanella; species Shewanella sp. ALD9. The sequence goes on from NZ_PJCD01000043.1 coordinate 27,680, forward strand.
CAATATCGTTGGCATCTAATACCACTTCAACATCAAACACAGCATCTGCGTCAGATTTAAGCTCAGACCATGCTGCAACAGCTTGTTCCCACATTGCATCTTTAGGCGCAAATTCACGACCTTTAAGATAGTTAAATGTGGTTTCATCAGGCGCAACCATGCCAGCTTTAGCGCCCATTTCAATGGCCATATTACATAAGGTCATGCGGCCTTCCATGGTTAATGCTTCAATGGCTTCACCACAAAACTCAACCACGAAACCTGTACCACCATCCATGCCAAGCTTACCGATAATAGCTAACACGATATCTTTAGCCGTCACGCCATCGGTTACTTTGCCACGCACTTCAACTTTCATATTCTTGGCTTTTAACTGACGTAGTGTCTGGGTTGCTAACACATGCTCAACTTCTGATGTGCCAATACCAAATGCTAACGCGCCAAATGCGCCATGGGTCGCGGTGTGAGAATCACCACACACAATCACAGTACCGGGTAAGGTAATCCCCAGCTCTGGCCCCATTACATGAACAATGCCTTGATTAGGATGATGAATGTCATACAAGCGCACGCCAAACTCTTTACAATTCTGTGCCAGTGTTTCAACTTGAGTACGCGCCATTGGGCTTAACGCATCTAAACTGGCGCTGCGAGTTGAGGTATTGTGGTCCATTGTGGCAAAGGTTTTTTGTGGCGCGCGGAGTTTACGCCCAGCCACTTTTAAACCGCTAAATGCTTGTGGTGATGTGACTTCATGGACTAAATGACGATCAACATACACAACTGGCGCTTCACCTTCTGGACTGGCAACAATGTGTGAGTCCCACACTTTTTCATATAAGGTTTTACCTGTCACTTGGGCCATTACACACCTTCCTTTATTGCCTGGGTGATAAAGTCACCCATTTGCGCTGTCGACTTAGCTTCGCTGCGTTTGTCTGCAGCCAATAATTCACCGGTTAGATAACCACTTGCCAATGCTTTTGTCACTGCACGTTCAATAGCGCTTGCCGCCTCTTCTTGCTTTAGGCTGTGACGTAACATTAATGCAGCAGATAAAATTTGTGCTACCGGATTAGCAATACCTTGGCCAGCAATATCTGGCGCACTGCCACCGGCTGGTTCAAATAAGCCAAAACCAGAGCTATTCATGCTTGCCGAAGACAATAACCCCATAGAGCCAGTTAACATGGCAATTTCGTCTGATAAAATATCACCAAACAAGTTAGAACATAACATCACATCAAACTCATCAGGACGACGTAATAGCTGCATAGTCGCGTTATCAATATAGATGTGTTCTAAAGTGACATCCGGAAAGTCTTTAGCAACTTCCTCTACCACTTGGCGCCATAATACTGAACAGGCTAATACGTTGGCCTTGTCTACCGAAGTCACCTTATTTTTACGTCCACGCGCGGCTTCAAAAGCAATACGAGCAATACGACTAATTTCGCGACGGCTATAACGCATGGTATCAAAGGCTTCTTCATCATTTCCTTCACCTTGGCGCCCTTTCGGCTTACCAAAGTAAATACCACCAGTTAATTCACGGACACACAACACGTCAAAACCACGGGCTGATATATCACTACGAAGCGGTGACATATGCTCTAAGCCGTCATGTAATTTGGCTGGGCGTAAATTACAAAATAGCTCAAAGTGTCCGCGCAATGGCAATAATGCGCCGCGTTCAGGTTGATCGTTTGGTGGCAAATTTTCCCACTTAGGGCCACCGACACTGCCGAATAAAATCGCATCCGCGGCTTCGCAGCCTTTTAAAGTCGCGTCAGGTAAAGGACAGCCATGGTTATCAATGGCAATACCGCCGACATCAAATTCGGTGTATTGAATATCCAGCCCAAAACGTGTCTCAACAGCACTGAGCACTTTACGCGCTTCAGCCATCACTTCAGGACCAATACCATCACCCGACAAAACTGCTATTTGATAACTCATACGCCGCCTAACTCCCTTTCTTTATGGATCTGTTGTTTAAAGTCAGCCACTTTATCTGCGCGGTACACTAAGTTCATCACATGTACTAACGCTTGAGCTGATGCTTCGACGACGTCTGTGGCTAAGCCAACGCCGTGGAACATTTGTTCATTATATTTTGCGGTAATATCAACTTGCCCAAGCGCATTTTGACCTTCGCCTTTCGCGCTTAACTTGTAATTAGTGATATTAATTTTACGCTCTGTTGCGCGTGCAATAGCATTGTATGCTGCATCAACAGGACCATTGCCCGTAGCAGCCTCAGTAATATCGTTGCCATCAACAGCAATACGTACCGTGGCAGTGGCGACACCTTCAGTCGAATCAGAATGCACCATCATGTGCTGAAGCTGGTACTTATCGTCATCTTGCGCTTGCGACTCCATGAATACCAATGCTTCTAAATCATAATCGAACACTTGGCCTTTTTTATCTGCTAAGGTCAAAAACTGCTCGTAAAGACTGTCCATGTCATAGTCAGTTTGTTGGTAACCCATTTCTTCCATGCGATGTTTAATCACATGGCGACCAGAGCGTGAAGTCATGTTCAAATTATTACGGTTTAAGCCAATACTTTCTGGTGTCATGATCTCGTAAGTATTTTTGGCTTTAAGCATACCGTCTTGATGAATGCCCGATGAATGAGAAAATGCATTAGTTCCCACAATCGCTTTATTGGCTTGGATCGGCATATTACATAATTGACTCACTAGCGATGAGGTGCGGTGAATTTCTTTGGCATTAATACCACAGTCTAAATCTAACAAATCTTTGCGAGTTGCAATAATCATGGCGATTTCTTCTAACGAACAGTTACCGGCACGTTCACCAATACCATTAATAGTACATTCAACTTGGCGGGCGCCCATTTCAACTGCAGCAATTGAATTGGCCACCGACAAGCCTAAATCATCATGACAATGAACCGAGATAACGGCTTGATCGATATTAGGAACCCGATTAAATAAGGTTTGAATAATGCCACCAAACTCGCTTGGCACTGTGTAACCTACGGTGTCAGGAATATTAATGGTACGAGCACCGGCTTTAATCGCCGCCTCAACCATACGACATAAATTATCGATTGGTGTGCGACCAGCATCTTCACATGAAAACTCAACGTCATCTGTAAATCGTCTGGCGTATTTAACCGCATTAACGGCCATCTCTAATACATCATCAAAAGAGCGCTTTAATTTACTTTCAACATGAATGGTCGAAGTAGAGATAAAGGTATGAATTCGAAATTGATCGGCAACCGACAAAGCCTGGGCTGCAGCATCGATGTCTTTTTCAAGTGCACGAGATAGCGCACACACACGGCTGTTTTTAATGGTTTTAGCAATGGTCTGCACCGATTTAAAATCGCCCGGAGAAGAAACAGGAAAACCCACTTCCATTACATCTACACCTAAACGCTCTAGAGCCAACGCAATTTGTAGCTTTTCTTTAACGGTTAAACTGGCTGCTAATGCTTGCTCACCATCACGTAAGGTAGTATCAAAGATTATGACTCTATTGGACATCGAATTTCTCCATCGACCATCATGTTTATTTGAATTAGCTGCGAGGTACACAACGGCTTCATTTCAAAAGGGCTAAAAAAAAACCCCGCGACAATTAGCGCGGGGTTTGTGTATGTTTAATGAATTATTTTACATGTAACACAAAGGACTCCGCGCAGGATATGCGTGAGAGGAGGAGGAGTCCGAGTAAAGCTGATTGTGTATTCATGACGTTAGTATTCACTTTTAATAACTAATTATGCTAAATGATTGACGTACAAAATATGTCTATGCCTAATATGTAACGCGACCAGCCGTCTGTGTCAACCCTAATTTGGTCAACGTGAAAAAGATGATAGCGTACTAGTGCTTCATTACAGTTAACCAGCGACATTATCAGCCAATATTGATTCGCTTTCAATTAATGAACTTACCTCTCAAAGTGCAAATAAACATCAATCTAAGTTGCTGCATCGATTATATTTTTATGTATCTGGATATAAATAATCGTATACTGCTATCACCCCATGTTAAGTAGATATATGACGATGATGTTGTCGAAAAAGAGTATTGAATATAACTTTAGTCGCATTTTTGCTTTAATCTTTGGCCTCACACTATATTTAGCGACTACGGCAGTTTTGGCTCAACCATCGCAACGTTTATTACTTTCCACCGATATCATTGCCGAAACTCAACAACTGAGCGCTCGAGAACAACTCGATGTGATCAGCAATATTAATACTCAAAGATCTGCAGACGCCAAAATACTCATTGATTCACTCGAGCAACAACACGCTAAACAACCACTAACCAATATAAATGCTCTGCGCTTAACACTATTACATTGTTTTAACTTATTAGAGTTTAATGAGTTTAACCAAGCAATCACCTTAGCAAAACAAGGTGAAATAAATGCTAGACAGTTTAAGTACGACACAGCTCGCCCCTACTTTATACAATGCCAAGCCGCTGCACATCAGAGCCTTGGTAATATACTGCAAGAGCAGCTTCTCACAGAGGAAGCACTACGTTTAGCCAAGCGTTATTCTGAAAAACAAGCTATTGTAAATAGTCTTTTTCTAAGCAGTAGTCAAAACACCAGCCTAGAAAACTATAACCAATCGATTGAGGATTTACGTTTAGCATTAGATATTTTTAGTGATGCTCAGGCACAATTTCAGGATTGGTATTTGGTCCCTAAATCATACTTGTTATCTGAAATTGCAAATGTATTTTTTTCAATGGGGGATCTCAAAGAGGCATTACACTTTGCTGAATTAACATATGAAGATTCATCTACTTTTGGCAAGCTAGAATTTGCATTTGCAATTAATTTAGCTCGTATCAGTATTACATTGAACAATAGAAAAAAAGTACTTTACTACCTCAAAAAAGCTGAGGCTGCAAATAGTAAAAACACCTCAGAAAGAGATTTAACCACCAGTAATTCCTTACTGGCAAGTGTTCACTTGTATGTTGGCGATTATGATATTGCTGAACAACTCGCTTTATCGAGCATCGAACTATTCAAAAAATACCAAGAACCAATCAACGTCATGCGCATCAAGCGTACATTAGCCAAAGTGTATTTTGCACAACATAAAGACAACCAAGCCTTGTCACTGCTAAATGAAATTATTGAGCAAGCCACTGAACTTGAGCAATTTTCGGATTTAGAGGAGTTTAACCAGATAATCAGTCAATATTACGCTGAACAAAATCAATTTGAATCGGCTTATCAATTTCAGGTGCAGCGTTTTGGTGCAGCTAAACAAGCTGCGGCCAAGTTAAACAATGCCCACTTTATGCAGTATAAAGCCAGAATAACAGCACAAAGTGAAGCCAGTACACCACCAGAGAAACCTGTCAGCAACATCAATCAAAATTTAACCATTACCGCCTTGATGATTTTGTTACTGTCTGTTGGATTAGTCCTATTTTTGGCCCGTAAACCACAGCGACTCAATAATGTGAATGCTCAAGAAGAAAGCCAGCAGCACCGTATAGACAATATGTTAGATAATGCCAAACAAGGGCACTATCAATTAAGTATGCTACTGATTAATATCAGTAATAACAATATTGAGGATATACCCTTTATTATTCCGCGGCTCAAAAATACACTTAGAGAGCAAGACCAATTGTTTCGGCATAATACTAATGAACTCATTATTATCTTGCCACACGCATCGTCAGTGGGGGCGGCAAGAGTCATAACCCAAATAGAGCAAGTACTTGGTGAATGGAAATCCGAGCTCAAAGTAAATATTGGTATGGCGAGTTTACAACAACTTGATACTTTTGAAGTACTCGTTAAAAAAGCAGTATTAAATCAATTAAATAAAATAAAATCTCAAGAGAAAAACAGTTCTAATGATGAAAACTAAATCACTAACCTTTGGTCAAATAATCAGAAATTTCATCTAAAAATTCGCCACCAAATCGGTCAAGCTTAATCTGCCCAACACCATTTACCGCGAGCATCTCGCCAGGGCTTGTGGGCAGCATCGCACACATCTCTGCGAGTGTTGCGTCGTTAAAGACTAAATAGGGTGGAATGTCATTTTTCTCAGCTAGTTCGCGACGCAGTAATTTTAATCGAGCAAACAACTTACGATCATACTGTTGCGGTGCACGTCCATTGGGTTTGCGCTTTACATCAATCAATTGAATCCGAGGTTCCGCTAACATTAGCGATAACTCAGCTTTAAGGATTGGTCTTGCGGCAGGGTTAAGCTTAATTGCAGAGCCGCGGGTAATATCCTGACTCATCAAACCTAAATGAATTAATTGGCGGATAACACTGAGCCAAAACTCAGTTGATTTATCTTTACCAATGCCCCATGTCGATAACTTATCATGGCCTCTATCCACTATGTTGGCCGCTTTTGAACCGCGCAATACTTCAATTACATGGTGGATACCAAAACGTTGCTGTAAACGATAAATACAAGACAGTACTTTTTGCGCATCTTCAGTACCATCATATCGCTTGGGTGGATCAAGACAGATATCACAGTTACCACAAGGTTTTGATGCCACTTCATCAAAGTAGTTTAACAACACTTGGCGACGACACGTTTGCGCTTCAGCAAATGCTGCCATGGTATGCAATTTATGAAATTCGACTTGTTGTTGAGGCCCAGGTTCAGATTGCTCAATCAAATGCCTAACCCGGCCTATATCGGCAGGATCAAATAACATATAAGCTTCTGCATCTAAACCATCGCGGCCTGCACGGCCTGTTTCTTGGTAATAAGCTTCAATGCTTTTAGGAATATCGTAATGCACCACAAAGCGTACGTTAGATTTATTAATCCCCATGCCAAAGGCCACCGTAGCCACCACAATATCGATTTGATCTTTTAGAAATTTATCTTGAACGTTACCACGCTCTTCCTGGCTCAAACCGGCATGGTATGCTTGAGCATTAAATCCTTGTAAGCGTAAACGCTCGGCCACCTCATCAACTCGACGACGACTGCTGCAATACACAATCCCACTAGTGCCATTTTGAATAGTTAGAAACTGACGTAATTGATTAGCCGCATTAAGCTTTTCAGCCACGGTATAACGGATATTTGGACGGTCAAAACTCGACAACAAGGTATAAGGGGTTACCCCTAAGCGCTCGCAAATACTCAAACGCGTGGCATGATCTGCGGTTGCAGTTAAGGCCATTAAAGGTAAGTAAGGAAAGTATTCTTTTAACTGCCCTAATGCCGCATATTCAGGTCTAAAATCATGGCCCCATTGGCTAATACAATGGGCTTCATCAACTGCAAACATTGAAACATCAACCGATTGCAGACGCTCAATAAAATCAGGACGCAAAAGTCGCTCTGGAGAGACATACAACAATTTAATCTCACCAGCATGTAATTTACGTAACACCTCAGCACTTTGCTCACGCGGTAAAGATGAATTGAGATAAGCAGCTGACACACCACTTTGCAGTAAACTGTCGACTTGGTCTTTCATTAACGAAATTAATGGCGACACCACCACGGTCACACCAGGCAACACAATAGCAGGCAATTGATAGCACATACTTTTGCCGCCACCGGTAGGCATAATCACTAAGGTATCTTGGCCCTGTAAACTTTGCTCAATGACTTCTCGCTGCCCTTCACGAAAGGCGCGATAACCAAAAACTTGCTGCAGGCTCGCGGCAAGTACATCTTGCTCTGTCGTCAACACATCTGAGGACGCAATATTGGTCGAAATCGGAGTATCCATTAACAACATCATCATTCAAAGGGCACTCATTTTAAAGCACTGAGCCACAGATGTCTTGAACCAAAACACCTTTGCGTTGTTTTCATCCAAGATAGATGATTGAGTCGACGCCACTTTAGGGTTAGATTAAATACTCTATGGCAGTAAGTCTCCCCTATAAATAACAACGATAATAAGAATAAAACGACAAGGATTGCTCATGACCACATCTATTCAAACTCAAGCTTTACAGCAAGTTGCTGATGTTTTTGATCAACATGTTCCATTTCATAATTTACTCGGTTTAGATATCAAACACTACGACATCAATGGGGTTGAAGTGGTGATAAAAATGAAACCCGAGCTTATCGGCAATATTCATCAAAATATTCTTCATGGTGGTGTCACTGCGACATTACTTGATGTTGTCGGCGGACTGACAGTATTTGCCGGGCTAGTTGCCAGTAGAGAAGATTGGACTCTTGAAGAATTACAACAACGCTTAACCACCTTAGGCACTATTGATATGCGGGTCGACTTTTTACGTCCCGGTCGGGGTGAAATCTTCACTGGCACTGGCACGGTTATTCGCTCTGGTAATCGTGTATCCGTTTGCCGGATGGAATTACACAATGAACAAGGTGTTCACATCGCATTTGGGACTGGCACATATATGGTGGGCTAAACGGTCATTATCGCAATATATAACTGACACTCTAGCGATAAAAGAAATCGCTTAAGCACTTGTGTCATTCTAGGGGGCGACCTACAATCGCCCTCTCTTTTAGTTCTCCCCACTGTTGACTTACTATGCCTGATTTAGAATATCGTAAAGGGGTGCTTCTCGCCATTTGCGCCTACACCATCTGGGGTATTGCCCCGCTTTATTTCAAGTTATTACATCATGTCCCTGCCACCGAAATATTAATGCACCGTGTCATTTGGTCATTTATATTCATGGTTATTTTGATGCAATTTATTGGTGGATTTAGCCGTTTACGTTTGATTTTAAAACAGCCCAAGCAATTATTAATATTGCTGATCACCTCAATATTAATTGCCGCTAATTGGCTGATTTTTATTTGGGCAGTCAACAACGACCACATGCTCGATGCTAGCCTAGGCTATTTTATCAACCCGCTGTTTAACGTCTTATTGGGAATGGTATTTCTGGGTGAGCGTTTGCGAAAATTGCAATGGGTTGCAGTGGCGTTGGCCAGTATAGGAGTACTAGTGCAGTTGATCTCTTTTGGCTCTATTCCGCTTTTATCATTAGCCTTGGCAGCCAGCTTTGGGTTTTATGGTTTACTGCGCAAAAAAGTTAATATTGACGCAAAATCAGGTTTATTAGTCGAAACAGCAATCTTGTTACCTATCGCTCTGGGTTATCTATTCATCACCTTAGACAGTTCGACAACGAGCATGCTAACCAACACTCTCGACCTGAATTTACTCCTAGTCGCTGCGGGTATTGTCACAACGATTCCGTTACTGTGTTTTGCGGGTTCCGCTGTCAGAATTCCATTTTCGATTTTAGGTTTTTTCCAATATATTGGCCCAAGTATCATGTTCATCTTAGCGGTAAAACTGTTTAATGAACCGTTTGATATCGAAAAAGGCATTACCTTTGGATTTATTTGGGGCGCGTTAGTTATCTTTGTTGGCGACATGATATTGCAACGTCAACGACGTAACGCCTTAGCCAAAGCGTCAGCATAATAAGCTCTACAATGGGAAAATGAAGTCACTCAAAGCACTGATGCTTCACCCACAAAAAAGCCGAATGATTTTATACTCATCCGGCTTTTTTATGTGTTAACGGCCTTGTTACTTCTACAAATCTAACGCAAGAATTTTTGAACGACGCTGATAGTTATACAGCTGTTTTTTCTTATTCGGCAGTTCTTCAACATCAACAATATTAAAGCCATGCTCTAAAAACCAATGGATACTACGGGTCGTTAACGCAAATAGACGTGAATAACCACGCACGCGAGCTTGGCCAATAATGTTATTAAGCAAAATGCTACCACGATCAGCATCGCGATAATCAGGATGAACCACTAAACACGCAAACTCACCCGCATTGTCTTCTTCAAACGGATACAAAGCTGCACAACCAATCACTAAGTTGTCGCGCTCAACCAGCATAAACTGTTCAATTTCCATCTCGAGTTGCTCGCGTGAGCGACGCACCAAAATGCCTTGCTCTTCCAATGGGCGAATAAGGTTTAAGATACCGCCTATGTCGCTAATAGTCGCTCTACGTAAACGTTCGGCGCTTTGGGTAACAATTTGGGTACCAATCCCTTCGCGTGAAAACAACTCTTGCAGTAACGCACCATCTTCTAAATAACTGACTAAGTGGCAACGAGGTACACCTCGGCGGCATGCTTCAATACTGGCTTTTAAGAATGCAACGGTGCCAACTGAAGTATGGTCATCTACAGCCATCGTCTTAAGCATTTCTTCAATATCGTCCGGCATCAGCTCGGCAATCACTTCACCATTTTTACCGATAAGGCCGTTGGTATCACTAAAACCAATAATCTTATCGGCCTTTAACTTAATCGCTACTTGGGTCGCAACTTCTTCAGCGGTCAGGTTAAAGCTTTCACCTGTAACAGAAGCGGCAATTGGCCCCATTAATACAATACCGTTATTGTCTAATTGACGACGTAAGCCTTGCGCATCAATACGGCGCACCTTGCCACTTAAACAAAAATCGACACCGTCATCTACACCTAATGGTTGTGCAATAACAAAATTACCACTCACAAGGTTTATTTGCGCATTTTGCATTGGCGTATTGCCCAAGCTCATCGACAACCTAGCAGTAATATCAAATTGAGTCGCCCCAGCAACCTGCTTGATAATCTTCAGGGTTTCATCATCGGTAATACGAATACCATTGTGATATGCCGGTTCAATTCCAGCCGCCTTTAAACCTGCGTCAATCTGTGGTCTTGCTCCATAAACTAATACCACCTCAATCCCAAGTGAATGCAACAAAGCCACATCATTTAAAATACCGCGGAATTGTGGGTGCGCTAATGCTTCACCACCCAACATAACGACAAAAGTTTTACCTCTATGAGCATTAACATAGGGTGCAGAATGACGAAATCCATCAACTAATTCAGTGGTTCTCACGGGCAAATTCACCTCGGTATAGGTTTGATGTTCATTAATGACGATGACAATAAATGCCACATGACGGTTTGCTGTATCAAAAAAGAATGGTATTGCATTTTAATTCACTTTTAAAGCATTTTATTTCACTTCAAGTAAAACACAGTGTCTCAATTTATTATGAAAAAATCATTACAGCCAAAAAGTTAGCTTGTTTTAGCCGTTAATAATACTTTACGCATTTAATTATGATATTTGCATCACATCTGTATAGCAATATTTCAACATAATGGCGATATGACCATGCGGAAATGGCTCAATAAAATCCAATGACATTAGCCATGCACCTCGTGACATAAACAACTGCTGTATAGACTAAATTCAGAACCTGACTAACGGTGTTTACTCAGCTGATTATTGTTCGATTCAGTATAGACTATTTTCAAACAGGCATAAAAAAAGCCCCAATTAAGGGGCTTTTTTAAGAATCAAAAATCAATTACTTGATTTTAGCTTCTTTGTACATAACGTGCTGACGAATGACTGGATCAAATTTCTTGATTTCCATTTTTTCAGGCATGTTACGCTTGTTCTTTTCAGTAGTGTAGAAGTGACCAGTTTTAGCACTAGATACTAATTTGATCTTCTCACGATTACCTTTAGATTTAGCCATTTTCTATTATACCTTCTCGCCACGGGCACGAAGTTCTTTAACAATCACTTCAATACCTTTCTTGTCGATAATACGGATACCTTTAGTAGATACACGTAATTGCACGAAACGCTTTTCTTCTTCTAACCAAAAACGGTGGTTTTGTAGGTTAGGTAAAAAACGACGACGAGTCGAATTTTTTGCGTGCGAACGGTTGTTACCAACCATTGGCTTCTTGCCAGTTACTTGGCATACTCTTGACATGTCAATCTTCTCCAAAACAAATTTTTAACGCTCGAGCATTAATGTGCCTCGTATGGCCGTCGCCCGAGGCACAAAGAGGGCGCATTTTATACACGATTGACCATAGAAGATCAAGCAGTGTTTATACAATCCACCCACGCTCGGCAAAGGAGACTATCTCCTGATCACCTACAACCATATGATCTAACAAAGAAACATCTATGGTTGCCAATGCATTTTTTATTCGCTCAGTTATTCGCCGATCAGCCTGACTTGGCTCTGCAATGCCAGACGGGTGATTGTGACACACAATTACCGCTGCCGCTTTTTTCTCCAAAACAAGGCTTACAACCTCGCGAGGATAAACAGAAGCAGAATCGATGGTGCCACGAAATAATTCTACAAATTGAATGACTCTATGTTGGGTATCCAACAATAGTAAGGCGAACACTTCATAGGATCGGTCTGCCAATTGTCTCATTAAATAGTCCCGAGTTAAATCAGGATTTGTCAAAATTTGCCCTCTTTGTAGATTTTCATGAGCAATTCGCTTAGAAATTTCCGCTGCAGCCTGTAATTGAGCATATTTTACCGGCCCAACACCGGCTAATTTACATACTTGGCTTTTAGGTGCGCTCAGTAAACTGCGCAAACCACCAAACTGATTAATCATGTTTCGGGCTAAATCGACCGCATTTTGCCCTGCCAGACCATTACGTAATATCACCGCAAGCAATTCTGCATCCGAAAGATGCCCTGCACCTTTGAGCAATAATTTTTCTCGCGGTCCTTCTCCTTGTGGCCAATCTTTAATTCCCATGAATGTCCCTTATATTCAATGTGGCGATGCCATTAAACGTATTAAGTCGACTCTGAATAACAAAAACAACACAGAATCAGCAAGCGCAGTACCAATAACGAATTGTTGTCTTTTTCAAAAATAGAGTTCGAATTGCTTATACCAATCTCATTAAATATCTGATCAGTTCAGAGTCTCTCAGGTTTTTTAATTCAAGGCGCATTGATGTAGAAATGGCTGTTCCCTTTTAAATCGATGCAACACAGAAGTGGAATACCTGAGAGACTCCTTTCTGGCGGGTTTCAAAGTACTTTATGCTTCGTTAGATGTTTTCAAAATAGAATCACTATTCGCTTCAATCATCTGCCTTGCCTACAGCACTTTGAACTCCCGCTGAAAGATCACATATTTAATAGGATTGGTATTACACAGTATGGTCGATATTTTTGAGATTGGATCTGCGCAAATTGTCATAGGTTTGTGATATTGTTAGCCGCAATTAGGTTTGAGTCGGATAATGTGCATCATGCTGACAAATAAAAAAGTATTACTCGGAATTGGTGGCGGTATTGCCGCATATAAAAGTGCAGACTTGATCCGCCGATTAAAAGAGCGTGGCGCAGACGTGCGTGTCATCATGACTCAGAGCGCTATGGAGTTTATCACCCCATTAACCATACAAGCGCTCTCAGGCCATCCAGTAGCCTCAGATTTGCTCGATCCCGCAGCAGAGGCGGCTATGGGTCATATCGAACTCGCTCGTTGGGCTGATGTTGTATTGCTTGCACCTGCTACGGCAAATTTAATGGCACGTATTAATGCCGGCATGGCAGATGACTTGTTAACAACCACCTGTTTAGCGACCAGCGCCCCCGTCATTGTTTGCCCTGCAATGAACCAGCAAATGTACCAAAATATTGCGACCCAAGAAAACATGGCTAATTTAGCCCGTAAAGGCTTTACCATTTGGCAACCCGCCTCAGGTAATCAAGCATGCGGTGAAGTCGGCCCTGGCAGAATGCAAGAACCCGTGGTGATGGCAGAACAACTGATACAATTTTTTGGCCCCAAGATATTACAAGGTCATCAGTTACTCATTACCGCAGGGCCAACGCGTGAAGCGATTGACCCAGTGCGCTATATCTCCAACCACAGCTCAGGAAAAATGGGTTTCTCTATAGCCCAAGCAGCTGCGGAAATGGGCGCAACCGTCACATTAGTCTCAGGTCCGGTTAATCTAGCCACCCCAGCAGGTGTTACACGCATTGATGTGGGTTCAGCACAACAAATGCTTGATGCTGTGATGGAACAGGTTGAACAACATGATATTTTTATTGGTTGCGCCGCAGTAGCTGATTATCGGATTGCTGACGTTGCGGATCAAAAAATAAAAAAATCGGCTGAACAAATGCAACTTGCGCTAGTGCGGAATCCTGATATCTTAGCCACGGTAGCTCAGCACACTCCTCGTCCATTCACTGTAGGCTTTGCAGCAGAAACCAACGATGTAGAGCAATACGCCCGTGGCAAACTTCAACGCAAAAAGCTTGATATGATTGCCGCCAATGATGTTTCTATTCAAGGCTTAGGCTTTAATGCCGATAGCAATGCACTACAGGTATTTTGGCAAGACGGCAGCCAACAACTGCCCGCAACAGACAAACTGACACTGGCGCGCCAATTACTTACATTGATAGAAAAACAATTAAAAAAATCATGAAAACACCCATTGAACTAAAAATTATCGACTCACGTATAGGCAGTGAATTTCCATTGCCAGCTTATGCGACACCCGGTAGCGCAGGCATGGATTTACGTGCCATGATCGACAGCGCAATGGTCATTGAGCCAAATCAAACTGTATTGATTCCAACAGGTATCGCCATTCATGTGGCAGACCCAGGCCTTGCCGCTGTGATTTTACCGCGCTCAGGCATGGGCCATAAACATGGCATTGTTTTGGGTAATCTAGTCGGCTTAATTGACTCCGATTACCAAGGACAGTTAATGGTGTCATGTTGGAACAGAAGTGATAAACCATTTACTCTCGAAATTGGCGATCGATTAGCCCAATTGATGTTTGTACCCGTTGTACAGGCAACGTTTACCGTAGTGGATGAGTTTAATAGCTCAGATCGTGGAGAAGGCGGTTTTGGTCATTCAGGCACCAAATAACCTTTTCAAGTAGTCACTGAGCCAAGGAACAGATAATGGCTGAAAGCCCTAAAATAAATCGTCGTGAGCATATTTTACAATGCTTAGCACAAATGCTCGAAACCAGCCCAGGTCAACGTATAACAACAGCAAAGCTCGCCGCCGAAGTGGGCGTGTCAGAAGCTGCACTGTACAGACACTTCCCCAGTAAAGCGCGGATGTTCGAAGGCTTAATCGAATTTATTGAAGATGCGATTTTATCACGCTTAAACATCATCATGGACGAAGAAAAAGACACCATGACCCGCTGCCAGTTGGTATTACACCTGCTATTAGTATTTTCTGAACGTAACCCAGGCATCTCAAGGGTGCTTAATGGCGATGCCTTGCTAGGTGAAAACGAGCGTTTACGCAGTAGAATTGACGTATTATTTGCCAAAATAGAAACACACATCAAACAAATTCTACGTGAAAAAACCTTGCGTGAAGGCGTAGGCTTTAATATCGATGAAGCTATTTTAGCTAACTTGTTGCTAGCCTTTGCAGAAGGACGTATTTCACAATTTGTCCGCAGTGAGTTTAAACAAAAGCCAACACAACACTTTGATGAACAGTGGACGTTTATTCAACAGCAATTGTTAAGAAGTTAATATCGCATCAATAAAGGATGCTAGTTCGGTCCTTTTGCTGCCAATGCTACTTACTCTTCCTTTACCCTTAAACCGTATCAGATCGAATATTTATACCACATAAAAACGAAGTAAGAACGAACGATTAAACAAGGATGTCTCATGATTTTCACCAAATACCTAACCATTATGTTACTTGTCTGTGGTGGCCTATTCACCCATGCATTTGCAGCAGAAAGCCTTTCTACTGCACGACTATTTAGCCGAGGGGCTGAATTTAGCAATGTAAAAATATCTCCAACAGGCGACTATATTAGTGCAATAACCAAACATAATGGTAAAGACAAGCTACTAATATTAAATGCAAAAACAAAACAAATACATCACGCGATATTTTTCCCTGGCAATGCCCAAGTAGGTAATTACGCTTGGGTCAATAATGAAAGAATCGTACTGCAAAAAGAATATTTAAAAGGTTGGAGTGACGTACCGCTGTATTATGGTGAGCTAATGGCTGTTAATGCCGATGGCTCAAGAGCAACTTACCTTTTTGGTTTTAATAGCGGCGAGCAACAAACTGGTTCACATCTAAAGAAAAATACCCCCATAAGAGCAACGGCATTTATTTTAGATCCCCTTCCCGATGACGACCGCTATATGCTCGTCAATGCAATCCCATGGAATGAGTCTAATTCTTTAAACTATGAATTATCACAGACTGTATACCGTGTAGATTTATACAAAGGGTTCCGCAGAAAAGTCACCACTTCGCCTATAGGTTACTCTCGATTTTTAACCGATCACGATGGTGAAGTACGCTTTGTTGCAGGCGAAGATGAAAACAACATAACAAAAGTATTTTATCGTCAAGACCGCGAATGGCTTAACACCGATAACCTCAAACTCAATTTGGATGATTTCTACCCAATATCTTTTGCCGAAAATAAAAACAGTATTTATGCAGCGGCTCGGGTAAAAGGCGAAACCTTAGGGATTTATGAAATCAATCTAGAAACAGGTGAAAAAACGCAAATTATTAAAGATGACAAAAGTGATCCCAGTAATTACTGGATAAACCAAGCTACCAAAAAACTCTATGCAGTTGAATTTGAAAATGGTTATCCGTCTTACGCTTTCGTCAATCCAGAAGACAGTCATTCAAAATTGCTAAAGCAGTTGCTCGCATCATTACCTGGCCATCAAGTTCGTATTGTTAGCGAAACTCGTCATTCAGAAAAACTCATCGTGGTGGCATTTAACGATCGAAATCCCGGTGATTATTATATATTTGATACCAAGGCCATCACACTCCAACACTTAGCCTCTGCCAAGAAATGGCTCGACCCAGCGCGAATGTCAGAAGTGAAGCCAATTAGTTTTACCAGCCGAGACGGTAAAGTCATTAGCGGCTATTTAACATTACCTTATGATAAAGAAGCGAAAAACCTCCCTCTTGTAGTCAATCCCCATGGTGGTCCGCATGGAGTAAGAGATGAATGGGGGTTTAATACTCAAAACCAAATGCTAGCAAATCAAGGGATGGCTGTATTACAAGTCAATTTTCGTGGTTCAGGTGGTTTTGGACAAAACTTTGAACAAGCTGGATTCCAAAAATGGGGTTCAGAAATACAATATGACATTCTCGATGCCACTCATTATGTCATTGAGCAAGGTTATGTAGATAAAAACCGTATCTGTATTTCTGGTGGTAGTTTTGGTGGTTATAGTGCATTGCAAAGCGCAATACTTGAACCCGATCTGTTCAAATGCGCTATCGGTTTTGCAGGGATTTATAATTTAGAACTGATGTTCGATGAAGGAGATATTGCAAATAGTGCTTCGGGTACTAGTTACCTTAAAAATGTTTTAGGTCAAAATAGTGAAGTACTAAGGGCGATGTCTCCCTCAGAAAATGTAGATAAGCTGAAAGCAAACTTGCTTCTAGTGCATGGCGGTGACGATGAACGAGCGCCCATTGAACAACTAGAATCACTAGAAAAAGCCCTTAAAGCACATGATTATCCCTATGAAAAACTGGTGATGGATGATGAAGGCCATGGTTTCTACAATGATGACAATCGTGCCCAATATTATGAAAAAATGCTTCTATTTCTTAAAAAGAACCTAAACATTAAATCGTAATGAGCTAATGAGCTAATGAGCTAATGAGCTAATGAGCTAAAAAATATTATATCAACAAGCCGATACCCGGCAAACGGGGGTCGGCTTTTTTTGTACCTGCGTTATGACTTTCAAGCAAATTCAACCGCGCAAAGAGGCCAACCAAACGGGTATCAACATAAATTGGAAGTCGTAATATACGTCCATATTTCCACCTCATCTCAATGAATAAATAATGAGTACGTATTGCTCCGACCACTTGAATTAAATACAATACCGTTACATTTTTAACATTAATTACACGGACTGTATTTATGCTGCGCATTTTATACCTCACATGTTGTTTCTTCTGAATAAAAATACTGATACAACTTAATCTTTCTTTGATTGAAATAAATACTCTTTTATTTTAAAATTGCGCCAGAAACAAATAGGCAACAATAAAAACAAAAACACAACAAACCACAAGGATGTACAATGAAACTATCCAAGCTTATCGCTTTGGCTTTATTACTTTACCCTGCCTTCATAACATCATCTTTTGCATCTGACACACTAACAACTGCAAAATTGTTTAGTAAATCGTCTGAATACAGCAATGTTAAATATTCACCTAGTGGTGACTATATCAGTGCAAAAACAATCAATGACGATAAACGTATTTTAATTATTTTAGACGCAAAAACCTTAAAAATTGTCCATGCTATTCAATTTGGTACTAATGCCCAAGTCGGAAATTATGTATGGGTAAACGATGATCGTATTGTATTTGAAAAAGAGTACTTAAAGGGTTGGGATGATCATCCTCAGTATTACGGTGAACTAATGGCCGTAAACGCTGATGGTTCTCAAGCTGAATATCTTTTTGGCTACGAAAATAACGAACAGCAAACTGGCTCAAGCATTAAGAAAAAAACTCCTTACCGCG
Organism: Shewanella sp. ALD9; assembly: GCF_002836315.1. Lineage (NCBI taxonomy): Bacteria > Pseudomonadati > Pseudomonadota > Gammaproteobacteria > Alteromonadales > Shewanellaceae > Shewanella > Shewanella sp. ALD9. Next base: position 46,062 of record NZ_PJCD01000043.1, read on the forward strand.
GTACAGCATTTATTTTAGATCCTTTACAAGATGATGACAGATACATGCTTGTCCAAGCGCTGCCTTGGGGGGCTGGAAGTACTTCAACAGCAGATAACCTTCATATTGTTTTTAAAGTTGATGTCTATAGAGGCACACGCCGAAAAATTACCTACGCGCCTATTAGCTATTCACAATTTATTACTGATCACGATGGCGAAGTTAGGCTTGTTAAAGGTACAAACAAAGACGATATTGAACAATCTTTTTATTATAAATCAGGCGACTGGATTAATATTGATCAGCTTAATCTCGGTCTAGACGATTTTACTCCAGTAGCATTTACCAAGGATCCAAACATAATCTATGCCGCGGGGCGAGTTAACAACCAAACACTGGGTATTTATACTGTTAACCTCACCACCGGTGACAAGAAATCGCTAATAAAAGATGAATTAGTCGATCCTAGTCAGCTTTGGATTAGTGAAGTATCAAAAGAACTTTATGCGGTTGAATATGAAGCAGAATACCCAACTTATGCCTTTGTTAATCCAGACAATCAACAAGCAAAAATTCTAAAAGATTTAATAGTAGCCCTTCCCGGCCATCAAGTGCATTTAGTCAGTCAAACTCGCAATGGTAATAAGTGGATAGTGTTTGCCTTTAATGATCGCAATCCAGGCGATTATTACACTTTCGATGCTGAAACAATGAAACTTGGATATTTAGTTTCAGCAAGAGAATGGTTAACACCAGATGATATGGCTGAAGTTAAGCCGATTAAATTTACTAGTCGAGACGGACAAACTATTCACGGTTATCTGACGTTGCCAAAAGGCAAAGACGCTAAAAACTTACCTCTAGTGGTAAACCCCCATGGTGGTCCACATGGCATTCGAGATTGGTGGCAATTTGATCCACAAAACCAAATGCTTGCAAAAGAAGGTATTGCTGTTTTACAAGTCAATTTCCGTGGCTCTGGTGGTTATGGAGATGACTTTGAATTTTCCGGATATAAGAAATGGGGTGCTGAAATACAATACGATATTATTGATGCCACTAACTATGTCATTGAACAAGGCATAGTCGATAAAGATCGTATCTGTATTGTCGGTGGTAGTTTTGGTGGATACAGCGCACTCCAGAGTTCGATTCTTGCACCTGATTTATTCAAATGCGCAGTAGGTTTTGCTGGTGTATATGATCTAGCATTAATGTTCCATAAAGGTGATGTTTCAGATCGCCGGATGGGCTTAAGTTATTTGAAAAAAGCACTTGGTCAAGATGCCGCTATCCTGAAAGCTATGTCACCATCAGAAAATATCGACAAGCTAAAAGCTAAGCTATTAATTGTACATGGCGGTGAAGATGAACGAGCGCCAATTGAGCAATATGAAGCACTAGAGAGAAAGCTGAAAGCTTATGAGTACCCATTTGAAAAAATGATATTAGACGATGAAGGTCATGGCTTCTACAACGATGAAAATCGGGCTGAGTATTATGACAAAATGCTTAAGTTCATCAAAGAGAACCTAAACGTAAAGTAGATATCGCTTAGACGTTTAACCACAAAAAGCCGATACCCGACTAACGGGGTCGGCTTTTTTGTTACCTACAGTATTAATTTAGCGCAAATCGCGTTATTCTCCTCGTCCCTTAACGGGCGCCCAAGTGGGTATTAACGTACACTCATATAAACAGTGATATCGAGTAGTTGGAGGATATATGGCACTCAGTGAAGCCGCAATAAAAGTACAAGCAGCACTAAAAGACCGTGGGCTAGAAACCCCGATGTTGCCAAAAACTTCCACGCCTGAACAACGTAAAGTCAAAATTGAACATCATATGCGTGAAATTTTGACCTTAATGTCACTCGACCTAACCGACGACAGCTTGGCTGATACTCCACGCCGCATTGCAAAAATGTATGTCGACGAAATCTTCTCAGGGCTTGATTACGAAAACTTCCCTAAGATCACGGTTATCGAAAACAAAATGGGTGTTGATGAAATGGTGCGTGTACAAGACATCAGTCTTACCAGCACCTGCGAACACCATTTAGTGACCATAGATGGCTTCGCAACGGTGGCCTATTTGCCACGCACAAAAATTATTGGCTTGTCTAAAATCAATCGTATCGTGCGCTTCTTTTCCCAACGCCCACAAGTACAAGAGCGCCTAACCCAACAAGTGTTAGTGGCACTGCAAACCCTACTTGAAACCAAAGACGTTGCGGTAAAAATGGATGCGGTGCATTACTGCGTTAAATCTCGCGGTGTCATGGACTCAACCAGTTCAACTACCACTACAGCACTTGGCGGTATTTTTAAATCAAACCCAGCCACCCGCGCCGAGTTTTTACACCAAGTAAAATAATGTGTGTAAATAACACGCAAATAAAAATGCAGCCACCTAATTTCATAATATAGGGGCTGCATTTTTGTTTAAATCTGAATAAGATTAAATGCCGTATTGCTCACGATACGCGCTAACTGAAGCAAGTTCTGCTTCCATACCCGGCTTTTCAGACAAGTAACTGATTAAATCAGCAAGCTTAATAATCGACACAATTTGACAGCCAAAATCGCGTTCCACTTCTTGAATTGCCGACAACTCGCCTTTGCCTTTTTCTTGGCGATCTAATGCAATCAACACACCCGCAAGTTGAGCATTGTGGGCATTAATAATTTCCATCGATTCGCGAATAGCGGTACCAGCGGTGATAACATCGTCCACCAGCATGACTTTGCCTTTTAACTCGCTGCCCACCAAACTGCCACCTTCACCGTGGGTTTTGGCTTCTTTACGGTTAAAGCAGTAAGGAATATCCACATCGTGATGATCGCACAAGGCAACAGCTGTGGTTGTCGCAATCGGAATACCTTTATACGCTGGGCCAAATAACAAATCGAACTCAATACCCGAGTCCATTAACGCCGCAGCATAAAAGCGACCTAAACGCGCTAAGTCTTTACCCGTATTGAACAATCCAGCATTGAAAAAGTACGGGCTCGTACGGCCAGATTTAAGGGTAAACTCACCAAAACGTAATACTTGGCGGGCTAAAGCAAACTCAATAAATTCGCGTTGATAGGCTTTCACGGTTATTCCTCTTTCATCAAATTTTAGATTAAAAAAAAGGACCGTAATCGGTCCTCATTTTTCAACAGCATATTAACTTAAAGCCGCTTTTTGCACATCGACAATTTCGCGAATACTGTTTTTAGCTAACACTAACAACTCAAGCAACTCTTCATGGCTAAATGGTTCGCCTTCTGCAGTTCCTTGAATTTCAATAATCTTACCGGTTTCTGTCATCACAACGTTCATGTCAGTTTCAGCAGCACTGTCTTCAATGTATTCTAAATCACTGATCGCTTCGCCTTTGTAAATACCAACACTCACAGCAGCAATTAAAAACTTAAGTGGGTTAGCTTTAATAATGCCTTTACCGCGAGCCCAGTTAAGCGCATCAACTAACGCCACACAAGCACCAGTAATAGCCGCAGTACGCGTACCGCCATCGGCTTGAATCACATCACAATCGATAACGATAGTGTTTTCACCTAACAACTTCATGTCTACAGCTGCACGTAATGCACGGCCAATTAAACGTTGAATTTCTTGAGTACGGCCAGACTGCTTACCACGAGCCGCTTCACGGTCCATGCGGCTGTGAGTTGAACGCGGTAACATACCGTATTCAGCAGTTACCCAACCTTGGCCTTGGCCTTTAAGAAAGCGCGGCACGCCTTCAGTGAAACTTGCTGTACATAATACTTTTGTGTCGCCAAACTCAACTAAAACAGAGCCTTCAGCATGTGCAGTAAAAGAACGCGTAATAGTGATAGGGCGAGTTTGAGCTGGTGTACGGTTACTTGGGCGCATGAAAAGTCCTGTAGTCGAATTCATATCATATTTGAGCCCATATTATAGAGCTTCACGCCGTTAGATGCCATGGTAAGCAGCGATAAGCCACAAATCTATCGACTAATCCTTTAATCCCATCCGCTAAAACGGCTATAATCAACTCACATTCGCGTAAATAACATAACAGGACACTTCATGATCCAAAGCATGACAGCCTACGCTCGTATCGAGCACAAAGCACAATGGGGCACCGCCTCATGGGAAATCCGTTCAGTCAACCAGCGCTACTTAGAAACCTACCTGCGCCTACCTGAGCAGTTTCGCAGCTTTGAACCTGTCTTACGCGACCGCTTACGTAAACGCCTTAATCGCGGCAAAATCGAAGTTAATTTACGTTATGAACTCGCCGACAACAGCAGTAATGAATTACAACTGAATCAAGATTTAGCCAAACAGCTATTAAGTGCAGCAAACTGGTTAAAACAAGAAGCCGGACAAGGCGAACTCAGCCTAACAGATATACTGCGCTGGCCTGGCGTTCTATCCGCAGCAGAGCAAGATATGGATAGTGTAGGTGCCGATTTAATGATCGCGTTCGACAGTGCCATCGATCAGTTTATCGAAGCTCGCGGCCGTGAAGGTGAAGCGATTAAAGACATGCTACTGACCCGTTTAGACGGCGTAATGGAGCAAGTGAAGGTTGTGCGTGAACACATGCCAATGGTAATGCAGTATCAACGCGACAAATTAACTAACCGCTTAGCCGATATTGCTGGTGAATTAGACCCTGCCCGTATCGAACAAGAAATGGTGTTATTGGCGCAAAAGCAAGATGTTGCCGAAGAAATGGACCGCCTTGAAGCTCACGTAACTGAAGCTCGCCGCATCCTTAAAAAAGGTGGCAGCGAAGGCCGCCGTCTAGACTTCATGATGCAAGAGTTTAACCGTGAATCAAACACCCTAGCCTCTAAATCAATCAGCGCAGAAATCACTTCTGCCGCAGTTGAATTAAAAGTACTGATTGAGCAAATGCGCGAGCAGATCCAAAACGTTGAGTAAGCTTAAAGCTTGGACGTAGTAACATTAAGCCCAGCATTTGCTGGGCTTAATTTTTTGGATTTTAGGTTTGGATTTTTCAGCCAATGCTGAATATGTTAATGAGTAAACAGCTCAGGCTTACATGCTGTAAGCGTTAAAATACAACTTACACGCTGTAACCGTTAAGGTGAGATTTACTCGCTAAAGCGTGTGAAACATATCAACATTCTCTCGCCGTCATTTATAGAGACCTATCATAAACAGCGAGATGTACACTACTATAAAATTCGACCTACAATGGCACTTATCCTCGTGTTTTAATTTGTTTACCCATTCAATATAGGGCGCTTAATGACCAATCCCTACTCAGCTAAACAGTGGCTCCAACTCAATATGCAACAACAAGGTTTATTACAACCTTTGGAGTCATTGCCAAAGCTTATCCGGCAATTAAGTTATGTGCAAATTGACTCTATTAATGTGGTCGAACGCGCGCATCATCATGTATTACACAGTCGTCTGCCCGAATATTCTGCCACCATGTTAGATGCAGCAATGAGCGATAAAACCGTGTTTGAGTACTGGTCCCATGCGGCTGCTTATCTGCCTATTGAAGATTACCGTTTTAGCCTGTATCGCAAACAGCAATTACAACAAGGTGGTAAGCATTGGTTTGAACCAGAACATAAAGTCATGCGTGAAGTTAAAGCCCGTATTAGTGCCGAAGGTCCATTAAAAGCCAGTCAGTTTACCCATGAATCAGACACTAAAAATGGCACTTGGTGGGATTGGAAACCAGCTAAAAAAGCGCTTGAGCAGTTGTTTATGCAAGGCGAGTTAATGGTTGCTAGGCGCGACAAGTTTCAAAAGGTGTACGACTTAACAGAGCGAGTACTACCCAAGCACATCGATACCACAGTGCCTAGCGATACAGAATTTGCTCAACACTTGATTCAGCGTTATTTATCGGCGCATGGTTTTGGTAATTTGCAGCAAATACAATATTTACGCAAAGGCCTTAAACCGCTACTCAGCCAAACATTAGCGCAACTGTGCGAACAAGGTGATATCGCCAGCTTTACCGACCCCAGCGCCAATACACAACACGTTTACTTCTACCAACCTACGCTCACCTTACCCACTGCTATTCCCAATAAAGTCTGGCTACTTAATCCGTTTGATAATTTAGTCATTCAACGCCAAAAGCTTAAGTTGTGGTTTGGGTTTGATTATCAAATAGAAGTGTATGTGCCTGAGGCTAAACGCCAATTCGGCTATTATTCACTGCCCATTCTATGGCGTGACGGTTTTGTTGGCCGCGTGGATGTAAAAGCCGATCGTAAAAACCATTGTTTGCTACTGCAAAACCTGCACATTGAAACGCAAACATTAACCAACCAGCGAGATGAGCTGCATGACAAAGCATATTTTGTTTCTGCGTTAATTGAGGCCATTAATCACTACTGCACATTCAACAACTGTCAGCGTTGGCAGCTAATACAATGTAACGATAAAACGATTGCCAAAATGTTATTCAAAGCAAATCAACAGAGTAGTTAACTGCATATTCTGTGCTTCGAATACAGCTCCCTTCCCCTACAAAAGTGACGCAACACAATATACGCAGCGGTATGTAATGTTGTTCACGTTTTAAACATTTATTACCACACCCAATTCAATAGCTTGAGTTACATCACTAACCCCAAAGATGTAGTGGGATACCTTCAAAAGGCTAAAAATAATAACAACCTACATAAAAACCTACGCGGGGAGAAAACACGATGTTTTATATACACATGCTGCTGTTATTAGCGGTGATATTTGTTGGTATTCGCCATGGCGGTATCGCCTTTGGTTTATTGGGCGGGTTAGGTGTTTCGGTACTCGCATTTGTATTTGGCGTTGCACCAGGTGCGCCACCTATCAGTGTAATGTTAATTATTCTAGCCGTAGTGGCGGCTTCGGCGACGTTAGAGGCCACTGGCGGTTTAAAGCTGTTGGTAAAGTTTGCTGAAAAACTATTACGTAAACATCCTGAGCATATCGTCTTTTTAGGCCCGCTATGTACCTATTCATTAACCGTTCTGGTTGGTACGGGTCATTCTGTTTATCCCCTTCTTCCTGTAATTTACGATGTGGCGTACAAAAAAGGCATCCGCCCAGAACGTCCATTAGCCATGGCAACTGTAGCATCACAAATGGGTATTACAGCCAGCCCAATTGCCGCAGCTGCCGCAGTAGTGCTTGCCACTGCCGTTGATAACAATCTAGATATTAACTTACTTGATGTACTCATGGTGACCATTCCCGCCACACTAACAGGCTTACTAGTAGCGTGTACTTGGAGCTTAAAGCGCGGTAAAGATTTAGATAAAGATGAAGAGTTTCAGGCACGTTTAACAGATGATGAGTTTCGTGAAGCATTAACCGACCCAAAAGCAGATGAGGTGCAAACACCCCAGGCCGAATCGACAGCAAAGAAAGGTTTAACAGTATTTTTACTGGGTATATTTGCCGTTATCATGGTGGCGATGTTTAGTAAGCAAATACTGCCTGCTGGCGTCAGCATGTCGGTCGCGATTCAGTTTATGATGCTGTCAGTCGGTGGAGTAATTTTACTCGCCACCAACATCTCCCCGAAAAAAATTGTCACCAGTAACGTGTTTACCGCCGGTATGACTGCGGTCATTATCATTTTTGGTATTGCATGGATGAGCGACACCATTATTGAGCACCATAAAACCTATTTGGTGAGCGCGGTAAGCGACATTGTCAGTGTGTATCCATGGACATTTGCTATCGCGATGTTTGTGTCGTCTATTTTCTTAAAAAGTCAGGCTGCGGTATTAACTATAATGCTGCCATTAGGGTATTCACTCGGCATCCCAGCACCAGTATTAATTGGTGTACTGCCAGCGTGTTATGCCTACTTCTTCTTCCCATTCTACCCAAGCGATTTAGCGGCAATTAGTTTTGATAGAACCGGCACCACCCACATTGGTAAGTACGTGCTCAACCACAGCTTTATTATTCCAGGCTTTATTGGCGTAGTAACAGCAACATTTGTGGGTTACTTTATATCGATGGCAATTAACTAGCCCTAGCTTGTAATTTGGCTTTGAGCTAAGAACTAAAGTGATAAACCGCTAGTGAATTGACCCAAATAAGTTACTAGCATCAATAAGAATGGCAGCCAAACTGGCTGCCATTTTTATGTTTATTACTAGGTGAGAACTTGAATGCTAGGCAACTCCAACCACTAGTAGATAGTACCAAAGTATGAAGTTAAAATTTTGATAATCAATACAAAATATAGAGTTAAAAATCTTGTATAGCGAACTCTATTTTTACTAAAAAGGTAACTCGTAACCCTATAAAAATAACGATTTAAACTATAATAAATGTACCTTAAAAAATATAAGAAATATGATTATGCAGCCATATTTACAAGCTTTTGGAACTCAGTTTAATTTGGGATTTAACCCTAATGATTATCCATTTTTAATCGATAACAGTTACGGTAACGACACTTGTGTAAGCTTCTATTTCAAACAGAATGACCAATACAATATATTATGGGTAGAGCATGAACTAGTTAGCAACCGTGAAATAGAAAGTGCACGTTACACTATCGAATCTGCCATCAATGAAGGTAATGATGAATTCCCTGAAATATATGCTGGTGCTGAAGCTGTTAACATCTTTGAGTGCGAAACATGTGAAGATCTTATCGCTCATCTTAATCTAATAACCCTTTAGCTATTCCGCCCACCATATCGCTCTCTGCAACACGCCGTAAACCCATCCATGGGGGCTTGACGAAAACATCCTGTTTTCAACAGTTGCAGATGCCGATATAGCAGGCTTTGATGGAATTAATCTAGACAATGGATAGTGCGTTAGCACTATCCATTGAAACAACACTATTTAAAGTGATTAACTCTCCCCAATATAATCTTCATTGTTAGGATTATGTATATCAGCCCAATCATCCATATCCGCATCGTTATTGGGATTATTAATATCAGACCAATTATCCAACTCGTCTTGTGTCATATCTGATGTATCTGGCATAGCGTCTCCTTATTTTTTTCCTTGATGACGAGGGTTATTGGGGTTCAATTGTTGGCTACGATTATCCAGCACTTTTTGATAAGACTTATTCGTTCCTAGTGTGCCTTTATTGTCATTTGATTGATCAGTTTTATGGTTATTGCTATTCATTTTAATATCCTTAAAAAGTAAGTTAGATTGATCACGGGAGATTAGCCATCTAATCCCCCTGCAATCGTCGAACATCACTTTTGAAGTTATTGAATGCCCTTATATCACTAGGTGTTCCAGGCACCGACAACCTACGTCCATTCGGAGCCATTAAAATAAGATGCCGACCACGACGATATTCCCGCCATCCTTTACTTTTAATAATCTGATAAACAAGGTTATTAATATTTTTATCACTGCTGTATTTTTTCATCTGTCATCCATATATTTTAAAGAGCCTTACTTGCATAGTCACCTAAGCAAGCAGCATTAATGCTTAATCTTTAAAACCTATGATGGCCGTCCGAAGTACGTGGAGACTGGTAACGATGAGAAAATGCTTCAACATTAAAACTTATCTGCTCAAATGCAGTTTCAACGCCGACCTCTAAAATGGGCTGACTTTGACTTAGACCTGCACCGTGGTAACTATTCTGATAAAAACAACCGTTAGGATTGATCATCAAATATGATTGCCACATCGCATCGTTATCTTCCTCAACAATAAAGCTCGACAGTGATTGATGCCGAGTAACATAAGCCTGATATTGATCATTAGTAATTGTACAATTTTGATTATGCACAGGTAGGACTCTTAATAATTTCCACTTATCTGGTTGAATCTGTTGTACTGTATTTAATAGGTTTTCTCGCCAGTTGAATGCATTAACAACAGTATTCAGCTTCAGCTTACCCAACGAATTCAAATCTCGATAAGTGCGACAAATATCGATAAGTTTTTCTGGTGATAACCAAGATCCTTTTCTATCAATACGTCCAATGCTACTTGCAACGAGATAATCTCCTGTGTCAAAACTGATCCCCAACATATCTATTTTCGATGCAATACGGGTTAACATCTGAACATTCAAAAAATGCCCATTGGTAATTATCGAAGTATTAAACCCTAGTGATTTAGCATAAAACAACGCATCGATAAATCGACTACCAAGCATAATAGGCTCACCACCAGCGAAATTTATGCGTACGGTGTGATAACCCATTCGGTGTTTTAGAGGATTGTCATGAAGGAAATAAGCTGCCAAGTTATCGAGCAAGTGAATAACTTGGGTTGTATGGTGGTGTAATTCTGATGAATGAACATGGTTATCCCATGTTGCATAGCAATAGTCGCAACGGTAGTTGCACGCCTCGGTCATGTGGAAGTTGATCACGAGCTCTTGCACTTTACTTGTTAGCATTTTGAATCTCCGTTTGTTGATAACAAACTCAGATTCACTCAGTGCAATGCACTAACAAGACATTATTTTGAACTTTTTAAAAATTTCTCATTTGATCAAGCAAGTCATCAAAATCGCTAGCTTCCTGTAATTGTAAAGCGATTGCTTGCTTGAGTTCTGTAACGCCCAAAACAGAATCATCTGCCTGCTCACATAGCTGTTGAGCCTTATTCCAATCAGATTGGAGATAAGCCATCAATATTGTATCAGTAGAGGCTAACGTTGAAGATTGAACCAACAGCGCATTTAACATGCCTGTATTATCGCCCATTGCTACCTGCGGAAGCTTAGAAAATGGATTAGGGAGCTTAATATCGTAAAGGCTTACAGTTGACGACAAGGTATCAATTAATGCCTGTACTTGACTATTTTGAAGCGCTATTCCCAAAACACTATTCATACCGGATAAAAGTGCTTTAATCGTCTGGGCACACTCTGCTCTATAAGCGATATCATCAAAAATCTGTTTAACATCTTTGGGATCAACGTAAATTGCATTGATAATTAAGGCGTTATGTAAAACAGTTAATTGAGCTGTATCAGCTAAATACACAGTCGCACGTTGAACATGCTTTTTTTGAACCGTTTTAATCAAACCGTTGCGAACCAAAGAATTAGCTTTATTCTTAAGGAATGGGCTGTCTTTCGCCACTTTAATACCAAATAATTTATAGATAGCATCCGGTATAGTCATTCCACTACTAGTCACAATAAACCCTTTCTAATAAAGCGGTTGAGGAGGTTGTTCTATCAACCGCATTAACACCAAAAGAAACATCTGCAATTAATAGCGCTATTGGATACCAGTTAGTTTTCCGGTAACGGCTGTAACCACAAGACGAATTCTGCCTTATATATTGCTGCAATACACCAATACAATACCCAGCTCTCATGGCCTCTGATGAAGATGTTCTTACAGAGGCCAATAATGCTTTCTCATCACGGCTCTTATAAATACTAACGGCCTCTTGGCAAGCTTGTACTAAAAACTCTGCATCATCACTAAAAGGCAACGGCTTAGCATGTGCTGGCACAATCATGTTCGCACAGAGCATCACACTAACTAATATTATTTGTTTACATACCATTAGGTTTTAGCTCCAAATCAGAATCATTATCAACATCTTTAGGCATATCAACCTGAGAGTCTTTCTTGTCATGTGCAGAATTTACATGTTTTGGCTTAGCAGTAGGTATTAGCCCGTATAGCATGACTATCAAGACTATTGAGTCAAAAAAGGTGATCCTATCATCATAGCGTTCTACAAAAGCAACAGTAAGATTTCCCTGATCGTAAAGAAGGAAATACATAAAGCTAGCTTCAATTAAATTCAAAAATAACAAACCTAAAGTGAGTACAATGAATAGTTTTTTTATTGCAGACCAGTAACTTAACTCTGCGGTTCTAGATTTTTTGACGAAACGCCAGATCATAATAAAAAAGAGAGCGATTAAGGACGTTTCCAAAAAATCGAGATCTGCAAACCCTTCCGAATACTCAAGGAAAGTAAGCGGGATTGAAATAATTGCGGTGATACCAATTAGAGCAACCAAAACATAACCTATCTTGTAAATTAGCCATGCTACTACATTGGTAAAAAATAAATCTATCTTGCTTATTACTGTCATAAACCGTCCTTGGATGCAATCTATATGATTGAAATTAATTACTTTCTTATTTTATACGTGTCTTCGTAGCACGTCTATGTTTACACCTAGATACTATTCAAATTAGTGAGTTCACACACATTGCTAACCAAAAATCGATTTGTAGGGATCGGCAGTCAATGTGACTCATAGTCCGTGGATCTCCCTACCTATTACAGCGACAATAAGACATAGATTTTATTGGAGATAACACCATGTGTGATAATTCATACACCGAAATTGTTGAAGAGACTATTGAGGGGTTTGATATTTATATAGAGCCTAATCCCGACCATCACGGTGAAGGCTATATTTGGTCGGTTTCTAAGGATGATGCAGAGTTGGATTCTGGGTTGGTTTTTACTGTGGATGATGCTTTTAATGAGGCTACAGAAAACATAGTCTTACACCTGAATGTTTAAACGAGCGCTTCATCATAGACAGATTCAAGTTCACTGAATATTTTAGTTTTTTCCAACAAGTTTAATGTAGTCAGCTTCATTGACGCACGAAACGAGTTTTGGGGGATAGACCTTACTTCAAATTTTAACTTGAGTGGATTGCCTAATTCGAAAATAAAATACACTTCATCCGACTTACTTTGCTTACCTGTTTGGTCAATCTTAAGTAAATTTCGCTTCATTCTTTTTACTGACCTTACTGGCCAAACTTTAGAAATCACAGCATCTTGGCCATCTTTAATCACTAACGCTAAGTAACAAATCTCTTTTAATACATGGTCTTTAAACTTTAATTTAAACGTTGCTTCTGGCATATGATAATGGCTAGCAGAATCGTTAATAAATCCATCATAATATTCTGGTGCTCTCCCTTCCGAATGACCAAGCGCTATTGTCATAGTCAAATCCTGATACAGCATTTGCTTCATACCATAATAAGGAATACGCGCCGCCTCTTGTACATAAAGGCGCTCTTCTAGAGTGTTGCTACTGTAATGCACTTTTAAATTAGGCTTGTCACCAATTTGCTCACGCAAAAAATTTAATAACCAAAAGTGTCCGTTAATATTTTGCTTTTCTCCTGCCATGCTTGGCAACAAAGCAAATGCTCCTATCCCAATTTCTTTAATAGCATGATGGTAAGGGTTTACCTCATTTTCTTGATCAAAATAACCAGGATAAAGTGCAAAAGCTCCAAATACAGGACGACTTTTATTGCTATTCGTTGAATGTAAACCTTCAGTCACTTTAATTAATGCATCACGGTAACGATGCATCTGGTTAATAGCATCGTCAGGCACGTGATCTAACACATCAATATCGTCATGATCAAAACGATTGTTTTCAGTTTTAATACGATATTTAGCATCAAAAAGCCAAATAAAACTTTTATCGCTCGGCTTCGGAAAAGTCACCTCTAACAAAATATCTGGTTGCTGACTCACTAAATAGGTCCGTACCTTATCCGCATACTTCTTAAAAGGTGGTTCATGCGCAAGCCTGATTTTAACGCCATCACTTCTTTCAAATTCAAATGCTCCGGTAAAGCCATCTTTTAGCTGATATTCAAAAAAGTCCTTTAGCTTCAAACTTTTTTTCTTTGATACCTTTTCAATGAAACCCAGCTCGTCAATCAAAATACGACGCACCATCAAGAAACACCATACTTCATAAATCTCAGCAACCGATTTCATTGACACACTTGATTGATTCCCAAGTACATCTAAATAAAATTTAAGCTCTTGCCATACCTGGTATACCGCGCTGTACCCCGTTTTTTGTTGTAACACCAAAGATTCACTAGCTAAACCATTAAAGGGCCCTAGTTCTTTAAAAAAGCTCTGATTTTGAATATGTTGTAAAGGTAATTGCCAGCTTGCTAACTCCGCTAGAAAAGCATCTGAAATACGTTGTTTATCCGGGGCCCTATTATTTTTTCTTAGTTGAGTTTCAAACTTACCTAACTGCTTTTTACATTGCGTAACCACCATTTTAATAAAACGGTTCTCGGGAGTATCAACACTTAAATGTTTTTTTTCAACTCGATAGCGTTTATCAAATATGCCACTGACAAGGTCCTGTTTCACCCGAGTGACAAGTCGAGGTGATAAACGACCTTTTAAGCGATCAGCACGGACATGAGACACTTGAGGCTGTAAGCGACTATGAGGCGATTGCGAAATGATCTTTAGTCCTTGCTCTAATTTTTTCCTCAAAGTATTAAAGTGGGCAAGCCAAAATAATGGGAAAGGATCTCTTTGCTTACTTTTCGCAACTCCTTGCTCTGTTTTTTCAGCAAGACTAAAACGCCATAATGGATATATCTGATCTATGGTTTTATACATAGCGGGTAAATCACTGTGCAAATCCATTTTAGTGGGTAACACTTCAAATGAAAAACTGCACTCCAGCTTTATTCCTGCGCGTTGGTAACGTAAAGGTAACCGCATCCAACCAACATCATTTTGGGTGTTAATGGTACCGGTTAAACGAGCAGGCATTCGCCCTCTAGCTTTAGCAAAACGAAAACTATCGTTCACTGATTTAAGCCTATGACCTAATTCAGCATGAGTAACCTCATCTAAAAATATCCACTCAAATTGATACTGCATATTTTCAAAAAATAAAGCTCTATCTAACGTTAAACAATTCAAATGTTCAGCAGTTTGGACGACAAGCGACTCCAATACAGAAGCCTCAGTGATAAGCAAAGTAGGCGAGAAGTGAACTATAGCAGGCTGTTGATTAGCACAGATACCACGCTTGTCCAAAGTCTGTTGATGAGCTTGTTGACGCTTAGAGATATCACTTGCCCACACAGTAAATTCATAATGTGCAGTTTGTATTCTAAATAGCTCAGGCATAGACATTAACTCCGATAGTTACGGCCAAAAGCTAGTAAAACCAGATCGCGCTAATCGAGTTTCCATCCATTCAATTTTAGCTTTGCTACGGCACGCAACCCGGATTACTTTATCGCTTCCCTTTGCATTTTCACGATATAAATCTGGGCGGGCCTTTACTGAATTTTTATCCTCATCCCAAAATACAGAAAATTCTTGTTGCAGTAATATAGCCAGTTGTTCTAACAAACTCCTGTCAGCACTTTTACTCGCCAACTTATCACTATCTCCTTCAATGCGCGGTAGAACTTTACACATTAAAAAATCATCCCAAACGGCTTTTAGCTGCAGTTCATCTGTTGGTTGAGTTGTTATCACGGCTAGTAATAACTCATTCAGCGCACGAAACGCTAACTTAAACGGAGTGTTATCCAACACGCTATTAATCTCGTTTAAAAAACCAATAGTTTTATTTCCATCACGATCAATAACAGGTAAATCATCAAGCTGTGCATGTGAATAAATCGGGTAACTTAAGGTCTTATGAGTAATTGTCGGAACAAAGAAAGAGTCAAAGTCGTTCGGGAAAAATTCACCAAAATCGAAACTCAGGGCGCGATCAATCACCTTACGCGAGAAACCATGGGTGGTTTCATCCATATTCACTGTACCAGCAACAATAAGGTTAAAAGGGACACCTAAACCATATTGACCAAACAGTGCCCAAACATCATCGTAAGCTGCGCCCACAAAACCTAATTCACTTCGTAGTTTTGCGTTATATATTAGATCAGGAGCACCATTAGCATCAAATTGCATAATGACATTCTTTTTTAATAATGGGTCACTTTGGTACGTAAAAGATTCTGCATGCCAGCGCCATTCTCGGGTTTCAACCACCGACAAATAATCAGCAAAATACTGTTCAACAGGCGCTAAATTCATCTCATCTAAACACAACCAATAAGGTAACACTCTATCTAATTGAGCTTTATCACCTGAGACTGTTAATACGTCACCTTGTTCATCAACAGACTTTGCAGAGACAATTAAACCAGCATCAACTATCGCACGCCATGACTTAGCCATAAACTGCAGTACATCCGTAGTGACATATTCAGCTTGGCCACTTAAGCGTGAGATATAACCCAATAAATCACTCGGCTCATGCCAATCAGGACGTACTGAAGTTAAACAATACGTTTCCGTAAGACTACCGGTTCCTTTTGCTTGCTCACGCACAAAGCGAGTTTTGCCTGTACCAGAGATTCCGGCGAGGAGAAGAAAGGGTTTTGAAAGTGAATCAAAACAATTATTCACAAATGCGGTGTTGATGAGTTTATAAACATCATTTTCTTTTATAATCTTTAAATTGGTATATATCTGGTTAAAAATGATAGCAAATGACGTTATGTTACGACTGTTTTTCGCAACATAGGAATTATCTTCCCATTGGTTTGTAAGATAAAAAAACTTACCTTCTCGCTCAAATGGTTGCGTAAAATACCTAATGTTTTGACCTGAAGTTAAATCCTGCTCTGTTAAAGGAACTTCTGACTCCAGTAGTAAATGATAAATCTTTATATCGCCTATCACCAATTCTTTGTAAACTTTTCCATTTGACGTAATGACATTTTCTAAAATGTCGAACAGTACATCTTCAATTTTATTACTAAACAAATAAGTAAAAACATCACTAATAAAAGTTCTAATAGTAGAACTCGATAATTCCAAAACTTTATTTTCTTCAACATCTTTGTCAATTTTAGCGTTTGAATATAATTGAACAAGGACATCATAAATCGAAGGATTAGCACATAGGTCAAAAACTAAACGACCCAAGATGCTAGATGATGCATCAGGTAAATTAATTTCCTTCAAAATCACAGAACCAAAACAATCCCTAGAACCTCTTGGAACACCATTATCATTAATCAAACGCTTAGAGCCTAGACGATATTTTGAGTTATCCTTATCGAGAAACTTTGCAAAAAGGGCAATATCATTATTATCATCAAACAATTTAACAATATCTGGGTCAGCATTAATTTGTTTGATGATATAACTTTCATCACCAACCAATTTACTTGCATGTGGTCTTAACCGTTCATAAAGAACAAAGTATTTATATAGTTCTGTTGCAAAATCAAACATTTTGCTTGCAAAAACAAAATATTGATTAGGAATAATGGCATAATTTGCGGCCTTATCCTCACGAGCTTTATCGGTTATCGCATATGAAGTATAAGTATCAAATCCATAGCCTAAGCCCCCTAATATCAACTCTAATTGTTGTTTCACACTAGTTGGTAGCTTATAATCCGTTAAACCGGCTTCAATAACTAAAGGGGTTTCCAGAGTGATTTCACTAAGCAATTTTAACATACTTGTCCTTTACTAAAATTTATCCTTAAACTTGTTTGCGATTGCTTCAATAACAGCCACAGTGACACTATTTCCAAATTGCTTATAAGCCTGCACGTTTGAATCACTTGGTTCAAAATCGTCAGGAAAACCTTGTAGCCGCGCCGCCTCTTTAGGGCTTATTTTTCGAGGATTGTCATCGCCCTGAGCAATCAATATTTCACTACCATCTTTGTAATATCGAGCAGATATTGTATTAGTATACGGTGAATCTGGTGTTACTAAACCAAAGCCAAAACCTTTACCATTTAGTTTATTTTGAATCTTACGTCGCTGATGTCCAGCCCATAGACGAGCGGAAATAGTCAGTTTTGGATCCGGATTTATCTCTAACAAATTACCAACTCTGGTTTCCAGACCAAGAGGCTTAGGGTAATCAAATTTTTCAATGACCCCATCCTTCCAGAGCACTATATATATTCTTTGACGATTCTGAGGGATACCAAAATCAATCGACTTGAGCACCATTTTTTTCGCTAAAGCTTGGATGTCCTTAATACTGCCATGTTCAATCATCTCTTTCGGGATATTACAGCTATAACCAATACGAGTCAGGGTCTTTAATACCACTTTTAATGTATAACCTTTATCGTGGCTAATTAAACCCTTAACATTTTCTAATAATGCAAATTTAGGCTGTTTCTGTTCAATTATACTGGCTATATTGTGAAACAATGTGCCACGCGTATCATCTATCCCTAATTTTAATCCTGCGTGTGAAAATGGTTGGCAAGGAAAACCAGCCAGTAGAACATCATGATCTGGGATACTTTGGGGATCGATAAGGGTTATATCGCCAAATGGATATTCACCATGATTTTTCTGGTAAGTTTTCTGAGCGTGTTTATCAAACTCTGAAGAAAAAACACAAGCGCCACCAGCATTTTGAAAGCCTAACCTCACACCACCGATACCAGCAAATAAGTCGATGAATTTAAAAGATGTTTTCTTTTCAGGTTTTAATTTTAATTCACTAAATACTTGTTCGAAGAATTCACTCCGATTGTTAAAAAGTTTCTTTTCTTTAAGTATTAAAAGCACTTGTTTTTTAAGCTGATTGGGTTCTGAAATACTAGGATTACAATAAAAGTGACTGTCCGTAGCAATAGCATGTATCCATTGATCAATAACAGCTTGTATGTCCGTTCCCTCTGGAACATGAGACAATGCTAATGGCGCAATAAGTTCTTCTGATATTTGAAGCATTTCTAATTTATTTTTCATTACTAACTACTAAAGACTCTTGATGATTTGTAAGCGTGATTAGGATGTTCTGTGGAATAAAATCCATCAAAGAATCAATGCCTAAGTAATCGACCACTGCGGAACATAGTTATGCACAATAGGAGAAGCGATCGACTCTAAAATAGAGTGCAGTTATACACATTTTTTACAATACAGATTCAGCCTAGATGCCTAACTAAAAGTTAAATAGAGCAACACCAGAACGTCAAGACATCCCTAAAGCAGAATTATGGCTCACAGTTATCTGAATCAGCTTTGTTTCAACCCAAAAACTGGATCTTTATACATGGAGTGAAATCTTAACAGCTGCAAATGATTGAGCAAGTAAATTGTCAATTTAGTACCTCCGGAAATCTCAATCCGTTGATATTAAATTAGCGCACCAACACATACCTTGTGCTTCTACCGCCCGCGCCGGTTTTGACCAAACATTGTTGTTCAACTAGTTGAGCCAAATGTCGGGTGGCAGTGGCGCGGCTGACTTTAGCCACTTTTTGATATTGGCTACTGCTGATCCCATCACTAAAATCACCATCAAGCAGCCGGTTAAGTACCTTAACTTGTTCTGTTGTTAATGTTGGGGTGAGTAAGCGTTGGTCCACTCGACGCCAGAATTGGGTTTTAGCAGTAGTTTGCTCAATGCTATTGAGCGTGTGTTGAATAGCGTCATTTAAGGTGTCTAAAAACCACAGCAGCCAAGGTGTGATATCTAAGCCACCTTGCTGGGTAGACTCTAATATTGCGTAATAGGCTTTGCGTCGCTCAAGAATACTAACTGACATTGTGTAAAAATGAATAGAACGATGCTCAGCTTGCGCGAGCGCTAAGTCGGTGAGTAAACGCGTTATACGTCCATTACCATCATCAAGCGGGTGCAAGGTGACAAACCACAAATGAGTGATGGCTGCTCGTACTAGCGGATCAAGGTCAGCCTGTTTTCGTGATTGATTAAACCACTCAATAAACTGCGTTAAACTTTGGTCTAGCGTATCTCGAGGAGGCGCTTCAAAATGCACTGTCGGTTTGTCTAAACGCCCCGATACCACCTGCATAGGCTCATCGCCGCTTAGCTTACCGCCAATAACAGGATTAAACACGGCTTGGTTACTCGGAAACAACAGAGCATGCCAATCTAAAATACGCGTTAGGCTAAGTGGCTGTTGCCAGTTTTGTAGCGCATCTAAGGTGATATCAGCTAAACCATCAGTTTGCGTCGTGGTGGGATAAGGTTTTTCTTCACTCACGCCAAGCTTATTCGCCAAAGAGGAACGTACAGAAAATGCGTTAAGCTTTTCTCCTTCAATAGCACTTGAATAAACGATATTGGCCAGCATGGTATCGAGTGTCCATTGACTAGCGGATTCAGAACCTATTTTACCCAGCAGCAAACCCTGGTTAAATTGAATTGGCCTCAATAGTGCACTTATACGAGCATTATCCCATACAAACTCTGGCCATTCTTGCTGTTGCCAAATCCACATATTAACCCCTGTTTAGCTGACTTAAATACTGTTTTGATGCAAATACCAGCCTATTCTACTCACCATATGAGGCAAATAGCAATTTATTCGCCTCACAGAATGAGGCGAATAGGATGATTAATTGCCTCATGGCTCCCATTAGCAAGCTCGATAACACCTTGGCTGGCATTTCGGTATAATCATTTACTGATTCAATAACCTTCAATTTTTATAACTCAATGCGACTGTAATTAATGACATCCAAGCTGACTGAAGTATCGACATCACCACAAGCCACTAAGCCACAAGCCGCTTTGCCTAAACCCACTGTGGCAAATGAACAGGCAAATAAAGTGTTTATTATTGGCCTGCCGCGTACGGGCACCACGAGTGTGAGTGTGGCGTTGCTTGAACAAGGATTAACGGTTGCCCACCAAGCCTTTACTAAGCAGGCGTTTATGTTGGCCGATGCGGTATCTGATGCGCCATGTTTTAGTGATTATCAGCAATTAGATAAGTTATTTCCCAACGCTAAGTTTGTCTATTTAGATAGGCCGTTAGATAAGTGGTTGCCGTCGATACAAATGTTACTGGGCAGAATGCTAGTGCATTTAGATAAAGACAAGGGCCGCTTTCATCCGGTAATGAAGCGCAGCTTTAATCATAGCTTTGATATATGGCAGGTTGAGGATGTGTTTGATGAAGCGCATTTAACGGCCTGTTATCAGCGCCACCAGCAACAAGCAATGAGTTATTTTGCAGGGCGAGATGACTTTATTGCCATTGATATTAGTGTGACAGGAAGCTTTGCTAAATTGCTGCAATTTATCAATTTACCAAAGCCCGATACGGCTGAACTTAGGCAGCTTCAATATCCACAACTTCAATCTCAGCCGCAAAACTTTCCGCAGCTGAGCTTTCCACAGCTTAACTTTCCGCAACTGAACTTTCCACAGTTAAATATGGGCCGTAATGTGGCCAGTTGGGATGAATATAAACACCCCAACAAAATTAGCGCTAATGCTTCTGGGCCAGATAAACGTAAGTTTTTTGATTACCGCCTAGAATAGTATTGTTAATTATCCTTTCTTAGTCTTTATTTTTAGAACGCTTTTTCTTAGCAACGGTTAACCAATCTAAACTCACACCCGATATGGCATTAAAACCACGGATGCGGAAAATAAGTGTCAGTAATTGCGGCCTTGGGCGTGCTTTGGGTTCAACTGAGCGCGGAATAAACCATAATGCCACCAGCGATCGCATGGTGGTCGATACCATAAACACCAAAAATATTGGGTTGGTTAACCAAGCGTTTAAACCTGTCCAGATTAAAAACTCTGCTGCATACGAGGCAATGACGCCCCCCACCATCGCACCAACAAACACAAAACCCGCACTCAATGCCGCCTGTAATGCGGCATAAATGGCAAAGTCACTGCGAAAAGGTCGAATATCGTAGAGGTAATTGGCAGTACTTAAGGTAAAGCCGCTCCAGGCTAAACCGGAAAAAGCTTGAATCGCCAATATATAAAGATAGTTGTCGGAAAATAGCCACAATAACGGCAAGCTGGGTATTAAGCAGCTGGTGATGATCATCACTAACCTATTACCGTATAGATCGCTGAATCGGCCCCAAAATCGCAAAGTAATAAACTGCGTAACAATAGACGCTACGCTGGAAAGCACAAATTCAAAATAGGTAAAATGCAAATCTTCCAGCATGTATACCGCAAAAAACGGTGCCGAAATGGCGACCATACACTGCATACCCGCAACAAATAAACTGTAATGGCGGAAGGTTTTGTCTTTCCAGGCTTCACGAAAATTACCAAATGTTTGTTTAAACACCCCAGACGCTTTGGCAATTCTAGGCTCGGGGTCGTGCATTTGCAGTAACAACCAGGCTGAAGTAAACCGGCCCATTGCCGCAATCGAAAACAGTAAACTAAAACCCAACCATGCCATTTGCATTGAGTCGGTTAAGGTTAAAATACCGCCACCGACAAAGAACACACTTAGCGAGGCCATCATAGTTAATCGAGTACGTGAGGCAAAAAAAGCTCCTCGGCGGCGCTGCGGTACAATCATGCCCATCCAGGCACGCCAATGCGGCTGAATAAGATTGATAAACCCTTGATACAATACCGCTAAGCCAATAAATAACCACACTGCATTATCAGGTCTAAATGCCGCTAACGCGCCCATACCTAACACGACTACGGCTTGTAACACTGCACATGCCACTATAAATTGCCGACGACTAAAATGACTAGCCAGCCATACTGACAACAGTTGCGCCAGTGAGCCAAACAACTGGGGTAAGCCAGTTACCCAGCCCATTTGGCCTAAACTAGCCCCTAAGAATATGGCATAAGCATTAAAAAAGTTATCACTGGTGGCGGTCATGGTTGACGATGCAACCGCCTCTTGCTGGCTGCGGCGTAGGGTGCACCGAAGCCACGACAGTCTGTCACGACTGCGCGAACAAGGATTATTGCTGCTAGATGAAGGTTCTAAAGCCATAAGATGTATGAATGCACGCCATTGCTAAGTAACTGATTAAGGTTATGGGTTTACGTCACGGATTAACGCCACAAATTGACGTTTCAAGTTAGCGTTAATGTTTAAAAGTATGGCTGATAAGTGCCCAGCTAACAATCTATGACGATCACATAATCCACTATTGTGATTGTAAGCATAAGTGCGCACTGTGCTGGTATAAACTTATTAAACACAAAAGCCCTGTCGATATAAACCGACAGGGCTTCTGCACATCTACAAAAAATTAAACCCACCTAACAGAAGGACACTAAGCCCTCGATAACAAACTCTTCAGGAAGCTTTTGTAATTGTTTTAGCAGTAAAGGATTGCCCAGTAAATATGCCAATTCTTGACGGGTAAACAGCTTTACAATGTCATGCTGGCATTGTGCTTCTTGTACTTTAACCCGAGTAATGGCTTCGAGTGATTCAACCGCTGAACCTGGCAAACGATGCGGCTTTTTGTCAATAATGGCTAAATGTAAATCCATTAGCTCTGAGTCTTTCAATAGCCTTGATAAGGTCCACGGCTGTGCAATGGCGTTAACGTATTCGTTACGGCGTTGTTGTGAATCTAGGCTCAGCTTCGGCGCACACACCTCTTCCGGGGTTGCCAATATTTTTAGGTGCTTGACCCATAAGCCAAATCGCTCTGAGCCTGTCATGGCAGAAAGTGGTACCGCAAGCCACAAACCAATTAGCGCTGGGCTCATCCACGCCAACAAGGTAAGCGAATCAAGCACTGCGGCGTAACCTAATAACGCACCAATTAACATGTGCCAACGATGACGATAAATCAGGGTTAGCCAAGGTAAACTGCCGTCGTCACGTCGTTGTGGCGCCCAACCGCTGTCGCGTCCGGCTAAAATAGACATCACAGCACCGCAGTGGATAAGCATCATTATTGGCGCAATCAGTGCCGACAATATCACTTCAACTACCACGCTAATAATGGCTTTGCCTCTGCCACCTAATTGCTTACTCATGATGCTATTTTTTAGTAACAATATGATCCCAAGGATTTTAGGACCAAACAATATGCCCATGGTGATATAAAACAACCGTAGTGCACGGTCTGAGTCCATTACTGGCCAAGTGGGAAATAGTGAAAACTGGTCGGTAAAATACTCAGGGCGAATAAAGTGCGCTTGTAATGCCAGCATTAAACCCGACAAAATTAACATTAACCAAAAAGGCGATGACAAATAAGCCATTATCCCCGTGAGTAAATGTAAGCGGCTAACCCAATGTAATCCTTTACTAAACAACACCCGTGAGTGTTGTAAATTGCCTTGGCACCAACGGCGATCGCGCACCGCTAAATCGACAATAGACGGTGGGCATTCTTCATAAGACCCTGGAAGGTCTGCGGCAATGACCACGCTCCAACCAGCACGTCGAATCAAGGCTGCTTCAACAAAGTCGTGGCTCATAATATGACCACCAAATGGCGGTCTACCTGCAAGGTTGGGTAACCCTGCGGCGCTCATAAAAGCTTGGGTGCGGATAATGGCATTGTGGCCCCAAAAGTTACCTTCTTTGTGGGTCCACCAAGATAAACCTGTACCAATTACCGGACCATAAATTCGCGCAGCAAATTGCTGTAGTCGCGCCATTAAGGTATTGCCATTAATTAAATACGGAATAGTTTGGATAAGCCCGGCATCAGGATCTGCCTGCATCCGTCTCGCCAAACTAACGATAGTGTGGGTTTCCATTAAACTGTCGGCGTCTAGCACCAACAAATGGTCGTATCGAGCGCCCCAGCGTTTACAAAAGTCGGCCACATTACCGGCTTTACGGGCATCATTTTTACGCCGACGGCGGTAATACACCCGCGCATCTTTGCTCACTTGGTGACGCAATATTAAAAATGCCTGCTCTTCTGCCAACGCAATATCGGGATCGGTCGTGTCGCTTAATATAAACCAGTCAAACGCATGGCTTTCGCCCGATGCAACCAATGCCATCGCCATCACTTCGACCGCGGCAAAAACGCGATCGGGTGATTCGTTATAAGTCGGCATTAATATCGCGGTGCGGGTATGCAACTTTATGCTTTCGGCAGTTTCTGTCGTGGGCTTTTTGAGTAGCATAATAAAGCCGGCTATACCGCCGCTAAATGCCAATGCAATCCAGCAAAAGTTAACCGCAAACAACACTAAAACGATGTATTCAAGTGGCGTGACTCCACCGACATTAAACACCGATACCATCTCGTAAATAGCCATAACCGACATGATAAAAGCGCTGCCAACCACTAAGAGACGGCGTAATCCGTCTGACTTTACGCCATTGGCAATAATACTTTTACGTGGCATGCCTTCGGACAACGCACGTAAACTTTGCGGTTCCATTGGGCCTGGTCGCTCTAACGGCATTGCTGCACCACCGACCAACATAGGGTCGACGGCACTAATATCAGCATCAGGCTGCATCATGTTCATGCTTAAAGCGTCCAACGATAAAGCCAAGTTTCGACATCGCGTGGGCCAGTAAACTTCAGCTCAGCACGTAGCTCGATCAATTCAGCATCTTGTGGATCCATTTCAAACGCCAAACGATAGCCATTGGTTTTAGGCTGACGAGACACCACCACATTGGTTACTGCCCCAGCAGAACTCTGCACTTTGGCGACCGGGATTTCGTCGTTATTACCTTCTTTAACTTGATAGTCGATAACAAACAAGCGTCTCGGTGTGGCTTTAGCAATCTCAGCCCGGCCACTGGCGGTACGGGCCACAATCACAGTGCCATCATCAACTTCGGGCTCGCTGCCCCAAATTAACCGATAAGTAAAATGAAACTCGCTACCGGCTGCGATAGGTTGTTTAGGTTTCCAGTAACTGACGATGTTGTCATGAATTTCAGAGTCTGTTGGAATTTCGGTTAACACCACCTCACCCGCGCCCCAATTTCCGACCGGTTCAACCCATAAACTTGGGCGACGCTCATAATGGGCTTCGAGATCTTGATACGCATCAAAACTACGTTCACGCTGAATTAAGCCAAACCCTTGAGGCGAGTTGTCCATAAAGGCACTGACTTGCAATTGCTTTGGATTAGCTAGCGGACGCCATAATCGTTCACCGCGACCATTTAAGATCAATAGCGCATCAGAATCATGCACTTCGGGTCTAAAATCATCGGTGTTTTGGCGACCATTCATTGAATGTAAAAACATACTGGTGCTAGGCGCTAAGCCAACTTTAACTAAATCCACGCGTGGAAATAAGGTCGCTTCCACATCGATATGGGTGTTATCGCCGGGTCTAACAGAAAATCGATATGCTCCTGATACGCTAGGGCTGTCTAGCAAGGCGTGCACCACAATTAAGTTGCTGTCGGTGTTTGGGCGTTCAACCCAAAAGGCACGAAATATCGGAAACTCTTCGCCTTCTGGTTCAGCGGTATTTAATGCTAAGCCCCTTGAAGACAAGCCGTAATCGCTGCCTTTACCCAAAGCACGGAAATAACTCGCTCCTTGGAATACCATAAGCTCGTCAAAATATGCAGGGTTATTGAGTGGATAATGGATGCGTAAACCAGAATAGCCAATATCTTGGGTCGGTAAACGCTGACTTAACACATCACCTGCAGTAAAGAACTCTGAGTTATAGGCTAAATGGTTGGCTTGCTTACCTTCAACTAGGGCAATTTCAATCAAGTCTTGGAAATAAAAACCCCGATGAAAGAGCTGCATTTGATACGGCAAACCTTCAGCTTTCCAAATAGAAGCTTCTGGCTTAAAGCGAATATCGCGGTATTCATCGTAGGAAATTTTAGCCAACCCTGGCGGTAATGGATCTTTAAGTTCCGCATACGGTTTTTGCGCTAATCGGCGGGCAATCTTAACCACAGAATCAGAATCAAAGTTAGCTGTTTTGGCAAAACGGACTTTGGTTTCTGTATTCAGATTATTAGCTGATTTAACGGTCGATTGTTCATCAGCATAAGTTTGCAGCGGTATAGTCACACTTGGCGATGTGGGTGTAATAATAGGCGGAGTGGGTTCTTGTGCAGCAAGATTAAAACAAAGCCCTGCGGCCATGGCTAACGACAAACGCGTTAGCGCTTTTTTTACAGTGTGAGATGAGACCGAAGTACGACAACTCAGTAAGCTAACCATAATAGGCTACCTAAAAAATACAGCGTTAATATGCAAGTTTCAGAGCGGTTATTGCGGCAAAATGTCTTGGTACACAACCCTATGCTCTATTTCGCGAACGATATCAGAACGCCAAAATTTTGCACAAGTATTCATCAATAAATCTCATTAGCAGCTATAACATTTTAATCTATTGATATATCCAAATAGTACACAAGGAGAGCGAAAACGACCGTGTTGTTATACATTACATTTACAGGTTATTGATTTAGGTCACAGCAAATAGAATAATTGTAGCCTCAATATTTAATAACCTTTAAATACAATTATTTATTAAAACACAGGCCGAAGAGAATCCCCTCTATTTAGGATAAAAACAAGTATGAGTGAATTGCCCTGCTATCAATGATATTTAGTACGGCAAGTTCACACTGACTGACTATTTACTAAAAGTTTACACTCACAAAAGCAACTAATAGAAAATACCCTATCACATTGATTAAATTATAAAATATATCTTAATAACTTTATTGAAACAAAGAGTTCTACAGTAATAACACCATAAGTACTGGTGTATACCTTGACGGCCACGGCTCAAATGAGAATAATTATCAAAATCAATACCAAAAATATGTTTTGACCATTATGTTTACCTCCAGCTCATTGAAGTTAGCACCAAGTAACCAAGACACTATTTTTGGAATCGTAAATTCAGCCCTTTCTCCCCCCGCCAAAAAACACTCCATATTGCGCCATCGATAAAACGCTTAAACATCGCACTTGTTTACACCAAAGCATCTTTGATTGCTGACGATCGAGATTACTGAAGATCGGGGGAATAGTCTTTAACACGTTTACAGCCAACTTATCACTTTAAAACAGACCAAACGAAACATAGGGAATATGCATGTTAACTGAAAAGTCCAGATTCACTTTGACCACCATTGCTGTGGCCATTGCAGCCAGTTTTGCTAGCTCGGCAGCATTTGCTGACGACAAAGGTCAGACTGAAGCTAAACCTGAAGTCATTGTGGTGACGGGGAGCTTATTAGGCAATTCTGAAGTTGCAGATTTAAAAACGTATACCGGTAACCGCTCAATCATTACTTCTGATCAAATAGAGCGTACTGCAGCGAGGTCAATTGACACCGCATTACAGCAAGTCCCTGGCATTAAAATTAAAGATGAAACCGGAACAGGGGTTTTACCTAATATATCAGTACGAGGCCTAGACAGCAGCCGCAGTGGCTACGCCCAGCTCTTACTCGATGGGATCCCAATGACACTTGCGCCATATGGGCACACCGGCCAGTCATTATTCCCTGCCACCTTATTCATGATAGATAGAATTGATGTAGCACGCGGCGGAGCATCGATTCAGTACGGTCCTAACAACGTTGGCGGCGTGATTAACCTCATTTCAAAGTCAATCCCAACCGACTGGGAAACTAGCGTTAATGAACGCATGACCTTCTTTGGTGACAGTAATACCTTATTTGATACCAACATCAGCACTGGCGGCGCAGTAAATGAAGATTTTTCGATGCGTTTTGATGGCAACATTACCAAAGGGGAATCGTTTCGTGAACACTCCGAAACCGACATTAAAAACCTAATGTTAAAGACCCTATGGAATATCGATGGGCAAAACAGCTTAGATGCCACGCTACAATATTACGATGCTTTTTCTGAGCTACCAGGAGCATTAAATACCTCCGCATATGAAGCTGATCGCGAGCAATCTCTACGCCCTAATGATGAATTTAATGCCAATACTAAACGAGTGTCATTGAAATACAGCCATGTTCTCGATGACTCGAAAGTTATCGATTATGGTGAGATTGATCTCAGAGTATTTGGTAATAAAAGTTCACGTAATTTTCAGTGGGATTTTTATGACTCAAGCAAAGACACCGACGGTAATTTAGGTACTAGCTGGAGTGATACCACCCAGGATGCTACTCATCTGCGTAACTCTCCACGCGACTTTACCGTGTTTGGCATTGAGCCAACAGCAAGCTTGCTTATTGATGGTGATATTAGTCAGCACATTATCGCTGGCGCTCGTTATATTAATGAAGACATTAGCTACCAACTCAACCACATAGAAAAATCGACTCAAACAGCAACTCGTCCGCGTGACTGGCAAATGGATACCAATGCCATGGCCTATTATGTGAGTAATAAAGTGGGATTCTTTGACGACACACTATCGGTTACCCCTGGCATAAGATATGAAGATGTGCGCATGACCTTCACCAATGTTGGCCAAGATTATAGCCAAGATAATCACGTAACCGAGTGGCTTCCTGGCATCACCTTGGGTTATGAGTTCAGTTCAAATTGGTTTGCGTATACTAATGCTCAACGCTCATTGAGAACCCCGCAGATTTCGCAATTATGGCCTAAAGATCAAACTCTAGAATCAGAGCTATCTTGGAACTATGAAGCAGGCGTACGCTTTACCCCAACAGAACGCAGTAACTTAAGTATTGCCGCTTACCGTATCGATTTTGAAAATAAAATCGAGTACGACGGTGACGTTAGTCTGTTCGTCAATATTGGCCAAACTCGTAATCAAGGTATTGAGCTAGAAGGCACTTACTCACCGATGTCGCTACCAGATCTGGTTCTAACGGGTGCCTACAACTATTTAGATACTGAGCAACTTGATGGAGAATTTGCCGGTAACGAATTGGCTTATGTGTCTAAACATCAACTTTCTGCCAGCGCTTTATACAGTATTAAGGATGTCGATTTAGGATTAATGGCATTTTATTACAGCAAATCATTTGCCGACCTGGCTAACACAGTTGAAGAGAATGTATCTGGTACATCGGGTGAAGTGCCAGCGTACACCGTGGTTAACTTCAATATTGGGACTGAGTTTTTCAAACAAGATAATCACGGCCTAAAAGTGGGATTATCCGTCAATAATCTATTTGATAACGAATACTACTTTAGAGGCTTAGATGTGTCTCCTGCAGGACGAGTGCCTGCATCAGGAAGATCACTGAGCTTAGATGTCGGTTACACCTTCTAATCGAGCAAGGTTGTTAAGATGGATGTCTTTAGCTTTAACTGAATAATAGTCAGCATGTTGTAAACCAACAAAGCCTCAACATTAATGTTGAGGCTTTGTTTTATTGATGATCGTATTGATGGTCTTAATGGTTATCGAAACGAGGACATCCAGCTCTTTCATCAATGATAAATAGAAACGGAATTGCCGCCGAGCAGATTTAGATGGCCACTACAGCCACGGTCAGATTAGCAACACACATGCATGCAGCCAATCTAAATAACACCGCCCAATAAACGTTAAACAATCAAATCCTTCATCAACTCTTCCAGCACATCTGCCTGACGGCTCAAACTCTCGATTTCCTTTGCCGTCATATTCACTAGCTCCATCACTTGAATAGAGCTACTTCTAACAGAGTCGACATCATTGGCAATATTATCAGCCACAGCCCCTTGTTCCTCGGCAGCCGCTGAAATTTCCAAGCTTCTATCCGAAATATGCTGGTTTTGCTCTGCTATTTCATTAATATTTTGACTTGCACTTGTCATTAGCTGTTCACTTGATTCAGCTTCTTTTACCGTTTTAGCCATCACGTTCATCACACCACGACTATTGGTCTGCAGCGTTTCAATAATTTTTTGAATTTCAACCGTAGCAGCTTGAGTTCTACCCGCTAAGGTTCTTACTTCATCTGCAAC
Organism: Shewanella sp. ALD9; assembly: GCF_002836315.1. Taxonomy (NCBI): domain Bacteria; kingdom Pseudomonadati; phylum Pseudomonadota; class Gammaproteobacteria; order Alteromonadales; family Shewanellaceae; genus Shewanella; species Shewanella sp. ALD9. The sequence goes on from NZ_PJCD01000043.1 coordinate 76,404, forward strand.
CACTGAGAATCCACGGCCCTGCTCACCGGCTCTTGCCGCTTCAATCGCGGCATTAAGGGCGAGCAAGTTGGTTTGATCAGAGATGGCATTAATTGTTGCTATTACCTCACCAATTTCAGTCGCGCTAGAATCAAGTTCTGCAACAGCAACTGAGGTACCACGTACTTCCCCTGCTAATTGATTAATCTCAACCAAGGTTTTTTTAATCTGAGCTTGGCCTTGTGTGGTTTTCTCAGTGGCGCGCGATATTTGTGTAGATGATTCTTGCGCGTGGCTAGCCACTTCTCGAATCGATACCGCCATCTCTTCCGTTGCGCTCGCTAACGAATCAATACGGTCTTGCTGCACGCTGGCTAACTGAGTATTTTCATCACTACGAACACGTAACTGAGCACTAATTTGTTGGATCAAAGCAACTGCTTCTTGAGTGGTTTTCACCAACAGATGTTCACGTTCTGTGACTCTATCAACCGTTCTTGCAATCAAATTAAATTCATTACGAGCAGGTGTGTAACCAATGCGAGACGCAAGGTCACCCTCGGCTAACCTTCTCAATGCTCCATAAATATCGAATAGACTGCCACCGATGAAGGTATTTACATAATAAGAGCAAACAAACATCAACAATAAACTCAAGCTAATGGCAGTGATGTGCCATAAACCTAACCCAGTCAGAAAACTAGTGTCATCAACATAGCTCAATGAATAGTCCAGCCCTGAAACCTGCGCGGATATATCTGTATTACGGCCAATATTAATCGCTGTATTTTGCAGTAAGGGCGCCAAATCAGATGCAGATAGCTGAGTAGCCGATGCTAATTTGGCAATCACATCCACTTGTTTTTGTGCTTCTACTGTTCTTTGTGAAGACGCCGCATCGACGAAACAAACACCCATGACAACAACGGCGAGCACAGCAGTAAAAAAAAGAACAAGAAAATTTTCATGTAATTTTACGTTAATTAAATACTTATCTATCCAACGAAATGCAACTTGTTTCACGATGATATCTCCAATAAAAATGATCAGTGATTACCGAGAGTGGCGCATCACCTATCTTATTCAGCAGGTAATATTGATATAAGAGAAGACGTCATTCGGTCAATTATCAGAAATAATATATGACTGTCGTTAGCAGGTATTTCTAAATGACAAAACTGGCATCTAGATCACGCAAAAAACGGAAAAAAAGACACTTAATGCAACTGAAAAATTACACATTGATAACCTTGCTCAAAAAATCGACTGAAGTTGTCGTATGACGACCGTTGTTGGTTAAGGAGTAAATGTAGATGTAGATAAATACCGACATAGCTAAACACAAAATAACAATCACCTAGCCAACTTGTGCATACTTATTATCAGTAAGCATTTAACTCGTTCATGTATTTCATCGGTGATATTTTCATTACTTTTTTAAACATGGTAATAAATGCGCTTACCGACTCATAGCCTAATAACTCAGACACCTGTTGCACACTCTGTTTATCTGAAAGCGCTTGTAGTGAAATAATGATATGCAGTTGAGTGCGCCATTTTCCAAATGTCATCCCGGTTTCTTTTATGATCAGTCGCGCCAATGTACGCTCTGTTAAGGCAAATTGCTTGGCCCATTGCGGCAGTGTTTTTCTATCGTTAGGCTGATTTATCAATTGTTGGCTCATCGCTTGAATCACCACATTTTTAGACAGAACAAAGTCTAAATGTTGAATAGGCATCTCAATGAGTTGCTCAAATAGTACCTGTGCAAGCCGTGCGGTTTTACTGTCTACACGATAATGCTGATCGATACCAGCAAGCGCGCACATCAACTCTTTAACTAAAGGCGTAATAGCCAATGTACAGGTATTTTGCGGCATTCCTTGCATGCTGCCATCAATAAATACATGACAGAGCTCAGCATTATCTGAGGCGCGATTACTGTGATCTTTATTTGCAGGGATCCAGATAGCGCTATGGGTTGGCACCATCCACATTTTTGCCGATACCTCACAGGTAACATAACCATGCAAAGCTAAAATTAACTGGCCTTTAGGGTGAGTGTGTAAAGGGATCTCATGGCTGGCACAGGCGTGCTCTATCTTGGCAATAATGGGTTGCGGCATATATTCAAAATTCTTTATTTCATCCCAGCCAATTACTTCAAACATAATTTTGTCAGTTTTTCGTTATTTAATGTCACTATCTCTAAATTATATCGTTCGACAAATCTTTATACTAGCAACCATTATTAAGTGAAATCTAAAGCAGCTAATGACGTTACAAACTGACAATACTAAACCACAGTCTCGATTCTCTGGCGCATTACTCGTAATAGGAATTTTGCTTATTGCAGCTAATTTACGCGCGCCTTTTACCGGCATTGCTCCTGTGCTGGAGCAAATTATTAGTCACTTTGGCCTAAGCGGATCTCAAGCTGGATTTTTAACCACTCTGCCACTAATTGCCTTTGCGATTGTTTCACCTATGGCGGCTTTTTTTGCCCGAAAACAAGGATTAGAACATGCCTTGTTTGCCGCGCTAATACTGATATTGCTCGGTATTGGAGCTCGATTTGTCGACTCATCAGCCATGTTACTCATTGGTACTGCCATTATTGGCGTCGGTATCGCAATTGCAAACGTGTTACTACCCAGTCTGATAAAACGAGATTTTGCCACTAAAATTGCGATCATGACCTCAGCCTACGTGCTCACGATGGGAGTGGTATCAGGTGGGTTTTCGGCTCTGGTATTTCCGCTTAGTCAACTCAATGGCTTAGGCTGGCAACTGGCACTGGGCTCGGCAGCCATCATCACAGTTGCCAGCTTAATTGTGTGGACCGCTCAGCTGGGTAAACACACGAAACCAACTTATTCTGCACATCAATCGGCACCCTCGAAAAGTGTATGGCGCTATCTACTAGCCTGGCAAATTAGCTTGTTATTAGGCCTAAACTCATTTCTGAATTACATCATCATTACGTGGTTACCAAGCATATTGACCGACACCGGCCACTCGGCCGTTGAAGCGGGGGCGTATCATGGTGCCTTTCAAATTGCGACAGCACTTCCTGGCTTAATATTAATTCCGTTACTGGCTAAATTAAAAGATCAAAGCGCGCTAAGTTTTATTTTGGCACTACTCAGTGCAGGCAGTGCACTTGGGCTGCTTTACATGCCTCACTTTGCTTTTGTATGGACACTAATGCTGGGGTTTTGCTCTGGGGCCTGTTTTATTTTGGGACTATCGTTTATTAGTTTACGCACCGATGATCCGCACCAAGCCGCATCGCTTTCTGGTATGTCACAAAGTGTGGGCTATTTACTGGCAGCCGTTGGGCCTATGGTAGCGGGCGCGTTGCACACTTCAACAGGCAGTTGGGATGCGCCATTATGGTTATGTGCGATTGCTGGTGTGCTGTGTGCACTATGTGGTTTAGGTGGCGGCAGAAACACCACATTACATAAGTCGGTTAACTAGAAATACACGGCTTGATTACTGAGTTATACACTTAATATCACTATCCCGATCAAGCAAACTTCATTGGAGAAAAACGATATTGAGCAACATCAGGTCAAGCCGAAAATGTTGTAGGTCACTTCAAAAATAAATCATTGAGATAAACGAGTTGCGGTCACGACAGAGTATCTACCGCACCGGACGCTTACACCCAATAAACAGGATAGTGACGCTTGGGGTCTGTGGAAAGGTTATTGACCACTAACGCGACGATCAGGAGTAATACCGTACCTAAAAAAACTGGCATTAAGGCATAAAGAAAGCCTAGCTGATGCACGTTTTCACCACCAATAACAGCAATCAATGCTGTGGCACCGCCGGGCGGATGAAGGGTTCTGGTAAAGTACATTAACGCAATAGATAGTGATACAGCCAAAGCGCAGGCAAGCACGATATAATCAGTAAAAACTTGATAAACTGCAACACCAATTAACGCTGATATTACGCTACCACCTATTAAATTACGGGGCTGAGAAAACTCCGCTAAGGGGGCACCGTAAACCAACACTGCTGACGCACCAAAAGACCCTATTACAAACATGCTCCCCATAGGATTCGCGGCCGTATAAAACGCTAAGCCTGCAACTAAATAAATACCACAAAATGCGCCAATCCATGACCAAATAATTTTCTTAAGCGGTTGCCTGGGAGGACAAATATCCTTTGATCGCATGCGAGTAAAATAGAATCTCATTATGTTAATCCGAGTGAAATAGAGTGATGCGTTATTAGTGTGTGATCTGCGGAATACGGTTGCGAGCAGCAAATTAGCGCTAAAGAAACACAATTGCAATTACACCTAACCAAAATCCTCTTGGAAATAAGGTAATGCTACTTTAGTGATCTCGTGATGATCTAATGATGTGAATATTAATGAGATAAAGACGGTTTTTTGGTTCTAGTGACTAAAAAACAAATAAGAGAGCCTAACGTGACCAATGCTACGCCCTGCCAAAATGACCCCGTGAGCGAAATCGACAAATAGACAGAAGCAAACATGGTCGAAAACACTGGGGTAAAATATGACAAGGTGCCTAACAATATAATATTTCCACCAATAATGGCTTGGTTCCACAAAGCATAACCGGTGCCGATTACCATACCAGCAAGTAATAGTGTAAAAGTTGATGGTAAGGTGAAGTGTAAACTGGGTTCATTACTTAAAAAATATTGTATCCATAACGTTGTCGCTGTCGCACTAAAAAACAGTGTAATGGCATTTTTTCCGTTACTGATTTTTTGAGTGACTACGCAATAAATCGCCCAAATAAATGCCGCAGAAAAGGCCATAGAATAGGTTAATGGGTTGTCCGAAATATTACTTAACAACAGACTAAGTGAAATACCCTGGTCGCCAGCAATACACCAAGCAACACCTGTAAATGCCAACAAAATACTCGGGTAAACCAAAACATTCACTTTGTTACGACTAATAATAACGCTTAACAATATCGTCAGCGCAGGCCATAAGTAGTTAATAATCGACATTTCCATTGCTTGAAGTCGGCTATTGGCCATGCCTAAAGATAATGCGAGGCAGATTTCATAAGTGACAAATAACCCGCCGCCGATAAATAAATATCGTTTAGGGTAATCTTTTATTTTGGGTATTCCCATGACCGACATTAGAAATAGCGCACTGACGGTATACATCATTGCAGCACCAGCAATGGGACTAAATAATTCGGATAAATCGCGGATTAATGCCGTGACGGTACTCCACAGCAAAATGGCAATAACGCCATAAAACGTATACTTATTGTCGCGAATATAAGACACCAAACCTACCGTTATTTCATCGCGGATTTTACATAGACATCAAAGCGGTTTTTTTTCTGCGCTAACACCATACTCGGTTTAACACCATTCAAGTCTTCTGCGTAATCAGGACGCTTTACTACCACGCGCTTAGTGGCGAGTGCTATTGCGGGTGTTAACAGCCCATCGGCATCTAAGTCTGCGCCGACCAGAGTTTGAAACACGCGCATTTCTTTTTTAACCAGTGCTGATTTTTCGCGGTGTGGGTACATAGGATCAAGATAAACAACATCGATCTCGGTGCCAGACGACTTCGCGGCGTCGGCTAACGCGCTGATACTTGAGCCGTGAAATAAGCTCATCAAATCGCGCATCCACTCGCCTATTTCAGCGTCTTCATAAGCGCGGCGTAAACCATCTTCAAGCAATGCAGCCACTACAGGATGACGTTCAACCATAATCACTTTACAGCCTAGGCTTGCCAGTACAAAAGCATCTCGACCAAGCCCTGCGGTGCCATCAACTACGGTGGGCGTTACGCCTTGCTTTAGCCCGACAGCTTTAGCAATCGATTGACCGCGTCCACCACCAAACTTACGTCGATGCGCCACAGCACCAGACACAAAGTCAACGCTAATGCCGTCAAGCTTAGGCTCATCTCGCTTATGCAAACTCAAGCAGTTTTGCTCGAAACGCAATTCAAAAGCGGCGTATTTGTCCCACACCAACTGCCAGCGCTGGGCTATATCGACTAATGAGGGATACTGCTGATTAAAGAAGATAGGTGTCTGCAACAAGATGATTACCATGTCAATGTAAGAAACTACGCCATTATGCCAAAAGCCATCACCAGTGAACACCTATACCTCGCGCGCTAGAAAACTTATAATGTCGCTATTACACAGTTTTTGCTGTCTCATTTAGTAAATGGAAATGCCCATGCTCAGTTATCGCCACGGTTATCATGCAGGCAATTATGCCGATGTACTTAAGCACTCTATGCTTATTCAAGTATTAAAAGCCATGCAGAAAAAAGATAAACCTTATGTGTATATCGATACTCATGCAGGCGCGGGTGCCTACTCATTAACCGATGAGTTCGCCCAAAAAACCGGAGAGTATCTAGAGGGTGTTGCCAAGCTATGGGACCACGCTAATTTACCCACCGCATTGGCCAACTATGTTGAAACTGTGCAGCACTTTAACGCTGAGTTTGATGGCGAGTTAACCGTGTACCCTGGCTCACCCGCTATAGTAGATGTTGAGCTTCGTCCGCAAGATCGTATGGTGTTACACGAACTCCACGGTACTGACCATGAATTACTGGCAGATTATTTTGTTGAAGACAAACAAGTCAAAGTCATTAAAGGTGATGGTTTACAGGGTTTAATTGCCGCGGTACCGCCATTAGAACGTCGTGGAGTGATATTAATCGACCCAAGTTATGAAATGAAAACCGACTATCAAGATGTTGCTCAAGCCATCATTAAAGCCCACAAACGCTTTGCAACTGGGACATTTCTTTTATGGTATCCAGTGGTCAAACGTGAGCAAACAGAAGCAATGTTAACGCTACTAAAAAATAGTGGCATTAAGAGACAACTGCGTATTGAACAAGCGGTGAGTGCTGACAGTGACGAGTTTGGTATGACGGCCGCGGGTTTATGGGTAATAAACCCACCTTGGCAATTGGATGTATTGGCTAAAGAAGCATTAGATTATTTGACGCCACTATTAGGCCGTGCTGACGGTCATACTACTGTGAAGTGGGAAGTGGACGAATAATTTACCCTTTACAGGGTTTATGTTGCTGTGCAATGTGAATGATTACTGATTATATAAAAATGCCCAAATCGCAAAATGCCCAAACCGCTGCAACGGTTTGGGCATTTTTGTTGGTTATCTTTAATTGCTGTTACAGAGCGTTACTTAAAAAACGCGCCTGCCGCACCAGGGAATACCACTGGGCTAACATTGCCATTCGCGGCGACACTCGCGACACCAAACAAATAGTTGTCGATAACCATATTATCTAACGTGAACTGATTAACCTTGCCGACATAGCGGCTATGAGTCCATTCTGCTACCGTTGTTGAGCGCCAATATACGCGATAACCGACAACGGTTTTGTCGTCACTACTGGCCCAACTTAAGGTGGTACTCGGCGATACTTGCCCTGCAATGGTCACCTTGGTTGGTGGCGCGGGTGCCCATGATTGTGACGCTAAACTTAGCGCATTAAGTGCGGTCAGTTTGGCGGTAAATCCAAAATCAACACCTTCAATCACATCACCATACGCAATACCATTTTCTACCCGTATATCTTGATGCTGACGATTATAGTTCTCGTTGGTTTCCATAATCCGCACGGCAGGCAAACCAGCCTGATTAAACGGTAAATGATGCCCACCACGACCAAAACGATCGAGTCGATACACCAACATCACCTCTAAATTAGTCATGTACTGGTCGGCTAGCGATTTAATTTTACGAGCTAAATTGCGTGAAGCAGAATCATTTTCGCCGCCACTAAAATAGCGTTCTTTGGCTTCATCTGCGGTTTCGGCAAAACGTACGCCTTCAGAAAACACCCGTACACTGCTGTTATTCACCACGCCATTAATGCCAGATATATTGCCAATCATGTCATTATTTAATACTGCTTGAACCTGCCAATTTTGCGTTTTGGCATAGTCAGCTAAAATATTGCCGCCATACAAACCTTGCTCTTCGCCCGACAATGCAGCATAAACGATAGTGCCGTTAAATTGATATTTTGATAATACTCGTGCAGCTTCTAGCGCCCCAGCCACACCCGATGCATTGTCGTTAGCACCAGGAGAAATTGAGGTGGCATCCAACACATCGCTAACGCGAGAATCAATGTCGCCACTCATCATCACTACACGCTTAGGATCCGTTTTACCGCGCTGAATCGCGATAACGTTAACTACTTCGGTTGGATTTTCGATTCGTTTACCTTGAACAGTGTCACTAACCGTCACCACTTCTAAACAGCCACCACATTCTTTTGATATACGATTAAACTCAGCTTCAATCCAGCGCCTAGCAGCACCGATACCTTGAGTGTCAGATGTGGTATTAGACAAAGTGTGCCGAGTACCAAAACCGACTAAGGTACGAATATCTTGTTCAATCCGCTTAGCTTGTGGTGCGGTAGCAATGTCGTATAAACGCACATCTTCTTGTGATGGGGCAACAAACGTTGATTTGTCGGCAGCAAATGCTGGCACGGTTACAGCACCCAATATCAGCAACCCGGCCATACCCGCTAAACAATAACCGTTGTTACGACTGAGTTTGACCCGCTTAGGTTGTACTTTATGAATTACATGGTTCATTAATAAATACCTTAAATTAACTGGCTAATGCTTTTTGGTAGCGTTTTAATAATATTTTTACGCGCTTCACATAAGCTTGTGTTTCAGGATAGGGCGGTATACCGCGGTATTGCATCACCGTCGTTGGGCCGGCATTGTATGCCGCACAAGCAAGGTCAATGTCGCCGTTAAATTGGCTTAATAGCTGCGCAAGATAACGACTGCCACCACGAATATTCTGTTGAGCATTGAAAGGATCATCGACGTCCATATCGCTAGCAGTACCTGGCATTAATTGCATTAATCCTTTGGCACCTGCTTTGGATAATGCGCCAATTTTAAACGCTGATTCTGCATGGATCACAGCTCGAATAAGTGCTGGATCAAGCTGATACTGCCGCGCGGCTAAAGCCACATCGGTTGCAAAATGTGAGGTAAATAATGGGATTTTATACCAATCAATAACCGAATCGACCCGGCATGCAAAACATTCATACAATAATACTTGGTAGTCTACATCCAGCGGTTGTTGATCGCTAAACACCATCACCCCGTTGGTTTGCTTGTATTGAAACACTTTACGCTTTTCCACGCCTAAATCACTGACAATACCATTTTCGGAGTAACTGGCCTTAACGCGAGGCTTACTCGATACTGAGCCCGTTTTTGTTAACGAATAATTATTGGTTAAGGTACGCGGTTTTTGTTTATCGCCCACATAGCCAGCATTCAACGACAGCTGATCATTAATTGATTGCTCATCGGCAGGCTTAGTGTTGCGGCGACTCAACACGTTATATGTTTCTATCGTTGGCGCTGGGTGATTTTCAGCTGTGGTAGTTTGAGATTGCTGTAACGATAACTGCTTTTTTGCTGCGGCTTGCTGAGGAATATACTTAGCTTTAATTTGCGGCTTTTCAACGTCTTCCACGGCAGGATAAACCACTTGCTTGGCTTGTATAGGGACACAAATACAAGCCAACAACGTAGCGATACCTAATAGCGTCTGCCGATTACGCCATGTCATTTGACTATTCCTGCACTTGATCGAATATAGGCATCGGCGCGATGCGGGCGAATTTTGCCACCGCCGAACCTGGGAAAATTTTAACCCCACTGTTTAACTCATCTACGGCTTTACGGTAAAAGTCTTCTGCGTGCACAAAGTCGAGCTCTAGCTGTATATATTCGGCGAGCTGATCGGCACACAGTTTGTCTTTATTCACCGTAGCTAATAATGCTTCTAAACCTTGATCAATCTGTTGCCAAGCGGCTATCGATACAGACAACGAGCCACCAGCCATATTTGACTCTTCAATCGGTTGTTCCCAATCATGTTCGGGCTGTAACTGTTTTAGTAGCTCCAACTGGGCTTGTTGGTCATCTGTTAAAGGGCGTGGATAAGATGGTTTTTCCTGACATAGCTCGGTAAACAATGTCAGTCTTTTATCAATTTTTGAGTCGATCACTTTTAGCGCTTCAATGGCTGAAGTGCGTTTTTTGAGTAAACTGGCATACCAAAGATAAGCCAGAATAGCGGCTAAAGTGAAGCTTATAAAAAGCACCTGCATGGTGACATCCTTTATTATTGTTATTCACTATCATAATCATTATTTAATCAAAAGTTCATCTTTATCGGCGATACCTTTACTAAAAATAAACCACAAAAGAGTAAGCCAAACACCAATAGATGTTAATAAACTGTTTTGATTCAGATCTTAACTATAACACAAAAAATAGTACTAGCACGGTTGAATACTATACAGTTAAAATTTTAATCTTTAGTTTTATCAACTACCTAAAACCATTCGCACAAGAGTGTTTTTTAAACACATTTACAGTTTCCCCTGCACAAATAATCAAAATATCGTTTAATAATGCTGACTTAACACCATTAAGGCTATTTATTAGCAGCTGCATCTATCGAGAAACAATAGTCACAAAAAAGCCCAGCAAAACTGGGCTTTTGACAATCAATAATGTAAAAAATTAAATATCTTTTCTATCATTATCCACTTTTTCATTTTCCTCTTCAGTCGGTTTTTCACGCTTACTGAAAATGCGTTCAACCACCACAAAGAATAACGGCACAAAGAAGATACCTAAGAAGGTGGAGGTCATCATACCGCCCAATACCGCAGTACCGATGGCATTTTGGCTACCAGAGCCTACTCCTGAGCTAATCGCTAATGGCACAACACCTAGACCAAATGCTAAAGAGGTCATTAGAATTGGGCGTAAACGTACTCTAACAGCATGCAAGGTTGCCTCAATTAAGCCTGAGCCTTTCTCGTAGTATTCCTTAGCAAACTCGACAATTAGAATGGCATTTTTAGTCGCCAAGCCCACCGTGGTTAGCAAGCCTACTTGGAAAAATACGTCATTAGGCAGACCACGGGCACTCATTGCCAGTAAGGCACCAATAATCCCGAGTGGAACAACTAAAATGACCGATAATGGTACCGACCAGCTTTCATACAATGCCGCTAACACTAAAAATACGATTAAAATAGATAACGCATATAAGCTAGGCGCTTGGTTACCCGATAAACGCTCTTCGTACGACAAACCATTCCACTCTAAGCCATAGCCAGGTGGAAGCTTCTCAGCCATTTTTTCAAGTGCATCCATCGCCGCACCGGTACTGTAGCCCGGGACTGTAGCGCCCTGAATGTTAACCGCAGGCACACCGTTAAAACGTTGTAACTGAGGTGAACCAAACTCCCAGGAACCTGATGCGAATGCCGAAAACGGCACCATTTCACCATTATTGTTACGCACATACCAAGAGTCTAAGTCGCCAGGTTGCATACGGTATTTAGCCTCACCCTGAACATAAACTTTCTTAACTCGGCCACGGTCGATAAAGTCATTCACATACGACCCACCCCACGCGGTACCCAAGACACTGTTCACACTATTAATATCAATGTCTAAAGCACGTAATTTGGCGTGATTAACATTAATTTTATAGATAGGCGCATCTTCTTGTCCATTTGGACGAACCCCTACAAGATTAGCGTTTTGCGCAGCCATGCCCAATAATTGATTACGCGCCTCAATTAACTTGGCATGTCCTTGACCGTTTAAGTCTTTTAAGTAAACGTCAAAACCATTTGCGGTACCAAGTTCAATCACTGATGGCGGCACAAAGGCAAACACTAAGGCTTCTTTAATTTGCATAAAGCGACCCATAGCTCGACCCGCTAACGACTTAACATCTTCACCCGGCGCTTCACGTGTGGACCAATCTTTTAGGCTCACAAACGCAATACCCATGTTTTGACCAGAACCCGCAAAACTAAAGCCCGCCACAGTAAACACTGAATTTACGAGTTCTTTTTCTTCGGTAAGGTAATAGTCGGATACCTCTTTTAAGACCTTAACCGTGCTTTCTTGGGTTGAGTTGGTTGGCAAAATAGCTTGGGTAAACAAGATACCTTGGTCTTCGTCGGGTAAAAATGCAGTTGGCATGCGTAAGAAAATCCAGGCCACTGCGATAACCAAACCAACGTAGATCAACATGACACGAAATGAACGCTTTAAAATACTGCCAACACTTGATTCATAACGTGATGTCATGGCATCAAATTTACGGTTAAACCAACCGAAGAAACCGGTATCTGCATGAGTATGGCCTTTTTTAACAGGCTTTAGCATGGTGGCACATAACGCAGGCGTTAGTACAATTGCCACAAACACCGACAAGGCCATAGCCGATACAATGGTGATCGAGAACTGACGATAAATAACCCCTGTCGACCCAGACATAAATGCCATTGGTACAAATACAGCTGACAGGGTCAAACCAATACCCACTAACGCACTGGTAATTTGGTCCATCGATTTACGGGTGGCTTCCAGCGGACTTAAGCCTTCTTCCGACATCACGCGTTCGACGTTTTCCACCACCACAATCGCATCGTCCACCAGCAAACCAATGGCCAACACCATGGCAAACATGGTTAAGGTGTTGATGGTGAAACCTGCTGCTGATAGCACAGCAAACGTACCTAGCAATACTACTGGTACAGCGATGGTAGGAATAAGCGTTGCTCTAAAATTTTGTAAGAACAGATACATAATCAAGAATACCAACACAATGGCTTCTATCAATGTGTGCACTACACCTTCTATCGATTGCTCTACGAATGGCGTTGTATCATAGGGATAAACGACTTCAAGTCCCTGAGGAAAAAACTCTTTCATCTCATTAACTTTGGCTTTAATGCCTTCTGCCGTGTCTAACGCATTCGCGCCTGTAGCCAGCTTGAATGCAAGGCCCGACGCTGGTTTACCATTGTAATATGAGTCTACTGCGTAGCTTTCTGCACCTAACTCAACTCTGGCGACATCGCCTAAATAAACATTGGCACCTGATGAGTCAGATTTAACAATAATTTGCTTAAATTGCTCAGGGGTTTGTAAGCGGCTCTGTGCTGATACGGTCGCGTTAAGTTCTTGACCTGCAACCGAAGGGGCACCACCTAATTGTCCTGCTGATATCTGGGCATTTTGCTCACGTATTGCCGCAATAATATCAATACTGGTTAATTTGTATTGAGTTAACTTAAACGGGTCTAACCAAATACGCATCGCATACTGCGCACCAAAAAGCGTGAGTTCACCCACACCAGGTACACGGCTCATTGGGTCTTGAACGTTGGCAGCAACATAATCAGAAATATCGCTTTTGCCCATCGAACCGTCAGAAGACACAAAACCAAGTACCATTAAAAATCCAGAACTGGACTTGTTAACTTGTACACCTTGCTGTTGAACTTCAGTAGGCAACAAGGGCGTAGCCGCTTGCAGCTTATTTTGAACTTGTACTTGAGCAATATCTGGATCAGCCTCAGCATTAAACGTTAGGGTAATCTTCGCATTACCAAAACTGTCACTGGTTGAAGAAATATAGCGTAAGTGATCAAGCCCAGTCATGCGCTGCTCAATCACCTGAGTGACTGTGTCTTCCATGGTTTTGGCAGACGCACCTGGATAGAAAGCACTGATCACTACGGTTGGCGGTGCAATACTTGGATACTGTGCAATGGGTAAGCCTCTGATGGCTAACACACCTGCAAGCATAATTAATAGTGCAATCACCCACGCAAAAATAGGGCGATCAATAAAAAAACGAGCCATAATGATTCCCTACTTTTGTGGTTGGTCAGCCGTTAACACCTGTGCAGAAACCGGTGCACCAGGGCGGATTTTTTGTAATCCTTCGACAATTAACTTATCGCCAACAGACAAACCATCGACAATACGCCATTGATGACCAATCACTTCAGCGGTTTGTACCACGCGCATTTCAACATTACTGTCTTGGTTTACTATCATTGCAACCGCTTGGCCTTTGGAATTACGGGTAATGGCACGTTGAGGCACTAAAATAGCTTGTGGATCTTGGCCAGCATTTAATAGCGCACGCACATACATACCGGGTAACAAGGTACCGTCAGGGTTAGGGAACTCGGCACGTAACGTCACTGAACCAGTAGTTTCGTCTACATTCACTTCAGCAAATTGTAATATACCTTGTTGATCGTATGTTCTGCCGTCTTCAAGAATTAAGGTCACTTTAGCATTGTCACTTTTCAATAACTGGCCTGAACGTAAATTGGCTTTTAAACGCAATAATTGTGCACTTGACTGAACGATGTCGATGTTAATCGGATCAAGCTGTTGAATTGTCGCTAAGGTATTACTTTGATTAGCGGTCACTAACGCGCCAGCAGTAACAGATGACTTACCAATACGACCAGAGATCGGTGCTTTAACTTCAGTATATTCGGTGTTGATGGTCGCGGTATTAATAGCGGCTTTCGCTACCGCTACTGAAGCTTGTGCTTCTTTAAATAACGCTTCCGTCTCGTCAAAATCTTGCTTACTGACTGCATTGGTTTTGACTAATTTGGCATAACGCGCCGCTTTGGCTTTTGCTGAGGCTAAACCCGCATTTGCGCTAGCAAGATCGGCTTCTGCACTCACTAATGCCGCTTTATAAGTGGCTGCATCAATTTGATACAGAGATTGACCTTGTTTAACTTCGGTGCCTTCGGTAAAAGCACGCTTAGTGATAATACCTGACACTTGTGGACGCACTTCAGCTTCTAAAAAGGCACGGCTTCGACCCGGTAATTCAACCTTAATCGCTTGCGAAATTGCTTCAACTGTCATCACGCCAACGGGTGTAGGTGGTCGCGGTTGCTGTGACTGGGCATTTTCATCCCCTTGACCACATGCGGTAATCCATAATGCAGCAGAAATAACTGCGGCGACTTTCAATGCTTTGTGCATGAGTGCTCCTACTCCAATTTATTTTCAATATGACACCTCAGTCTTGAGGAATTTCATTTGAAAATAGCTAAAATTAAACTGTTAAATTTTCTGTGTACTTTATCGCATAGGTATAAAATTCAAACAACTAAGCTAATGCGAATAAATTGTAAATAAATAATAAGTTTCAGTTAAATATATTGAATATGTTATCAAACTGTAATCGATACGCAGGTAATCAAACAAACATTACCTATTAAGTCATTAAATACACTACCTGGTAACATGCTGGTAAAGTCAATTTATGGATTAACTATCCATGCCTACGTTCACTGTTAATACATTAACTTAGTTATTGTTGATGACAACCTTATTTAATTCATCTGTTTTTTGTGGGTCAAGCATAATGGCACGCCACCACAACTCGCTAGCTTGCGGATTGGCTAACATCACCGCTTGACCAAATTTTGGCGTTAACAAGGTGACATTTTGCTGTTTAGCTAACAGGTTGATACGTTCAAAAGGCTCAAACCAATCATGTAACGCTAAATCAAAAGTGCCATTGTGTACTGGCATCATTGCCTTTGCTTTAACATCAATATGCGCCTGTAGGCTTTGCTCTGGCAACATATGAATATCACTCCACAATTCATTATAGGCGCCCGTTTCAATCATGCTGAGATCAAATGGCCCATAACGCTCACCAATTTCTTTAAATCCACTAAAATAGCCGCTGTCTCCGCTAAAAAACACCTTATGTTGTAAACCTTGAATAACCCAACTCGCCCATAAGGTTTGGTTCCGATCAAGCAAGCCACGGCCTGAAAAATGTTGCGCTGGTGTCGCGGTAATACTCAAGCCATTTAATTCAACAGACTGCCACCATTCCAGTTCGGTCACTTGAATAGGATCAACGCCCCAAGCCGTTAAGTACTTACCCACTTTAAGTGGGGTAACAAAATGTTGCACCTTGGTAGCCAATTGCTCAATGGCAGCGCTATCGAGGTGGTCGTAATGATCATGGCTAATAATCACCGCCTTTATTGCCGGTAAATCAGCAATACTGATTGGCGATTGATGAAAACGTTTCGGTCCTGCCCACTGCACCGGTGATGCTCGCTCGCTAAATACCGGATCAATCAATAAATATTCGCCATCAAGACGCATCAATAACGTCGAATGACCTAAACGATAAACGGTATCTTGTGTCGATTGAGCCAATATCTCTGGGGTTAATGCTTCTAATGGGATCACACCTTGGGGAATGGGCGCTTGACGCTTTGTCGACCAATAGGCTTTGGCAATTGGCCATAAGCTGCTAATACCCGCTTGATAGACTTTCTCGGTATTGCTGAAGATTTGTGTCTTATTTCCACGCAATTCAGTCCAATATTTATTGATCAAAATAATCACAATCAATGCACCAAGCGCGACTAAAAGACTCATTAATATTTTCATCTATCGCTTCCAAAA
Source organism: Shewanella sp. ALD9 (assembly GCF_002836315.1). Classification (NCBI taxonomy): domain Bacteria; kingdom Pseudomonadati; phylum Pseudomonadota; class Gammaproteobacteria; order Alteromonadales; family Shewanellaceae; genus Shewanella; species Shewanella sp. ALD9. The sequence continues at coordinate 92,759 of NZ_PJCD01000043.1, forward strand.
GTAAACTACACGGTGTAGTTTAATAATCCCTTGTTGAAAAGTAAACTACTCAGTGTAAAATATTACAATAAGATTGATTAGATGAAACCAATGAACACAGAAAAGCAAACACGCAGCCAGATTAAACGCGCCGCGATTATTGAAGCAGCTAGAACAACCTTTAAAGAATTAGGGGTTGCGGCAACGAGTATGGATAAATTAGCCGAAGTAGCTGGAGTGTCTAAGCGAACAGTGTACAACCACTTTGCCACCAAAGAAGCTTTGGTGATGACCTTGATGACTGATTTATGGCAACAAGCATTATCTCAACCCTCTGTGGTATATGACTCACATCAACCTTTGGCTGAACAACTGCAACAGTTGGTGCGTTTTGATATGGATTATATTCAATCAGAAGAGCACGTTGAAGTATCGCGAATGGTGATTGGCCATCTGTTTTATACCACTGAAATGCAAGAAGAATTACAAAAGGTAATTAAAGAAGAAACGGCTATTTTGCGCTGGATTAAAGCAGCAACGCTGGACGGACGCTTAACAGTGAAAAATGTGGAACGGGCCCAAACAGAAGTGCAAAGCTTGATTAAAGGCCAATGTTTTTGGCCATTAATATTTCAAGTCGAAGAGCCATTAAACGAACTACAAAAAGATGACATTGCCGCAAGCATCGTTACCATGTTTTTATGTCGTTATCAGGCATAAGTCCATTGTTGGCTACTCTACACTCGGTTATCACCCACACCGAATGAAATAATACGGCTGATATGCGCTAAACTCATGCCAGATTCTTGTTGCCAATGATTGAATGCAGCTTGGGTTTGGCGTAAAGCGGTTTGCGATGTAAAGCCAGCATCAACGACGTTATGAGCAGTTAAATATGACTGCACATCTTGGCTTAATAAAAAGGTATCTTTACCTATTGCACGTAAAAAATAAGGCCCAGTATTGCCACCTAAACGGGTGCCGCGCTTTTTAAGCACTTGCCACAAACCAGTAATATCATCACTTGGCCAATTCGCAATAAATTCCGCAAAACTGCCGTGTTCAGCATTAATCTGCTGGATCATATAAGCGTTATCAACAATCGCCTGGGTTTTCTTTTGATGCCGAATAAGCACTGGGTCGGTTGCCCGCTGTTGAATTTGATCGGGTGACAGCATCAGCACTTTCATTGGTTCAAAGTCAAAAAAGGCTTTTTCATAAGCTGGCCATTTGTTATCAACCACTCGCCACACAAAGCCACTTTGAAACACGCGTTTACTCATAACAGACAATAACTGCGCATCAGTATATTCGCTGATTTCATCGGCATCGAGAGTGCCAGGCAGCAATGACTTAACTGCCGCCGGCCCGCCTTTACGCTCACATGCTCGCGCCCAAATATCACTGAACTTTTCTAATGCCACCGCGTAGCTCCTTTAACCCAATCGATAATCTGCCAATACGGCAGATAAAGGCTTGTTGATCTTTAAACATTAACATTGATACCAAAAACAACTAACGCTATATATTACGTTCTTTTTTAAGTTGTAAAAACTGTTTCCATTTAACCACTTCAGCAGGCATTTCAGGTGTGTCACCTGTGTAACCGGCAGCAGCAATTAAGGTTTCAATAGGCACTTGTTTACCTCGACATACAAACACACCACGAACATGCGCAATGCAATGTAAACCACGGGCGGTAACCATACGATGCTCAATATAAAAGTATTTTTCGTCCCAACCAACGATTTTAGTTTCAATGGTAAACTTTTCAAACGGCTTAATATCGCGGATATAAGTAAACTCTGCCGCATTCACTATCGGTAACCATTTGTTTTTTAGAAACTGTTTCATCAAACCCATTTCGGCAATCAAATAGGTGCGCGCTAAATCCATAAAAGCAGGATAACGCGAGTTAGTTAAATGCATATTGATATCGCAATCTAACGGTAAAGCACGATAATCAATTCGGCTAGTGCCTAAAAAACCAATACTTTTACAATGACCTATTCGCCATAAAAACAACAAAATAATACGAAAATACAGATTCATGCACGGTTACTCCTAATGTAAGCGCGACAGGCTAACAAAGGTCATACCAGCGAGCAAGCGGCTTTAGCTGTATTTGGTAGCACAAAATTGGCATTACACTTTATTTGTTACTCTTTTTGAGACTTATCCCCCTTTTCATCTGTGGCTTAACTGATTAACATAGCGAGGCGTTTTGATTAAATTGACAGTGAGTTAACTGAGTTTCACGTAACTTACTAACAATAACGCCGTAGTCGTTGAGTCGATTACAGCCAAATCAGCGCAAACACATTGTTTATAATTCTCAGGGCGGGGCGCAATTCCCCACCGGCGGTAAACTTGAAAAAGTGAGCCCGCGAGCGCTCGATTCGTCGAGGTCAGCAGATCTGGTGACTTAGGTTTTACTCATGAGTAATGCCTAACAGTCCAGAGCCGACGGTTATAGTCCGGATGAGAGAGAATAGAGATACATCAATTAGCCCCGGCTTGTTGATGCAATTTGTTTTGGATTTATATCCCTCTTTACAAGCCCTGATTCTGGTCATTTTAGGAGTACAACCATGAATCAGTTATCACTACTTGCCGAATTTGGCGAACCAATCACCCGTGTAGAAAACGCATTAGCAGCGCTTAGAGAAGGCCGAGGCGTATTACTACTCGATGATGAAGATCGTGAAAATGAAGGCGACATAATTTATTCTGTCGAGTATTTAACCACAGCCCAAATGGCATTAATGATCCGCGAATGCAGCGGCATTGTGTGTTTATGCTTAACTGACGAACACGCCAACAAGTTACAATTGCCGCCAATGGTTATTAATAACAACAGCGCCAATCAAACTGCGTTTACCATCTCCATTGAAGCAAAGCACGGTGTTACCACTGGCGTTTCCGCTCAAGATCGCGTGACCACCATTAAAACTGCCGCAAACCGCGATGCCAAAGCATCTGACTTGGCTCATCCTGGACACGTATTCCCATTACGTGCTCGCGCTGGCGGAGTGATGTCTCGTCGCGGTCATACCGAAGGCACTGTCGACTTAATGCAAATGGCAGGCTTAATGCCCGCTGGCGTATTATGCGAACTGGCCAACGAAGATGGCAGCATGGCCAAAACACCAGAAATTATCGCCTTTGGCCTTAAGCACAACATGCCTGTACTCACCATCGAAGACATGGTGATGTACCGTAACCAGTATGATTTAAAGCTGGCGTAATTAATAAAGTTATTAATAGGCTGTCACAAGAGTGACGCACTATCAGATAAAAATAAGAGGCGCATTATTAAATGGCGCCTCTTTTTTTACATCTAATAAGTTATAAAAAATATCTTAAATATAGATTAAGTTCTATTTGGCTTATAGTAATGTCATATTACAAGTCAAACGTCATAACCGATGCGCAACGAGGTATAAATGAGATGTGAATTTATTCCCGCCACCGAAAAAGACAAAACCTACCTACTCGATTTACGTAAATTAACCATGGTTGAGCATTTAGAAAAGTCTGGGCAGTTCTTGTCTGATGCGCAACATGAATATAGATTAAACGATGCTTATGAATGCTCTTATCTGGTCATGTACGCCAACGAGTTAATCGGGACGTTAAAATATCGAGTCAGTGAAGCTACAGTCGAAATCATGCAGATCCAAATCCATCCATTGTTTCAAAGGCAAGGATTTGGTCAAAAAATATTACAACAAATTATCACAGACTCGAAGCCAAAATTGATTGAGTTAACTGTATTAAAACAGAACCCTGCGTTGCAACTATACAAAAGGTTAGGGTTTGAAATTACCGGTGAAGATCAGCACGAATATTTTATGCAAATTAGCAGCTCATAGACTCATTCCAACCCACATAAAAAATTGGTTATAACACTTTAAAAAAAGCATATTTGTAACGTTAACATATTACTCAGCAACCAATATTAGGACACTAGCCCTATAGCAGAACATGGTTTTAAACATGATATATGGAGGTTCACATGAAACGCGTCACTGGTATCGGCGGCATATTTTTTAAAGCAAAAGATGCACCTGCATTGCAGGCTTGGTACAAGCGTCATCTGGGCATTGATGTTCAAGAATGGGGCGGCGCGGCTTTTTCTTGGAGCGACTCAAATAACAAGCCCGTAGGTGGAACCACTATCTGGGCGGTGAGTTCAGAGAAAAGCGACCAATTTTCCCCAAGCCAAGCCCCATTTATGATCAACTATCGCGTTGAAGACCTTCACGCTGTCATAGCAGCCCTCAAAGCAGAAGGCTGTAATGTCCTCGATAAAATAGATGAATCTGAATACGGCAAGTTTGCGTGGGTCATCGATCCTGAAGGTAATAAAGTCGAGTTATGGCAGCCGCCTTTAGGTCAATAGCAACTATTGTGGCTTAATGAATCTGTTCACATCCATGTGAAATTAATTTGGAGACAAACTAAATCACAATGCCGTAATAAACGTTTGATACTGACTCATGGTATTGGCATCGTCTAACATGCCTTGATGGCCAACGTTGGGCACCATAATTAACTGCTTATTGGCTGACTGACTAGCGACAAACAGTTTTTCAGACAGTTCAGGCGGGACTTCTTCATCATCTTCTGCCGCAATCACCAATAATGGCCCTTGATAATATTGCGCTACCACTTGCTTATTATCTGTTTTACGAAAATCTTCTGACATTTCCAAAGTCATAAACGGTGCCATATACCACGGTGTTTTTTCATCAACCCAGTCGTCGGCATTAGTTGCTGAACCGTGTAAAACCAGCGCATCTATTTTATTATTTTTTGCTAAATCAGCGGCAATAAAACTGCCTAGTGAGTAACCGTGCAATATCACTTTTTCAGGCTGATATTGCTGATGTAAATAATCCAGTTGTTGCTGTGCATCTGCAATAATATTGTTAATGCTTGGTTGGCCTTCACTTGCCCCTAATCCACGACGATCCATTACTAAAATGTCGGTATTGAGCGTTGATAATGTGGTCAGTACCGACAGGCCATGTGGTTCGATTTTCATGCCGTTGCCTTGATAAAAGACCAAGGTTGTAAGGCTATTGGGGTTATCGATATAAAAACCATTTAACTTAACGTGATCAATTGACTCTAAGCTGACTGGGGTAATCAAATGATTAGGCATCGCCTGCTGTAATTCTTGAGTAAACTCAGCGGTAAAGGCTGCGGGGACTTCATCGCTGGCAATAAAGGTGCTTTCACTTAGGCGCATAGTACACCCTGAAGTAACCAGCATTGTGGTGCCTAACATTGCAACTGTGGTTATTTTTTTAAGCAAATTTTGCATATTATTGTCCTTAATTTATTCATCGTCCTTGTGGACTAAAATGTCACCTGGCGAGCATTGTAAATGCTGGCAAATAGCGTCTAGTGTCGAAAATCGAATCGCTTTTGCGCGGCCACTTCTAAGCACCGACAAATTTTGAGGGGTTATACCTATCAATTCAGCTAGTTCAGTGGACTTCATTTTTCGCCTTGCCAACATCACATCCAGCTCAATAATTATGGCCATTAAATTGTCAACTCCGCCTCTTCTTGAAGCTCAGTTGCATGCTTCATTACCCATGCCACACAGTAAAAAATCATTCCGAAAAGTGCATACTTTAATTCTTGACTGCCAAGGCTAAAATAAACAGGTACCGCACTAGATGTACCACTAAAGTGCAATGTAAATGCGATGATCATCGGGTAGAAAAGGCTGAGTAAAATCCAGACTAAAAATACCAAGGCAATACGGCTCAAGCAGCGGAAGTTACGTGGAGTAAACACATGACCTTGCTGATACAGACCAAAAAGTTGGTAGAGAAAAGAGTAAATAAACAGGTAAGGTAGAATTTCAACACTGCCCAGAATGATCCCAGGATGAAATCCCGCATCATAAAGGCTTTGAGCGAGAGCTTGCCAAGGTGTACCAAAGTCGACAGCTAGATAACTACTAAACCAACCCCACCAATCAATGGTTAACACATATTCACCCGCTTGGAATTCTCCGAACACCATAGTGCCGCTATAACTAGTGACTTGTAATAAAGCTAAAAATACAATCAGCAATTTAATCCATTTACTTAACGAGACAATTCTATCCATGATCATTCTAAGCTGGTTAATGTTAAACTGAAGTTAACACACAAACCTTTTATCAGCAAAAAATTATCGATAAACGATACTTTTAAGTTTGCCGTAACGATATATATAACGTGAACAGCAAGATCAGTTTGTTGAATTTAATACCTAAAGTAGATGCTGTAGTTTACTGGCTGTGATGAATTTAGTGCGAAATGGGTATACTTATTGTCGATTGAACAGCAAAAAAAAAAGCATAAACTCGCGTTTATGCTGTTAATTTTTTAACCATGTATTTTGCTTGGTTTACACAGCAATACCACAGTGACGCAATAAAGCATCTGTATTGGGTTCACGGCCCATGAAGCGTTTAAATAGCTCCATTGGCTCTTCACTTCCCCCCATTTCAAGAATGTTATTTAGGAAGCTTTTACCTGTTTCAGCATTAAAAATACCTTCGGCTTCAAAACGCGAGAACGCATCTGCCGATAATACTTCGGCCCATTTATAGCTGTAATAACCTGCGGCATAACCACCCGCAAAAATGTGGGCAAAACCGTGTTGAAAACGGTTAAAGCTTGGCGGGGTTAATACCGCAATTTGGCTGCGAACTTGGTCTAAAATACCTTGGATATCGACGCCTTTAGCGGGGTCAAACTCGTGGTGCATTCTAAAATCGAACAGTGAAAACTCAAGTTGGCGCACCATCATCATGCCCGACTGGAAGTTTTTGGCCGCTAGCATTTTGTCTAACAATGCTTTTGGTAATGGTTCGCCCGTTTCATAGTGGCCAGAAATTTCCGCTAATGCTTCTTCTTGCCAGCACCAGTTTTCCATAAACTGACTTGGCAGCTCTACTGCATCCCAAGGTACACCATTGATACCCGACACTCCGCCCACATCCACTTTGGTTAACATGTGGTGAATGCCGTGGCCAAACTCATGGAACATGGTGGTGACTTCGTCATGGGTAAACAACGCCGGTTTGCCATCGACAGGACCATTAAAGTTACAGGTTAAATAGGCCACCGGCTTTTGCAAACCAGTAGAGGTAACCCGGCGACTGCGACAATCGTCCATCCATGCGCCGCCACGTTTACCGCTACGAGCATACAAATCTAGGTAGAAGCTGCCACGATGTACTTTATCGGCGTCATGAATATGGAAGAAACGAACATCCTTATGCCAAGTGTCTACGCCTTTTTGTTCGCTAATAGTTAAACCAAATAAGCGATTAACGGTATAGAACAAGCCTGACAAGACTTTGTCTTCTGGGAAATACGGACGCAATATTTCTTGCGACACTTCGTACTTGTGTTGCTGCAGTTTTTCAGCGTAAAAACTCAAATCCCATGAGGCCATTTCGGTCACGTTGTAATGGTCTTTGGCAAAGGCACGCAGTTCGGCTAATTCAGTTGACGCTTGGTCTTTAGACCGTTCGCCTAACTCGTTTAAAAAGCCCAATACTTGTGCTGGATTTTCTGCCATTTTGGTGGCTAACGATTTATCTGCGTAGCTGGCAAAACCGAGTAAATTGGCTAACTCATGACGCAATGCCACAATTTCATTCATGTTATTGGTGTTATCAAACTCACCGGCATTCGGGCCCTGGTCAGATGCGCGAGTCACAAATGCACGGTAACACTCTTCGCGTAACTCACGGTTTTCGCTATAGGTCATTACGGGTAAATAAGACGGAAAGTCTAAGGTGAATAACCAACCTTTTTGCTCTTTAGCGTCGGCCATAGCTTTAGCTGCGGCGATGGCTGACTCAGGTAAACCCGCTAAATCTGCTTCGTCGGTAATAAGCTTAGTCCACGCTTCGGTGGCATCTAACAGTTGATTAGAAAAGTTGCTGGTGAGTTCAGATAAGCGTTTAACCATTTCGCCATAGCGCGCTTTTTGACTGTCATCCAAACCGATACCCGACAATTCAAAATCACGTAAGCTCTGCTCTATCACCATTTTTTGCGCTTGAGTTAACTGGGCAAAGTCTGTCGATTCATGAATCGATTTATACGCCTCGTACAAACCTTGATGCTGGCCAACATAGGTGCCGTAATCTGACAACAACGGCAAACAAGCATCGTGAGCATCACGTAATTCATCACTACTGATCACCGAGTTCATGTGCGACACCGGCGACCACATTTTACTTAACTCATCATCAACGTCTTCAAGAGGCTCAATGAGATTGTCCCAAGTGTATTGGCTATTTTTTGCTAATAGTACTTCAATAGTCTCACGACATTTGGCAATGGCTTGCTCAACTGCAGGCTGAATGTGTTCAGGTTTAATTTTTGAAAATTCTGGTAATTCTGCGCTACTTAGCAATGGATTGCTCATAAAGATTCCTCGAAATATGTCGCGTGAGTATTTAGCCTATATTGGGTTAAATGTTGCCGTTTTCAAGCGTAGAAACAATTATCCTAATAAATATAACCTCGGTTTCGAGGCGATACTCTGACCTTCTTATCGCCAAATTTGACCATGTTATCGTTGATTCAACGTATAACCAGCTCTACTACCTAGCTGGTTTATTCAATAAATAGAGTGACTCAGATCCCAATTTAATTTTACATTTTATTTACACCACTAATATTGACAGGCAGATCCCAAACGAGACTGATTATCATTTATTTTCCCACTAAAAGGACTACCATTCGCTTTATTAAAAGCACTGTTCCATTTTTCTATTATGAGTTCAATAAACATGACCTTTGATTTTTGCCTATCAAACCGTAACCATTGTAGCCGCGCCTTTTATCGCACAATGGCTATTATGATGTGTTTACTGACAACCTCGTCAGCATTCGCCACGGCAGAATACCAGCCGACTGCAGGGGTTGATGTTGCTTGGGAAAATAATTATGTCACTCAAGGTCGTAATAATTTAGAGCATGGCGGTATTGCATGGGCAGTGGGCAATATTGAACAAAACGACCTAGCGGTTTATGCCATTGTAGGTCGAGCAGACCAGGTGAACTATGTGGAATGGAACCTAGGGTTAGAATATACCTTACATCTCACTAATAATATTGATGCCACTGTAGGCTATCAGCGCTTAGAATTTTATGGCGATGAGCGCTGTTCTGATAATGAATTTTTCGGCGCGTTAACGGTTAATGGATTAACGTGGTTTGTACCCGCGGTTAACTACACTTATGCAACCGAAGCTGGCGGCTATTTCATTGAACTGAGCATACATAGTCCATGGGAAATCACTCAACACTTCACTTTGACACCTTACATTGTTCAGGGGTTTGATTTTCAATACAGCAGTGAAGAACACAACGGTGCTAACCATTTCCAATTTGGACTAGAAGCCGAACAGAAACTTAATGATTCAATGGCATTGTCTGCGCACATTAGCCACAGCATTGCCCAGGGGGACATTAAGCAACAAGCCAGTGCCGACGATATTCAGGGCAGCTTAGATCAAACCTATGCAGGGGTGCATTTCAAACTGAGTTTTTAAGCTTTGCTAGCATTTTAGCAATCCAAGACTAGACTAAAGGGGCTACTGGATGCCACCTTTACTCAAGCAAGGAAGCTTATGTTAACTCGACTTATCAATATGCTATTTGTATTATTTGCGGTTTTGATGATGCTACTCAGTACCTCATTACTTGCCAGCGAGCTCACTAAACTGATTATCAAAGAGCCCGATAAACGCCCCCCATTAACCAATGACAATGCCAACTCACTCCCGTCGCAATACGCGACCGATCATCAAGGTAATGTGATTGTTATCCCCACAGAGCACCGCTCAGCGTTAGAATATCGAGCCGACGATATTTACCTTAAACCAAGCCACAAAAAACCAACAACCAAACAAAACAACACGCGCTCATCAATCTCAAAGCACTCCACCATAACCAACACGGCTATAGCCAGTAAAACAATCGCCAATGATCCAAGTTGTCGCTGGCTCAATAACCGCATAAAACATCTTCAGAAAAAACAACGTCAGACCCAAAACAGTCAATTTAGTCATTATCAAGATGAAATTGATATTAGGGAAAGCGAGTGGACCTGTCTTAAGTGCGCAACCAGCGGCCCTAATAACGTTGACCGTGGTGAATGCCAACATAAACGTTAACAATGCATTGGTTTAACGACTAGATTGCAAACACAATCCCCCCTACAATGGATACATTAAACTAGTGGAGATCATCATGGCTCAACATTTTGACTATATCGCGCTTGGCGCAGGCAGTGGCGGCATCGCCTCAGCAAACCGTGCAGCAATGCGTGGCGCAAAAGTATTAATTATTGAAGCAAAACACGTTGGCGGCACTTGTGTTAACGTCGGCTGTGTCCCTAAGAAAGTCATGTGGTATGGCGCTCATGTCGCTGAAGCGCTGAACCTCTACGCTAAAGACTATGGTTTTGATGTTACCGTCAATAAATTCGATTGGAGTACACTCGTCGACAATCGTGAAGCCTACATTAGTCGCATTCATGATGCTTATAGCCGTGGATTTGCGAGCAATAAAGTCACTTTATTAAATGGCTATGGTCGCTTTATTAATAACAACACCATTGACGTTGATGGCGAGCACTACACTGCCGACCATATTGTGGTTGCCACTGGCGGAACACCAACAATTCCTAACATTCCTGGTGCACAATACGGTATCGACTCAGACGGTTTCTTCGCATTACGTGAACAACCTAAGCGTGTAGCCGTTGTGGGTGCCGGTTATATAGCTGTTGAAGTTGCGGGTGTGTTACATGCACTAGGCAGCGAAACGCATTTATTAGTACGTAAGCATGCACCACTACGTAACTTTGACCCAATTTTGACCGACGCATTAGTTGATGCTATGGCCGCCGATGGCCCAACGCTTCATACTCACAGCGTACCTAAATCGGTCACCAAAAATGCTGATGGTAGTCTGACGTTACTATTAGAAAATGACCAAAGCTTAACGATTGACTGCCTAATTTGGGCTATTGGTCGTTCACCATCAACGGGCAATATCGGCTTAGAAAATACCGATGTGCAGTTAGATGCTAAAGGCTATGTCATTACTGATGAGCAGCAAAATACCACCGCGAAAGGTGTTTATTGTGTTGGCGACATTATGGCGGGCGGTGTTGAATTAACTCCCGTCGCGATTAAAGCGGGTCGTTTATTGTCAGAACGTTTATTCGGCAACATACCTGATGCCAAAATGGATTATAGCTTAATTCCGACAGTGGTATTTAGCCATCCACCCATCGGCACCATGGGCTTAACTGAACCAGAAGCCGCTGAAAAGTATGGCCAAGACAATATTAAGGTTTACGCCTCAACGTTTACCTCTATGTACTCAGCTGTTACAGCACATCGCCAAGCCTGCAAAATGAAACTGGTTTGTGCGGGTGATAATGAAGTGGTTGTCGGTATTCACGGTATCGGTTTTGGCATGGATGAAATACTGCAAGGTTTTGGCGTGGCAATGAAAATGGGCGCAACCAAAGCAGACTTTGACTCAGTTGTTGCGATACATCCTACTGGCGCAGAAGAGTTTGTTACTATGCGTTAAGTTACTAATAGTTAATAAAAAGCCGTGTTATTAAACACGGTTTTTTTATGCCTTTTTGTCAGCCAACCACTGTACAAACACCTTAATATTAGGTGGACGCTTTTGTGAATGCCCCATAAGTTGCGTCATAGCAAAACTATGTTGATAGTACATTTCTGCATCGTTATAGTGCTTTTGCGCATCATCACTATTGATCATCGCACCGCGTAAATAGTCACACAGTAACTCACTACGGTTAAAACCACTGACCTCACCAATTTCCGTTAAGGTTTGTGCATTCCACTGTTTATATTGCTCAAGCACGCGATCAAAGCGCTCACGATAGTAATCACTCGCTTGTGATAAAACGGCCTCGTTAGGAACCACTCGGGCAATGACAAATGCTTGCTCAGACAAAATACGATACAAACGTTGGCAATGATGAAAAATAAACCGTAAATAAGGGTCGCTATACTGCTGCGTGTCTTGTTCAGCTTGCATCAGCCAATTGCGGTAGTCCGCACAGGCAACGGCAATAATTAAGTCGGCCTCTGAGGTAAAGTGATTGTAGATGGTGCCTTTAGATATCTGGCTAGCTTGAACTAAATGCGAGCGGCATAAATCAAAGGTTTTATGCCCTTTTAAACAACGTTGTGATACTTCTATCAGATAGTTGCCACGTTGTTCCCAGCTGCTCATTTCGGGCCTCATCTTATTTGGGTTAATAAAGCGTTAACAGTTCACATTTACACTATAGCAAGCTTTGTGGATACCCTTTATTGAGTAATACTGATACCACTATGAACTTATTCAATAGCCCATGTTAAAAATAGAATTATTAGAAAGTTTTATTGCTATTGCTGAATGTGGCAACTTGTCTAAAGCAGCCGATAAAATTTGCCGAACCCAATCAACACTTAGCCTACAAGTTAAAAAACTTGAAGAAAGTGTCGGCCAAACCTTGCTGATTAGAGACAACAAAGGCGTGACCTTGACCGAGTCTGGTGAAACGCTGCTTAACTACGCCTATAAAATGATGCAACTTAATTCACAAGCTATTGATGAGTTAAAAGATTGCCAAAACCGTGAAGTGATCCGCCTTGGTGTACCCACCGACTTTATAAAGTGCTACTTAAGCAGCTGTTTATTAGAATTTATCCGCGAATTTACTAACATAGAGCTTGTTATCGACACTGACGTAAGTGGTAACTTATACAAACGCTTACACCAAGGGGAATTTGACGTCATTGTCGCAACCCATTGGCAACTACCGACTAACGGCGAATTACTCTTTACTCGTCGCTTTAAGTGGGTTGCGGCGGTCGAAGGCAAAGCTCATAAGCGCAAGACGATCCTGATGGGTTTATATCCAGAAAATTGCCCGATTAGAGCGCAAGTGTTTGCTAACCATCGACTCTCGATGCGGCCCATTAATGTATTGCTGTCGACCCCATCACCACAAGCCTTATGCATGGCTGTCGAGAACGACTTAGTGATTGCGCCAATAGCCGAATTTAGAATCACCGACCAAATGCAGGTGCTAGACCCGATTGAACATGGATTACCTATACTGCCCATGTTTAATGAATCGCTTTATCTCAACCCAGATACGCAAACCTACGCTACGTTACAGCTGATTAATTTGATTAAAGCCAATGTCGAGCACAAGGGCTATCAACTCGACTAGCCAGTTCTCACATCAACCAGCTCTGCCTGCTCTACTATTTACATACCTACATACCTACATATCTACATATCTACATATCTACATATCTACATATCTACATATCTACATATCTACATATCTACATATCTACTATCGTTTCTACTGTGACTTACAACATTAGGCTGCCAAACAAAAAGGCCAATAACACACTCGACGTAATTGTCACCACGCCAGGAATCAAAAATGGGTGGTTAAAAACCGCCTTGCCAATCCGCGTTGAGCCAGTGTCATCCATCTCTACGGCAGCCAACAGCGTTGGGTAAGTAGGTAATACAAATAACGCGCTAACCGCTGCAAATGAGGCTATTGCCGTTAATGGACTCACTCCAATCGCCAATGCAGCAGGCATTAACGCTTTAGTGGTTGCCCCTTGTGAATACAACAACATTGAGGCAAAAAATAACGCTACCGATAACAGCCAAGGCTGACTTTGAAGTAAGGTTCCTGCAACGTTTTTAATTTCGTCAATATGATTAGACACAAAAGTGTCACCCAACCAGGCTACACCCAGCACACAAATACACGCCGACATGCCAGACTTAAATGTTGATGCGTTAGAAATTTTACTGGCATCTAAACGGCAAAACCACGTTATTGCTGCTGCGGCAGAGAGCATAAACAACATAATAGCCACATCGCGCGACAGCACTGGATGTGTAATTAAGCCCACTTTGTCAGATATCGCAGTGGCATAAGACATCACCGCCACTATCGCAATCAAGAATATGGCCACCGATCGCTTAGCACCCGGTAATAACGTGACTTGAGTTTCACCACGGGTTTTCACCAATCCGCTGGCTAAACGCTGTTGATAGATAGGATCTTGTGCTAACGGTTTGCCGAGTATCGACGCAACTGCTGCACCCATTAAACAAGCAATAAACGTCGATGGAATACACACAGCCAACAACACTAAATAATCCACCCCAAACGGCTCTAAAATACCCGAGAAAAATACCACGGCAGCAGAAATAGGCGATGCAGTAATCGCCACTTGTGATGCCACTACGGCAATAGATAACGGCCGAGATGGTCGTATGCCTTGCTCTTTAGCCACTTCGGCAATCACAGGCAGCGTCGAAAATGCTGTATGACCAGTTCCGGCAAATAAGGTCATAGTGTAAGTCACTATTGGTGCTAAAAAAGTAATGTGTTTCGGGTGCTTACGCAGTAATTTTTCAGCAATAGATACCAAATAGTCCATGCCACCCGCTTCTTGCATCGCAGCTATGGCGGTAATAACCGACATAATAATCAGCATTACATCGATGGGGATAGCACCTGGCGTTAACCCTAATCCAACGGTAAGAATTAATACCCCTACACCTCCAGCAAAACCTATCCCTATACTGCCCATTCTTGCGCCGAGGTAAATCGCCCCAAGCACAATAATTATTTCTAATATCATCATAGTGTTAACTCTATTTAAAACCTAAATGTCTTGAATGAAATAGCAGGGATTACTGCTTTAGAGATCGTGATAGTACTCTGTTGGGATTTTACGAATGTAGACGTGGATCAATTAACTGCATTGCAAGCCAAAAGAGGTGTTTTGTCTGCAGGTTTATTGGTCAGTTAACTGAAAAAGCTGTGATGGAGCAGAGATGTTAACGGGGATGAAAATAGAAAAATGCCAATCAATGATTGGCATTTACACGGAAATGAATAGATAGAATGGGCTGTGGTTTACCCTTTATGCTTATCAAACTTAAACGTATGACAATTGCTGCATAACGGTTGTTTGGTTTTATGTTCGCTGTGACACTCTTGGCAAGGTACATCTTTACCATAGTGAAGGTTATTGTGTGGGTTCTGCCACTTGTCTTCTTCACTTCTGGCGGTTTTCTTTGCTAAGTCATCAACATCATGACACTGCAAACAGGACTGATCAGATGGAAACTGCTTGATGCCATTATCATGACAAGTTTTACAGTCTTTACCGATAACCTCTTTGTGGTAGTCACGGATCTCTGCTGACTGTACTGATAAGCTGGTTAATCCAAGTAGTACCAGCCCAAGTATAATATTAAAGTTTTTCATTAATGATTCCTCTTGTTCACTGGTCTAGTTAAACGTTCATAAGACTTCTAGCAGCAGTCATACCCATCACCATACATTCTGGAATAGAGCAACTACCTAAACGGCTAACGCCATGAATACCACCACACACTTCACCAGCGGCATAAAGACCAGTAATAGACTTACCAGTAAAGCTATCTGTTACTTCGGCTTTGGTATTAACTTTTACACCACCTTGGCAGTAATGCACTTTTGGCCACAAGCGAACGACAGTAAATGGCGCTTCGATCATTTTGTTTTTCGCCAACGTCATATCTTTGCCAAACTGCTTATCTTCGCCAGATTTTACATAGCCATTGTATTCAGCGATTTGTGCTTTTAACCCAGCTAGAGGGACACCAAAGTGTGTTGCCAACTCTTCAAGGCTTTCAAACTTCCAACCGACATTGTACTTAATCACTTTTTCGGTATTTGGATGTGCTTTAGAGTCTTTAAAGCTTGAAATCAACAGTGGTGGTACAGGATTGCCTTTTTCATCACGGTTACTTAATTCAGCATCAGCACGTGTTTTACGATCGGCAATTTCATTCATGAAACGCTTACCGGTTGTGCGGCTAACAGCAATTGAATGAGGTAAGTTGAAAATTGAATAGTTAGACACATAACCAAAGCCACCTTCATCAGGTGAAGCCCAAGGGCCTGATTGAATGTGAGCCAAATGCACAGGAATAGCTCCTAAACGGAACATTTCGAACATACCCTCGCCTGTTGCACCTGGTGCGTTGGTACAACCAACGTCTGCCGTTAAGGTTGGATCTTGCGCCATACGTAAATCAACGTTTTGCGCAAAGCCACCGGTAGCCATAATCACACCACGTTTGGCGCGAATATTGAGGACTTTACCAGGCTGGTCTTCGCCAAAATGATAGTTTTGACGCATTTTAACACCAACAACTTCGCCTTTATTACCGACGAGAAATCCTTCAAATTTTGAACGATTGTGGGTGTTTACACCAATACGTTTACACTCTTTGTACAATGGTTGGGTGATACCAGCACCACAACTTACTGAGGTTTGGTAAGTACGTGCAACCGAGTGACCGCCTAGTTGTTGTAAGTAAGGATGGTATTCAGAACCCGCATCTAAGGTCATTTGTAACGCTTCAACCGCGTGAGATGCGACATGGCGTAATAACCCTTCATCGGCAATGCCACGGCCAGACAATAATTGGTCATTAACCATTCTGTCTACCGAGTCTTCAACACCTTCTTTCTTTTGCATCGGCGTGCCTGGTGCGGCAAAAAGCCCACCGTTAATAGCCGAGTTACCACCAAAATAGGACATTTTTTCAAATATATGGACATCTTTTGCACCATGTTTGGTGGCTTCGATTGCGGCAGCTAAACCCGCAAAACCAGAACCAATAATGACGATTTCAACTTCTTTGTCCCATTTAACACCATCCGCCTTTTCAGACACTGCCATTGCTGGTGCTACCATCGCTGCACCAGCAGCAATACCTAGACCTGCAATAAACTTACGGCGCCCTAATAGATCTATATTGCTCATAGGTTATCACCCCTTTTTATATTATTGACGCTTCATCATAGCGATGGAATCAATTCCAAAACGGGAACTATTGTTAATGTTTGGTGAAAATAACAGCGAATATCGACTAATCAATTGTAGGTAGGACTTTCAAGGAAATTACTGCATAGGCTTGCTTTTGGAATTGAATCCAAATTGTGAACCGCCCCGCATAACAGCTGGTTTATTCTTTATTTAATCGATATGATTAACCCATTGAGGACGACCTCAGCCTGACATGCACCACTTTTCATCGACAGGTATTCACATCGGGGACGGCCCCATCTGCCATCTACACAGAAGAGCCGCTAATATGCTACTAAATCGCTATATCACTACAGTGTTTTCGCCATTATCCATACGCCGCTTTTACAAATATTTCAGTCGGAGTTTATTGGCCATTTTGATGCTACTGCCACTGACCACCAACGCGACACAAGTTGATACCTCATCGAATAGTCCTATAACGCCTCAAGTTCGAGTTGGACTTCACGGCATGCTGTTGTTTGGCAGTGAATATGGTTTATTTGCCTCGCATTTACCGATGTTTCATACCCCACATAATGCTCAAGTCGTGTTGCAGCTAACCTTTGACGATCCTCAAATCAACACTGCAGTAATCAACGGCTTAACGTTATCGGCTGCTAGTGGATATCCAATTTGGACCATAGTGCCGCAACAATTTGACCTATCGATGTTATCTCCTGATCACCCTAGCCATATTGAACATTTAAACGTGGATATTGTTAAAGGCCATTTTGAACGCGGCGGTGAAATACAATGGAAAAACCAAGGGTTAACCGTAAATAAAATAATAATATTCAATGAATTAGATATCCAGTTCGAGCAACAAAAAACCAGCAACAATACTTATCTTAAGGTTAATAATACCCCTGACGATAAAGTGCAGTTTCTTGTTAAACGCCTGACGACTCGACCAGATGCCGATCACATTGTACGCCTCGATAATGTCGGCAATAGCTTACCCGCAGAAATTGTTATTCCTATTGATTCGGCAAACTTATTTAACAATGAAGCCCAACTTCGTGCTGCATTGCCCGACACAACACCTAGAAACACTTCTCTAGTGGCCCCAAACACAAAGCCAAACATCACTCGTCCAATGACTACGGTTTCAAGAGTGTATATAGAGTTGGATGAACTGAAATGATCCACAAAACTATTGCAGTATTTCAGCATCACCCTGCCGAAGGCGTCGGTAGAATGGCACTGTGGGCTAAACAACACATTACCGAACTTGAGTGTTTTTATGCACCAGAATCTTTGCCCGAAAATCTCGATGCTTACCGAGGATTAATTATTTTAGGTGGGCCGATGAATGTGGTGGATAACCCTGTTTGGATGCAAACCGAGTCAAGATTAATTAAACAGGCATTAACTCAACAAGTCCCTTTATTGGCCATTTGTTTGGGCGCGCAGTTATTGGCAATTGAACTTGGTGGCCAAGTCATTGATATGCCTAATCCTGAACTGGGTTGGCATGAGGTAACCTTTGCTGATGGTACGATAATGGCTGTGCCGCAGTGGCATTATCAAGCCATTAACTTACCTGACAGTATTGTGTCGCTAGCTCGTTCAGCACAGTGTAATGTGCAAATGTATCACCACCAACAGGCTATTGGTTTGCAGTTTCATCCTGAATGGAATTCCGCGCAAATAGGGCAACTCGTCAGTCATTTTGGTGATGAGTGCCCTGTAACTAACACACCGCACACTCACGCTATGCAAGATACTCTCGAACCGTTCTTTTTTAAGCTACTTACTGAGCACTTTTGTTGAAAATTAGGTGTAATCTATAGCGCAATATATGGCGCCTAGAACTGCATAAAAATTATCAATGCGCCGTAATGGTTCACAAAAGTATTTGATGAAAGTACCTCCGTAAGTGCTTAACGAAATGGTTTATCTATATGTCTTAGTCTAATAACCAAGCCAAACGCTATCGCTAAAAAATAACCGAAAAAAGTCGCTCTATACTTAGCCCTATGTTTGGGCTAAGTATTGCTCGGCATTATATGACTACAGCATGTTTCACTACTGGATCAGGAGTCCACATGAAACCAATAGTCATAACACCAGTAACCAGCAATACCCTAAATAGCAGCAATGCACCGCAACACAGTTGGCTCAACAAAGTACCTGAAATCACGTTGATTTTTTGGGTCATAAAAATGATGTCGACCACCGTTGGTGAAACCGCAGCAGATTATCTTAGCTTCCATCTTCACGTAGGCATGATTAATACCAGCATCATCATGGGAGTATTTTTACTTTTCGCCTTATGGGTGCAACTTAAACAAAGCCAATATCGCCCAGGTGCATATTGGAGTGTTGTGGTGCTTATCAGTATTTTTGGCACCTTAGTCACCGACATTCTCACAGACAAACTCGATGTGCCTCTACCGGTATCGACAGCGGTGTTTAGCGCATTATTAGCGGCAACATTTGCATACTGGTTCAGTAAAGAACGCACCTTATCCATCCACTCCATTGTCACGCTTAAACGTGAGCTATTTTATTGGTTGGCCATTCTATTTACCTTCGCACTTGGTACTGCTGTGGGCGATTGGGTGTCGGAAGATATGAATGTAGGTTATGGCATGTCGGCAATCGTATTTGGTGGGTTAATTACGCTGATAAGCCTAGCCTTTTATCGCTTCAAGGCGAATGCCGTATTGTGCTTTTGGCTGGCTTATATATTAACTCGTCCACTCGGTGCATCTATCGGCGACTTACTGTCACAACCCATTCGTAAAGGCGGCCTAGGGTTTGGCACCACCAGCACCAGCATTGTGTTTTTAGTGATTATTATTGCACTTGTGGCATACCTATCCGTTCGCGCCAAACAGCAAAAAAGCCAATAATCTATCAACATAAGTGAGCATCGATATGGACACACTACAAAAGCAGGCGCTGACTAAAGTGCCACAAGTCACCTTAATATTTTGGTTGGTAAAAATACTGGCCACCACCTTAGGCGAAACGGCAGGTGATGCGTTATCGATGTCGCTTAACCTCGGCTATTTAGTTAGCTCAGTTATTTTTATCGGTTTATTCGCGATAGCGGTAGCAATACAAATTCGCAGTAAACAGTATTCTTCGAGTATTTATTGGGCCACTATTATTGCTACAACGACGGCTGGCACAACGATGGCTGACTTTGCCGACCGCTCACTAGGCATAGGTTATACCGGCGGCACATTGCTACTAGTGAGCTTGTTGTGTATGTCATTTTCAATTTGGTACGTCAGTGCAGGTAGCCTGTCGAATCAGTCGATAAACAATACCAAAACCGAATGTTTTTATTGGGTGACGATTTTACTGTCACAAACCTTAGGTACAGCGCTAGGCGACTGGACAGTAGACAGTGCTGGCCTTGGTTATGATGTCAGTGCGTTAATCTTTGGTAGCCTGTTATTAGTGTTATTAGCTGCCTATTTTTGGAGCTCTATATCTCGCACTCTGTTGTTTTGGTTAAGCTTTATTTTAACCAGACCTTTAGGTGCAGCGGTAGGTGACTTTTTAGATAAACCCATTAGTCATGGTGGATTAGAATTTAGTCGCTTTAGTGCGTCGGCCGCATTACTCTTTGGTATGGTGTTGTGTTTAATGCTATTTAAGCAGCAAGCCGCGACAACACATCATTAATCAAGACTTTTCATTTTGTGTCATTATGTCCGATTGAGGTGCTATGCGTATTTTATTAGTAGAAGACGATAAAATGATTGGCGATGCCATGCAAAGCGCCTTAAAAGATGTCGCCTATGCGGTCGATTGGATATGCGACGGCGAAGCGGCCTTACACAGTTTACGTTGCCAGCAATATGATGTGGTGTTGCTCGACCTTGGCTTACCGAAACTGGATGGTTTGCAAGTAATGCAATATATTCGAGCTCAGCATCCCGCACTGGCGGTGATCATTATTACCGCCAGAGACAGCCTAGAAGACCGAGTCAAAGGGCTCGATTTAGGTGCCGATGATTATCTCGTTAAGCCCTTCGATATAACCGAACTACTGGCACGCATTCGTGCAGTAACAAGGCGCAATGCCAACCAACATACATCAGAATTAACCAATAATATTGTTTGGCTAAATCCAGCCACACATGAAGCCAAAACCCTCACTCAAGATAATATTTTACTGTCTAACCGCGAGTTCGCCCTACTGCAAACATTGCTTATTCGACCCGGTTCGATTCATTCAAAAAGTGATTTAGAAGAACGAATTTATGGCTGGGGTGAAGAGGTAGAAAGTAATACTGTAGAGTTTTTAATTCATTGTTTGCGTAAAAAATTGGGTACAGAAACCATTAAAAATGTCAGAGGTGTAGGATGGATGGTGTCAAAAAACGCCCCAGTAATTCGTTAAAAACACGCTTATCTTATTGGATTTCAGCAGCCATTTTGTCTGTTGCGATAATAGCAGCCAGCTTTACCTTTAGCAGTGCCTTTGAAGAAGCCCATGAGCTCCAAGATGATGTATTGCAACAAATGGCCGTGCTGTTTGACCATTACTCGCTTACGCTAAACGACGGAACACTCACCCCGTTAAGCCAAGATCAGTTGGAGTTTCAGGTTTCAGTGCAGTTATTGGGTAGTAACTCAGCAAGCAATGCCTTAGCCCAAAATACCCTAGCCTTGCCGAACAATTTAACCGATGGATTTCATACGGTTAATTTAGCCACCCAATCTTGGCGAGTGTTTGTACGCACCTTGTCATCCACTCAACGTATCGCCATCGCCCAAGATACTGCTATTCGTGACGATATTGCGTTTGAAACCGCGCTGCACACTCTGATGCCATTGTTAGTATTAATTCCAATTTTACTGTTATTACTGGGGTATATTTTAGGCAAAATTCTTGGCCCGATTAGTATTTTAGCCCACGAAGTTGACCGTCAAACTGAGCACGACCTACAGCTAATTCCCACCACTCAATTACCGAGTGAAATAGTGCCCTTTGTTGAGGCAATTAATCGTTTACTCAGCAAAAATAGCCAGGTTATTGCTAGCCAAAAGCGCTTTATTGCCGATGCTGCTCATGAATTAAGATCGCCCATAACTGCACTGTCGTTACAGGCACAACGTCTTCAGCAGACAGAGTTAACGGACGATGCGCGCCAGAAGCTTAATGCACTACAAGCTGGAATAGGTCGCAGTATTCATCTACTAGAACAACTATTGTCGATGGCGCGTCAACAAGATAACAGCGTCCAACAACCTCAAAAAATATCGTTAAAAATGGTGTTCGTTGAGGTGATTGAAGATCTGTACCCACTTGCAGAAGCGAAAGAGATTGATTTGGGCTTTAGCCAAGATAACGACGCCGAACTCAATGCTAATCCCGTTCGTTTAAAAACCTTAATTCACAACCTTATCGACAATGCGATTCGCTACACCCCAAATGGCGGTAAAATTGATTTAAGCATTACTAAAACAGATCAATACATTGAGATGACCATCAAAGACACTGGTCCTGGTATCGCCACAGATGAAGCTCAAAAAGTGTTTGAACCCTTTTATCGAGTCTTGGGCAGTAACGAATATGGCTCAGGTTTAGGATTAGCGATTGTGGCGAGTATTGTGCAGCAAATGGACGCAAAAATTAGCTTAGCGCCAACCGATGCCGTCAATAACTGCGGGCTTTGTATTACAGTGCAGTTTGCTCTTTAACAGGATTGAGGTGCCGTTTAATCACGCCTGTTATACCGCATCAACTTATGCTGATGCGGCATCAACAAAGGTCAACTTAGCCTTGATCTCCCTCGCATAAATTACGCCCTGCGGCATAACAGCTTGGCTGACGTGGGCACACTGCTCCACGCGAGCAAATTAGCTGTGCATCTTTTTTAATCCCACGCTCAATCCAGTTAATATTAAGGATTTTCGCCACACTGATGAGATCCTTTTGGATATGTTTGGGGATAATGATTGAGCCGCCGCCCGTTGAGCAAGCTTGTTTTAATTCATGTGCAATCGACTGCGCATCTTTGCCTTGCGCTTCAATCGCCGGATTTAAATCAATACCCGCACATAACACATGCGGATTACCTGCCGAGTCATCAACCTTAATCGATTCACAGCAATAAATACGCGGTTCATTACCGACATTTAAAATTGATATTTGCGCAGACGTGCCTGCTACTGGCTCGTTAATCATTCTAAACACAGCCCAGTGCTGACAAGGATCCTCTACCAGGCGCATGTTACCCCAAGGCAAAGGAATGCCATTACCACGATAAACCGCTTTTAGCTTACCCGGTGCGTAGGCATCAAAGTAATGCCAGTGCGGATAAGGCGACACTACCGTCATGCGGCGCATAGCAACAGACGCTGACACTTGCAGTTGTTTATGCACGCTAATCTCATAGCCATGTCGGTCAAGTAACTGCCGATACGGCACTTTAGGACACAGCAAAGCACCCGCAAAAAAGCTTGATTCAAAATCACGCCACGCATGCAAAATATCTTGTGCATTCAAGGTGTTTGACTGAGGGACCAGCGCATCATCAAAATCATCACGGCGACCAGACATCATCACACTTTTTAAGCCGTCTTTATTGTGCAACACACAATGACCTATGTGCACGGCCAAGTCATATCTCAATCTGCTGGGTCTATTTTTCAGAATATTACTGATATAAATGGTTCCCGGTGGCTCAAAAAATGAGGTAACCAACTGCTTAGAACTCAAGCCCATTTCGTTGATAACTTCTTTAGGCGCACGGTCGATCCATTTAATTTTTAAGCCCATGCCTTTGGCAATATCGATAATATCTTCGGTGGCAAGCGGCATACGTTTTAAGCCGACTTCTTCGGCGGCACGCTCTAAATCAGGAAAATGGTTTTGATGATGCTCTTGGTGCGCGCGGATCAGTAAATGAGCAAATTGGCGGCCACTGGTGCCAGTTTGCGACAACATTTCAGGAATGGCAATTTGCAAAATGTCATTGGAGAACAAAAAACTCGGCTCTAGCGGCATACCACTAATGCCGCCTTTATTGCCTTTTTCAGGCGTAATCGCTTCATCTTCTGGCACATCATCAAGAAACCATTCCACTTCTTTTTGAAAAACCACTGCAATTACCGCCAACATATCAGCGCTTGGAACACGTTTTCCGCGCTCGATCATTGATAAGTATGACACTGACGGCGAGTTACCTGAGTCAACACGCATACAACGAGCAGACAAGTCTTCCATGGTTAAGTTATTGCGTTTACGCAAGTTTCTTATCTTTGTGCCCAAAAAATGGGTCTTTCGCATTAAGCTTTTATCATTTCTCATTTTGTATAATTCACACTGTAAAATTTTTATTGTGAAATTGTTTGTAAAAATAGCATAGACTAAAAATCAAGCTGCGAACAAGGCTTAATGATAAACAATACTGAAAAAGGTTTTGTGACCTACAACAATACGAAGAGGAATAAGGCGATGAATATGTCTACTCAAGCAAGCGCAACAGCCACCCAAAACCTTAACCGCTTCATTGGTGAGCAATTTGTGGCAACGACGAATCAACAGGATCGTACCACGAACGCCAAAGACTTTTTGGATGCACAATTTCCATTAACTGAAGGCTCGCACCAAGATGTCAGCAGCTATGTAGTTTACTACACTCACTTATTGGCATTTTTAAAAGACGGCTCTCAGTGTGGTTTACAAAATCCATGTCAATTTGTGGCATTGACGGGTCACAAAAGTGAACCAACATCTGTTGTATTAAAGAATAATGATACCCATGTTGAGATTTGTTTCGACCGCCAAGGACAAATGGGTACCACAGACCAGGCTAATATTGAAGACATTCAAGTTGCGATTCCAATTAAGAATTTGCCGACGCCATACAAGCAATGGATTAGCTTAATCCACACAGGCTGCCAGCCAACTGAAGGCAACTGTAAAGTGTTTACCGCTAAAGATGGTAGCGACTACGCGTTACATCAGCGTTAATGGCTTATCGCGATTACACTGCGAACGTTTAGCAAAAAAGGCTTGTCCCATTAATAATGCGACAAGCCTTTTTGTTACTTAACCATTTTGCTGCGTAGCATCCAATAATGCCGACACGCGTTTATGCCGCCATACTGAGATAATGAGATACTGAGATTATGGCCAAAAGAAGCGTGATGTTTGTGAGATATCATTAGCAGGTTCTGTTGGCGTTGGATTTTCCAAGCTTTGAATTTGGGTCACTTTAAATTGCACTGTTTGTTGGGTGCTATCACTCGTGCGGTTACTCAGGCGGCCACTGAGGGTCAACGGATAATCCAGTTGTTCTGCAGGTTTTATCGCAATCAAACTGTCGGTGACTATTTGCAATGTTTGCTTTTGGGGATCGTCATTGCTGATACTGATTTGATAAAAAGCCATTTGTTGAGTTTTATTGCGAATTTTAAGTTGATAACTGTTTTCAACTTTATCGATACCCACTTGACGATACAAGGTTTGGCGGTCGCGGATTACATTGAGCTGTATATGACTTAAGTGACTTAAATCGCTAATAATCAGCACAATCATGATCAGTAATGCACTGGCGTAACCAAGCGATTTTAGCGACAACAGGCTGGCTTTTGGTTGTCCTTTTAAGGCATTTTCGCTGGTAAAGCTGATTAAATTGGGTGCATAGCCAAACTTTTCCATGGTTTGATTACATGCATCAACACAGGCACCGCAGTTAATACATTCGTATTGCAAGCCATTACGAATATCAATCCCAGTGGGGCAAACGTCAACACACAAATTACAATCTACACAGTCACCTAGTTCCGTTTTTTGTGAGCGCTTACGTGGCCCACGAGATTCCCCTCTATCAGCATCATAGCTCACTGTTTTAGTGTTGGCGTCAAACATCACCGCTTGAAAACGCGAGTAAGGACAGCAATGCAAACACATCATTTCACGCATCCAGCCGGCATTTAAATAAGTGCATATGGCAAAAAACCACACCCAGGTGCCAGTCCAAAAACCACTACTCATGCTAAAAATATCAACATACAACTCGCGTGCAGGCATAAAATAACCAATAAACCCGCAGCCAGTTAGCAAGGCAAACACCATCCACACCGCATGCTTCGTCACTCGTTTACGCACTTTACTCAGTGACCATGGTGCTTTGTCTAATGCCGCTCGATGATGATGATTGCCCTCTACCTTGGCTTCTACCCACATATATATAAAAGTCCACGCGGTTTGCGGACACAAAAAACCACACCAAACTCGGCCCCAGTAAACCGTGACAAAAAACAATGCAAAAGCCGCGGCCATAAAAAACCACGCTAAAACGGTAAAATCTTGTGGCCACAGGGTGATATTGAAGAAAAAGAATTGCTGTTCGGTGACATCAAACAGAATGGCTTGCCGGCCTTGGTAATTGATAAATGGGATCATGAAAAAAATCGCAATCAGTAACGTATTACTGTGCTGACGCAGCCGTTGAAATACACCCTTCTGTTCTCGAACCTGAATTTTTGTCGACGGCGTAGCAATTTGCACCACTGGAATCCGTTGTGAAACGGCAGCTTTATCAACTGGCACAGTCGCTGCCGGAGTTTGAGATGATGATTTGGGCATAAATGTATTCCTATAACACAATATTGCCCTGTTATAGCAAAGACTAAGCCAACTTAGATATAATTGTAATTATTTGATTTAAAAAGATTAAAATAAAATACTTATAGAATAATGTCACGATATATCACTTTTTACACGATATATCGCGATCTAATAAAACCAATCATAAAAATTAGCGCGTAATGGCTAATTTTTTCATCCGAGATCGTAAAGTGCTCGCCGGCATCTCTAGCATTGCAGCTGCGCCATACGGACCAGAGATACGCCAGTGACTAGCATTTAATACCGCAATGATATGCGCAGCTTCGGCTTGTGCCATGGTTAACGTGCGGGTAGCTAACGGAGTGGCAACCGCTACAGGTAAAGTATTAAACAATAAATGGCCGCTTTGCGATAAAATCATTTCCCGCTCAATCAAGTTTTGCAGCTCACGCACGTTACCAGGCCAAGCATATTGCTGTAAATTCTTCAGCCCTTTGGCGCTCACTTTAGTGATTTTTTTACCGAGCTTTTTACTCATTGATTCGACTAAATCACTGACCAAAGGTGGAATATCTTCGCGGCGTTCTCGTAAAGGAGGCACGGTAATTGGAAATACGTTCAAGCGGTAATATAAGTCCATGCGAAACAAGCCTTGCTCCACTCGCGCGGCTAAATCGTGATGGGTGGCAGCAACTAAGCGAATGTTGACCTTAATGGTTTCACTACTGCCAACGCGCTCGAAGCTTTGCTCTTGGATCACCCGTAGCAATTTAGATTGTGCCGATAAACTCAGCTCGGCAATTTCATCTAAAAATAAGGTGCCATTATGGGCTAATTCAAATCGGCCTTTGCGACGTGTTATGGCGCCAGTAAATGCGCCTTTTTCATGACCAAACAGCTCACTTTCTAGCAATGCCGTCGAAAATGCGGCGCAGTTAACACTCACCATTGGTTGGTCTTTGCGATGACTTAATCGGTGTAAGTTACGCGCAACTAACTCTTTGCCGGTGCCATTTTCACCACAAATGAGTACGGTACTGTCAGTATTGGCTACTAAGTGGATCTGTTGCATGAGTTGATTGATAGGTTGGCTATTACCCGATATTCCTGACGCGCCTTGCTGACCTTGTAGCTCAGTGAGTAAATATTGATTTTCTGATGCTAACCGTTCTGACAAGGCCTGCACTTGTGCCAATGCTTGTCTCAATGATTGCTCGGTATGTTTTTGCATGCTTACATCACGAAATATCGCGATAACACCGACGAGTTTTTGCTGATCATATACTGGGGTTGAGCTGTAATACACCGGAAAACTGCTGCCATCTTTACGCCAAAATACATCTTCGTTCACTTGCCGAGGAATAGCATCTTGTAAGGTGCGATAAATGGGGCAGTCATGTTGAGGATAATGACTACCATCTGCATGACTATGATGATGGCAGTCGTGAATATTTCGGCCAATTAATTCGGCACTTTTCCAGCCTGTCATTTGCTCTGCTGCGGGGTTAATGAACACCGCATTACCGGCTAAATCAAAACCATACACGCCCTCTGTCATGGCATTAAGCAACAGAGTATTTTTAGGCAAAAAATGATCGGAGCCAATATATTCAGGGGTTGTAGAGTCAGTCATAGCCAATCTTAAGGTTACTAGTACATAGACTCATTATAACCATTGTAAAACATAAGTCGCGAAATATCGCGACTTCGCTTAACCATAATGACTTGTTATCGTGATTCCCATGAATCATCAAAATAATAAGCTGATTTAAGCCTTTTTTACGTTAACGTCGAATTTCAATGTCGCCAGCTCACAAATCTAGTAGCCTCGGTTGTCTATATTAGCGAGCGGTATTCTGCGACTTTTGCATTTGTGTCATGTCGACCATCATCTGGCTGGCGATTGAAAAAATACAGTAACCTAAAAAATAATAGAAACCGATTTCAAACTGAGATTGAGTCTTAAGCATGTCGCCCATTCCAGCTGACGCATTACCTGCCATGTAAGTCACAATAATTGCGACCACAAACACATCGGCCATAGACCATTTGCCGATACCACTGATCATTTTGCTCAATCTTTGCTTAATTAAGGGTGGCACTGGCAGCAGTAATATGAGCATGGTGATTAACTTAACGGCAGGGATCACAATACTGAATAACCCGACCAACATGGCAACGACGAAATGATGTGATTGGTATAGTGCTGAAATGGTATCAATGATACTGCGGCTATTACGAAAAACCTCTACTTCACCTTCTAGCGTATCTAGCCCTAACATACTGGCGGCAATATCCAATATTCCACGGGTATTAGCACGAGAGTCTTCCGTTAAATCTTGGATTAACATATCCTTACCCGTATCCACTAACTGCGACTTTTCAATGGTGCCTGTTATCGTTAACATCGGTTCTGTCACGCCGGGAATAAGCAGGATTAACGATATCAGTACTAAACTGATGGATACATACATTTTCATGAACACCTCGTTTGCTGATGTATACCGAAACAAATAGTCGCATTAAGCTGTGATGATGCTGTATTTTGATTCTTGTAGGTTATGATGCCATATTACGTAGACCATTAACCACTACGCGGCACTCTTGCTACACTCTTAATAATGAGGCCAATACATGCCAATAAATCCATTTACGACATGTTTGTTGTGTTTAACGTATTTTTTTTCAGCGGCAGTGACTGCGGCTACTTTGACGATTAATGTTACCGATGCGCAAGGCGTGATGCTAAGCGATAGCGTGGTAGAGTTAATTTCTATGTCACCATCTAATACAACGCCATCGACCTTAGCTCCTTACCAAATGCGCCAACAAAATCGAGTGTTCTCACCTTTTGTATTGGCAGTGCCGCAAGGTGCCAAGGTTGATTTTCCTAATTTAGATCGCACTCGGCACCATGTTTATTCATTTTCTGAAGCCAAACAATTTGAGTTAAAATTGTATGTAGGCACAACTGAAGACCCGATTACATTTGATAAACCTGGTTTAGTTGCCATAGGCTGCAATATTCATGATTACATGCAGGCCTTTATTTATGTGGCCAGCAGTCCTTATTTTTCGGTGAGTGATACACAAGGTAAACTCCAATTAACAGATTTACCTGCAGGCGAATACCAGGTCAACATTTGGCATCCTTGGCAAATAACGGCAACAGCTTCATCTTTGGTCATTGTAAGCAATGACGATAATCAGTTAACGTTTAGCATTGATGTTGAACACCAAGATAAACCATCGTCGCCACCTAGCGGCTTTGGTAGTTACCCTCAAGCAAGCGATGTCACGGGATAGCATGCCTACTAGTTTTCGCAACCGGCTGATAATAGCTTTCCTATTAATACTGACCTTAATGCAGTTAACCACTGCCTTGTTTGTATTAAGCGCAACTCAGCGAGATTTTCGCCAACAGCAAACTCAAAACCTTAATATTGGTTCCAATATTTTTGTCGAAATGTTATCGAACCGAAGCGATCAGCTAAATCAAAGTTTGTCGTTACTCAGTGCGGACTTTGGTTTTAAACGCGCCGTTGCCACTGGCGAGCAAGATACAATATCGTCAGTGTTAGCCAACCATGGCAGGCGCATTAATGCTGACGCTGCTATTTTATTATCTCCACAGGGAAAACTACTGTCATCAAGCTTGCAAGGGCTCACTGCAGCTAATGTAGATGAGTTATTTGCATTAACCAAGAATCGCTCAACCACGTTCGAAATTTTCAATTATGACCACAGTAGTTACCAATTTGTGTTGCAACCCGTCAAAGCGCCAACATTAATAGCGTGGGTCGGCATGGGCTTCACTATGGACAAGAATGTCGCAGACCAAGCCAAAACCATTACCGGAATTGATATCAGTTTTATCAACCAGTCCGCTGGCAGAATTGAAATTGTCTCGACCCTAGCCCAAGCTCAACAACAAGATGTTTTAGCGCGTATTAACCTATTAGCAAAAACAGTGGATAAGGTCAGCGATGACATACCATCAAACTACTTATCGACCACCATTGCGTTAGATAAAAATAGTGGTCATCAGTGGGCGGTACTACATCAATCAAATGTTAAGTGGCAGCAAAATTACGATGCCCTGCGCAATAACATGTTAATTATATTCGCGATAACGTGTTTACTGGCGTTTATGATTGCCGCTTGGTTTTCTGGCGGCTTAACGAAACCCATTTATGCATTAGTTAATTTTGCTCGCAAAGTCGGCCAAGGTGAAAACCCTCCGCCGATTAAAGGTGCACCCGCTGAGTTACAAGTATTAGCCAACACCTTATCGATAATGCGTGAAAATATTGAATCGCGCGAAAACGATTTAGTTTATCAATCACAACACGATAACCTCACGGGTTTATATAATCGCTTGGCCGCTAAACAACAACTCAGCCTGCTGCTGAGTAAAATGCATGGCAGTTTAGTGATGATAGACATTAAAAACTTTCGCCATTTAAATAACATCATTGGATTTGCCAATGCCGACGATTTATTGGTGTTGTTTGCCAGCCGTTTAGAAAGCTTATCCCCAACGGCCCAACTAATATCGCGCTTGGATGGCGACTCGTTTTTGTTGCTATTCCAACCGAGTATTCCGCTTGAAAAGCTTGATAACTATCTACGACAATTAACTAATCCATTTTCCATTCAGGGCTCAAAAATAAGTGTCAATGTGCGGGTAGGGATTGTTGATTTATCCAGTGACTATGACTGTAATGATATTGATACTTTAATTCGCCATGCTGAAATTGCATTAAATCAAGCCCGAGTGGAATCCCTAGGCATAGCCACTTATCAACAAGGTGAAGATGAACGCTATTTACGTGAATTAATGATTATCCGTGATTTACCGATTGCCTTAGCACAAGGGCAGTTGCATTTGGTGTTTCAACCTAAAGTGAATATTCAGAGCAATCATTGCCATGGCGCAGAAACCCTGATCCGCTGGCAGCATCCTGAACTGGGGTTTATCCCGCCGGATGAGTTCATTCGTTTAGCGGAAAACTCAGGTAATATCTCGATGATCAGCGACTGGGTATTAAATACCACCATTAAGCAGCTAGCCAAATGGCAGCAACAAGGTATTTCGCTGACGGTGGCGATTAATTTATCTGCCCATGATCTCACTAATCCTCAGCTGCCGTTAGACATTGAACAGTTACTGATTAGCAATAATTTACCGATTAACGCTCTGTCGATAGAGGTGACCGAAGGTGCTGTGATGAAAGATGCACAAACGGTGATTGCTGTTTTACAGCAGTTTAGAAATATCGGCTTAGCCATTGCCATCGACGACTTTGGTACCGGGCACTCTTCATTAGCTTACTTAAAGTTACTGCCCGTTAATGAAGTGAAGATTGATCGCAGTTTTATTAAAGATATTCATACCGATGCAACTGATTTAATGATTGTGGATAGCAGCATTCGATTAATTAAAGGGCTTAATTTATCCGTCGTGGCTGAAGGGGTAGAATCTGAAGAAGGCATCAATATTTTGCGCGAACTTAATTGCGATATAATTCAAGGTTATGTGTATTCAAAACCGCTTAACGCAGATGATTTTATTGTGTGGTTCCAGCAATTTAATCAATCTAACAATCAGCCCCCCAGTTAAGGATACGCTACGTTAATGTATCAACTAATGTGCATTCTATTATCGGTGCTATTAAGCCTCATCAGTGCTTCTGCTCACGCTGAGACAAGTAAAGTAATCGCTACTGGTGGCGCCACAACTATTGAGGGTAGTGCTGGCGGAGGAATAGTGTCTTGGGCAGTCATTAATGGTTATGCAAGCTCAGACCAATGGTCTTTCACAGCAATGAATACTGCCGTCTATGTTGACGATTTTACCTTACATTCTATTGGCGCATCCTTAAGCATTGATAACCGCTTTGAACTCAGTATGGCTAAGCAAACTTTTGATCTAGACACCCTAGGCGGCAAACTGGGCCAAGATATTGTTAGCGTAAAATACAAACTAGCCGGTGAAGTGCTATACACCGCCATGCCACAAATTAGCTTAGGGCTACAATATAAACGGGTGGACGACTTTGCATTACCGCAAGCTGTTGGGGCAAGGGATGACTGGGGAGTTGATATCTATTTAGCTGCCAGTAAAGTCTATTTTGATGCCATTGCTGGCCGTAATCTGGTGACTAACTTAACCCTCAGAGCAACCAAAGCTAACCAAACTGGTTTGCTTGGTTTTGGTACTGCGACGAACAACGATTACCAACTGCAAGCTGAAGCCTCTATTGCAGTGTTATTAACCGATAATATTGCACTGGGTTATGAATACAAACAAAAGCCTGATCAACTTGGTTTTGCAGAAGAAAATGATTGGCAGGATATTTTTATGGCTTGGTTTGTTAATAAACACCTTTCTGTTGTAGGCGCTTATGTTGATTTAGGCAGCATTGCCGGATTTGAGCAACAGCAAGGGTGGTATTTATCTGTAGAGGGAACGCTGTAATGGTTAATATTATTAAACATCATATCGTCGTTTTGGGCGCATTGTTATTCCTGTCTGTTGCCTGTGCAAGCCAACCCACAACTCTATATCAGCAACTGGGAGGAGATAAAGGCGTCAGTATGATTACCGATGACTTTCTAGCCCATTTATCCCAAGACAAACGCATTCTGCATCATTTTGAACAAACTGATATTCAGATTTTCCGCCAACGGCTTATTGAGCATTTATGTGTAATCAGTGGCGGTGAATGCGTGTACCAAGGTGCATCCATGTTTGATGCACATATTGGATTACACATTAGCCAAGCTGACTTTGATGCCGTTGTGGGTCATTTAATCGAAGCACTTAAACAACAGCATATCCCACTAGCAACCCGCAATGCATTACTGGCTAAATTAGCACCACTGTATCAAGATATTATCGAACATTAGTTGTGCAACCGTTTATGATGATAACCGATTAGTAAAACTGGCTGGGATCGACATCAAGCATACTTGGTGATACGCCACGTTCAATATGCAATTCCGATTTAAGCAAATCAACCATAGTCACTTCAGTGTAGCGCTTATGTTTAATCGAATAAAAACACTTAACAATAGGATGCAACGCATCACGCCCTTTAGAGTCCCATACTATTCCGACTCGTTCATCCGATAGCTGCACCAATGAACCGACTGGATATATTCCCACACAGCGAATGAACTCATAAACAAGCTTTTGATCAAGATGAAATGGGGTCAAGCTTATCAGAATTTTAAACGCTGCCGCCGGGCTCATGGCTTCTTTGTAGCAACGCGAAGCAGTTAATGCATCAAAAATATCAACAATACAGCTCATACGCCCATGTTGAGGAATTTGTTCATCTTTTAAACCATTAGGGTAACCACGGCCATCGAGTTTTTCATGATGCATTAAGCACACATCTTTACTCACTTGCGATAAGCCTTTTGTTTCATTCATGATTTCAATTGCATAAAACTGATGCAATTTCATGTGCTCAAATTCTTCTGGGGTTAGCTTACCTGGTTTGTGCAAAATTTCGTTATCGACCTGGATTTTGCCAATATCATGCAAAATCCCCCCCACAGCCATCTGCTTTAGCAGTTCACGATCAAGCTTAAGATGTTTACCAAAAGTCACCAATAAAAAGGCAACATTAATAGAATGTTCAAGCAAATAAGCATCTTTGGTACGCAGTGCAGAAATACACTTAAATGCATCCGCATCGTCCATAACAGACTCAATCATTTTGTCGGCGACATCTTCAAATTGACTGACTTCAATGGCTTTACCGCTGAAGGTTTCCGACATCACTTTTTGAATTAAGCCTTTTGCTTCAGCAAGTAGCTTTTTTGCCTGCACTTGTTGACCATCTCGAGTGACGGTCGCTTTACGTACCAATAAACTGCTAGCAGAGCTCGATTTACCTGCTGTTTTTAGCCCGCAAGTATCTGAAGATCGATCAACATCAACCCACACAAGCAGAATGTTATTTTTTTTCAGCTTTAAAATTGCATCACGATGTTTGATTTGTCCGGGATTACGAATAGCCACCTTACTTTGCTGATGATCTATTGCCGTCACAAACATGCCTAAAGCAAGTTTATCGATGGGGATTTTAATGACATTGCTTGATTCCACAGAATCATTCATTGTAACAATTACTCCGAAAGAGAACTTTAATAACGGGATCTAGCTCACATAATACTAGCTATATTTTGAACTACTTTAGCTCGTTCGCCTACTTCTTTTAGGGAAATATTACCGTATGGTCACATTCCGATTCACGATCTCTGTAAAAATCTCAACGAGAAACAATCAAGCTGTTGTTGATGATATTGAGTAACTTGCTGCCGCATCATTTACAGTACAAAGATGCTGGTAAAGAGTACGCTATATTAGCAATTCAGATCACACGCTTTCATCTTGCCAATTGACACAATTTAATAGGTTTATTAACGTTAACTCTTATGTTGTTATACGAGAGGTATAGATTGGCTGGTCACTTTTTTTCATCACAATTTAGCGAGTTAATTACTAAGCTCGAACAACTTCGCAATGTGCCGATCTGTGACCCTATCGTGCAGTTATCTGTAGAGACTGCTGCGCTGCCATTAATATCTTGGTTAAGCGCTCAAACCATATACCCAAAAATCTATTGGCACGGCCGCGATAGAAACGAAGATGTCGCCGCCATAGGCTCATGCAAAACGTTTTATTTTGCCGACCAAGTTGACGACAATGCCCTAGCGCAAATTTATCAACAGCAACGCAATAAAACCAATCATCAAGATATTCGTTATTATGGCGGTTTAGCGTTTGATCGCACTGTAGAATGTTGGCCTGAGTTTGGTCGTGCGCACTTTATATTACCCAGAATTGAATTACGCCGTAGCGGTAATCACGTCAGAGTATTAGTGAATCTTAATTTTGAAAATGGTGAGCCTGAAGACGAAATACAATCTGCCCTAAATGCTATCGCAATGGTGCAAAAGCCACGTCCTTTGTCGCCGCCGAATAAACTCACATTAATGGGTCGGAGTGATTTACCTAATTTTTCACGTTGGAAAGAGTTAGTTGAACAAGTCACTCAAGCAAATTTTATCAACTCAACACCTAAAGTCGTATTATCACGCCACAGCCAAATAGATGTAGATGACAATATTGACCCGTGGACAGTACTAGCATGTTGGCAAGGCCGTAATCCGAATAGTTTTCAATTTGGATTCCAATTTAGCCCTGAACGCGCATTTATTTCTTGCTCACCAGAACGGTTATATTTACGTCGCCAACAGGAACTGTTTACCGAAGCATTAGCAGGAACAACTGTCCGAGGGCTCAATCCAGAAGAAGATAATGTACTGGCACAGGCATTATTAGATGACATTAAAAATAGCCATGAAAATCAGTTAGTCAGAAAACATATTGTCGATGTGCTCACACCGTTAAGCCAATATGTAGGTGCTGATGAGCAACCTAAAATTTTCAAGCTTAATCATATTCAACATTTGCACCGCGCTATTCGAGCGCAGTTAAAGCCGGGCGTTAGTGATTTTGAATTATTACGCGCACTGCACCCCACTCCCGCAGTGGGTGGATTACCGCGCGAGGCTGCACTGAACTTTATTCGCCAGCGTGAAGGTTACGCTAGAGGTTGGTATGCTGGAGCTTGTGGTTATTTAAATCACCATGAATCAGAGTTTTCAGTCGCAATTAGAAGTGCACTGATAGAGCCGAGAAGAATCAATTTATTTGCTGGCGCAGGCATTGTTGCAGGCTCAGATCCTGAAGCTGAATGGCAAGAACTGGAAAATAAGTTAGCCACAGTTCTGTCTATTTTAATCGACTTTTAATCTTCCTAAGCGAACTAAAACCAATAGCGTTATCCTCGACGAAATCTTTCGCTTGTGCAAAGCACATGCTATTATCTCGCCCCGCGTTTGCCAACACCTTGGTATTGCCTTCAATATGGCCTAACTAATGGATGTGTGTAACGTAAACTCGGCCAATAAACTAAAATAATAATAATCTCTATAACAGACATTAGCTTATCTGTTTAACGGCGGCTAAATAGCCTCGTTAACACCAGTAAATACTGTTAACCAAACTAATAGCGGGTTCCCTCACCCCGCGCTAACCCAATTAAAAAGGCCACAATATGTTGACGTTAACCCAGGCGAAATATCGCCGAGCACTGATGCTATTAGTCAGTTTTCATATCTTAATTATTTGCGCAAGCAACTACCTTGTCCAACTGCCATTTCAGCTGTTTAGCTACCACACCACTTGGGGTGCTTTTAGCTTTCCATTTGTTTACTTAGCAACCGATTTAACCGTGAGAGTGTTTGGTCAGCAAGCCGCTAGAGGCATTATCCTCAAAGCCATGATACCGGCACTTGTAGTGTCGTATTTAGTCGGCGTATTGTTTCATCAAGGTCAATTACAAGCTTTTAGCGCCTTAGCTGAGTGGAATAGTTTTGTATTTCGCATCGCCTTTGCCAGCTTTGTGGCTTACTTAATTGGTCAGCTCATGGATATCACTGTATTTGCAAAATTACGTCAGGCCAAAGCTTGGTGGGTCGCACCTGCTGCATCAACATTAATTGGTAACTTAGTTGATACCTTAGTGTTTTTCAGTGTAGCGTTTTATGCCTCAAACGATGCGTTTATGGCAACACACTGGCCAGAAATAGCCACGGTGGATTACGCCTTTAAGCTGATAGTGAGCCTAGGTTTGTTTTTGCCCGCTTATGGTGTGTTACTAAAAGTGCTGCAAGACAAGATTCTACTTAATGACAGCAACGATAATGACAACGTTGTTATCCAAGTAAGTAAGTGAGCATCATAGTATTTGCGTAAACGTTTAATCTAGATAATAGGTTTAATCTAGATAATAGGTTTAATCTAGATAATAGGTTTATTTAAATGATTGCTTGATTTACATAAGCAGTTAATCAATGTCGCTTACTGTCGGCTTAATTAATTATGCCGACAGTAAGCGACATTGATGCGGCGTTTACAATGTTTTCGACAGCTGGGATGACGACATTCCGTTCTAATTCTCACCTGAGGCTATATAACTAAATAGTGTAGATTAAAGCGGATTTACACAGAACTTCACTCTATATCTCTGCGCAGTAGCTCTAGTAAGGCTAATAGTATATTCCGACAGCACAAATCCATTTTCCATTACGCTAAACAACGCTTAAATCCACATAAAAATAGTTTCATTTAATAACCCCATCTAAATAGAAAGGCAAAAGGCTAATAGAGAAAGATATTTTCTCTATTAATCAATAACTAATCTAATGATTTTAAGAAGTTATATAAAAATGAAATTTATGACGATAAACACTTGCAAATACAAATGAGAATGATTACTATTAACTTGCGTTCCAAAGCTCGGTTTACTAAATAGAGACTTCATCACCTTTAATTAGTCTGCAGAGTTCGCAAGCACGACATTGCTCACACACTCTTTGTGGCCGGGTTAATCACCCGGCTTTTTTTTGCCTGTTTTTTGTCTATTTCTTGCCTATTTAGTAAAGTATTTTACTGTGTACTGTCACCAAAATGTAGGCCTTCATAAGGCCCAAGCTGCTGATCATCTTTGGCTTTATGGTAAAGCCCAATGGTAAATATAGTGCCAGTGCCTACCGTCGAATTCACTTCGATCATCCCGCCAAGTCGTTTAATAATCCCATAACTCAGAGATAACCCTAAACCAGTACCATCTTTACGGGTGGTATAAAATGGATCAAAGATACGACTCAAATCTTGTTTCGAAATCCCCATCCCTTCATCTTCAACTTCAATTTTTACCCCAATAGCGATTCCGTCTTCTAGCCAGTCGTAGGTTCGTAGCCAAATTCGACCTTTATTCTCAATCGCATGGGCAGCATTAACCATTAAGTTAATCAGCACTTGTAATAGTTGAGGTCGATTGACTTCTACTGAACCTGTAGCCGTAAACTCCTTGATCAATTTCACTTCTTGTTGCTCAATAGAGTGACGCGCTAATAACAGCATCTCTTCAACAATTGGCGTCACAGGTTGTAATGTTATCGGCGCATTAAATTCACCAGGACGGCTATATTGCAGCAGGCTACGAATGATAGTCGTTATCCTACCGACTTGTTGAATAACCAATTCAATTTCTTCTTCGACTATCGCAGCATTGTCACCCAGCTCATATTTTAATAGCTCCATGTTCCCCAAGATAACGGCAGTAGGATTATTAATTTCGTGGGCAATACCGGCAATCAGTTCGCCCAGTGCGGTGAGTTTTTCGTTAGTCACTAATTGCTGTCTGGTGGCATGCAACAACGCAACATTACGTTCGAGCTCTTCTGTTTTATCTTGCAAGCTGCGGGTACGTTGTTCTACTTTTATTTCCAGCTGCTCTGCTGCCGCTTGAATCTGAGCATTACGTCGCTGCAACTGATCTAACATCCGGTCAAATTGCTCGGCTAAATGCGCCAACTCGTTATCACCGTTGATGTCTAATTTACCAATTCTGACATTTCGACCAGACTGTACTGCAGTAACAACTTGGTGAATATATTCAATAGGTTGAAGTAAACTATTAGCAGCGCGATAAACTAAAAACCCTGAAATCAATAACACGAAAACTAAAATAGTGCCGAGCTCGATAATATTGAGTAAATAATTATGTAAAAAAGGCGACTCAGAGAAGCCCGCATACACCATCCCAACCCTTTTGCCACGAACATCGAGTAAAGGTAGATAACCCGAGATATACCAATCATTAAGTACAAAGGCACGATTTATCCACGTTTCGCCTTCAATGAGTACTTGCTGATAAACCTCATCAGACACTAAGGTCCCCAAGGCTCTATTGGATTTATTGCTGTCTTTTGGAAACAACTCCATAGGCACGTTGGTGCTAATGCGAATATTATCCAAAAAAAGGGTTACGGTACCGATTGAACGTTCAGGCAAAGTGCCTTTGCCGTATACTAAGTCACGAATATTATCGACTATGTCGGTATTGTGGTTAAACAACATCCCACCATCTAAATACCAAAATACATTTCCCGACTGATCGGCTATTGGCAGTAGCGTTCGACTTAATAAACCTCGGGTTTCCATGGTTTGTTTAGGGTTTTTAGCATGTAATGTCGGGATCAATGTAATTTGAGCTTGTTTTGCTAAACCTGAGTTAATTCTTTCGAGACGTTTGGCTGGCAATACCATTAAACCCGAAAAAACCTTCTGTTTGGTTTGATGTAACATCAAACGTAAATCAGGGTCTCCAGCGGCATCGGCAACACTAATTAAACGTAAAAAGTCTAACCCTAACTCTTTTTTCTGTTGTGCCAATAGAATATTTAATGCACTTATCGCACTTGGATTAGGTTGTTGCTCACTGTGTTTTATTAGCCTAAATGCATGTTGAAAATCCCATGATTCACTTATCGAGTCGAGCTTGTCTTGTTGGCGTTCCTGCACTTGCACTAAGGTACTATTAGCGACAACTAAGTCAGCCTTTACCTTCATAAACAATTGCTTACCTGTGTATATGACATTCCAGTAAATGGTAATAAATACTAAGCTAATTAAGGTTAATAAGATGGGTAATGATGTCAAAAACAAAATCCGATAACGCACTTTGGCTTGCATTTGCAGCCAACTAATACCGAAAACTCGCGTAAAAATACCAGTAGAATGCACCACTATTATTCTTCCTCAAGGCCTTGTTTTTCATGGGTTAGCCAATCTTTAAATTTTCTATCTAATGTTTTTCGTGACACTCCTAAATCTCGCGCTGCAGCAGATTTATTACCACTATGGCTATCGACCACTTTGGTCACATGTTGTTTTTCAACTTCTTTTAATGGCCAATTTAGCGGGTAGCCCATCGCATCATTCACCATAACTGACACTGGTTTTTTCCAATATTCCGCAGGCGGTTTGCCTAATAAGATGCAACGTTCAATCATATTTCGCAGTTCACGAATGTTACCGGGCCAATCATGCTGTTGCAGTACTTGTAGGTCTTCGTGGCTCCAAATAACATCTTTAATACCCAGCTCTTGTGACAACTGCAAGGTAAAATAATGAGTCAACTCAACAACATCTTCTGGCCGAGAGCGCAAAGATGGAATAACAATGTTTAATACATTCAGACGATAAAATAAATCACGTCTGAAACGACCCGCTTCAACTTCATCAATTAATAAACGATTAGTGGCCGCGACAACGCGCACATTAATATCGATTTCTTTTTCACTTCCTACAGGACGAATAGCTCGTTGCTCAAGCACTCTGAGTAAAGCGGTTTGCATGTTCATCGGCATTTCGCCAATTTCGTCCAAAAATATCGTACCACCAGAGGCATAACTAAATAACCCTTCACGATTACCTTTAGCCCCGGTAAATGCGCCCGCTGTATGGCCAAATAGTTCACTGGCTAACAATTCAGGGGCGATGGCACCACAGTTTACTGGGACAAATGCACCACTTCGGCCACTCTGTTGATGTAATTGTCTGGCCACCAGCTCTTTGCCTGTGCCTGATTCGCCCTCAATTAATACAACTGCGTTTGTCGGTGCGATGCGTTCAATGACCTCTTTCACATCACGGATAGCTTCACTGTTGCCGATAATGGTGGAAGACTGTCCGTGCGATAGTTCTCGCCTTAGCATAAAATTTTCACGCTTTAGCAATCGTTTCTCGATACAGCGGTCAACGGCGGTAATCATTTGTTCTAAGTGAAACGGTTTCATAATGAAATCAGAGGCGCCAGCACGTAATGCTTTGATTGCCACATCCATATCAGCATAACCGGTCATAAAAATGATATCTGATTGACGATCTGGATCATCTAGCGCTTCATGCCACTCGATACCTGAACGATCGGGCAATCGAATATCAACAATCAATAAATCGAAATGGCCGTGACTGCGTAATTCTTCTGCTTGGGCAATTGTGGAGGCGGTTTCTACCAAGGCAAACTTCTTTGCCAAGGCTTTCATCAAAAAACTACGCATGCCAGGCTCATCATCAACGATAAGAACCGACATAGTGGTCTTGCTTACTGGGGAAATATGTTCATTTGGACTCATAAATGGACTCTTATTTGGACATTTTGACGCGCTTTTCACTACTGTATCATCGAAATCACAACACTTGGTCACTATGAACCACAGAAAAGTGATCGT
This sequence comes from Shewanella sp. ALD9, assembly GCF_002836315.1. Lineage (NCBI taxonomy): Bacteria > Pseudomonadati > Pseudomonadota > Gammaproteobacteria > Alteromonadales > Shewanellaceae > Shewanella > Shewanella sp. ALD9. The sequence continues at coordinate 134,431 of NZ_PJCD01000043.1, forward strand.
GGGACAATTTGTCTAAGATAAATGATTAAAGCTTGGGAGCAAGTTCACAGTTTCGATTTTATGCGTGAACTGTATTTGCATTAACACTGCTTGGCATCTAACTTGCTTATTGCATTAGTAATTAAGCAAAACGGCTTAATGTTTTGTACAAGTTTTCAGTATGAACATCATGATTATTAATATATCAAGGAGCGGCAATGTTAAAACTCAAAGCAAGCGTTAGTATTCTGTTGGCGGCATCGGTACTCAGTGGAGCAATGTTCAGCCAAACTGCACTCGCAAATGAAGTGATCAAGTTAGCGACCACAACCAGTACTGAAAACTCAGGATTACTTGGGGCGCTGTTGCCAAAATTTGAAGCGGAATCAGGCTATAGTGTACAAGTGATTGCTACGGGTACAGGTAAAGCATTGAAGCTGGCAAGTCAGGGAGATGTTGATGTTGTTATGACTCATGCTCCAGAAGCCGAAGCACAGTTTGTTGCTGACGGTTATGGTATTGAGCCTCGCGGAATTATGGAAAATGATTTTATTGTATTAGGGCCTAAAAATGATCCGGCTGGGCTCAAGTCGAGCAAAGATGCCATTGAAGCATTTAGCAAAATAGCTCATAAGCCAAGTAAATTTATTTCTCGTGGTGATAACTCTGGTACTAATATGAAAGAGTTAGCCATTTGGAAAGATGCGGGCGTTAAACCTGAATTTAGCGGCTATACCTCCGTTGGGCAAGGCATGGGTAAAACCTTATTAATGGCCAATGAGTTTCAGGCTTATACATTAGCGGATCGCGGTACGTTTATTGCTTATAAAGCTAAGCTAGACCTTAATATTAGTTTTGAAGGTGGCGCGGAATTAGCTAACCCTTACCAAATTATTTTGATCAACCCTACAAAATACCCAGACTTGAATCATAAAGGGGCAAGAGCATTAAGCGATTGGTTTATTAGCCCTGCAACGCAAACTATGATCAATAATTATAAAGTGCAAGGAGAGCAATTGTTTAAGGCAACTTATAAAAAATGAGTGACGGCTGGTTAGCCCTATTGCAGCAAGCATTTAGTTTGCTGCTATCTTTTGACCCACATGTGTGGGCAATTATTAACATCTCATTTTCGGTGTCTTTTGCCGCGCTGTTGATCACCATTGTTCCGTCGATGATGTTAGGTTTTATCCTCGCGTTTAGTCATTTCAAAGGCCGTTGGATCGTCACTAATTTAGTGCAAACATTGCAATCCATTCCCACTGTCGTGATTGGTTTATTAGTATATTTATTGTTAACTCGCAATGGTGTCTTAGGCGATTTAAAGTGGCTATTCACCCAAAAAGGAATGATTTTAGGACAGATGTTAATTTGTGCTCCAGTATTAATCGCATTGTCGCAAGCCGCTTTTGCCAGTGTAGATCGTAGAGCGTGGGAAACATCTCGTACATTAGGAGCCTCATGGCTACGCGCGGTTTGGACCTTATGTCGTGAACTGCGGGGCCCCTTACTACTCGCCATTATTGCAGCGTTTAGTCGCATTTTAACTGAAGTAGGTTGCTCGATGATGGTAGGGGGTAATATTATGAATGTCACCCGTAATATTCCCACCGCAATAGCACTTGAAACGAGCAAAGGCGATTTTGCACAAGCTATCGCGCTAGGATTAGTCTTATTGATATTAGCGGTAGTGTTAAACTTCATCTTAGGTTCATTGCGAGGCAAAGCCGTCCCGAGGAGTCATTAAAATGACATTATCACATGACTCAGACACCTCTTTGGCCAGTATTCATGCAACTAACCTACTGGTAACCTTTAATCAGCAGAGACTCTTTAGCGCAACTGATTTACATTTTAGCCAAGGTGATGTCATTTACCTGCAAGGTGACAATGGCTCGGGTAAATCGACCTTAATGAAACTCCTCGCTGGATTGATTAAACCAAACCAAGGCCAGATCACCAGCCAGGGTTTTGCGCCTCAAACGTGGTGGCGACCGTCATCTCTTTTAGGTAAAGCGGTTTATTTACATCAACATCCTTATCTTTTTGAAGGCACAGTAAAGTACAACTTAACCTACGCCTTGGATCAGCGGGCTTTAGCGCCTGAACAACGTAAAAAACGGATCCAACAGGCCATTCATATGGCTCAACTCACCGATTTACTGAATCATAATGCTAGCGATCTATCGGGGGGCGAGAGACAACGTCTTGCCATTGCCAGAGCTTGGATAGCACAACCTAAACTGTTAATGCTTGATGAACCGATTTCGAATATGGATAAACACTCACAGCGCTTAGTGCTCGCGATGATTAATCAACTCAAACAAGACGGCACAGGACTGCTAATTAGCAGTCATCAAACCTGTGGCCTGACCGCGTTGTGTCAACAACATTGGCATATAAAGCAACGCACAATTCATACCAGTATTCATGTACCCCAAACAGATGATTTACATGATACCCACACAACGGAATTACATTATGGCACCACAAATTGATGCGGTGATTTTAGCTGGCGGCATGGCAAGACGAATGGGCGGCAATGACAAAGGCTTAGTGGATCTCAATGGCCAAGCGATGATTTGTCATACCATTAATAAGCTGTCGACTCAAGTGGATCAGATCCTGATTAACGCAAATCGAAACCAAGCTCAATATGAGCAATGGGGTTACACCGTTTTCAGCGATCAAGACAGCGGTTATTTAGGCCCTTTAGCTGGAATGGTTACCGCCTTAAAACAGACTCAAGCTGATTATTTACTTGTGGTCCCTTGTGACTGTCCTATGCTGCCAACCGACTTAACAGCAAGGTTATTAGCGGCTTTAGAGCAACAACAAGCCGACCTTGCTGTTGCTAGTGATGGTGAATATGAACAACCCGTAGTGTTATTGCTAAAACCACATCTGGCAGCATCGATGCAGGCTTTTTTAGATGCGGGAGAGCGCAAAATTGATTTTTGGTATCGCCAACATAAAGTGGCAGTAGAAAGTTTTGCTGACCAACCCAATGCATTCGTTAACATCAATACACCAGAACAAAAACAGCAGTTAGCAACGCAAATTGCCAAGTAATTCAGTAGAGGTACTTCATGACAGCATTATTTTCTAATCCATTGTCCATTCCCGTTTTGGGATTTTGTGCATACAGTGGCACAGGTAAAACCACTCTACTTAAACAGCTTATTCCGGCCTTAATTGAACGCGGTTTACGTTTAGCCGTTATTAAGCACGCACATCATAATTTTGATGTTGATGTTCCGGGTAAAGACAGTTTCGAAATGCGCAAAGCTGGGGCAAGGCAAGTATTGGTAGCGTCTCATATACGCTGGGCATTAATGACTGAAGATCCTGTTGATGACGACCCACAATTACAACATTTACTGCGTCAAATTGAAGCAGAAAAAGTCGATATCGTACTGGTAGAAGGCTTTAAAAAACTGGCATTACCTAAAATTGAATTACACCGTGCAGCACATAATAAACCTTTGATTCATATACATGATGACAATATCGTTGCGATTGCCTGTTGTGATGAAACCACAGTACCTGATTCATTAACGCGCTTAGATTTAAACAACGTGGCGCAAATTGCTGATTTTGTACAACACTATCAACAAAATTGGCAGGCAGAAGAGGTCCGCTTGCCGATTGATGCGAGCAAAGCAGCTCAAATGGACGATACGGAAAACAGTCCACATGGCATTAGTGTATCCCAAGGCGTTGCGGCGGTATTAAGTCAAGTTACCCCTATTGTGGACACTGAATTAGTCAGTCTTTTCGATATTGATAATCGCGTACTGGCACATGATATTATTTCTGAAATAAACGTACCTCAACAAACTAACTCAGCAATGGACGGTTATGCCTTTGCGTTTAGTAACTTATCTAATAAACCTCTTAAAATCGTGGCAGAAGTATTAGCAGGACATCATTACTCCAATATGCTGCAAGACGGCGAAGCCGTGCGCATTATGACCGGAGCAACAGTGCCAAAAGGCGCTGACACCATTCAGCCACGAGAGCTAGCAAACGAACAAGATAACCTGTTAACCCTTTTTGAACATGAACACATTATTAAAGGTCAGCATGTACGTCTAGCAGGTGAAGATATTGCTAGCGGTGACGTCGCTTTAGCGGCAGGAAAACGCTTAGGTGCCGCTGAACTAGGTCTATTAGCATCACTTGGATTTGATCGACTACCTTTATTTAAACGCCCTACCGTCGCGGTATTTTCAACTGGCGATGAAGTCAGCCAACCAGGACAAACACTCAAACCAAACTGCATCTATGACTCAAATCGCTATACCGTATTATCGATGGCTAAAAAGCTCGGTTGTCAGGTTATCGATTTAGGCATTATTGAAGATGATGAACACATACTCACCGCGACGTTACGCAGTGCGGCAGAGCAAGCAGATATCGTCATCAGCTCTGGCGGCGTATCGGTGGGTAATGCCGATTACATTAAAACGGCACTCGCCAATGTGGGCAACACTCAATTTTGGCGAATTAACATGCGACCAGGTCGCCCTCTCGCGGTAGGGAATATTGACCAAAGCCTATTTTTTGGCTTACCGGGAAACCCTGTGGCGGTTATGGTGGCATTTTTACAGTTTGTGCAACCTGCTATCCGTAAATTAGCTGGCGAACTTCACTGGCAACCTCAGTTTATTCCTGCCATTGCACAGCATGCATTACGCAGTAAAACGGGGCGTACTGAATTTTTACGCGGTATTTATGCTATTGGGTCAGATGGCAGAATCAAGGTAAGTACCACGGGTGCGCAAGGGTCTGGCATGCTCAGCTCAATGGTCAGCGCTAATTGTTTAATTGTTATTGGTGATGATACTGCCAGCATACCTGCTGGCGAGTCTGTGTTTATTCAACCCTTTGCTGATTTACTGTAAGTGCTGATATGAGCCAACTTATCGACCGTTTTCAGCGAAAAGTAGATTATTTACGCTTATCGGTAACTGATCGTTGCGATTTTCGCTGTGTATATTGCATGAGTGAAGATCCGACTTTTTTACCTAAATCACATGTTCTTAGTTTGGAAGAATTATCGTGGATAGCCCAAGCTTTTACAGAGCTAGGGGTAAAAAAAATACGCCTCACTGGTGGCGAGCCACTAGTGCGATCCGACTGTGACAAACTGGTCAAATTGTTAAAGCAATTGCCTGGTCTTGAAGAACTCTCAATGACCACTAATGGGTCTCGATTATCTAAGCTAGCGCAGCCACTGTTTGATAATGGCCTTAGCCGATTGAATATCAGCCTTGATACCTTAAACCCCGATGTGTTTGCGCAGCTAACACGTAACGGTAAACTGGAGCGTGTCATCGCTGGCATTGATGCCGCAATAGCGGCTGGCTTTCGTAACATCAAAATTAATACGGTCATTCTACGGGGGCAAAACGATCATGAAGTATTAGATTTAGTTGAGTTCTGTCGCCAACGCCAACTCGATATTGCTTTTATTGAAGAAATGCCAATTGGACTCATGGATGATCGCCATCGTCACCGTCATTGTTCAAGTGACGAAGTCCGAAACATTATAGAAACGCGCTATCCCTTAATCGCTTCATCTAAACGCACAGGCGGCCCCTCTCGATATGTAAAGATGGCCGACAGCACGATTCGGATCGGATTTATATCGCCACACAGCAATGACTTTTGTCATCAATGTAATCGCGTAAGAGTGACTGTTGAAGGGCAATTACTCTTGTGCTTAGGTAATGACAATGCCATTGATTTAAAATCAATTGTGCGACAATTCCCCGCCGATATTGAACGCCTTAAACAAGCCATTACCGATGGAATGCAATACAAGCCGCAATCTCACCACTTTAACCTCAACGCTGCGCCACAAATACTACGCTTTATGAATGCCACTGGCGGTTAATTGTTTTTGCTATCGTCAATGGTACACTTATGCCATGATTTTCCGCTTCAAACTTGCGCGTTACATTACCAGTTTGAGATAGTTTTAATCCACATTAAGGTGATTTATGGCTCTGTCACGTAAAAGTTGGAACTATATTATTATTGGTGCCAGTGTATTTATGATTGCGGTGTTGTCTTTTATCAATGACAAAACCGCCAATGTCCCGGATGATACCGTGCCTTTATTTGATCTGCAGCTGCCGTTGAAACAATTACAACTTGATGGTATTTGGTTAAGTCAACAAGACGGACAGTGGCAGTGTCATTCGCAGGTGCTCAATTGTCAGCAATGGGCTTTATCATGGCAAAATATTAGTGTATCACCATTAAAAAATCAGCCTGAACATAGCCTTAAAGAGCAAACACTGTCTATTGCTATCGATAATATGCAAACAACACAATTATGGCGCTACTTTCCAAATGAAGGCTTGTTACAATCGTCCAGTCAAAATTGGTATCTAGTACCGCCGAGTTTACGGGCCGGGTTACAACCTATATTAGCCATACCTCCTCAACCAAAATAATGAGTCATTATGCCTGAATTACCAGAAGTTGAAGTAACCCGCCTAGGGATCAGTCCATACCTTATTGAACAAACGGTAAGTGAATTGATTGTGCGCAATGCCTCGCTTCGTTGGCCTGTGCCGGCTATTGCTCAAAACATTGTTGGTCAGCGTATTACCAATGTCCGCAGACGAGCGAAATACTTACTCATTGATACCAATGCAGGAATGACAATAGTGCATTTAGGCATGTCAGGCAGCTTACGTATTTTACCGCGCAATACCCCAATCGAAAAACATGACCATATTGATTTAGTACTCGAAAATGGGCGCATGTTGCGATTTAACGATCCACGTCGCTTTGGTGCTTGGTTGTGGTATGAATTACCAGAAGAAGCCCATCCACTGCTATCAAAGCTTGGCCCAGAACCACTAAGTCCTCATTTCACGCCATTACAATTACAAGCAGCACTTGCTGGCAAGAAAAAGGCGATTAAGCTGTGCTTAATGGATAATCACATCGTGGTTGGAGCCGGTAATATTTACGCCAACGAAGCTTTATTTGCTGCCGGGATCCACCCCGAAGCCGCGGCAGGAAGTATTGATTTAGAACGGCTAACAATTCTTGTCAGTGAAGTTAAACAAATTTTGGCACACGCCATTGAACAAGGCGGCACAACATTAAAAGACTTTACTAATGCAGACGGTAAGCCAGGTTATTTTGCCCAAAAGCTACATGTTTATGGCCGTGGCGGCAAAACTTGTACAGCCTGTGGCAATTTATTAAGTGAGATAAAACTGGGCCAACGTACCACGGTTTTCTGTGGTTTATGCCAACAGCGTTAGTCGGATAAATAACGCCTAAATCGCATGTCAATTTACGCATAAAAAAGGGAGCCATTGGGCTCCCTCATATCATCAACCTCAACTCGGGTTAATCAACCATTAACGCTTAAAACTTATATTCGTAAGTCGAAAAAACCGTACCTTGAGTGTCATCGTCTTGCACTTCAAACTCCGAATTAGCCACACTGCCACCTAAGGTCAACATGCCGTTAAACATAGGCAAACGATATGACAATTCCAGCATCATGATATCTTCTTTCAATGGCTGTGGAGCCCAAACACTATCAAAGTTTTCACCGTCTTTATTAAGCTGAGCATATCGTAGTAACGTAGTAAACCCATGACTATTATCAAATTGGCCTATTAACCCTAAAACATACACATTAGCGTCACTGTCGTAGGTGCTTCCAAAAGCACGACCATAATAACGTGAGCCACTGAGGTAGGTTGAATGTTCGTAAAAACAGTTTGAATTTGCATCCGTTTCATTTTCAAAGCAATACACCAAAGTATTGGTATATTCTAAGAATAATTTATACTGCTGACTATTAAAGTTAATCCTTGTGTCAACACCAACCATTTTAGCGCAATCAGCGATTTCCCATGGCTGGCCAGTTGAATCTTCGCAGGTTCTTTCAAAATAAAGTCCTACTGGAACATTAAACCACTCGTCTGCATAACGAATATCAAAACCCGCCATTTGATTACCATAATTCGAACAACCTTCATATAACTCAGTATCAATTCGGCAATCTCTTTGCCCGGTAATAGATTTAACTGCACTATTAAAACTACACTCCTGACCTTCACCACAAAACTGAGTAGTCCAAGATAAGCCAATTTCTAACTGCTTAAGTGGCTTAATTGCCCCACGAAGATTCCATAATAGGGTATGCGAAGCATAACGATCTTCCTCGGTCATACTCACACCGCCCGTTAAACTCCAATCGCCTATCCATGACAGCCAAGGCGTTTCAAATGCTTGTGAATTATTACGACTGACCATTAAAGATGGCATTGGGCGAGCATTATTTGATTTATGGAGTGAGGAATCAAATCCAGGCCCCCACCATTGGCCGACGCTACCGGCTGTGACAATCCAATTGCCTAGCACTACCGCAATATAAGAATCATCTAAACGGATTTCCTCGTCGTCCGCAGGGTTATAATTAGCCGATGCAGAAATCTTATAAGAAAATCGCTCTCCAGTGTATTCATGTGAGCCTTGTAACTGGCCCTTTTCACGATAATCTGAGCCAAAATGTTGAAAGCGTGCCTCATCAGATGCGGCAGCCACTTTTATACTGGTGTTACCACGATTACCAACAGCATTTTGGTAGTAAAAATTAACTCGTGCAAAAGCATCAACTAAATCAGGCGTTAACAAAGCAGGTTCAGTTTGAGCCAAATCAGTCCCAATACCAGACCACATTAATGGGAATGTATTAATAGGTGCACTAATCACTCCGGCATCAGCTAACGCTTGAATATCTGCACGCAAATAGATATCGGAGGTATCTACCCATGGTGCGGCTTGAGCACTATCCGCTGTGATAATCATAGTACTTAAGCCAAGCGTGACGGCAACCTTGATCAAACTAAATCCCTTTATCATACGATTACTTACCTTTATTTTCGGCTTGAATTTGTGCCACTTTCTGTTTCAATGCAGCTGCGATCTGTGGATGAACGAATTGACTTACATCCCCCCCATGTAATGCGACCTCCTTGACTAACGTTGACGAAATAAATGAATTTTCTTCCGCTGGGGTTAAAAACACACTTTCAAGATCAGGGCTCAAACGGCGATTCATATTTGCCAACTGAAACTCGTATTCGAAATCAGATACCGCTCGCAATCCACGCACCAAGACACTAGCATGTTGCTCTTTAGCAAAATCAACTAATAGACCAGTAAAGCCAACAACTTCAACATTATCTAAATGTGCTGTCACTAAATTGACTTGAGCGACACGCTCTTCAAGAGAAAAACGAGGTTGCTTAGAAGGATTTGACGCTATACCGATAATCACGTGCTTGAATAAGCGTGCTGCACGTTCAATTAAATCGGCATGACCATTGGTCACTGGGTCAAACGTACCAGGATAAATAGCTCTTCTGTGCATAATAATGCCATTTTGATTAGTGTTCAGTGATTTTATCTGCTTATTATGTCTCAACACACTTGTCATCAACAATTAATTAAACATTTTTTGTAAAAAAATTGAAATCCAATAAATTACTATCTCAACATCATTGAATATTTATTAACCAATAATATCGAATTTAATATGGAAGTGAATTGATTGTATGCTAATCTATCATAGGTTTGTTTGGATATTTTACGGGAATACTTTGAATATGAAAAAATTAGCTATAGCGTTAACAACTGCTTTATTAATGGTTAGTTCAGCTCAAGCGGCTGAAGAAACTGCAGGTACTGGTACTGGTGCTGGTGCTGGTGCTGGTGCTGGTGCTGGTGGCTTAGGTGCTGTAGCTGTAGGTGGTATTGCTGTTGCTACTGGAGTTATTGTTAGCGTAGTTGCTGTGTCTGTGAATGATAGTAATTCTGAGAATGGCACAGGTACTGGTACTGGCACTGGTACAACAACAACGAGCACTGGTACAGGCACTACTACAACTTCAGTTACAAACTAAAGTCGTTAGTAAAATAAAAAAGCACATTTTTAATGTGCTTTTTTTATTTTCCATAAATATTATAAAGCTTAAGGAATTGAGCTAGTATGCCTTTTATTTTAAATAGCAAAACTCTATTTGTTATCTCTTTGATCACCTTATCTGGTTGCAGTAACACTTCATCCCAAATTGCTGATATGGTTAAAGAAAATATTATCGGACCGCCTGACTCGGTCATTTCAGCAAGCAAAATTGAAAGTAGTCCATATGCCAGTATCTACGTCAGAGTAAATAAGTCTTCTCAAGCCTATGTATTACTTGCTTTTGCTGAAGCACCACAGACAATCCCTGCTACGCCATTTTCAAAAAAAAATGCTGAATTAAAGTGGGTATCATCTGATGCTGCGATGCTCGTTACTCGCAACGGTCGCTTACTGAAAACAGTTAATTTGTTTGATGGCAACCTTATCGCCCTTAGCAGCGAACAAATCGATCCAATTTCATTAGGACTTCATTTAACCAGCACACCAATGCAATGGCAAAGTACCATTGATTGGCAACCCGGTTACCATTTTAGTTACAAGCAGCAATCAACCTTTACCTTTATTGCTGATGAGACCGTAATCATCAATGAGAGTCCCATGCTATTGAAAAGGTTTGATGAACATGTATTTATTCCCAAATTAGGTATCGAATACAACAACCAGTTTTGGATTGATGCCACTTCTGGAGTGGTCTTTAAAAGCAACCAAAAAATTGCTCCCAATCTCCCTTATATTGATATCACGCTGTTAAAGCCTTATACATTTGAGGATATAAAATGACGCTGTTTATTAGATTACTACCGTTTTTATTAATTTTTCTTGCTCGGAGTGTCAGCGCTGAAACAACAATTACCGTCACACAATCAGCAACAGCAACAAGAACATTAACGCTTGAATATTCACAACCTGTACGATTGGTGCAAGTTGTTGAAGACAGTTTGGCAAACATTAGTAAATTAGTTTCTCAAAATGACATCCAGCCACAACCTATCTATTGGTCATCTGCCGGACTTTATGACCTATCCGCCGCCACGGCAGTAGAAAACCAGCAACAACAAGTTTTACATTTACTGAGTAACCAAGATTCCAATAAAAATAAGCCAAAAAATATTCAAGCAATAAAAGCATTATCAGATTGGATAACGGTTAATGAATTCGCAAAACGTGAAGCAATTATTTTGGACTTTGACTCAGCAAGACTTAAAGAAGAACTAAATCCACTTATTTCAGGACACTATTTATTCTCATTACCAACCAAACCTGGATATGTAATGGTATTAGGTGCAGTAGAGAAAAATGGCAAACAACCGTTTCGAGTCAGGCAAAATGCAACGAAATACCTCGATTGGGCTTTACCAATAGATGATTCAAACAACAGTTTTGCATGGTTAATTCAACCTGATGGAAAAGTTGAACATTACCCAATAGCCTATTGGAATAATCACCATATTGATATTGCGCCGGGGGCAATTATTTACCTTGAATTTCAAGGTGCTCAAGAAAATGAACAAGTATTAAATCAACAAGTGATTGAATTATTAAAATATTGGATACGTTAACCATGAGCAATGTCAAGCAGAATGTTAGTTACCTTTTCGCCATTCCTTTTATGTTTAGCAGTGTACTTGTATCCGAAAAAGCGCTAGGTGATGAGTTATCTAAACAGAAAGTTACTCCTTCACAATATGACTTTGGCGGTGTAGGTCTGATTCAAATGCCTACAGGTAGAATGGCCGCTGAAGGTGAGTTTAGTGTTAACGCCACTTTTAACGAAGATTATTATCACGGTGCATTATCAATCCAACTTTTCCCTTGGTTAGAAACCACTATTCGTTACACTCAAGTTCCTGATGTGCTTTACAGTAATGACCCTGAATTTAGTGGTGATACTTATTACACCGACAAAGGTATCGACGTAAAACTGCGCTTACTAGAAGAAAGCTATTGGGTACCTGAAACGTCTATCGGCGTACGAGATATCGGCGGTACCGGCTTATTCGATAGCGAATATATTGCTATGACCAAAGGATTTGGTCCGTTCGATGCAACTATTGGTATGGGTTGGGGTTATATAGGTAACCGCGGTAATTTAACCAACGCTAACAAATCGTCATCTGTCGATTGCAATCGAAATACCGGCTACAAAGGCAAAGGCGGCAATGTTGACTTTGAACGTTGGTTTAAAGGCTGTAGTGCAGTTTTCGCTGGTATAGAATATCAAACGCCTTGGGATCCTTTACGTATAAAGGTTGAGTACGATGGTAATGATTATAAGTCTGACTTTGCCGCTTTACGTACTGGTAATGAACTTAAACAAAGTAGCCCAATAAACTATGGTTTATTGTATAAAGTGAGTAACTGGGGCGACTTTAAGTTGAGTTATGAACGCGGTAACACCTGGACATTAGGCTTTAGTTTAGCGACTAATTTTAATACCTTAAAATCGAACTGGCGTGACACACCAAAGCAAGCTATTAAAGATAAACCTGATATAGCCGATCGCAAAGTTGATTTACCAGAATTAAATAAACGACTGGCTTATGATGCAGGATACAAAGGCGCCAAGATTTACATCAAAAATGATGAAGTCACCGTAGTAGCAACTCAAACAAAATATCGTGACAGAAAATACGCACACAATCAGGCTGGACGTATTTTAGTGAATCAGTTTCCTAGCGCCAAGACCTTCAAAATTATTGAAAATACTGCACATTTACCTACAACTGAAACAGATATTGATGCTCAGAAATTTAAAGATGCTGTTCAGTATAACTACATTAATGCAAATATTGAAGATAGCACTAAAGTAATCGAACCCACTCTACCTACTGAAAAACCCGATTGGGAAACGCCTGACCAATGGAACTATGGCTTTGCGCCAAAACTAGCTCAATCTTTTGGTGGTTCAGAAAATTTTTACCTCTTTAACTTAGGTATCAACGGATCTGCAGGCCGTTGGTTAACAGACAATTTAGAAGTAAGTAGCTCTATTTATATCAACTTGTTTGATAACTACGACCAATTTAAATATGAAACACCACCAGATGGTACTGACTTAAAACGTGTCAGAACTTTGGTCCGACAATACGTATCAGATAATCCAGTTCGTGTTGATAATCTACAACTAACTTGGTTAGATAAACTCAGTGAAAATATCTATGCCCAAGCGTATGTAGGCTATCTAGAAATGATGTTTGGTGGTGTTGGTGGCGAAGTACTATACAGACCGATGAACAGTGAATGGGCATTTGGGGTAGATGTAAACTACGTGAAACAACGCGACCCAGATAATCTTTTCGGGTTCTTTGATCAAGAAATAAACTTTGATCCTGACTCAGGACGTTTTTACCGTGCCCAAACAGGTACATTCACTGGTCATGCTAGCGTATATTATCAACCAAGCTGGTTCGATGATGTACTACTTAAGGTTAGCTATGGTCAGTACTTAGCAGAAGATCGCGGTGTTACTGTAGATTTTTCTAAGCAATTTGATAGTGGGGTAATTGTGGGTGCATTCGCCTCTAAGACAAACTTGTCTGCTGATCAATTCGGCGAAGGTAGTTTCACCAAAGGATTTTATATCTCGATCCCGTTTGATGCCATATTACCTACGCCAGTAACTAATCGCGGAAATCTTGCTTGGCAGCCATTAACTCGTGATGGTGGCCAAAAGTTAGGACGTAAATTTGAATTATATGGCGGTACTGATGCCCGAGCACCTTGGCTAAATAAGCCTTCTACAACAAAATAAATGCCAATGAGGGGCGATATGAATAACTTCACATCGTCCCCATTAAAATACAAAAAGCAATCACTACCCTTCTTTCACCAGAACTCAGAATAAGAAATGAAGAAAAAATTAAGCATTTTTTCAAATTCAGTATTCCAGAAAAACCTGCATGTGAGTCCAAACCTTGATAACAAAGCAAATTAATTCATCCTCCTCAGAAGTGAATCAATTACTATTAAATGGAACCAACTAGGCTAGCGGTATAAAACACAATTATGGTGGTAAATTATCTAAAGTTCAGATTACTTACCTTGTAAAATCACTATGGTTTATTGCTGTTGAATCTAGGAAGTGATGGCAGATGTTGTTTATGTTTCAACAATTTCAGCTCGAACTTCACTTTTTGCCAAATACGCAATAAATGATGACGTTCAACATGAGTACGTCTACCTTGTCGATTAATATCACTGTCTAAATCGGTTCCAATCACAGGAAAAGGTCTTACAACAAAGCAACGTAATTGTTTTTCGAACCAAAATTGAATATCAATATCAACAGGACGGGCAATAGGGTATGCCGTTGCTAATAATTTTTGTGCTCCAGCAAATGATACGCATTGGCCGCGGGTTGAAGCTGGTAACTTTAAACATGTGGATAAACTAAAGCGCTCATCAAGCACAATCGATTTTACAATACCTTTGGGCTTACGCCCGTGACACAATTTAATGTAATCCCAATCAGCAGAAAGATTATTAATGTGTTGTATCACCGTCATTAACGCAGGATCTAGGATCGAGTCATCCTCAAGAATTAAAGCGTAATCTAACTGTTGTTCAATAATCATTTGCCAACATTGGACATGGCTTAGGTAGCAGCCAATTTCACCCAAATTAAGCTTTTTGTCGTATTTTTGAAGGTTTGTTTGCGGATCATACACTTTCGCAATCTCGGTATCGTGTAAATCTTTACCGTAAACGGCGGAAATACGTTGGTATTCGACACCTAATTGTTTTAGTTGTTCATCCATGAACGTAAATCGTTCAGTACTGTTATCTAAATTAATGAGAAAAACTTTAAATTTCATATATTACTAACCCAAACACCCAATTTAATCATGTTCAACTACTGATATTTAACCCTAGAATATTCAGTAATGGCGACATCTGCTGAATAAAATGGTTGATGCTACCGTTAGGTTACTTTTACTAGTGACATTTGATTTAATCCATTGAATAAATTTAAAACAACCCTTATGAAAACCGTGGTTGTTTTGCGTCCTTTCACTCACATGCATTTCACCATTTTTACAGTGAGAGGTTTGGGAGTATATCATTAATATTCTGGCTTTAGCTTGTTGTCAAAAAATTCATAACAATGGCTAGATTAGTTAACAATAGCAACCGATATTTGTTAACCCTTGATACAATTCCGCATGCAAACGATGAACAAACGGTCTTGAGTTGATATACTCTGTGACAGCTCTTGCGCCAATCATCATGGTCGTTGAGAAAATCGTTAAAAGTCACAATACAATAAGCCCCATCATCTGATGGAATTAAGTTAATATTTTATCTTTCAGACAGTCATATGAAAAAAATCTTAGTCATC
Organism: Shewanella sp. ALD9; assembly: GCF_002836315.1. Lineage (NCBI taxonomy): Bacteria > Pseudomonadati > Pseudomonadota > Gammaproteobacteria > Alteromonadales > Shewanellaceae > Shewanella > Shewanella sp. ALD9. The sequence continues at coordinate 149,721 of NZ_PJCD01000043.1, forward strand.
AAACACGATAAAATTGGCGATTTTGTACTGACATGGCCAGCACTTTATTTACTCAGAAAAGCAATGCCCGAAGCTACTATTGATGTATTTGTCGCACCGGTTGTTAAGTCCTTTGCTGAAGCCTGTCCATATGTAGACAACACTATTATCGACTCAAAAGATGATACAGACATTGCTGAGCAAATTGCGAAGCAAAATTACGATGCTGTAATCATACTATTGTCAGAATTTCGAATTTATAAAATGCTTAGCAAAAGCAATATTCCATATAAATTAGTACCTAAACATAATTGGTATCAATATTTATATAAACATCGAGCAAGCAACGAATACTTAAACAGTGAAGGATGCTGGCGAGGTGCATGTATGCTGGTAGAGCACTTCTTAACTCATCACGGTTATGCCATCCCTAAACTACCTGATAGATTTTGGGATATGAGTGATCGCAAAGAATATTGGCAACAACACTACCAAAAGTTAACCAACGAAAAGCTAATTTTTATTCATCCAGGTACCGGCGGCTCTTCTGGTTGCGTACCTGTAGAAAAGTTAGTTCAGTTAATGATAAATGTTGATCAACTGACTCAATCACCATGTCATTTTATTTTAACATTTAACGGAAGTGAACTGGAGCTAGCAAAAGAAATTCAAACTTTGCTGGCCAATACCTCAATTAAAATATCGCTGGCTAAGCCGTTAGACCGTTTGATTGATTTTTCCGAATCATTGGTTGCAGCAGACATGTTTATTGCAGGTTCAACAGGGCCTCTGCATATCGCGGGCTTACATAATGTGCCTACTGTTGGATTTTACGCCGGTAGACGCTCAACACCCCATATTAGATGGGGAACATTATCTGAACCAAGCAAACGATTTGCTTATACGCCTCCAGTAGGAAAAAGAACGGGTCGTAATATGGCGTTAATCAATTTTGATCAGGTATCGAATGAAATAACCGACTTTTTGAACAAACAATCTTAGATTGTCGCAGTGTGTTAAATTAGCTCATCGCGAGCAACAATAATGGAAATACAAATATGATAGTTGTGACAGGCGCAGCCGGGTTTATTGGTAGTAATTTAGTAAAACAACTTAATGCCATGGGCCGAAATGACATTATTGCGGTAGACGACTTAACCGACGGCACCCAGATGTTCAATTTAGCCGATTGTGAAATTGCTGATTATCTTGATAAAGATGATTTCATCAAGCAAATCAAAGCGGGCGATTTTGATAACAAACTTGAAGTCATTTTCCATCAAGGCGCTTGCTCATCGACCACCGAGTGGGATGGCAAGTTTATGATGGCCAATAACTTCGAGTATTCAAAAACATTATTGCATTACAGCCAAGCTAATAACTGCCAATTTATTTATGCTTCTTCTGCATCTGTCTATGGTGGCAGCGAAAAGTTTATTGAGCAACGTGAACTTGAAAAGCCACTCAATGTCTACGCTTACTCTAAGTTCTTATTCGATCAGTATGTAAGACAGCAAAAACTCACTGGTCAAGTGGCAGGATTACGTTATTTCAACGTCTATGGTCCGCGTGAACAACACAAAGGCGGCATGGCCAGTGTGGCTTTCCACTTTAACAATCAAATTAACGCTAATGGCGTGTGTCGTTTGTTTGAAGGTGTTGATGGTTATGAAAATGGTCAGCAACTTCGTGATTTTGTGTTTGTCGAAGATGTGGTTAAAGTCAATTTATGGCTATGGCAGAATCCATCTGTATCGGGCATATATAACTGCGGAACAGGCCAAGCGCAAAGCTTTAATGATGTTGCCAATGCTGTGATTGCTTATCATGGTAAAGGGCACATTGAATACATTCCTTTCCCAGACAAATTGAAAGGCGCTTATCAAAGTTATACCCAAGCAGATTTAACTCAATTAAGATCGGCTGGTTATCAAGCTGAGTTTAAAACGGTTGAGCAAGCTGTACCTGAATATTTAGATTGGCTTAAAACCCAACATTTTATTGGTCAATAACGGTTTATAGCTCTTACGAAGCGAAAACTAGCTTAACAGGAACATGCTATGGCGTTTTTTATCCATAGCATGTTCCTGTTTCATAGAAATGATTAACTAACTATCTAATTTCTTTAACGATCTCAATTAACATTGTTGTTGAAATCGCAGGGGTTCTTGGTAAATATACTACTTTACATAGATGAGATAGATGATCAAAACGTCCCTCCCAATCATCCCCCATCACTAAATAATCAGCTTGATACTTTTGAATGTACTCTGCTTTAAGCTCTAATGACTCTTCAAGAAAAACTTGATCTACACAGGATAGAGCCGCGACAATTCTCATTCGATCGATTTCATCGCAAATAGGGTTTCGTTGTTTTTTACTAAAATTAAGAGCATCAGATGACACCCCAACAACCAGCTTACCGCCTAACTCTTTCGCTCTTTCTAAAATATTTAAATGACCAATATGAAACATGTCAAAAGTACCGAATGTAATAATGTTCATCTAAATCCTTATTCTAATAAATAATCAGTAATTCTTTGGCTACAAAGGCCATCAACAACACCCACTAGCTCTGCCGTATATTGCGTCCGTTGAGGCGCAAACAACTCTGGATGTGTTATCTGTTGATCAACAACTTGCTTTAAATCTTTATATGTTCTGGCATGCGCAGCAATGTCTGCGTAGCGGTATAAATCTTGATCGACACGATTCTTAAACCTGAATTTAAAAATCCCACGATAAGACCAACGTAAGTGATAAAAATCACACCATACAACAGGTTTATTTAATGCGGCAAATTCAAATAAGGCAGATGAAGCATCACTAATTAATACATCGGCAGAGACCATAAAAGGTAATAAATTTGCTTCTTCAGCAGGCGCTAAATAAACATTGTCGAAACTAGCCCAGTGAGTTAGCAGCGCTTTTTGTTTTTTATAATTTGATTTACTCAATGAAAAATAATGTGGTTTGAGCAATATATTATATTCAGAAAATTGAGATGGCCAATTTTTAGCCATTTCTTCAATGCTGCTTGGGTAAAATGTCGGCGCATATAACAAGGTTTTTTTATTAGTATCTAATCCTAAAGAAGCTAAGTCTAAACCCTGTTCATCTCCTTGGATAATTGGATCTAGCTTGGCATAACCAGTATCAATGAACACTTTTTCAGGAAACATCTCCTGTAATCGCTTTAAACGATATTGCCCTTCCACAAAGCGAACTTCAATATCGCCTTTTGAAACAGTATAATATACCGACTTTGGCCCGACACCATGCTGCATCAAAGCGGTCTGACTGATCCCTTTTAATCGTGACGCTGAAGCAAATGCATTACCGAACACAACCCATTGAGGCTTGTTCAACAAATAAAATTCAAGCGCTTCTGATTCATCATTAACCCAGACAACATTTAGCTGATGCTTACTTACAAGCGCTTCCAATACCGACTGCTGATCAACACTCTTGTAGATAACATATGTCACAGGAACCGAACGCTTCTGTAGCTCTGCAGCGACAGGAAAGTATTGTGGTAAATAATAGGGATGTAAAACATCAAAACAAATCATCGCAAGTCAATTCCTATTAATAATTCCGCATCAGAATTTGCAAAGAGCACTAGTATAAATGATAACACGCCTCAATTTACATCTAATCCTCTCAACCGACCAATCTGATATCAAATGAAATCAATACATCTATTCGCTTTTCTCAAGGTATTGATTCAAAAAGCCCTCTTTTCAAGGTATTATTTCAAGTATAACTATCAACAAAGCTGTCTATTCATATGCCAATAGTGTCTATAAAGCAATTGCAAACATGTCAACGCTTACTGTTTATTTCACCAGTTGCGTTAGGTGACTTTCTTTACTTAAAAACCTTTCTTATCGCTTTAAAAAAGCAATATGCTCATATTGAAATCGACATATGGTTAGATGATATTCGTTGTAATAGTGATAGCTGGCGCTTATCTAGAAGCAAAATTTTGCAACAATGGATGGATACAGAGGGCGCCTTTAAGCTCACTTACGGCTGCACTGATTCAAAATTAGCAATGCAAAGCCATGTGGAGCAAGCCAAACTGCGTAAATATGACATTATTTTTTGTCATTCTGTCAGTAAAAGTCGACAATATTCACAAATCGCTCGCAGCATAAACGACAAAGCGTTTATCGTGTCGAGCATCCCTAAAAGTGCTTCATTTGGATGGTTAAACAAGATATTTTTTCGCCATTCAGACCATACTTTTATTTTAGATGAGAGTAACTTACCTAAGTCGCACCACATTACTGACAGATACAATATGATATTTAGTGAAGTTTTGGGGCTTACCTTAACTTCCGAGCAATTAATGCCGACGTTAAAGACCCCAGACGCAATTGAACCCATTACTCAGTCGTGGTTAAACTCCAAATTTAGTGACCCAGAAAAACAAGGGAAACTCATATTTTTAAATCACTTATCAACCAATGACAAAAAAGATTGGAAATTATCACAATTATTCTCCCTCATTGAAAAAATATCGGCAATTGATTCTAGCCAACGTTTCATTATTAATGTCACTCAAGAAAACTTTGACTCTGTTAGTATTGAAACTGAAAAATTTACGGCTCGAACAAATACGCAAACGGCTGTTTTCACCGTTAACGAACATTTTTTTGAACTACCATCACTCATTGCACACTCCGATTTTGTGATAACAGTCGATACGGCAATATTACACTTTGCTTTTGCTGCTCAACGTCCTTTATTAGCAATGATGCGTGAGAAAAAGCCTTATTGGGCACCACCAGAAAGTGAGGTATCGCATGTCATGTATGCAACAGAAGGTAGAGGCCACATTGAAGACATCAGCGTTGACCGAGTATTCCAACAATATAAAAAAATGAACTCTCTCGGTTAAAGACTTAACACCCAATACATAAATATACGCAAGGTGAACGGATGAAGAAGGCTATTTTTACACTCGCTATTGGCGATAACCCAATGTATCGCGCTGCCATTGCCAGCTTTAAAGCTTATGGTAAAAGAATTGGGGCTGATGTCATCGTTTCAGATCAACTGCATTATAAAATTCATGTCAGTAACCCTAAATTTGACTCCAGCCCGGCATGGTCTGAAAAGCTATATATTTCAGAGATACTCAAAGAATATGATCGAGTACTGTATCTAGACGCAGATATTATCGTGACACCATGGGCACGAGATATATTTGAACTATATTCTGACCTTGATACGGTTTATATGTTCAACGAAGGGGCTCATCGCGATCGCGGTGACCAAGCGGTGCAAATTAATAATATCTTAGGCGAGGTCGACTGGCCAAAAGAAGACAATAAAATAGTTTATTACAACTCTGGGATGTTTTTGCTATCTAAAGAAACCGGACTATTTGATAAAGCCAATATTGAAGAAATGCAGGCCATTTGTAACAACGTTAAATTTTACGACCAAACCTATATTAACTATCTCATCAGGAGAGATAATATAAAAAGCATAGGTGTGGAAGCTAACTTTAATCGTATGCAGCTTTTAGGACATGATGATTATCAAAAAGCAGATTTCATTCATTATTCAGGTAGAGGTTACCGCCAAAATATCCCGATGAGAGAATTGAAATACATTATCGATTTCTGCGATATGTTCAACGATACATTAACAAATGAACAAATTCTTGAGTATAAAAAACAAGCTTGGAATTGGTACATACTCAAACAACATCGAAAAACAAAGTTACCTGTAGCACTTTTGAGTGCGATATTTGGTTTATTCCGTGGCAAGTATAAATATTAAATCCTAATTCAGATAATGACAGCTCGCTTCAAGGCGAGCTTTTTTACTGCTTAATGAATTGATCAAACTGAGCCTTAACGTCATCAACTTCTATCATCACCATTAAATGCTCACCTTTAGCACGCGTGCCCCACTTAACAGGTGCATCAAATTGCTTGGCTATCACTTGCGGGTAAACACTGACAGTGTACTGGCGATACAGATAAGGTCCTGTTCGTCCAGGGTTTGAGTGAGCATATAGACCAATCACTGGCGTACCTTGAGTAACAGCCATATGCAATGGGCCAGTATCAGGTGCCAGCACTAACTTGGCTTGTTTTAACACTGCAAGCAGCTGAGTCAAAGATGTCTTGCCTACTTGGTTGTCCAATGGCTGTTGGCTATGCGATTGAATCACATCCGCTAGATTTTTTTCTAACGCTGTTGGGCCGCCGCACAACATCACTCTAAATCCCTGCGTAATAGCATAATCAGCAACGGCAGCGTAACGCTCTGGCAGCCAGTTGCGTTCGGCCTTACTGGCTGCTGCGCAAATCACCATGACTTTATCATCGCCCACCAGTTGTTTGGCAAAGTCGGTGTCGGCTTGTGGTACAGGAATATTCCAGCGTGGCGTTAAGTCTTCTACACCAATGGCTTTAGCAAAGCCCATAAAACCATCTAATACATGCGGTGTGGCCAAGGGGTCAACCGCATGATTGGTCACCAACCACTGGCCTTCTTTGGCTCTGGCCTTATCAAATCCGACCCGAATTCGCGCCTTGATCATTAATGAGGCTATGGTGGCACGAAGTGCAACTTGCATATGTAGCAGCACATCAAAACGTTGGCCTTGTAAATCACGACGTAACTGAACATAGCTACGCCAGCCCTTGGACTTGTCGAAAATAACAAACTGGATCCCAGGCAAATGCTTAAGTAATTGATATTCAACCTTACCAATAATCCACGTAATACTCAGGTCTGGATACTGTTTTTGAATAGCCTGCACCATTGCTACTGCGTGGCAAACATCACCAATGGCAGACAAACGCAGTAAACATAATGAACGTATCGCACTAAAGTCAGCTTTCATTGATTATCCAATATGCTTGAGTGAAGAATTAAAGCGGTGAAGGCAAGTTAGTGATCTTAAGGTATAATGTTATTTCGATCCACAATCTAACCAATGCTATTGATAATTAGATGCAAATAAAAAACACCCAACTTGGCCATATTGCATGGTGTGAAACCACTGCCCAACACTTAGCACCGCAAGACTTCGCGGTTGATGGTTGGCGAGAAAAAAATGCAGTGGTGGGTCAGTCCAAAGGCCGTTACACCACATGGTTTGTCAAAACCGATAACTCGGACAACCCGCAAACATGGGTGTTACGCCATTATTGGCGCGGTGGAATGATGGAAAAATTCAGCCGTGATGCCTACTTCTATACCGGCCTACAACGAACCCGTGCTGTAGCAGAGTTAGCGATTCTTGAAGTTTTGTATCAAGAAGGATTTGCGGTACCACGCCCTATTGCGGCGAATGTTGAACGTTTTGGTTTATGGTATCGAGCCGATATAATTATTGAACATGTTGCTGGTGCAAATGATTTAGTGGCTTACTTAAGCCATAACCCAATGACAGAATCGCAATGGTATTTACTAGGCGAAACCATTGCCAAATTTCATCAACGTGGGGTATATCACGCCGATTTAAATGCCAAAAACATCTTACTTGCACACGGAAAATTCTATTTAATTGACTTTGATAGAGGTGAATTACGCACACCACAGCCTACATGGCAACAGGCCAATTTAGACCGCTTGCTACGTTCTTTTAACAAAGAGCACGCTAAACTGACTACGCTGCAATTTAGTCAACAGCATTGGCAGCAATTACTTGCCGGTTATCAAAGCATCAACCCAATCTAAAGCTAACTCTGGTATGGGGTAGTGATAAAAACAGACGCTAACTTGCGTCTATTTTTATACGTTTTTGTTCAAATGACTGACAGAAAAATGTTACACGATGAGCTCGTTAATGAGGGTAAACTGCTTTAAAAGCGCGCCCCGATTTTGCTCAACGACTGCTAATCCAGCAAAGGACGCTGATTGATACATATGGCTATTGGTAAACTTATTTTGTAATTCTTGCGCCAATTCATCTGTAGAGCTAATACAGATTAATGCACCAGCATCGGCAAGTAACTGGGTGATTTCAGCAAAATCCCAATGGTTGGGGCCGACATATACAGGTAGCCCCATGGCAGCAGGTTCAAGCGGGTTATGACCACCATTATTAATCAGTGTCCCGCCAACAAATGCCTGATCCGCTGTACCGTATAGCATCACTAGCTCCCCCATAGTGTCACCAAGTAACACTTGAGTCTGGCTGTTAACTTCATCATTCATACTGCGTCTAGCTAATACCAATCCAGATTGGGTAATGGTAATAGCCGCTAAATTAAATTGCTCAGGATGTCGGGGCGCCATAATCAATAATGCATTAGGGAAACAAGCTAGTAGCTGTTTATGGGCGCTCAAAATGGCCTCAAACTCGCCGGGGTGAACACTCCCTGCAACCCAAATATGTGAATTAACCCGATCCCACTTGGCACGAAGCGTATTAGCTTGTTGTTTTTTGATGGGATCAATAGTGAGATCAAACTTTAAACTGCCACAAACATGTATGCGCTGACGAGTCACTCCTAGGGTAATAAACCGTTCGGCTTCAGCTTTAGTTTGTACGGTAATCAAGTTGAGTTTGTTTAACATCGGCACAGCCAAACGACGCTTTTTAGCGTATTTATCAGCGGACTTTTGCGACAAGCGTGCATTGGCTAAAATCAGAGTCACTTGTTGCTGCTCTGCAAAGTGGACTAAGTTTGGCCACAACTCGGTCTCCATGATAATGCATACTTTGGGCTGTAATTGGCGTAAAAATCGTTTAATTGCATATGAAAAATCAAACGGTAAATAGCAATGCTGAACTGTATCGCCAAATGATTTAGTCACTTCAGCAGACCCTGTTGGACTGGTTGTAGTAACGGTAAAAGCATAATCTGGGTGCGCAGTCATCAGCTGCTTAATCAACGGAATCGCCGCTAACGTTTCTCCCATCGACACACAGTGGATCAACACATCCGTTTTGGTTAACTTAGCAAAACCAAAACGTTCAGACCAACGGCTACGATAGTCGACACTTTTTATGGCACGAAATGCTAAATAAAGAATCACCAGCGGAAACAACAAATATAGGAACAAAGAATAAACAATACGGTTCATGTAAGATGGGTCATCGATTTTTGCTTGTCAGATAAGCACAATGTTAACATACTCATATTAAGTCGGCTTAACGAATTATTTGAGCGACAATAAGTCAATAATGAATATGGAAATCACATGAAAACCCGCGATAAAATCATTTTTGCCAGCTTAGAACTATTCAATGAACACGGTGAGCGTAGTATTACCACCAACCATATTGCAGCGCATTTAGGCATTAGTCCGGGCAATTTGTACTACCACTTTCGCAATAAGGAAGACATTATTAATTCAATTTTCAGTCTATATGAAAGTCATTTAGAGTCAGGCTTTAAGCCTTATGATGATGTGCCTATTACGATTGAATTATTAATGGGTTATTTTGATGCCATGTTCTATACCTTATGGCAGTTTAGGTTTATGTATGCCAACTTAGCCGATATTTTAAGCCGTGATGATGCGCTAAAGAAACGCTACTTACATGCTCAACAACAAGTACTGACTCGCTCAAGTGATGTACTGCGCAAACTCAAAAAAGACGGTTTCCTAGACGTCGATGATAATAAAGTAACCGCGCTTGCCGACACCATTAAAATGATGGTCAGTTTCTGGATTAGCTATCAATTAACTCAATCGAGTACATCAACCATCACTAAAGCCACGCTATACGATGGACTATTAAGAGTCTTGATGATTTTTCAGGCTTACTCTACTCCCACTTCAAGCGCAACATTTTGTCGTTTAGAGCAACACTACTTAGACATAGCCAGCCAAGAACGCCATAGCGTCGCGCAAACATAAGCGAAGTATTTCGTTTACCTCGCATCGATTACAGAATTTCCAATCCGCCAATAACTAACTACAATTGAATCAGTTATTAGCGGATTAACTTAGGGTTATCACCCGCCTTTCATATCCAGTCACCAACCATGTTAATGATTAGTTTTTTTAATGTGAATAAGTCGATACCCCTAATCTAACTCATGTTGGTCTGACGACTAAAAAAAACGCTGTAGAGCTGCAAAAATAAAGGTTAGAATGCCAATAACTCCAAAACACCCTGTCATTTATCGCGGTGTTTTACTGCGTGATTTGGATAAGCATAATAACCATATTTAGGAGAACACAGGTGGCATCTACCTCTTTTTACGACCGAATTAATCAGCAAATTGTCGATGTAAAAGCCGATGGTTTATACAAAAGTGAGCGCGTCATTGCTTCCGCTCAGCAAACAGCTATTCAAGTTAACAGTGAAGAAGTGATTAACTTCTGCGCCAATAACTATTTAGGTTTAGCCAATCATCCTGAACTTATCAAAGCCGCAAAAGCCGGTTTAGACAGTCACGGTTTTGGTATGGCATCGGTACGATTCATTTGTGGTACTCAAGACATTCATAAGCAATTAGAAGCTAGCCTAAGTGCTTTTTTAGGTATGGAGGACACCATTTTGTACTCGTCTTGCTTCGACGCTAATGCGGGTCTTTTTGAAACCTTATTAGATGCCGAGGACGCTATTGTGTCCGACGCGCTAAACCATGCTTCAATTATTGATGGTGTGCGTTTATGTAAAGCTAAGCGTTTCCGTTATGCCAACAATGACATGGCCGACTTAGAAACTCAGCTCATTGCAGCTCAAGCTGCTGGTGCACGCAACATTTTGATCGCCACTGACGGTGTGTTCTCAATGGACGGCGTAATCGCTAACCTTCAAGGTGTGTGTGATCTCGCAGATAAGTACGGCGCATTGGTGATGGTCGATGACTCTCATGCAGTAGGCTTTATCGGTCAAAATGGTCGTGGAACCCATGAATACTGTAATGTCATGGATCGTGTCGACATTATTACCGGTACCTTAGGTAAAGCATTAGGCGGCGCATCGGGTGGTTTTACTGCAGCGAAAAAAGAAGTCGTTGAGTGGTTACGTCAACGCTCTCGCCCTTACCTATTTTCAAACTCATTAGCGCCTTCTATTGTTAGTGCGTCTATCCGGGTGCTTGAAATGCTAAAAACAGGTCAAGACTTGCGTGAAGCAGTATGGGAAAACAGTCGTTATTTCCGTGAGCAAATGTCTGCGGTTGGGTTCACCTTAGGTGGTGCAGACCATGCCATTATTCCAGTCATGATTGGCGATGCTAAATTGGCCGGCGACTTTGCTAACCGTTTATTACAAGAGCATATTTACGTAGTTGGCTTTTCATTCCCAGTGGTACCAAAAGGCCAAGCGCGTATTCGTACCCAAATGTCTGCTGCGCACACTCGCGAGCAACTTGATCATGCTATCGGTGCCTTTACCCGTATTGGTAAAGATATGGGCATTATCTAAGCTAACTTGACTAATAAAAGCATAGGTTAATAGAAGCATAGATTAATAACAGCATCGCGTAACAGTGGTTAACGATAGCTCAGACTAAAAATAGGTCATCAACATGAAAGCATTAAGTAAGTTAAAGCCTGAAGAAGGCATCTGGATGGTCGATGCACCAAAACCAGAAATGGGTCACAACGACCTGCTAATTAAAATTCGTAAAACAGCGATTTGTGGTACTGACGTGCATATCTACAACTGGGATGAATGGTCACAAAAAACCATTCCAGTTCCGATGATTGCCGGCCATGAATATGTCGGCGAAGTGGTCGATGTTGGCCAGGAAGTACGTGGGTTTAGTATTGGCGATCGTGTATCTGGAGAAGGTCACATCACTTGTGGTTATTGTCGTAACTGTCGTGCTGGTCGTACCCACTTATGCCGTAATACTTCAGGCGTTGGTGTGAATCGTGATGGTGCGTTTGCCGAATATTTAGTGTTACCAGCGTTTAACGCCTTCAAAATTCCTGCGGATATTCCAGATGATTTAGCGGCTATATTCGATCCATTCGGTAATGCGGTACATACTGCATTATCGTTTGATTTAGTCGGCGAAGATGTGTTGATTACCGGTGCGGGTCCTATTGGTATTATGGCTGCAGCGGTTTGTAAACACGTCGGCGCTCGTCATGTTGTGATTACTGATGTAAATGAATACCGACTTGATCTTGCCCGAAAAATGGGTGCGACTCGCGCGGTTAACGTCGCAACAGAAAACCTTAAAGATGTTATGAAAGAACTTGGCATGACAGAAGGCTTCGACGTCGGTTTAGAAATGTCAGGCGTACCATCGGCATTCCACGCGATGTTAGACACCATGAACCACGGCGGTAAAATTGCCATGCTAGGTATTCCTGGCGGCGAGATGGCCATCGACTGGAGCAAAATCATTTTTAAAGGGTTGATCATCAAAGGCATTTATGGCCGTGAAATGTTCGAAACTTGGTACAAAATGGCAAGCTTAATCCAATCAGGCTTAGACTTGTCACCTATCATTACTCATCACTTTAGTATTGATGATTTCCAGAAAGGCTTCGATGCAATGCGCTCAGGCCAGTCAGGTAAAGTTATATTGAACTGGGATTAAGCTTTACTGTCTCAGTATTGTGGCTTAACGAGTCAGTACACCAACAAGGGGTTGTATTAATACAACCCCTTGTTGCAAACTGACGCTAAGCACATCGCTATTTGTATATTTTTATAGGTAATATCATGTCTGGTTTTAAACATTTGTCTATTAATGAGCTTATCCATATGTCGACTGAATCTAACGACATACAAGTTGTTGATATTCGCGACGCAGCGAGTTTTGCCGCTGGCCATATTGAAGGTGCGACCCATTTAAGCAACGAAAACCTAGCTGACTTCATTGGCGGTGCTGATATGGACAAGCCGGTAGTCGTTGTCTGCTACCATGGAATGAGCAGCCAAAGCGCAGCCAGTTATTTAAACGAACAAGGTTTTGACGACATCTACAGTTTAGATGGTGGTTATAGTGCCTGGAGCTTGGCTCACGCATGATAGAAATCGGCCAACTACCTAATGCACGTGCAGCACAAGCATTTATTGACCACCTCAAAGGGTTAAATATTCAATGCCATGCCGTGACTCATTCTCAAGGTGTTGGCCTAATAATCACTAACCCCGCCGATGAAAACCAAGCTCGCGCCGAGTTAATTGAGTTTGCTAAAAACCCATACGATAGTAAATACTTGCAAGCCTCTTGGGACAACGGTGCAACGGATACCAAATTTGACTATGGCCCAGGAACTAAAGGCTTAATTCAACAGTTTATGACAGGTGCAGGCCCACTGACATTAGTGTGCTTTTTTGCTTGTGTTGCCGTTTTCGCGGGCATGAACCTTGGTTTTGCCGATGCCATCTTCACTAAGTTATCTTTTTTTAGTGCCGTTGCGGACAGTGATGTAAACCAAGTGTGGCGGGTATTCACCCCAAGCTTAATGCACTTTTCTGCTATGCATATTATCTTTAATTTGCTGTGGTGGTGGTACTTAGGCGGTAAAATTGAAACCAATTTGGGTACTCGACCGTTACTTTTTTTATTAGTTGTCGCGGGCACTTTGCCTAATATTGTGCAGTTTTACATGACAGGGCCTAATTTTGGTGGCTTGTCTGGCGTCGTATACGCTGTGGTAGGTTACACTTGGCTAATGGGTATTCGTAAACCTAGCTGCGGTATTCGTTTGCCGCAATCTTATATGGGATTTATGCTCGTTTGGTTGGTTCTCGGCTTTACTGATGTGTTAGGCATGCCAATTGCGAATGGCGCCCACATTGCAGGGCTTTGTGTTGGGTTAGCCCAAGCATTATTTGATAGTAGAACCTCACCTACCACTAAAACCAGCTAACTATAAATAAAAATGCCACTTTAGGTGGCACTCTTTTTATCATTAATCCGCTCATATTCACAATGCATCTCAGCCCAAATCACTAAGCCATTTCGAGTACTTTATTAACCAACTTCTCAATGCCAATATGTGCCTCTAAAATCGACGTTGCTAGCATATACGCAGGTGTACTGACGATTTTATTGACTTCATCAACGACAATATCTTCAACTTGCACATTTTTATGCTTACCGCCCATTTCAGTAAATGCATGAGCCGTCTCAGAATCAGTTCCAATTGTGCCTATAGCACCTGCGCCGTAAATATGAGGGATCATCACCGGTGAAATACACACAAAACCGACAGGTTTATGCGCTAACGCAAACTCACGAATAAAGTTTTCTACAATTGGCTGAATATGGCAATTACTGCCTGTGGTTGCAAAATTGGATAAGTTTTTAGCCGCACCAAAACCACCAGGGATCACCAAACCATCAAATTGACTTACCTCTAATGTACTGGCATTAAGCACTTCCCCACGAGCGATCCGTGCAGACTCAACTAATACATTACGGGTTTCGTCGGTGTTGACCTCACCGGTTAAATGATTCACCACATGCATTTGGGTAATATCTGGAGCAAAGCATTGATATTGAGCACCCGCTCGCGTAATCGCCAGTAGGGTTAATACAGCCTCGTGAATTTCAGTCCCATCAAATACACCACAGCCACTCAGTAAAACAGCAATCTTTTTCATGACATCTTCCTTCAACTTTTAATTGATAATGTAAAATTTACAACAAAAAACCAACAAAACGATTGATCTGATTAAAAATCGTGCTAACTTAGAACGTCGAATTTGCTAGATGCCTTTTTTTTAGTCATAAAACATCACTGAATTCGATTGTGACTTAACTGACATCAATAAAAAAGTCCACAAATTAGTAATATTTATTAGAAATAATATTTAGCTCACAAAAAATAAAAAAGAACATATAACTCAACTAGTTACTGATTTCATTTCAAGCCGTAAGAAAATCTATCCAGCAACGTTGATTAATTCACTCACAGACTTATCCACAGGCTGAGAGTCTTTTGGCGTGGCTGATTGTTGGCTTTTCTCTATAAAATTGCCCAAAAAACCTCACTGGATACACAACGAGTCAAACGTTACGATTATTGACACTATCTTGGGTAAATAACTGACAATCGCACAAGCATCTTGAGGTGCTATGGGTATAATGTCATCCTATTAGTCTCGCAAAATACTGAACACGAATATTAATTATGCCAACAATTCCCAATAACCCGCTCATCTTAGTTGATGGCTCATCTTATCTTTATCGCGCTTATTATGCGCCGCCTCATTTAACCAATTCAAAAGGTGAAGCAACAGGCGCGGTTTACGGTGTTGTTAACATGCTTCGTAGTTTATTAAGCCGTTACAGTCCTAGTCATATCGCTGTTGTTTTCGATGCTAAAGGCAAAACTTTCCGCAACGATATGTACAGTGAATACAAAGCCCAGCGCCCACCTATGCCCGATGATCTGCGTAATCAAATAGAACCATTACATAGAATCATTCACGCAATGGGTTTACCTTTGATCAGCATTTCTGGTGTGGAAGCCGACGATGTGATCGGTACCATCGCCCTTCAAGCGAGTAAAGAAGGCCGGGCGACATTAATCAGTACCGGCGATAAAGACATGGCACAGCTAGTGAATGAGCATGTCACGTTAATCAATACCATGACAGATACCATTATGGGCCCTGAAGAGGTCAAAACGAAATATGGTGTCAGTCCCGATAGAATAATCGACTTCTTAGCACTCATGGGCGACAAGTCCGATAACATTCCAGGTTTACCTGGGGTTGGTGAGAAAACCGCGCTGGCGATGCTGCTTGGTGTAGGAAGTGTAGAAAATATTTTAGCCGATCCACAAAGCGTCGTTGAAGTTGGCTTTAGAGGCTCGAAAACCATGCCGGCTAAAATCATCGAAAATGCCGACATGTTAAAGTTGTCATATGAACTGGCGACCATTAAAACCGATGTCGAGTTAGCACAAGACTGGCATCAAATGACGGTTAAGCCTCAAGACCGTGATGAACTCATTAAATGCTTCGGTGAAATGGAATTCAAGCGTTGGTTAGCGGAAGTACTCGATAATAAGCAACCCCGCGGTACCATCAGCCAAGATAGCGAAGAAGAAATCACCGTATCGCCAACCATTGAAGCTGAGTATGAAACGATTCTGACCATAGAAGCGCTTGATAAATGGATTGAAAAACTTAATAGCGCCGAACTGATAGCGATTGATACCGAAACCACAAGTCTCAACTACATGGAAGCGGAACTTGTCGGTTTATCATTTGCTACCGAAGCAGGTAAAGCAGCCTATTTACCGTTAGCACATGATTACCTTGATGCGCCGCAGCAAATTGATAAAACCATAGCGCTTGAAAAGTTGCGTCCGATCCTTGAAGGCGAAAAACCACAAAAAGTGGGTCAAAATCTGAAGTACGATATGAGTATTTTAGCCAACGCAGGTATTACCCTCAAAGGTATACGCTTCGATACTATGCTCGAATCCTATGTGTTTAATTCAATCGCATCGCGTCACGACATGGACGGTTTAGCGTTAAAATACCTTGGCCATAAAAATATTAGTTTTGAAGAAGTCGCTGGCAAAGGCGCAAAGCAGCTGACGTTTAATCAAGTTCATTTGGATATTGCTGGGCCATACGCCGCTGAAGATGCCGATATCACTCTGCGTTTACATCAACATCTATGGCCAAGGCTTGAAAAAGAACCAGAACTGGCCAGTGTATTTAATGAGCTAGAATTACCATTAATACAAGTATTGTCTGATGTAGAGCGCCAAGGTGTATTGATTGATTCAATGCTACTTAGTCAACAAAGTGGTGAGTTAGCCAAAAAGCTTGATGATTTGGAAAATAAAGCCTACGAAATTGCCGAAGAAAAATTTAACCTCGCTTCACCAAAGCAACTACAAACGCTATTTTTTGAAAAACTAGGTTATCCAATAAAGAAGAAAACCCCTAAAGGTGCGCCATCAACAGCAGAAGATGTATTAGTGGAGCTGGCACTTGACTACCCTTTACCTAAAGTTATTCTTGAACATCGTAGCCTAGCCAAATTAAAGAGCACTTATACCGACAAACTGCCGCTTATGGTTAATGCCACGACTGGCAGAGTGCATACTAGTTACCACCAAGCTAATGCTGCAACCGGTCGTTTGTCATCAAGTGAGCCAAACTTACAGAATATTCCGATCCGTACTGAAGAAGGCCGTCGTATTCGCCAAGCCTTTATTGCCCCCGCAGGTCGTAAAATTTTAGCTGCCGATTATTCGCAAATAGAACTGCGGATCATGGCTCATTTATCTCAAGATGCAGGCTTGCTAACCGCATTCGCAGAAGGCAAAGACATTCATAAAGCTACCGCAGCGGAAGTCTTTGGAGTGCACTTTGAAGAAGTCACCACTGAGCAACGTCGCCGCGCTAAAGCGGTTAACTTTGGCTTAATTTATGGAATGTCTGCGTTTGGTTTAGCCAAACAGCTCGATATTCCACGCAATGAAGCACAAAAGTATATCGACACGTATTTTGCTCGCTATCCCGGTGTACTCAAATACATGGAAGAAACCCGAGCCATCGCCGCTGAGCTAGGTTACGTATCTACATTATTCGGACGTCGTTTATACTTGCCTGAAATCAACGACCGTAATGCAATGCGTCGTCAGGCAGCTGAACGTGCAGCGATTAACGCTCCGATGCAAGGAACAGCAGCAGACATCATCAAAAAAGCCATGATAGCCATTCACCAGTGGATTAACCAAGACACTCAAGGTGAAATTACCCTGATAATGCAAGTACACGATGAATTAGTATTTGAAGTGGATGAGGCCCAGGCTAAAACCCTCAAAACCAAAGTGTGCGATTTAATGGCGCAAGCAGCGTCATTAGACGTGACATTATTAGCCGAGGCTGGCATTGGCGACAACTGGAATGAAGCCCACTAGTCATTGGCTTAGGTTATGTTTGCAAAATAAACGTCTGTAGCTAAAACAAAAATACCGTATTCATTAGAATGCGGTATTTTTATTTGGACATTGTAACTATGGCTAAACTGAAATGAAATGAACTGAACTGAACTGAACGCTTAGCGCAATAAATATCCTCACCACCTATGCATCCTCTATTACTCAACCTATGCCTCAATGACCAATTTAATGATATATAACCGACTAGTTCATCGTTCTAAGCGGCAAATAAAGACTATTTTGAGTTTGCAGTCACAGTTATTATATCTTTTTATGAAAAACAGTTTTTCATTTTAAGGCGAATAAGCTATTATATTCGTTGTAGGGTACAGAGGTTAAGATGTTCAATCTTTCAAACCTTTATTTCACTAGCGATAGTGACTAGCCAAATTCGGCGCCCCAGCAACTTAGGTTGCTGGGGCTTTTTTTTTGATTTTTTTTCATCATTAAAAATATTTAGAGTAAATACTTTAATGTTGGTTAAAAAACAGTTATTATACGGTTATTGAGAGTCATCAAATTGAGTTGATGGCACTTGAGTCTTGTTGAATTTAGCTTCTCCCCAAAAGAGCTAATTTATTTGTACCGATGGCCGTTTGGTTATCGGTTTTTTTTTGCTTAAAAATCGCCATTGTTACAACGTAGAAAACTCAGACGAAAAAAAACCGACATATTTGCCGGTTCTTAATTTTGCTAATCTTTTATATCACTCGACCGCTACTCTGGTGCTAACTCCGACTCCGACGCTTGCTCTGCCTTCTGCTCAGCTAACCATTCTGGATGACACCAATCATTTAAGATGCTCAACACTTTGGGCTTACCGGTGCCTTTTAGCGACGATAGTGTCTCAACTTGCACTTTATCACCAAAATCTTTTAAGGCTGCACGCACATCATTAACGGTTTTCATTTTGACGCTTTGAGTCAATTTATCCGATTTTGTTAGCAATGCTAATACAGGAATGTTGCTTAATACTGCCCACTCAATCATTTGCATATCGAGATCTTTCAATGGATGACGGATATCCATCAATACCACCACACCACTTAAACAAGCACGCTTTTGTAGATATTCGCCAAGCGCTTCTTGCCATTTATGTTTTAATGCTAAAGGAACTTGCGCAAAACCATAGCCAGGTAAATCGACTAAACGACGATCATCATCTAGCTGAAACACGTTGATCAATTGGGTTCGACCTGGCGTTTTACTGGTTCGAGCTAAACTTTTTTGTTCAGTAAGCGCATTTAGCGCACTGGACTTACCGGCATTAGAGCGCCCAGCGAACGCAATCTCCACCCCGATATCCCCAGGAAGATACTGATCTAAATGCGCAATATCCGGCGCACTGATTAAAAACTTAGCCCTACGGAAATCGATACGAGATTCTGTCACTCTTAACTCCAATTAAATTACTTCTAGTAAACGCATTACCATAAATTTTTAACAATTGCTTACTTTTGCACATTTTCGTGTAAAATATTAGCCTGATCACATTATATACCCAAGCAACGCTGATATGTGTGATGTAGTCATAAATGATCTAGCTCTTCACGAGCATCGTAAACTACATCAGAGCGCTTGGAAAAAACATTTTACCACGCTTGCGGGTCTTCCTAGTAAGCTCAGGACAATAAATTAACTAGAAGTTGGAACGCCATGAAAAAGTTAGCTCTTGCGCTGTCTGTAGTCGCCGCTATGTCATCATCAGTTATGGCTGAAGGTAATGCTGAAGCAGGCAAAACTAAAGCAATCGTATGTTCTGCCTGTCACGGTGCTGACGGCAATAGCATGATTGATATGTATCCTAAATTAGCAGGACAACACCCTGCCTATCTTGAAAAACAATTAACAGAATTTCGTCTTGCTGCTAAAACCGGTGGTGCTGAAGGTCGCATGAACCCAATTATGATCGGTTTTGCAATGGGGCTCAGTGATGAAGACATCGCTGATGTTTCAGCATTCTTTGCAAGCCAAGTACAAGTTGTCGCCGATGTTGCCGACGTACCCACAGCAGGTGAAAAACTGTATAAAGGCGGTGACGCCGCTCGTGGTATTACAGCATGTGTTGCCTGTCATGGTCCTGAAGGCCAAGGCGCAGCTGCTGCAGGCTTCCCTGTCGTGGGTGGTCAGCATGCTAACTATATCAAAATTCAGCTAACACAATTTCGTGATGGAGTTCGTCACAACGATTTAAATGGCATGATGCAAGATGTAGCTAAAAAATTATCTGATGCTGATATCGAAGCATTATCTAAATATATTTCAAGTATTAAGCACTAATACCCTTGAATATTTACTAATAAAAAAATGGGCTTTCTAGCCCTTTTTTTATGCCACCAAGTTGACGTTGACGTAAGCTTCATCGATTATTGCTTGACAGTGTTCACACTTTTAGCGTTAAATACACCCCGTACCGAGGTAAACCCAACTGTTTGTAACATAAATCTAATAACATCAAGCAGGTTTCGGACTGATACATTTAAGATATAAGAATAAAGATAATTCATAATAATAATAATTTAAGACCACTCACTAATAATAATAATATGAGTCGAGATTTCATTTTGAAATACTGGTCGCAGAATTTGTAAGGAATAGACCGATTGGTCGACATGCTATTTAGCACTGCCTTACACAACAGAGTGACTGATAACCCAGAGTATTATTTGAAGGATTCAAATAATGGCAAACAAAGCTTATTGCTGAGGATGCACCCGCTGGAAGCTTTATCGCTCGAAGGTATAAAGTAACAAGGATGGTTAACTAATGTCATTGAAGACAATTAGGATAATGATGCGTCATTGAAGACCATCTACGGAAGCTGTAGTCAGGACGGCAACAGAATATAAAAAAGCGTCATTGATGACCAATAACAATTAAAAACGGCATGGAAAGCAGAAGAAATAAAGATCTGACCGGGATAGTCACATAGCAAGTACGGATACTTGGAATCAGAATAAAGTGCGTTAGGCACTATTTTACGAGGCGGCAGTTTATACTGCCGCTTTTTTTTATGCCCAAATAGCATCAATATCAACTTCATTTCAAATACTTACTTTAAATTAACCGCATTCGCTATATAATCGTTTATTAAGTCAATACTTAGGTAATGCTGTATTTGATGAACGTATGTCCGCTTTGTAATCATAGTGCTGATTTTTTTGTTCAAGACAAAAAAAGAGCTTTCTACATCTGCGAACGGTGTGGCTTAGTCTTTGCTAACCCAAAATCACATCTTATGCCAGATGTTGAGCGTCAGCGTTACGGTCGATCGCAAAAGTCATCGAGTCAGAAACCATTATCGCAATTTATTCTGCCACTATTAGCCCAAATATCTCAGCAACAGAGCGGTGCGTTAACTGGTCTTAATTTTGGCCGCTTACTTGACGAACAGAGCAGACAATCCATTGTTGATGCTGGTCATCTTGTTAATCAGTACGACCCATTCTTTGCTGCAGATCAGTCGGTACTGCAACATAGCTATGATTTTGTATGTTGTTACCGGGTATTCGAACACTTTCGTCATCCACACCGTGAATGGAAATTACTCAATCAACTGGTTAAACCCAATGGCTGGTTAGCAATAGGCACGCCTTTATTGACCGATCAAGACCATTTTGCCAAATGGCATTACAAAAACAATCCAACTCATGTAAGCTTTTACCAGCAGCAGACATTCGAATATTTAGCATTAAATAGTGATTTTGAGCTATTATTTGCATCGAAAGATCTGGTTTTGATGCAAAAATCATCAAAATCTGATATAAAGCGCATCCTTATTTAGTGCCTTGTAGAAATTGCTCTGCAAGGACGTGTTTAGAAAACCTAACGAGAACATCATGGCTCGCAGTAAAAAAACTCGCAAAGGCGGCGAAAACGGCGCTAAGTTTGCACCTAGAGTAAAAAAAGTTGATCGCAACGCGGTCGATGGTAAAAAATCTGAAACCGGCCGTAAATCAGGCAGCCGTCACAATGAAACGTTGCTTAAACAAGCATCAGGTAACACTTCGGTTAAGAGTAAAGATGTCCGTCATGGCAGCAAAAAGCCGGTAGCACTTACTTTACCTACGTCTGTTACCGCGCCATTAGTGGTTAAGCCTAAACAGCCTAAACTGACTGACGAACAGAAGTTACTGAAACTTGAAGATGATCCAAGACTAAATCAGTTACTTGACCAACTTGAAGAAGGTCGTGATTTATCTGACACTGATCAAAAGTGGTTGAATATTCAATTAGACAAAATTGAGCAACTGATGTTGAGCTTAGGCCTAACTGAAGGCGATGATACGCCAACACAAAGTCCTAAAAAGCAACTGAGTGACGATGAACTATTAAATCGTTTTGAATCAGGTGCCGATATGCTTAAAGATTATCAGCAGAAAGATTAATCTGTTCGATGAAAGTAATACCAAGCTATTTCTTGGTTTGATATCAAAAAACTGGCGCAAATCGCGCCAGTTTTGTATTCAAAAAAGGATAAATTGTGTCTACAACCGCCATCGTAATTGCTCTACTCATCATTGTAGCCCTTGCTACCTACGCAACACACTTACTGTTAACGCTTAAACGTACAACACAAGCTAATCAACAAGCACTTTCTGAACGTAAGGCTAAAGCTGAAGAACGTAGACAACAAATACTGACTGATATCCGTTACATTGCCGCAGCAATGCTAGAAGATCGTTGTGAACTGTCTGAAGGCGTTATGCGCATAGGTAAATTATTTGATGCATTATCCTTGTCAGAACAAGTTGTGGCAGACTTCCCTAACCTGTTTACCCATTATGAGCTGATTAGAAACCATCCCATCATGGAAGCGCGTAATGAGCTACCAAAACAACAACGGATGAAGTTTGATTTTGAGCGGATGAAATCAGAAGCAGAGTTAGAACAGGTTATTCTAGACGAAGCAAAACACATAGCCGAGTTTGATAAGCCAACCACTCATTAGCGCAACATATTAGTTAACCTGAACTCGAGATAAGAGTTCAGGAGGTCATAATAAAAAACACAATCTTAGTCACTATCGCTATCAAACTTGTTATTTATTCTGCTAACAAGATGAAATAACGCGTCAATAGGCTAGCCAATGACAAGTTTGCAGCAACTTAACTAATCACATTTATCTCATGCCTTAGCTGAATTGAGGTTAAGCATGAAATGAGTACGATTGCAGGCTATGCTGATAACACATCAGCTAAAGTAAGCATCAGCAGATGCCAGCAACAAATTAACGTCAATTAACCACACCAGTTTGGCTGACAAATTGAAATAACAAGAAGCTTAATAAAGCTCAATGATTGGGGTCACACTATGTTCAGTTCACTTTGCTTAGGATTACTCAAAATACTGGGTTGGGAATTTGATGGCCAACTCGATAATACTAAGCCATGCGTCATTATTGTTGGCCCGCATACCAGTAATTGGGATTTCATCATTGGCATTATCGCCCGCAGCGCCTTAGGCACCAAAATTCATTTTTTAGGCAAGCATCAGCTGTTTATTCCGCCCTGGGGATGGCTATTTCGCGCCATGGGCGGTAGCCCTGTCGATAGACGTAAATACAATAATTTAGTTGATGGCGTGGTGCTGTTATTCCAACAAGATCCACTTTATAAACTGGCCTTAGCACCTGAAGGCACACGTAGCCCTGTAACTCGTTGGAAAAGTGGTTTTTACCATATTGCAGCCAAAGCGGATGTTGATATAGTGCCAATCGGATTAGATTTTGGCCGCAAAGCGGTTGTGATTGCCAAACCGTTAAGACCGACGGGAGATATTGAACGCGAAATAAATCAGTTAATGGATTTTTACCGTTCAATCAAAGGTTATCATCCAAAAATGGTTCCTGATTATCAGCAGAAATAGTACTGCAATAATTAACGCTCAATTAGCTTATATTGATTAATCAGAAGTGCGACAGTGTTGGATATACAAGAGGTGTCTTACACAGCATTCAGCGGTTTTTATAACACGCTTTCTAAACTCTCAGCGGCTAGCACATAACTGCCGCCTAAACGTATAACGTGCGTTGGCGTATGGATCCGCACTAAAGATAGCACTAGCCTAGTAGACTCTTGCGAGATGAACACCGGAGACTCACCCCAAAAGGTTACCCCAGCTAAATCAAACCGACTGCGAGTACTGTTAATCTCACCCAAAAAGTGAGTGTCTGTGGCACTAATAGTACTGCGGGCGATCTTCATCTTTTTCTGCTGCATACCTATGCGACTAGACTTGATGGTTACAATCGAGTCACTCATCGTGAGCTGGTTTACATCAACATTGTCAATGAACACCAATTTACAGTCTTCAATAATGAGCTGATCATAATGCCCAGAAAAATATTGTTGGCTTTCTTGATAGCATTTGCCAATACGCTTACTGCTATTTTCTGAATGTTGCTCACGAGCCAAAACATTAGCATTAGAAGGAAAAGTAGAAGTCGATGCAAGGCCCGTTAATAACATTTGATTAAAGATGTGTGGATGCGATTTCATCGGTACATGCCCTGCACCAGCAATAACCTGCAGTTGTGCTGTGGGTAATACATGTAGCAGTGCTTGAGCGGTCCGTAGTGGCGCAACTTGATCATCTGCGCCCCAAATTAACTGCGTCGCAGGCATCTGTTGGTAATTAAGCACAGAGAAGTTTTGTTCCATTAATGCTAATGCCGCATTAGTGTTGGTTTGTTCGCCAATGGTCATATTACGAATAGACTCATTGTGACTTAACCATTTCGTTGGATCTAACCCGGTTCCAGTTTTCTCTAGTATCTTATCGGCAAAGTTATCAACCCGGGCTAACACTCGGCGTAAGCCTTGTGGTAATTCGCTACTAGCCATACCTCGTTTAGAAATCTGTTTTAGATACGCAGTCCGGTCCAAAATGCCGGCGGCATCGACCAGTACGAGTTGCTCAACTTTGCCTGGGTACTGGCTCGCATAATATAAGCTAATCGCCGCCCCCATCGAATGTCCTACAAGATGTACCTGAGCGTTTGGATGACGATAATGGCTAATGACCCAATCGATCACCTTGGCATATTCTTTGGGTGAATAGGTAAATACCGCACCTTGCGATAAGCCAAAACCAGGTAAATCGATAGCAACAACATGATACTGCTTTGCTAACGCGGGAATAACCGTTAACCAGTCTTTAGAGGCTAACTCACCTAAACCGTGAATAAGCACCACAGTGTCACGGTGCTCAAGCCCTGCTTGTAACACAAACAGCGGAGTTTGATGGCTTGGTATTATCACTCGTTCAAATTGATAGTTTGTTGGGTAATCAGCTAGCTCTGCGGTTGTTAATGGCTCGGCTGTCAGTGGTTTTACAGCGCCTATTGAGCGAACTTGCCTATTGATATCATTAAACCAATTAGCTTGCACGGGCATCGCCCACCACAGCAACAGCAATGATATTAATACCAGGAATTTAACCACTGCAAATATCGCTTATCTGGCGGCTTATCAATGCTGTTCGGTACATTGCTTTATGCTGCGAATGTCAGTACCTGTTGGGCTTTGAAACGCACGTAAACCAAACTCAGGTAACACGGCAAAAATGTGATCAAAAATGTCTGCCTGAATCGCTTCATAATAGGTCCAACGAATGTCATTGGTAAAAATATATAATTCTATCGGCAAGCCCTCAGTGGTTGGAGCAAGCTGCCTTACCATCAATGTCATGTCTTTATGTACTTTGTCATGACGACGTAAATACTCTTGTAAGTATGCTCTAAATGTTCCGATATTGGTTAAATGACGGCCATTCACCTTCATCTCAATATCACTTATGTTGGCATTAGCAACACTGATTTCACTGAATACTTGCGGTAAATACTCTTTCAAATAATTGACTTTGCCTAAGCGAATACGTTCTTCATCGGTCAAAAACTGAATGCTATTGACGTCGATATTGATTGAGCGCTTAATCCGTCGGCCACCCGACTCGGACATGCCGCGCCAGTTCTTAAATGCATCAGACACTAATGCATAAGCTGGGATCATGGTGATGGTATTGTCCCAGTTTCGTACTTTAACTGTGGTTAAGGTTACATCTTCAACGGCGCCGTCTGCAGCGTATTTATCCATTTGGATCCAATCGCCTTTACTCACCATGCGGTTAGCAGCAAGTTGAATTCCAGCAACAAAACCCAGAATTGTGTCTCGAAACACCAACATAACCAAACCGGTAGCAACCCCTAAACCACTAAAGAAATAAATAGGCGACTGGTCGGCTAGAATAGCAAAGACAACAATTAAACCAATGAAGAATAAAAACAACTTAGTCAGCTGCACAAAACTTTTTACCGGTAAACGGCGATTAACATGATTAATATCAGCAATTTCATCAATCGCATTCAACCCGCTATACACAGCTCGAATCATAAAAAACACTAACAACGCGCTAAGGAAACGGTCAATAAAAGCGCTAATCAACTCATGCTCGGTGAGCACAATAGGGATCAATAAATCGAGGATTAAAATGGGGATCAAAATAGCGAGACGTTCAAACACATTAAAGCGCATGAAAATATCGTCCCAAGTCACCGAGGATCGGCGGATCACAGCATTCACACCGTGAACGACAAATCGATGGGTAATGTAATAACTTAAACCTGCCACAACCACACAAGCCAAAATTAATATCGATGTTGCGACACCATCCGATGGTTGGCTATTAATACCCAAACGGGTTAACCAAGCCGCAATTTCAATCCGCACTTCTGTATTCACAAACAAATCCTTAGCCACGTTTGCCCTTTACTCAATCAAAAGACGTAAATTAAACCGCATAAATGCAAGCAAACATTCACAGGCTTATCAGTGTGCTCATTATGCATGGTGTTGATGTATAACGTTACCGAAACATCGACTCTATCGGTCAAGATGATAAATTTAATGCAAGTTACTATTTTCACGATTATGTTAACAGTTGCAATGAATGTGAGTATACCCAAACAAGATTAAACAAAAATTAGCTTTGACGCGTGGGCAATAAAAGATAATAAAAAAGGACCTTGCGGTCCTTTATCAAATTACTCTAAACATATCCTGTTCATGACATGTAGTTTCGCTCAATTAAAAACTCGGTAACATGCCCTGCGGTAGCAATCGGTTAAAACTGGCGCCATACAACAAGTCGACCGAGTTCTCGATATCAGGTGAAAAGTAACGGTCTTTATCATAAAACGTCACTATTTCACGCAGTTCAGCTTTGGCCAGCGCCACAGCTGCGCTTGGTTGCAACGGCTTTCTAAAATCTAACCCTTGCGCAGCAGCTAACAACTCAATAGCCAATACTCCACGGGTATTTTCGCTCATGTAGCGTAAACGTCGTGCAGCAAATGTCGCCATCGACACGTGATCTTCTTGGTTTGCCGATGTCGGTAAACTGTCTACCGAGGCCGGATGCGCATAGGTCTTGTTTTCCGATGCGAGTGCAGCTGCAGTGACCTGGGCAATCATAAAGCCAGAATTCACCCCACCGTTATCCACCAAAAATGGTGGTAACTTAGACAAGCTAGAATCAATCAACAACGCCATTCTGCGCTCCGAAATAGAGCCCATTTCAGCAATCGCAATCGCGAGGTTATCAGCCGCCATCGCAACGGGTTCGGCATGGAAATTACCGCCCGAAATAATATCGCCCGTATCTTGGAACACCAATGGATTATCAGTAACACCGTTTGCCTCAGCGCCAAGCACTTCTGCTGCTTGACGGATTTGGGTTAAGCACGCACCTAAGACCTGTGGTTGACAGCGCAGTGAGTATGGATCTTGTACTTTTTCGCAATTGGTATGGCTTAGGCTAATTTCCGATTCATTAGTGAGCAAATGACGGAAAATGGCTGCTGAATCAATTTGGCCTTTTTGTCCACGCGCAGCATGAATACGCGCATCAAACGGACTACGACTGCCCATAGCGGCTTCAACACTCATGGCGCCAATAATTGAACTGGCGGCAAACAAGTCTTCTGCATTAAACAAACCTTCAAGCGCCAGCGCTGTTGAGGCTTGCGTACCATTCAGTAACGCTAAGCCTTCTTTGGCTGCTAATTCAATAGGTTTTAGCCCAGCAATCTCAAGACCTTCCGCTGCTGAGATAATCAGCCCCTGATAGCTCATTTCGCCTTCACCTAACAAAGGTAAACACATGTGAGCTAATGGCGCTAAGTCACCCGATGCCCCGACTGAGCCTTTTTCTGGCACACACGGATACACTCCGGCATTCACTAGCTGAATGAGAAACTCGATAACCTCTAAACGAATACCTGAAAAACCGCGGCTTAATGAGTTAATTTTTAACACCATCATTAAGCGCACGGTAGCATCTTGCATGTATTTACCAATGCCAGCTGCGTGGGACAATACAATAGAGCGTTGCAATAATTGCAGATCTTCTGGAACAATTTTAGTGTTGGCTAACAAGCCAAAGCCAGTATTGATACCGTAAACAGTACGGCCTTCACGTAATACTTGCTGGACGATTTCAGCACTTTGATTAATGTCTTTAATCGCTTCTTTCGCAAGGGTCAGCTTGACACTATTACGGCTGATCGCACGAGTCTGCGCTAATGTCAGCGTACCTGGAATAAGTTCAAATGAATAAGTCGACATGGATTAAGCTCCTAACATTGGCAGGTCTAAGCCTTGCTCTTTGGCACAATTTTTTGCAATGTCATAGCCAGCATCTGCATGACGCATTACCCCAGTAGCAGGGTCGTTCCACAATACTCGGCCTAAACGTACCGCAGCCTCATCGGTTCCGTCGGCCACTATCACCACTCCAGAATGTTGACTAAAGCCCATACCAACGCCGCCACCATGATGCAATGACACCCAAGTTGCACCACTAGCCGTATTGAGTAAGGCATTCATTAATGGCCAATCTGACACCGCATCAGAGCCGTCTAACATGGCTTCTGTTTCTCGATTTGGGCTGGCAACTGAGCCAGAATCTAAGTGATCACGACCGATAACAATTGGTGCCGATAACTCACCGTTTTTGACCATTTCATTAAAAGCTAACGCTAAGCGGGCACGATCTTTAAGCCCTACCCAGCAAATACGTGCAGGTAAGCCTTGAAACGCAATACGCTCACGCGCCATGTCGAGCCAATTGTGTAACTGCGGATTATCTGGAATAAGCTCTTTGACTTTGGCATCTGTTTTGTAGATATCTTCCGGATCGCCAGACAAGGCTACCCAACGGAATGGTCCAATGCCTTCACAAAATAACGGCCGCACATATGCTGGCACAAACCCAGGGAAGTCGAACGCATTCGTTACGCCTTCTTCAAAGGCCATTTGGCGAATATTGTTACCATAATCTGTGGTTGCTGCACCGGCTGCCTGCAATGCCAACATTGCTCTAACTTGCACCGCCATTGATTGCTTCGCCGCTTTAACGACTGCCGCTTCGTCAGTTTTACGCATTTTAGCAGCGTATTCTAAGCTCCAGCCTTGAGGTAAATAGCCGTTTAATGGGTCGTGCGCGGAGGTTTGATCGGTTACCACATCAGGCACAATGCCGCGGGTCACTAGCTCAGTAAACACATCGGCAGCATTGGCTAATAAGCCGACTGAAACAGGCTTGCCGCTTTGGTTTGCTGCGTAAATCATCGCTAATGCTTGATCTAATGAAGTGGCTTTTTTGTCGACGTAACCAGTACGCATGCGAAAATCGATACGGGTTTCATCTACTTCACAGGTTAATACCGAATAACCCGCCATAGTACCAGCCAGTGGTTGTGCGCCACCCATGCCGCCTAAACCGCCGGTTAAAATCCACTTACCCGCTGACGAGCCATTAAAGTGCTGTTTAGCCATGGCGACAAACGTTTCGTAAGTACCTTGCACAATGCCTTGCGAACCAATATAAATCCACGAACCCGCAGTCATTTGGCCATACATGGCCAAACCTTTCTTATCCAGTTCGTTAAAGTGTTCCCAGTTAGCCCAATGTGGCACTAGGTTTGAATTAGCAATAATGACCCGTGGCGCATTGCTATGAGTGGTAAACACCCCAACAGGTTTACCCGACTGCACCAATAAGGTTTGATCGTCTTCAAGGCGTTTAAGCACTTCAATAATTTTGTCGTAACTTTGCCAGTCGCGCGCGGCGCGGCCAATGCCGCCGTACACCACTAAGTCTTCTGGGCGTTCGGCAACATCAGGGTGTAAGTTGTTCATTAACATGCGCATCGCGGCTTCGGTTAGCCAACTTTTACACTGTAATTGGGTACCGTGTGGCGCAATAATGCGACGGCTTGGGTCGTGTCGTTTATCCATATGTTCCTCTTCAACCGAGTTTATTCAGTTTGGTTTTTTATTGGTCTTGTTGTGTATTTTTAATGTCTTACGGTTTTCATTTTCGATACCACCTTTTAACGCGCAAAGGTTAAATGGCCGCCTAGTTTAAATTTGCTACCCGGATGAACTAAACGAGCAAAACTGACCACACCTTGGCGCGACCAGGTACGACGTAAAATTTGTAAGCAAGGTTCCGTTGCAGCAATCGACAACCTTTGTTGTAACAGCTCGTTAGCCATAATGGCTTCAACGGTATGCTTGGCCTCTGTCAGTGGCGCTACGGCCGACAAATATTCATGGGGAGTATGTGAGCTAAAATCTTGTTGTAGGTAATCAGGCACCAGCTGTGGGTTTACATAACGCTCTTCAACTTGTAATGGCAAGCCTTGCTCGCAATGCACCAACACCGAATAAAATACAGGGCTGCCCAATTCCAGCCCCAATGCATTAGCCACTGTTGTGCTGGCCTCGATTTGTCTCAATTCAAGCTGGTTAACACTGTAGCCATGGCCACGATCTTTTATCTCATCGGCAATATTACGAATAGCCAGTAATGACGATTGCGACTTTAATCCCGCAACAAACGTGCCCACTCCCTGAGTGCGCTCTAACACGCCCGAGTCCACCAGCTCAGTTAACGCCCGCCTTGCTGTCATACGGCTACAGGCGAACAATTCAGTTAACTGATTTTCAGACGGCACTCGGTCGTTTTCTTGCCATTCGCCCGTTTCAATACGACTCAAAATGAATTGTTTTATCTGGGCAAACTTTGCTTGGGCCATATCAGCAGCTCTCGGTTTTTTAGACAATAATGTCATTGCTGTTTAAAAACACATCATTCATCCTACCTTGTATATACAAGCTAAAACAAGTATTGTTTAGCAATCAATAATTAATGCATTTTTAGGGATTTTCATGTCGTGGGATCAAGTGTGGATTGATGTAAACGTGGCCACCATGGATACCAATATCCAAGGGGCTTACGGCGTAATACCTCTAGCGGCTATTGCAATAAAAGATGGCAAAATTGCTTGGGTTGGCCCGCGCAGTGAACTACCTGAATTTGATGTACTGGCAACCCCAGTTTACAGAGGCAAAGGCGGCTGGATAACACCAGGGCTTATCGATGCACACACCCACTTAGTCTTTGCCGGTAATCGCGCCAATGAGTTTGAACAACGCTTACAAGGTGCAAGTTACCAAGATATCGCTCGGGCTGGCGGCGGTATTATCTCAACCGTTAACGCCTGTCGTGAAGCTGATGAAGCTGAGTTATTTGAACTGGGTCGACAACGCTTAAACGCCCTAGCCAGAGAAGGCGTCACCACGGTTGAAATTAAATCTGGTTACGGCTTGAACACCGAAACAGAACTTAAATTATTGCGCGTTGCGCGTGAGCTAGGCGAACATCATCACATTGATATAAGCACCACCTTCTTGGGCGCCCATGCTATTCCGCCAGAATATAAAGACAATGCAGATGTCTATATCGACCTCGTCATTAATGACATGCTCCCCGCGGTAATCGCCGAAAACCTTGCTGATGCCGTCGATGTATTTTGTGAAAATATCGCCTTTAATCTTGAGCAAACTGAGCGAGTATTAACTGCGGCTAAACAGGCAGGTCTGCAGATTAAACTGCATGCTGAGCAATTAACCAATATGGGCGGCAGCGCCTTAGCAGCCAAGCTTGGGGCTAAATCGGTCGATCATATTGAGTTTCTAGATGAAGCAGGTATTAAAGCCATAAGCGAAAGTGGTACCTGTGCAACCTTGTTACCCGGCGCATTTTATTTTTTACACGAAACCCAATTACCGCCAATCGACTTACTGCGTCAATATAAGGTGCCAATGGTTATTGCCAGCGATTTTAATCCGGGGTCATCGCCTATTTGCTCCACTTTATTGATGCTCAATATGGCTTGCACCTTATTCAAACTCACCCCAGAAGAAGCCTTACAAGGTGTAACCATTAATGCTGCAAAAGCACTTGGTATCGACAATAATGTCGGCAGTATTACCGTAGGTAAACAAGCTGATTTTTGTTTGTGGGATATCACCACTCCAGCACAATTAGCTTATGCTTACGGAGTGAACCTGTGTAAAACCGTTGTAAAAAATGGTCAGGTAGTTGCGCTACCCAATTAAACAGTTAAACCGTTAAACAGTTAAACAGTTAAA
This sequence comes from Shewanella sp. ALD9, assembly GCF_002836315.1. Lineage (NCBI taxonomy): Bacteria > Pseudomonadati > Pseudomonadota > Gammaproteobacteria > Alteromonadales > Shewanellaceae > Shewanella > Shewanella sp. ALD9. Next base: position 182,021 of record NZ_PJCD01000043.1, read on the forward strand.
CAGTTAAACAGTTAAACAGTTAAACAATTGGGCTCAACTTTTCTCAATCAAATAGCCACAACGTCAACTAAAACTCACTACTAATAGCAGTACCACTGGCGATAATGTCTATCTCCAGTGGCGCTGCTATGTACGTCACCTCAAATCCCGAGTTCAGATTTATTAAACTATTGGGCAATAAAACCGTGATTTTAAGGTCAGTTTCATTTAGGCTGACTATATTAATGAACAATCGTTCAACTTGTTATCGTCAGTATCACAGACAACAATAGTGAGATGAATACTCGATAAGTTCTTTTCAACCAACATCACATTGCCAGAGGTTTTATGAAAATCCGTGTTTTAATATCGCTTGCGACAGCTTTTTTTATGCTTAATACCAGTAGCGCTTTTGCTAAAGATCTAGCAGATACTGCGGTGCAAGCACCATTAGTTAAGCCTAAAGTGATTATTTTTGATGTGAATGAAACCTTGTTAGATCTTGAAAATATGCGCGCCTCTGTGGGTAAAGCGCTTAATGGCCGTGAAGATTTACTGCCATTATGGTTCTCAACCATGCTGCATCATTCTTTAGTAGTTTCAGCTACAGGTGATTACCAAACGTTTGGTAGCATTGGCGTTGCGTCACTGCAAATGGTCGCCGAAATCAACGGCATTGCCATTACACCAGAACAAGCTAAAACCGCCATTTTAACGCCACTTCGTTCATTACCCGCTCACCCAGATGTTGCGGAAGGTTTAGCTAAATTGAAGGCCCAAGGCTACAAACTAGTCACCTTAACCAATTCATCATTGGAAGGCGTAACCTTACAGCTTAAAAATGCTAATTTAAGCCAGTATTTTGATGCCAACTTAAGCATAGAGTCTGTTGGAGTATTTAAGCCGCATTTAAAAACGTACCAATGGGCCATTAAAGATTTAGGTGTTAATGCAAATGAAGCGTTAATGGTTGCCGCGCACGGCTGGGATATTGCCGGTGCAGATAAAGCAGGCTTACAAACCGCCTTTATTCGTCGCCAAGGTAAAGTGTTGTTCCCACTAGCAGCACAACCAGACTACAACGTACTGGATGTAAACGAATTAGCCAGCACCCTAGCTAAGTTCAACTAGCCTTAACGATTATCGCCCAGTATTAGCTGGGCGATAAATTTACACAGCAATGAGTATTTCCTTCTATATAGCCCCATCAATCTCCCCCCCCTTAAGACGACTTGCACTGCCCCTTGCCATTAACCATTAATTAACATTTAATGAATGCTGATTAATCGTCGTCATAAAAAGGGAAAACAGATGAGAAAGGAATATTTAGCGCTATCAGTGGCATTATGTTTGGCTAGTTTAAGCGCAAACACCATGGCAAAAACCACACTGATGCATCATGTTAATGGCTACACGCTCGTCGACGGAAAACTGCAAACCTTCAATGCTATCCAATTTACTGACGACAAAATTGATCGACTATTTACCTTAAATCAAGCCTTACCTAGTGCAATTGATATCACCTCAGTTGATGGCAAAGGTAAAACCTTATTACCTGGATTAATCGACGCCCACGGTCATGTGCTAGGTTATGGTTTGAGTTTATTAACCGCAGACTTGACCAATACCAGTAGCGAACAACAAGCCGTTGAACGCGCGCAAGCATTTAGTAAAAACAACCCGACTGATGGATGGTTAATGGGCCGAGGTTGGAACCAAGAGTTATGGGACAGCAAACAATTCCCGACTAAAGAAAGCCTAGATAAAGCCTTTAAAGCTAATCCGGTATCATTTGGCCGAGTTGACGGTCATGCCATTTGGGTTAACAGCAAAGCGTTAGCACTCGCGGGAATTTCGTCAACCACAGTGGCACCAGAAGGCGGTGAAATTGTCAAAGACGATCAAGGTAATCCTACTGGTGTATTAATCGATAATGCGATGAACTTAGTGTTTAACATAGTCCCCGATCTCAATCAGCAGCAATTACAATCAACCTTAACCCTAGCGATGGATAGCCTAGCGTCATACGGGCTAACCAGTGTGCACGATGCCGGCATCAACATCGACAACATCAAGGCATACCAACAATTAGCAGCGAACAATGCCATGAGCGTGCGGGTTAATGGCATGCTGTCAGTGGAAGACCCTCGCTTTACTAGCATTTTAAAACAAGGCCATATCACCACTGCTAATGACATGTTTAAAGTCGACAGTGTTAAAATATCAGCCGATGGCGCGCTTGGCAGCCGTGGTGCGGCGTTAATCAAAGAATATTCAGACCAACCCGGCCATAAAGGCTTAATGCTGTATTCAGACGATCAACTCGGCAAACTGATTTTACAGTCGATGAAAGCAGGCTTTCAGGTTAATACCCACGCCATTGGCGACAACGCCAATCAAGTGGTACTCGATAAATACCAAACCGCCATTGCAGAAACCGACTCAAAAGCATTACGCCATCGCATTGAACATGCACAAATTCTCGATTTAGCCGACATACCGCGTTTTGCCCAACTTGGGGTTATCGCATCGATTCAAGCAACCCACGCCACCAGCGACAAAAACATGGCCGAAAACCGTTTAGGTAAAGCCCGCTTGGCCGGTGCTTATGCATGGCGCAAGCTGTTAAACGCTAATGCCGTCATCGCCAACGGTTCAGACTTCCCTATTGAATCGCCAAACCCATTTTTTGGATTGCATGCATCCGTAACTCGCCAAGACCATGTTAACCAACCACTCGACGGCTGGCTCGCTACTGAAAAACTATCACGTATCGAAGCACTCAAAAGCTTCACCATCGACGCCGCCTACGCAGGCCATCAAGAGCAGCTTTTAGGCTCATTAGAACCCGGTAAAAAAGCAGACTTTATCCTAGTCGAAGATGACTATTTTACAATCGAACCACAACAGATCTGGCAAAACAAAGTCATCGCCACCTGGGTCAACGGCCGCAAGGTATTTGCACAAGAGTAAACTGCGTTGAGTATGGTTTATTGATAAACAAGATAAGTGGAATTGGTTTTAATAACGTTTTTGCCTGTGTGCCAAAGTGACACAGGCATTGCTTATTGTACGTTTTAACACCATAATAGCTGTGTGACATTTTGGCACATATGGAGATTATATTATGGCGACTACTTTACCTCGCATCACCGCTAGAGTTGATGTCGACACCCAAGATTTACTGACAAAGGCAGCAGCTATCGCTGGTATGTCGAGCATTAACTCATTTGTACTCAGTGCCGCAATCGAAAAAGCCAAACAAATCATTGAGCGTGAACAAGTACTAAAACTAAGTCAAACAGATGCGATGTTGCTTATGGAAGCACTAGACAGTCCAGCAACACCAAACTCAAAACTCAAAACGGCTTCGGAACGTTACGAAAGCAAAACCCAATAATGAATACGGTACTTTTAGATAAAGCTAAACACGATAGAAACCGATTCAACTGTGGTATTGACGCTCTTAATCACTACCTAAAAGTCATGGCGAGTCAGCAATCCACGAAAGACAACAGCAGAACTTTCATTTTAGAAGATGATAACGATAACTCGCATATCATTGGCTTTTATACCTTAACAATGACACCAATTGACCTAAAGGCTCTGCCGGATAAACTACAGAAAAAGTATCAATCATCAACCTCTGGCGGCCTTATAGCCCGCTTAGCCATCGATGACCGCTACCAAGGACAAGGCTTTGGCGAATGGTTACTTATTGATGCACTACGAAAACTGCTAGCGGCAAGTGATAGCGTAGCATTCCCAGTCGTCATTGTTGACGCAAAAGATGGCGCAACACACTTCTACGAACACTATGGATTTCAGGCTTTTCAAGACGCAGAAAACAAACTGTTCATCACCATTGCAGATGTAAGAGCAAGCTTAAGTTAATTAACCAAAAGTCTTGGGAACTCACTAGAGTCATATTAACTGCGCACAAAACACCTGAGGTAACTCCCTCTAAAAATAGCTCTACCTCCTAAATCTATTTGCCCCAAAGTGCCCCTTACATTCCAAAGAATCAGGCATCACTCTTTATTTAAAAGAATTGCAATAAGTGAACCTCTGTATTTGTTTGTATCATTAAAAGTACGCGATTCAAAAACTAACCGACATACGAAGTAGATGAATTTGTTGATTGATTTATATTTGTCTGCAAAGCAGTCAAATAAGACAGGATCTTCTATTGACTGATAGAAGGATCAAATGTGATGTCCATACATTACGGCTTTGCCCTAACCACTGTTTGATTAGTAATACGGTTATTAATTTTTTGTTTCCACGCAAGCTGCTTTTCCGAAAGTTTGCGCTTATTCTTAGTCTCCATAAGAAAGCTATATTCATTTTCGAAGATATAACCTAATTTATAAGCATGTCTTATTAGATCTTCATTTGCATTAGCTGAGTCATCTTTTGCTATTCGCTTAAGCCCAGCAAACAAATTACCTGTGTCAATACCAATAAATTTATTGATACAAACATTGCCTACATAAGTTTTCTGATTGTTGAGTTGATTTTCAATATAACTAATAAGGATAGGCCGCGCGAAGCCGCGTCCTTATCCTAAGTGTTGAACAAGCCCGAACACGTGAGATGTGACTTTTTATTATGTAATTAACAGCTCGAGAAAACGCGCTGTTTGATGTGATTGTTAGCTCGCTACTTTTCAGTAGGCAGCCAGTTCCCTTAGCCTCTTTGCTAATTAGTTAACTCGCTATATTTCAGTATCTTAAATTAACCCTCCGCGGTATTCAGTTAAGCCATTATCCTTATTATCATTTTTAACATTAGGTTCAGGGTATTAAGTTTGTCGGTCGTTTCACTATGCCCATAAAGCGCATTGGTTGCCGACAACAGGGGCAACGGCGCGTTGCTAATCTGCGCTTTATCTCGGGAATGATTGGAAATACAGCCCCAGCAACCGCCAGCATCAGTTGTATTTGTAGCCTGAGTTTTTTGGCATTGCCTCTGAGTAATCCATAGTCTCTCACTCGTCGTAACCCTTTAGGCAACACATGCTGGAGCATCAACCAGAGAAATTCTGTGGCGGGTAGAGTACGAATTTTCTTCGATTTGGTTTGATTGTCTTCATACTCGAAGCTCACCAGACCATCGACTTCACTTTTGATGTTTTTGTCAGGCAGTACACCACGATAAAGATAGCGTGATAGATATTGCAGTGCAGGCAACCCTTTACCCACATGCTGGCAGTCAACCACCCATTTTTTCGGCAGTGAGATTGGCAGTTTGAGATTCAGTTTTGCCAACTGTTCCAGTAAACGTGCGCGCCACACTTTAGCTAAATTGAAAGCGTTGAACAGGTATTTGCCCTTATTCTTTTCCAGTGTTGTTGGGTTTTGTTGAAACTGCCCGCTGGAATAATAAAGTGAATATGCGGATGTAAATCTCGCCGCCGGCTGTGAGTATGCAGCACGCCAGTGAAACCAATATCACCGGCAAGTTTTGGTGAGTTAAGTGCAAAGTCTTTGAGCACACTGGCAGCCACTGAAAACATGGCTGGATAGAGTACTTCCGGTTGATATTTAGCAACCACACGCAGCTCATATGGCAAAGTAAATGTCACCATAAAGTAATCGACAGATAACAATTTAGCCTGTTGCTTAGCTAACCAATCTGCTGTGGTGTTGTACTGGCATTGGGGACAACTGCGATGACCACATGATAGCGGGAAATCTGCTGTATGAGTACACCCCTGACAAACCCAGTGGCTAGCTCTTTGGGTGTGAACGCGACAGCTCAGCATGGCATTAATGGCATGGCGCATTGATGTTGTTATTTGGCCATCATAAGCTTGATTAAACGCATCAAGATGGTCACGTAAAATATCGATAAACTTCATATCTCGCACTCCCACTTCAACACCAAATTATTAGTGAGCTGGTTAACCGACAAGGCCGTGTTTTTACGGGTAATATGAGTGAGACGTGTATACCTTGCTGTGGTGTTTAGGCTGTTGTGACCGAGCAAGTGTTGTACTGAGCGTAAATCTAATCCTTGCTCTAGCAAATGAGTCGCATAGCTGTGACGTAAATTATGTGGACTGATAGATTTGTGAATGTTGCACTCAGAAATCACTTTTTTCATGGCCTTTTGAATACCACCGCGGTCCATCAGCGAGTCTGGCTTGCCATCTTTACCGGGAAATACATGCCGAGGATGGCGATGGGTTTGCCAGTAATACCGAAGCGCTAACAATGTGCGTTGTGGTAAAGGTACTAGCCTATCCTTGCCGCCTTTGGCGTCACGAACATGCACCTGCATCAACGCTGAATCGATATCGCCAACCTGTAATGAAATTGCTTCACCGAGGCGCAACCCCATACTGTATAAGGTTAAAAAGCACACTTGATATCGCAGCTTATGGGTGAGGCTAATGACGATTGAGACTTCGGCAGGGGTTAGAATATCCGGTAGGCGTTTGACCTGCGGCGGCTTAACAATGTTGAGCCACTCCCAAGATTGATTAAGGACATACCGGTAGAAAAACTGTAATCCATTGCGGTCGAGTTTTACGGTACTCCAGGAGTGAGAGGCAATTAAATCAGCAAAATAACGCTTTAAGTCATCGGTTGAAAGGTTATCAGGGCAACAGTCAAAATAAGCGCTAATGCGCCTAATGGCGCGACTGTACGCATCGATAGTCGCAGGCCGCTTGCCTTGCAGAGTTAAATTGGTAAGATGTTGTTCATAAAGAAAATCAAAGCGTTGTTGTTCATGAGAGTTCATGATAATACTCCTAGATAAATGCCAAGGTAGGCAGGGTCTAGTAAGTATTTATGATGGTGAGAAAGATGGGCTTTTATCTTTTCTGCCGCAGAGCGGCTTCGTTCAACAAAGCTCTTTGATAGATTGACCGCAAGGACAATTATCCCAACCTTCGTTTATTTCAACACCTACGAGTTTCCACTCATTTTTTGCTTGATAGAAATCAGTGGCATTGGATAAAGGCAAAATATGCTCTTTAAGTTTTTCAAAATTATGCTCCATGCTGAGGAATCCTTTTTATACGTATAACGCCCAAATAATTCGCCAGAGTTAAATGGCTGTTTTTTACGAGGGTCTAATTGATTTGCTGGTTAGCTCTCACCTTGCACTTTATAGACTGGCTTGTCTTTTCTATGAACAATATTAAACGATGTAAAAGCAGTTCTAGTCGTCGTTACGGAAATCACGTGCCCTTGAGGTAAAACGTCATGAACTTTGGATTTGGTTAGAGTTTTATTTAAAGCACCAAGAACTATACCTGTAATTTTAATTTCAGTACCTAAATCGTAAAAGTCATGATCACCCTCAGAGTAAAAATCTTCTTGGGTGAATTGAACTCGATACTCATCTTCATAGCCCCACTCAATATATTTTGTATTACAAAGTTTAAAAAAACGTCGTTTAGATTCTTCATCTCGCTGTGAAAATAAATCGCCAAGATCAACCTGTTCTCGGCTTTTCCGATAAGAGATTGCTTCAGCAGCTTTATCTGGAACTTCTAACTCTAAGGCTACACCTTTGTGTTTATCACCATAGTGCCCCCAAAGCAATGGACTATTCCAGCTAGCGCTACAACAAAGAACTCTCAACTTTTCGTCCAACTTTCTTTTGCTCTCATTTATCAGCCTTCGATCAATCCGATCACCTAACGACATAGCGGTAAGTTCAAATGGGTCATTGAAATCCGAATATTTTGAAATTTTAAGCCTTTGTTTGTTAATTGCCTCTAACGCCCAAACCTCTGGTAAAAAATGGAACAATTTCACTAATAATCCTTTGGCCGCTGAAATTATTGATTAATATCATCCTACATTTGCTTTATCTTCGATGTAAAGCAGTTAAATCTATTAGTGTTACAACTGCATTGAGGCCGCTGAAGAAAATAGCGTGAGCTGGCCATGGACGGCCAGCTAGCTTTCGAGGGGAAGGGACGCCCCATCGGAAGCGTTAGCATTTTCGAATAAGGCCGAAGAACACTAAAACGAAGTTAAAAGCTGGATCAATTTCCGTCGCAATTTTTTCGCTGCTGTTGTTTGGTTAAAAAGCGAAAATGTTGCCGGAACGGCAGGGGTGATCCAAGAGGGGGATTGCTGTTGATCTCCCTTTTGGCCCGTGCAGGGTGGAACCTTGCGATCTTAATTCAAACGAAGTTTGAAAATCTGGTGTGGGCGAAGCGCCACGACCTTAGTGGCCGCAGGCCATAAATCAAAGATAATAAAAACAAATAAGAATTACTGAGATTGCAGCAAGAAATTGACCATGTCATCACAACCTAAATGCTGACATAGCCAAAACAAACGCGGAATAAACGAATTAAGCTTGGGTAAACAACTGATACAACTTATCTTTTAATACCAAACGGTCAAGCTTTGCTTGCTCAATAAAGTCATCACTTGTTGGAGTATTGCGTAACTCCAGCTTACGAATTTCAGTATCTAATTTATGATACAGCTTCGCATCTTCAGCAAACTCAGTATCATTGGCGGTTAACAATGAAATCTTGTCTTGATACTCAGGGAAATCAACTAATAACGCATGGCTTTCACCTAACATACTTCTCTCCTTTTCATGTCAATGTCTAATAATGTTAGACCATATTTACACCTTATCGTCAAACTTACTCTCATGTTTTTCAATAACAAGCATATAAAAACTGCAACAGCTTAACCGCTATAACTGTTAGGATATGCTTATATTCGTACTTGAATACCGCTATTAACTTAATGAGTAATCAATGAAAAAACTTCTCAATGTCTTAATCATCAGTCTGCTCGTCAGCGCATGTTCAGATCCAGCAACACCTGAAAATAATTCCAACTCTATCACCGCAACAGCGGGAAAGTCTGCTACTAAGCTCAGTCTTAAGCAGCAAGTAGAGTCGATCACTAAAGACTATTTTGTACTCAGACCTGAAATTGCCACTTATTATGGCGTGAGCGACGCAAGCATCAATGCCAAAGTGATGTCTAAACTCACCGACTACAGCCCATCGGGTGAAACCCATCGTCGCAAAGGGCTTAAGGCAATACTGAGTCAACTCAACGATATTGATGCAACAAGCTTAACTCCCTCAGAAACGATCAGCTTAAACGCGATAAAGTCTGAAGTGAAAGGCGCTTTATTACCTGCTCAAACAGTGAATTATGGCACGGTATTAGGCGAGTATGGCGTGTGGTTTTTACCCTATGCCGTAAACCATTTATCGGGTTTGCAAATTGAATTCCCCGGTTACATGGAAGACAAATTTTCCGTTACCAATACCGATGAAGCGAACGCTTATTTAAACCGTTTAAGCATATACCCTGCAGCGATGGGGACGCTTATCGATAAGCTTAACCATGATGCCGACATAGGCGTCATTCCACCGGACTTTGTCATTGATAACACTCTGCGTGGGTTACAGGCCCAAATCAGCGGCCCAGTAAACAGCCATCCTTTAGTGACCAGCTTCAACGCTAAACTTAACGCAGCAAAAGTGGTCGATAGCGATACATTGGTAAAGTCTGCTACGGAACTGGTCGAGACTAAATACTATGCCGCCACCCGCCAATTGATTGCAGCTTTAGAAGCGGTAAGTCCAAAAGCAACTCATGAAGCTGGCATTGGGCGTTTACCCCAAGGGGCGAAGTTATATCAAACGCTTATCCAGCATTTAGGCAATTCGACCAAAACTGCTGATGAAATTCATCAACTCGGTTTAGCTGAAGTAGCCCGGATTACTGCCGAGATGGACGGGCTACTCAAAGAAGTCGGTTATGTTAATGGCACCGTCGGTGAGCGCATGCAGGTGTTACTCAACGACCCACAATATCTTTACCCTAATACCCCTGAAGGTAAGCAACAGCTAATGGCCGATATTGATGCCGACTTAGCCTTGGTTGATGCAAAATTACCACAGTGGTTTGGTCGCTTGCCTAATCAAGATGTGGCTATTGAAGCGGTACCAGACAGCCGTGCAGCTTCTACTAGCGGCGCATTTTACGATGCCCCTTCGCAAGACGGTTCACGTAAAGGCACCTTCTGGATCAGCTTGTATGACACGGCATCACTGCCATCTTATTCATTACAGACCTTGACCTACCACGAGACCAATCCTGGTCATCATTTACAAACCATTATTGGCTTATCTGATGAATTACCACTGCTAAGCACAGTGTTTTACTCCAATGCGGCTGGCGAAGGTTGGGCTTTATATGCCGAGCGTTTAGCTGCCGAAATGGGCATTTATGCTAATGACCCTATCGACAACATTGGCCGTTTGCAGTCAGAGTTACATCGTGCAGTTCGCCTGGTGGTTGATACAGGCATGCACGCCAAAGGCTGGAGCCGTGAACAAGCCATTGACTACGCGGTGGCAACTGAAGGGATTCATTTGTCGGAAGCCACCGGCGAAATTGAACGCTATACCGTTTGGCCAGGCCAAGCACTCGGCTATAAGTTGGGTGAGCTGAAAATTATCGAACTACGTACCAAAGCCAAGCAAGTCTTAGGTGATAAGTTTGATATTAAAGTGTTCCACGATCGCTTATTAGAAAATGGCGCATTGCCATTAGATTTAATGGAGCAAAAAATTAATCAGTGGTTAGCCAGCGAAACGGCTGCGTAATCAACCTCAGCTCGAAATAATAAGCTTCCGCTCAGAATAATAGTGTTTGAGCAGGTTAGACAATAAAGCCACAGGGCGAATACTCGTGCTGTGGCTTTATTGTCATTTATCGTTTTGCAACTTGGTTTAACTTAAATCAGTTTTATTTAGCTTGGTTTTGAAACGCGGCTAATTGCTTAGTGTATTTGTTTTGATAGAACGGATGGTCGGTACTCGCTAACGCTTGTTGTTCAGCTTCAATAGCCTGAGTTATTTTGCCTGTAGCAGCATAAACACTGGCTAACTCATGGTAGGCCGAATGCGCTTTAGGGTAGGCTTTCAGCGTATCTTGATAAACCCCAATCGCTTGCTGTGGTGCTGCTTGAACTAAACTATTACCTAAAGCTAACAGCGAATCAATTGCTGGCACATCAAAGCCATAAACCTCATCAGACAACCGTTTATAGTAGGCTAGAATCGCTTTAGTCCCTTGTTGCGATACTTCTGAATCCGCCGCTAGAACAGTGTGAACATCGTTAAATATCTTCTCGATACCTAATGCCGTCGCCAAAATAGGTTGAGTCATATAATAGCTGCCGTCAAAACGCTTTATTTGATAGTTCAATTTAGCATTGGCATTGGTTTGAATAATATCTTCAAGCTTAGCAAACGAATCCAGCTGCCTTTGTTCAAAGTCGCTATCACTGGTGCTAACAAATAGAAATCTTGGTTTGCCGTCCATTTTTTTGAGATTTTTAGGCGCATCATTGAGCACATAAGCAAAGTCTGTTGATAATACTGGGCTGGCAGCAATATAGGCATTAAATAAGCTAGGGCGATTAATTAAGCTGTATAGCACTAAACCTGCATTGCCAGTGAAGCCGTTAAAAATACGAAAGCCATTGGTGCGATAGCGTTTATCAATTGCGGGCAGTAAATCGTGCTCAAAAAAGTCCAATAGTGCTTGATCGCCCTGCTGCTCTATCGCACGCTGTTTTAATTTTCCCAAGCCTTGATGGCCATCGGGTGCTGTAACAATAATGGTTTCTAACCACGGCCAGCCGCCATTATGACTCATCCAGTCATGCATACCCGCTAAATACAAATGGCTACGAGGATGTAAGTCAAATAACACCACGTAGCGCTTATCGGTTTGCTTGGTATAACTGTTTGGTAAGGTCACCAAAAAATCGGCTTGCTCGCTAAATAAAGCAGACTTCACACTCAAGGTTTCGGTCGTTGGCGGCAACATTTCAGTAGCAAACACCACACTAGCATGAAAAAAGCTTAGTAATAATGCGCATATAGACAGGCTTTTAGCCCATAAGCTCGGCCATTTGAAATAACGTTTTTTCCCTATTGTAAGCATGGTACCTTCCTGGTGAAACGTGACAGTTAAGTTAACCCGAAGCTACCAGACCACATCACACAAGGCAATTTAGCAATATCTAAACTTAGCTCACATCTTGCATTCAAAGTCATCTAACTAGGGTGCAATATCACGAATAGCACTAGCCTTAATCGCCAATAAAGCTTAGGATCATCACTACGTTAATTTATTGTTTTGGAGTAACAAATCTTATGAGTATTAGAGCTATTATCGTTGATACCGCCGGTACCACTACCGATCTTAACTTTATTCAGGATGTGTTATTTCCTTACTCAAGAAAAGCGATGGCTGAATTTCTTGAGCAAAACCAACATAACGTTGTGGTTGATTACTGTATCAGCGATGTTAAAGATATTGCCTTAGAACCAGACGCGACACTCGAACGAGTCACTGAGATTTTACAGCAATGGATCGATGAAGACCGTAAACTAACACCACTTAAAACCCTACAAGGATTAATCTGGAAACAAGGTTATAACCGCGTAGAGTTTACTGGCCACATTTACCCTGACTTTATTGATAACATTGAGCGCATTAAAGAAAAAGGCATTCGTATTTACAGCTTCTCTTCTGGTTCTGTCGAAGCGCAAAAGCTGTTATTTAGCCACACCGAAGCAGGCGATTTAACCGGTTCGTTCAATGGTCACTTTGATACTCGCACAGGCAATAAATTAGACAAACAAGCCTACTGTAATATTTGCAACACCATTAGCTTGAAACCAAAGCAGATCTTATTTGTATCGGACGTAGCAGAAGAGCTCAAAGCTGCAGAAGCCGCCGGCATGACAACTTGCCAAATGATCCGCTTCGCCGACCAACGCCAAGCCACGTGCAAAAAAATAAGCAGCTTTAGTGAGTTAGCGTTCGATTAACACTGACTGATTAGACATAAAAAAACGACCATCTAGGTCGTTTTTTTTATGTCTGCAAAGTGCCTGTTAACTGGGAAATGCAGGTGAAATACATTTTTTCACTTCAAAATGATAACCATATTCCGCATTGATATCGGGTGTTATTTCAAGGATCTCATAATCATTAAGCTCGACCACATGCGACAACGGTAGTTTTTGACAGCGGGATTTGGCATTAGCCTCCAACTGAAACGCAAACAACGCAATTGCTTTACGCACACTGGTAAAATACTGGCTACGTAAATGACTGTAAGGCTGCTTGGCGATTTCATCAATGGCGTCCAGTTCTTGCTCGCGTTCAACTTGTTTCGCTGTTTTGGGTTCAGACTTGGGTGGTTCTTTCTTAGCAGGGTCTGTTTTGACAATGATCGACAAGCCATCATCAGCAAGTATTTCCGCTTCGGTTTCGGCTTCAACTAATTGCACCACTTGTGGATCATCCAACGCTTTTTCAACCTGACCATAAAGGTCCATCAGCATGGCGAGGTGATACAACACCACTGCCGCAAGAATCACTCGCACCCAAAAAGTTGTACGATGAAAATGCACATGATTAATCAAGCGAAAGTTGGTCACACCAAAGGGACGGAGTATAAAAGACACACCGAACATTAGCGGAAAAATAAGCTGTAGTAATAACAGCACAATACAGCTCATCACCACACTCCATGCCGGAATGTAGAGCAAAATGGCGAAGTTATGGGTGTAATTAAAGCTACTGGCTGCTACGCCAACCACATCGTTAACCACTGAACTTGAGCTAGCCAGGGCAAAATTGGCCACTATCGCATAAAACAGTAACAACACCGCTTTGCCAGCCAAGCTGTGCCACATACGTTCAAATACATTCCAGAACTCAATCGACATCGCTATCACGCTGATAATGGCCACCCACGCCACCGAGTCTGTGGCAAACAGTAAGACTATCGCCACCAAATACAATTTCTGCGGCAAACTCAGTTTGGTTTGTAATTCAGTAAATCGGCTACTAAACACCGTCCAACATGACGATATCCATAAATTTGATGTTGTTAAAAAAGTCTCTTTTCGCAAGGTGAAAATCCTTATAAGTTCACTGGATATACTCACTGTAATAGCCACTGTCCCTTGTTGTTCATCGTCCAGACTGTTAAATTAACAGATAGAATTTAAACAAGCGTTTAATTTATTAATTCATAACAGAGAACCGCCATGAATGACTTTTTAGCTCAACATTCTATCAGTACAGACATTCAAGTAGCATGGGGTGAAATGGATGCACTGCAACATGTAAATAATTCGGTGTATTTTAAGTATTTTGAAACTGCTCGTCTCGATTTCTTTAACCAAATTAACCTACTCGACGATCTAAAAACTACGGGTGTCGGTCCGGTACTAAGCGAAACCAATGCCCGCTTTAAGCGCCCAGTAACCTTTCCGGACTCAATTGTTGTAGGGGTAAAGATCAGCGATATCAATGAAGACCGCTTTGTGATGCATTACACCGTGTTCAGCAAAGCACAGCAAGCAGTGACGACTATCGGCTGGGCAAAAGTGGTGATGTTTAACTTTAAAACCGGCAAAAAAGCTAAACTCACGCCAGAATTACTCAACGCCTTATTGGAACATGAGTAACAGTATGAGTCATAACATCAATAGCCACATCAACAAGCGGCATTACAAGTAATAGGACAACACACTATGAGCAATCAAGACACCGTAACCGTGCACCACCAAGCTAGCCAATATCGTTTTGTAGTTATCACTCAAGGTGTTGAGGCGGTACTTGAATATCACTTAGATGGTCAAAATATTGATTTTAGTCGCACCTTCGTACCACCCGCTTTACGCGGCCAAGGTATTGCTGAAAAGCTAGTCAGAACTGGACTGGCTTGGGCGAAAACAGAAAAACTTAACATCAGTGCCAGTTGCAGTTACGTAGCCAAGTTTTTACGTTAACACCTTCTTTTGTGTTAGCCCTAAGCTGCACCGGTTAATGCAGCCAATTGCTGACGAACAAGCTCAGCAAGTGGTTCGCTTTTTTCAGTTTGGTAATTGTAATGCACCATCGTGGTGGTCGCTTCAGCGGTTTTTTTACCGTGCTGCCAACAGCTTTGTAATATATCAAAGCTGCTATTGCCTAAACGACTAATGTGCGTTTTAACGATAACTTCTTTGCCATAATACGTTGGTGCGGTGAACGCGATAGTAAAACCAGCAATGATCATGTTCCACTTGGTTAAATCTTGCCCTGGATTTACGATTTCAAAAATCGGCTCACGAGCCGCTTCAAACCACACTGGGATAACCGTGTTATTAATGTGTCCTAACGCATCGGTTTCACAAAAGCGCGGTTTGAGGGTCATGCTAAATTGAGTGTCTGTCACAAAGAATCCTTTATTATTATTTTGAGTCCATTGACGTTTTGCTCGATGAACAAATGTCATTAGCCCATTCTAACGACACATCTCACTAAAGGTCATCAAAAAAGTCTGTATTGCGAAGGAATTATGGGGGGGTATGTTAGGGGAGAAAACAGTAATCATCTAAAAAATTAAATAAAATTATTTTTTCGGTTGGGTATCGTACTCATCTATGATGGCCAAAATCAACTAAACAGGCACAAATGTCATCAAATCTCGGCTTAAAATATTGTCACTCTAAAGCCAAACAACTAGAACTTATTTCCATGTTTAGCTTTGTCTGCAGCAACTTCAGCCGCTATTTCAGCACGAACCTCTTTGATATCTTCTAAGGCATCAAATTGATACTCAACAAAAATTTGATAATATTTACTCTGTAACAGGTAAAGTGACATGAACAAAACAATGACGGCTAACAGATATGCATAAATAAATGTTGCCTGTTCTGCGATTAAAAACACTGTCGGCAAAAATATAATAAATAAAATACAGAAATACCATTTTAAGACTTTTACAGCAAAGAAAGATCCTCTAACAATTGCATAATTGAAGCCACTGAAAATAATTACTAATGCCGCAAAATATAAAAACAGAAGTTCGCTCCCTATATCAACTATACCAAAATAAAACTCTAAAATGAGAAAATTTAAAAGCGATATGGCAAGCATCATGAATAGTGTCGCAGCTAAAAAAGCCGCTATAGACTTCATAGGTGGAAATAATCCGACAATATCGTCATCACTTTTCAGTTTAGTTTGTCTTTTCATTAATCAGCGAGCTCCTCATATATACCAATAGCAATTGTTCCAATTGTTCCATTGAATGCGCTACCAGAAACGCTCATTGAAGCTCCAATAGCATCCATTAAATGTAAACGAAATGCATGGGTAATTTGTTTGCCTGTATATTTTTTTATGTTGCCTTTTCGAGCCATAGATTTTATTAATTTACCTGAAGCACCAGGTAAATTAAGGCGGGTAATGACCAAGGACTGATTACACTTTTTGACCAATAAAACAGATCTACAAGTGAGTTTAATCAACGAAGAGCGGTTTTAATATTTAGCGCCTTCTTCAGCAGCTATCTCCGCAAGAACAGATTTATAGTCTTTAACACTATTTAATCGATGTTGAACAAAAATTCGATATTTTTTACTGTCTAAAATAAAAATTGAGCTCATCGCTAAAACTGCTGAAACCAATTTAACAATAAATAATTCCACGGAAAAGTCTTCTATTATCACAATAGGGATCAGTAAAACTAAGAGAGCATATTGGAATAGCTTTAGAACCTTGACGGCAAAAAATGAACCTAGAATAACTTGGTAATTCACCAAGAAAAAAATGATAGATAAAACGGCTAACACGCCTAAAATCGCTTCTGGTGAAGGGTCAAAATAAAAATTCAATGTAACAGATGCCCCGACTCCGAATGATATAGTCATCAGCACAGAAGCAATTAAAAAGGTTATAAATGACAACAAGGGCGGAAATATCCCAACAGCAACATCTTCACTCTGTGGATTGTTGATCATGTACCACTCATCCCTTCAAAAATACCACTAGCTAGCACTTTTTGGCTAAATTGATTGTCATAAAACGACTGAGTGCTAGATCTAAAAACAGGCTTTCCATTTACCGTGATAATTTCCATAGTTCCCTCTATGTTGCCTAATTTTAAAATAGAGTATTGTACCTCTATTGGAAATACAGGCAATTATCACTAAGTATTACGAAAAAGGACGCTAATGCGTCCTTTGGTATAAAGATTGATGGTTAATTACTTGCCATACATGGCATTAATTTCACTGTGATATTTGCTGTAAATCATTTTACGACGCAGCTTTAATGTCGGCGTAATGAGTCCAGATTCCATCGAAAATGCTTCATGTAATAAGGTGAATTTTTTGATTTTTTCAAACCCAGCTAACTCATGTTGCAACTCGATTAATCGCTGCTCGAAATGAGCCACCACTTGTGAGTGACGTAACAACTCAATTGGGTTTTCAACATGAATACCTTGCGCTTTAGCCCAAGTATTTAATGCTTCAAATGCTGGCACGATTAGGGCTGACACATAATTGCGTGCATCGGCAACAATGGCGACTTGTTCGATAAATGGGCAACAAGCTACCTTACCTTCAACCCGCTGTGGTGCAATGTATTTACCGTTTGAAGTTTTCATTAACTCTTTAATGCGATCGGTAATATACAAGTTACCTTGCTCATCGATACGCCCTGCATCACCGGTTTTTAACCAACCGTCTTCAAAGGCTTCGGCGGTATCTTGGGGGCGATTGTAATAACCGCGCATCACAGTGTCGCCACGCACTAAGATTTCATCGTCTTTGCCAAGCTTGATTTGCATAGCCTCTAGCGGCTTACCGTTTGAACCTGGTACACGATTATCTAAAGTATTACAGGTTACCGTAGCGCAGGTTTCTGTCATGCCATAACCACACAATACCGGTACACCTATACTGTGAAAAAAGCTGGCCACATTAATATCGAGTGCGGCACCGCCCACGGGCATGAACTTTAACCGGCCACCCAACACTTGCTGTAACTTGCTGTAAACCAGCTTGTTAGCAAGCGTCCACTGTGCACTTAACCACAAACTTCCTGAAGCACGACCTTGGCTAACTTCAAATTGGCGTTTACCTACCCGCATCGCCCAAGCAAATAATGTTTGTCTCGCTTTAGGCGCTTGGCCGACTTTATCGTGCACAGCGCTGTAAATTTTTTCTAAAAATCGCGGCACAGCACACAAGGTATGTGGTTTAACCGCAATAAGGGCTTCTTTAATGCGATTAGTGTCGTTTAAATACACATTGTGGCCACCGCGACATAATACATACATACTCCAACCACGCTCGAACACATGGCTAAGCGGTAAAAAGGCCAACGACACATCACCCGCAGTAAATGGCAACTCACTGTCATGCTGTTTAATCATCGAGGCAAAATTACGGTAGTCGAGCATCACACCTTTAGGATTGCCGGTGGTGCCAGAGGTATAAATAAGCGTGAATAAGTCGTCTAGGTTGCTATTGGCGAGTCTAGTATTGAGCTCATTGGTAATCAGCGGATTAAATTGCGCCGCTAATACCTGATCAAAATACACATGATTATCGGCATTAAGGGTAACGTTAGCATCAAAGACTACAATGTGTTGCACGCACTCAGCTTGGGCTGCCACTGTGCAAGCCATGTCGTATTGCTGTTGGTTACCAGCAAAAATTAATTTAGCTTGAGAGTCGTTAACAATGAATACCGCTTGCTCTATGGTGCTGGTTGGATATACCGGTACCACAACATTACGAGCCTTAAGGGCGCCAATATCTGCACAGGTCCACTGTGGACAGTTTTGCGCTAAAATCACCACTTTGTCTTGCACTTGTAAGCCAAACTCAATTAACAACTGTGCGACTGAGTCTGTAACCGTATCAAATGCGCCCCATGTCACGGTATGCCAAGGAGCTGGCATGTCAAAGCCTTCAAGGGCAATGTTATTGCCTAATGACTGACCTTGCTGTTGCAGGAGTCGAACTACGTGGTATTGATCTAATGACATATGATAGTGGCCTTTTAGCTTACAAGTGTTCCGCTTTTTGCATTCTACCTGAAGTCGCTAAAAACCATAAGAGCTTTTGCTCTATTTTTGAGCTTACGGTCACGTTTGTCAGTTATGCTCGATGATTTACGGGGCCAAAACGCCATGTTGCCACAAACGTTTTTTACCCCAAATTAATGCGCCAACACCAACAATAATTAGCGGTACATCAATAAGCAACCATACCCATAAGCTGTCACCGTCTCGCACTGCTGCAAAGCTCAACGACACCAATATCGAATGGAGTAACACTATTAGCATTGCTGCTGTGGCTTGCAGGCTATTACGGCTTGCCGAACCCATTCCCAGCATAATGGCACAGCCCCAAAAAGTACTTAGGCCTAAATGCAGTACAAAAAGCCCACCGTATTGCGGATCAATCAAGCTATTGGTAAAACCTAGCACACTAACCATAGCCACTAACACAGCGATGAAACGATACTGGCTGCGGTAAAATGCATCGCGCAATCCACTCAAGCCGCTATAACAAGGCAATAAAAACAGCGTTTCTGCCGCGCGCCAACGCTGAATTCGGCTCCAATGAACAATGGCACAACTGATCACGGTAAATTGCACCAATAAAAATAATGCTGGTACATCAATATCAAATAGCCACGACAGCAGTATTAAACCAAGGGTGATCAACGGTAAACAAAGCAGCATCATCGTTAGCACTGGGCCGATAAAAAAGTTCATCGGATGAAACAACCGCTCAACACGAGTAATCCAGGTAAATCCTTTTATGCTCGGCAGCCACATCCAGCCCATTTGCACGGCGTTGAGGTACACCACACGCGCCTCGTTATTCCAGCTAAGTTGGCGACATAAATGGATCACCCAAGACAATAGCCCAGCAACCAGTATTAACATCATCCACGTCGGTATCGTGAGTGCGAACTTATCTGAAAATGGCACTGTTATGAATAATAAAAACGATAAATGAAAACTGTTACTGCGCCATAAACAGGCCCATACAAACAGCAAACTGACCACAATGGCTAGCAGTAGTCTGGGGATGACATCGTAAGCAGCAAAACCAATACAGGCTAATAGCTGTATCAATAACATACCCACTGCGATGGTCGCCGCCTGTATGAGCACGTGCTTTTGATAGCCAGGTATTAGACCGGTCACCTCGGTTGCTGCTAAGCGATTTAACTGCCAAGCAATTGCCGCAGCAGTAGACAGTGTTGCCATGGAAAAAACGAGGCTAACAACCTCGGTTTTACCGTTGATAAAACACAGCAGCCCTAACACTAGGCCTAATCCTGCGGTACCAATAAAACTGACACTGCCTAAGTCATATAACCACAACCGCAGCATGCCACGGTAAGGTTTACGCCATGCTGAAAGTTGACTGTTTTGCAACGACTGATTCATCGATGCAGCTCCATAAATAACTGTTCTAGGTTGAGTGATTTTTCACTCTGCACACCCGCAATATTCGATGGGTTACCTTGAGTATCCACCAGCACACTTTGTCCGGTTTGGCTCAATATTTTATAATGTGACGGTAACTGAGCGTTTTCGGCTAAGTTGAGTAATTTAACCTCTTCACGCAAGGCGTCGATTTCTTTAAACAGTATCAGTTGGCCTTTTTTAATCAGGGCAACATGGCTGGCAACACGTTCTAAATCTGAGGTGATATGCGATGAAAATAACACTGCTGAACCTGAATCGAGCGCGAGATCGAACAAGTCGCTCATAAACTGACGCCTGGCAATGGGATCTAAGCTGGCAACGGGTTCGTCGAGTAATAGTAAGGTTGGCCGATACGCCATAGCCATGATCAATGCTAATGATTGACGCTGGCCCACTGATAATTTTTGCACCGCTTGCGTAACATCTAAATCAAAACGTTTAAGCCAATCTTGCTCGAGTGTCATATCCCAATTTGGATAGAAGCTACGGTGCAACTCTAATGCTTTATCAATAGTAAAGCCTTCATAACCAAAAGGCTGCTGGGGTACGTAACCAATACGTTCTTTTGCTTGAATAGATAAAGCGGTAGGCGGTTCGCCAAGGGTTGAAATGTCGCCTTGTTCGATGCCCACAATGCCTAATGCGCAACGCATTAACGTCGATTTACCCGCACCATTTTGGCCTAATAACCCGACCACCATACCTGGGTAGAGTGTCATCGATAGATCGACCAACACCGCATGACCTGCTGCAGACTTGTGTTTTGCAGCAAAGGTTTTGCTCACATGATTAAAGCGTAAAACGGGCTGTTGTTCGGATTCCATTTTCGACTTCCTAGATAATGTCCTTAAAAATTAGCTCAACTGTGGCTATTCTTTATTCCAAAATTGTTCCAACAATACTTGTAACTGGTCATAATCGACCCCTAGCTGCCGTGCCTGCTCAACTAATGCCGTTAATTGTGGTGCCAACAAACTGCTGCCAGAATCATTATTGGCCGCGGTTCTGGCAGCCACGCGTGACGGCTGACCACGGCGGCGCTCAACCCAACCTTGGTCGACTAGTTGCTGCATAGCACGTGATACCGTCATCGGGTTTACCGCTAAATGCTCGGCAAGTTGGCGCACCGAAGGCAGAACATCTTCGGGGTGCAATTGCCCGCCGACAATTAAGCGCACGATTTGATCGTGCAACTGTCGATAGATGGGTTCACCACTGCTGGGGTTGACATTTATTAATTCTAACATTAGCCTTTAACAACTGTATTAATACATTGATACACTCATACACTAAGTGCTAAGGTATCATAATCGTCATGAAATGCAAAAAGGAAACGTTCCGATGATCAACAGGAAGTTTATCAACACAGTCTTAGCCAAGCGGTCAACCCGCTCTGGGTTATGCCAATCGGCAACACGTACTAGCCGATGGCTCGCGGTCGCTATTGCTATTTTACTCGCCAACAATAGTTATGCTGACACATCGCAAACCAATGTGGCAGCACCCGCTAAAACCAGTGCTTGTTACTTAGACGGTTTAGACGAGCAATTACAGTGCGGTAAAATAACTGTACTGGAAAACCCTCAGCTACCTGACGGTAAGCAAATCGACATTCATTTTGCTATTTTGCCAGCCATTAAAAACACTCACCCAAATGAAGCGTTACTGGCAATCGCAGGCGGACCAGGCCAGTCAGCCATTGAAAATGCCGCTTTCTTTAATCGCATGTTGACCAAAGTTCGTCAGCAACGCGATATTTTACTGATTGATCAGCGTGGTACCGGTAAATCGAACATTTTATCTTGCGACGATGACACCACTGAATTACTCAGTATGAATGATGACGATCTCGATATCATTGCCATGACAGAAAAATGCCTAGGTCAAATTGATGCCGATGTAAGCCAATACGGTAGTAATACCGCGTTAACAGACTTCGAAGCAGTACGCGAATATTTGGATTACCAAAAACTGCATTTATACGGTATTTCCTATGGAACACGTATGGCACAGCTTTATATGCGCCATTACCCAGAAGCCTTATTAACCGTGACACTGGATGGCGTGGTGCCAATGCAACAGAGTGTCGTGGCGATTGGTGATTCAATAGAACGTGGTTTAAATGTGTTATGGCGCGACTGTATAAGTACCCCTGCTTGCCAGCAACAATTTCCTGATTTAGCAGACGAATACAATAAAGTCGATCAACTGCTCGCAACCGCTCCGATAAGCCAACAAGTACGTGACCCACAAACAGATGAACTCAGCGAGTTTTTACTCACCCGCGGCAAGTTTAGCGGCGCTATTAGAATGGCGATGTACATGGCAAATATTCGTGCGCTTATCCCACATGCTATTCATCAGGCAGCGCAGGGAAACTACCAACCAATATTAGGTATTTACACATTAACCGCTGATAGCACAGGTATTGCGATGGGCATGCACGCATCCGTTGTGTGTGGCGAAGACATTCACCGCATTACCGATCAAATGCGGAAAGATGCAAAAGAGTCGTACATCAGCGGTAATATGTTAGATGGATTAGAAAAAACCTGCCAAGCCTGGCCGATACCACAAGTAGACGACAACTTTAGTGAACCTATTCTCAGTGATATACCCACCTTACTGTTATCTGGCGAACTCGACCCGGCAACACCGCCAAACTGGGGCGCACTGGCACAAGAAAAACTGACAAAATCAAAGCACTTCATTGCACCTTACGCAACCCATGGCGTGGCAGGCCAAAGCTGTGGCAATGACCTCGTCGCCCAGTTAGTTGACCAAGGTTCAGTAAAAGACATCAACGGTGAATGCTTACAAAAAGATGTCCGTCGTAGCTTTTACCTTAATGCCAATACCGTAGAAGCACTACCGGTTATCGACACGCCCACTGACATAGAAACAACAGCACCAGCGAATACCGCTGCGGATAAGGAATAGTCATGATTACTGTTGCAAACTTAACAAAAAAAATTGGCGATGTGCAGGCCTTAGATAACTTAAGCTTTAGCGCTGAGAATGGCCAAATTACCGGTTTACTTGGCCCAAATGGTGCCGGTAAAACCACCTGTTTACGCACCTTATTTGGTTTACTTAAGCCAGACTCAGGCACAGCTACCGTTGATAACATAGATGTTGCAGTTGATCCAATTGGCGCCAAAAAGCAGTTAGGCTTATTCCCCGACCCTTTTGGTTTATATGAACGCCTTAGTCCGCGTGAATACATTAGCTTCTTTGCCGAACTCAGCGGTATGTCGCGCAAACAAGCTAAAAAAGCCACCGCTGATGTGATTGCACAACTCAAGCTGGAAGACATTTGTGACCGTCGCTGCAAAGGTTTTTCTCAAGGTCAGCGGATGAAAACGGCATTAGCACAAGCCATTGTTCATAAGCCAAGTAACATCATTTTAGACGAACCTACTCGCGGGCTTGATGTGATGAGTACCCGTTTGTTGCGCGATATTTTATTGCAGCTCAAAGACCAAGGTCATTGCGTGCTGTTTTCAAGCCACGTGATGCAAGAAGTCGCCGCCTTGTGTGATCGCGTTATCGTGATGGCTAATGGAAAAGTGGTTGCCATCGGTAGCCCTGACGAACTGTGTCAGCAAACAGGTAAAGACTCACTAGAAGATGCATTTATCGAACTTATCGGTACCGACGAAGGGATTGCAGCATAATGAAAATGATACTCGCAATGGTGCGCAAAGAACTCATCGACGCCGCACGAGATAAACGATCTGTTATGGCAGGTTTATATTATGCCATTGGTACGCCGTTGATCATGTGCGGCATGTTTATGGTGTTAATTGGTCAGCTGTCTAGTCCAGAAGATTTAAACATCAATATCAACAATGCCGATAACGCTCCAGATTTAGTGCGCTACTTAAGTAATAACGGCATCAACCACGGTGAAGATGAACAAGCGAACAAAATAATCTTAACCATTAGTGACGATTACGCCGCCAACATGGCCAAAGCTAAACAAGCTGAAGTGATATTAATAGCCGACAATTCAGATGAGAAGCTGCAAAAATCAATTCGTCGACTAGAGCGTCAACTGCAAGCATATAGTGCAGAAATGGGCAGCATTCGCTTAATTGCCCGCGGTATTAATCCACGGATAACCCAGCCATTAAAGGTCAATATCGAAGACAAAGCCACACCAGACTCTAAAGGTGGGATGATTTTAGGCATCGCTATTTTCACCATGATGTACTCGGTATTTATTTCCGGTATGAACCTCGCTATCGACACCAGCGCAGGTGAGCGTGAGCGTAACTCACTAGCACTATTGTTAAGCCACCCAATGAGCACCCGCGAATTAGTCATCGGTAAAATTATTGCCGTAACCTGTTTTGCTTTGCTCGGCTTAATCTTGATTTTACTGGTATCAAAAGTGGCTTACCCCTTTGTACCGTGGCAAGAAATTGGCTTTACCGTCAATATCACTCCAGACTTTATGGGCTTAATGTTCCTTGTGGGTATTCCAGTCGCCTTGATGGCCGCAACCTTACAACTGTATGTATCGTTTATGGCTAAAACCTTTAAAGAGGCGCAATCATACTTAACCATGGTGTTATTTGTACCACTAGCACTGTCAATGGCGGCCAGTTACAACATCGCCCCAGACGTATTGCAGTGGTTACCCGTATCTGGCCAGCAACAAGCATTAATGGACTTTATTAAAGGTCGTGAGATTCCAATGATGCAATTAATTATTTCATCTGTGACCACACTGATCATTGCCATTGCATTAGCCGCGGGCTTAGAAAAGTCGCTTAAAAGTGAAAAAGTCGTCTTTGGTTTATAACCGTTAGCTTATAACGACGAGCCTCAGCCTTAACGAGTAGAGATAAGGCTGAGGTAATTAGCAAGAGAGATTAGCTAGCGCTTTTAATAAGAGTAAGTCAGATAAGAAAGTCAAAAATCTATTAACAAAAGAGCATTAATTAGGAGTCATTATGGAAAATGATATCGCCATTATCGCGCTGGTCTTCATTATTGTGGTTGGCACCACTGCATCTGAAATGTTTAAGTATTATATGAAGCATAAGCAGCAAACTGACACGGGCAGTGTTAGCGATCTACAAGCACAAAACCAAGCATTGATTGAACGAGTACAAGTATTAGAGAAATTAGTAACTGACAGTGATTTTGATTTAAAGCAGCAGTTTAAACAGCTGTAGTATTTGCGCTAAAATGCCAACATTTTATACAAGGAATGTGATCTGCTATTCCTGTTAACGAAGCGCATTCGTTTGAAATAAATAAACTAGTAATATATAAACTATTAACCAATTTTAAATCAGTTAATATATTCAAAGCAAATACTAAAATCTTTATCGTCTACAACATCAATGATATTAAAGATTAGTCAATACGTAATTCCGATAGCAGATTAGCAATAAGAAAATAGACATGAAAATTATAAAAATATTCATAATAAAATAATTTACTATTTTTATAGCTTATAAATTATATACAACCTGACTTCTTATCACACTCAGACAATCTTTATTCTAAATATTAAGTCTTTATCATAAAAATTATTTTATATTTGGATATATGTAATCTAAAATAATCATAGCAGTAAAACAGAGCATATCAATCATGAAAATGACATAATAAATTTTAAAAATACCTGTGATTTTAGGTGGGACATTATCTTTCAAGTGCAATAAATTATATCGCTTTGCATACCAATCAAACATAAAAACACTCGCATAATGAAGTGTTCCATGACCAGTTAAAAAAATATTTAATGAGAAATACTCACGCCCATCTTCTAGTATATCTTCAACTAGCTTAATACGTTTATTGTATATATATAACAACATGGGAAACAAAACAAATAAACCTAAAAATACAAAGCTGCCACCTAATAAAAGTCCTATAAGATCTGTTATTGACATTATTTTTCTATCACCTCATACAGAAGTTCTGCTTTATCACGCATATAATGACTCCCATGCTTTGCCCCAAAATATCCTCCAACACCACCTGCGACTATTCCACACCATAGTAAACTAGTTCCGCCACTAGGAAGACCAAAAACAATTGAACATAAACCATAACTTGCAATAAAACCACCGCCAGCTCCACCGGCAATAGCTCCAGCGCCTTTGCCCGTTTCAACATATTTAGCTTTAGTACACTCAAGGTCTGTACCTTCAAGACAAGCTCGTTGGATATTTGCAGTTGCCTCAACACCCGTTAATACAACGCCTACATATCCAACTCGTTTTAAGTTTTTTGCCATATTCGCTACAGTTTTATAATGGTCAGCAAAACCAGGAATATTTTGAGCATATCCGCCCATTTTATCCCAACGCCTAATCAAACTTTTGCTACTTAAACCTAATTGAGTTCGAATATTTCCTGGCATTAATTTTTCACCAAACGCCGGCTGACCAAAACGTCTTAAAGCATTATTTAAATTAGAAAAGATAATCTTTCTTCGATGCTGAAACTCAGGTGATCTCAAGTTTCCTTTGACATTATAAGTTTTGATATACATCTGCTCTAAATTTTTTAAGTTCTCCTTTACAAAGATAACATGCGAGTTCCAAGTGTTATTAGCTACGCCTAATAATAAGCCGTTATATTTAGCAACATTACTGAGTAAGTCGTACCGCTTAGCCAAAACTTCTTTTTCAATCTCATCAAGTTCCCTCAACTTTTTATCAATCTCCAACGCATACTTTTGAAACTCTTGTTCTTCAATTGTGCACTGAAATGTATTTAAAGGAGAAATTAAAACGATTTGACCAGGCTTAGCAAAACCATCGATTAGATGAGAGTTAACAAATTTAAAATGTTCAAAGGTTTCTTTTGTTGGCATGTTGTATAACACAAGGATCAATGCATTGACCGCCATACGCTTCTCAACAATATGTATAGCAAGATCACTTGGTATTGCAGAAGTATTACTCATAAAACATCCTTGCTTTCACGATTTAGTCCTTCAATATTTAGATCTATATTTTACACCTATGCCTCTAATTTTCTATTATCAAATAGGATATAAAGACCTTTACCTCCACCTCATAATGGTTATAAAACGTATCGTATGGATTTTTTTATCCTCACGACACGCTTTAACATGGCAGAAATTGAATGTTTTTAACTACTTCGCTTTAGGTCTAAACGGCTTTATCACCGCTTCATCACAGACTAAAAACGGTCCGTCCATTAAATCGATGCAATAAGGAATTGCAGGGAATACAGCGTCTAAACATTCACGGATAGACTTAGGTTTACCGGGTAGGTTAACAATCAACGAGTCGGCACGAAGACCCGCTGTTTGACGAGACAAAATAGCGGTTGGTACAAACTTTAATGATTCGGCGCGCATTAGTTCACCAAAACCAGGCATCATTCTATCGCACACCGCTTCGGTTGCTTCTGGCGTTACGTCCCGTTTTGCTGGGCCCGTGCCACCAGTGGTCACGATTAAACAGCAGTCTTGATTGTCAGCTAAATCAATCAATGTGGCTTCAATAACGTCACGCTCATCGGGGATCACCTTATAAACAGGTTCCCATTCCGAGGTTAAATACTCATTCAATACATCAATAATCGCCTTACCAGACAGATCTTCATATATGCCAGCACTGGCACGATCGCTAACGGTAACGATACCTATTTTAGCTTTGCTCATGGTTATCTTTCCCTTATGTGGGTAAAAGCAGTAATGCAAATATATGCCGACAATCTACCAAAAAAATCGACATTCACAAAATGTTAAACTGATAGATAGATCACCGATTTAGGATTCCATTGACCAAGGCAAACAATGACTTCTGTCTGTGGGGTATTCATACTGAAATAATTGAACTGAGTAATACGGGTTAATGTTTTGGTTTGGCAGCTATTTAATATGCCCAGCGATAAACGATGAATGCCATGAGATCCGTCATAATGTATTACCTAATAACAATCGGTATAGCGTAACAACATAAAGTGAGTGAGTTCTATGCATACAAGCAAACAACGTGGTTTCACCCTTATTGAATTGGTGGTAGTCATTATTATTTTAGGCATTTTAGCTGTAGTTGCAGCGCCTAAGTTTATTAATCTGAAAAGTGATGCGCTTATTGCCAGTTTGAAGGGATTCCAGGGGGCATTAAAGTCAGCCAATACCTTGGTTTATTCAAAAGCGGTATTGTCGGGTCAAGAAAAGCTCGACCCAGGTTCGGTGACACTCAATGGTGTAAATATTAGCACTACTGTGGGATACATAACGCCTCTGGCTGACAATATAGCCAAAGCACTTGATGGTTCATTTGAGGTAGTTGTTGACGCAAGTAAAACGGATATTACCGCTGACTGGGCTATTTTTTATAATGCTGGCACGAATCCATCAGTATCTATTTACCCTAAGGGATTCACTTCTTTTGCAAACTGTAACTTACGTTATTTGGCAGGTTCATCTGTTTCGGCTGATCCAACATTTTATGCCCTAACCACCAGCGGCTGTTAATTGTAGAAGCAAGACATAAATTTGTTTGGTTTGAACTTGGCCGCTAACACCAAAACAGAAAGATGACGCATCTTGTTATAAAAACACAGCAAAATAGCGTCTTTCAACGCTTATTTAACGGCTGAATACCCTATGACATGTTGGGCTAAAATGCCCGTAACTGCCATTTCAGCAACATGGCGTAAATCATCATGTGTCGCTCCATCAGCAGCCTGAATAGACATGCCTTTAAATAAGGTCACGATCAAGGTTGCTAACACTTTCGGCTGACAATCATCAGCTAATTCGCCTCTTTGTTTAGCCTCAGCAAACTGATCAATTAATTCAGATTGATGTTTAGTTTGCAGCAGATGAACCGCTTCTTTAATCCCTTCGCTTGCTTCATTGCATGACAACGCACTATTGATTAGCGCACAACCTTGCGGGTGGCTACAATCGGTGAACTGCGCCGCCGCGCCTACTAATAAAGCTCGAATAACATCGGCAATATGCTCATGTTTAAAGGCGGTATTAAATAGTGAATCTGGGCGATTTTCATAAAGCTCAATGGCTTTTAAGAACAACTGCTCTTTATTACCAAATGCGGCATATAGGCTGGGTTTTTTAATTCCCATCACCTCAGTTAATTCGCTTATAGAGGTACCTTCATAGCCATTACGCCAAAAAACATGTAGCGCTTGCTCTAATGCAAAGTCGATATCAAACCCACGAGGGCGGCCGACACAAGCTGCTTTAGTTATTGTCATCAATAGTACCTCTTATATTAACGAATCATTATTTCTCATCACGTTAACTGACTAATTTACGGTAGATAATTCGTACATCTTAGCACAACGCTAAATCATAGAAAGGGTTAATAATAAGCAGATTAAGCGCTTTTTTTCATCTTTTTCAAGTATTGATTAACGCTATTTCATCGTCACTAGCTACGCTTGCATGCCATGAAGCTATTTCATCATGTTGATTATTAATCACCTTGTCATAATAATTTAATACCTATCGGTACAAAACTAATTGACAGTTGTATTTTAATCTATATATTACCGTGCGGTACAGAACAATTTGTACCAGTTGGTATAAAAACATAGCCAAAGACAAAAGTAACGCACCCAATAGCTTGTTAAATAACGTAAATGCTATGGATTAGAGGACAGCACCATGAAGACGTTAAAATCAATTAAAATCACTTTGTTAGTAAGCCTAACGGCATTACTATTAGTGGCGTGCGGAAAGCAACCAGCACAACAAGCGAATACACCCGCAGTGCCTAAGGTGGATGTTGCTAACGTACTTTATGAACGCATTACCGAGTGGGATCAATTTACTGGACGCTTACAAGCACCAGAAAAGGTTACTTTGGTACCTCGCGTGTCAGGTTATATTGAATCGATTAACTTTAAAGAAGGCGCGTTAGTGCAAAAAGGCGATGTGTTATTTACCATCGACTCGAGTGTTTTTACTGCTGAATATGAACGCCTTAAAGCAGAATTAACCAGTGCAATATCAGCTAACCAACTTGCTGAAAATGATTATGAACGAGCCAATAAGCTGTTCCATCAAAAAGCGGTTTCAGAAGAGCTTATTGATACTCGTCGCTCTAATATGCATCAAACTGCCGCTGCTGTAGCATCAGTTAAAGCAGCATTAACTAGCGCCCAACTTAACGTTGAATATACCCATGTTACCGCCCCAATCACTGGTCGAGTGTCGTATGCCAATGAAACGGCAGGTAACTATGTCACCGCCGGACAAACACATCTCACCAGCTTAGTCTCTACGTCGCATATGTACGCTTATTTTGATATCGATGAGCAAACGTATTTAAAATATTCCGCGTTATCGTTCGAGAACAAACGTCAAAATCCACGTTTGGGCAACAATGCTGTGGTGATGGCTCTGGCAAATGAAACCAGTTTTAACCACCAGGGTGTGATCGACTTTGTCGATAATTCGGTTGATCAACAAACAGGTACTATCCGCGTTCGAGCAAACTTTGCCAATCAGGATAATCAATTATTACCCGGCTTATTTGCCCGCATCAGCATTGCGGGTAGCGAGTCATACGACAGTATTTTAATTGACGACAAAGCCATTTTTACTGACTTAAATAACAAGTTTGTTCTGGTAGTAAATGACAAAAACACCCTTGAGTATCGTAGCGTTAGCCTAGGTGAGAAGCTTCACGGTTTACGTATTATTACTGCCGGTTTATCCCCTAACGATACCATCGTGGTAAACAGTCTGCAGAAAGTACGCCCTAACGTCACTATTGAGCCAAATCTCACCGACATGGCCGATAGCGACAAATTAGAAGCATTACATCAAGCACAACGCCTCCTCGATAACCAGCCATTAACAGCACGTGTTGCTGATGACGCAAGTCAGGGTTAAGGAAACCACATAATGTTGTCTCAATTCTTTATTAAAAGACCAATTTTTGCCGCTGTTCTGTCGCTGCTGTTCTTTATTTCAGGCGCGCTAGCAGTATGGCAATTACCCATTACCGAATACCCTGAAGTGGTGCCGCCAACGGTAGTTGTTACGGCAAACTACCCAGGTGCTAACCCTAAAATCATTGCTGAAACCGTTGCATCTCCGCTAGAGCAAGAGATTAACGGCGTAGAAAACATGTTGTACATGTCTTCGCAAGCCACGTCCGATGGGCGCATGACGCTAACCATCACCTTTGCGATTGGTACTGATGTTGATTTAGCTCAAACCCAAGTCCAAAGCCGGGTAGAACGAGCAAAACCTCGTTTACCAGAAGAAGTACAACGCTTAGGCATAGTCACCGAAAAGTCATCACCTAGCTTAACCATGGTGGTGCATTTAACCTCGCCCGACGATCGTTATGACATGTTGTATCTGTCTAACTATGCGGTATTAAAAGTAAAAGATGAATTAGCCCGTATTACTGGTGTGGGTGCTGTGCGTGTGTTTGGCGCTGGCGACTACAGCATGCGTGTGTGGCTAGACCCTAACAAAGTAGCGGCAATCGGATTATCACCGAGCAATATTGTTGCCGCTATTCGTGAGCAAAACCAACAAGCCGCAGCCGGCAGTTTAGGCGCGCAGCCTAGCGGCGACAGTGATTTCCAATTACTGATTAACGTTAAAGGCCGTTTATCCAACGTTGAAGAGTTCGAAGACATTATTGTTAAAGTGGGTGATCAAGGTCAGATCACTCGTTTAAAAGATGTTGCCCGGGTTGAATTAGGTGCATCGACTTACGCCCTACGCTCAATGTTAGACAATAAAGACGCGGCTGCATTACCTGTGTTCCAGGCCTCGGGTTCTAACGCGATTCAAATATCTGATGATGTTCGTTCTAAAATGGCTGAGTTGTCTAAGTCATTTCCAGAAGGCTTAACCTACGACATCGTCTATGATCCTACCGTGTTCGTGCGTGGCTCAATTAAAGCTGTGGTACAAACACTGGTTGAAGCATTATTGCTGGTTGTATTAGTAGTGGTGTTGTTTTTACAAACGTGGCGCGCATCCATTATTCCATTAGTGGCGGTTCCAGTATCACTTGTGGGTACATTCGCCTTTATGCACCTAATGGGCTTCTCACTGAATGCCTTATCACTGTTTGGCTTAGTGCTGGCGATTGGTATCGTGGTCGATGATGCGATTGTAGTAGTTGAAAACGTTGAGCGAAATATCTCTGACGGATTATCGCCCGTTGCTGCCACTCAAAAGGCAATGAAAGAAGTGACCGGTCCGATTATTGCCACCACATTGGTACTGGCGGCAGTATTTATTCCAACGGCATTTATGTCAGGCTTAACCGGACAGTTTTATAAACAGTTTGCGCTAACCATTACCATCTCCACTTTTATTTCGGCAATTAACTCGTTAACCCTTAGCCCTGCTTTATCGGCATTATTGCTTAAAGGTCATCACGAGAAAAAAGACGCACTTACCCGCGGTATGGATAAGTTATTAGGCGGTTGGTTATTTAATCCGTTTAATCGCCTATTTGCGCGTATGTCTAATGGTTACGGCTGGTTAGTGAAGAAAATCATTCGTTTTGGTGCTGTCATTGGTATTTTGTATATCGGTTTAGTCGGCCTAACAGGCTTACAGTTTGCCAATACCCCAACAGGTTATGTGCCTGGCCAAGATAAACAATATCTTATTGCCTTTGCCCAACTACCTGATGCTGCATCATTAGATCGCACTGAAGCTATCGTGAAAGAAATGTCACGTATTGCACTTGAGCAACCTGGTGTCGCCCATGCTGTAGCCTTCCCAGGTTTAAGCATTAATGGCTTTACCAATAGTACTAACAGCGCCATTTTATTTACCCCGCTGGATGACTTTGCCGATCGCAAAGATCCATCATTATCAGCAAGTGCTATTGCTGCCGCGTTAAATCAAAAATTCGCCTCGATTAATGGCGCATTTATTGCGATTTTCCCGCCACCGCCAGTGCAAGGCTTAGGCACCATTGGTGGCTTTAGACTACAAATTCAAGATCGTGCTAACTACGGTTACGAAGAGTTGTATAAAGTGACCATGCAAGTGATGCAAAAAGCATGGGCAACGCCAGAGCTAGCGGGAGTATTCTCGAGTTATCAAGTCAATGTGCCACAACTTGAAGTGAACATCGATCGTACTAAAGCCAAGCAGCAATCGGTGTCGTTAGACGAATTGTTCTCCACCCTGCAGGGATACATGGGTTCGGTTTACGCCAACGACTTCAACCAGTTTGGCCGAACTTATCAAGTGAACGTACAAGCAGATGAGCAGTTTAGACAAACGCCTGAACAAATTGCCCAACTAAAAGTACGTAACAACCAAGGTGAAATGGTGCCTATTGGTTCATTTATTAATGTCACCAATTCATCTGGTCCAGACCGAGTCATGCATTACAACGGTTTTACCACTGCGGAATTAAATGGTGGTGCTGCACCTGGATTTAGTAGCGGTGAGGCGCAAGCTGCAATTGAAAAGATTTTAGCTGAAACCTTACCTAACGGTATGACCTACGAGTGGACTGAGATCACCTACCAACAAATTTTGGCAGGCAATGCGGGCGCCTATATTTACCCATTAATTATCTTGTTAGTGTTTATGGTATTAGCCGCGCAATATGAAAGTTTAAGCTTACCAATAGCCATTATTCTGATTATCCCAATGACACTGTTATCGGCATTAACAGGGGTACTTATCTACGGTGGAGATAACAATATCTTTACCCAGATTGGGTTAATTGTACTGGTGGGGCTGGCAACCAAAAATGCCATTCTAATTGTTGAGTTTGCCAAAGAGTTACAAGATGATGGCATGGAACCATTGGAGGCCATACTTGAAGCCGGTCGCTTACGTTTACGGCCTATTTTAATGACCTCGATAGCCTTCATTATGGGGGTGGTACCGATGGTTTTTTCTAGCGGACCTGGTTCAGAAATGCGTCAAGCAATGGGTGTTGCAGTATTCTCAGGCATGATTGGGGTGACGATTTTTGGCCTTATCTTAACGCCACTGTTTTATTATGCCCTCGCAAAACGAGGCAAAAATAAAACCGAGTTAGCCGAATCGGCCATAACGCACGATTAACCGCGTTATTGATTCAATGATAAAAAAGAGGTCACCTAAGGTGACCTCTTTTTTATTGCTCAATAACTCATTTACACAAATTTGATTCACGATTGCACTTGCGCCAAAACGGGCAGCGCAGGAAAAGCACCTTTTGTCGTACACGTTATCGCACCACACTTAATTGCAAACTCGGCAGCAGTTTGAACGTTCACTCGATTAAGCAATTTTTGCACTAAAGGCCCAGGAGTAAAATATCCTTCATCACGGCCGAGTTCAAATAAGAACCCCGCAACAAAGCTATCTCCGGCGGCAGTAGTATCTATGGCAACAATTTTAGGCACCGACAACTCAAAGGAAAACTCAGCACTGTGGCATAAAACGGACTCAGCACCATTGGTGACCAAAATTAACCTCACCCCTTGCGCAATACAGAATGCTAAATAATCGTCAAATGATACCCCACGCTCCAGAGCCAAATAGAGTGCTTCTTCTTTACTCATTTTCAACAGGTGTGTGTAACCAAAACATTGCTCTACTCGAGCCGATAACAGCCGAGTGTCTTGCCATAGTGACAAGCGCAAATTGACATCAAAACTGACTAACGTTTGTTCTTTATGCGCTTTTTTAGCACCATAGAGACTCGCGGTGAAAATGGCCTTTTCAGTAAATGTATTTGAACAAAGATGAAAAATATCAATTTGAGACCAATCGATAGTATCAAAATCAGCTTCACGGTATAGCATGTCGGCAGTGTTTTGCCGATTAAAGCTAAACGACCGTTCCCCTTGAGCATCTAAACTGACTAACACGGTGGCAGTAGCAGCATCTGGCACTACTGTTAAACAACTGACATCCACACCTTGTGCTGCCAAGGCATCTTGCAACATCACGCCATAATGGTCAGCACTAATGCCACCAGCAAAATGGCTCTTACCGCCTAATTTAGCGTAACCCACAGCGACATTGGCAGGCGCGCCGCCAGGGATAGGCTCGTGCACTAAACCAGAATGGCCCACTGGCAGTAAATCAATTAATACTTCACCAAAACTCAATAATGTACTCATATAAAACGTCCAAAAAAAAGCCCATTTGCATGGGCTTGTTAACAGGGATTTCTAAAACTAATGCAACTAATACCATTGCAAATAAGATGACTACAACTAGCTGACTAAAACTAGCTGATTACAACTAAGGCAATGACAATAAACGATTAAAACTCGTACTTAACGGTAGCGCTGGTTGTACGGCCGTTAATGGTTCTGGCACGAATAATATTGTTATCGGGTACCGAACCTTCTTCAGCTTCGGTAATACCGACAGTATCAAACAAGTTATTGACGTTAAGCGCGACCGATAACATATCGGTTAGCTGGTACGACGCAAACGCATTGACTTGAGTG
The DNA here is from genome assembly GCF_002836315.1 of Shewanella sp. ALD9. Taxonomy (NCBI): domain Bacteria; kingdom Pseudomonadati; phylum Pseudomonadota; class Gammaproteobacteria; order Alteromonadales; family Shewanellaceae; genus Shewanella; species Shewanella sp. ALD9. The sequence goes on from NZ_PJCD01000043.1 coordinate 217,760, forward strand.
TAACCATCAAAACTTAGGTCATTGTTATCTTGAGCATAAGACTCAGTGGTACCAATCAAATTGACCCCAACAGAGCCTTTATCAAAGTTATAACGGCCCATTAGAGAGTAAATAAAATCTGCTTGGCGACGTGGTGTGTTGCCGATTACGCCTGGGTTAAGGGCATCTTTAACAATTTCAGCATCGGTCCAGGTTACGTTACCGCGGAAGTCGAAATCGCCAACGTAGTAAGCACCTTCTAGCTCAATCCCTTTGGCTTCATATTTACGGTCAAAGAATATTTGGCTCGTGGCTTCAAAGTTTTGCTCTTCGGTTTCAGAGTAAAATGCTGTCGCAAATACCGACATATTATCGTAACGATACTTCACACCCACTTCGTACTGGTCTACTTCATCCACTGAGTCTTCGTCAGAAACTGAACCATCAGGACTCACCTTACCAAATAATAAACGGTCAGCATTAGCACGGCCACCATGACTGATACGACCAAATGCAGCTAAATCTTCAGACACTTGGTAGTTAGCACCTAATGAGTAAGATAAGTATCCCCAGTCATAATTCACTAACTGTGGGTTAGCATTATCAATTGACGACACACTTAACTCAGGCTGAGAAATCACCCCATCACGGTTCATGTCCACTTGTGATTGCACATTACCCGCATAGTAACCACTGGCATCGCCAGAGTCATAGCGCACGCTACCGTCTAACGATAAATCGCCAAACTTAGATGACGCAGCAATATACGGTGCTTTAATGGTGTAGTCTGAATCATAATTACGTTGGCAACAATTGCCCCAATAAGGCACGCCATAAGCATATAAACCATTATCAGAGTAAGACGTACCATCTGCGGCAACCACATCTAAAAGTGCGGCATTATCACCTTGCACTTCCATTAAGTAAGAGTTCCACATCCACGTCATATTGATATTTTGTGTAGCAGTATAAAAACCAAAAGTGACGTTAGAATCGTCAAACGTCTTGGTTAATTTCATGTCATTGACGATAGAGCCAAAGTCATTCATGGTCACATCAAAACTGTGCACCCGCATTGCTAAGTCACTGTCAAAGGCTTGGCCTGCTTTAGCACCGTTAGCATAAATAAGTGTCGAGCCTGCGCCGCCAATACTGCTAGCAATACTTGAACTGTTAGCCACTTCGGCAGGCATTAACGACATAAAATTACCGCTCACATCCGAGATACGGAAACGGTTTTCTACTAACCAATCGTCACCTAAATCAAATGAGGCTTCTAGTCCCACCGAGTTAACAATCGGATTCATACCATCACGCATATCACCACGGCTAATATTGCCGTTAGCATCCAAGCGTAGGGTTGATAACATGTTAGCTGAATGAACCGTATCAGATTGAGCATCAAATCCAGGTATTGAGCTGCCATCGGAATACATTGGCATCGGCAAATAACCAATGCTTTTATCATTTAAGTGCTTTACATATAGACGCACATAACCAGAATCAAACTCTTTGGTTAAGTTAGCTTTAATTTGGCCACCCTTGTTTGCGGTGTAACCAGGGTCTCGCGGACCATCACCGGTGCGCACAAAGCCACCGATGTGAAAACGCATCGAGTCATTAATGCTGGTGCCGTATTCAAAATCAGTACGCAAAGTATCGTAATCTAGGCCTACAGTAGATGAAATACTGCCAGCGTCACTGGTACCGGTTTTACTGATGACGTTAATAATACCGCCTGGTGCATTACTGGCAGCTGTTGATGCTGAACCGCCACGGATTGATTCAATAGTTTGTGTTGTAGAATCAATACGTAAGAAAATATCCGCATTACCAAATGCAATATCACCAAACTGTAAAATAGGTAAGCCATCTTCTTGAATTTGCAAGAACTTAGCTCCACCAGAGGCAACCGGTAAACCGCGTACCGCAATGTTGGCGTTACCTTCACCACCAGTCGATTCAACCTTCATGCCCGGAATAATACGGAACGCTTCGGCTGATGAACGAGGTGAGCTAATCGCTAAATCTTCTGGCGACACACTGCTCACCGACACGCTCGAGTCCATTACACGTGTACCACGGGCTACACCCGTTACCACAATGCGCTCAAGGCCAATGGCGTCTTTTTTGGTTTCCGCAGTATCTGCTTCAGCAGCCCACAAGCTCGAACTGACCATCACCGCTAGCGTACTCAATACAAATTTTTTAGATGTGCTTATTATCATTTTTATGTCCCCACATAGAGTGTATTGATGTTGTCTTATCTCCCCATAACAACATCAGTAATATATTCATCAATCGAACTAAGCCCCCAAACTAGCTCAGTAGCGAGTCAAAAGGTTAAGGTTAAAGTTAAATTCAAGCCTTTACTTAATCGATTAAGTTACAAGTTAGCAACTAAACAGTAAATTGCAAGTACAATTTATGTTCAATTATCGTTAACAGGATTAAAAAATCGTCTAAGTAGATGTTTATTAGATTAAATATTTATAATCGCAGAGGTTCATTATTTAGCGTCAGCGGTCAATAAATGTCCTGACGGATCACGAAGCAGATTGTAGGCTGCTAATAAGCACAACATAAATGCAAAGCCAGTTGCTAAATAAAACCCGTATTTAACATGACCAAATATGTCGCCTACCACTCCCATCAACAATGGACCTAATGCAGCAGAAAGCGCAGTAAAGAATAAAATAACCCCAGCAACCGAACCGTGCTGGTCAACAGGGAAACAACTGATCCCTTTAGAGTTTAATGTTGGATACATCATTGACATAAACAAGCCTGATAAAGGCAATAAAATAACCGCCGCAGAAATGCCATACATCATTGCACCTAAATAACATAGGCTAATTGCTAGGCTGAACCAAAACATCACTTGCTGCCAACTATATCGATTGAGGATCCAGCCACCTAAGAAACGTCCCAGTGCCCGTAATGTGAAAAAGATTGTTAATGCATACGTCGCGATTAATGCCAACTCACCTTCATAGTTGAGTAATAGCGTCGGCATCCATACATAAATGGCCACTTCAGTAGCAACATAAAGCCCAATCGCTAAAGAGTAGCCCAATGCATAAGGGTTCCTCATCATGCTAAACGTACTGGCTAGATTAATATCTTGAGTAGATGAGCGCTTAAGTTGCGGGTATTCAGCCTTATAAGCTAACCAACATAATATTAAACAAAACACCCCTGCACCAAAATACAGATACTTCCACGACACCCCTGTTATCAATAAATAGCTGACAATCGCCGGGCCGACCATGGCACCCACACCAAAAAAGCCTTCGACGGTATTCATGGTACTTGAGTGTTGTTTTGAGTTAGTTGAAATATCACCAATTAATCCTAGCGCACCCGTTTTGAACACCCCAATAGCAATACCGACTAACGCCAATAAACATAGAAAATAATAAAATGACTCACCTAATGCGAACATAAAACTGGCTAGCGCAAACAGCAGTAAGCCAATTAAAATTGTTATTTTTCGGCCTAACTTATCCGCCAGAAAACCCAAAAATAGCCCACTTAATGCGATAAATAGCATTGGCATGTAATGAAATGCACTCGCTTGAGACATCGATAAATCAAATGTGTTAATCAGCTCAGGAATAATCACTCCCACCGCATCAGAAGTCATCGCGAACATAAAAAACATTAAATATGTTAGTATTCTTATCCTAGTGTTACCACTATTCTCATTACTCTTCATATGGTTAACCATACTTTTCACCTTATTGTTATATGTTTTCTTTGTGGTCACACAGTCTATTTATGGCGACACATTCGTCTTCTCCCACAGAAAACGAATTCAATATTTAAACAAAGCCCTTGAATAATGTTTCATATTGGTTAAATATACAACTTAATCGATTAAGTTTTTTTTAAATACTTACTTTAAGAGTCACCAACATGAAAAATAATGTTCAGCTGATCACTTACGTAGATCGTATAGCGCACTCAGACTTAAAAGGACTCAAACAGGTTCTCGACACAGAACTGCATGATCTCTTTGGTGGCGTACATCTGTTACCTTTTTATTATCCGATTGACGGCAGCGATGCTGGCTTTGACCCTATAGACCATGCAAAAGTAGATGAACGTCTTGGTGATTGGAATGACGTAAAGCAGATTGGCCAACAGTACGACATCATGGCCGACTTAATCGTTAACCACATGTCTGCAGAGTCTACCGAGTTTCAAGACGTGCTTGCCAACGGCAAAAACTCTGCTTACTGGGATTTATTTTTAACCAAAGATAGTGTATTCCCAGACGGTTTAAGTGCAGAAAACCAAGCTAAAATTTATCGCCCACGTCCGGGGAGTTGTTTCACCACCTATAAACTCGCCGACGGTACACAAGCCGAGTTTTGGACGACTTTTACCTCAAATCAAATTGATATTAATGTGCATACCGCTGCAGGTCAGGCACATTTAAACAAGGTGCTAACGCGTTTTCATGAAAGCAAAGTCGATCTTATTCGTCTTGACGCTGCGGGTTATGCCATTAAAAAACCAGGCACTAGCTGTTTTATGATTGAAGAATCATTTGAATTTGTCGATGAGTTAGCCAAAAAAGCCAACAGCCTAGGCATGACCACCCTTGCCGAAATTCACTCGCATTACATGACCCAGCTCGATATTGCTAAGCGCGTAGACATGGTGTACGACTTTGCGCTGCCGCCATTGATTCTCCACAGCTTATTTAGCCAAGATGCCAGTGCATTAAGCCATTGGCTATCCATTGCCCCACGCAACTGTGTCACGGTATTAGACACTCATGACGGCATTGGCATTATTGACGCTGGCCCGGTCGGCAATAAAGCAGGTTTATTAACAGCGGCAGAAATTGATAACTTAGTTAATCGCATCCATAGCAATAGCAAAGGTGAAAGCCTGCAAGCAACGGGCGCAGCAGCCAGCAATGTCGACCTATACCAAGTTAATTGCACCTACTACGATGCACTTGGCCAAAATGACATTGATTATTTAATCGCTCGAAGCGTGCAATTTTTTGCTCCAGGTATTCCGCAGGTGTATTACACCGGTTTATTGGCTGTGCCTAATGCCATGGAATTGCTGAATCAAACTCAGGTAGGTCGTGACATTAACCGCCCTTATCTACAGGTAAGCGACATTCAAACCGCCATGCAAAAACCGGTTGTTAAAGCGCTATGTGAGCTGATTACTCTACGTAATAACGTCGATGCCTTTAATGGTGAGTTCACCATGACAAACCAGGCTAATCAGTTAGATCTTTGTTGGGTGCATGGCGACAGTTCAGCCAAGTTAAGCGTTAATTTTGCCAGCAAAGAAGCCCATATCAACATCGTTGAAGCCCAGCAATCGACTCACATTGTACTGACTGATTTACTGGCTAAACACCGCGGATAATCTGCCGTTTGATTTAAGCTTAAACGTAAACAAGGCGCCTAATTAGGCGCCTTGTTGGTATCGATATGATTGTCTAGATCTGATTGTCTCGATATGATTGTCTAGATCTGATTGTCTCGATATATTTGTATCGAACTGTTTGTATCAAACTGTTTGTATCAAACTGTTTGTATCAAAATTCGTCCGGTCATCAATATTACATCAACAACTGCCACCACGAGAAAGTTCATAACCTAACACTTCAGCATGATGGGCATCAGCAATAAACATTTCTGCGGCTTTACGGCCTTTTTGCTCTGAATGCTGGAACACGGTTGTCAGCGGCGGGATAGCTCGTGAGCCTTCATCAATACCATCAAAACCCACCACACGAATATCTTCAGGGATCCGCAAACCTTGTTGGATTGCCTCGCGCATTAAACTCAAGGCTATTAGGTCACTCATGCACAAAAATACATTCGGACGCGGTACACAATTAAGCGCTTCTTTGGCTGCTATAGCAGCAAAGTCGGCATTACTTTCAGGAATATTCCAAATGCGATCATCACCAAGCTTAACCCCAGTATCACCAATGGCATCCAAATAGCCTTGCAAACGCTGATGTGCTACTGAAGTGTCGATTTCCATAGAATGAATATCATACACGCGGCAGGTTAAGTGAGTGTCGAGCAAGCGTAATCCAAGAATTGCGACCTGATCTTGCTCAGATTGAATTGCCAATTTAGCCACTTCATAGGCACCGGCTTTATTATCGATACTCACCGAAGCACTACGATGAATATTAAAGTCGACAGTGACTACTTTTTTACGGATTTTTTTTAATTGCTCGGCCAATAAACGGTTGCGAGGACGGCCATAACAAATAAAACCATCGACAAAATCATTTACGCCATTCACATTGTCAGAACTGCCAGAAAACAACAGTAAATTAATTTTATGTTGCTCAAAAACTGCCGCAACGCCTTTCATAAACTTACTGGCCACGGGATCAGACACCATGTATTCAATACTGTCCGACAACACTAATGCTACCGTATCAAATTTGCCACGCCTTAAAGATTGCGCTGCTTTATTCGGTCCAAAATATCCGAGCTCGTTACAGGCAGCTAGAATGTCTATTCGACGTTTTTCCGACAACTGATCTGGACGATTAAACGCATTAGATACCGTCGCATTCGACACACCTAATTCTTTGGCAATACTTTTTAAGGTCCAATGCTTGGAGTCTGGCATAGTGGGTCCGTTTATGTCGTGGCGTTAGCCTAAAATAGCTATAAATAACATGCATATACTGACGCTAGGCGGTAGAAAATCAAATCTGCATTTCAGATACAGGCCTAGCGTTTAAGCGAAAAACGGCACCAGCTAGTTAAACTGCTGCCAAATTATAAATCGTCTTGCTGTTGAACATGATCAACAAGACTAGCGATCGACATATTTTGCTCAACAGTTGGGTTTTTTAAGCGTTTTGCAAACCAAAAACGAGGTTTCCAATAGATATTATTCAAACTCGAAATTTTTACCCCTTTTTTAGTCGAGGCATGTAAAAAACGGTCATTGCCCATGTAAATACCGACATGACGAACGGTTCGGGTGGTTTTGAAAAAAACGAGATCGCCAGTTTTTAACTGATTACGCGGTATTTCTTTACCTAAAATACGTTGCGAGTTCACTGTACGAGGTAACTTGTCGCCAACAATATTCAAGTAGGCCAAATACACAAACCCTGAACAATCTACGCCATTTCTACTCAGGCCACCTAAACGATATGGAGTGCCTTTCCATTGATTATGAAAACTCAGTAGGTTTGACTCACTCCACTTAGGTGGTTCTGGCTTAAGCATGGGAGGAACCACCACGGGCTTAGACGCGATAACCACAGCAGGCGAAGACGCACATGCAGATAACAACAGCACTAAACAACTAAACAATAATCTTTTAGCCAATTCAACCCACTCCAAACCCCGAAAAATCATCCGAAATATAAATATTTTTGCCGCAATACACAATAAAAATAACCGCCGCACCGCTTAGCGTTAACGAGTCATCATTTGTATGCACTGCACTAAAGCCCGTTTAGCTGCCATTTTATCGATTTTAATTTGGCAGCGTAGCATAGTTCCTTGCCAATTTGACCAAAAAACACTCGCTAACGTTGATGCCGGTAAGTCCGCACGAATATGCCCTTGTTGCTGCCCTTGTTGAATAAGTGCACTCAATAGGCCGATCCATTGATCATAAAGCTGATTCAAGGTTTGATGCAGTTGCGGCGACTGACTACTGACCTCTACCATCAAGTTACCCATCAAGCAGCCGCGTGGTTCACTGCCACTAAACAGCTCGTCAATGAGTTGATGATATCCATTTAGCACAGTAGATAAATTGGTTTTAAAGTTTACGCTTGAATCGATAGCGATAGGTTGAATACGTTGCTGGAAATAATGTTCGGCCACGGCTGTGGCAAATGCTTCTTTACTGGCAAAGTAATGATAAAAAGAACCTTTAGGAATACCCACTTCGTCGAGAATCAATTTAATCCCCACTGCACTATAACCGTGTAACGCAAAAAGCTTTTCACCTACGACGCATATTGACTGTCTACTCGCTGCACTTTTATTCATTTAGCCTCCCTTTTTTAGTGATAGGATAACTAAGAATAGACCAGTCGGCTAACTTTAGTTGCGAACAAACAAAAACATGTGCTTTTACCTATAAATTGTTCTACTAAATTAATTATTTAATGATCAATTTCCGTATCAACCCATCATCTATATACACAACCTAAACATGTTTACGACAAGACTTAAGCTCAGTAAGCGGGCCTTGAAACAAACAATTATCTATTAATACGGCTGCGTTAAACCCAGTTTTCTCCACAGAAGTGTTCAACATAAAATAAAGGTAATTAACATCAGTCAGGTTTCTGATAAGAAAAAAGCCTACGCAAAGTAGAACGAATAAGACCGTCAATAGATGGTAAGAAATTGCTTGAACCATTCTGAATGAAACAGCATTAATCACTATGGGTATTATTGGCTATCGACTCTTGTAATAACGGCATATTGTCATCACGTCCATCACGATAGCTATTGTCCATATGCTTATCTACCAACTGTTCACAACGCTTTTGGGCTTCATATTGCTTGAGGGGATCCACTTCTTTATCGGTTTGCGCTTGGCACAACACATTGCCACAGCCGGATAGCTGTAACACACTAGCCAAAGCCAACCACGGCATGACATTTAACAGCGGTTTTATCACATGGTTTGTCACAGAAAAATGCATCCATAAGTTATACCAATCCTATTAAATATGTGATCTTTCAGCGGGAGTTCAAAGTACTGTAGGCAAGGCAGATGATTGAAGCGAATAGTGATTCTATTTTGAAAACATCTAACGCAGCATAAAGTACTTTGAAACCCGCCAGAATGGAGTCTCTCAGGTATTCCACTTCTGTGTTGCATCGATTTAAAAGGGAACAGCCATTTCTACATCAATGCGCCTTGAATTAAAAAACCTGAGAGACTCTGAACTGATCAGATATTTAATGAGATGGTATTAAGTGCTACACATGCTTTTTAGGCATAAAAAAACCAGCCCAAAGGCTGGTTTGAGTATAACCGAATAGATTATCCTGTTACACGTAACTCATCGACTACATCTTTTACGTCATCGGTATTTTTAGCTATGGTTAAAGCTAAATCACGTTCTGCATCACTCGACACTGTGCCTTTTAATGTCACTACGCCATTAGCGACATCGACGTTAATATCGGAACCTGACACGTCAGCAGAGAATAATAATCGGGTTTTCACTACAGTAGCAACTTTCGAATCTGTGAGTGAGTCACTTAAATCTTTGCTGTCTTTATCACTGTGCTGCTTCATCACCGAAAGCTCATTGTTAACGTCTTTTACGCCATCTAAGCTTTTAATTAACTCTCCAGCAAGTGACTTATCAACACTGCTGTTAACTTTACCTGTTAGGGTCACGTTACCATCATGCACGTCGGTATTAATATCAAATGAGTTCAGATTTGCATTTAACAAAAGTGTGGTTTCAGCTTTACCATCGATCCACGCATCTTTTGCATCATCTTGCCAATCTTGTGCTGCATTTGCACCGAATGCCATTGAACCTAACATAATGCTCATTACTACAGATAATGTGGTCTTGTTCATAAAGTTTTCCTCCGTTGTTAATCTCAAGGAATACAATGCGTGAACCATGCCAATTGTTATAAGTATCTGTTAATAATGAATTAACAAGTATTCATGGTTATTTTCATCTTACTGATAGATGACAATATCGGACTTTTTTACCGACGCTAGGTAAATTTTTCATCGTTGCGATGAGAATTAATGACTCTCAATTGCATTCGCGGAATAGCCTGCTCTAGCATTAAATGACCCCTCCAGAGAATGAACAGATAGCTAATGCCGTAGGCAAAAAAACTATTATGCTGCCAGTCAGGTAAACACACGCTAGTCACAAATTAACATCCATTAAAACACGCTGTTTGTGTCGCCGATGGCTAAGTATGAGCAAAAGAGAGGTTTTTCATGGTGTCACAGCTCATTTGTAGCCAAGCAATACCTTCGGCAAGTTGGCTAGCAACACGCTGGTTTTTAGTTTTTCTAGCCGTTTGCTTTAAATGAGCCAAGACCTGTTGTTCGGTTTCAACCAATACCGCTATCGCTTGGGGTAACGGCTTATGCTGTATAACCTGCTCAGCCTTAGCATAGTGTCGATGTGAGGATTGTTGATGGTAAGTTTGACTGTCTATTGGCCTTGCTTGGCTTGTTCGCACCACGCTAAACAAAGGAGTTAAACGATCCAGCATGCATTTTCTAATGTCGGCCATGCGGATAAAAATCCGTTTGATGTTGTAATCGTCAGCTCCTAATGTAGCTTGGGTATAAAATTGCTGTCCTTCTTGGCATAAATCAATTGCCTCATGTAATAGCCATACATCGGACTCAACCTGTTCTTCTCGAGTAAATGATTTCAACGTAAATCCTCCTGCATTGGATAATTTTACTGGCACTTTGTTGGATGGGTTGTGTAACATATACGGGTACAGCACACCTTATTAAGCAAAAACTAAACCATGAACACCCCATGCACATGGGCAAAAATTAATTAACCTTCTAATAGTTAAAGTTATTATAATTTGTCCGGGTCTGAGTTAATTACCTAATTACACGGAATGATCACTGGTGATTGTCAACACGACATCACTGGTAAACATTAGACTTAACACCACAGGGAGTGAATCGGTATGCCACGTCCAACACTTTTTTATCATTTACACCGTCGTCAAGAAGGTGAAGCACGGCTCCTGGCCTTACCGAGTTGCCAGCACTTTAATAAGATTGCTAGTTCAGTTGACCAGCCCTGGTTAGACCAGCTGCACAGTAACTCGATAGACGTTGCTATTATTGAATTATCGCAGTTAAGCCAACTAGAATACGCAGAGTTAACTGACAGTGCGTTAATGTCTGATATTGAGTTCATCTTCTTAAGCGAAGGTAAACCGAATCCTAACTTAGATTACTTAATGTCAAAAAGCGCTGGTTATCATTTTCGTCAGCCTTACGATGCCGACGCAATCAACGACACCTTAGAAGACTTTGCCCAAGACTTGCAGTCACAATCGACAAAACAACAACAGCCATTTTCTAGTGAACTAGACCAATACGGTTTGTTGGTTGGCTCATCGCGGGCAATGCACAAGTTGTATCGTACTATTCGTAAAGTTGCCGTAACCGAAAGCAACGTACTTATTGTCGGTGAAAGCGGTGCGGGTAAAGAGCTTGTAGCCAACACCATTCACCTGGCCAGTCACCGAATCAACCAACCATTTATCGCCATTAACTGTGGTGCATTAAGCCCTGAACTGGTCGACAGTGAGCTGTTTGGCCATGTAAAAGGCGCTTTTACCGGTGCTCATCGTGATCACCGTGGTGTATTCGAGCAAGCAGAAGGCGGTACCTTATTTCTTGATGAAGTCACCGAAATGCCGCTAGAACATCAAGTAAAATTGTTACGCGTACTCGAAAACAATGAATATCGCTCTGTCGGCTCACAACAGCTTAAAAAAGCCAATGTTCGCATTGTTGCTGCCACCAATCGCGATCCAGCTGACGCTATTGATGCTGGGCGTTTCCGCGAAGATTTATATTTTCGTTTAGCGCATTTCCCTATCCTAGTGCCACCATTACGCGATCGTAGCAATGACATCAGTGGCCTAGCACAACATTTTTTAGCCTACCGAAATACTGCTGAAAAACTGACTAAAACCTTTTCAGATGATGCGATTAAACTTATCCAACAACAAAAATGGCCCGGAAATGTTCGCGAATTAAAACACGCAATAGAACGTGCATATATTTTGGCAGAAGATACTATTTTACCAAGTCATATCACGGTGACACCTCTGGAACCATCAACTGAGCCTTTAGCTGACGACGTACAAATACCTGCTGGTATGCGCTTAGATGAACTTGAAAAAGTAGCTATTTATCAAGCGCTCGACAACTCATTGGGCAATAAAAATGATACTGCCAAACAGCTAGGTATTAGCGTCAAAACCCTTTACAACAAACTCAGTAAATACGAAGACCAAACCGGTTCAGACGAACCATAGCGTCATTAAACGCCCATTCATTAAACGTGTTTGCTCGCTTCTGGCACAAGCACATTTAATGACCTGGGTTTGACTTTAATACACAAATCTTCTGATTCAAATAACTCACCATCGATCACATATTGGCAAGACGAATCTGTGTTTAAGTAGATTTTTTTTGCTTGCTCATGATGAATTTGACTCTGTTGATTATCTTCACGTTCTCCAGTTAAGCCTGCAAATAGCAACTCGGTCATACTCAATAACTGTTGTGGCGATGTCTCACTCGATTCAATCCAGGTAATATCTAACAAGCCATCGGTAATATTGGGCTCGCCATTACCTAGCGCTAACAAGCTAGTAAATGGCGCAGCATTGGCTATCACTAGGCTAGTGGTGTTAATCACTTTAATATCGCCACCATCGATCTGCACTCTTATCGACAATGGCTGGTTTTCGCCTACCGCCTCCCACAAACCATTAAGGTAGGCTAATTGTCCTAGGGCATCTTTTTGGTCACGGTCAGCCTTCGCTATCATTTTTTGTTCAAAGCCTAGCCCCACCAGCAACAACATCAACTCATCATTACATGTAGCAGTATCAACACGTTGTGAATAACCTTGAATCAAAATATCAAGTGCTTGCGATACCGGCACCAATTTACTGGCGGCGCCAAACAAAGTATGACTTAGTGCATTGGTGGTTCCCATCGGAATAATACCTAAGAAAATATCGGTATCAACAATCACTGATGCCACCTCGTTAACCGTACCATCGCCACCACAGGCAACTATAATATCTGCGCCCTTTTGTTTAGCTTGTTTGGCTAATTGCACTGCAGACTTATCTTTGGCGGTATACAGCACTTCAAGCTGAAAGTAATCCGTCAAGGTTTGGGTAATATGGTCTGCTTCATCATGCCATTTACCACCACCAGACACTGGGTTAACAATCAACCAAGCACGTTTGTGAATATTAATTTGTTGCTGACTATGCATTTTTTCTATAGCAGCCAACTGCCATTTATTTAACCGTGCCGTTTGGCGGATACTATTGATGGATTTAAGCACATCATTAACATTACGATTTCTCTCACGGCAGACTAAATAAGCCGCTAATACCAACACCGAACGCCCCCGGCCTAGCGCGCAATGTACTACTACATTTTTACCATTACTGACTTGAGTGTGTAACCAATTAATGGCTTGATTTAACTGTGCGACAGTCGGTACGCTGTGATCTAATATGGGAATATTTAAATAGCCAATATTTTCATCAAACAAGGTCCACTCTAATGCGTCAAATTCGGCAGTAACATCCAAAATTGCATCAATTTTTTCATGCTTAAGTCGGTCAATATCACTGGGAAACAATCGGCAGGCTAAATACAACTGCTTATCTATTTTTTGGATTACGGGCACTTTGTCATGCTTTCTTGCCCAGGCGTTATACAGCTGGCACCCCATTAAAAAGGGAACAAAACTCCAACTGATATACCAAGGAATGCTGCCATCTTGGCTTTTTCGGAAAATGCCTGCGCTATTAAACCAATAAGCTGAACTCACCAGCCCCAAAGATAATGCAACCCAAGCAAAAATAACCTTAAGTAACACATAAGGAAGCGCCACACATAAGCACAAAGCCAATAATGCGCCAACAGTATAATAATATTTAATATGAATACGGGTTAGCATTGTGGTCCTCCTGTTGTAAAAAAAGCAGCACATGTGTGCTGCTTAGGCTAATACTTATCTTAATAACTATCTGGTTATTTCGTCGCTGTCAGTCAAACATTCCACCTCGACTTACATTGGTTTAAATGGAGTTACTCTACCTAGAACAATGCATTTTGAGTTGTAAAACTTAACGACTTAAACAAATAAAATAGTTAATGTGATTGGTATAATGCTTAGCAGTCTGGATCTTCTGCTTTCATACCTTCTTTAACATCTTCACATGTATCTTCAACTGCATTACCGGCATCTTGGATCATTTCATCCACTTTCTCACCTGCATTTTCAGCTTTGTTATCTGAACATGCTGATAAACCGGCCGTTAACAACACCATTAAACTTGCCATTGTCAGTAGTTTTAATAAATTCATATTCATCTCCTAGATGATGGTTGTAATCGTATAAACTTGTTTAAGCAGCCTCAACTTAGATTAAGGTAAGGGGTTAATACTATCCTCGGGGAGCTTTGCCTCTAATCGCATTGGCTACTAACGAAATCACTAGCAACACAATAAAAATAAAGAAAATAATTTTCGCGATACCTGCTGCTGCACCAGCAATACCAGTAAACCCCAATAGACCCGCTATAACGGCTATCACTAAAAACATTAATGTCCAGCCCAACATAAAAACCTCCTTGGTGTACGGTTTACATTGTGATGTGCGTTGAATTTACGCTGACGATTGAAACAAATATCTTATCTCTATCGTAAAAATTAACGATTCACACCACGACTATGTATTAGTTAAAGCTAGCATCATGCCAACTTCAACAAAAAACTATAAAACCATGATTTACAGACGTTTTAAATTTAAGGTAAGAAAAAAAATAATGAAGAAGCCATAGGCGAACAGGCAATTTTTACCGATGATACGGTAAGAGTTTCAGGCTATCACGGTTAGATAACAAAATATCGATATGTAAACAAAAATGCATTTAGTGGTAGTAATGGTTTACCTTTTATGAGGCAACTTAAGTGAAATTAAGGCAGCAAGAGCTATAAAACCACTCGATATCCATAAACAAGCTTCTAAGCCATAGGCTTGATAGACCCAACCTGACAGTATCGTTCCAATCAACCTTCCCATGGCATTGGCCATATAGTAAAAGCCCACATCCAGTGACACGCCATCACTGCCAGCATAGCTAACAATTAAGTAGCTATGCAGTGATGAGTTAATCGCAAACACCGCGCCAAACATTAATAAACCGATGACGACACTTTCTAGCACATAAAAATCGGCATGTAGTGCGACTGCAATCGCGGCAGGAATGAGTAGTAAATAAGTTGCCCATGTAAAAGCAGCTCGGCCGCTCGGCACTTTTCCCTGTCGTTTACCGGTGAAATAAGGTGCAATGGATTGCACCACACCATAACCAATCACCCAGCTAGCCATAAAGCTACCAACCCACCAATGATCCCAGCCAAAAGTTGTGGCTAAAAATACCGGTAATGCCACCACAAACCATACATCTCTGGCGCCAAACAAAAACATCCGCGCCGCCGACAATAAATTAATTGCCTGACTTTTAGAAAAAATATCTTTGAATTTAGGTTTGTTTTTCGCTT
This sequence comes from Shewanella sp. ALD9, assembly GCF_002836315.1. Taxonomy (NCBI): domain Bacteria; kingdom Pseudomonadati; phylum Pseudomonadota; class Gammaproteobacteria; order Alteromonadales; family Shewanellaceae; genus Shewanella; species Shewanella sp. ALD9. Next base: position 233,072 of record NZ_PJCD01000043.1, read on the forward strand.
TGCCTAAATCATCTTTTAAGGTCACTAAACTACATAACCATACAATGCCTAATAACGTGGCCATTAAAATAATGGCGCCTGTAAACCCTAGGCTTGTGAGTAACACACCACCTAAAAAGAATCCCACTCCTTTTAAGGCATTTTTAGAGCCCGTTAACAACGCAACCCATTGGTAAAGCTTACCTTCTGCATCTGCGGGCACTAAGGTTTTAATGGCGCTTTTGGCGCTCATTTTATTCAAATCTTTGGCGATGCCCGACAGCGCCTGAGCAGCCATAACGTACATGACGGTTAGCATGTCAGCAGGTACAGTTAGCATAACTAGTGCCACTATTTGTAGGCCTAAGCCAATATTCATAGTGTTATTTAGGCCAAGCCGTGCGCCTAACCAACCACCAACAAGATTAGTCACGACACCAAAAATCTCATAAAACAAAAACAACATCGCAATATTTAAAGGGCTGTAACCCAATTGGTGGAAATACAACACCACCAGCATACGCAAAGCGCCATCGGTTAAGGTAAATGCCCAGTAATTACCGGTAATCAATAAGTACTGTTTTATCGATGGTGATAAGGTACGCAATGTATCCAGCCCCATGAAGCTTATTCCTTGTCTGCTAAGCCGACTTTGCGGGCGAGCTCAGCGGTACGATTAGCGTATCCCCACTCGTTGTCGTACCACACATACAGTTTCACTTGGGTATCATTCACCACCATGGTCGACAACGCATCGATAATGCTTGAGCGCGGGTCGGTTTTATAATCAACCGACACTAATGGCCGCTCTTCATAACCCATAATGCCCTGCAGTTCAGTATCAGCTGCTTGCTTCAATAGCTGGTTTACTTCTTCAACCGTTGTTCCACGAGTCACTTCAAATACGCAATCGGTCAGTGACGCATTGGCTAACGGTACCCGTATCGCATGACCATTTAACTTACCTTTTAGCTCTGGAAATATATGAGTAATTGCGGTAGCCGAACCAGTGGTAGTGGGTATCAAACTAATGCCACACGCACGGGCACGACGTAAGTCTTTGTGGGGAGCATCTAGAATAGTTTGAGTATTGGTAATATCGTGGATCGTAGTCATTGAGCCATGCTTAATACCTATCTTTTCATGAATCACTTTTACCACAGGCGCTAAACAGTTTGTGGTACACGATGCTGCCGTCACGATGGGATGGATGGCTTTGTCGTATAAATCATCGTTAACGCCCATCACAATATTGAGCACGCCGTCTTCTTTTACTGGCGCAGTCACCACAACCCGTTTTACACCTTGATCTAAGTAAGCTTGTAGCAAGGCTTTGGTTTTTATCTTGCCTGAGGCTTCAATCACCACATCGCATTTTGACCAATCAGTGTCTTGGGTAGCAACATTACGGCTGCAAGGAATGGCTTTACCGTTAATAACAATAGCATCACCGTCATGTGTTGCCTCGTGGTGCCAGCGGCCATGGACTGAATCAAAGGTCATTAAATGTGCCAGCGTGGCGGCATCGCCAGCAGGATCGTTAATATGTACAATTTCTACATCGTCCCAATCATATGCTGCGCGCATTGATAAACGTCCCATACGGCCAAAACCGTTAATACCTATTTTTATCGTCATAATGGTGTCCTGAGCTTGCTCTCATTGTTAAGTTATCGTTTCAAAGGTTCATCACTACATGCTAACCATTAAATGCATCAAAATATTCACGCTGAACCGGATGAGCTAGCGCCTTGGGCCGCAATGCTTGTACTGCATTAATGACTTTATCTTTAGGCCAGCCTAAGCTGACTAATATCAGACCAATCACCAATCCAGTGCGGCCCGAACCGCCTTTGCAATGCACTGCAATAATGCCTTGGTTATTTAACAATTCAATAATCTGGGTTTTATGGGCTAACCACTGGGTTTCAAACTCTTGCCCTGGCGCGGCATCGTCAGCAATGGGCAATTGCACCCATGTAATGGCTTGTTTGGTACATTCTGCAGGTAAATATTCTGCTGCATTGCGTACGATTTCATCATCGAACATCAAGGTGACTAGCATTTTTGTACCTGCCGCCTTCAATGTAGCAACTGACGCAGATACAGCTTCATCTTTGGTACCAGGGCACGGAGTAAAAATCAGTTTGGCGCCATTATCTAACGTTAAAACATCATAATGATGAGGTTGCATGGTTAACTCCAAAAAGTAACTTAAAAAACGCTTTCAACAAATTGGCTCATAAAACTGAACTCACAAAGCGACTAAATCAGTGATTAAACCAATGTTGAGTTCGATTAATAATGGCTACTAGCGATAACATCACCGGCACTTCAACTAATACCCCAACCACTGTAGCCAACGCGGCTCCTGAGTGCAGCCCAAATAGCGATATCGCCACGGCCACCGCCAGTTCAAAAAAGTTAGAGGTGCCAATTAAACAAGCTGGAGCGGCAATGTTATGGGATAATTTCAGCCATTTAGCGGCTATATACGCAATAATAAAAATACCGTAAGTTTGAATAATCAAAGGCACAGCTATCAAGCCAATGGTTTGCGGATCAGACACAATGACTTCAGCTTGAAAACCAAACAACAACACCACAGTGGCCAGTAAGCCGATAATCGACCATGGTTTTAAGGTAGCCAAAAATGAGTTAACTGCGGCTAATCCATGGCGGCGGTTAAGCAAGTAACGTGTTGTCACTCCGGCCAATAGCGGTAACAACACATACAGTAATACCGAAATAAGCAAGGTTTCCCATGGCACCTGAATATCGCTCACGCCCAGTAATAATGCGGTAATTGGCGCAAAGGCAAAAATCATAATCACATCATTAACCGACACTTGCACCAAGGTGTAATTAGCATCTCCTTTGGTTAGTTGTGACCACACAAAAACCATCGCAGTACATGGCGCAACACCTAATAAAATCATCCCTGCGATATACTCTTGTGCAGATGCAGGGTCGACCAAATCGGCAAACAACACCTTAAAAAACAACCATCCTAATGCCGCCATGGTAAAGGGTTTAATTAACCAATTAATGACAATGGTCAGCAGTAATCCCTTAGGGTTTTTACCCACATCTTTCATTGCCGAAAAATCAATTTGCACCATCATTGGGTAAATCATCACCCAAATAAATACCGCAACAACCAAGTTAACGTGGGCGATTTCAAGGTTTGCTATAGCTTGAAAGATATCTGGCTGCCATAAACCTAACAACACTCCGGCCAACATACTTAAACCAACCCATACCGATAAAAACCGTTCAAACATGCCCATAACAAGACTCCAAACAATGAGGGTACAACACAAAAATATTAATAATATTTTTTACAACACAGCATTAACGACAAAAACTCACCTTGTTCGGTCTATTTTGCATGATGTCTAACCGCTCTAATGGCGACATAATCAACCCAAGGTTGTTTTCAGTGGTTTCTGCTATTACTGATTTGGCCCATAGAGGTAAGTTAGGATTGATGCGATAAAACACCCACTGACCGTGTTTTCTGTCGCTAATAATCGCAGCCTTTTTTAACAAGGCTAAATTACGCGATACTTTTGGTTGGCTTTCTTCATTCAGCGCTTCCATCAGCTCGCACACACACAATTCACCGTGGTAATGGGTCAGCATTAAGCTTTTTAGGCGAATGTCATCGGTAAGGCATTTATAAAATGTAATGGGATCGAAATCGATTAATCGTTCTGGGGCAGATTGATTGCGATCTTCGATTTTTGTCTCTATGGCAATCTCATTCGAGGCCTTGGAAGTGACTTTATTTTCCACCAGCAAAAACATCGACAAACGATTGTTAAGCTCGGTCATGGTGCTTGAAAATGGATGATTACCTGTACGGGTTTTAGGATCAGGGAAATCCCATGCCAATTGTTTACCTGCTCCAGGGTAACTACGACATTCATTATTAGCTTTTTCGCAAAGGGTAATAACATAATCGAAGTCTTTGCCAGCAAAAGTCTGCAAGTGCTTAGACACTAAATCACCCGCATCAATACCAAAGCGAGTAATAGCCTCAATAGTTCGAACATCGACTTGCTCTGGCGATGTCCCGGCACTGAACACATCAAATTGATCAGCCGCTTTATTGCGTAACAACGCCTCAGCCATTTGCGAACGCGCCGAATTGCCAGTACATAGAAACAACACAGTTTTCTTTTTCATAACGGATAAACAAGAATTAAAAATATACGACCAAGTGTATATATGAAAGTTTATATATACAAGTAGAGATACAAAAAAACCGACTCAATATGAATTGATCGGCTTAAAGGATTAATGATATTAAAAGCGTCTTGGCGCGCTCATTTAAATATGCCCTTTTTGCTGCCACCAATTTACGTTAATGGTCAATTTGGAGAGCCTATTACATAACAATCAAACCATTTCCGAAGGTAAGGGTTTACTATACAAATAACCTTGTAAATTAGTACACCCCATAGCCTTAAGTAACTCATGCTGCTCTATGAATTCGACTCCTTCAGCTATCGTACTGAGCTCTAAATTAAGTGCTAACTGCACAATTGTGCGAGCAATAGCGGCATCTTTTTGATTACTCACAATGCCATCTACAAACGATTTATCTATTTTCAATGTATCAATGGGAAAGCTCTTTAAGTAATTTAATGAAGAGTAGCCGGTTCCAAAATCATCAATGGCTAACTTCACACCTAGTTTTTTTAACATAAACAGCAAAGCAATTGCCTCATCGACGTTACTGATGATGGCTGATTCTGTAATTTCAAGCTCGAGTAAGCTTGGTGGTAAGCCGGTTTCAACAAGTGCACTCTTAACGTGGTCAAAAATATTTGCATGGTTGAATTGCAATGCCGATAGATTAACAGCCATGCGCTGAAAATTCGCATCTGCAATGTGTATTTTCTTCGCTTTGTTACAAGCTTCAAGCAAAGCCCATTCTCCAATAGGAATAATCAAGCCGCTACTTTCAGCAATCGCGAGAAAATCTATCGGCGCTAACAAGCCTCTTGTTGGATGATTCCAACGTAGCAATGCTTCGTACCCAATAATATTGCCATTCACAGAGTTAACTTGTGGCTGATAATACAACATAAGTTGATTGCCTAATCTTACCGCTTCACGTAGTTCAGCTTCTATTTGAAGCCGATCCATTAACGACTTATGCATATCATGAGAAAACAATTGATAACCGTTTTTGCCGTTATTTTTCACTTCGTACATGGCTGTGTCTGCATGCTGCAACAAAATATCGCCGGTAGCGCCGTCATCAGGATAAAACGAAATACCTATGCTGGCTGAAATAAACGTTTGCTGTCCCTGAATAATATAGGGCTTAGAGAGTGCATCTAGCACTCGCTGAGCAATAACCGCTACATTATCGAACACTTCTAGTTCACATAAAAGTAGGGTGAATTCGTCCCCGCCCAAACGGGCAAGGTGTTCATTTTCATAATCTCCCCGACTCCCCACACTGAGCTCATCTGACATGCGTACCGAGTTTTTAATACGTGTGGCTGCTTCGCATAACAATTCATCTCCCGCTTTATGCCCCAACGTATCGTTTATTCTTTTGAAATGATCTAAATCAATAAACAACAATGCTAATTTGGTTGTGTGACGCTTAGCTAGAGCAATCGCAGAGTCCAACTGCAACAAAAACTTACGTCTGTTCGGCAGGTCCGTTAAGGTATCGTAATAGGCATAATACGCGATTTCTTGCTCTGACTTTTTCCGACTAGAAATATCATGCAAAGTGCCATTAATCCGTGGTTCACCAAAATCGTAAGTGATATCGGTTCTATCATGCAGGGTAATCACCTCTCCACTACCATGTAACACACGATATTCAATATCATACGACTGCCTGGTTTTTAAGGCTGTTTTAACGGTTAGCTTTAAGAATTCTCGGTCATCTGGGTGGATGATTTCTAACAATTTGGAGAACGTAATATCAATCTCTTGAGGTTGCATACCCAGCATGCGATACACCTCATCAGAGCAGTCTAACTTACTAGATTTGAAGTCCCATTCCCACGAGCCCAAGTGAGCAATACTTTGTGCTCTGGCGAGTTTGTTTTTACTCTTAGTTAACTCTTTGATTGTTTTATTAGCTTTCAGCACATAGTGAATGCGGTGACTCAGCAGCGGCCACTTAACCGGTTTAGTCATGAAGTCTGTTGCACCTACATCAAAGGCCTTTTGAATATCTTGCGGCTGATCCAGTGCTGTCACCATAATAATGGCGACATTATCCCCTTCAGGTAATGAACGGATCATTGAACAGCATTCAAAACCATCCATGTTATCCATCGACACATCGAGTAATATTAAATCTGGAGAGTGCTCAGAAAAAAGCTGTATCGCCTCTTCACCACTACTCGCCTCAATAATACTACCCACTGACTGGTTTAATGCTCGACGCATCAGAATCCGAATGACAGGGTCATCATCAACGATTAGCACCACATCTTGAAGTGTATTTAATAACATTAAACAAACCTCGCTAACTTTAGCAATATTGCCTCTTTCGTTTGTTCAAACACGGGCAATAATGTGTCTGCGAGATGATTGGCATCGCTCAAGTCACCACAACGTGCAAACAACTCTATTTGGCTCGCTAACATTTGAATTTTTATCGCCCCGACATTGGCCGAACTGGACTTTAAAGAGTGTGCAGATTTAAAGACTTGGTCGGCATTATTGTCGACTACGCCTTCTATAATATTTTTAATTAACTCAGGTGCATTTTGTAAGTACAAATCCACTATGCTGTTAACAAGATCGTACGAGTCATCTGGCGAAATTTGTTGAATGTCATCAAGCGGTCCATCAACAAATACTAACGACGCCTCGTCCTGAGTATCTTCGACAACCTCGGAAAGACTCGCAGGTTCAAACACCCATTTATTCATACATTCAGATAGGTTCTGGCGGGTAAAAGGTTTTAACAACGTGTCTTTAGCGCCAGCATTACGGAATAGCCTTTTAACACTTGGTTGGATATCTGCAGTAAGTGCGATGATAGGGGTTTCATTATTAATACAATTCTGACCTAACTCAGTGATTGCTTTAGTTGCAACTATTCCATCAGCTATTGGCATATGGTAATCCATAAAGATTAAATCAAACTTTTTCTCGCTCGCTCGGACAATGGCTTCTTGGCCATTATTAACAATTTCACACTGATGCCCCAAAGACGCTAGCAGACTTTTTACCACCAGCTGATTGACCACATTATCTTCAGCAACAAGCACGGTTGTTGATCGATACGTTGCCTGAACACTCTTATCCGGTTCAACTACTGCAGGAGAAGCGATGAATGAGTTGTCTTGTGGTACAAGTGGAATGCTAAACCAGAAGTTGCTGCCTTCATTTAAGGTGCTTTCTACACCGTAACGGCCATTCATCAATACGACGAGTTGTTGGCAAATGGCTAAACCAAGGCCGGTTCCGCCAAACTCGCGGGTAATAGAGTTATCAGCCTGCATAAAGGGGGTAAAAATACTCTCTAGTTTAGCTGTCGCAATGCCAATACCGGTATCTTTAACTGTAAACGTAATAAAGGTATCTGAAGCCTCCATGTGCTCGCTTATCTGTACCGAAATAGCGCCTTGGTGTGTAAACTTTATAGCGTTTGAGACAAAGTTATTAATAATTTGTCGCACTCTGACGGAGTCACCCAAATAGTTTTCGTGGATCAATGGCGATATGAACACGTCAAAATTAAGGCCCTTTTTCTCTGCCGACACTTTATGAGAATGGCATGCAGAAGTGACAAGATCGGGCAAATTAAATTCTTTAATGTCTAAATCCATTTTATTGGCGTCTGCTTTCGAGAAATCGAGCACTTCATTCAACAGCACCAGCAATGTTTGTGCTGAGTCGTTGATCATTTGAACCGTGTTGGACACATTTTTATTTAATTTAAAAGAGGTCAGTAGATCTGAAAAACCAACAATGCCATTGAGTGGCGTTCTAATTTCATGGCTCATTACCGCTAAAAACTCAGATTTGGCCTGGCTGGCTTTTTTGGCAATCTCAAGGGTTTGTTGTAATTCAAACGTGCGCTCTGATACTCGATTTTCTAATTCATGGTTAATGGTTTCTAATTGTCTACCTCGGGCATCAACCTCGCCGATCATCACATTAAAGCTGTGCGCCAACTGAGAGAATTCATCATTAGACTTGAGGTTTACGCGTTGCGTATAGTCTTTATTATTTGAGATATGTTCTATCACTTCTAACAGGGTATTAAGTGGCTTGGTGAATAACGATTGCAACCAAAACATCACCAACAAGCTGGCAAAAATGGCAAAAATGCTGGTGGATAAAACAAGTACTAAATAGTCGTCTAGTTGCTTGGTGAATTCGTTCATATTATCGGTAATATGCAGTAATCCCACCACCTCACCTTCAAATACTAGTGGGGTATATGAATGCACGCCATCTTGATTAAACTGCGTCAGTTTTTTCTTGGAAGAAATAATATTTAATAACGTTTGCTGATCAATACTACTTTGATAAGCCTTATTGCCCTGATAAGTAGCAAATAGACTCCCAGTAGGGTTATATATTGCCGCATGCATAATATCTGGTTGAGCAATAAGTGCAGATAAGGTTTTTTCTGCTGATGTTGGGTCATTAAAAATAACCGCTGACAGGCTATTGCTCGCAACAATATCACTTAACACCGCCAAGCCTTGTTCGGCCTTCTCTTTTGTCACGGCATATTGTTTAGTGATTAATGATGAAGAAATAATAACAATGACAATAATAGCGATCGCTAGCATTGAAAAAATCAACTTTGTTCGGATTGATGCAAAATTTATTATTTTCATCGCTTTACCTCAAGTGCTAATTTCAATACCTGTGAACTGATGTTTAAGCCTGATGCCTCTAACACCTTACTATTAATATTGAAATATAATCGTTTATCCTGCTCGATGATTTCAATCATGCCTCCTTGCACTGCAAACCCCGAGATATCCGAAACCGTTAAAATAGGTTTATTATCGACAGCCAAAAACAAACGACGGGTTAAATCTCTTGAGTTGGTATCAATGAAGACCACATCACATTGTGCGATAGCACTTGTTTCTGAAAGTTGAATGACTGCAATGGATTGACCGGCCAGTTTTTTATTAGCCAATTCAATAAAACTGTCACGATATTGATTACCAAAAAAACATATTTTCCACGCCGATTTTTCATGGAGACGCGATTCAGGCCACTGAGTAAATTTAGCAAAGTTATAGGTAAACGCCGCTTTTAAATCAAACGAGTCCTGGGCTATTGATGAACGCGGAAGCAGCACAAATACAATCAATAATGAATACAATATCTGTCGACTCAAATTAGCTTTTTTCATTGTCGCGACCTTAAAAAGTTAAAGTCATTTTAACAAAGTAACTTGGCCCTACCCGATAAGGGAATTGTAAGCTTTCTCCTTCATATTCAAGGTGGGCTGGGTGAAGTAAATTTTTCCCGTAGGCCGATAGTGTAGCCTCAGGCGTGATGTCCCAACTCACTCCAATATCAACACTATGATAGCTAGAAATTGTCTTTATACTTGTGCCGTTTTGGCTTATTAAGTTAGTGCTATCGACAAAACGCCATACGAAGTTAACATCAACATCATCGGTAATATTCCAATCAATTATGGTCGACAACATATGCTCTGGTGCGTCGGTATTCTGATTTAAACTGTCACCAAATTCGCTTTGGATAAAGCTGTAATTGACTCTAAACTGAAGCGCATCCGTTGCAGCCCATAACGAAGATAACTCAGCCCCATAGTTATATCCGTCCAAGCTATTTCCAAATAGGTAATGTTGCGAAATGTAATTAGGAAATGTACTGAAATCTGTTGCAGCTATTGAAGTACTGCGCAGTTTGTCATAATCGTTATAAAACACGGTAGTATCAAAAGACCATTGGCTTGCCGGAATAAAACGATACCCCATCTCGTATGAGATAATTTCTTCGGATTCAAAGTTGTCGTTACCCGACACCCATACCTTAACCAGTGGGGCCTCGTCAGAAGGCGGTATATTCAGGCCATTTACAGATATATTATTTTCTAATCTTGACGGGGTTCGCACTGCTCGAGCAATAGAAGTCCATACACTGTTTTTTGCATCTAACTGCCATCTAAGACGAATATTGGGTTGAACTTCAAAACCAGTGTAATCATTACGTTCAAAGCGCGAAGCCAGAGTAAGCCACAACTCGTCTTTAACTAACATAATATCGTCACTGATGAATGCACTCCACAAATCAGTATTTGTCGAGAAAGCCTCACTACTTTCTAGAATAGGGCTGGAGCCGAGATCATCTTGTATATAACGATATCCTAATCCCCAAACAACATTATGATTTTGTCCAACAATTAACTGATGTTGAAAATCAACATCAAATGTTTCACTGCTTAAACCATATAAATTTTCATCTCTATTTGCATAATCGTAATAGGTTTGTACGCTATATTCAGAGGTTGCCGATAATGCTTTGGTGTACTTTGATAACAGATTAAAGCCATCACTTTTGACTTCGTCAGTATAATACTCTCGGTATAGCGGCGCGTCTGTTGATGCAATATTAGGTGCTTGCTGCATCTTCGACGTATAAAAGTCGCTGCTTAACGTGAGGCTTGTGTCTGTCTCAAGCTGAATATCAATGCGCCCACCTAATTGCAGATGCTGCCAGCTATTATCTTTGCCAGCATCAGCAAATGGTACCAGTAAATCACTCTCAAGATCATTTGGGTCAAGCTCAAACGAATCTCTTTCATGGCCTTTTAAATATACTCTCGACGTGACCTTGTCAGACAATGTCGAACCATAACGAAAACCAGCAAAACCTTGTTCATAATCTCCGGCACCTAGCTCTGCATAGCCTCCTAATGTGTCGGCACTGTGTTTGGTAATAATGTTAATCACACCATTAACCGCATTGGCGCCCCACAAAGCAGCACTTGGACCACGGATGACTTCGATACGTTCAATATCTGCCATGAGTGTGTCTTGTACTTCCCAATAAACACCGGAGAAAGCTGGAGAATAAAGGGTTCTACCATCCATCAATACCAATAGTTTGTTATTGTAGCGGCCGTTAAAACCACGGCTACCGATGGCCCATTTTTGTGAATCAATCTGCGCAACATGCAGCCCTGGCACATCGCGAAGTGCTTGTGGGATTGAGGTTGCCCCAGAGCGACGAATACTTTCGCTGGTGACGACATAGATTGCAGCGGGTGAATTGGATAGAGGCTGCTTTTGTTTTGATACAGAAGTCACTTCAACATTCATTAACTCTTGTAGACTGAGATCTAAAGAGTCAGAATCAGCGGCTATAGCTGTAGAACTCGCAGAAAAAACAAATAATGCAGAATAAAAAGTCATTTTCAGCTTTAACATTTTCAATAATTCCTTCACCAAGCCAAAGATAGCAATGCCAATTTATTTTTCAAAAAATCTATATCACACAAACAACTTATTCGATTAAGTTTAAAGTATGTTTAACGGTAAATCCATTAACATTTTATCAACAACCTACCAAGAATGAATCGTCAAACATCTCAATTTTAATCTTCTGTTAATTTTTGATGACATAAATATGACTATCGGCCAATCCAGTAATATCATTAGCAAGTTAACCTCTTTTGACTACCTCGAAAGGATTAAACATAATTGCTGATAGATTATTGCTCGCGATAATATCGCTAAGCATTATGTTAAACGATAAACTTCGATGACAAATTCATTACTTTCATCGCTTAACCTCAAGTGCCAATTTCAATACTTGAGAGCTGATAGTTAATCCAGATTTTGCTACCACTTGCATATTAACTTTAAAATATAATCGCTTATCTTGCTCGACGATTTCAATCATCCCGCCTTGCATTGCAAAACCTGTGATATCCGAAACCGTTAAAATAGCCTTATTATCGACAGCCACTAACAATCTATGGGTTAACTCCCTAGAGTTAGTGTCTACAAATACAACATCGCACTGATCGATTTGGCTTATTCCAGATAACTCAATGGCCATCACAGACTGAGTTCCCAGCGTTTTATCGGAAAGTCCCATGAAACTGTCGTGATATTGATTTCCGAAAAAACATATTTTCCATGCAGATGAGGTATTAAGACGCGCTTCAGGCCACTGAGTAAACTTAGCAAAGTTATAGGTTAATGCCGCTTTTAACTCGAATGCGTTCTGCGCCATAGAGACTCGCGGAAGCAAAATAGCTCCCACGACCAATAATGAATACAGTAACTGTCGACTTAAATTTGAGTTTTTCAATGTTGCTACCCTAAAAGGTCAAAGTAGCTTTAATATAATAACTTGGTCCCACACGATAAGGGAGTTGGTAACTTTCTCCTTCAAACTCAAGGTTTGCAGGATGAAGTAAATTTTTCCCGAATGCTGATAACATGACATCAGGCTTAACCTTCCAGTGCAGTCCTAAATCAACTCCGCTATAGCTATCAATTTCCTTAGTACTAAGGTCATTGATATTCAATACGTAAGCTTCATCAATAACACGCCAAACTAGATTAAAATCAACATTATCGCTAATGCTCCAATCCATCATTGTCGATATCATATGCTCTGGGGCATCAGTATTTTGACTTTGACTGGCACCAAATTCATTTTGAGTAAAACTATAATTTACTTTGAATTGGATAGTATCAGTTGCAGCCCACTGAGATGAGAGCTCGAATCCATAGTTATATCCATCAAGATCATTACTGAATGTTAAGTATTGCGAAATGTAATTGGGAAATGTGCTGAAATCTGTTGCACCGGCTGGAGCATTGCGCAATTGGTCATAATCGTTATAAAAAATTGTTGAATCAAATGACCATTTTTTAGCGGGCGTAAATCGATAACCTACCTCATACGAAATGATGACTTCAGATTTATAATCCTCGTTACCAGCCACCCATATACTAACCAATGGTGACTGAACTGAAGGCGGTATGATTTGTGAGTTCACCGATAGATTATTTTCTATCCGCGACGGAGTTCTGATTGCGCGTGCAACAGAGGCCCACAGATTATTTTTTTTATTCAACTGCCACATCAGGCGAGCATTCGGTTGAACCTCAAAGCCTGTGTAGTCATAGTGTTCGAAACGTGATGCTAACGTCAACCACAACTCATCATCAACTAACGTAATTTCATCACGAATAAATGCGCTCCACAAATTGGTTCGAGTTGATTCTGACTCGCTACTTACAATAATAGTGCTTTGGTCGAAATCATCTTGAATAAAGCGGTAACCGAGTCCCCAGATAATATTATGATTTTGTCCAACAAGTAGCTGATGCTGAAAATCAACATCAACCGTTTCACTACTAAAACCATACCAATCATCATCTCTTTTTGCATAATCGTAGTAGGCTTGAAGGCTGTATTGAGAGGTTGGAGATAACGCTTTGGTGAGTTTTGATAATAAATTAAAGCCATCGCTGCTGATGTCATTACTATTAAAATCACGATATGACGGACCAACTAATGAAGGGTAATAAGAGGTCTGCTGCATTTCAGTGCGGTACACATCACTGCTCAACATAAGGCTTGTGCCCGTATCAAGCTCCATATCAACGCGGCCTCCCACTTGAAGATGCATCCAATCGTTGTCTTTATCAACAGTGGCTAATTGCTCCGCAAGACCGCTATCGAGATCTTGCGAATTATACTCAAGCGAGTCTCTGCTATGGCCTTTTACATACACTCTTGATGTTGCATTATCTGATAATGTGGAACCATAACGAAAACCTGCAAATCCTTGCTCATAATCGCCAGCCCCAAATTCTGCATAACCACCAGATGTATCTGCACTGTGTTTGGTAATAATATTAATCACACCGTTTACTGCATTGGCGCCCCACATTGCCGCGCTAGGCCCACGTATAACTTCTATGCGTTCAATATCGGCCATCAGCGTATCCTGAACCTCCCAGTAGACACCTGAAAATATTGGAGAATAAAGGGTTCGGCCATCCATCAATACCAGTAATTTGTTGTTGTAGCGCCCATTAAAACCACGGCTGCTGATAGCCCACTTTTGAGAGTCAATCTGCCCTACATGCAGCCCTGGCACATCTCGAAGTACTTGCGGGATAGAAGTAGCACCAGAATTACGTATATGTTCGCTTGTGATGACATAGATTGCAGCAGGTGAATTCGATAAAGGCTGCTTTTGTTTTGATACCGAAGTGACTTCGACATTCAGTAACTCTTGCAGACTAAGATCGAGAGAGTTTGATTCGTTGGCAATTGCACTGTAACTAGCCAAAAAGGCTAATAGCACGGAATAAGAAACAAGGTTCAACTTTAACATTTTCAACAATTCCCTTATTAAGCTAACGACAATTGTGAGAGTTTACTGACTAAAGAATAAAAAGTTCACAATTAATTTACACGATTAACTTACACGATTAAGTTGAAAAAGTATGTTACAGGATAAGATATTAAGTAATTTTTGAGCGGTAGATCTTGTGCAGAACAATAAAAAATATTAGTGATCGAAATAATGACAAAAGAGTTTACCCATAAGGAAACCCTTTAATCAGCTTTTCGTTTAACGTCGTCCTGAATTCAGCATGTAGCATCATTAAAAAATGAGTTGGCCACTACGGGTCATTTGCACTTACGGGCAAACTTTAGTGCTTACGGGCAAACTTTATTGTCTCTACACAATTAAACTGCCAATCCTGCAGCAACACCTGAGCTCCAAGCCCACTGAAAATTAAACCCGCCTAACCAACCACTTACGTCCATTACTTCACCAATAAAGTACAATCCAGAGACCTTATTCGCTTGCATGGTTTTAGATGACAATTCATTGGTGTCAACGCCACCTAAAGTGACTTCTGCGGTGCGGTAACCTTCGGTGCCATTCATGGTAATAGACCAGTCGTTTAAGTCGTTAGCGAGTTTTTCTCGCTCGCCGTGGCCGAGTTGGTTTAATGCTTTATCCAGTTGAGACTCGTCAAATAGTGTTTCAACCAAGCGTTTAGGTAACCACAGGCTTAAGGTGTTGCGTAGGCTTTGCTTTGGATGATGTTTCAGTGCAAATTCAATTTTATCTAACGCGTTTTCACCCGGTAATAAATTGATAGAAATAGCTTCACCTGGTTGCCAATAATTAGAAATTTGCAGTACTGCTGGGCCTGATAGACCACGATGAGTAAACAACAAGGCCTCGCTAAATTGAGTGCCGTCTTGGGCGGTAATGGTTGTTGGCACGGCAATACCCGATAACGGCTCAAAGCGCACTTTTTGTTCGGCATGCCACGTAAATGGAACTAAACCAGCACTGGTTGATAACACCGTTAAACCAAATTGCTCTGCCAGCTTATAGCCATAAGGCGTAGCACCTAATTTGGGCATGGATAAACCGCCAGTCGCTATCACTAATGACTCGCAGCTAAAATCACCATTTGAGGTAGTTAAATTAAATCCTGTATCCGTTTTAGTAACAGATAGCATTTCAGTACGCAGCTTTACCTTAACGCCGGCCCACTCGCATTCAGTCATTAACATGGTAACGATCTCTTTGGCTGAGTCATTACAAAATAACTGCCCATGCTCACGTTCATGGTATTCAATACCATGACGCTCAACCAACTCAATAAAATCACTTGAACGATAGCGAGCTAATGCCGATTTGACAAAGTGTGGGTTGCCACAAATAAACTGATGTGGCTCAACTTTTTGGTTGGTAAAGTTACAACGCCCGCCACCACTGATAAGAATTTTTTTACCAGCTTGTTTGGCATTGTCTAGCACCAATACATCACGACCTCGATAGCCCGCAGTAGCAGCACACATTAATCCTGCCGCGCCGGCGCCGATAATAATTACGTCATGATGTTTCACGTTTTACTCCACACTTTAAATGGGTTGTTTTGTATTTAATTGATAAATATTAAATGCAAAAAAGGATGCTATTTTAGCATCCTTTTTAGTATCTATTCACGGTTAACTTAGCCGCTCTGTTGCACTATTTTTTCAGCGTTTCAGATTTCTTGTCTCGACTAAGTAACTCTTTTGCTGCTTCAACCGGTGCTTTACCTTGGTATAAGACTTGGTAAATTTGCTCGGTGATCGGCATTTCTACCCCTAGGCGCTTGGCTAAGGTAAACACTTCTTTAGTATTTCGATAACCTTCGACTACTTGACCGATTTCTTCTTGCGCGGTGATAACGTCTTTGCCTTGACCTAAAGCCAAACCAAAACGACGATTACGCGACTGATTATCGGTACACGTTAATACTAAGTCACCTAAACCCGCCATACCCATGAAGGTTGATGCATCGGCGCCGATAGCTTCACCTAAACGGCTCAGTTCAACTAAACCACGAGTAATGAGTGCGGTACGCGCATTTGCACCAAAGCCAATACCGTCGGACATACCTGCACCAATGGCAATCACGTTTTTAACCGCTCCGCCTAATTGTATGCCGATAAAATCGTCATTTGCGTATACACGCAAGCGTTTTGGACTATGAAGCAATTCGACTAAGTCATGGGTAAACTGTGGGCAAGTACCCGCAACCGAAATAGCGGTAGGTAAACCAGCGGCTAATTCTTTGGCAAAGGTAGGCCCAGATAACACAGCTAGTGGATAATGTTCACCTAATTGCTCACGAGCAACATCTTGTAATAAACGGCCAGTTTCAGGCTCTAAGCCCTTGGTCGCCCACACAATACGTGCGTCGTCACGCAATAATGGTTTTGCTTGCTTAAGCACGTCACCAAATACATGGCTTGGTACAACAACCAAAATATTCTTGCTGGCGGCTAAGGCTTTGCCTAAATCAGCTTCGATGGATAAACAATCAGGAAACTGAATGCCAGGCAAAAAACGTTCATTACTGCGGCCTTCCGCTAATACTTGCATGCTTTTAGGATCGTGACCCCAAAGCAATGTCTTATGGCCATTGCTGGCTAAAGAAATAGCAAGGGCGGTGCCATAAGACCCCGCCCCTAATACCGTAATTTCGGCAGCGTTATTCATAAATTACGCAGTTGCTTCTTCAGTTGCAGCAGCTTGACGCTGTTGAACGTACTGAGCAAATAGAGCATCAAAATTCACTGGAGCAAGGTTTAGTTGTGGGAAAGTACCACGGCCAACTAAGTTGCCAACTAATTCACGTGCGTATGGGAACAATACGTTAGGGCAATATGCACCTAAAGAATGGGCAAGTTGTTGCTCAGTTAAACCCACAATCGAGAAAATACCCGCTTGCTGAACTTCACATAAAAATGCGGTGTCTTCGCCATTTTTAGCGGTAACAGTCAGTGATAAAATTACTTCGTATGTGTCGTCAGACAATTTGTTGCTGCGAGTATCTAAATCTAATTTTACTTCTGGGTTCCATTCTTTCTGGAAAACAGCAGGGCTGTTTGGCGTTTCAAAAGACAAATCCTTTGTATAAATACGCTGAATGTTGAACTGTGGTGCTTGTGCTTCGTTGTTTGCTACTTCAGCCATAATTTCCTACCTATCAATGTTATTTAGCTTTTCTGTGAAGCTAATTGTGTTGGGCTTTCACACTCAATGCATAAAGAATTAATCTAACATTAGTGCTATCCCGTAAAGTTGATCCAGCTCGATAAATGATAACGAACAAGATCTTGATAATAAACCGTGTTAACTCATACCCAAATTCGTTAACACCGAATACCATTAAGCAACCATATTAACGCTTGCTTTTAACTACTGGTAAATTAGCACCTTGCCATTCGCCCATGCCACCTTTAAGGTTAAACACGTTTTCAAATCCTTGTTTAGTAAGAAGTTGAGCTGCTTGTGACGATGTCATACCTGAGTTACATACTAATATAATGGGGCTAGTTTTAAACTTTTCAAGGCTAGTGACTTGATTATTTTTAATTTCTGATAAGGTCACATTGAGTGAATCAACAATATGGCCTTTCTTAAATTCTTCTTTGCCACGCACATCAACGAGTTTGGCATCTTGCTTATTCACCATGAGTGTTAGCTCTTGATGACTGACATTTTTCACTTTTGATGTACCAGATTTAATGACACTAACAACAAGTGCTACAAACAAGCCGACCCACGCTAAGCTTAACATTGGATTCGCTTTAAAAAATTCCATATATTCTTGCATAATTACTGATTTCTCTGACGATGACTAAGATGAGATGGCCTCGAGTATATCGTTTTGCTCGGCAGTTTTCATTAAAGAAACACCTAAAATAAACGGTTTACGCTGAGTTATTCGTGACTCGCCCCTCGTTATCAGCTGCTTTAGTTATATCTTCAAACCTATATGCCTTTTGCACACTATCGATAAGTAGTAATATTCATACAATTGAAATTTTATAACACTTCTATTTTAACTTAATAAGGTACTTGCAAATGGCTAAAAAACGTCCACTCGCATTACTTATCCTTGATGGTTGGGGTTACAGTGAAGACACGCAAGATAACGCGGTTTTTCATGCAAACACTCCTGTCTTAGATAAGCTCAATGCACAATACCCTCACAGTCTTATTTCAGGTTCTGGTATTGACGTCGGATTACCCGATGGTCAAATGGGTAACTCTGAAGTTGGCCATATCAATATTGGTTCTGGCCGAATTGTTTATCAAGAACTCACCCGCATCAGTAAAGCAATTGTAGACCATGAGTTTGAACAAAACGCAGCACTTTGCGATGCAGTAGACAAAGCCATTGCCGCAAATGGTGCGGTGCACATTATGGGGCTATTGTCTGCCGGTGGTGTACACAGCCATGAAGAGCACATTGAAGCGATGTGTCGTATGGCTGTTGAACGCGGCGCAACAAAAGTGTACTTACATGCCTTTTTAGATGGCCGTGATACGCCACCTCGTAGCGCTCAAAATAGCTTAGTCCATTTTGATGAGCTATTTGCTGAATTAGGTCATGGCCGTACAGCCTCAATTATTGGTCGATATTTTGCTATGGATCGTGATAATCGTTGGGATCGCGTATCGCAAGCCTACGAATTAATCACCGAAGCTAAAGGTAAGTTCGCTTATGCTTCGGCACCAGAAGCGCTTGAAGCGGCATATGCTCGTGATGAAAACGATGAGTTTGTTGCTGCATCTGCCATTGTTGATGCGCAAGGCGAAGCTGCCGTATTAAGCGATAATGATTCACTGATATTTATGAATTTCCGTGCAGATCGTGCTCGCCAAATCACCCGCACTTTCGTGAATCCAGATTTTGACGGGTTTAAACGTAATAAAACACCAAAAATCAACTTTGTGATGTTAACTGACTACGCTGCAGACATTAATGCTCCGGTAGCCTATCCATCGAGTGATTTAGTGAATACTTTAGGCGAAACCCTGCAAAACCAGGGTAAGACCCAGCTGCGTATTTCGGAAACTGAAAAATATGCTCATGTGACTTTCTTTTTCAATGGTGGTAAAGAAGAGCCATTCGAAGGTGAAGATCGTATTTTAATTCAGTCACCTAAGGTCGCAACGTATGATCTGCAACCTGAAATGAGCTCGACAGAATTAACCGATAAATTGGTCGCCGCGATAGAATCTACAAAATATGATGTCATCATTTGTAACTATCCAAATGGTGATATGGTCGGCCATAGCGGTAACTTTGATGCCGCAGTTAAAGCGTGTGAAGCGGTTGATGCATGTATTGGTCGTGTCGTCGAAGCGTTAGCTAAAGTTGATGGCGAATGCTTGATTACTGCCGATCATGGTAATGCCGAAAAAATGAAAGATCCTTCTAACGGACAAGCATTTACAGCTCACACCAGTAACTTGGTACCGTTCGTTTATGTCGGTCGTGATGCCGTGATAAAAGATGGTGGACGCTTGAGCGATATTGCGCCAACTATGTTAACCTTAATGGGCCAAAGCATCCCGAAAGAAATGAGTGGACGCTGTATCATTGACCTTAAAGAGTAAACATTAACTCGTGATAACTCGTTTATTTATTAAAGCCAGCATTGTTGCTGGCTTTCTAATCTTTTCATTTACGGCAAATAGTGCTGATTTGTCTTCACGCCAGTCGGCTTTGAAGTCTATTCAAGCACAAATAAACCAACAACAAAATTCGCTCAAAGACACCTCAAGGCAACGCGAGAAGCTTATTGCGTTACTAAAAAGTGACGAGCAAGCGATTGCAAAAGCAGCTAAAAAAGTCAATCAATCACAAAATTCATTGACTGAAGTTAACGCCAAACTTAGCAACTTGGATAAACAGCAGATAGATTTAGCCAAGCTTAAAAAAAGTCAGCAAGACACCTTATCAAAACAGTTATCTAGCGCTTATTTGGCAGGTAATCATGATTACACTAAGATGATGCTGAATCAGCAAAATCCGGCCACAGTTGAGCGCATGCTGGCGTATTATCAATTTCTCAACAATGCCCGCATAAAAGCTATTCAACAACTCAAGCAAACTAGCATTGATCTTAATAAAGTTAAGCAACAGCAAGTAACAGCAAAGCAAAAACTCAATGCTTTAGTGATAGATCAAAAGCAACAAGCGCTGCAATTAACCAAAGAGCAAGGCCAACGCCAACAAACATTGACTCAACTACAAAGAACCTTATCCAGTAAAGGTGCGGAATTAGAGCAACTGCAAATAGAAGAGGCAAGTTTAAAACGTATAGTGCAACAAGCAATGCTTGCCGCAAAAGCCAATCCAACCATGGATGGATTAGTCAGTCAAAAAGCCAAATTAAAATGGCCAACTAACGGCAGAGTGAGTAAACGATTTGGTAGCAACCGTTCTGGACAAATTGTTTGGAAAGGGACTGTACTTGCCGCACCTGAAGGACAAAATATCAATGCAGTGGCATCAGGAAAAGTTATTTATGCCGACTGGTTACGTGGTTTTGGTATGGTGTTAGTTATTGATCATGGTAAGGGTTATATGAGCCTATACGGTCACGCCCAAACACTATTAAGACAACCTGGAGATATGGTGAAAACTGGCGAGTCTATTGCGCTTGTTGGCCGTTCAGGTGGGCAAAGCGAACCAGGGTTATATTTCGAAATCCGTAATAAAGGTAAGGCTGTCGACCCAGCCTATTATTGTCGTTAATAGCAAAACACGTACTGCTAATATTCAATGGTTCAACGTATTACAAGGTATAGCATTATGCCTTGCCAAAGAAAGCGGTTAACGGCCCGATTAATTAGCACTATATCAACGGGCATAACTGTGTCTATAATCACGCCGTTATATAGATATCATTGAACAATAAAACTCACACAACCAGATAAGCTAAATTCGTGCGAAACCTACTATTACTCCTACTATGCTTATGTAGCATCATGCCCGCTACAGCGACTAAATTAGCCATTATCATTGACGATATTGGTTATCGCCTAACTGACGAAGCAGCATTGTCATTACCCAATTCGATCACTTTATCGGTGTTGCCCCATACTCCGCTAGGACAAAAACTTGCGCAAGATGGTTATCATAAAGGTCATGAAATAATGTTACACCTACCAATGCAAGCCTTAAATGGCAAAGCTTTAGGACCTGGAGGGCTAACCAATGATATGAATGAGACACAAATTAAACAACAGTTACAAAGTGCGTTCTCTAATATCCCGTTTGCTAAAGGGGCTAATAATCATATGGGGAGTTTACTGACTCAAATGGATGAACCGATGTTATGGGTAATGCAGAGTTTAAAACAGCAGCAGTTGTTTTTTGTCGATAGTTTTACCACTAAATATACCAAAGCCAGCAACAAAGCGATGCAGCTTGGAGTACCATCACTGAGAAGACACATATTTTTAGATAACGACATTAGTGAACGTGCGCTTGAACGTCAGTTTCAGCAGATGATTACGCAATCCAAACGGCAAGATAAGCTGGTTGTTATTGCACATCCTTACCCAGAGACCATTCGATTTTTAAACGCTAATTTAGCTCGTTTGAACGATAATGACATCACATTAGTACCAACGTCTCAATTATTTGATGATATGAATGTCACGACAGCAAGTCTGCCTAATCCAACTGCAACACTGAAATAGATAAGTCAGGTAGTGTAGATAAAATTTCCGTTTTATTGGATACAATATCAGCTAAGGTATATTGATCAAGTACCGCCAGATAAGCTGTAACAGCCTGACCCAACACGCCTTTTAATTGACATATTGGCGTAAATCGGCAATAAGGTGAGTCACAATCAATAGGTGATAGTGAATGCTCTAAATCACGGACCAATTGCCCAATTAACACCTCATCAGCAGCTTTTGCTAATCTAAAACCACCACTTTTACCTCTGACCGTCTGCAAATATCCCTTTTTTCCCAATTGATGGATAATCTTGGCTACATGGTTTGAAGAAAGGTCAAACACACTAGTCACTTCAGCTATTCGAAACAAACTTTCGCGTTCAGATTGCACCGCAAGATACATCAAAATGCGAATACCAAAATCTGTATATCGGGTTAATTGCATGATCTAAAATATCCAAGGTAAGTAATAAACGCAGATTAGCATGTTGAAGACTCTAAATCAGTGATCAACCATAAAGCTTGTTCATTTGTGGTGCCGCACACATCAATACTTGCACTAAACTCAGCACAAACATCTGGACGTTCTGGTTGACCAAAAATCATACACAGATTATCGGCATTTAATTGAATACAACGCACCCCAGCAGGTTTCCCCATTGGCATGCCTGGTATTGCACTAGTGATAGAAGGCGCAATGCAGCAGGCACCACAACCCAAACGACAATCCATAACTTTACCCACTAAATAAAAAGCACTGTATTTTACAAGAATGTACTCTTAACGACATGTTTAATTACATTATTGGTATCGAGAATAATTGAAATAGTCGCCGAGCTAAGGCAAGTTACTCTCGAGCATTTCTTCAACCACTATGCCATTGTATATTAGATCACATTTTTAGTTCTTAAGCATTAAGCACACAACAGTCATAGTGGTACATTATACCCTCTTATAGAATAAGGAAATTACCCATGAAACGTCCTGTAATTCTCGACTGTGATCCCGGTCATGACGATGCCATCTCACTTATTTTAGCGCTTAGCTCTACAAAGCTTGATGTATTAGCTGTCACCACCAGTGCAGGCAACCAAACACCAGACAAAACCTTAAACAATGCTTTACGTGTACTAACACTATTGGGTCGTCATGATATACCCGTTGCAAGTGGCGCCCCTAAGCCATTAGCTCGTGATCTAATCATTGCAGATAATGTTCACGGCGAGAGTGGTCTGGATGGACCCAAATTGCCCGATCCAGCCTTTGCACCTGTAGAACAAACGGCTATTGAACTGATGGCCGAAAAAGTGCGTAACAGTAAGCAACCCGTCACACTTGTTCCAACTGGACCGTTAACTAATATTGCGCTGTTTCTAGCTGCTCATCCTGAGTTACATCACAACATAGATAGTATCGTTCTGATGGGTGGCGCTGCAGGTGTGGGCAATTGGACACCAGCTGCTGAATTTAATATTTTTGTCGACCCTGAAGCTGCAGATATGGTATTCAAATCTGGCTTGCCAATCGTAATGTGCGGACTAGATGTCACCCACCAAGCCCAGATTATGGATGAGGATATTGAGCGAATTAGAGCCATTAATAATCCTATCGCGCAATGTGTTGCGGAACTACTCGACTTCTTTATGATTTATCACCGCGACCCTAAATGGGGATTCACTGGGGCACCACTACATGACCCTTGCACCATCGCATGGTTACTTAATCCATCACTGTTTACTACGGTTGATTGTTGGGTAGGTGTTGAAACTAAGGGGGAATATACACAGGGAATGACAGTGGTTGATCGCTATCAATTAACCGGTAAACCGCACAATGCAAAAGTACTGTTTAATATTAACCGAACGGGTTTTGTCGACTTTATCGTAGAACGTCTAAGCGATTACTAACAAACTCATGCCATGCAGATAAAAGTAACCTGCATGGTATATAACTGCGGATAACTATTAATATCATATTCGTTATCTGCAGTACCAATACCGAGCAAGTGTCTGTATTCAAACATTTTCCTCTGCTTAATTAGTTAACAATTAGTATTCCCTAAAACTAACTACAGCAATAAACAATGAACCAGCGGCCCATACGACAAAGACTATTTTATTATCTCTATAATCCACACCCAATAATAAATGGTACACAATCTCGATAAACTTTTAATCTAACTTAACTAACACTCAGCTTTTAGCTATGTATATCAATTTGGAGTTAATACCAATCCTATTAAATATGTGATCTTTCAGCGGGAGTTCAAAGTGCTGTAGGCAAGGCAGATTATTGAATCGAATAGTGATTCTCGGTAATAAGCTCCTGCGTTACTCTACCTCCAGCATCTGACCGCCATGGATGGTGGGGATGTCTTATTTTTTATGGAAAAAAATATACCATGCCGTCGTATTTTGAAAACATCTAACAAAGCATAAAGGACTTTGAAACCCGCCAGAATGGAGTCTCTCAGTTATTCCACTTCTGTGTTACATCGATTAAAAAGGCAACAACCATTTCTACATCAATGCGCCTTGAATTGAAAAACCTGAGAGACGCTGAACTGACCAGATATTTAATGAGATTGGTATAACACGTAAATTTCAGATACAAAAAAAGCCTCGTCGTTAGACGAGACTTTGATATCATGACAAAGCAGACAATGATAATAAGAGTGGACCTAAACCCCCGGCGTGACGGGTCACTTTCTATTGATTGAGAGTCAACCGTCCAAATAGATTGGATGAATGCAAAGCAATACCGGGAACGTTG
>NZ_PJCD01000044.1:0-221902 GCF_002836315.1 Shewanella sp. ALD9
GATGAGAATACAGAACAGGTTTATCCCCCTCTCTATAGGATTAATAGGTGCGATTATTATTACCTATTGCGCTTAATATTATGGAACTGACGAGGTCATTTTTGCTCGATTGTTCAATGATTCGATTCTAAATTTCAGATCAGATTATCAATTGAACGTAATTGTGTTCTTGTTGTCGACTTCCATATTTGGACTATCAGTTTCTACACTTAACCATGAAATCGTAGAAATTAACCAATGTCCGAGCCATTTTATAAATGCATAATCTACTCATTAATCGATTAGATTAGCTAACTTGTTTGAAAAAACTGCAATTGAGCGCTTTATTTAAAAAAGTACTTTACCTTTGGAGGGGCTTTTAGCATAATGCCCCTCGTCAACAGGGGTGTAGTTCCAATTGGTAGAACAGCGGTCTCCAAAACCGATGGTTGCGAGTTCGAGTCTTGCCACCCCTGCCAAATTTAGAAGGCCTAGCAGAAATGCTAGGCCTTTGTCTTTTGTACTATTCACAATGTCTCTCATTTACTTTCATACAGACAATCCATATTTGTTTCTCTTCGATCAAACTAGCTACATAGTCGATTTCGTTTCTTAATGTGAAACACTCATTTTGACATCTTGTGCTAGCTAGTATTTTGTCGTCATAAGTCATATTTTATAATCGAAAATGTTTGGTCTACTATTTTTCGACAATTCAAGCATTCATTAAATTCGCTATGACTGTGATTTTGTCGTTTTAAGCCTTGCGACAAATAAGGCTTAGTTTTTTTGGTTAAATTACCTTAAACCTTATTTAGTTAACTGCTATGCTGGTTGAAGTATCCTTGTTTTTGAGAGTTCGATGGATAAATCTGCTTTTTTAGATGCGATGAATATTACTCGCTGGCTCAGTGCTGATAAACCGTTAAAGCCTTACTTAGTGTTGCATGATCTCGATGCCGATTTATCTGATCAAACGTTTATCCATGATGTATTGCGTTTATTAAACGTTGATATTGAACAGTGCGAGTTTGATTGTGAAATGATTAAAGGACCACAGGTGATATGGGATATGCGTAAGACAAAAGTTCGTCCTCGTGTTGCTTGGGTTGTAAGTGCGCCGCTAACAGACCTTCATGCACTTGTGGATGAAAAACGTCATTTATGGCAGCAAATTTCTCAACATTTAGACAAAACCCAGCAATTAAGTAAAGGCCTGACCAATGAACAACACTGATGGTCACTTAATTGTCCCCCTTGGCGTTGAGCATGTTACTGCAATGGCTAGTATTGAAAATCAAGCTCATATTCATCCTTGGTCAGAAACTGGCTTAAAGGAGTGTTTTGGGCCTTTATATCGCGTTTTGGGCATTAAGCTGCAAGATGGTTTGTTGGGTTTTGCGATAGTACAGCAAATTATAGATGAGGCGACGTTACTCGATATTTGTGTCGCACCAGATAAACAAGGCTCAGGGTTTGGCTCGTTATTAATGCAGCAATTGATTGATGATGCGAAAGATGCGGGTGCAGTTGTGCTGATGTTAGAAGTTCGTCAGTCCAATGGGGCGGCAAAATACTTATATGAGAAAGTCGGTTTTATTGAATCAGGCAGGCGTAAAAACTATTACCCTACCGATGATGGTTATGAAGATGCCATTTTAATGGATTTGGCATTGAGTTAATTTTTTGCGTGATTCAATTGAATACAAAAAAACAGCGCTAATAGAGCGCTGTTTTTTATTCGGGCGAAGTAAGATTACTTAACTTCTTTACCTTGAGCTTGTAAGTCTGCGTGGTAGCTTGAACGAACAAGTGGGCCACAGGCTGCATGAGTGAAACCAAGTTCATCAGCTAAGGCTTTCAATTCATCAAATTCGGCAGGTGGAACATAGCGTTCAACAGGTAGGTGGAATTTAGATGGTTGTAAGTATTGACCAAGCGTGAGCATTTCCACGTTGTGGGCGCGTAAATCTCGTAATACTTCGGCTATTTCTTCGTTAGTTTCACCTAGACCCATCATTAAACCAGACTTAGTCGGGATCGTTGGGTGACGCTCTTTAAAGCGTTTAAGTAGATCTAATGACCACTGATAGTTAGCGCCTGGACGTGCTTTGCGGTAATGAGCTGGAGCCGTCTCAAGGTTGTGATTAAATACATCAGGAGGCTCGGTCGCTAAAATATCTAAAGCGGCATCGATACGACCTCG
The DNA here is from genome assembly GCF_002836315.1 of Shewanella sp. ALD9. Lineage (NCBI taxonomy): Bacteria > Pseudomonadati > Pseudomonadota > Gammaproteobacteria > Alteromonadales > Shewanellaceae > Shewanella > Shewanella sp. ALD9. The sequence goes on from NZ_PJCD01000044.1 coordinate 2,186, forward strand.
GAAATCAGGAACCAGAGTTTCAATCTTGATTTCAGGGTTTAATAAACGAATTTCGCGAATACAGTCAGCGAAATGCTGTGCACCACCATCACGTAAATCATCACGGTCAACAGAAGTAATCACCACATACTTTAACTTCATGTCTTTAATCGTTTGAGCCAGTTTTTTAGGCTCGTCAGAATCCGCTTTGAGTGGGCGACCATGGGCCACATCACAAAAAGGGCAACGACGGGTACAGATTGCACCTAAGATCATAAAGGTTGCTGTGCCGTGGTTAAAACATTCTGCTAAGTTTGGGCAAGAGGCTTCTTCACAAACTGAGTGTAATCCGTTTTTACGTAATGCCGCTTTTATCTCGAGAATACGTTGATTTGACGCGGGTAATTTTACTCGTAACCAATCCGGTTTACGCAGCATAGTTTCGCGCTCTGATGGCACGACTTTTACAGGAATTCGTGCGACTTTATCGGCATCACGTAATTTGACACCTGGTTGTAATCTTTCAGGCCTATTCATTATTCTGCTAATCCTTGATGATGTACAAGTTGTTGGTAGCCCATAATTTGGCTAAAGGTTTGGATTAATTTATCGCCAGCTTCAAGCACAGTTTGTGGACCACCTAATGCTTTACATTGCACCATTTCTAAACCCGCATATCCGCAAGGATTGATACGCTGAAACGGGGCTAAGTCCATATCGACATTTAATGCTAAGCCGTGAAAAGAGCAACCTTTACGGATGCGTAATCCTAAAGAGGCAATTTTTCGTTCTGTTACATAAACACCAGGAGCGTCAGCTTTTGCGTAAGCATTAATAGCGTAACAAGCGAGCATGTCAATAATACTTTGCTCAATATTGTTCACTAATTGACGAACGCCTAGTTTATTACGTTTGATGTCGATAAGTGGATAAACCACTAATTGTCCTGGGCCGTGATAAGTAACTTGGCCACCACGATCGACTTGAATAACCGGAATATTACCAGGGTTGAGTATATGCTCGCTTTTACCTGCTTGGCCTTGGGTAAATACTGGTTGATGCTCAACAATCCAAAGTTCATCTTGGCTGTCGCTATCGCGAGTGTCAGTATATTCCTGCATTGCATGCCATGTCGATTCATAGTCTTGCATGCCAAGATGGCGGATGTGCAGTGTTTGTGCTTGCAAGGGCAACGTCTCCCCCAGATAAATTGTGTGTGTCCATCGAGTCAATGGATGAATTCTTGAGTATTATACTCAAGTTTATGAGTAAAGATGACTCTTTTGACTCTTACAGTACGCGTTTTACACCTTCAATTGCGGCAAGATCAATATACGCTTTTTCAATATGTTCTTTGCTGGTAACAGTAATACGGATGGTTACTGAATAGTAACTGCCTTTACTTGATGCCTTCACGCTTGGAACATAATCACCGGGAGCAAGTTGTTGCGCTACAGCGACAACACGATCGGCTAAGGTATCGTCAGCATCACCAATCACTTTAAAAGGGCACGAATTAGGAAATTCCATCACTTGGTCAAACGTTGTATTTAACATTAACTTACTCGATTCTGTTTTGGTGTTACTAATATGGTGGCAATTATACCCGATTCAAGCCCGGTAGATCTTAAAAAGTTAAAGCCGCTGATTAGGCGGCTTTAATTAGTTGATTCACTAATAGTTTCATTAGTGAATCATGTCAATCTGAATAATTACTCAAACCAACTGGCAAACATTTGTTTAAAGTAATCCATTAACTTACTGAACATACCGCCTTCTTGAACTTCATTCAATGTCACTAGCGGGAATTGAGCAATGTCTTTTCCATCAAGCTGGAAAAAGACGCGACCGACGGTTTCGCCTTTAGCAAGTGGGGCTGTTAGTGGCTTAGTTAATTCAAAGTTAGCTTGTAAATCTTTTGCTTTACCACGGCTAATAGTAATAGGGGTATCGGTCATCACACCGAGATCAACTGTGTCTCTGTCGCCATACCAAATTTGTTGAGTTACGAAGGTATCGCCAGCTTTGTATGGTGTAATCGTTTCGAAAAAACGGAAACCATAGTTGAGTAGTTTCTTACTCTCAGCTTTACGTGCAGATTCACTCGATGTGCCCATCACAACACTGATAAGACGCATGCCTTCGCTGGTGCCTGAAGATACTAGGTTGTAGCCTGCACCTGATGTATGACCAGTTTTAATACCATCAACGTTTAAGCTTTTATCCCATAACAAGCCATTACGGTTATATTGCTTAATGCCGTTATAGGTAAAAGACTTCTCTGAATACACTTTATATTCTTCAGGTACATCACGGATCAGCGCGGCACCTAAAATGGCCATATCATAGGCTGTCGTTTTGTGATTTTCTGAATCTAAACCATGAGAGTTTTCAAAGTAGCTGTCTTTCATGCCTAATTGCTTAGCCCATGAATTCATTAAATCAACGAATGCACCTTCTGTCCCGGCAATATGCTCAGCCATAGCAACACAGGCATCATTACCCGATTGAATAATAATACCGCGGTTTAAGTCGTGTACTTTGACGGTTTTACCCACTTCAATGAACATTTTAGATGAATCAGGGAAATTCTTTGCCCACGCGTTCTTGGTAATGGCTACATCATCATCTAATGAAATATTACCAACGCGGATTTCATGGCCAATAACATAGCTGGTCATCATTTTTGTCAGACTTGCTGGGTTTAAACTTTCGTAGGCATTTTCTTCAGCAATAACTCTGCCAGAATTATAATCCATTAGCACGTAAGCTTTAGCAGCAACACTAGGCGCGTCTGGTGTCACCATAGGTGCGCGATTGGGTGTAGGACGTATATCTGGTTGTGGCGTTGCTGCGATTGAAGAAAAACAGACAACAGATGCAAAGAGCATCGTTGTTAATTGAGCAGTTTTGGAAGTCATCATGAAGTTAGCACGTCTCTAGTTAGTCGAAGAAAAGACAAAGATCAATTGGTATATTTTTTCGATTATACATTAGTAGGCAACCATTTCGCATTAAGGTTCATTCATCCAATGTAAATGAAGCTTAATGTTACTCTGTATCACCAGTATTATGGCTTACGGTACGATAAAGCTTTGTGGATAACCATCTGTTTGCACACGATCGAGCAATTTATTGGTTAGATGAATTTGTCTGATCGGGCCCAACTGTAATCTGTGCATGCCATTTATAGATGTCACGCGAGAATTAACGGCGTATTTGGTTTCTAACTGTTTGGCTAACATATTAATACGCAGTTTATCTTGCGACGCTGCAACTTGAATAAAATGATTGTCGTCATCTTTTAAATCGCTTATTACTCGCTCTTCTGGTGAGGGAATGTAAACGGTTTCAATAGCGACTTTTGCGGTTCCTCTGGCCAGCATGCCTAAGTGGTAAGCCGCAGCATAAGATAGATCAATCACTCGACCATGATGAAATGGTCCGCGGTCATTTACCCTAACAATAATTTGTTTATTGTTGTCTAAATTGGTCACTTTGACATAACTGGGTAAGGGCAGGTTTTTATGCGCTGCAGACATAGTGTACATATCATAAGTTTCGCCATTAGAGGTTAAATGACCATGAAACTTTGAGCCATACCATGATGCATGACCTTGCTCTTTAAATCCCTTTCCGCTGTCGAGCACTTGATAGCTTTTGCCTAATACGGTGTAGTTACGATTACCTTGTCTGCTATAAGGTTCGTATTTAGGTTGGGCGTTTTTAACCAAGCTCACGTCTGGTGCGTCATCAGGATAACGATCGTTAGCCATTTGATAGCGGCTTTTTTTTCCTGAAGAAGAGTTTTTAGCATCATTTGACGAGCAGCTAATGAGAAAGACACTGCTAAAAATGATTAATAAGATGAAACGGTAATTAATGACCATGTTGATTTACCGATTTATGATGAGCGTTAAGTTGTTGGCTAAACTGATAAACCGCCATGGCATATAATGGGCTGCGATTATAGCGAGTAATCACATAAAAGTTTTTAAGCCCGAGCCAGTATTCAGTGCTTTCAGCTTGATCTAGTTTAATTAACAATGCAGCTTGTGACGCATCAATATCTTGATTATCTGCCAAGCTTAATGATGGGCTAAGAATGTCTGATACCTTATAGTGAAGCTTTTCTTTGGTCCATACCTTCGCTTTAGGCGCCGTGCTTGAGGTGTGATTTAGCAATAACGCTACAGGTTGGCCTTTTTGCCAACCGTGTTGATGAAAATAGTTAGCTACACTGCCAATTGCATCAGCTTTGCTGGTTAATAAATCTCGTCGACCGTCACCATCAAAATCCACAGCGTAATGGCGGTAGCTAGATGGAATGAATTGACCGTAACCCATTGCGCCAGCATATGAGCCTTTTAAGGTGTCATTATCGAGTTTTTCTTCTTTAATCAACGACATTAAATTGGCATATTCACTGCGAAAGAACGTTGCCCGTGGTGGGTAATGAAAGCCCAGCGTGTACAGGGCATCTTGCACACGATAATTGCCTAAGTAACCACCATAGAATGTTTCAATGCCAATGATCGCCACAATAATTTGTGGGTCAACGTTAAACTTCTTAGCTGCTTTATCGATGGTCTGCAGATTTTCTTGCCAAAACTCTAGCCCTTTTTGCAACCGTTTATCGGTTAAAAAAATAGGATAATATTGGTACCAAGGTTTCGCTTCCCAAGGCTTTGATATCGCGTCAATAATGGTTTGGTCGAAGCTTGACGATGCTAAAAACTGCTCGACTTCTTGTTGCTTAAATCCTTGTTTTACTTGTTCGGCAATAAAGGTTTTCTGTAACGCTTGAGTATCAGTTTCGGTCACTGCATTTGCCTCAAAAACAGCACTCATAAGTAATGCTAAGCTGGCGATTTGAACGGTTATTTTTGTCATGGTTAACGTTAATCCTATCTATCGACAAATCGTCTGTGGGTGTGAATGCTCATTAAAATACCAAAACCTGTCATTAAGGTCAGCATCGAGGTTCCACCATAACTTATTAGCGGTAAAGGTACACCAACCACTGGTAGGATGCCTGATACCATACCTATGTTAACAAAAACATAGACAAAAAACGTTAGGGTGATACTCCCTGCTAATAAGCGTGCAAAACTAGTCTGCGCTCGTGAAGCGATAACCAGACCTCTGCCAATGACAAATAAATACATTGCCAGTAACACTAAACTGCCAATTAATCCGAACTCTTCGCCAATTACAGCAAAGATAAAGTCGGTATGTCGCTCTGGTAAAAACTCTAATTGTGATTGCGTCCCATCAAGCCAACCTTTGCCCCAAAGCCCACCAGAACCAATGGCAATTTTAGATTGGATAATATGATAACCCGCGCCGAGAGGATCTTGTTCTGGATTAAACAAGGTTAATACTCGAGTACGCTGATAATCGTGCATCAAGAAAAACCACAATACGGGTAAAAAGATCAAAATCGCAGTAACAAAGCCGCCGACAATTAGCCAGCTCATGCCAGATAAAAACAACACAAATACTCCAGAAGCTGCGACCAAAATAGAGGTGCCTAAGTCAGGTTGTTTAGCAATGAGTAATGTTGGAATAAGTAGAATAATAACGCCACCGGCCAGATATCGCTTTTTGGGTGGCAGCGGGAACTTACTGATATACCACGCCATGGTGATGGGGAAGGCTAGTTTGATGAGTTCCGATGGTTGGAATTCCATAAATCCTAAGTTTAGCCAGCGCTGGGCACCTTTATTAATGGTGCCGAACAGTTCAACACCGATGAGTAACGCTACCCCAGCAAGATAAATAGGCAAAGCCCAACGCCTGAGTATTTCAGGATTGATTTGTGCAAAGCAAAACATGACGCCTAACGACAACGCCATACGCACAAGTTGACGCTCCATCATCGCAGGGTCTTCGCCACTGGCAGAATAAATCACAAAAAGGCCAAAGCTCATTAAGATAACGATGCCGATGAGTAATGGCACATCTAAGTGTATTTTTTGCCAAAACGATTTTTGATATGCATGATTATTCACGGTTTTACCGCCCATTCGTCTCGTAAAATATACTCATCGAGCAAGGCTCGAGCTAGCGGGCCAGCATTGGCGCCACCCCAGCCGGCGTTTTCTAATACCACAGCCAAAACAATACGAGGGTTTTCGTAAGGAGCGTAAGCAACAACTAATGCATTATCGCGTAAGTGTTCTGCGATAGTGTTGGCATTATATTTTTGATCTTTAGCTACGCTAAATACCTGTGCAGTACCCGTTTTCATTGCTGCAGTATAGGTTGCATCGGTAAAGCGAGATTTATCAGCAGTTTGGCGCATAGCTTCATTGATGATGTCCCAATTACGAGGGTCTTTAAGCTCTATTGGTACTTGCTCATCAATCGGCGAATCAATTTTAACGGTACTATTTTTAAATGATTTTAATAGATGAGGCGTAAAGCGCTTGCCTTTATTTGCCATGATAGTCACCGCATTAGCAAGCTGTAGAGGAGTAGTGGTCCAATATCCTTGGCCAATACCGACCGAAATTGTATCGCCGTTATACCAAGGTTGGTTGTAACGCATTCTTTTCCAGTCTCGAGATGGCATTACGCCATCTGATTCTTCAAAAATATCAATGCCAGTACTTTTGCCAAAACCAAAGCGATCCATAAATATGGCCATTCTATCGATGCCAACTTTATAGACGAGGTCATAAAAGAAAATATCACAAGAGTCGACAATGGCATGATAGATATCTACCCAGCCATGGCCCCATTTTTTCCAGTCGCCCCATTTGCGATCGACGCCTGGCATTTGCCAATAGCCTGGATCCCAAATCCGCGTGCGTTCGCTTATGATTTTTTCTTCTAACCCAAGTAATGCAACATGCGGTTTGATGGTTGACGCAGGAGAGTATTGCCCTTGGGTTGAACGATTTATTAATGGCCGCGACTTATCGTTTAACAGCTCATTATAAGCTTTAGAACTAATGCCGTGAACAAAGGGGTTTGGGTCATATGATGGGCTTGAAATCATGGCTAAAACACCGCCATCTCTAGGATCTATAGCCACAACGGAGCCTTTGCGGCCATCTAAAAGCTCCATGGCCTTCTGCTGTAGTTTGAGATCTAACGTGAGATAGATATCTTGTCCTGGTGTTGGCGGAGTCACTTTAAGCGTGCGGATCACTCTGCCACGATTATTGACCTCTTCTTCGAGGTGACCAGGGGTACCATGAAGTAAACTTTCATAAAATTTTTCAATACCTTGCTTACCAATATCTTTGGTTGCAGCATAGTTTTTCCACTGACTGCTTTTTTCAAGTAAGGCTTTATCTCGGCTATTAATTTTGCCGACATAACCCAATACATGAGTCATTAGCGCATTAAAGGGATAATGACGCTTAAGACCTGCTTCAACATAAATACCAGGAAATTTATATTGATTAACACTAAAGATGGCGACTTGTTCGTCGGTTAATTTACTTTTAATGGTTAACGGCTTAAACCGGCGATGAAACTTTAAGGTTTCAGTGATGCTTTCGCGCTCATCTTCTGAGAGTTCAATGAAGGTGTTAAGCTCGTCCAAAGTCGCGGTAATATCATCGACTTTTTCTGGAATAAGTTCTAAAGAATAATAAGGTTGGTTTTCGGCTAATAGTACGCCATGACGGTCATAAATTAACCCTCTGCTAGGCGGAGTCGGAACCACACGGATACGGTTATCATTTGAACGAGTTTCATAGTCTTTGTAAGAGACAACTTGAAGATGATAAAGATTCGAAAATAAGATGCAGAGTAGAAAGAATACGCAAATAAAAGTGAATAATGCACGGCGTTTAAATAGCGCGGCCTCTGCGGCGTGATCATGCATGGTAATGCGCTTATTTGGCGACACTTATGCTATCCCCGTCTTTACCAAATGGAAGGTTGAATTATAAAAGGTCACAGTATCAGCTGATGAACATGAAAAAAAGAGTTGCATGATAATCATTATCGATAAGCTTAGTTATTCATGCGACTGAGTTTATTCTCTGTGATACGGATGATTGTTATTGACGCTCCAAGCTCGATATAGGCTTTCTGCCACAATAACCCTAACCAAAGGGTGAGGTAAGGTCAGGGCAGATAAACACCAGCTTTGGTTGGCCGCCTCTTTACAAGCAGGTGAAAGTCCTTCTGGGCCACCAATAAGTAAGCTGACATCTCTACCATCGAGTTGCCACTTTGTCATTTGCTCGGCAAGTTCTGGTGTTGTCCAGTTTTTACCGGGTAAATCTAGGCTGACAATGTGGTTACCTTTTGCTACTGCCGCTAGCATTAATTCGCCTTCCTTATGTAAAATTCGGGCGATATCAGCATTTTTCCCGCGTTTCCCTGCTGGGATTTCGATGAGTTCCAAAGCCATATCTCTAGGGAAACGGCGTTGGTATTCTTCGAAGCCTCGGGTTACCCAATCGGGCATTTTGGTGCCAACGGCAATAAGCTGTAACTTCATTAGACGCTGTGTTCAGACCAAAGTTTTTCAAGCTCGTAGTAATCACGAGTTTGTTCTTGCATCACATGCAAAATCACTGAGCCTAAATCAACTAATACCCATTCACTGCTGTCACGACCTTCGACCCCAAGAGGTTGCACGCCAGCATTTTTTGCTGACACGATTACGTGCTCACCAATAGATCGAACGTGTGTTTTTGATGTACCAGTACAAATGATCATAGTGTCGGTAATGGTTGACCGCTTAGATACATCTATAACAGTAATATTTTTTGCTTTTAAATCATCGACTTTGTCGATAACGAAATCTTTTAGTTCGGTGCCTTGCACTCGAAGTACCTCATAAGTAAAAATTAACGGAGTATTATACTCAAATTCACTGTTGATGCGCAATTAAGCAAGGCTAAACAACGATAGATTTAATTTTGTGTCCAATGCAGAGTTTACCCATAATCATAAAAATTGAGTTAATAACTGTGCGGTTTATTGTGTTAGCGATAGAGCTGATGTTGGCGAATATATTCGGTTGTTGTTTGAGATAAAACTGTGCTGATATCAATGTTTTGAGCTAACTGCTGACGTATTTCAGTTGAAGAAATATCGACTAACTGGCTGTTGATAGTGAATATTCTGCCATTTTTAGCATGGGAAGGCGAGTCAAGATAGTCTGCGGTTGCTTGTCTGAATAATAATTCTTTGGTCATTTCGCTGTGGGTGTCCATTGCCCAACCAGGGCGTTGACACAATGCAATATGGCACAGATTAAACAATGATTGCCATTGATACCACAATGGTAATTGAACAAATGAATCCATGCCCATAATGAAAAAGAATTCATCATCAGGATACTGTTGGGTGAGTAATGTGAGCGTAGTGACGCTGTAAGAGGGGGTGTCGCGATTGATTTCGATATCACATAGCTTAAATTCTGGGTACTGCTGGCAAACTAACTTCACCATTTCAAGCCGGTGATGAGTACTCACTACGGTAGTATTTTTATGTGGGGGTATATGATTGGGCATTAGCCAAATCTGGTCTAAATGAAGTTGCTGTTTTACATCTAGTGCAGGATTGATATGTCCTAGATGGATAGGGTCGAAGGTGCCACCCAAAATACCGATACGCATTCGCTGTCCTTACTTTTTGTCTCAGTCAGTTAATTCAATATGAGCTAAACGGTTATGTGCTCGTGGATCAAATAAAATGCATAAATGGCTGAGACCAATCCAATCTTCAAGCCCTTTTTGTTTGAGATTTAATTCTAATTTAGACGCAAATGCGAGCATATGTTCGATATGATCTAAATCTAATCGCGTTATTGCTGCTTGATAAAGCGGTTTACGCTTATCCCAAATTCGGTGTTGGCTCCAAAGTTTGCTCAGTTGCTCGCCATTATGGACGGCCAGTTTTAAGGTGAGCAGCAAATTTATCTCTTTGAATAAAGCCCACATTAAAATGGGCATTGCAGTGCCTTCGGCCTGCAATTGAGCCAGCATGTGCTGTGCATGTTTTTGATGGTTACCTAGAATGGCATCACAGAGTTGAAACACACTGAAACGAGATTGGTCTTCGAAATATTCACTGAGTTGTTCTGGGGTAATATTTTGCTTAGGACTGAGCAGTTGTAGCAATTGCATCGCTTGTTCAGCCGCCAATAAGTTACCTTCAAATAGCGTAAATAACATGGCTTTTGCATCATGGTGAACTGTGAGTTCATAATGAGTAATACGACTGTCTAACCAGCGTTCAAACTGTTTACCTTCAGGCGTGGTGCAGGGTAGGTATATACCTTTGGCATCGAGTGATTTAAACCATTTGCTATTGGTTTGCTCTGCACTGGCTTTGGGGCCTTGGATAATCAATAACATATCTGGATTAGGGTGTTGCAACAGCGTTTGAAATGCTGCGGCTCCCTCTATGCCAGGTTTACCTTGCGGCAGGGTTAACTCAATAATCCGTCGGCTGGCAAATAAGCTCATTGCTTGCCATTCTTGGACTAAATCTCCCCAGTTAAAACCGGTTTCTTGGCTTAACTGTACCCGCTCTTCAAAGCCTTGTTTTTTAGCGGCGTTGAGGATCAATTGTTTACTGTTTTCGATTAACCATGGGTCATCACCAAACAGTAAAAAACATTGCGGTAGCGGTTTGAGATGTTGTTTGAGTTGATCAGGATAAACCCGCATTACTCTGCCCCGATTGACGCCAGAGTCTGGATAATATAATCGGCTGCCTGTACGCGCATCTCTTTAACCAACAACTCCATTTCACGGCTTTTTGCTAATGCAGTACGAGGATCATCTTGATAATCTCGACGGATTTCAGTATCAAAATCTTGTGGCTCTTGTCCTGGTAAAGTAACCGAATAATGCACTAAGTAAATCAGCTCATATTCTGCAACATTTCCTGTGGGATAAAGTGACAGTGTGGCACGTTCGAGAGAGTCGTTAATTAACCGTAACGTAGGTGTTTTTTCTGCTGCATCGACAAGGCTAATACGGTTGATCCGTAATCTGTCACGAACTAAGCGAGTTAACTCACTGTATTCATCGCTGCTGCTTAAATGCAATTCGGCCAATTCGGCAGGGATGGAGTAACTGCGTTGGAGTTTGAAGCCGCATCCTGCAGTGGTCAGTAGCACCAATGTCATTATGGCTAAACAGATTTTTTTGGCTAGCATAGTGAGGGGAGGCATCCTTGTTTATTTGCATGGTTAAATAAATAACTTACCGCGGTGTACCCGCGGTAAGTTATAACACTGAAGCGTTAACGTTATCACCCTAATTTCGGAGGCTGACGAGCCTCCTCATTAAGACAACTTAGTTAGCAACAATACTTAATAGTTTGCCGGGCACGTAAATGACTTTACGAACCGTTAACCCTTCAGTGTGTTTTTGTACGTGCTCATCACTCATGCCTAATGCTTCTACATCTTCTTTTGATGCATCAGCAGCAACAGTAATTTTTGCGCGAACCTTTCCGTTTACTTGTACCACAATGAGCTTGCTGTCTTCGACTAACGCAGACTCATCGACTTCAGGCCAACGGCTATCTTCAATATCACCTTCGTTACCTAGCTCATTCCATAACGTAAACGTCATATGCGGAACAATAGGGTAAAGCAAACGCGTTACTGCAGACAAAGCTTCAGCAAGTAATGCTCGATCTTGAGCCGTTTCTTGTGAGGCTTTCAGTAAATGGTTCATTAGTTCCATTACTGAGGCTACAGCGGTGTTAAACATTTGACGACGTGCAATGTCATCGCTGACTTTGGCAATGGTCTTATGTAATTCACGACGCAATGCTTTTTGATCGGCATTTAATTTGCTGGTATCTAATGGGTCAGTTTTACCTGCTGCAACATGATCGCTAGCCAATTTCCAGAAACGTTTAATGAAGCGATGTGCTCCTTCAACGCCAGACTCTTGCCATTCCAGGGTTAATTCTGGTGGCGAGGCAAACATCATGAATAAACGTACGGTATCAGCACCGTACTTTTCAACCATAACTTGTGGATCGATACCGTTATTTTTCGATTTAGACATCTTACTCATACCAGTGTAAACCAGTTCATGACCTTGATTGTCTATCGCTTTAATAATGCGGCCTTTGTCGTCTTTTTCTACCACAGTCACTTCTAAAGGTGATACCCAAACTCGGGCACCTTTTTCGTTGGTGTAGTAATAAGCATCTGCTAATACCATGCCTTGAGTCAGTAATTGCTTTGCGGGCTCATCACTGTTGACTAAGCCAGCATCACGTAGCAACTTATGGAAAAAGCGGAAATACAATAAATGCATACAAGCGTGTTCGATACCGCCAATATACTGATCTACTGGTAACCAGTAGTTAGCTTTAGCAGGATCTAACATTTCGTCTGCGTGAGGGCTACAGTAACGGGCGTAATACCACGATGATTCCATAAAGGTATCAAAGGTATCTGTTTCGCGCATTGCAGGCTGACCATTGACTGTGGTTTCTGCCCAAGCTTTATCAGCTTTGATCGGACTTTGAATACCGTCCATCACCACATCTTCTGGCAAAATAACTGGCAGTTGATCTTCAGGCGTTGGCACAACAGTACCATCTGCGAGGGTCACCATTGGGATAGGAGCACCCCAGTAACGCTGACGAGATACACCCCAGTCACGTAAACGGTAGTTTACTTGACGCTTGCCTTTGCCTTCTGCAGTTAATCGAGCATCAATGGCTTCAAAAGCCGCTTGAAAGTCTAAACCGTCAAGCTCTGGGAAAGTGTCTCCAGAATTAAATACGATACCTTTTTCGGTGTAGGCTTCTTTGCTGACGTCTACTTCGCCATCTACTGGCTTAATGACCGCTTCAATCGCAAGCTTATATTTAAGCGCAAATTCATAATCGCGTTGATCATGAGCAGGTACCGACATTACCGCACCCGTGCCGTAATTCATCAATACAAAGTTAGCTACCCAAATAGGTACTAACTTGCCACTAATAGGATGAATAGCTTGTAAACCGGTTGCTACGCCTTTTTTCTCCATCGAAGCCATCGCAGCTTCAGTGGTATCAGCATTTTTACATTCTTCTAAAAATGCGGCTAACTCAGGGTTATTCAATGCAGACTGTTCAGCTAAAGGATGACCTGCTGCAATAGCTACATAAGTCACGCCCATTAACGTATCTGGGCGAGTGGTGTAGATGTCAAACGAGGCATCACTGTCAGCAACGGCAAAGGTCATTTCAATACCTTCACTGCGGCCAATCCAGTTGCGTTGCATGGATTTAACCTGCTCAGGCCAGCCATCTAACGTGTCGATGTCGTTAAGTAATTCTTCTGCGTAATCGGTGATTTTAATAAACCACTGAGGAATTTCTTTCTGAATCACTTCAGTATCACAGCGCCAGCAGCAACCATCTTGTACTTGCTCGTTTGCGAGTACAGTTTCATCGTTTGGACACCAGTTTACTGATGAGGTTTTTTTGTACACTAAACCTTTGGCATACAACTGAGTGAAAAACCATTGTTCCCAACGATAGTACTCAGGGGTACAGGTAGCGATTTCACGACTCCAGTCATAACCAAAGCCTAATAGCTTAAGTTGGTTCTTCATGTAGTCGATATTTTCGTATGTCCACGGTGCCGGCGAGGTCTTATTATTGATCGCGGCATTTTCTGCAGGCAGACCAAATGAGTCCCAACCAATCGGTTGCAAAACATTTTTACCTTGCAAACGTTGATATCGTGCCACTACATCGCCTATTGTGTAGTTACGGACGTGGCCCATGTGAAGACGACCTGAAGGATACGGAAACATTGAAAGACAATAGAATTTCTCTTTGCTTTCATCTTCAGTAACTTCAAAGGTTTTATGTTCGTGCCAGTGCTTTTGCACTAAGGCTTCAATTTCTGAGGGATTATATAGCTCTTGCATCAATCTATTTCCGGCCATGCCGCCCATTGTTTGATCTAACGCTCAGCAGCGAGATTTATAACTGCATAGAATAAACCAGAAGTGATCTATTAAAAAGGTGCGTATTAAGGAGTATTACTTATGAGTGGAAAAAGTTCAGCACTATTAGCCTTATATCAGTCACTATTCGAACAGGTGAAAACCTCGTTTGAGCAAGATAACTCATTGACTGCTAAAAGTTTGTTTAAGTCAGTGACCCAGGGTAAAGAGTATTTAAAACTAAAATCTCATGCAGATGAAGAAGAGCTCGCTTTAGTAGAAGAATTTTTAAAGCGTGACATTGCAGCCTTCTTAAATGAGGAAAATGCCGATAATTTGAGTTTTAGTCCGATGGTTATTGGGATTGAGAATACATTATGGCAGTGGTTGAGCGAAATAACTGATCGTAGCCAAGTGGAGTGGCATGAACTTTTACAAGATTTTAAACATCATGGTGTTTATAAGTCTGGGGAAATTATTAACCAAGGTAAACTGACCTGCGATAAATGTGGTCATCAAATGCAAATCGATTTTCCTGGGGTCATCCCCGACTGCCCAAAATGTGATTATAATGAGTTTTCAAGGGAGCCGTTAACACCATAACCAGCTAAGTGAATACTTAAAACTCTACTCGGTAATGGTAGTGACTCGTACTGCTGTTACCGATCATTTCATCATACGCTGTCTGAATTTCTAGCATGGCATAATGAATGCCTTGTTGTTTCAATAACACTTCAGCTTGTTTGATTGAGTTGAAACTCAGCTGTTTCCCTGCTTTATTGCGAACACTGTAAAAATTTCCCAGCAGATCTTTAACACCGAGCAAATAATGATTTGAGTCGGCATAACTAATAATCGTTGGATGTTTAGTTTGTTGGGATATGGCTAATTTTATTTCAAATAGTTGCATCGTAATCTTCACCAATAGTTGTTTACCCAAGACATTACGAAGCAAGCTGAAGCTTAGTTTATATTGATAGCTTATTTTTAACATCTAAATGCATTTAAAGATGGTTGTAGATTAGCAACCACTGACTACAGTTTGATATTGGGGTGCTGTATTTGCATCTGCGGCTTGAGTGTAAGAAAAGTAACAATTGTCATTGATGACCTGGCCATTATCATCTTTATCATATCCGATATAAGTAATAGCAATTCCTTGATATTGAATGGTAAAAGCGTCATCTACAACGATCCATTTTTCGATGTCCGTGTTGTCTAAATAGCCCCATTTCAACCGAGTTTCAAATACTCCGTCGTTGTCGATATCAATATCGATTAAGTCATCGCGGTTTGTGACGGCTTGCACTCGTAAACTCGTCATTTTTGAACGGGCATACACCAGAGTATTGGCTGTTTTAATGCTGCCCATGAGGCCCGATAGGGTGCGCTGTCTTGCTTCGGTACTCAAGCCAATAAATTTAGGTGCTGCAACCAGCGCTAGAATGCCTAAAATAATGATGACCACAATCAACTCTATTAAGGTAAATCCTTTTGAGAGAACCTGTGTTTGGAGTCGAATCGATTGTGACATCAAATTGTCCTGTTATTTACGTAAGACGTTTCTGACACCAAATAACACTAATAAACCGCACAGTATGAGTAAGGGGAATTGACCTATTTTTCTAAACCAAGTTTCACCTTGATAAAGTGCAATATTGGTTACTAACACCCCAGTTTCAAACTGCGGGATAGCATCGGTAATTCGTCCATGCGGATCAACGACTGCAGTAATGCCATTATTGGTACCACGCAGAAGAGGTTTACCCATTTCAATGGCACGCATTTGGGCTATTTCCATGTGTTGTAATGGCCCGTTAGATGCGCCAAACCAAGCGTCGTTTGATACTGTGAGTAGCATATCTGTTTCATTTGTAACGCTTGCTCTTACTTGCTCTGGAAAGGCAATTTCATAACAAATCGCCGGCGCTACATGATAACCCAGTGCAATTAAATTAGGTTGAGTGTAGTCACCACGTTGGAATGATGACATTGGTAAATTAAAAAACGGTGCAATAGGGCGTAATAAATCCCCTAATGGCACGAACTCACCAATTGGCAGTAAATGATGTTTCTTAAACTCGTTGGTGCCACCGGCAATATAGTCAGCACTTTGTTGCTGTTTCTGATGGTGATTACCTAATACGATTAATGAGTTATAAAAATCATTTTGCTGGTGGCTAATAATGCCTGTAATAATCGCAATGTTATTCATATTGGCGACTTGATTGGCATTCAATAAAAAGTCTTCCACCATGGCTTCTGGTGCAGGAATGGCAGCTTCTGGCCAAATAACGATATCGACACTAGAGGCATCATCAAATTGCTCACGGGTTAGATCCATGTATTTAAGCATGGTTGGCCACAATGCATCGGGCTCCCACTTCATACTTTGGGGAATATTACCCTGCACTAATGCCACTTTAACTGTTTTACCACTGGCTGATATTGGGTTGAGTTGCGGTGCCGCCCAAGCGCTTAATGCCAAGATAGGTAATATGATTAACACTGGGAATACTCGCTTTTGTGTTAACAGCATCAGTGAGCCTGCAACTAAAGCCACCACAAAGCTCAGTCCTAACGCACCAATAAAGCTGGCAAATTCACTAAGAGGCCCTAATGTTTGGCTGTAGCCAGCCCAAATCCAAGGGAAACCTGTCAGTACCCATCCTCTTAACCATTCAGTTAGCACCCATAATGCTGGGAATAATCCTAGATAGGTAAAGTAAGGATTTAAGGAGTGCTTAGCTGTGCGTGATAACTTGCTGAGCAAGTATCCTGTTATTGCGGGATAAATTGCCAGATACAGTGCCAGTAAAGCCATTAAGGTTATCGACACAACAATGGGCATGCCACCAAAGGTATCAATACTGACATGCACCCAACTAATGCCAATGGCAAAGCAGCCAAAACCGAAACTAAGCCAGTAATACAAACTTTGTTTGGCGGTTAATGTATGACTCTGCCATAGGGCAAAACTCAATGCTAAAGGAAATATGGCCCAAATTTCATAAGGCGCAAACGAAAGTGCCGTACTGGCGCCAGCAATAAATGCCGTCACCAGACGAACAATACTCAAAGAAGAGTGTAAAGGTTGAGTTTTTAGCACGATTTAGTCGTCGAATTCTTCACTAATATTAGGGTCAGGGAGTTTAACACGAAGTTGCACCAAGCGGCGGTTATCTGCGTTAATGACTTTGAACTCGATATTGTTGATGATAATGCTTTCATTACGTTCTGGTAAATGGCCAAATGCATGCGACACCATACCACCGACAGTATCGAACTCTTCATCACTGAAGTTGGTACCACAGGCATCGTTGAAATCTTCAATTTCAGTCAGCGCTTTTACCATGAACACCGTGTTACTGAGTTTTTTGATTTCGGTATCTTCAACTGAATTATGGTCAAATTCATCTTCAATTTCCCCGACAATTTCTTCGAGAATATCTTCAATAGTGACTAGGCCTGACACTCCACCATATTCATCGACAACAATCGCCATATGGTAGCGCTGCGAGCGGAATTCTTTGAGCAGTACATCGACTCTTTTACTTTCAGGAACGACCACGGCAGGTCGAATCACTTGGGCAAGAGTAAAAGATTCATCAGATTGTTTAAATCCGTATTTGATCAAATCTTTAGCCAGTAAAATGCCTTCAATATGATCTTTGTCTTCATTAACAACAGGGAAGCGAGAGTGACCTGAATCCATGACGATTTCTAAAAACTCATCGACGGTCGAGTCTATTTGAATGGTAACAATTTGCGATCTTGGGATCATGATGTCGCGCACACGAAGGTCGGAAACCTCTAATACACCTTTAATCATTTCGCGAGTATCTTCGGTGATGAGGTCACGCATTTCTGCACCGGCGATGACATCAACTAAATCTTCGCGATTTTGAGGTTCGCCCTGAAATAATTGGTTAATTTTATCGAACCAGCTCTTCTTGTGGGCGTTTGTACTCGGGGGGATATCGTCACTCATAATATTTACCTAAACAGGGTTATCTATAAGATATACCTTGTTTATTTATGCTTCCTTATAGGGATTGTCAAAACCTAAGCCTTCAACAAGTTGGGTCTCTAATGACTCCATCTCATCGGCTTCTTCGTCGATAATATGGTCATAACCCAGCAAATGCAAGCTACCGTGTATGACCATGTGTGCCCAGTGTGCGATTAGCGGTTTATTTTGCTCAATTGCTTCTTGTTCCACCACTGGTGCACAGATAACGAGGTCACCCAATAATGGCAATTCAACTTCAGGCGGCGCTTCAAACGGAAACGACAATACGTTAGTTGGTTTGTCTTTACCGCGATAAGTTGAATTGAGCTGCTGACTCTCGGCAATATCAACAATACGAATGGTTAACTCGACTACTGGCATTGTTTGGCCAATAGCCGTTCGAACCCAAGTTTCAAACTCAGCTTGTGTCGGTAAATGTGGATTATCGACTGCAATTTGCAGGTCGAGATCTAATGATATCCCTTGCTGGCTCATTGATCACTTTCCTCTTTATCTATTAGCTGACGTTTCTGCTCACGTTCACGATAAGCTTGTTCTTTGATGGTTTTTTGGATTTGCTCTTGTTGCTCGAATGCTTCATACGCTTCAACGATACGAGCAACAACAGGGTGGCGGACCACATCTTGGGCAATAAAGAAATTAAAGCTGATCTCAGATACTTCACTGAGAACCTCAATGGCGTGACGTAGGCCTGATTTTTGGCTACGAGGTAAATCAATTTGAGTAATGTCGCCAGTGATCACCGCACGAGAATTAAACCCAATACGGGTTAAGAACATTTTCATTTGTTCAACTGTGGTGTTTTGGGCTTCATCTAAAATAATGAAAGCATCATTGAGAGTCCGGCCGCGCATGTAAGCGAGCGGGGCGACTTCAATTACGCCGCGTTCAATCAGTTTTTCAACCTTCTCAAAACCCATCATCTCAAATAAGGCATCATAAAGTGGGCGTAGATATGGATCTACTTTTTGGCTTAAATCGCCCGGTAAAAAACCGAGTTTCTCGCCGGCTTCAACCGCAGGACGAGTTAATAGAATACGACGCACTTCTTGTCGCTCATACGCATCAACCGCCGCTGCAACAGCAAGGTAAGTTTTACCTGTACCAGCAGGGCCAATACCAAAGCTGATGTCGTGACGAGTGATATTATGCATGTACACACTTTGATTTGGTGTACGAGGCTTAATCACACCACGCTTAGTTTTTATATGGATGCTACTGTCGTCGGAGTCTTGCTGTGCTTCAAGGTTAATGGCTTCTTGAATGGCTAAATGCACTACATCAGGTTCTAAGTCTGGCGTGCTGCCTTTTACGGTTTGGGTTTCAATGTATAACTGACGCAGCAAGTTATTGGCATTGAGCGCATTACGTGGCAGTCCAACAATAGTGAAGTGGTTATCTTTATGAACAATCTCAACACCTAATCGGCGCTCTAGCTGTTTGATGTTGTCATCAAATGGGCCACATAATGACACGAGGCGGCGAGTATCTGAAGGTTCTAGATACAAATTCATGGTAGTGACTTTAGTGGTCAAATAAGGCTCCAGGTTTTGGTATTGGACAACAAAATATATGCCATTTAGTAATAATGACAGTTTACGAGTCTCTGTATCGAATTACCATAATATGACTAATTTTAGGCAAAATTAAAGGCGGACAAGCCGCCTTTAATATCATCTTAAGCAACAAACATGAATTACGGCTTAAAGTGGGTCACACCTAATGCGTCATCTTGCTTGTGTTTAGCCATAATATCAGCTGGTTGTAAACTGCGACGTAAATCCATTTCATCTTCACCACGGACAAATTCGCCGCGTAATGAGTTGGTATAAACATCAACAATTTTCACATCAACGAAACTGCCGATATGAGTGTGGGCGGCTTCAAAGTTAACAACTCGACTGTTTTCAGTACGACCGCGAAGTTCCATTGGATTCTTTACCGATGGACCTTCTACTAAAATACGTTGAACCGAGCCTAACATATGACGGCTATAACGCATTGCTTGTTGCGTAATGCGCTCTTGTAAAATCGCTAAACGCTGCTTCTTTTCTTCGTCGCTAACATCATCAGGCAAATCTGCCGCAGGCGTGCCTGGGCGAGCGCTGTAGATAAAGCTAAAGCTGTGGTCAAAACCAACATCTTCAATCAGTTTCATGGTATCAGCGAAATCTTGTTTAGATTCGCCAGGGAAACCAATAATAAAGTCTGAACTGATTTGAATATCAGGACGAGCTTTACGCAAGCGACGAATAATCGACTTGTATTCAATTGCCATGTGACCGCGTTTCATTTGGGTCAAAATACGATCAGAACCCGATTGCACCGGTAAATGCAGGAAGCTCACCAATTCAGGCGTGTCTTCATACACATCGATAATGTCTTGGGTGAATTCAATTGGGTGGCTAGTGGTAAAACGTAGACGGTCGATACCGTCAATTGAGGCCACTAGGCGCAACAATTCCGCAAAGGTACATATCTCATCATCATGAGTTGCACCGCGATATGCGTTAACGTTTTGACCTAATAAATTGACTTCACGTACACCTTGGGCGGCTAATTGAGCCACTTCAAGAATAACGTCATCTAACGGACGGCTGACTTCTTCACCACGAGTATAAGGTACCACGCAGAAAGAACAGTACTTACTGCAACCTTCCATAATTGACACGAACGCGGTTGGACCATCAGCGCGAGGCTCAGGAAGACGATCGAACTTCTCAATTTCTGGGAAACTGATATCAATCACGGCTTTTTCGCCACGTTGAATTTGTTCAATCATCTCAGGTAAACGATGCAATGTTTGTGGACCAAAGATAATATCAACGCATTGAGCGCGATCTTTAATTGCTTTACCTTCTTGCGAGGCAACACAACCACCGACCCCAATAATTAAATTAGGATTTTTATCTTTTAAAGATTTCCAACGCCCTAGCTGATGGAATACCTTCTCCTGTGCTTTTTCACGAATAGAGCAAGTATTAAGCAGCAGAACATCTGCTTCGCTTGCGTCCTCGGTCAAGGTATATCCTTGATAGTCGTCTAATAAATCGGCCATCTTTGATGAGTCATACTCATTCATTTGACAGCCCCAGGTTTTAATATGAAGTTTTTTACTCATCAGTGCTCGCCAGTAAATCACAGTAAAAATAGCGCGACATTTTACCTGTTGTCAGGCGGTCTGGCTAGCACTAGTGCAAGTTTCACTCATTTGAATCTAAACTTTGTAATAGCCTTGAAAATTGTAATGATTTATCGTTGGTGTTAAACGTGATGGATTGAGCGGAGTAAAAACCAAATTTCGCGGCCATTTGGCGACTTTGTTGCTGGACTTGAACGAGATTGCTTTGGCTTAAATCGCGATTAAAGCTGAGCAACATTTCCGTGGTTTGTTGATATAGGGCATAATCGAATGCATTACGATATGTCACGGTAATGGTTTCAATGGAACCTATATTTGTTGCGTCCGGAGTGATTAAATTATTTTTGGGGTTATTGGCACTGGCTTTAGTCGACAGTATTAATGCGCAACTTATGATTGTGGTGATCAAAACTGTGGCGATTAAACCATAGCGAATGTAATGGCGTACAAATTGATGGTGACGGTTCATGATGCCCTCTCTTGATTACGTAAAGTGGATCAATTAATCAGACAGTCACAGTATATAAAATCGTTTATTGATTGATTTTTGTTCATTGTAAGCAGATGTAGGTAAAAGCCGTTATAGCAACATTTGGTCATGCTTTAGCTCTTATTAGACATATTTATACATATATTGACCTCTATTCACTGTCATATTAAACAGAAACTCATCTCACTATTTATGGATGCCAACACAATGCAAGATGCTTCATTCACATCAACGAACACCACTGGTCACACTAATCATTATGATGTTGTCGTTGTTGGCGGAGGAATGGTCGGTGCAGCAGCAGCGATTGGATTAGGTCAGTTAGGGCTCAGTGTTGCAGTGATTGAATCTCGCCAACCGCAACCTTATGAACCTGAGCAGCCTCTAGATGTACGAGTTTCGGCAATTAGTGTGGCATCTGAGCAATTGTTAGCGCGACTTGGCGTTATGGATGAGCTGCTAACCATGCGTCATGTGCCATATACTGGTTTAGAAACATGGGAACTTGATGGCTGCCTTACTGCATTTAGCGCCGAACAAGTTGGCCAGCCGCACTTAGGCTATTTTTTTGAAAACCGTTTAATTCAATTAAGCCTATGGCAACAAATTCATCAAATGGACAACATCACCTTACTGTGTCCAGCTAAAGTGATGCAGTTTTCGCGTTTAAGAGATGGTCATCAAGTCGGTGTTTTGCTGGATAATGGCGATATGCTTACTACAACATTACTTGTTGGTGCCGATGGGGCTAACTCGCAAGTGCGCCAATGGGCTGGTATTGGGGTGACAGGTTGGGATTATGCCCAATCGGCAATGTTAATCAATATAAGTACTCAAACTCCTCAGCAATCAATTACCTGGCAGCAATTTACTCCAGCAGGGCCTAGAAGCTTACTGCCGCTTCCTGGAAATAATGCTTCGTTAGTGTGGTATGACGATGCCAATCGAATTAAACAGTTATCTCAACTGAATGATCGACAACTTGCTGAACAAATCAGGCTGCATTTTCCGTCGAGATTAGACCCTAATTTTACTGTTGAAAATCGCGGTAGTTTTCCATTAACTCGGCGCCATGCACAACAATATTATCAAGATAACCTGGTTATTATTGGCGATGCAGCTCACACGATTAATCCATTAGCTGGCCAAGGCGTTAATATTGGTTTTAAAGATGTCGATGTGCTGGTGGCTCAAATTGCTAATGCTATTGGTAATGGTAAAACATGGTGGCATGCGAGTGTATTAAAGCATTATCAGCAAGCGCGATATTATGATAATCAATTGATGATGACTGCAATGGATGCTTTTTACGCTGGTTTTAGTAACAATTTATTGCCATTAAAATTACTGCGTAATGGCGCGTTAAAACTGGCCAATATCGACTCACCGCTAAAACGTAAAGTATTGAAGTACGCGCTTGGGCTGAATTAAACTATCGGTTGGCGATATGTGCCATTTGTTAGCTAGGCTTACTACGCAATAAACATGACTTCTATAAAGAGTCGTCAACCGTAAAGCATGAGTGGCTTTGAATGATTACATTATGAGTGAAATTGGTATAAAATGCCGCGTTTTGCATCATGTGTATTTTGATGTACCCCATGAAGGCATTTAGCAGCATTGTTTGCTAATAAACTGACTAGGTTGTGATGAGTAACATTAAATTGATTGTTGGGTTGGCAAATCCGGGTGCTGAATACGCACAAACTCGCCATAATGCTGGTG
Organism: Shewanella sp. ALD9; assembly: GCF_002836315.1. Classification (NCBI taxonomy): domain Bacteria; kingdom Pseudomonadati; phylum Pseudomonadota; class Gammaproteobacteria; order Alteromonadales; family Shewanellaceae; genus Shewanella; species Shewanella sp. ALD9. The sequence goes on from NZ_PJCD01000044.1 coordinate 25,447, forward strand.
CATGGTACGTGCAAGAATTAGCGCGTATATGTAATGTCCCTTTGGTTGCAGAGAGTAAATATTTTGGTGTCACAGCCCGTGCAACGTTGCATGGCAGGGATGTTCGTTTACTGATCCCGACAACGTATATGAACTTAAGTGGTAAGTCGGTTGCAGCGTTAGCCAATTTTTTCCGCATTTTGCCCGAGGAAATCTTAGTCGCCCATGATGAGCTGGATATGGATCCTGGTGTGGCTAAATTCAAGTTGGGCGGTGGCCATGGTGGTCATAATGGTTTAAAAGACATTATTGCCAGTTTAGGTAACGACAAAAACTTTCATCGTTTGCGCATTGGCATTGGCCATCCAGGCGATAAAAATAAAGTCAGCGGCTACGTACTTGGCAGGGCACCAACGATAGAGCAAGAGCGAATAAACGCCGCGATTGATGAAGCGGTTCGTTCAACCGAGATTTTATTTAACCAAGACATGGCGAAAGCCATGCATAGATTACATTCGTTCAAAGCAGAATAAGCCAAGCGAGTTTTGTTTTAACACCCTTTCGACATCATTATCCAATGGGATAACTCTACATATATAAAGGTAAGCATATGGGTTTTAAATGCGGCATTGTTGGTCTGCCAAACGTGGGTAAGTCAACGTTGTTTAATGCGTTAACACAAGCGGGTATTGAAGCGGCAAACTTTCCGTTTTGCACTATTGAGCCAAACACGGGTGTGGTACCGGTACCAGATGCACGTCTTGATGCGTTAGCTGCTATTGTTAAACCTCAACGTATTTTACCTACTTCTATGGAGTTCGTTGATATCGCTGGTCTAGTCGCTGGTGCATCGAAAGGTGAAGGCTTAGGTAACAAGTTTTTAGCTAACATTCGTGAAACTGATGCAATTGGTCATGTAGTACGCTGTTTTGAAGATCCGAACATTGTTCACGTAGCGAATAAAATTGACCCAGCTGGCGATATTGAAGTCATTAATACAGAGCTAGCTCTAGCAGACTTAGACGCATGTGAGCGCGCTATTTTTCGTCAAGCTAAACGTGCTAAAGGCGGCGACGGTGATGCAAAATTTGAAGTCGCTGTACTTGAAAAAATGCGTCCATTGTTAAATGAAGGCCAAATGTTGCGTTCGTTGGAATTAACTAAAGAAGAGTTAGCAGCCGTTGCTTACCTTAACTTCTTAACGATTAAACCAACAATGTACATTGCTAACGTTGCCGATGATGGTTTCGAAAACAACCCTCATTTAGATGTTGTTCGTGCTATTGCCGCTACAGAAAATGCTATCGTTGTGCCTGTATGTGCTGCTATTGAATCTGAATTAGCAGAAATGGAAGCAGATGACCGCGCAGAGTTTATGGCTGACCTTGGTTTAGAAGAGTCTGGCTTAGACCGCGTAATTCGTGCAGGTTACGAATTACTGAATCTGCAAACGTACTTTACTGCAGGTGTAAAAGAAGTTCGCGCATGGACAGTACCTGTTGGTGCTTCTGCCCCACAAGCTGCTGGCGTAATCCATACCGACTTTGAACGTGGCTTTATTCGTGCACAGGTTATGGCATATCAAGATTTTATTACCTACAAAGGTGAAGCTGGCGCCAAAGATGCGGGTAAATTACGTGTTGAAGGTAAAACATACATCGTTAAAGATGGCGATGTAATGCATTTCTTATTTAACGTATAAGTGTCACTTACGTTAATTAGAAATTAAAATGGGCCGTAAAGGTGTTTAAGGTGTGTTAATTGGGTTTATTTTGTCGATTCGGCATTCAGTTTGGTGAAGTTATAGCCGAACAAGTCGAATTGATGAAAATAGCGAAAAAAACCAGTTGACCTAGATAACCTGAATAAGCATAATACGCCCCGTTCCTCACCAAGAGGGATAGCAAGAAATAGTGGCAATATAGCTCAGCTGGTTAGAGCACAGCACTCATAATGCTGGGGTCGCAGGTTCAAGTCCCGCTATTGCTACCATCTATTTCTTACCCATCTGCTCAAGATGTTAAACTAGAGTGTTGTGCGGGAGTGGTGGAATTGGTAGACACGCCAGATTTAGGTTCTGGTGCCGCAAGGTGTGAGAGTTCAAGTCTCTCCTTCCGTACCATTTATTAGAAATATTGGCTTAAGCGAATGTTTCAAAAAGTTTGATTGGGATATCGCCAAGCGGTAAGGCACTGGGTTTTGATCTCAGCATTCCAAGGTTCGAATCCTTGTATCCCAGCCATTTATAAAGTTAGACAAGATTATTGGGATATCGCCAAGCGGTAAGGCACTGGGTTTTGATCTCAGCATTCCAAGGTTCGAATCCTTGTATCCCAGCCATCTTTGGCAATGTAGCTCAGCTGGTTAGAGCACAGCACTCATAATGCTGGGGTCGCAGGTTCAAGTCCCGCCATTGCTACCATATTTACTGGGTAGAGTGAGTTGTACTTACGTTAGCTGGTAAAGCAAAGTTTACTCTGAAATAAAAAGAGTATACTCTAAGTTAAAATTTGATGCGGGAATGGTGGAATTGGTAGACACGCCAGATTTAGGTTCTGGTGCCGCGAGGTGTGAGAGTTCAAGTCTCTCTTTCCGTACCATCAAATTTTAGTCACAATTGTTTTTCATATCTGTTTAAAAAATACTATTGGGATATCGCCAAGCGGTAAGGCACTGGGTTTTGATCTCAGCATTCCAAGGTTCGAATCCTTGTATCCCAGCCAAATTCTAAAAAGCCCGTCTTATAGACGGGCTTTTTGCTATTCTTTTTCAGCAAAATATTTTCAGCAAAATGTTTTGAGCATATTGAAGCCTGTTGATGTTAATACTGCTCAAAGAAAATCACCCCTTAGCCTTATCCCATCTGCTATCAAGTTACTCTGAATAAGCAGATAATTAATACAATCGGTATTGTTTACCAATAGTATTTTCCTATCAACGCGATTGATTCTATCGGTTATCTATTTTACTTACTGTTGTTTAGACTTGTCTTATGCAGTGAATATTTTTAGAAAGGCTTATCATGAACGTCCTAACACCAACACCATTAACGAACCCTTATGAAGCATCACAACCCAAGATGGCACTGATTGCTGAAGGTGGTGGCCAGCGAGGGATATTCACTGCTGGTGTTTTAGATGCGTGGTTAGATAATGATTTTGATCCCTTTGATTTATTCATAGGCACATCTGCTGGTTCACAAAATCTCACGAGTTTTTTATCTCGCCAAAAAGGCTATGCCAAGCGATTAATCCGTGGGTTATCACGACATAAGCGATTTTACCAACTGGGCCGAGGGTTAGTTGGCGGAAATGTTGTCGATTTGGACTGGTACTTTGATAAAACGACTCAAGGTAGTTTTGCCTTAGACTTTACCGCAGCAGCAAAATCTTTGGGACAACGCGAGTTATTGATCACCGCAACTAATTCACGCGACCGACAAGGTTATTTCTTACGCCCAAATGGTGATAATGACCACTGGCGCGAATTGCTTAAAGCCTCAAGTGCATTACCCTTTCTATATAAACAGGGGGTTAAACTTGCGCCCTGGTTAACCGCCAGTGCAGCTAATCAAGTTCAGACCGACGATGATTACCCTCAAGCGGACTTTTATCTTGATGGTGGACTGGCTGCGCCGTTACCGGTTCGTGAAGCATATCGCCGTGGTGCGAGAAAAATAGTGGTAATTCGTACTGTTAATGCAGATTTTCATGCACAGTCTGCTTGGGTGCATAAATTAAAATCATGGATTTGTGTGTCAGGTTATTGTCCCAAAACCATAGATTACTTGGTTCAGCATGAACATGCTTACGAACAAGAGCTCGCGTTTATCGCCAATCCACCAGATGATGTCGAGATCATTCAAATTTTTGCTGATGATGATCTGCAAAGCAAATTGTTGGGTAGCACAGATATGGGCTTACGCCATGATTATCAAACCGGTATCACTGCGGGCAATACTTTTTTACACACTCAAAAGGCATTCTATTCTGCACATTCTCAGCATCCGCTAGAGTCGAATGCAGTCATGCAAAGCATGACTGCTTAGATGAGTCTGGTTTTTGGGTTTGGAAGCCGACGATGAGATGATGCTATTGATTCAATCAATAAATGCACTTATGAGTTGAATGCTTGAAGGTTGTAGAATGATTTGACGGTTAATGTTAGACATCAGCCATTCAATAATGACGAACATCTGGTAATGGTGGTTCGGCTTATTTCTCAAGTAACTTATATAAAGTATTTTTGCGAGGTTTAACCAAACAAAAACGCACTCGTAAGAGTGCGTTTAGTTGTTTCACTCACTAAAGATGATTAGTGGCGAAACATCGCAGAGATTGACTCTTCGTTGCTAACGCGACGAATCGCTTCAGCTAATACTGCAGACATCGTTAGCTGGGTCACTTTAGCCACTTTCAGCATTTCAGGGCTTAATGGCACCGTGTCTGTCACGATAACTTCATCGATAACAGAATTAGCAATATTTTCAGCAGCATTGCCTGAGAATACCGGATGAGTAGCATAAGCGAACACGCGGTTAGCGCCATGTTCTTTTAATGCTTCAGCAGCTTTACATAAGGTGCCACCCGTGTCGATCATGTCATCAACGATGATGCAATCACGGCCTTGAACATCACCAATAATATGCATTACTTGGGCAACGTTAGCTTGTGGACGACGCTTATCGATAATCGCAAGGTCAGAATCATCTAATAGCTTGGCAACTGCACGAGCACGAACTACACCGCCAATATCAGGAGACACAACAACAGGATTTTCTAATTTCTTTGCCAACATGTCTTCAAGTAACACAGGGCTACCGAACACGTTATCAACAGGGACATCAAAGAAACCTTGAATTTGCTCAGCATGTAAGTCACAAGTCAATACGCGGTCAACACCCACGCTTGACAAGAAATCTGCAACAACTTTTGCGGTAATGGGTACACGTGCACTGCGTACACGGCGGTCTTGACGAGCATAACCAAAGTACGGAATAACGGCAGTAATACGACCCGCTGATGCACGACGTAGCGCGTCAACCATTACAATAAGCTCCATGAGATTATCGTTAGTTGGTGCGCAAGTAGATTGGATGATGAACACATCCGCACCACGTACATTCTCGTTTATTTGAACACTGATTTCACCGTCGCTGAAACGGCCTACAACTGCGTCGCCAAGTTTGCAAAATAAACGGTCGGCTATCTTGGCGGCTAGATTTGGGGTAGCGTTACCAGCAAAGAGCTTGATGTCGGGCACTTTATGAACCTCAGGTGTTTGCTTTACGATTAAAGGCTAGATCAATTTTACGTGTTGTCACTCAAAACTGACCCAGAAGAAATAATGTTGTTAGAGCTGCTCAAGTCGTATTTGTAATGGCGACTTGTTCATCCCTTTTGCGACAAAACCTCGCATATCAGCCGGTAATTTGGCTAAAGCGTCAAGGGCTTGTTGCGAATGTGTAAATTCCCCGAACACGCATGCACCTGTTCCGGTCATTCTCGACGGCGCATATTCTACCAGCCAGCTTAAGGCATTGGCAACTTGAGGGTGCTTAGTTGTGACCAGTTTCTGACAATCATTGCTCCATTGTTGAGTCATTAAACTACTCATATCCAATTTTGGTGTGTTACGTGGCAAATCAGGATGTTGAAAAACATCCTGGGTTGACACATGTACATCAGGGACAATAACTAAATACCATGACTCGGGTGGTTGTACTGTGATTAACTTCTCACCTACACCTTCGGCAAACGCAGATAAACCATTAATAAAAACAGGGACATCCGCACCAAGCGTTAAGCCAATTTCAGCCAGTTTACTGGGTGAAACATTGGTTTTCCATAAGGCATTTAGCGCCACTAATGTAGTTGCCGCATCAGATGAACCGCCGCCTAAACCACCACCCATAGGTAATAATTTTTCTAACCAAATATGCGCACCGCCTTGATATTGGGCGTAACGCTTAAGTGATTTTGCGGCCTTAAGAATTAAGTTATCGCTGTTAGCGACAGAATCGGACATCGTAGAATGGAGAATTAAATCTGGTGTGTCTGTGATATGAAAATCAAGGTAGTCACAATGGTCAATAAATTGAAATAGTGTTTGTAATTCGTGATAGCCATCGGCTCGTTGGCCAGTTACATGTAAAAATAAATTCAGTTTTGCAGGAGCAGGCCAACTTTTGGATACCGCTGATTTGCGTGATTTCGTCGATGTCATGTTTTTGTTCACTACCTTGTTGATTAGCCAGCACTGAATATTTAACGTTATTTAGTTTTGGCTGCTACCGCTGTCCATTGATTAGTTTGAATTTTTATTTGTACATTTTCACGCTCAACCTTCAACAACCTAGGCACAAGCGCGCCGCTTTGTTGTTGCCAACCGAGAAAACTGACTACCCAATTGGCTTCAGAGTCGTGACTGATTAATTGGTTAATTGTGCCATCAGGATTATAGCTGACAATTTTATCATTGCTGCCAATTTGGCCGGTAATCCATAAAGGAAGGCTATCAAGCGGGATTGACCATCCGCTAATACCTGTCAGTAAATCTTGTGCATTACTGTCACGATAGGTTTTGCCGTCAACTTCAAGTGTCGCCATACCTTGATTTGTCTTAAGGGTTAATACTGTAGTGCCTAATACCGTTGTTAGGCGTAAATCATTTGCTTTAGGTTGATGTAGCCAATACAAATTGGTGCTGAATTTGTCTTGCGATGTCTTGACGGCAATTTTGCCTTGAAGTTCCCATGCTTTGGCTTGAGCTGCGTTGGTCACATCGATAGGGGTGAAATCATCAGATGGAGTGACACTACAACCGGCTAAGACAAGCAACACGGTAATGAGAGCTGTATGAAATAAAGATGCAGATAAACGCAATGGATTGCCTAGCGGTTGCTTAAGATGATCTTATGATACTGGGCTTAAGCCATTATGTAAAAATGCTTTTGCCAAAATTAATGTGATATTAATGTAATGGTTTGCACAATAGATATGTGATCAATAAATAAAAATTTAGACATTTATTCGGTTTTGTTAAGCCAATTGTGTTTTTAGTTGGTCCAATTCAGTAGAATAGCCTAATTAACGTCACCGAAAAGAACTTGATACCGTCTAATGAGCCTAGTAATAATCGGGATAAACCATAAAACCGCCACGGTAGATTTGCGTGAAAAAGTCGCTTTCTCTCCAGACCGCATTCATGATGCCATGAAAAGCTTGGCCAGTCGCACCCGCACGGGTGAGGCTGTTATTGTGTCTACCTGTAACCGAACTGAGCTATATTGCAATAATGCTGAAAAGGAAGACATTATTGAATGGTTAGAAGATTATCATGGTTTAGAACATAGCGATTTAATGCCGTGTATCTACGCCTATGAAGAACAAGTTGCTGTCAAACATTTAATGCGGGTAGCGTCAGGTTTAGATTCTCTGGTGTTAGGCGAACCGCAAATTTTGGGACAGGTCAAACAAGCGTTTGTGAAAGCCAAAGAAGCAGGCACTATTGCATTAACCATCGATCGTTTATTTCAAAATACTTTCTCAGTGGCTAAAAAAGTGCGTACTGACACTGAAATCGGTGCCGCCGCGGTTTCTGTTGCCTTTGCCGCTGTCAGCATGGCCAAACATATTTTCTCATCATTGAGCACCACTAAGGTGTTACTCATTGGTGCTGGAGAAACCATTGAATTAGTCGCTAAGCACCTTAAAGATAATGGTGTTGCTTCTATGGTGGTGGCAAATCGCACGATTGAACGTGCTCAAGCCATGTGTGAAGAGTTTAATGCGACCGCAATTACCTTAGAACAAATACCAGACTTTCTCGCTAAAGCCGATATCGTGATATCCTCTACCGCCAGCCCTTTGCCTATTTTAGGCAAAGGTATGGTCGAAAAAGCGCTAAAACAGCGTCGTCACCAACCTATGTTGTTGGTGGATATTGCAGTTCCAAGAGATATTGAAGCAGAAGTCGGTGAGTTAGACGACGCATTCCTTTATACTGTAGACGATCTGCATAGCATAATTGAACAGAACATGGCTTCACGTAAAGAAGCCGCCGAGCAAGCAGAATTAATTACTGAAGATCAATCACACTTATTTATGGAGTGGATTAGGTCTTTAGAGTCAGTCGACAGTATTCGCGAATATCGCAGCCAGAGCTTGGCTATTAAAGATGAATTAGTTGAACGTGCCTTGAATAAATTATCTCAAGGCAGTGATAGTGAACAAGTGATACTTGAGTTAGCTAACAGGCTGACCAATCGTTTGATACATTCACCTACACAAGCGCTCACTTCAGCAAGCCGCCAAGGTGATTTGAATACGTTAGGCCAATTAAGAACTGCGCTTGGTTTAGATAAAAACTAAGGTTAGCGAGCTAAATGAAAGAATCCGTTATCCGCAAGCTTGAAGGCTTGCTCGAACGTAATGAAGAAGTATTAGCGTTACTCAGTGATGCTACCGTGATTTCGGATCAAGACCGTTTTCGTGGATTATCAAAAGAATATTCTCAACTTGAAGATGTTGTGAGTAGCTTTAAGGCATTTCAACAAGCTCAAAAAGATTTCGACTACGCCAAAGAGATGCTTGAAGAAGACGATCTTGAAATGCGCGAAATGGCGCAAGATGAGTATAAGCAGTCAAAGCAAGTGCTAGAAAAGCTTGAAGATGAATTACAAGTTTTACTATTGCCAACAGACCCTAACGATGACACCAACGCGTTTCTTGAAATTCGCGCCGGTGCTGGTGGTGATGAAGCGGCTATTTTTGCTGGCGACTTATACCGTATGTATTCACGTTACTGTGAAGCCAACCGTTGGCAAATGGAAGTGATGAATGTCAACGAAGGCGAGCATGGCGGCTTTAAAGAAATCATTGTTAAAATCAGTGGTGACGGTGCTTACGGCAAATTAAAGTTTGAGTCAGGCGGACATCGCGTTCAACGTGTGCCTGAAACCGAATCTCAAGGCCGTGTGCATACTTCTGCTTGTACTGTTGTGGTATTGCATGAAGTACCAGAGGCTGAAGCGATTTCGATTAATGCAGCAGACTTAAAAGTGGATACATTCCGCGCCTCTGGTGCGGGTGGTCAGCACGTTAACAAAACCGATTCTGCTATTCGTATTACCCATATTCCATCTGGCATTATTGTTGAGTGTCAGGATCAGCGTTCACAACATAAAAACCGTGCCCAAGCGATGAGTGTATTGGCAGCGCGTATTCAAGCGGTTGAAGATGAAAAAAGACGTAGCGCTGAAGAAACAACCCGCCGTAGTTTAGTGGCCAGTGGTGATCGTTCTGAACGTATTAGAACGTACAATTACCCACAAGGTCGCGTAAGTGATCATCGTATCAACTTAACGCTATATCGCTTGAATGAAGTCATGGAAGGCGATTTAAATGTCTTGCTTGAACCTATCATGCTAGAACATCAAGCAGACATGCTTGCAGCGTTAGCTGACGATTAAGGAGTGCTCTTGACTCAGTCTTCGTATTCAACAATTGCTGAAGCCCTGCAATGGGCTTATTCACAATTAGCTGCAACCTCTGAATCTGCACATGTGGATGCAGAGGCATTGCTATTGCATTGTATGAATAAAAATCGCAGTTTTTTATACACTTGGCCTGAGCGGCAGCTGACCAGTGAGCAATTTAAAGCTTATAGTCAGATGATTACTAAGCGTCAAAGTGGCACTCCGGTTGCGCATATTATTGGTGAGCGAGAGTTTTGGTCATTACCCTTCATTGTCAACGACTCCACCCTTATTCCACGGCCTGATACTGAAATTTTAGTAGAGACTGCACTGAACTTATCTGTGCGTCACAATGCCAAAGTATTGGATTTAGGTACCGGAACGGGGGCCATTGCATTGGCTCTAGCGTCTGAGCGCCCAAAATGGCGAATTACTGCCATTGATAATGTGCCTGAGGCTGTCGAGCTTGCTAAAGCTAATCGCGGTAATCTTAATTTAACCGAAGTAGAAATTATCCAGTCGGACTGGTTTTCAGCGGTAGAGCAGCGCGATTTTGATTTAATTGTGTCTAATCCTCCTTACATTGATGAAGCCGATGAGCATCTTCATTTAGGCGATGTTCGCTTTGAACCGCAAAGTGCACTCACCGCAGGCAATGAAGGTTATGCTGATTTGTATTACATTGCAGAGCAAGCACGGGCTCATTTACTTCCCGGTGGTTACTTATTGCTTGAGCATGGCTATGAGCAGGCAATCAAAGTTCGTGAAAAACTGATTGAGCTGGGTTATCAAAATGTCGCCACAGTGCGAGACTTTGGCAGCAATGATCGATGTACGCTAGGACAATGGGCTGATTGATAATCCTGTCTTACTCGGCGTTTCCCTTCTAAGTAAATAACACTCATCGTGATATTGGTATGTGGCTGGTTGATAGAGTAGACTAGCCACCTTTTATTTTGACCTTTTTAATGAGACTTAATTAATGGAAACATTTTACAGTTTATATCCAGCGGTAAAGCATACTCACATGATGCTAGTTGCCATGAGTGTGATCTTTTTTATCGTGCGTTTTGTTTTGCATTTACGTCAGTCTCCTATTATGGAAAAAAAGTTTGTTAAAGTGGCGCCACATGTTATTGATACCTTTTTATTACTATCAGGCTTCACTCTTTGCTTTATGATCAAACAATATCCTTTTGTTGATCCATGGATGACAGAAAAAATCATCTGTGTTGCGGCATACATTGCTTTAGGCATCATGGCACTTAAATCTAACCGTAATAAACTGTTTAAGTTTTTTGCTTTTATCGGTGCAATAGGTTGGGTAGTGTTAGCGGCCAAACTGGCTCATTTTAAACAAGTCGTATTCATGGGTTAATTGGTTTTTAATGGCAAAATATCATCTTGATGATGCAGTTTCGATACCTGAAACTGCATTTGAACTCTCTGAACATCTTGGCTTTTCAACCTCTAAACCTGCTATGTGGGCATGGTATGAAATGGCTGGTTCGGTATTGAGTCACTATGTTGTTGACCAACAAGCACGGCTTGAAGGTCTGTTTAAGTGGTTTTACAATGATTTAGGCTTTTGTGCTCGCGACGACTATTTTAGTGTTGAGGCGGCAGATTTAAGCTATTGCGTGTTAAAGCGTCAAGGTAACAGCACCACGTTATCAATATTACTCATTTTATTGGCTAAGCAACTCGACTTAACACTCGAGGCGGTTTTGTTACCCGGTAATACGGTATTAAAAAGCCAAGTGAATGATGTTATTAGATATCATGATCCGCTTACAGGTGAAGAGCTTAGCCGTCATCAGTTGCATGCATTTGTACGCGGTGAATTGGGTAATGCGGCTAAATTAAAGCCGAGTCATCTAAAAACAGCTACGCTAAAACGATTAATTAGCCGCATGTTACATGAGCTAAAAGCGGGTTGTATTGTCAGTCATAAATTTGAACAGGCAATGGAATGCTGTAATTTATTATTACAATGGCATCCAGATGATGTACATCTTAATCGCGAGCGAGCGTTTATTGCGCAGCAATTAGGTTGCATTAAAGTGGCCATGTCTGATTTACAACACTTCATTGATTTGAGTCCGCATGATCCGGTGATTGAACTGGTTAAGATTCAATTAAAGGAACTCAGTCAACATATGCAGGTTTATCATTAATGATGTGATATTACCTGCCGAACAGGCTGCTTTGGGTTAACTCAAAGTGGCTTTAGTTCGCAAGTCGGGCGCCAGCAAGCTCAGTTTTAAAAGCTCTGCTGCGAAATCATGCGATTTGAATCACCATTGATTTTCGCAATAACAATCACAATAACAACAAAAAATATAATGTATTTGTAAGGGAGAACACTGCATGACAACGTCAGCAATGGTGAGCAATGATGCCACCGCACTGGGTATACTCGCCGTTATTTTAGGTTTTGTTTTTTACACTAGTTCATCTACCCATCCGTTTTGGCAAAAATTCTATAAATACATCCCAGCATTACTACTGTGCTATTTCTTACCTTCATTATTAAACACTTTTGGCGTGATCGATGGTCATGCGTCACAACTGTATTTTGTTGCTTCGCGGTATTTATTGCCTGCGTGTTTAGTGTTATTGATTTTAAGTGTCGATTTAAAAGCCATCCTTAGTTTAGGCCCTAAAGCGGTGATAATGTTTTTAACCGGCACGCTGGGTATTGTTATTGGCGGACCGATTGCGCTATTAAGCGTATCAATGATAGATCCATCACTACTAGGTGGTAATGGTCCTGACGCAGTATGGCGCGGCATGACAACCTTAGCGGGAAGTTGGATTGGTGGTGGTGCAAACCAAGCCGCGATGAAAGAGATTTATTCGGTCGGTGGTGAGATATTCTCGGTAATGGTTACGGTAGATGTCATCGTGGCCAATATCTGGATGGCAGTACTGCTGTTTATGGCATCAAAAGCTAAAGAGATTGATGCCAGAACGGGTGCAGACACCACCGCAATTGAAGCACTAAAAGAGAAAGTAGAAAAGTACCACGCCGAGAATTCACGTATTCCATCACTTCGCGACATCATGTTAATTGTGGCTGTTGGGTTTGGGGTGACAGGTTTTGCCCATTTTGCGGCAGATTTCTTGGGGCCATTCTTTGAAGCCAACTATCCGTGGACCGAAGATTACAGTTTAACCTCTAAATTCTTCTGGTTAGTGGTAATTGTGACTACTATTGGCTTAGGACTTTCATTTAGCCCTGTGCGTCATCTTGAAGCCTCTGGCGCATCTAAAATCGCCTCGGCATTTTTATACATTCTCGTTGCAACCATAGGTTTGCATATGGATGTGTCTAAAGTCATGGATACGCCGATTTATTTCTTAATCGGTATCGTGTGGATGTTAGTGCATGCAGGATTAATGTTATTGGTTGCTAAACTCATTAAAGCGCCATTGTTTTATATGGCAGTGGGCAGCCAGGCAAACGTGGGCGGAGCAGCATCGGCGCCTGTGGTGGCTGCTGCATTCCATCCAGCATTAGCACCTGTAGGGGTGTTGTTGGCAGTATTCGGTTATGCATTAGGTACTTACATGGCATGGCTATGTGGTCAGTTATTACAAATTGTTGCAGCGTAATGCGCTAAGAGGATCAAATGGATCAAAAAATTATTCAGTTATCTAATAACGTTCAAGTCGCTAACGATAAGCCGTTCGTGTTATTTGGTGGTATGAATGTGCTTGAGTCGCGCGATTTAGCAATGTCGATTGCCGAGCATTATGTGGAAGTGACCCAAAAGCTTGGCATTCCATATGTGTTTAAAGCGTCTTTTGATAAAGCCAATCGTTCATCGGTTAACTCATACCGTGGCCCTGGTATGGAAGAAGGTTTACGTATTTTTGAAGAAATAAAATCAACCTTTAACGTACCGATGATAACCGATGTGCATGAAATTCATCAGTGTGCGCCAGTTGCAGAAGTTGTCGATATTATTCAGTTGCCTGCATTTTTAGCACGCCAAACTGATCTTGTAGTGGCAATGGCGAAAACCGGTGCAGTGATCAATGTGAAAAAACCGCAGTTTCTAGCGCCACACGAAATGCGTCACATCATTACCAAGTTTAACGAAGCCGGTAATGACAATATTATTTTATGTGAACGTGGCAGTAGTTTTGGTTACAACAACCTCGTTGTAGACATGCTAGGCATGGACGAAATGAAACAAACCGGTTATCCGGTAATATTTGATGCCACTCATGCACTACAACGCCCTGGTGGACGAGCAGATTCTGCTGGTGGACGTCGTGCACAAGCAACCGAGCTTGCTCGTAGTGGTATGGCATTAGGTTTAGCGGGTCTATTTATCGAAGCCCATCCCGATCCTGATAATGCAAAATGCGATGGCCCATGTGCGCTACCACTGCATTTATTAGAGAAATACCTAACCCAGATGAAAGCGGTTGATGAATTGGTTAAATCTTTTGAGTTTATTGATACCAGCAAGTAAGCCATCAATGACATTGAATGACTGAAACAGCGGTAAGTTGATTTTTAATCAATTAGGCATTTAATCAGTGTCTTTTAATGGTCGTAAACAGTAATCTAATTGCCCTTGTATAAGCCCTGACTTTTTACCAAGTTTCAGGGCTTTTTTATGTAATGAGCAATAGTTAATTATGTGGATCATGTTTACCTTCCTCGCTGCGTTTATGCAGGCGTGGCGCAATGCATTTCAAAGCAAACTCAGTAAAGAAGTCAGTGTTGCAGGTGTTACCTTGGCTCGATTCATTTGGGCCGGCCCCATTGCTGCGTGTTATCTGTATGGTTTACATCAATATCAACCTAGTGCATTACCTGAATTTACGAGGACCTTTTGGGGCTTTGTGATTGGTGCATCATCGATGCAAATTCTAGCAACAGGCTTGATGGTTAAACTGTTTAAAATGCAAAACTTTGCCATTGGTGCCGGGCTGGCTAAAAGTGAAGCATTAGTCGCTGCAATACTTGGGGTGCTATTTTTCGGCACACAATTATCCCTATTAGGCTGGATAGGCGTTGTTATTGGCGGCTTAGCAATAATGTTGTTAAGCAGCAAACAGGGTTTTAAACAACTTTCAGTTAAAACAGTCTTATTAGGGCTTGCATGTGGCAGTGCTTTTGCGTTGACTTCCCTATGGGTGCGCGAAGCAAGTTTAACCCTACAAGGGCCGTTTACGCATCGTGCTGCATGGGTATTACTGTGGGTTATTGGCTTACAAACCATCGTGCTAATAGGCTATTTGCTGGCAAAAGATAAATCGACTTTAGCGGCGTTGTGGCAACGACCCACATTAACCTTATCAATTAGTATCACCAGTTGTATCGGTTCAATTGGTTGGTTCAGTGCAATGTCGTTGCAGGCTGTGCCTTATGTTAAAACACTCGGCCAGATTGAGGTGTTTTTTACCTTGATGATCGCTGTTTTTTGGCTTAAAGATAAAGTTAAAATTAACGATGTAGCGGGTTTGATTTTAATCGCGATAGCAGCTGTTTTGGTCATGTGGAGCTAAATCCAGTAGCGAATAGTTATCAGTCCAAATATTTTGATTTGGGCTGACTTACCCGATGATTTAAATTGAGTTGAGGCGAGTGATAGCATCGCATTCAAGATTTACTCAATTGCAAAACCTTGTCGACGAGATATTGATTATTGGGCACATTAAGATGAAGCGCCTTGGCTTGCTGGCAAATGTAGCCATTTATCTCATTAATTTCAGTCGGTCTGCTGTGGGCGACATCTTGATACATAGATGAGAAGTTTGCCGAGGTTAACTCAATCACCTGATAAACCCGCACTTTGACTGCTGCCTTATCTAATATGATGCCATCATATTTAGCCACTTCTACTAGCTCATCGATAATGGCACTGATCTGTGATTGATATTCTGTTGCTGCCAATTGGCCATTCGCACACTGATTTAACGCGGTTAACGGGTTTATTACTGCATTAATGGCCAGCTTTTGCCACAAGACTGGTAATACAGGTTGATGCCACTCAATCGGTTGGTTGTCACTATGTAGACGAGTTAAGCATGTCTTTAATGCTGCCGACATAACAGAGCCACAATAATGACCTAGCTGAGTCACACCCAAACCACTGTACTTCACCTGCCACGGGCTTAACTTCAACGCCGCTTGTGAAGTGGTGCCTAAGGTTAAGCCCATATCCTTATAACGCATAAGGGCTGCAGCAACAGGTAAGTGCGGCCCTAAACCATTATGGAGTAATACAATATGGCATTGAGGCGACAGTTTCGGTAATAAAGGTAAAAGCGCTTGCTCGACTTGATAGGCTTTAACACACACAAACAGTAAGTCAACTCGCGCTAAGCGGTTATCATCTGTTCCCAATATAGTCGCTAAGGCTTCATGGGTGTGCTGGGTGTGGTCAATAAAACGCAATTGTTGATGGCGAGTCTGCTTATCTCTGCCAATCAACATCACCTCGTTTACTTGAGTTTCTTGGGTATTAACACTCAATTTATGATACATCAATTGCCCAATCGCACCTGCACCTAAAACGGCAATAAGAGCATTATTGTCGTGTGTGGATGACGCTGGCAACGCTGATGTTCTTACCATGAGGTATTAACGATTCGCTTTTAATTTACGGTACTTATTGATAGAAAAGTGCAATAAGTAAAATAATGCAATCCCGACAAAATCGGCAATGACATCGGCAGCTGATGCACTGCGATAAGGTAAGCGAGATTGAATCAATTCAATTAACACTGCATAGGCAGCCAAAGAGGTACACAAAAAATACCAACGCGGTTTAAAAGCGTAATGTGCTAGATATGAAAGGGCTAAAAAACTGCCTAAATGGCCCACTTTATCCATATGGGCGAACGTTTGCGGGTAACTTGGTTTTGAAAAAACAAGATAGCTAGTCACTATCACAGCAACAACTAACGCAAGTTTAAAAATGTTTTTATAAGTGATCACGAGCGTAACATCAGCCTTGTGAAATGAGAATATCGCTAATAATAAGAAACCTGTTTAAAATTGTCACTAATTAACCTCTATAGAAAGTAACAATTGTTCAAAAAGGGCCGTTTTTACTATCGATAATGACAAACCCATAGTCGTAAAACTCAATAGAATAGGCGTTTTAACTACATTATCATTTAAAATAGCTGGTTAATGATATTTTGTTAATCAATGGGATATTAGCGCACGATAATCGGTTTAATAGAGCCTAAGTTGTACTCCACTATCCTGTTAATGACTCCTAGTGTAAAATAGCCGTATATAAATGTGATGAATCAAAGAGGAAAGCAACATGCCATCTATGGATATTGTGTCGGAAGTTGATGAAGAAGAATTACGTAACGCGGTAGAAAACTCTCGCCGTGAAGTGGCTAGCCGATTTGATTTACGTGGTAAAGAAATTGAAATTGAATACAAAGACAACGTTGTCACGCTAAAAGCGGAAGATGATTTTATTTGTAAGCAGCTCGTTGATATTTTACGTATTCAGTTGAGTAAACGCAACGTCGATCCGTCGTCAATGGAAGTCGATGACAAAGCGGTTCACAGTGGCAAAACCTTCAGTTTAAAAGTTAATTTTAAGCAAGGTATCGATTCACTGATTGCTAAAAAGCTAGTTAAAGCCATCAAAGACAGCAAGCTTAAAGTGCAAGCCGCTATTCAAGGCGACTCAGTACGCATCACTGGCAAAAAGCGCGATGACCTACAAGCGGTCATGCGTCTAGCCAAAGAATCAGAACTCGGACAACCATTCCAGTTCGACAACTTCAGAGACTAATCCTGAAGTGATAAATTCTGCACAGGCAAGTGCGCAGAGATAAAAAAGCCGATAAGGGAAACCCTATCGGCTTTTTTGGGAAGTAATGTTTGCGTTAGTTTGTTTTGCTTATATTCAATTTTTATTAGCGTACATTGTATGGGGGGACAACATCATGAATGACAATGTGTCCGACTCTGTAACAGATTCTGTATAGCTTCTTAGCATTGATAGTAGTCCATGACTAAATAGATACATAATAAATATTATCAATCGTTTCTTGCTCCAGCACGCTAGGTCATCAGTGCTTCTGATTCCGATAGATTTAACACTCTAATTGTATTCTTTCCTTGATTTTTGGCGATATAGAGGGCTTCATCTGCTTTAGATAATAGTTGTTTTGATAGATTTTTACTTACTAAGTTTTCAGCCCCTGAGCTCACCATCCCAAAAGAACATGAAGCACTAAATTGCAGTGTGCTTAGCCCAAATGTGGTTTCAAATATACTCTTTTTGATCCGTGCAACGATCTCATAAGCGTGCTGATCATCTAAGTCAATAAGTAGAAGAACGAATTCATCCCCGCCCAAACGAGCAAAGCAATCAATGGGGCGAATGTTCTCTTTGACAATAGTTGCGATTGCTTTGAGTAATTCATCTCCGTTTATATGTCCATAACTATCATTAATGGTTTTAAAATTGTCTATATCAAATATACATAGGTGTAATTTAATTGAATGGTTTCTCGACATTTTATTAATGGCTTCGGTCAAACGGAATTCAAAGTAGCTGCGTGAGAAAGCCTGAGTAAGATGATCATACATAAGACGATTATTTAACTGTCGCCTTTGCTCATAAAGATCGTCAATATGAAGGACTAGAATCCAAGCATTGCAGCATGTTACTAAAAAAGAACCAACCCATGTTAAGGGCGGCAGATCAATAACTTGTATTCCTGTTAAGGTATCAGCTACGCCAGTTACCATCCATATGCTCGTAGCCCCTAAAAGTAATTGCACTGTGCCAAGAGAATTATTTTTCTTTTTGTATTGACGCACATAGATCCGAGTAAGAATAACGATACAGTATCCTGCTAATAACAGTATCCAGATCCCCCACAGCTGGAATAAAGGACCAAATACCAGGCCGGTGTAATATGTTGAGGTGGCATAATACTCTTTGGCTAGAAAATATTGATTTGGTACCAAGGCTAGTAAAGAAAAGACGCCACATATGGCATAGCATAATTTGAGTAGCACAGGGGCTTTATATTCAAAGAATGCGACAAAGAAATGCAGGCCAATCACAATGGTGAACATTGCAGTAATGATGGTCACTCGGTTGGATATATTGAGATAATCGAGATTTTCAGAAGAATTAATGAGGATCGCAAAGGCTGCTAAAAAGACACTACTTAACAATGCTGATAGCGAAAAAATCAAGTAATAGTACACTTGTTCTTCGTGACGTGATTTCAGACGATGATATAGCAGCATGAAAAACAAGCTTAGAATAAAGCTGATGCTAGAGCAGACAATTAAAGGTAAGGAGTAAAGTTGAATCATTATTTATCCGTTCAAACACTATGATGCAGCGCTTTGTTGTTTTATCGTCTGAACCAAGCTGGTGTCCTAGTAGAACGCCCTCCACAAGTCAGTCAAAAATCTCTTAACCCTACACATATTTATCTGCTGAATATTACCATACAACAAATAGTCTTAAGGTAAACATATTTTTCATTTCAGCTAGTTGGGCGAGGCTTAGTGATAAGACCGATTTGAAGAGAGTACTGTCAAGTCTGTTTATCATTTCGGCTTTGTGATGAAACACTTTTTGATTAATAAAAACTGTGATTTAAAAATGCCATCAGATAAAGTATTACAAGGTTGTGTTGGTGTCGCTATGCTAATTTTAATCAAGTTAGGTTAGTTCAAAAGATGATTTTGCCACATCAGTAATTTTTCTATTACCTCACTTTTATTTTAAATTTTGGTTTTGCGATCGATTCACCAACACCACTAATAGCAACACCGGAAAGCCAATCAAACTCGCTGCAATAAAGAAATTGATGTAACCAAAAGCATCAACATACAAGCCCGAAAATCCTGCGATAAACTTAGGGAACAACAACATAATCGAAGATAATAACGCATATTGTGTCGCGCTATATCCACTGCTGGTTAAGCTGGACAAATAAGCGATAAACGCTGCGGTTGCGATACCAGCACTAAAATTATCTACCGATATGGCTAAGGTTAAAAATGGCACGTTGTAGCCAATATACGCTTGCCAAGCAAACAACAGGTTAGTGACCGCGACTAACAAGGCACCTAAGAATAGAATTTTCATGGTGCCATAACGCATAAGCAACACACCACCAAAAGCGGCGCCGACTAAGGTCATGATCAAACCATAGACTTTACTGATAAAAGCGATTTCTTCTTTGCTAAACCCGATATCAACATAAAACACATTTGCCATAATACCCATGACAATATCGGAAATGCGATAGCACGAGATTAACAACAAAATCAGAATCGCACTTTTGCCATAACGCTTAAAAAAGTCAATAAAAGGCAATACGCTTGCGCTGTATAACCAGGCTAATGCCCCAGCGACTTTAGCAGGGTATTTGGCAGCAAACTCGGCTCTTAATAGGCGTTCTTTATCGTCAGCCTGTTTGGTATCGACCTGCGGTTCTTTGGCACATAACGTGGTAATGATACCAATGCCCATTAACATCGCCATGGCAAAGTAAGCTGTTTGCCAAGCTTCTAAGTTGTAAGCATCATCGCCAGGAGACACCCAAGCTGCAATGGTTAATGCGCCTGCTGTGGCAATGATCATCGCACTGCGATAACCGACTTGGTACGCTGCAGCAAGCGCTGCTTGCATTTTTTCAGGGGCGGATTCAATCCGAAAAGCATCAATGACAATGTCTTGGGTGGCGGAGGCAAATGCCAAAAGTAGGGCGCATAAGGCCAAACGTTCAAGATTGACCACTGGATCGCTAACAGACATACCGAGTATGGCGCCGACTAAGCACAGTTGTGCGAACAGCATCCATCCGCGTCGTCGTCCTAAAAAACGGGTAAAAAAGGGCAATGACATACGATCGACTAATGGCGACCACGCCCATTTAAATGCATACGTTAGTGCTATCCAGCTAAAATAACCAATCGCCGCTCGGTCGATACCAGCTTCACGTAACCAAAAACTTAAGGTCGAAAAGACTAACATTAATGGTAAGCCGGCAGAAAACCCCAGCAAGAGTAAAATAAATACTCGTTTGTGGTAGTAAACCGATAACGCTTCACGGGTACGAGACAAGAAAACCGACATAAGACAACTGGATAAAGGAGAATGGCTCTAGCTTATGTTGCAAGGGGTTTAGGTTCAAGCCATTCTAAAAGATTATTCAGTCAGTTTGAGGTTAAATTAGCATTCAGAGCAGATTTAAGATAATCGCCTTAAGGTCTGATACCAATACAACTTTGTGGCACATTGCCGCCAATATTAATGTAGTCGCAACATTCATGAACTTGCTGGCGCAAGTATTGATTGCCTTTAATTGCCCAACCAGACCAATGATCGAAGCAATACAATAAGTGCCAAAACACTTTCTCGGTATCGCTAGGTTGTTCGGCTAATTGGATGGGATTATTTGATATAAATTGCCACTCTTCCAGCACATCCCACATATAGATCTGTATCTCTTTGTAATCTAATTGATTATTTAAAAAGGCTTTACCAAAATAGGCAAGTTGTGGTGCTTTGGTTTCAATAAAATCATTAGCCGTCATCATAATTGCGTCCTTGAATATTCGAAATGCGGTTGCGAAGAATTGCGCAGCTAACTTGGTGAATGGGTCAAATAGAGTATAGACGTTAATTTAGCTGTCGATAGTCAAAAGCTCAAAAAAGTGTCGATTCAGTCATTCAATAGTGCTATTTAGTTGATTTATCAGCTAGTAAAAATGTATAGGGTAACAATTTATGGCGTCACAATATTGAGCAAGTTTGGACCAATTAATCGAGCTAAAACTGGTTGAGATAAGACTGACTGAGATAAGACTGGCCAATATGACATTGTTGGAGACAACATAAATGCCGATGGCATGCATTAACATGACCATCGGTAGGTATAGGCGATTAGTGGGATATTAGCGAGGCAGTAGAGTCGCTTTTTTCAACATGACAGTATTAACCGGAAAATCGGGCCAATTTAGGGTGGTGTTATGTTCAGTTGGTACCAATGAAATGGCTTCTAATATATCCATCCCCTGAGTCACTTCACCAAAAACGGTATAGCCCCAACGACGTTTAGAAGGGTCTAATTTTTTATTGTCACCTAGGTTGAAGTAAAACTGACGTGTTGCTGAATGAGGATCGTTATCTCGAGCCATGGCAATTGTGCCAAGGGAGTTTGATAAACCATTACCTGACTCATTTACAACAGGCTCTAGCGAAGGGCGTTCTTCTAATTTAGTGGTTAACCCGCCACCTTGCACCACAAATTCGGCAATCACACGATGAAAAATAGTATTGTCATATTCGCCTTTAACCACATAGGTTAAAAAGTTATCTACGGTAAGCGGTGCACGAGTGCGATCTAACTCAACCACTATTTTCCCCATAGAGGTGTCCAACTCTACTTGCGGATATAAAGTGTCTTTTTGAATGTCGACCGCAGCGTTGGAACTTAAGCTGGTCAATAACAGTAGGCAAGTGGATAACCATTTCAACATAGTGTGACGTCCTTTTTTATTGGCATCTCTCGATGCCAATACCTGATAAAGCGGGTTGGATTAACGTTGAATAAATTGGTGTAACTCTTCATCGTTAAGAATTTCAGTGGTGAGCTTATCAACGAGTTTGGTGATATCTAATTCAAGAGTGGCAAAATCTGGGCTTAACGGGCCTTTTAAATAGCCATTAGCGTTATAGGATTTGGTGAACTCTTGTTGTGAATTTTTAGCCAATACATTGATAACTAAACGTGTTTTTGATTCGTAACTGAACGTGGTATCCGTGACGTCAGCTAACAAGTAATTTAGCTGAAACTGCACTGAATTGCGTGCGGCAGGGTCAATAACATAACCGGCTTTGTTCATGCCATTACGGAACAGTGTATCCAACTGTTGACGGATGGGCTCACTGGCGCTGACTAATCTTGGTGATTTGCCTTCTTCATTAAAGCGCACCACAAAGCTTGCTTCGCGAGTATCGATGGTGTCGACCAGTACAGGGAAATCGACTTCAGTTTGTAACTGAATCGGACCCAGCGTGGGATTAAGACCAACATGAGTCGGTTCATAACTTGCGCAAGCCGACAACAATAATGTAGACAGTAAAATAGGGATCAATAACTTCATGAGACAACAATAACCAGTAAAAGGTAGATAAATGATACCAGAATTTGTCTGGGTTTCCAGTATCGCTAAGGTTATGTTGTTATAAAGAGAACTAGAGTGATGCCCATTACAAGTTATGCAGGCGTCATCACTTATTAATATCTGGTTTTAACGTCATTTTAACGTCATTTTAATGGGGTTATACGGCAACCATATACTTGGTTATTGACATTAATGACTGATCAATTCAGGTTAGTGATATGTAACTTAAGTTTGATAAACAACATGATGTAGGTAATGTAATGCAACATAAACAGCCGCAATTGGCTCCTGATAAATTGATTAATGTCAACGGCCAGCCTGTGTTTGGCATATTTGATGGGATTGTTGATTCACTCAATGTTAATCAGTTTGCTTATTTGACGGTAATGGACAAGCCTGCATCGGCAATGGCTAAGTACTTTGATTTTAAACAATTCCAATTCGTTAGTATTATCACTCCTCATTATATTATCGCCCTGGCGATTGCCGATATTCGTTATGTCGCCAATGGTTTTTGCTACCTTTATGACATTAAAACTAACAAGCTGACCCAAACGCAATGGCTAACGCCATTCGGGTTTGGCTGCCAGCTAAGTGACTCTCCTAAGCGTGGACGCGCCGAAATTGGCCGTAAACACAAAGGTATTGTTATCAATATTGTCGACGGACAATGGCAAGTCGAGATTAACCTTGCAGACATACAAGCCAATTTACGTATTCAACCTGCGCCGTTGAGTTTACCCATCAGTTTGTGTACCCCAACGGGTTATAACGGTTGGACCTATACACAAAAGCACAATGGCTTAGCCGTAACAGGGCAATTAACTATTCATCATGAACCGCAGCCTTTACAATATGCGCTTGCAGGTTATGATTTTTCGGCTGGGTTTATGCGCCGCGAAACCAGTTGGCGCTGGGCTTCAATGAATGCCAAAACTGACGCCGGGGTTATTGGGTTGAATTTAGCCGCTGGCGTTAATGAAACGGGTCAAACAGAAAATGTGATGTGGATAAATGGCCAACGCCATATACTGGGCGGCGCACAGTTTGATTTTAATCGACAATCACAACAAGATGTGTGGCATATCACCACTAATGATGGCAATGTCGATTTGCATTTTAGGCCGTTAAATCAACGCAGCGAAAAGCTCAATTTAATCTGGTTAAAAAACAACTTTAGACAATACATTGGCTACTTTAGCGGAGTGATTTGCGACAACAATGGTAATCAATATAAGTTAACTAACCAGCTAGGATTAACAGAAGATCATTTTGCCAAATGGTGATGACGATTAACGGTGTCGACTAGATGAGTGACCTTTTTAGTCTATGGCTTATTAAAAACGGCCTATTAAAAACGGCCTATTAAAAACGGATTATTAAAGCGGTTTACTAAAATGGGTTGTGCCGGAAGAGCGATTTGATTAGGAATGCGAAGTAGCGAAGCGTTATTACAAACGTTGTTAACATAATAATAAATAGAAATGGATAACATATGGACATGGATTTACTGATAGCTCACCCAGAGTGGTTATTACTGGTGTTAGCGCCGATTTTTTTTGGCTGCATTTTATTGGAGTGGTGGTTTGGTGTTCGTGCCCAGCGATTGCCGAGTAATGCCCAATATCGCCCTGCCGAAGTGTTGTGTAATTTTGTATTGGCTGGCATGCATCAAGTGGCGGATATTATCGCGGGCTTATTGATTGCAACGATCTACTTACACTTTTTTGGCTGGCGCTTATTTGATATCGAAATGACATTATTCACTTTTGGTTTATTGCTCATTGCGCAAGATTTTTGTTATTACTGGTTTCATCGCGCTAGCCATCGTATCCGTTGGATGTGGGCTGCACATGTGGTGCATCACAGCTCAGAAAACATGAACTTCAGCACCGCCTTTAGACAAAGCTTAATGTACCCGTTGGCAGGCATGTGGTTGTTTTGGTTACCGCTGGTGGTGATTGGCTTTGATCCTAACTGGGTGGTGTTTGCGGTGTTGCTCAACCTTGGATTGCAGTTCTTTGTTCACACTCAAGCGATTAAATCGTTAGGACCGTTAGAATTGATTTTCAATACACCGTCCCATCATCGTGTTCATCATGGGCGCAACCCACAATATATCGACAAAAATTATGCCGGTGTGCTGATTATATGGGACAAAATGTTTGGTACGTTTGAGCCTGAAAATGAAACTGTGGTGTACGGTATTACCAAACCGGTAAACAGTTTTAATCCGTTAGTGGTAACGTTTAGTGAATGGCGCGACATGTGGGGTGATGTTACCCAAGCGCAATTATCGCTAACACAACGTTTACGGATATTATTTGCACCGCCTTCAACACATCAACAGTCATCCACTAAATCCGATATTTGAGCCCGCTGTAAACAGGCTTCAGGCTAGTACTTATCCCACTTTGCTTGCTTTAATAGAGTAAATAAGTGGGATGAGGTGGTCTTGATGTTTCAGCTGGTAACCTTTGCCTACCACAAACTCCAAACCTTCAACGCAGTTGTAGGGACAGTAAGGGTGTTCGTTAAACGCTTCGATACAGAGTCCTGCGCTAATGAGTGCGCTAATGACTTCGCTTATCGGATGTGGCCAAGTGACTACTGTTTCAATTTGGTCATTGTGGTTTTCGGTGTAAGTGACTTCATCTTCGATATCCGGTTGCGACTGTGGAAAGTAGCCATAACCACACAACACATCATTAAAAGGGTGGAACTCAACCAAATGAAATTCACCGCCTGGACGTAATGCGCCAGCAATGGTTTGCGCCCAGCGAGTTAAATCTGGTAACCAAGCTAACACCCCATAAGAG
The DNA here is from genome assembly GCF_002836315.1 of Shewanella sp. ALD9. Taxonomy (NCBI): domain Bacteria; kingdom Pseudomonadati; phylum Pseudomonadota; class Gammaproteobacteria; order Alteromonadales; family Shewanellaceae; genus Shewanella; species Shewanella sp. ALD9. The sequence continues at coordinate 50,885 of NZ_PJCD01000044.1, forward strand.
GTGAATACGATGTCATATTGCTCTGTATTGTGATCACCAAATTGATAGATGTCATTGTTGATGAATGTTGCTGGTAAGTGTAATTGAGCAGCCAGCTTTTTTGCAGTTGCAATCGATTCGCTTGATAAATCTACGCCAGTGACATTGGCGCCTAGCCTTGCCCACGATAAGCTATCTTGTCCAAAGTGACATTGTAGGTGCAACAGGCTTTTGTGGTGTACATCACCGACTTGTTTAAGTTCAATGGGGTTTAATGATGACTTACCTTGGATAAATGCCTCTAAGTCGTAAAATGTTGAGTCGAGGTGGATTTGGGTTCGCTGGTTCCATGCGTGTTTATTGATGGCTAAATAGTCCATGTTCAATGTCTTCTTATTGCTTTAATGGGGTAAATTATCGAAATGATTCAGTAATATTACTTGGTTTGAAGCTAAAACACGAATGGCTCAAAAGGCGATGTGTTACTTTTTGCTTAACAAATAAAAAGGCTTGATAACTCAGTGTTATCAAGCCTTTTTAAAAGCGACAAAAGATGACTCTTTAGCTGTTATTGCATGATTAATTTTTGACGTTCAATAAATTGATGAAACTCAATTTTAGGTGCAATGGCGCCTTTATGTTGGATCACAAATCCTGCTGCTTGGGAGGCTAATTTTATCGCTGTGCTGATATCTGCGCCAGTTAAGCGTGCGCCTAAATACACCCCGTTAAATGAGTCACCCGCTGATGTGGTGTCGACAACATTCGTTACTGGTGTGATTGAGAAATGCTGTTGCTGGCCATTAATCACATAGTTAATGCCGTTTTCACCATTTTTTATCACCAGCTCGTTAATGTCGTAAGGCTGGCAGAACGCAATAATGTCTTCAACGGAGTTAATACCGTAAAGTTGATTAAAGTCATCAACACCTGGCAGTACGACATCGGCCACACTAAACGCAATATCAAACTGCGCCTTTGCTTGGTCTGGACTGTGCCACATTCTTGCGCGGTAGTTAGGGTCAAATACAATACTGACACCTGCTTGCTTACATTGTTTAATCAGTAACCAAAATGCGTCGCGATCTTCTTCATTAATAACCGCTAAAGAAATGCCCGAAAAAAACACCATATCTGCCTGAGATATTTTACTGATGGCTGCATCATCAATAAATTGCATGATTTGCTTGGCGGCTGAATCGTTGCGCCAGTATGTAAAGCTGCGCTCGCCTTTACTGTCGGTTTGTATTGCATACAGGCCGGCAATTTTGTCGGTGCTTTGAAAGACCATATCAGTATTAATTTTTTCATCGTCAAAGCGTTGCAACATGGCCTGGCTAAAATTATCTTGGCCAATGGCTGTGACTAGGTGGGTATTAATATCACTAAAGGTGCGTTTAAGGTAAACCCCAGTGTTATACACGTCACCAGCAAAAGATTGCTGTAAACTGGTGGCCGTTACACGCTGTAATTCGACCATACACTCACCAAATAAATACAGACTCTTCACGGTTATGCCTTCCTTTTTACCGGTTCAATTTTTCCGCCTAACCACAACGAAATTAATGCTAATGGAACTAACGCCGCACCTAAAATAAAGAATGGCGTATAGTCACCGCCTTTGGTCATCATTGGCACTAATTGGATGGTGATAATTACACTTAATACTGCCGAAGTACCACTAATACCAGCTAAGGTTCCGACAGTTTTACCGGAGAAGTAATCACTTGGTAATGTTTGAACGTTGCCAATAGCTGTTTGAAAACCAAATAAGATAAGCGCGATAAGGCCCATTGCCATCCAAGGCGTTGCAGCAAGAGATGTCAGTAACAGTGCTGGCAGCATAACCATACAACCTAAGACAATTGCACTACGACGGGCTTTATTCACCGACCAGCCTCGGCTCATCAAGTGGCCACTAAACCAGCCACCAAATAATGCTCCGATGGCAGCTCCGACATAAGGTAACCAAGCAAATGCGCCAATTTGTTTAACATCAAAGCCAAATTTTTCGTTTAAATACAATGGTAGCCAAGCAACAAATAACCACCAGATAGGGTCGATAAAGAAACGTGCTGCAATCACTCCCCAAGTTTGACGGTGGCGTAATAACTGTCCCATAGTGGGCACGTATTCTTTGTCCTGTTGTTTTTCTGAAGTGCATCGTTGTCCGGTTAAGATATGTTGGCGTTCTTCTTCAGTGATCCACGGGTGTGAGTCTGGTGATGATTTATAAACAATCAACCAAGGTAAAATCCAAAGAATACCCAAACTACCAATGACGATAAAGGTTGCCTGCCATCCTAAAAAGGCATACAAAAAAGCAATTAATGGTGGGGCGATAATCGAACCTAAAGACGCACCAGCATTGAAGATGCCTTGTGCTAGGGCGCGTTCTTTAATCGGAAACCATTCTGCATTCGCTTTGGTTGCGCCAGGCCAGTTACCCGCTTCACCTAGCCCGAGCATAGCTCTAAAAATAGCAAATGAGGTAACGCTTGCTGCAACAGCATGGAGGGCGATTGAGACCGACCACACTACAATGGATAATAAAAAACCTAGGCGCGTGCCAATAGCATCAAATATCTTACCAAATAGAGACTGACCAATTGCGTATGAGATCATGAACACGGTAATAATGTTGGCATAATCACTTTTATCTAAACCTAAATCTTCTGCAATGCCTGGCCACATAATGGCAAGGGCAGATCGGTCGATGTAGTTAATGACAGTAGCGAGTGCCACTAAGCTGACAACAAGCCAACGTAGGTGCTTCAATTTAAGGGGGACTTTTTTCATGATAAACCCTCAACAAAGTCTTCTCTAGCCGGGCTAAAGGTATCAATTAAAATGCCACCAGTTGGGCAAACTGCACCATGGTCTACATGAGGTGGCACAAAGAAGCTGTCTCCAGCCGTTAGCACCTTAATCACGCCATCGACATTGACATGAAACTCACCTTCTACCACATAAGATACTTGTGAATGGCGATGAGCATGCACATAGCCTTCTGCTCCCTTATCAAACCAAATCTTTACTGCCATGAGTTCATGATTAAATCCAAGCATTTGGCGCTTTAACCCTCCGCCAATATCTTCGATTTCTGTTTGTTCCCCAAATGAAAAATGTTCACTTTGCTGCATGGTGTTTATTCCTTTTTATTTTAATTTTGTGTTACTTGAATTCTTTAATGTCTAATAATTCGGCGCGTCCGCTAAATGGGTATTGCACCCCATTGACGCTAATGACACTTTGAGTTTCTTGAGTCACAACGATATCTGCGTGGTTGATTGCTAATAGATATTGTTGTCCATCGGTAAAGCGTATTTGCACCGCTTCTAGATCAGCTTGTTGATGATGAATCAGCTCAGCAATACTGCTGGTGGCTTCTAAGGTGTATTCTTTTGATGGGTTGTACTCGCCGTGTGGCTCCATCACGCTGACATAAGTATGATTAGTAGCATTCACTCGGTGAATGAACGACTGCTGTTGGCGTAAGTTCATATCCGGATCGTTGGCACCCAATTGGGTGAATAACATTTGCTCGTCAGTGGCGTTGTTAAAGTTAGTATTAACTAACGTGCTAAGGGTATAAAAATGGCCGTTATCATTTAACCAAGTGACTTTAGCCAGTTTATTAGCGGCTTTGTCTTTGGCTAGGTTAGCAGTTGCTAACAACCATAGATGTTGATAACCATTTTCGGTACCCAAAGCAGACAATTGAGTCAAGGATGCCTGTCTGTCAAAGTTGGTATCGATTAATTGCCCTTGATAATGCACGGGTAAGTCGTATTGATGTGGCTTGTTAGCTGTAACACGCATTATATCGATGCCAATTACCGCATCACGTTGCTTGATTTTGACTAAGGCGAGAGTGCGCTTAAATGCGACATCATCATAAGCGGTATCGATAGAAGCCGACGCGATGGTGAGGTCTTGCTTTGCTGAGTAGAAGTGTAATGTAGGGTTATTTTTGTTAGCCGCTTTAAGCTTGCCATTAAAATGACTTTTCTCGTCAACAATTAAAGTGTTATGGGCAATGGTTTGTTTAGCCCATGATTCATTTTCAGGTAAATAACGGCCACCAAATTTTGCCTCAACATTTAGAAAACGTGCAGCGCCATAATCGGATACGATTTCATTACCCGCATCGTAAAACTGCCAGGTTAACTTATCAAAATGGCCATGACCTAAACCTTGCGCAGTCGCTTTAAATACAATGGCTTGGTCGGTTGCTTTGCCTTGACGCATAACCACTAATGCACCGTCATAACCTTGTTGGCCATCACGGAATAATGTCGAAACGAATGGAAAGGGCTGTTGTAGTTTATTGTCTAATCCTTGTGCAACTTTGAGCCCATCACCCGTTAATAAAATATTGTGTTGTTGCTGTGCAATATCTAATAAACGTGGATCAGCGTTTAGACCATAAGCAATGGCGACGCCGTTGACGAGTTCAATAGTGTCGATGCCTTTGCTTTTAATCGCATCGTTAAGGGGAAAAAACAGCTGGTTATAACTGAGTTCAACTGTGCTGGTAATGGCTTTAAGTAAAATACCGTCACGGTATTGAAAAATCTTACGCTGCGGTTCGTTTTGCTCAATAGCTTTAGCAAACGTCACAAATGGCATTAATGCATAACGTTGATAATATGGCCCTTCATTGTAATAACCGTCTGGTGAAAACAATTCGTCCAACTGACGCATAAAACCGCCTTTTTTGGCGAGATTTAAGTCGTATAAAGCACGTTCAACCCAAAGTGGCTTATCGAGTACATATCCGCTCATGCCAACCGCAGCAGTGGCCCAAGTGCCGTGGTTATGAACTTTATTAAAGGTGTGCGGCGATTGTTCTGACAAAAAGAGTGCAGCAGGTATTATTGCACCCGTTTCGATGGTATTACGTTCTGCAGGTGTTAACGCATCATAGATAAAGTCGTACGCCTGAATGGTGTGTACCAACCAAACTGCTTCATTGAGTCCTTGCCAGAAAAGTTTACCTTCATTGTTACTTTTACGCATAGGGTGCAAAGGTAGCGTTGGGTAAAGTGTGGCATATTGCAACAGCATGTCTTTAACGTATGTGGCATATTTTTTATCACCAGTCAGCTGATAAATAATGCCCGTGTCATACATTTGTTGGTAATTACTTTTGTGTTTTTCGTGGGTATAACCACCACCGGCATCTTTGGGTACTGGTACTTCAATTGGTTGAGTAATACCTAATTCAACGGCGCTAAGTTTGGTATCAAATGCATTTTTAAATGCCCCAGGATGAATGATGGCCAGTTTCATTGCGGCCACATCTTGCTGGTTTATGACCAAGTTTGGATGTTGCGCAGCCATAACGGGTAATGAAATAGCGCACGTCATTGACGCCAATAGCGCTATTTTTCCTACTTGCTTAATGACACGCGTCATCGGGCTTACGCCTGCGGCTATATTGAAGTTATTCATAATTTTTGCACTTTATTATTGTTGATATCTGCAGTGTGTTTACCTATTGCAACTAACTCCGTTACTTGTGGGCTAGATGTATTAGTAAACTGATTATGCGTAATGCGGGTTTGTGGTTCACCGACGGTGTGAACAACAATAATAGCGGCACTGTCGTTAAATTTATTGTGCTCTATTTGGCTCATTTGAACCCCATGTAACTTCAGTGACGCGCCTGTTTTATTGCGCTTACCTTGACCGACTTTAGTGAACACATTGTTGGTTACCGATACATGGGGACCAAAGGTACTCTCATCCGTTCCACCGCGGTATACCGAGGCAATAGCACCTTCAATATCGTCAAACTGGTTATTGTCCAATATGAGGTATTCGGTGTTATAAATTCCTAGGTCGTCGGTTTCTTTGTCGAGGCGAAATAAATCCCCGCTAATATGGCGGAACTGGCTATTGCTGACATTAATACTATCTGCAAAGGCGCGACTGCCCGAATCGAAAAAGTGAAATGAATGATTCACATTGAGTTGCTCAACAATGCTGTTTGTCATTTCAAAACGATAATTCGTTAACATGCCCCATTTGCGGGTTCTTACCACGCTATTACCGGCAGCGTCAGGGCTATTTAAACCCGTAATGACTAAACCATCGAGTTGCAAACTACCATTGTCTTGAATTTCAAATAGACTAGGGCGTTCAAAGCTGATTATTGCTTGGTGAGCATTAGCGGCTTTAAAGCTTAACGTTTTGTTGATCGCCAGTATTCTGCTGATGTTATATTTGCCATCACTGAGTAATAAAATATCGCCTGGTTGAGCTCGTTCAACTGCGCTTGCTAATTCATCGTCACTGGCGCTAACCTTGATGGTGTTGCCAGATTGAAATGCGACAGTAGGCTCTGCTTTTGGATACCAAGATGTGCCGGTATCTTGCTTTAATGTAGGGGTCAGTTTTTTACTGGCACCATATGCTGCAAAATTTTCATCACTTGGGTATAACAAGCCATTAGCAGCGCGTTTCATGGTGATATCTTGTGAACGAATACCTTTAGCCATGAATGGGCTTAACGTTTTGGTCGCAAAATTACTCAGGTTGTCGTTAAAGCTAAGTCCGCTAATATCATCGTATAAAGTAAATGGCGCGGTTGGGCTAATAAACAGATTGTGGTTTAATTTACTGTCTAGTGGCACTGCTGAACGTTCGCTGTCACTGCCCGCGGCCAGCTCAATATGGTCAAGATTAATAAAGCTGTTGTTATTAACATTGGCGTTAACCACCTGATGATAGCGATTAATTGATGAATTTGGCACGCCATTCATAATAGTAAAACCACTGCCAAATCGATTGCCGGTTAAGCCTTCTAGATAGTTGTTAGTAATGGTTTGATCGCGGTTAATCACGCGGATCCCGCCAGTATGTTCAACGCCATTACCCAAAAACACATTACTATCGATAATATTACCGTTACCGTGCCTTAAGGTTAATGTGCCTCTTGATTCATAAAATACGTTATTTTGAATACGGTTTTTACCCGATTTGACTGAAATAATTTCGACTTCGCCATCGCAGCGATCAAAATAATTATTTTCAACCACGGTAAAAGAATCCGTTAGTGAGTAATGGCTGGTGCCAATTCTGAGGGTTTCGCCACCATTAGAGCCTAAGATTGGGCGAGGACCAAAATAGTTATGATCAATTCGGTGATGGTTTTGCTGGCTGTTCTCACTGTCTAAACGCACCGCAACAGTTACGCCAACATTGCGTTTACCAACAAAGTGGTTGTGATCAAGTCGGTTATTTTGTCCATATAAGCTGACCCAATAATCAGACTCTTGGCGATCTAGATTGCTGTAGTTATCGATAACCACTTCGGTTACTCGTGAGTGATTGGCTAACTGAGTTTTACTTTTACGAAAAGCAATAACTTCATTACTTGGCGTAGAGCCATTTTTAAATACTAGCCCCGATACCTGTAAATATTCACCAGCCAGTTTAAGGTTCGATTGGCCAGACAGGATCACTTTACCTTTAGTTTCGGCAGTTAATTCAATAGGCGCATCGGCGGTGCCTGTCGCCATAAACAACACTTCAAAATTTTGCCATGTACCATTTTTTAAAATGATTTTATCGCCAGGCTCAACCAGCTTGAGTGCTTGTTTGTACTCAGCCTGGGTAGTCACTAAGCGATCTTTTGCCTGCACATAGATTGATGGGGTGCAAAGCATTAATAAGACTAACAACTGCGTGAATAACCAATGCCTTGACGATGACGTATTGTTATTTGAATGATTCATCTAGTCTCTCGTTTAATACTGTTAAAATGATATCCCCATGGCTACATTAAGTAGTTATCAAGGGGGAAAGGCTCAAAATTACTTTTTCACCTTAGAATTCGTTAGCGCCATAACGTGAATAATCAGCAACTGTGGTGTTGTTTTCACGGGGAATTATTTTGAGTTTACCCAACATGTTCAGGGCTTTGAAACAACGTGACCAATAATCTGCCACTGTAACGTTAGCCAACAAATTGAGGTCGCCCACTGTCATGCGCATAGTGATAAGTGCTGTCTGGAAATGGTAAGTTATTTGGCTGGGTGTCACTCTCACGGTATTGCTAAGTAAGCGTAACCGTAATTAAGCGTAGCCTAGTCCAATTACCTAGCATTTAAGAGACTGTGACGTGCTGTTTTTGTATTGACTCGTTTGTCTCTGTTGCACGTTCATGATTGCTTAATAGAGATATTAGTGTCGCGTCGTAAATTGCTGATCTTGATTGCGACTTTAATCCTGTTAATCTCAAAGTATTGCTTGTCTTAATAAATTTCACGTTAACCTCCCCAGATTAGTTGATTTCCTTTCCTTTCCTTTTCTTTACGAACACACAAAATTTAAATTATTCTGTTAAATGATCATTTGTGCTTGAATAGAAACTAACCAATCATTAAGATTATGTCAATAAATTGTTTTACCAATTACTATGATTTTACATTTTTAGTCTATTACCAATATTTTTAAAGGTATGACAATGTGCTATTATTTTTATATTGAGATTAACATAACATGTAATTTAGTTGTTTGCTGCTAAGGTATTAACCGATAATATGTCAGCATTAACCAGTAAATTGGTTTTACTTTTCGAAGGAAGGTATATGAAAAACCGTCGTTTATTTTGGCGAATAGTCGATACGATTGAAGCCGCTATCGCCAGTGGCGAGTATCCGGTAGGCAGTCGTTTACCCCCAGAGCGTGAGCTTGCTGAAAAGTTTGAAGTAAGCAGGCCAACCATTCGTGAAGCTATTATTGCACTAGAAGTGCGTGAAAAAGTGGAAGTGAAAACGGGTTCTGGCGTGTACGTGGTTGACCATCAGCAAAAACCGGTAGCGGTGAATAATGTTAACGCATTTGAATTAACCCAAGCACGTGCTTTAGTTGAAGGTGAAATAGCTGCTTTAGCAGCAAAAACCATTACTGCAGAAGAACTTGAAAAACTCCATGACACATTAGTAATGATGAAAGATATGCAAAATGTCGAAGAGGCAGACGAGCTGTTTCATCAGATCATCGCATATTCTACTCGTAACGGCGCGTTGATAAATTTGTTTGAAAACATGTGGGCGCTGCGTTCATCAAGTAATGAAATCATTGAAGATTATAATATTGTTTGTAGCACAGATAATAATAAAACCTTAGCAGAGCATACCGCAATTTATCAGGCATTATCACTGCACGATGCCGCTGAGGCTCGTTTAGCAATGCATAAGCATTTTAATCGCTTAATCAATGTATTATTTGATAAATTAGAACAGCAGGCATTAGAAGAAGTACGCCGCAAAAATAGTGCTAATCGCGACTTGTATTCAATTGAGAGTTTAGTAAAAACAAAAGGTTAATGCTTTTAAAGCGGATTAGCTCATTGCGATACAATTAACGCGCTCACGCTTAAGTGTTAGCGCGTTTTTTATGGTTTTTTATGAGTAATGTTATGAGTAATGTTATGAGGGATGTTGACCATAATATCGGTAACGATGACTTCATGATTTCAACTGCCAGCTTGAGATAACAAGCCATTTAGTTAACGCCATCAATAATCCTATCCCCAATGCAATGATGTGTCGCATTTTCAGCGGCCACTTTAGCTATTTTGTTACGTGACTTGTTTCTTGCGCTAATGGAGTTGCAACATTCCACATAAATGGCGACCAATTAAAGCAACTTGGTTAGGGTCTGCTGATCTTCATGGTCAACTTACAAAGAAAAGAGGCTGTTAAATTGGTCTTTCAAAAAACATAAAAAACCACTATTAACTTTAATATTATTGCAGAAAATTAGCTTGATTGTTTATTACAGCGGCTATTCTACCTAGGGAAATATGATTGAGTTCTATTGTTAACGCCATTTATACCCAGTTTGGTAATGTTATTAGAGGCGTATTTTATGCTTTCGTGTTAACCAATTATGTTTTCTTGGTAATGCCTGATGTGGATTGTTAAGGCACAGATTGGCGTTCGTCATAAGGTCATTGTGTCTATTTATCATTGTGTTCATTATCATAGAGGCTATTTATGCCTCGTTATTGCCAACGAGTGCTCAAATCAATGCGGCATATAGTTATTTATTCAAGGGATATGCACATCTAAAAGCGATTTGCTTTTGGTCACAACAAACCAGACCTGTATCGCCGTTTACACTGATGAATGTTCAATGGTTATTAATGCTCGTTAATGTGAGTGTACGAAATAAACAAGGTGTAGCGAGTAGCAAATACATACGAGTGAAGGGCTGCACATAAATTGTGTCGGCCCTCGCTCGTTACTATCAATATTGGTTTAGTTTTATATGCAGGGCCATGCAGGGCCATTTAGGGGAACATGACCTTAGTACCTCATTCAGGACATTATTTTATTGCTTGTAAAATGACAAACTTACCATTAGAGGCAACCGTGGTGCAGTTTTTAAAAATGCGGTTTATTTTAACGTGGTAGGCTAAATGTCGATTACCAACGATATGTAATAAACCGCCTTTTTTTAGGCGCTTATGTGCATCAACAAACATTTGCCAAGCGATATGGTCGGTAATGGCTTCACCTTGATGAAACGGAGGGTTACATATCACTAAATCTGGTTCAACATCAGCTGGTAAATTACTCAGGCAATCGTCCCAATGGAAAAAAGCTTGTGACGTTTGTTCAGTTTGAGGATCTTGGGATTGAAGATCTTGAGATGGAGTATCTAGCGCGTTCGCTTGCCAATTATGCTTTGCCGAGGCGATGGCCATATCAGAATCATCCACAAAGTGGATTTGCGCATTGGGATAACATTGCTTGGCGTGTAATCCTAAAATACCGTTACCACAGCCTAAGTCTATAATGTGGTTGAATTCACCTTTGGGCATGTTGTCGAGCATAATCCTTGCGCCAATATCGAGCTTATTGGCAGCAAATACATTCGCAAGGTTACTGATAGTGAGTTTTAGCTCATCGACATTCCAATTCACGGCTTTTGCTAATGGTCGTTTTTTACCATCGCTAATACAGCTAATTACTCGTGTTTTTTTCCACGCTAAACTGGCGGATGCGGGACCTAGATTTTTTTCAATACTGGCCAATAATGCTGGATTGATTGACTTGGCTTTAGCACCAATCAGTATTTGGGTTCCCGCAGGAAGCACCGTTGATAAACGCGCAAGCTGCTGGCCAAAGTAGTGTAGATTTTTTGGTAACTTCATCAGCACTAATTGAATATCTTGTGGCAGCGTTTCGCGGCTATTTAGCCAATGTATGTTGGTTGGTGCGAGTTTGTTGTGTAATAAATTTTGCTGATAACCTAATAAGCTGGTTTTAGCATCCGTTTCGACAAGCAATTCACTGTGTGGATGTTGCATGGTTAATGCACACGTGAGTGCCCCAAAGTTGTCATTAAGAATGGCGGTTGTGGTTGCTGTTATTTCGGTGTCGATTAAGTACTTTACTAGGTGTTCATCAGCGGCATCCCATGCTTGTAAGTTTGATGCTTGTTGGCTTGGATAACGAAAAAGCTCAAGCTCTATACCTGAACAAGCAAATTGGGTTGTCATAACGGTGTTACCTAATAAAAAAGAATATCGATAAAATAGCCCGATATTATCTCAGATATCACTTACCAGCGCGAGGCTTAGGCTTAAACAAGTTGATAAGGGGAATTTTGTGGAGTGGCGCTAGTTTTATTGAATATCAAAGTTTCTCTGTTTAACTCGTGTTAAACGACATGTTGAATGTAGGATACAGAACAAGATGATATTGATTGTTAACTTTGAAACTAAAACCTAATATCACGAACATGATTGTACTGCAGAGATGATTGCTATTAATTGTACGGTTCAGTAACATCAATATACTGACTTAAAATAATGGTTTTCAAGGGATATTGATGAAAGGTGCTGGTGGAACGTCAGGTGGAATGGGTCAGTTCTTTATTGGGCTAGTGATGATGTGCGGTGGCTTTTATATGCTATTAAATGCCATTAAAGTGACAAGCTCATTTGGCTTTAGCAGCCATTTATATCAGCTTGGCGGCTTTGGGCTTACCAGTGGAATGGTGATGATACCCTTTATGTTTGGTGTTGGACTGATGTTTTATAATGGCAGAAACATACTTGGGTGGTTACTGACATTTGGCTCATTAGTGGCATTGATTTTTGGCGTGATAAGCTCGATTAATTTTAGATTTTCTTACATGAGTGCATTTGATTTAATCGTTATATTGGTACTTTGTGTGGGGGGGATAGGGTTGTTTTTACGTTCGCTAAAAGCGATTGAAAAACGTTACCCTGAGTCTTAATGTTATGGTTTTTTAAACCCATTGATGTCTAACATCCGCTTGTTTGAACATCTATAACAGGTCGTGCGGTGGCTGATGTTACTTGCCTGTAACGTAAATAACATGCAGCAACGCCCGCATCCTCTTTAATGACACCATGCCAATATACCCATGCAGTTATAGGCAATGTACTTTTGCGTTGTTGCCAATCACCTTCGGGAATATTCATTAGCATTGCAATACCAGCGGCTGTTCCATCGGGATAGCCATAAGCTAAGTTAACATTGACCCCATCAATATTAAGCGTCGTAGTCGCAAGTCTTTCTACACCAGCAATAGCGGCTTTTGAATAGGTTAACGTTGCAGCTGATTGCATTGCTGTTTCCATTCCTACCATGGTAGATACAATTGCATCTTTGCGTAAGCTAATGAATTTACTGCTCGCGACAACGGCCAATAAGGCCAAAATAATAATCACAACAACCAACTCTATTAATGTAAAACCGTGCGATGGTCTTACATTATTTCTCATACTATTTCTCATACTATTTCTCATCTTATTGCTCATGCTATTTTTCATGTTATTTTTTAGTCGATACTAGCATCATTTTTTCGGCGGTCGTAATCCTGCCGTGCCGGCGCCTTATTGTTAAGGCATCTACAATGTTGTGTTTTATTGGTACTATCAGAATATCTTAGTTATATATGCTGGTTAATACTGTGACGAATCCAACGACGACTTCAACTGAGTCAATATCTTCTGCTAAACCTCCTTTAAAACATTCTGTTCTACCTTGGATTTTACAATTTCTGTCTCCTTATCGTATGAAAGTAGTGGCGGCGATTGTATTTCTGTTTATTGGATCGCTGGCATGGTTATCGCTTGGCCAAGGTGTTCGGTTAATGGTCGATGAAGGATTTATTGCCGATAATGCAGGGCGATTGAATGAGATCATGTTGTTTATTATTGCTATTACAGCAATCAGTGGAACTGCGGTTTTCTGTCGTTTTTATCTGATGACTTGGCTTGGCGAGCGGGTCAGTGCGGATATTCGGTTACAGGTTTACAATCATTTATTATCGTTATCGCCAGCTTTTTTTGCGACTCAGCGTACCGGTGAGGTTATTTCACGTTTTACGGCAGACAGTACCTTGTTACAAAGCGTTGTCGGTTCAAGTTTATCTATGGCGTTGCGTTCAAGTGTGACCGTGATTGGTGGCATCGTTATGATGGCGTTTACCAGTGTTAAGTTGACAGCATTAGTGTTGTTAGCCGTTCCTTTGGTATTAGGCCCGGTGATCTTTTTTGGCCGAAAAGTCAGAACCTTGTCGCGTAAAAGTCAAGATAGGGTAGGCGATCTTGGTGCTTATATTGATGAAACCTTACATGAAATTCATACCGTGCAAGCGTATACCCACGAGGCTAAAGACCGCCAGCTATTTGCTGACAGAGTCGAGGCGGTAATGGATGTGGCTAAAGGCCGTATTATGTATCGTGCGCTGCTTATTTCAACGGTAATGTTTTTAAGCATTGCAGCAATTGCTTTTGTTACATGGATTGGGGCGCAAGATGTGATGTCTGGCAGTATCACCGGTGGTGAGCTGTCTGCATTTATGTTTTATGCCGTGATGGTTGCAGGTGCTGTAGCGACCATCAGTGAAGTGTTTAGCGAAATACAACGCGCCTCTGGTGCGGCTGAACGTTTAGTTGAATTAGTCAAAACGCCCGTTGATATACCTCAGCAAGTTGTACCAAATAAGTTATTGTTGCCTGTTAATGGCTTGCTCAGTTTTGATAATGTGTGCTTTGCTTATCCATCTGATCTGGGTCAAGACGTGATCCGCCAATTGTCGATGGACATTGCACCGGGAGAGCGAGTCGCGTTAGTGGGCCCAAGCGGAGCAGGCAAAAGCACCTTATTTGAACTGATGATGCGTTTTTACCAGCCTAAACAGGGGCGGATATTATTAGATGGTATTGATATTTCGACGCTGTCGTTGGCAGATTTACGCCAACAGTATGCTCTTGTGCCGCAAGAGTCGGTGATTTTTGCCATGAACGTACTCGATAATGTGCGCTATGGTCGCTTAGATGCTAGCGATGAAGAGGTGAAGCAGGCTTGCATTGCGGCTAAAGCGGATGAGTTTATTCGCGAATTTACTGATGGTTATTCGACTTATTTAGGTGAACGTGGCGTACGTTTGTCGGGTGGGCAAAAGCAACGTATTGCAATCGCAAGAGCGATTCTTGCTGACAGACCAATATTACTACTTGATGAAGCGACGAGTGCGTTAGACGCGATAAGCGAAATCAAAGTAAAACAGGCCCTCGATTCACTTATGGCCAAACGTACCACTGTGATTATTGCCCATCGTTTAGCTACCGTGATCAATGCAGACCGGATTTTCGTGATAGATAAAGGACAACTTATTGCCAGTGGTACTCACAACGAATTAATGGCAAGTAATGAGCTATATCGCGAATTTGCTAGTTTACAGTTATTGATGGATAACGAGCCGTCATAATGGTTACTGCTTGGTGCAGTGAGCGTGTCGTTGAGAAATAAAAAAAGATGCCGAAGCATCTTTTTTATTTTCGAATCAATTAACTGTTTCAAATGATGTTAATCGCAGTTTGATAAGCAGTTATTGTTCTGCATTGAGGTTAGTTGCATAGCGTTTTAAGCAAGATAATATCTACTCTACTAGCGCAGTTTTTTTCTTGCTTGTGAAGCTCTTACTTACGTAGCTCTTATAACGTAGCTCTATTTACGTAGTTCTCGACGCAAAATTTTCCCTACAGCACTTTTCGGTAATTGTTCAGTAAACTCAATAATGCGTGGCACTTTATACGCAGTCAGTTGGCTGCGGCAGTAATCATTAATCGCCTGTTTGACGGCCTCGATATCCGCTGGCGGCTGTTTTAATACAATCACGGCTTTTACTGCTTCGCCAGAACGTTCATCTTCAACCCCGACGACAGCACACTCTAAAACTAACTCATTAGTTGAAAGTACGTCTTCAACTTCATTAGGATAGACGTTAAAACCAGAAACAATAATCATGTCTTTTTTACGATCGACAATGGTGTGATAACCATCTTCGCTGGCAATGCCAATATCGCCAGTTTTAAAGAATCCGTCTTTTGTCATGACGTTAGCGGTTTCTTCTGGTTTATTCCAATACCCTTGCATAACTTGCGGACCGCGCACGGCAAGTTCACCAGCTTGACCGATAGCCACTTCATTATCATCCATATCGAGCACATGAACTTCAGTGCCCAATACCGGTTTACCAATAGTACCAAGGCGTTGATACCCTGGTGCGTTAAGGCTGACAACAGGAGATGTTTCAGACAAGCCATAGCCTTCTGAAATCATACATTGGGTGGTTTGTTGCCATAAGTTAGCTGCTGCACTCGTTAATGCGGTACCACCCGAAATGGTTATTTTCATTTTACTGAAATCTAAGGCTTTAAATTCCGGCTGATGACATAAGCCAACAAATAGAGTGTTTAAACCCGCAAACCCAGTAAATGGATAGGCTTTCATGGTATTGATTAGCCCTGCAATATCACGAGGATTAGGAATTAATACTGAGCAACTACCTGACTCAAAATACAGCACCAAATTAACCATAAATGCATAGATATGGTAAATCGGTAATGGCGCGACAAATACATCATGTCCTTCGGTCATGGTGCTAGCAATTCGTGATTTTACTTGACTAGAATTAGCCAAAAGGTTGCCATGATTGAGCATAGCGCCTTTTGATAAACCGGTTGTGCCGCCAGTGTATTGCAGAGCAATTAAATCATCATGGTTAGGTTTTATTGACTGATAAGGATGCTTAGCACCTTCAACGAGCACAGAGGTAAATGCCACTTTGTTAAAAGGGGTTTCTGGTTGAGGTTGCGGTTGAATAAGATCCATTGCGTGGGTCGAAATCACCAACTCTACTGTTGTTTTGTCGATCACGTTAGTTAATGTGGGTAGTAAATCCGACAATACGACTAAGGCTTTTGCCCCTGAGTCGTTAAATTGGTGAATGAGTTCACGCTCGGTGTACATCGGATTGGTATTGACTAGCACCATACCGGCTCGAATTACCCCATAAGCCGCAATCACAAACTGAGTAATATTAGGCAACTGTATCGCTACTCTGTCGCCAGGTTGCAATGAAGTGCTGTGTTGCAAATAACTGGCAAAATGGCGCGAGCCTTGTTCTATTTCACGAAAACTAGTGCTTTTCCCAAGACATGCATATGCAATATTGTCTGCATACTTGTCACAAGCTTTTTCGATCAAATCAACTATGGATGTGTATTGGTGTAAATCAAGTACTGAATCTGCATCATAAGCCATGCATACCACCTTAGATATTTTTTGGTTATTATTATAAATCAAACGTCCGTTTAGATTATTTTTACTAACCTACACGGGTCAATATCAATTGGCAAAGGTTCACTGAAATTGAATCAATATTAGATTACTCGTTTAATACATCACCATCAAAACACGATTTCTTGTGTAAACTAATGGTTACACTTGTGTTTTGTGTTGATTTAATTAAAAAAGTTTACTTCTAGTAAATAATTCGATATGTGATCTATATCACTAAAAATCAACTGCTTAGAGTATTTTTTTGTAAATTGCTATTTAGCGCTTACTTATTTATCCCAAAAAGTGTTAGCAATTGTTTTTCAATTGTTATAAAAATGTAGTTGAGATAGGGAGTATTTCGATAGGGATAGACGTGTTTTTCATTCATTTTGTGAGAAACATCGTCGACAAACAACAATAATAAGCAGTTGAGAACATAATAATGATGCAATCAAAAAAATCTAAATTTGGTATCAGCTCTTTGAGCTTAGCCATTTCATTTGCACTTGCCGGATCTGTAGTTAGCACTCAAGCATTCGCAGCCGATGAAGAAGTTGCAAAGAAAGAAAACGTTGAAAAAATCGCAGTCGTGGGTTCTCGTGCGGCACCTCGTTCAATTGGTGACTCACCAGTTCCAATTGATATCATCAGCAGTGATGATTTAAAGAAAAACGGTTCGACTGACATGATCGACATGTTAGTAACATCAGTGCCTTCTTTTAACTCTCGAGCACAACCTATTAGTGATGCTGCAACGCTAGTTCGTCCGGTTAACTTACGTGGTTTACCGTCTGACAGTACGCTTATTTTGGTTAACGGCAAACGCCGTCATCGTGCGTCAGTTATTGCTTTCCAAGGTGGTGGCATTAACGATGGTGCACAAGGTCCAGATATATCTGTTATTCCTGGTGTGGCATTAAAGCAAGTTGAAGTATTACGTGACGGAGCTGCTGCTCAGTATGGTTCGGATGCGATTGCTGGTGTAATGAACTTCGTATTAAAAGATGCTTCTGAAGGTGGTTCTATCACTGTCAGCCAAGGTGAATACTACGAAGGTGACGGCGCAGCAACCACAATTGACGGTAACATTGGTTTACCTTTGACTGATGATGGCTTTGTTAACATCAGTGCACAATATAAAACGGCAGATGCGACTAGCCGCAGTGTACAGCGTCCAGATGCAGCAGCTATCGCTGATGCGGGTAATACCTCAATTCTTAATCCAGCACAAACTTGGGGTAACCCTGAGATCAATGATGATTTTACTGTATTCGTAAACTCCGGTTTTGATATTAACGACAATACCCATTTGTATGCGTTCGGTAACGTGTCATCACGTGAAGCAACTGGTGGTTTCTATTATCGTAACCCACATAATCGCGGTAACGTTTATTCTGTAGATGGTGGTGAAACATTATTAGTGGGCGCTGTTAATGGCGATCAATCCACCTGTGGTGTCGTGCCTGCTAACGTGGCTAACGTGCTTAATACTCCTGAGTATCAAGCAATGGTTGCCGATCCTAACTGTTTCTCTATGAACCAAATTCGTCCAGGCGGATATACACCTCAGTTCACCGGTAAAATTGAAGACATGTCTTTCTTCGCTGGTGTAAAAGGCGAGTCTGGCGAGTGGATGTATGATGTGAGCGCTGGTACGGGTAGTAATAAAGCCAGCTTTGGTTTAAAGAACTCACTAAACCCATCAATGGGTTTAGATACACCAACTGACTTTGATACTGGTTCATACGAGCAAGTAGAAACAACTTTTAATGCTGATTTTAGTCGATTCGTTACTATTGGTAGCTTAGAAGACATTAGCTTTGCTACTGGTTTTGAATGGCGTGAAGAGTCATTTGAGATTGGTCAAGGTGATGAAGCTTCATGGATTGCAGGTCCTTATGCTGATCAAGGCTTCAACATTGGCTCACACGGCTTTAAAGGTTTTGGTCCAGAATCAGCCGGTAAAAATGACCGAAGCAACATTGGTGTTTATACCGATATTGAAGCGTATTTAACCGAAGACTTATTATTAGGCTTTGCACTTCGTTATGAAAATTTCTCTACTTTTGGTGACACATTAAACTACAAGTTAACAGCGCAGTATGTTGCAACCGATGAATTATCATTCCGTGCATCGCACAGTACTGGTTTCCGTGCGCCAACCGTTGGTCAAGAAAACGTAGTTAACACTCAAACATCGATTGTTAACGGTGACTTGATTCAAACCTTCATTGCTCCACCAACAAATCCATTAGCGGCTTTCTATGGTGGTGAAGTACTTAATCCTGAAGAGTCTGTTAGCTATGCAGCAGGTTTTGTATACCAATATGATAACTTGTTCCTAACTGTTGATTACTACAACATTGAAGTAACTGGTCGTATTGCACAATCTAGCCAAATTTCGGTTGAAGCTAGTGACTACGATGCATTACGTGCCGCTGGTGTTGAGTTCCCTGAGTTGATTTCTGCGGTAACCTTCTACACTAATGATTTTGACACAACGACTCAAGGTGTTGATGTTGTAGCGTCTTATACTACAGAAATGTTATCAGGTGATGCGAAATTCAGTTTAGCCTACGGTTGGACTGATACCAGTGTTGATAAATATGACCCTGAAACAACTGATGCAGGTAAAGTTCGTCGTTTAGAAGATGGTATTCCTGCACACCGTGCAACCCTTACCTGGGGCCAAAGCTGGGATGATTTAAGCATGTCAGTTCGTGGTAATATGTTTGGTGAGTACTACGCAACACACGCTGATGATACTTCTGATTGGGGTTCTGAGGTGGCAGATGCTGCTGTGACTATCGATCTTGAAGTGAGCTATGCGGTACTTGATAACTTAACGGTATCAGTTGGCGCAAACAATATCTTCGATCAAGAAGCGCAGAAGCTAAAAGATGGCACTCTGGGTGAATTAGGTGCGGTGTACTACGAAAGTGGTCCATTTGATTACAACGGTGGTTTCTACTACGGCCGTGTTAATTATCGCTTCTAAGCGTTAGCGGCATTCAATAACTAAATCAATAACTAAAAAGACTGCTTCGGCAGTCTTTTTTATTGTGAAAGTTTTCTAGGCTTTTTGCTTGAAGATTACATATTCTGTTTTGAAGATTAAGAGTCTTACTTGACGACTAAAGCTAATGCTCGATACACATCGTCGATAATCAGCGCTTTGGGCAACTCAATGCCTTCTGGGTAAGACGGGGCATAGATTTTATTAAACGGCGTGCCAGCAACTGCCTGTTGCCCCATATACTGTTCAATGACGGTATCGGCTTGAGTCCAATTACCTTGCATGAGAATAATGTGTGGTTGGTTTAATTTATTTACGACTTGTTCGCGATGAAGTACGTTGGCTTTATTTGTTTGGCAGGGAACACACCAGTCGGCTGTAATATCAACAAACACAATATTGCCTTGTTTAACATAGGCGGCAATTTTTTCAGGTTCAAGTGGTTGCCAATTCAATGTTTGATATGCCTGATAGTTTTCACCTTTATTAACAAACGCAATGATCCCCGCAAAACAGATCCCCATCAAAATGAGCATGACTATCACTAAGGTCGGAATCGATTTACCTTTTATTTTAGCCCAAATCAATATTACTACGGCAATAAAAATAACCAAGAGTAATATCAGCATTAATGTCGTCATAGGTTTCCTCTGTAAATACGTTATTATACTCATCCATATAAGTGACGATACATTAACAACGCATACTTAACTGGTTGTTAAAATGTATTTTTGCAAAATATTAATAACTGGATAGTTGCAAATAAAGGAGTGTTATGACGTTAAGTGCTTGGCTGGGATTATTAGCGATATGCTGTTTGGGTGCCATGTCTCCAGGCCCGAGTTTAGCCATGGTAGTGAGGCATACACTCAGTGGTGGAAGATTACACGGCATAGTATGTGCTTGGGCGCATTCAATTGGTATCGGTGTGTATGCGCTGGTGACTCTATTGGGTTTGGCTGCAATATTAAAAGCATCACCATTAATGTTTAATGCCATTGCGATAATCGGAGCAATTTACTTAGCTTGGATGGGTATTCAAGCGCTTGGTTCCAAAGGCGGGATGCAGCAAAAATTAGCCGCTGGGGAAGCCACTAGTTTATGGATTGCAGCTCGTGATGGACTCGCTATTTCACTGCTTAACCCTAAAATATTATTATTTTTTCTAGCCTTATTTAGTCAGTTTGTCTTGGCAGCACAAACGACCACTGGCCAAGCATTGATTGTATTTACCCCGCTAATTATTGATGGCTTGTGGTATACCGTTATTGCATTCGTGTTATCACATTCTGCTGTATTACCTAAGTTACGAGCAAAGGCAAAACTGATTGATAGGCTCTCAGGTATTGTATTAATTTTGCTTTCTATTAGGGTTATTTACACGTTGTTATAGTACTGGCATCTACTCGGTTAACCGTGATTAATTATGTTGTTTATGCATAGGTCTAGTTGTTAAAGCGAACAGCGACAATAGTATGCGGTGAGCGGGGAGTGTTAAATGTGCTTTATTTTAAAAAGTAATCCCCACCAGATGTCCGGTAGGGATTATTGATTAACGGCTAATTATCAGTGACGTTGTTAGCGAATGCTAGGCACCTTTGAACATTTGTACGCTATCATCGCTTTTCTGCTCTTGTTGCGGTGCTGCTACAGGAGGATTAGCAATATGATCTTCTAAGTTTTCTTTTAACATGGCTTTAAATTCATCAGAAAACCAAGCTAATGCATGATCTTTTTCAGCGGCAAGATCAGCTGATTTAATTGAGGCTTCGAACGCATTAAAGCGTGCTGAAGCAAATCTCATTGCCGTACCCACTTTACCAATATCATTTTCTTGTTGGCTTAGTTGATTGGCTAGGGCAATAAATTGGTCAGCTATTTGATACATTGTTAATTCTGTTTTGGCTTCAGACATCAGATCCACTTTTTTGTGAGTTAATTTTCCATTGAGTGTAACGTCTTTATTGGAAAATATCAGGTAAAAAATTAGCTATTGGGATCTGAATCTACCAAGACTTGGCCGTTACGTGAGTCATAATATATCGACATAAGTGATAGCAAGTTGTAGTTATATCGGCATTGATCTGGATTGATATATTCGGCTTGGTAATCAGATGAACCTTTATCGGTACTGATAGAAACGCTTGGACCATCCTGCAACAGAGTCGGCCAGACTGAAAGGCAGTCATTAACATTATTCAGCCTTGGAGAGGCTTCGTAAGGTGGATAATTTTGCGCAGGATAGCCCCATTGGTTCATATCCAGTTCGCCATCGGTTCCGGCTTGACTGAAAATTGCTAAATTATCTGCTGGGCCTGAATACCCCATCGCGGCCCATTTTAAATGAGCCAAGGTTATTGCTGAAGAAAATGCCCCGCCAGTTGCTTTTACACTGGCTATTTTAGCGTCTTGGCCTAAATCGATGAATTTAGGCAAAGCGATAATTGCGATGATCCCAAGTATGATAATAACAACGACAAGTTCAATAAGGGTAAAACCGTTATTAGCAGTGCTTTTGTTATTATGTAATGGCATCATATTATTCATAAGGGTGATTAATCTGTTAATAGTAAACTAAAGACTAAGCAGTTCACAAATTTGTCGTTTTCATTTAAGGAATACATCGAATGACTTCCCATTGGCAAGAGCTGTTTGAGCAACAACAATCGCAGGCATATTATCAACATTTGCAACACTTTATAGCCTCACAAAGAGCCGATAATAAAACTGTTTATCCGCCTGATGATGAAGTATTCGCGGCTTTTGATTTAACACCGCTGTCAGAGGTTAAAGTCGTGATACTGGGGCAAGACCCTTACCATGGACCTAATCAAGCTCATGGGCTTTCTTTTTCGGTTAAAAATGGCATTAAACCGCCACCATCACTAGCGAATATCTATAAAGAGTTAACCAATGATATTGAAGGCTTTGTGACTCCCGAACATGGCAATTTAACCTCTTGGGCTAAGCAAGGCGTTTTATTATTGAATACGGTATTAACGGTAGAGCAGGGGTTGGCTCATTCACATGCTAAATCTGGCTGGGAGACATTTACTAATAATGTATTGCAGCGATTAAACCAACAATCTTCGCCGATTATATTTGTGTGTTGGGGTAATCATGCTATCAAGAAAGGTCATCTGATTACGGCTGCGCATCACCATGTATTGAACGGCCCACATCCATCGCCATTATCTGCTTACCGAGGCTTTTTTGGTTGCGGTCATTTTTCAAGCATTAATCAATTATTAATTGAACAAGGCAATTCAGCCATAAATTGGCAAGTTTGATCATAAAAAAAGGTGTGAATTGAGTATTCACACCTTTTTTATGCATCAACATCAACATCAACAATGAATTCATGATTGATTGTGGTAGTTACTCACTAATTGTTACTCACTACTGTTAATTACTATTAACTGCTGCAACTAACTGCTGCGATTAACTGACAAATGAGCTAACGAAATGAGTGCTTGCTTGTAGTTACTGTCAGGAAAAACACTGAGTGCATCTATGGCCTTCTGTGCTTCTGCTTGAGCTTTATCCTGAGTATAAACTAATGCGCCAGACTCCTCTAACGCCACCAAAATTTCATCAATTGCTTTGGTGCCATCACTTTGCTTAATTGCATCTCGAATGAGTTTTTTAGCCGTGTCAGATCCGTTTTCCATGGCATAAATTAGCGGTAATGTTGGTTTGCCTTCAGCAAGGTCATCACCGATGTTTTTACCTAGTTCGTCAGCGTTAGCAGTGTAATCCAGTAAATCATCCGTTAATTGAAAAGCTGTGCCGAGGTATTTACCGTAATCAGCTAATGCTTGTTCTTGCTCAGCGCTCACATTGGCTAAAACACCGGCTAACTGAGTTGCCGCTTCAAACAATTTTGCGGTTTTACAGTAGATCACCCGCATGTAGTTTGCTTCGGTGGTATCAGGGTCATTACAGTTCATCAACTGTAAAACTTCACCTTCGGCAAGTACGTTAGTGGTATGGGCAAGGACTTGCAGTACTTTCATGTTATCGAGCTCGGTCATCATTTGAAATGAACGAGTATATAAAAAGTCACCTACTAGTACGCTAGCACTATTACCAAATAAGGCATTGGCGGTTTCACGGCCGCGACGCAATGTCGACTCATCAACAACATCATCATGTAACAAAGACGCAGTATGGATAAACTCGATGATCGCCGCGAGTTTAAGGTGATGTTCACCTTGGTAGTCAACGGTCCGTGCGGCTAATACTGATAATAACGGACGTAAACGCTTACCACCGCCATTGATAATGTAAAAGCCTAATTGATTAATTAGGGCTACATCAGATTCAAGTTGTTTATATATCAGCTGATTGACTGCTTGCATATCAGTGTCAGCCAGTTGACGAATGGCGTTTAAATCCATAATAGTCTCTGGTTGTTGGGCGACAGGCTTGCACCCTTAATTAGTCATATCGAATTAGAGCGCATATCTTACAGGATATCAGTGCTATTTTTCAAAGTATGTATTTCCACAATTGAACATACAGAATCCTGATTTTACGATAGTTAGTAGGATTCTGACCAATTTAATTATAAAACTTAGGTATAAATTAACATGGTCATGTTAACTAAATTTTAAAGAAGGCACATTAGCTATTAATGAATAGTGTGCAGTGATGAGGTCTTTTTTATTTGATAGTGAATTAAGACTTGCCTGATGATAATTCTTCGCGTAGAATCCGCGCCCATTGTCATTAAAAGTTTTTTAGCACCTAGTCTCGTCAATAATATGAGTTAGTGTGTTAGTCATTTGGAGTAAAATAGCCATGTATGCTGTTTTTCAAAGTGGCGGAAAGCAACACCGTGTTGCTGAAGGTCATACAGTTCGTTTAGAAAAATTAGAAGTTGCTACTGGTGAAACCATAGAATTCGATCAAGTTTTGTTGATCGCTGATGGTGAAACAGTACACGTTGGAGCTCCTTTAGTTGCTGGCGGTAAAGTCGTAGCTGAAGTAGTTGGCCACGGTCGCGGCGAAAAGGTAACTATTATCAAGTTCCGTCGTCGTAAGCATCACGATAAGAAGATGGGCCACCGTCAGTGGTTCACTGAAGTTAAAATCACTGCGATTAGCGCATAATTTAGGAGTCTAACTCATGGCACATAAAAAAGCTGGCGGTAGTACTCGTAACGGCCGCGATTCGGAAAGTAAACGTCTTGGTGTTAAGCGTTTTGGTGGTGAATCAGTTCTAGCTGGTAACATTATCGTTCGTCAACGTGGTACTAAGTTCCACGCTGGTGTAAACGTAGGTATTGGTCGTGACCATACTTTGTTTGCATTAACAGACGGTAAAGTAAAGTTTCAAGTTAAAGGTCCTAATAACCGTAAGTTTATTAGCATCGAAGCTTAATTCTTTCTAAGCTAGATCTCGAAAGCCCTGCCTATGGTGGGGCTTTTGTGTTTTTTATATCATTAAACTGTTATTGATAGTTTAATGATTTTGTTTATATGCAGTAGGCGATATCGTGATGAATGCTATCTTCAGCGCTTTCCTGCAAATTCCAGTGATTTGGGATTATAATTACAGATTAAGTGGCGTCAGGAGTCAGTATGAAGTTTGTTGATGAAGCGAATATTCGCGTAGAAGCAGGTGACGGCGGAAGCGGTTGCGTGAGTTTTAGACGCGAAAAATATGTTCCAGATGGTGGTCCAGATGGTGGTGACGGTGGCGATGGCGGCAGTGTATATCTGCAAGCTAACGAAAACTTGAACACGCTGATTGATTATCGTTTTACTCGTTTTCATATGGCTGAACGTGGCACCAATGGTCGTGGCCGTGATTGTACCGGGCATGGTGGTAGTGATTTGGTTCTGCAAGTACCAGTAGGTACTCGTGCTATCGATCAAGAAACAGAAGAGTCACTTGGCGATCTTACTGTAAATGGACAAAAGCTGCTTGTTGCTAAAGGTGGTTTCCACGGTTTAGGTAACACCCGTTTTAAAAGTAGTACTAACCGTGCTCCGCGCCAAAAGACATTAGGTACCCCTGGTGAAGTACGCTCAATTAAACTTGAGTTATTGTTACTTGCTGATGTGGGTTTACTAGGGATGCCAAACGCAGGTAAATCAACCTTTATCCGCTCTGTATCACGTGCGACGCCTAAAGTTGCGGATTATCCGTTTACGACTTTAGTGCCAAACCTTGGTGTGGTTAATCCGCGTCCAGGTCAAAGCTTTGTTATTGCCGATATCCCAGGTCTAATTGAAGGTGCTGCTGAAGGTGCCGGCTTAGGTATTCGTTTCTTAAAGCATCTTGAACGTTGCCGTATGTTGTTACACATTATCGACATCGAACCTATTGATGGCGTAGACCCAGTTTATTCTGCTCGTGCAATTGTCGGTGAACTTGAAAAATACTCTCCAAAACTAGCGGCAAAACCGCGTTGGTTAGTGTTTAATAAAACTGATTTACTGCTAGATGAAGAGATACAAGCTAAAATCGATCGTATTGTCAAAGAGTTAGATTGGCAGGGTGATGTTTATACTATGTCAGCTTACAATCGAACTGGTACTGAAGAGCTAAGCATTAAGATGCTTGACTACATTAGAAGTTTACCGGCTATTGTGGAAGAAATTACCGCTGATGCTGACGTTGAGTTTAAATGGGATAATTACCATAGCGCTGAAGATGAAAACGCTAATGAAAATTATGATGATGACTTTGACGAAGATTTTGATGATGATGACTATGATGTAGAAGTCATCTATCAACGTTAAAGAGCTCATTTGAGGACGTCGTGTACGAAGATAGCCAAAATGAAATTACCCGCCTTGTAGTACGCTGTGCGCAGCTACTACTGGCATATGGTGCTGAGTCTGATCTCGTTGAAGAGATTAGTCAGCGCCTTGGTAAAGCACTCGGTATTGCTAGCATTGAATTATCAATATCATCCAATGCATTAGTATTAACTAGCTTGGTACACGGTAGATGCATTACCACAACCCGTCGTATTCGTGCTCATGGCATTAATATGATGGTGATTTGTGAGCTTCAACGAATTTGCATACTAGCCGAAAAAGGTATTTATGGTGCCAATGAAGTTCGTAGACGCCTCGCTCATATTTCTCCTAAAACATACCCCGCAATTGCCGTAGTTCCTATGATAGGTTTGTCGTGCGCAAGTTTCTGTCACTTATTTGATGGCGACATGATGGCATGCTTGATCACATTTTTTGCCTCAGCGGTTGGAATGATAGTACGCCTTTTTCTGGCATCTCGACATTTCAATTTATTGGTTAACTTCTCACTGACTGCATTTGTGATCACGGCTATAGCTCAAATCGGCTATCTTGGATCTATCTCCGAAACTCCTCAAGCAGCAATGGCGGCAAGCGTGTTGATGCTAGTACCAGGGTTTCCGTTGATTAATGCAATTTCGGATATGGTCAAAGGTCACATGAATGTGGGTATTTCCCGCTGGGGTCATGCAACCCTATTAACTTTAGCATCGGTTATTGGTATTACCATTGCGATGCAAATGGGAGGGATATTTTAATGTTATCCTTTCTAAGTTTATTGCTGCATGATGCCTTTTTTTCGGCGATACCTGCGGTCGGTTTTGCGATGGTGTTTAATGTCCCTAAACGCTATTTAATTTATTGTGCCATCGCCGGTGCTATTGGCCACAGCTCAAGAACTTTCTTATTACATTTTTCAATGCCAATTGAATGGGCGACATTTATCGCCGCAGCTATTGTTGGCTTGATTACTATTCAGTTTGCTAAACGTCACCTTGCTCCACCATTGATGTACGCTGTTGCTGCCATTATTCCAATGGTACCAGGAACGTATGCATTCAATACTGTCATTGCATTAATTCAACTCACAGCACAGAGTCAGGTTAGTCCCGAACTCACAGCTCAGGTCATCGTCAACGGTTTAAAAACAGTATTTATCTTAGGTGCGCTGGCGGTAGGGTTAGCGTTACCAAGTTTGCTTTACTACCGTAACAGACCAATTATTTAACCATAAGGATTTTGCTTTAATGCGTATCGCAATGATTGCCGCAATGGCCAACAATAGAGTTATAGGTAAAGACAATAAAATGCCTTGGCATTTACCTGAAGATTTACGTCATTTTAAAGCGATGACCTTGTCAAAACCTGTTGTTATGGGGCGCAAAACCTATGAGTCAATTGGTCGACCATTGCCCGGGCGCCACAATATAGTGATTAGCCGTAATAGTCAGTTGAGTATTGAAGGTGTTACCTGTGTAAAAAGTTTCGATGAAGCTATCACTGCAGCGGGTGATTGTGAAGAAATGGTGGTGATTGGTGGTGGTCAACTTTATCAACAACTATTGCCTCAAGCTGACGTATTATATCTAACGTTAATTGATGTCGATGTAGAGGGTGACACGGTATTTCCTGCCTGGGATGATGGTTCTTGGGATTTACAGAACTCAGTAACTGCAACAAACGACAAAGGATTGCAATATAGCTTTAACACTTTAGTTAAAAAGTGTTAAATTAGTCGGGTTTACCCCTGAAATTAATATGTAAAAGTGATCTAAAGCATGATCTCTATACATAGTTATATAACTATAAAATATAAAGGAGTGTCAGATGCGTCTATTGCCTGTAGCTATTGCAGCCCTGATTGCAGCATCTTTTGTGTCAGCCCCTGCTATCGCCGATACAGATCAATTAGTTGCAAATATTTGTGATTATGTGAAATCAGACGACAAAAGCCGTTTACGTAAGAAGATGAAAGAAAGTCGTGTTAAATTACGTAATGTTTATTCAGGCATTTCTTGTGATGGCAGCAGTTTATTGCGTACTGCCTACAATTCAAATGCTAATGATGTCGGTGAGTTTATCGCAAAGCGTCTACCTTCAAGTGATTTAGCTATTCCTGAGGCTGATGGCAAAACCATTCTAGATTGGGCAGCTGCTAATGGTCATGACGGTAGCCCGATTACTGCCGCGATTAAAGACCGAGTTGGTGGCTAATTCTGGCGATGTGTCATCGTTGAGTCAGTCAATGTAATTAGAAATGCCGATAAGTAATTATCGGCATTTTTTATGTCGATAATTTACCCATTAGGTTGATTAGCAATGACGGATTACATTCGCCTTATATTTATTTGTTGTTTGCTTTCAATTTTCAGCCTGTTTACTGATAACTTGCTACTTACTGCGACCTATCTGCACATCAATTTGAGTCTAAAATCCATGTTCTATTAATGCCAGACAAGCCATTGGTTTCTGGCTTGCGTCACCAATTACAATCAAGGTTACCACACGCGTGAGTTGATAGTTGAAAGCGTGCTCTGTGGCTGTTCAGCGACTAGTTTAGGCATAATATTTTGCTTGTTATAAATCGATTTATTTCATTTACCATCAGAGTGTCAGTTACTCGTAATCAAATATTACAGGCAATAAAAAAGGCCCACTAAGGGCCTTTTATGAATACTAACTTATATTGTATAGATTAAACCTTGAACTCGCGTACCGACGCTTGTAGTTCTTCAGCAAGCATCGCAACTTGCTGACTTGATTGTGCCGTTTGATCCGCACCTATTGAGGTTTCTTCTGAAATAGAGGCAATATGTTCGAGCTTTTCTGAAACTTGTTGGCTAACGATATTTTGCTCTTGGGCTGCTTGGGCAATATGGTTACCAGAATCAAAGGCTCTGTGAACTGACTTACTAATGGTCTCTAAGGCAAGATTTGATTGTTCATTCTTTTCAACACAGCTCTGTGCTTGAGTACGACCCAATTCCATCACTGCAACGGCTTCTTGCGTACCAAGTTGCAATACTTCAATCATTTGCTGAATTTCACTGGTTGAGTGTTGGGTACGTGATGCTAAGTTACGCACCTCATCAGCCACAACAGCAAAGCCTCGTCCTTGTTCTCCAGCTCTTGCAGCTTCAATAGCCGCGTTTAGCGCAAGTAAGTTAGTTTGATCTGCAATCCCACGGATCACATCTAAAATAGAGCCGATTGACGCACTATCGGAATGGACTTTATTAATAACAATACCGGCTTTAGCGACTTCTTCAGCAAGGGCAATAATGGTATTTTTGCTTTCTTCTGCAAGCGTACGCATATGCTGTGTTTCTTGGTCAGCTTGTTTAATCTCATTCAGTGCTTGATCTGCGCTCATTGATACCTGTTGTGCACTCGAGCTCAGTTCCGTGGTTGCAGCAGCAACTTGGTCCACTTGGCTCTTTTGCTCTTGAATACCGATAGTGGTTTGCGAGGTAATTGCAGAGGTTTCTTCTGCTGCAGCAGCTAACTGATTTGAGCGATCAACGATGCCAATAATAAGACTTCGTAGGCTGTCGACTAACCGGTTGCAGTTTTTGGCTAATTCTGCGAATTCATCATGGCCAGTGTCATCTAATTTATGGGTTAAATCACCTGAAGCTAGCACATTTAACGCTTTATTGACTTTCTCTAACGAGCGGGTCAATGGTTTAACAACAGCAATACTGACAATAATGGCAACGATAATGGCAGTTAATACTACCAGTAACGTTTTAATGGCTGCTGAATCAATGATTTCTAAGGCAGTGGTGCTGATATCACTCGCGAAAGTGTCGATGGCTTTTGCCAAAACAGTCATTTTCTTGTTGACGTCTTTTGCTTCGCTTTGTGTATCGATTAACTGTTTAGCGGCCGCAAACTCGTGATTTAATTGTTGTTGTTTTAGTTCGATAATTGAACCGCTGCCTTTTAGCAACTTAAATACTTTTGCACTTTCAGCGGTTAAATCTTCTAAAACTGAACTGCTGACAATACCACTGCCCTGACGACCAATATGATCTAATTTTGATGAAGCTTCGCTGACCATGTAATCGAGTTCTTTAATGATCAGGTCATATTTACTTTGTTCGGTTGAGGCCACCAAATCATAAATTGTGGTAATGATATTGATGAATGTACCATCAACTAAGCTGGCTGACGCAGCCAAACTGCGTTCAGTTTCATCTTCGCTGGTTTCTAGATCGATAATATCTAATAAAATAGATGAAGAGTCATCTGCTGCATTTTCCAGGTTACTGCGCATTTTGAGTAACTTCTCTTGCAAGCTAAGAGCACTCTCACGCTCTACGATCATTTTTTTTGCACTCGTTTCATACACTGTGTAGCTTTTCGTTAACGCAGCTAATGGCGCAGTAAGCTGATTCTGTTTGCTTACTAAATTATTTAAGCGTGTAAGATCTTTTTCGAATGCGTTATCTAAATCAGTGAGCTTCTTTTCTATCGCTGGAATCTTTGATGAATGCGCACTGTAATAAGCGAGTAACGCTTCAATTTGCTGGGTGCTTAAGTTTTCACTTAAAATACTCGTCGATTCAAGTGCCGGTAGGCTGACCGTCTTAAGAATAGTCGTCCCGTCTTTAATACTGTTGTTGCTCAGCATGGTCACGCCACCGAGGACCATCAATAACAGTGTCACCACGGTAAAACCGCCAATGACCCTGGTCGCTACATTAATTTTCATACAGTACTCCGGCTATTATTATTTGATCCTGATTTTTATCTTGTATGTGCTATCGCATACCACGATATGAATTTATTAAAGGGCGATTGTTTCTCAGGCAAGCGTAATAAATTCTACATTTAGCTATCGGCTAAATGGTACTTTAGTTTAACGTTAAATTAACTTTTTTTGGGTAATTTTTTCATTCTTTTCAAGATGCCATAGTGTTAAATGCTCTCCCCAGCAGCAGCCAGTATCTAATGCGAGAACGTGCGGATTACTTGTTTGGCCCATTAAGGCCGCCCAGTGCCCAAATATGATGGTGTTTTGCGGTACTGTTTTTGATTCTAATTCAAACCATGGACGTAACTCGGCAGAATGCTGTTCGCTGGGTGGTGATTTACATTTAAAATCAAGACGGCCATCAAGGTGTAAAAAACGCATACGTGTTAATGCATTGATACAATAACGTAGTCTGTCAATACCGTGCAAAGATGGAGACCAGTGCTCAGAATCTTCTGTGTACATTTTGGCAATTAATGCACTTAGATAATCATTTTGCTGTAATGCAAAGCTGACTTGCTCTGCTTCATGTTCAAGGGTTGCTATATCCCATTGTGGAGGCACTCCCGCATGGGTCATGATTATATTATGTTCAGGTAAGGTTCTGACTAAAGGCTGTTGGCGGAGCCAATTGACTAAATTATCAATATCAGGAGCGTTGAGTAATTCATCAAGATGATCTTGTGGGTTGGCTCGTTTTAGCTTCCCGTGCAGAGCCAAAAGATGTAAGTCATGATTGCCCAGTACCACTTTTGCTGAATCTTGTAATGATTGGAAGAAGCGAAGGGTTGCTAACGATTCAGTACCTCTGGCCACAAGATCGCCAACCGCCCAAAGTTGATCTTTGGATGGGTTAAAGGCCACCTTCTGTAGCAATAGTTGTAACTCGGAGTTACATCCCTGAACATCGCCGACAAAATAGTGTGCCATGGGTTATTGAAATATCCCAGGAACAGCAAGGCGAAAAGGTGGAATGGTCGCTAAAAAGCGCTCGCCTTTATGATTTTCCATACCATAAGATCCTTGCATAAAGCCCACCGGCGTTTCCATCACAGTGCCACTGGTATACTGGTAAGCAGTATTGGGTGCAATAGTGGGGGTTTCACCAACAACGCCAGGGCCTTTTACTTCATTCTGTTCGCCGTCAGCATCGGTGATGATCCAATGACGGTCTTTAAGAGTCACCTTATTATCACCTAAGTTGATGATGGTAATGGTATAGCTAAAAAGGTATTTATTATCGGCAGCATCGGATTGTTGTTCTAAATATTGGGTGTCGACTTTAATCTTAATAGGCGATTCAACTTGGGTCATGTTATGTCCTAAAGCAAAAGGGCATGCTCAATATGCATGCCCTTATAATTAATCTTTTTTATCACACAGCATATTAGCCATTGCCACATATTGTGGGACACTAATTTGTTCTGGCCGCAGACTTGCGTCAATTTGCAGTGTTGCAAAATCTTCGTCTGAGATTAAGGTTTTTAAATTATTACGCAAAGTCTTACGGCGCATATTAAATGCTGTCGTGACTAAGTGTCTTAATACATCGACATTTTTACACGGCCAAGGTTTGACTTCAAAAGGCAATAATCTTATCACTGCAGAATCGACTTTCGGAGCAGGAGTAAAGCTTGTTGGTGGCACTTCTAAAACGGGTACTACCTGGCAATAATATTGCGCCATCACCGTTAAACGGCCATAAGCTTTGGTGCCAGGACTTGCAGATAAGCGCAAAACCACTTCTTTTTGCAACATAAAATGCATCGTTTCTATTTGTTCAGCAAACTCAAACAAATGGAACATCAGTGGCGTTGAAATATTGTAAGGAAGGTTACCGAACACTTTCATTTTCTTGCCAGGCTGTTGCAACTGACCAAAATCAAACTGTAACGCATCACCTTGGTGAATGGTCAGTTTGTCTTTAAGTACTGGGTGATATTGTAAGCGTTTAACCAAGTCACGATCTAATTCAACAACGGTTAAGTTATCAATCA
Source organism: Shewanella sp. ALD9 (assembly GCF_002836315.1). Lineage (NCBI taxonomy): Bacteria > Pseudomonadati > Pseudomonadota > Gammaproteobacteria > Alteromonadales > Shewanellaceae > Shewanella > Shewanella sp. ALD9. Next base: position 84,038 of record NZ_PJCD01000044.1, read on the forward strand.
TATCTGCAACAGGTTCAGTTAATGCACCTAAACCAGGTCCAATTTCAACCATTACATGATCATTATCAGGTGCAATAGCGCCTACGATGCTGCTAATCACGCCTTGGTCGGTTAAGAAGTTCTGTCCAAAACGCTTTCTGGCCGTGTGGCCTAAATGTACTTTATTACTCATTAAAATGGGTTACTTACTTTTTGAGGCCAATTCGATGGCTTTGTTTAATGCACAGGTAAAACTGCCGCAATCCGCTTTACCACTGCCGGCCAATTCTAGCGCGGTGCCGTGATCGACTGAGGTGCGAATATAAGGTAAACCTAAGGTGATATTGACCGACTTGCCAAAACCTAATGATTTAAGCACAGGTAATCCTTGGTCATGATACATAGCTAATACCACGTCAGCTTGTTCGAGATACTTAGGCTGGAATAAGGTATCGGCTGGCAACGGGCCAACAATATCCATGCCTTGTTCTCGTAACTCGTTGAGCGCAGGTATGATGGTATCGATTTCTTCACGGCCTAAATGGCCGTCTTCTCCTGCGTGTGGATTGAGTCCACACACATAAATTTTGGGTGAGCCTAAACCAAATTTACTGACCAATTCACGATGCAAAATGGTAATAATGTGATGTAGTCTGTCGCGGGTAATGGCTTTTGCAACGTAAGCTAATGGAATATGTGTGGTCATTAGTGCCACTTGTAACCCTGGGGCTGCAAGCATCATGACGACATCTGCACAATTAGCTTGTAGTGCAAAAAATTCGGTATGACCGCTAAATGGAATACCTGCTTGGTTAATAATACCTTTGTGCACAGGACCGGTAACGACCGCGTCGAATTCATTCGACATATTTTTTTCACCGGCGTAGCGCAAAGTTTCTACTACATAAGCGCTGTTAGCTTCATTCAGTACACCACACTCAACTTCTTCTGCTACTGCAAAAGGAGCAATGGTTAATGTGCCTGCTGTTTGCGGCTTCGGTGGTTGCGATGGTTGATAAGGCCTGAGTTGTAAAGGCAGTCCAAGCATTTTTGCTCGTGTCATGAGCAAATTTTGGTCGGCACAAACAACTAACTCAACAGGCCAGGCCTGTTGAGCGAGTTTGATGACTAAGTCGGGACCAATACTTGCTGGTTCGCCGGGAGTGATGGCAATACGTTTAGTCATTAATTTTGCTTAGCCTCGTTTGCTTTCTGGCTCAACGATTTCGATATACGCTTCTGAACGCATTTCGTCTAACCAGTTTTGTAGCTCTTCATTAAACTTACGACGGAAGATTAATTGATGAGCACGGTTACTGTTAAATTGTTCGGTTGCATCAGTTTTACGGCGCGATTCAAGTTGCACTACATGCCAGCCATGAGTTGTTCGGAAAGGCTCACTGTATTGGCCTTCCTGAAGACTGGCTAATGTTTGCGTAAACTCTGGCACATACATGCTTGGGTCTGCCCAACCTAACTCACCACCTTTAGCTGCAGAACCTGGATCTTCAGAGTACTGAGTGGCTAATTTAGCAAAATCTGCGTCACCTGCACGAACTTGAGTCAAAAAGTTAGCTAACATCGCTTTTGCGCGATCTTCCGATAATATCGGCGATGGCTTTAACAGGATATGGCGTGATTTTACTTCTTCAACTTCTTGGGTTTGTAAACCACGAGTGTCGACTACTTTAATAATATGGAAGCCTGAACCCGATTTAATCGGACCGATTATGTCACCTTTTTTGGCGTTACTGATAACTTCAGCAAACAAGGTTGGCATTTCGTTAATGTTCATAAAGTCCCAAATCCCGCCTTCTAACGCTTTAGGACCTGATGAAGACGCAATAGCGGTACTACGGAAATCGTCGCCATTGTTTAAACGTTTAAGCACGATTTCTGCACGGCGGCTAGCACTTTCAAGTTGTTCGCTCGTTGGGTTGCTTGGTATTTCAATCAGAATGTGACCAATTTGAAACTCAACATCTTTTAAGCCTTGCTCTTGAATCAATTTCACTAAGCCACTAATTTCTTGTGGTGAAACCTGAATACGGCGTTGCACTTGAATACGCTGAATTTCACCTAGAGTGACTTCTTGACGTAACTGTTCGCGATATTGGCTAAAGCTCGTACCTTCGCTTTCAATAGTTTGTTGCATTTGCGCAACAGTGACTTTTTGTTCTTTAGCGATGTTTTCAATCGTTTGGTCTAATTGTAAATCACCAATCTGCAAGCCGATACGTTCAGCCATTTGCATTTGCAAGTGAGTTAAAATGAGACGTTCGATAACCTGGGTACGTAAGGCATCATCAGACGGTAATGTTTGTTTAGCTGCTTTAGCATTGGCTTTAACAGTTGAAACCATGTTGGTGATTTCACTCTCAAGAATGATGCCATCATTAATTTGTACTGATACGCGATCTAATGGCATTGGCGCAGCAACACTGGTGTTACTCATAGCTAATGCTAGTAATGCAAAAATTATTTTTTTACTGTGTTTCATCCACAAAATCCTTGGCACATTCGATTCAATATAAACTGGCAATACATCGCCAAAATAAGGTTACTACTTCATACTCAACAGCATGTTTGTTGTTATTGGACTATGAGTTTGTCGCTAGGTTCAGCAATCTATCACAAAAGAATGCTAATTCCTCAAGTAAAGTGGTTTACGGTAGTTAAATAAGCCTTCATTTAACATGTCGTCTACCCCTAACGGACCTGATCCGCCTAAGCCTTTAATGACAAAGTTTAGGTAAACACCGCTTTCAAACTCTTCGCGTCCGTCAACGCTTTCTGATAAATCATCATCGTAGTTGGTTTTGATACGATAATGATAACTTAAGCGCAATGCCCAGCAACATGACTCGTATTGTACGCCAGTGTAAGTTTCAATATTACGAGATTCATTGAGGTCGTAATAGTAGTTACCGACAAAATATAAGTTGTCACTAATAGGCCACGATGTGCGCACGCCTGCTTGGGAAATATCAACTTGATCATTGGTGTTGGTATTTAATAAGTCGGGTACATAACGGTAGCTTAACTGCAATAATCGGTCGCTACTTGGGCGATAATCCAAAGTGATTTCATTCTTTTTGTTTTCACCCGTTTCAGTGTCGTGTTGTACTGAACCACTCACAAACCAATCGTTGTATAACTGGGCATCTAATTCAGCCGCTAATACCGATGTTGACTGGGTTGTTTCTTCGAAAGCATCGTCAATACTGACTTTAGAGTTTTCCAAATACATGATTTGCCCCACGCTAAACTTGAGTTTTTCGCGGTTAGTTTGATCAAATAAACGAGTGGTAAAACCTAAGGTAAATTGGTTGGCATCAGCAACACGGTCTAAGCCTGAGTATTGGCGATCGCGGAACAGACCATAATAGTCTTCTTGTAATTGTGCGGTGTCATAAATACCAATATTGGATTGGTCTTCATAGCCGACATAAAGATATTGAATCTGAGGTTCAAGGGTTTGACGGTATTGTTCATCAAACAATTGGGTTGCTCGCTCAAAATTCACCTGACCGTGTAAACGCGCTTGAGGAATCGTACGGCTTATACTGTCGTCTAATGTTGAGTCTTCGTCGATGTTTTGCTGCCAATACTGAGTTTGCAGTAATTTAACTTCACTGGTAAATGAACCTGCTGGCCCTTGTATTGGCCAAATTAAGCTAGGCACTAAATGTAAGCGGGTAGCGGTATTATATTCATTATCTTGATGACGGAAATTGGTCAGTTCTGAATTAAATTTAAAGTCGATAGAGTTAAAAATGTCTGCAGAACGATAATTAAAGTTTAGCTGTGGCATCACTTGATACGGTTTTTCATCTTCACCAAGCACTTTAATGTCTTGCACGCGCATGTTGAAGTCCCAGTTGCGTTCAAAATAACTGGCTTCACCGATCCGTGATAACTGGTTGTCGGTTGACTGATTAACGTCGGAATTTAAATCGTTGAAATAATTGTTATCAGACACATCGGTATAGTCTGATCTTACTCGCCAGTTTTTGTTGACTGCGCCTTGATGGCTCCAGTGATACAAATAACGGTCAGCATTAGAGGTTAGCTTACTGTCGCTACCTAAATATTCGACATTGAACTGGCCATTTTGCTGTTCGCCAGCGAGATAGCGAAATTCCGTTTTGGTATACAACCCACGCGAAGACATGAAGTCCGGGGTGAAAGTTAAGTCAAACTCTGGGGCGATATTCCAATAATACGGGGTGCTAACTTCTACACCGTTAGTGGTGCTGGTACTAAAACTTGGGAATAAGAAGCCGGTTTTACGCTTATCTGATACAGGCACTGTCATATACGGGATATATAATACTGGGATGTTGGCAATACGCAGCTTGGCATTCCAAATTTCACCCCATTCTTCTTTGCTGTCAATTTTGATCATATCGGCTTCAAGTAACCATGATTCATCACCAGGAGGGCAGGTAGTGAAGTTGGTTTTTGTTAGCAATAGATTATTGTCTGAAGTTATCTGTAGTTTTTCTGCATCGCCATGTACTTGTTGCCCATGTAGCCAATACTGAGCCCCTTTTAAGGTGGCGTTATTAGTGCTCATTTGCGCTTCTAAGGTATCTGCTGTGACGGTAAATAACTCATCTTTAAAGATAAGGTTACCTTCTGCATTTAAGCGTTGTTGTTTTTGATCTAATACCGCGTTGTCAGCAGCGATATGGCGAAGTCCCTGGCTGAAACTCACATCACCCGAAAACTCAGCTTGGTTATTGTAAGCAACGGCAGAGTGATCGCTAATGATAACAATTTGATCGTCTGATATGCCGGTTAATGCTGCACGGTCTTCGAATGAACGAGACACAGGCGGAGCAACAACGCATTGCAATGAAGGCGCTTCTGTCGTTGTAGGCTCATCGGCCAACACGATATTTGGGAGTAGGCTTAGTGCCAGAAAATAACGGATCTGCATTGTTGTCAATAATTTATGAATTCTGATTCCGGAAAGTTTTGGAGAGAAAAAGATACTCAGCTAGATGAAACATTCCATTCTTTAGCTGTTTCCAAATGTTATGCTGGCTATAATAAAGCAATTTTTCGTTAAGAGCCATTGAGATGATTTTATCTGACCCAAGATTTGTCGCGTTAAGTAACTGGTTATACCAATATTTCGGCGATAAAGTTGCCATTAACTTGATCTGCGGCGACGCCAGTTTTCGACGCTATTTTCGTCTTCATCATCAAGGTATTGATTACATTGTTTCAGATTCACCGATCGACTTAGTGCCCATCGCGCCATTTGTGGCAATGGCCAAGGCTTATCAACATGCAGGCTTACTGGTACCCGAAGTGCTTGCAACCTGCGAAGACTATGGTTTTGTCTTACAAACTGATGTAGGCGAATTACAACTTTTGTCGGTGCTGAATAAAGACAATGTGAGCGACTATTATAAGCAGGCATTAAACTTATTGCCGGTCATTGCCACGGTAACGAAAACCGAAGATGGACCGTTAGCTGATTACGATGACGTTTTTGTGGCAAGAGAATTAGCTATTTTTGTCGATTGGTTACTAAAAGAGCATTTAGATTACGCATTGACGGATAATGAGCAACAAATGATTGCGGCTACGTTTGCAGCCTTAACCGACAATGCACTGGCGCAGCCAAAAGTGGGCATGCATCGTGATTACCATAGCCGTAATTTACTGATAAATGATCAAGCGTTAGCGGTGATTGACTTTCAAGATGCAGTGCATGGGCCAGTGACTTATGATGCGGTATCATTGCTGCGCGATTGTTACGTGCGTTGGCCAGATGATATCGTTAATCACTTGATGAGATATCATTTTCAGCTCGCTATAGATCACCAATTAATGGATGAAAATGTTGATTACGTTACTTATACCCAGTGGTTTGATTTAATGGGATTACAACGTCATATCAAAGCTGCGGGTATTTTTGCGCGGTTATATCATCGTGACGGTAAGCGCAGTTATCTGGCTGATATTCCATTAACCTTACAATATGTTGCTGATATTGGGATGAAATACCCACAAACTACCGATTTTAGTCTGTGGGTTCACAGGGTGATTTTACCGTTAGTAAACCACAAAAATACTAATGAGGCGGTAAGCGAAGCATGAAAGCGATGATACTGGCTGCAGGACGCGGGGAGCGTTTGCGCCCGTTAACAGACTCCTTACCTAAACCATTAGTGAGCGTTGCAGGTAAACCTTTAATTGAATATCACTTAGAAAAGCTCGCGTTAATTGGCGTGACTGAGGTTGTGATCAATCAAGCTTGGTTAGGGCATAAGTTACCTGAAATGCTAGGCGATGGGAGTCGATGGGGTTTGCAGATTAACTACAGCGAAGAAACCACAGCGTTAGAAACTGCTGGGGGGATCAAGCAAGCATTACCTTGGTTGGGGGACGAACCTTTTTTGGTTATCAATGGTGATATTTTTATCGATCACTTGCCCGACGTCACCTTGGCATATCAGCGCGTTTACCAAGGTGAAGCACAAGCTTATTTGTGGTTAGTGGATAATCCAGAACATCATCAACAGGGTGATTTTGCTATTGATGCCCAAGGTAAATTAACCTTGAGCGATGAACAAAGGTTAACGTTTGCTGGACTGGGGATTTATCATCCTCAATTATTTAGTCAGTTGCCTGAAGGTAAACAGGCTTTGGGTCCTTTGCTTAAAGAATCCATTGGCCAGCAACAAATACAAGGTGAGCATTTTGATGCTTATTGGTGCGATGTCGGCACACTTGAGCGATTGGATAAATTACAGCGTCGCTTGGTCGATATAGAGACTCTGTTACCGCTTTAAGCTACGCCATCTGATGGTGGCTAGTTATGTATTAATTATTAACCGTAGTGGAAAACAACATGCGAATTTGGGGTAAAGTTTTTGGGTTTATCATTGGGTATATGTTCGGGCGGTTTTTTGGTGCGATTTTAGGATTATGGTTAGGCCATGCTTTCGATAGGCGCCAAGGACTAACCTCGATAATGCGCAAAGGCAGTGAACGTCAGGCGATGTTTTTTAATTCTACATTTGCCGTAATGGGCCATGTTGCTAAAGCGTCAGGGCGAGTGACTGAAACTGATATTCGTATTGCTACCATGTTAATGGATCAAATGAAGTTGTCTGGTCAGTCTCGTATCGATGCGCAAACGGCTTTTCGTCAAGGTCGCCAAGCAGATTTTGATTTGCTAAAGCAGCTAGAACTGTTTCGACAAGCCACTCAAGGGCGGGTTGAGCTAGCACAAATGTTCTTGGAAATCCAAATTCAAACAGCCTTGGCCGATGGTGAATTACATGCCAATGAAAAGCAAATATTGTCGGTTATTGCCACTAAGCTTGGCCTTGCTGCACAACTGGATGCTTTACTGGCGCGTTGGCAAGCTGAGTTTAGTCATCATCAGTCGCCACAAGGTAATAAAATGCCGCTTACTGATGCCTATGTGCTGCTGGGCGTGCAAGAATCTGCTAGCGATCAAGACGTAAAACGAACTTACCGCAAGTTGATGAATGAACATCATCCAGACAAACTTGTGGCTAAAGGCTTACCTGAAGAGATGATGGAATTAGCCAACACCAAAGCACAAGATATTCAAGCCGCTTATGAGCGCATTAAAACCTCTAGAGGAATGCGTTAGCGCAAGCCAATAACGTATTTTTGTAAGCAATGAAATGGGGCAGTAAATGAAAATAGTGGTATTAGATGGTTATACACTTAATCCGGGTGATTTGAGTTGGCAAGCGCTTGAGGCATTAGGCGAATGTGATATTTACGACCATACAACACTCGACCAAATCGTCAGTCGTTGCCAAGGTGCGCACATCGTACTGACCAATAAAACCCTATTGAGTGCCGCGACCTTAAAGCAACTGCCCGCATTAACCTATATTGGTGTTCTCGCCACTGGAACCAATGTGGTCGATGTTGATGCAGCAACAGCGCAGGGCATTGTTGTCACTAATATTCCTGCTTATGGCCCCGATGCCGTAGCACAAATGGTGTTTGCCCATATTTTACATCATAAGCAACAAGTTGCTTTACATGACCAAGCCGTAAAACAAGGACAATGGGTAACGCAACGAGATTTTTGTTTTACCTTATCACCCTTAACTTCATTAAAAGGCCTCACGCTGGGTGTGGTAGGTTATGGTGATATTGGCCAACAGGTTGCCAATTTAGGTGTCGCATTTGGCATGAAAGTGTTGATTACCAGTGCTAAACCTAAAACCAATTTACCTGATGCCATTCAATGGTGCGAACGTGACATCCTGCTGCAACAAGCCGATATTATTTCGCTGCATTGTCCGCTGAGTACAGCAACCAAATACATGATCAATAGCGACAGTTTATGCTTACTTAAACAGGGTTGTTTATTAGTGAATACCGCCCGTGGCGATTTGATTAATGAAAATGATCTCGCTCAATGGCTTAACAATGGTAACGGCTTTGCGGCAGTTGACGTGTTATCGACAGAGCCACCCAGTAGCAATAACCCACTACTGAGTGCAGCCAACATTACTATCACGCCGCATATTGCATGGGCGACATTACAAGCTAGACAAAATCTGCTTAATATTGCGGTTGAAAATGTACGCAAATTTCAACAAGGTAAAATGTTGAATCGAATTAACGACTAAAAACGAGCACTCATCACTCACTTTGAATGTGTTGAGTGTAAAACTTTAGTGTTCAGCATTGAGCCCTGAACGGGACCTGCACATGTCACTCTGAAAATTTTGTTTGATTTTGTCGATAAAGAACGTACAAGATTTGATAACGTGCTTCATGACACTCATGCACTGCAATTTGAAATTGAATCGAATATTGATTTTATTGTGGATGGCTTGGGGCAAAATTCAGTGCTGCCGACATTATCAAGGGGCGAGAAACTCAAGCGTTTGATAAAGCGATGCTGTCGGGATTACATATTCGTCAGACTAAGTTGGCTCCGCAAACCATTGACGGTTATAAAGAGTTTGATAAATACTTAGACCATCAAAGCGATGTGTTAGTTAGCAATCTATACATGAAAATAGCTGTGTTGCGCAAATTGATTAACGCGGGCACGCTTGAGTAAGATCGTAAGCTTAAGGCGCTGTTTCGATTATTGATGTTAGTGCACTTTCATTTAGCGGATAAACCTCTACCTAAACCAATGCTTAAAACAAAAAACTAAGCCGCAGATATTCCACGGCTTAGTTCATCGTTAAGTTAGACGTTAAAATAGTACCTTGATATGACTGGCAACAGTTTTCGCTTTTTCGACCGCTTGTTCTACCGAGTTATCGCGGGCTAGCGCTACACCTAAGCGCCGGCGGCCATCAATGTCTGGCTTACCAAACAAGCGTAATTGAGTATCGGCTGGCGCTAAGGCGGCAGCCATACCCTGGTAACGGATATTGGTGGATGTGCCTTCGGCAAGAATAACCGCAGAAGCACTTGGACCATGCTGCACAATATTGCTTATTGGTAATCCTAAAATCGCACGTACATGCAAGGCAAACTCAGATAAATCCTGGCTGATTAAGGTCACTAAACCTGTATCGTGTGGTCTAGGTGACACTTCAGAAAAATAAACGTCATCACCTTTTACAAACAACTCGACTCCAAATAAACCATAACCACCAAGGGCTTCAACCACTTTTTGACTCATAGCTTGGGCTTTTTGTAGCACTGCCGCCGACATCGCTTGTGGCTGCCATGATTCACGATAATCACCATCTTCTTGGCGGTGACCTATTGGCTCGCAAAAGTGAATCCCACTGACGGCACTGATAGTCAGTAAGGTAATTTCGTAATCAAATGGAATAAAAGCTTCAACAATCACTCGTCCTTTACCTGCACGACCACCTTCTTGGGCGTAAGCCCATGCTTGCTGAATGGTTTGTGCAGACTTAATCACACTCTGGCCTTTACCAGACGAACTCATTACTGGCTTAACCACGCATGGAATGCCAATGTCGGTAACGGCCTGTTCAAATTCAGCTAGAGTGTCACAGAAAAAGTACTTTGATGTTGGTATTGATAACGTTTCTGCCGCAAGTCGGCGAATACCTTCACGATCCATGGTGAGTTTAGCCGCGTTAGCGGTTGGCACTACGTGCAATCCTTGCTGCTCTAGTTCCACTAACGTTTGGGTGGCAATGGCTTCAATTTCTGGAATCACTAAATCTGGCTGTTCAAGCTCGATAACATCTTTTAATGCTTTTGCATCCAGCATGTTAATCACATGAAAACGATGGGCAATTTGCATTGCTGGGGCATTGGGATAGCGATCAACTCCGATAACTTCAATTCCGTAACGTTGTAGCTCAATGGCAACTTCTTTGCCGAGCTCTCCGCAACCTAATAGCATCGCCTTAATCGTGCCAGAAGAATTTGCTGTGCCAAATGTAGTAGCAATAGACATGGTAATTTACAGCCTCTGTGTAGGGATATTCTTATATGCAGAACAGTGTAACGAGGTGAGGTATTAAAAATCCAATATAAAATGAACTAATTGGCTAAAACGCCTGTATTTCGAGGTTTTTTGTGATGAAAGATTGTTTTTAATTACGATAAGTCTAGATGTATAGGAATGTAGGAGTGTGGTGGTCGAAAATGCCAAGTGTGAGTGGGTAAGAGTCATAACACTACAGCGTTGAATTCAGGGGGATAAGATAAAAAAAGCCAACATTATTGGATTAATGTTGGCTAGATTCTATTTGAATTTGGCGTTAACTAAGGTTTAACGAGTAACTCAGCAGCGGTTAAAATTAGCTCTGGCGCAGGGCGAACCTTGTAGTTTGGATTTACATATTGAAAATGAATTAAACCATTTTTATCTGCCAAATAGACAGCTGGCACGGGTAACACTAAACGTTTATCACCCGCTGGGGTAGTAAACAGTTCATTGGTTACCGCTAAACTGGCAGTATATTTTTTAGTGATATCTGCACTGGTGTAATAGGCTAAACCAAATGCTTGCGATGCCGCCATTGAGGTGTCAGACAGCAATAAATAATCGAGTTCTTGCTTATTCATCGACGCGCGCATTTTTTCAGGGGTGTCAGGTGAAATACCCACTAACTGGAAACCCATCTCAATCAGTTTTGGTTCAATGGCTTTTAACTGACCCATTTGCGAATTACAAAATGGACACCAACCGCCACGGTAAAAGAAAAATATAGTCGGCTTTTGAGCCACAAGTTTACTGAGTTCAACCGCTTTACCATCAACATCTTGCAGGGTTATTGCTGGTATTTGGTGGCCATTGAGCAGTGGCATGACATTGTTCTCGTCACTGGCAATAGGCTTAGCCACACTGGCTAAACTGGTTAACGTAAGTGCGGTGGCAATTAGCAGAGTTTTTAACATGATAAGTCCTTATAGAGTAATGTCCCGACTAAAGTAGACCTCATAATCACACAATTCATTTCATTCAAACACAAAAAAAGCGCCTAAGCGCTTTTTTCTATTACCATTAACTCTTTCGAGTTGAGTTATTTAATCTTTTTGTATTTAACCGTGCTGCTGACTTTACCCACTTTAACACGACGTCCGTCCATGTTTTTCTCAGCAATCATCTGGGCGCCAGCGTTATCACCACGTTGTTGTTTTTTAGCAAAACTACGGCGCTTTTCAATCTGCTTAAGCAGTACTTCACGGCTACCGACTTCATAACCCGGTACTGTGACTCGACGAATTGGCTGACCGATTAGCTTTTCAATATCAGCTAGAGTGCGTTCTTCTTCGCGGCTCACAAACGAAATTGCCACACCGGTTTTACCTGCACGACCTGTACGGCCAATACGGTGGACGTAATCTTCGGCTAAAAATGGTAAATCGTAGTTAACAACGTATTCAAGATTTTTAATATCAAGGCCACGAGCGGCGACTTCGGTGGCCACTAATACGCGAATTTTACCTTCAACAAATTCACGTAACGCACGACGACGGCTGCCTTGTGCTTTCTCGCCATGAACCACACCCGATGGAATACCATCTAAGTTAAGCTCTTTGACCAATTTGTCTGCAGCGTCACGAGTCGCGGTAAACACCAACACCTGTTGCCAGTTTTTGGTACCAATAAGTTCAGATATTAATTCACGCTTACGACGCTGCTCTACTGGATATACCACCTGGCTAACGGTGTCGGCAGTAGTGTTTTGTTTATCAACAGTAATCACTTTAGGCTTTTCAAGCATGTCATTCGCTAGCTTTTTAACCTCAGAAGAGAAGGTCGCAGAGAACAACATGTTTTGACGCTTTTTGTTTACTGCCTGGAGAATCTTTTTAATGTCAGCACTAAAGCCCATATCAAGCATACGGTCGGCTTCATCGAGTACTAAAAACTCAACATTCGACAAACTTAAGTTACACGCCACAATGTGTTCAAGTAAACGACCTGGTGTAGCAACAATAACGTCGGCACCGCGTTTAAGTTTTTGTGATTGGGTCTCTATTTTAACGCCACCATAAATGGTTAATACCGTTAAATTAAGATGCTTACTGTAAGCGCTAATGTTGTCTGCAACCTGTGCGGCAAGCTCACGAGTTGGAGTCAGAATTAAGGTACGAGTGTTAGACGGCATCGTCTCTTTTGGGTTATCACACATTCTTTGTAATATAGGCAGCGCAAATGCTGCTGTTTTACCCGTGCCTGTTTGAGCGCTTGCTAGGACATCTTCACCACGACGGATTGCTGGGATCGCTTGTTGTTGAATTGGCGTCATAGATTGATAACCGCACTCAGCGATCGCGCGTAATATTTCTGGGGCGAAGCTAAAAGATTCGAATTTCATGGTGCGGTTCCTGTATGTACATCAAAACAAAGCGATTTAGTTGCAACAAGCTAAGTTAGCTCCACAAGGTCAATCTAGAGTATTTGGGCCGATAGCCATTATTAATGGCAGATCTCATGCTTAACTGGGTTGATTAACGTCTTAGGATAGTTGAAAAACGTTAAGCTTGAATGATACACCCCATTGAGTGCCATCGATAAGCGGCCGCGGAGTATAACAAACTTTTGTTTAAATCCTGAACTTTATCTGTGTCTAACGAAAAGATTTTTTAGCGGAGAATTGTTTAGATGATATGGATTGATAGCAATGGCATTTACAGCACCTTGAGTGTGGAACTGTTAACTCGTTTTTGGACAAAAGTGTATTTAAGATATGGCCTGCGGCCACTAACGTCTGGCGCAGGGCAGAAAAAAGAATCGTTCACGGCTCCTTGATATTCAACCTATCTCTATTCCATTGCTCCAAATCCAGATATGACATCGAACAATTCCGCATCGATACCACTTTGACGTAAGCTGTGAAATTTTTGCTTAAGACTTGCATGCAGTTCATCGATATTTTTTTCTGCCCGCTGCATTGCAGACAAGCGACTGGCATTTTCACTGTTAAGTGATTCAGCACAAGCCCTAAACAGACTGACAAATAGATATTCACGCATCATAGCGCTTAGTGTTTCAGACCGCTCGGGCATAACTTCGGGTAAGTTATTAGTTGGCCATTGAATACTTGCAAAGTTTTGACTCCAGTGAGCATCTAGGGGTAAAAGTTGTTGGCTCACAGGAGTATAAATTGAATCGACATTTGGGCGATGATGAAAAATATACACCCGATCGATTGTCCCTTTCTCTCGTTGCGCTTCCATTTCAATCAAAATTGTACCGACTAGCGTTGAAATGACATCAACTGAATTTGGCAATATAAAACCTTGCTTTAGCACGAGTTTAGTTTCTAAAAGCCTTGACTGAAGACGATCTCCCACTGTCCAGACCAATTTATTCCCCGGCATTTTCTGCAATGACTCACAGACAAATTCGACCATTACTTCGTTAAATTGACCGACTAAACCCTGATCGGTTCCAAATACTATGACGCCAATGGCTGCTTTATTTGACGGTGGCCTTTTTGTTTTAATACTAGGGGATTGATATTGCTGGAAACAGGCGGCTAAGCCAAGTTGCACAGTACGATAATAATCATCTAATGAGTGAACTGCATTTTCGTATTGGCAGATATTAGATGACGCCATTGCCTTCATGCTGCGCACGACAGACTCAAGATCATCAGCACTGTTAATCTGATGACGCAGACTTGCGAGGCCTTCACTCATACTATTCCCTCTGCTTTCTGGCTGGACATAAATTGTGCTAATGCATTATGGACAGACTGGATAATGGCGTCTCTATCTTCTGCTGTTAATTCTTCAGATGTCTCTAAACGAGTGATTATTTCAGCTGGAAAATCGGCAGCAGCATTGCGGACTGCCAACTCGGCTTCACTCATTAGTGTCAACGGTATGTCATCAAATAGATTGGCCGTTAATGCCAGCAAGACCGCAATTTGTTCAACCATAGAAATTGGCGTAGATTCAGCTTGCTTTAGGCAAGCGCGAATACGTCGACCGTGGCCGATTGTTTTTAATGTGTTGTCATCTAATCGAGCGCCAAAACTCGAAAATGTTTCCAGCTCTTCAAACTGCGCATAAGCCAATTTTAGGTTTGATGCAACGGACCGATAAGCAGCACGTTGTGCCTTACCCCCAACACGAGAAACAGATTTCCCTACGTTGATAGCAGGCAGCACGCCCAGTTCAAATAACGAGGGTGAAAGATAGATCTGCCCATCGGTGATAGAAATGAGATTCGTAGGAATATAGGCAGATATATCCTGTGCTTCAGTTTCAATAATGGGCAGCGCCGTTAATGAACCACCACCTTGTTCTTGACTTAAGTGAGTAGCCCGCTCCAATAAACGCGAGTGAATATAAAATATATCACCGGGAAAAGCTTCACGTCCTGGAGGGCGACGCAACAGCAGTGACAGCTCGCGGTAAGTGCGTGCGTGGTGTGTTAAGTCATCATAAACAATTAATACGTCGCGTCCTTGCTGCATAAAATATTCGGCAATACTGGTTGCTGCATAAGGGGCAATATAGGCGAGGCCTGGAGGATCATTACCTTCGGTAACCACTACAACGGTATATTCCATAGCGCCTTGTTTTTCTAATGTGGCAATGACTTTGGCAACACCAGATGTACGTTGGCCAATAGCACAATATACGCAAAGTACATTTTTACCGCGCTGGTTCAGTATGGTGTCAAGGGCAATAGCCGTTTTACCAGTTTGTCTATCGCCGAGAATTAACTCTCGTTGGCCACGCCCCACCGGAATAAGGGCGTCAATTACTTTGATACCTGTTTGCAAGGGAACACTCACCGCTGCACGATCCATAATTGCAGGCGATGGACGTTCAACGGGGAGACGGGTACTTGATAGCAATCGGCCTCTGCCATCTAAGGGTTCTCCGATAGGATTGATAATACGGCCTATCAAGCCATCTCCTACAGGAACATCCACTATATGCCCACAACGTTCTACTTCATCACCGGCTTGTAAATGCCAATACTCTCCCAATAGTACAACGCCAATTTCATTTTCATTCACATTGAATGCAATGCCAAAAATGTCACCAGGGAACTTAAGCACTTCTTCAAAACCGACTTTTGGCAAGCCAGACACGATTGCAATACCAGTGGCAATACTGGTAATTATGCCGACTTCTCGCGGTTGCAATAGGGGTGAAAAAGATTGCCGCGCTTGTTGCAGAGTCGAAAATGTTTGCTCAAATATTGATTGTAAGAAATCAGGCGCTGGTTTCATGATTATTATCCTGTGCGCTTGAGGGACTTAAGTCTGAATTCTCGATACTGCTGGTGGTTAATAGTAATTCATCAACACGTTTTGCCAGTGATCTGAGATATTCGTTAATGCTCCAAGATATTTTTTGACCATTGATACTGATCTCTATCCCGCTGATGACCTTGGGCTCAATGGCGAATTGAAGTGTTATCTCGTGGCCCAATATTTTTTCTATTTCTGTTTTAATAACAGAGCATTGCGGCTTTGGAAGTGTAAAGGCTGTTTGAACAAGAATAGGTTTAGCTGATAAGTTAAATGCTGCGGTAAAATCAGTCGTCTCTTTATCCGTTAATTCATGTAAACGGCGAATAAAAATCTCTGTCATGGACGCTTCCAAAGAGGTTTCAGCAAGATCGTCGAGAACCTTACGTGTGATGGAAAATATTTCTTCGCGCGCACTTTGGCTAAGCGCCACTTGTAAATTGAGTTGCTCATTTTTAAGGGCTAATTGTAATATTTTACGGAGATCTTCTGCTTCTTGTCTAACCGTTTCGAGTAACTGAGCCCGCTCGGCTTTTGTATCTTCTATTAATTTATTCATGCGGGTTGTTTTTTGCTGTTCAAACTCAGCATTTTTCTGCTCAAATTCATTGCGCTGCTGCTCTGCTTTGGCACTTTTGGCATCCGCGTCGGCAATTTCTGTGGCGATCCTTTTCTCTCGGGCATCGATATTATTAATAATAGGTCGGTATAAAAATCGTTTCAGTAACCATATGAGTACCAAAAAGTTAACCACTTGAGCAAATACGGTAAACCAGTCAATTAGCATAACTTATATACCTGCAGCTAGGTCGATAAAGTAATTCCAAAATGGATTGGCAAACAACAAAATCATCGATACAACAAAGCAATAAATTGCAGTGGATTCTATCATCGCCAAGCCGACAAGCAGGGTACGAGTGATAGTGGCAGATGCATCAGGTTGTTGGGCTAATGCAGATAATGCCGTTGCAACAGCCTTGCCTTCGGCTAATGACGGTCCAATAACGCCGATAGTGATGGTTAATCCCGCGGTGATAATCGATACCATTGCAATAATTGTTATGCTGTCCATACTTGCTCCTAAATCAATTTAAGGTGTTGGATCATTGCTGAGAGCCTGGTTTAGTGTCTTGATCTTCAATGGTGTCAGAGCTGTCTTGTGCAAGTTCATCCTCCGTTTTTTGAATGCGTGTTGCTGCAGTGATGTATACGGTTGCCAAAATAAAAAATATATAGGCTTGTATAATGCCCGTGAGTAAACCGAGTAGTGTCATTACTATCGGAAATATAAATGGGGTAATACTCAGTAAAATACCGATGATCATTGCACCACTCATCATATTGCCAAACAATCGCACCGCTAAGGCCAGCGTACGCGACAGTTCACTAATAATGTTAAATGGCAAAATAATAACGGTTGGCTTGGTATAGGAGACTAGGTAGCCGCGCAAGCCTTGCTCCTCAATGCCAAATAATGGCACTGCTACAAATACAGATAATGCCAAAGCGACGGTACAGGAAAGTGAGCCAGTCGGCGGTTCGAAGCCGGGAAAGACCGTACAAATGGCGGAGGCGGCGATAAATAAAAATAGCGATCCAAGAAAGCCTAGATACTTATGGGGATTACTCAGACCAACTTCTTCAATTTGTCTGCTAATCATGATGACAAGCATTTCTAGCAAGTTTTGCCAGCGGGTGCGGCGCATATTTTTGGATAATTTTCTGGTAATAACAATGGAACTTATCACCAATAACAGCATGACTAACCAAGTAAATACTATCGTCGCGTTGAGCTTAACAAAGCCCATTTGCCAGAAAATAATTTGGTCAGGACTAAGGTTCATAAAACGTCTTCCTCAGTATCGAGTATGAGATCGTTGTTTAACGAGTGTGTATGTTGTTTGAGTTGAATGTATCTCGTTGTAATTAAACGTACTAACATAAACCCAAATAAACCCGCCAGTAAATTATGCCAATCTTTGCCGATAATAAAATAGAATCCAGCAATTACTATAGTTGAGCGTACTAACAAACTGATGATAAATAGCAGTGCAACATGTTGGCTTGATTGCAGCTGATTAACCGTCCACCAAAGCCCTGCGAAAAAAAGTATTCCCAGCAATGTGCCTACTAGCAAAGCCAATGCTAGCTCTACAAATATGTTGCCTACCAATAAGTTTTCCATAAGTCGGTTTCCATCAAATAAGTTGCCTACAGGGTTTATTAAGTTAATCGCCTCGGTGGATTTCTTTATCTTCTTTGTCAATCCAATACCAGGCATTGGCACAACCTAGGCATAAACCGAGAACCAATAACATCAAGGTTCTTGAATGTTCACCGGGATAGTGTTTATCAAGCCAAATACCCAATACTGTACCGAGTATGGTCGGTACCACCACTGACCAACCAATGAGTCCCATCATGCCAAACCCCATCCAAACTATTTTGTTTACATGGCGTTGAGCCTTTAATTTTCGCGTTGCCATATTGTCAACTTGTCGGCTAAACTTTTCGTTGTTGGACTTATATTTTTCGGGCTTTGTTGTGTCGGCATTTGGTTTTAGCGACGTTTTTTTTTGCGATTTATTATTCATAATTACACTCGCTCATGATGAAAATCAGTCAAGCGGTGGATAAAATCACTTTCCATTTTTATCAGTACTGAACGCAATTGTTGTTCCTGCTCATCTAGGTGCATAAACTCTTGCTCAACGGCTTGATGTAATTCACTCAGCCCCAAACCGCCTATGGCGTTACGCACTGATATCAATACATCAAAGCCCGTTTTAACTAATACACCTTCATCAATGGCAACGTAGACTTCATCAGCCCCCTCGCATTCATAAACCAGTAACCCTGCGGTTAATGACGCTACACAGTCTAGTCTATGGGGCAAAATACCAAACGAACCTTGATGGGTTACTGCGACAATACGTACAATATTTTGCTGCTCGGTAAACACTTTATATGGCAATAGAATTTTAAGGTTCATGTGTGCTGATAACATGTTACGTACCTTGTTTGTCCGTTTGCTTATCTACAGTTGGCTGTGCGTTTATTTTCTCAAGCTTAGGGTTTATGGCTTCATCAATTGAGCCAATCATATACAGAGCACTTTCTGGATAGTCTTTAAATTCATCGAGTAGAATTCGTTCGCAGCCATCTAATGCTTCACTAAGACTTACCAATTTCCCTGGCATACTGGTGAACTGTTCTGTGGTAAAAAAAGGTTGAGTAAAAAAACGTTCAAGGCGACGAGCACGTGCCACAATTTTATGATCTGCTACCGATAGCTGTTCCATACCTAACATGGCGATAATGTCTTTAAGTTCTTCATATTGTGCCAACGTGCTGCGTATTTTCTGCGCCAAGTCGTAGTGGCGTTGACCGATAATACTCGGAGTGGCCATTTTAGAATTAGATTGCAACGGATCAATAGCTGGGTAAAGTCCTTCACTGGCCCGTTTCCGCGATAGCACAATTGATGCCGATAGATGTGAAAAAGTATGCACCGCAGCGGGATCGGTAAAGTCGTCTGCCGGCACGTATACCGCTTGAATGGAAGTAATCGCACCCGTATCAGTATTGGCAATACGATCTTCGAGTTGTGACAATTCAGTACCTAAGGTTGGCTGGTACCCCAAGCGTGCTGGCATTTGGCCCATTAAACCAGACACTTCCATACCCGCCTGAATAAAACGAAAAATATTATCAATCAGTAACAACACATCACGATGTTCATCGTCACGAAAATATTCGGCCATGGTTAATGCGGCATGACCCACACGAAAGCGTGCTCCAGGTGGCTCATTCATTTGTCCGAATACCATTACCATATTATCCAATACGCCTGCTGCTTTCATCTCTCGGTAGAGTTCTTCACCTTCTCGACAACGCTCACCAATACCGCAAAAAATACTCACCCCAGCATGCTGACCTACCATATTGTGGATCATTTCGGTCAGTAACACCGTTTTGCCCACTCCGGCACCGCCAAAAAGTCCAGCCTTACCACCACGTTCAAGAGGCATTAATACATCAATTACTTTGATACCGGATTCGAATACTTCGGATTTAGTTGCAAGCTGGTCGATTGCTGGCGGTTCGTTATGTACAGAACGCCACTGGGTATCTATTGGTGGTGGTTTATGATCAATGGCGTTGCCAAAAACATCAAACATCCGCGATATAATTGTCTTACCCACAGGTGCCAATAGTGGTCCGCCGCTGTCATCTACCACCATGCCTCTAGCCAGCCCTTGGGTTGGTGTCAGCGCAATGCAGCGCACTCGATGTTCATCTAGTTGCGAAAAAACTTCGAGAAAAACTTGTCCCTTTTCTCCGGTAGTTAATAAAGTTCGAATAGGCGGGAGTTGCTGAGCAAATAGAATATCGACAACACTACCGCGTATCGCTATAACTGTACCTGAATTGGGTGAGGCATTTTTTCTATCCATCATATTCTGTCGATTATCTCCGATAACCAGATTGAAGTGCATAGAGGTTAATAACGAGTAAGAGGCTTACTAACTTACTATTATCGCAAGGCTTTGATTAAGTTGAAGTCTCCATTTTTTACCGCTAGTCAATGACTTGTTCTATTCGAACGTTATAGGTTTATTCAGTTATAGTACTCGCTGCGTCGTTTTACCATTTGTTTGCTTTGTTCTATAGCAATAAGTCATCACATTGGACATTATTTTAAAGGAATAAAAAAACCGTAATAAGTCCGTGTATTAACCTCAAACATATATTTATTCAACTTAACGCCTAGCAATTAATGCTTCCAAACACTTACCAATATTTAGCTCATTACCTCATTAAAAACCTTTTGGCGTGCTTTGCGTTGACGCAGATCAATTCAGAGTAATAGAGCTGCAGCAACCTCTGTTTTACCCTTATCTAATGCAAGATTAATCAATTCGAATGCTGGTGGTTATTGGCGAGGTGACATTGGTTTATTGAATATTCGGCAAGTTCGCGATGCTGGCAGTCGCGATCTTGATTGTCATCGTCAAGCAGTGGGTCTGCTAAACTAGCGTTCTGTCGTTAACCGATATTTATGTCGAAAACAAAAAAGGCCAGCCTCGATGGCTGGCCTTAATATTCGCTCAATAATGGTGTTAAATCGCCCAACCACCCATGTAAAAGGCGACTAAACCGAGAGTGATTAAGATAACCCCAAGTTGCAGTTTTCGCCACTCGCCACTGCATATGCGGCCAATAACCAAGGTAACAAACCCAAGCATAATCCCAGTAACGATATTACAGCTTAAAATAATAAATACCGCGCAGGTTAGGCCCGCCATTGCGTCCACTTTATCGTCAAAATTAAGCTTGGTGACGTTACTTAGCATCAGTAATCCAACATACATTAGCGCTGGAGCTGTCGCATAAGCAGGCACTAAAAAGCTTAACGGCGCTAAGAACATCATTATCAAAAATAGTAAGCCGACGATGGTCGCGGTCAGGCCTGTTTTGCCACCTGCTGCAGTTCCCGCTGCGGATTCAATATAAACAGCGGCTGGAGCGCCGCCGACTACGCCAGCAAAAATACTGCTGACTGAATCTGATGTCAGTGCCTTACCACCGCCAACAATATTGTCTTTATCATCGAGAAGTTCCGCTTGCCCTGCAACCGCTCTAATTGTGCCAGTTGCATCGAAGATAGCGGTCATCACTAATGCCAACACAATGGGCAGGACCACTGGATTCAGTGCGCCCATAATATCGAGCTGGCCAATAAGCGACGTTTCAGACATCAAGTCAGGCAAAGCAAATAGGCCTTGATAAGTCACGCTAGGATCAAATATTAACCCAAAGATCGATAGCCCGACGATGACCAACAATATGCCACCCGGTGTGCCTCGGCGCTCAAGCCCAATTGTCATAGCAAGACCAACAATTGTAGCGATAACCGGTAAGCTATTAATATCACCAAGCTTTACGGGTAAACCGGCATCGTTTGATACAATCAATTTCACGCTATTGGTGGCAATAAGGAGTAAAAACAAACCAATACCAATACCCGTACCGTGAGCAATACCGGTTGGCAGGTTAGTGAGTACCCATTGACGAATGCCAGTGACACTCACCAGTGTAAACACGATACCCATTAGGAAAATAGCGCCAAGGGTGACAGGAATCGATATTCCCTGACCTAGCACCATGCTAAATGCAGTAAATGCGGTGAGTGATATTGCACAACCAATGGCCATTGGCAAATTAGCCCATAGCCCCATGAGCAACGAACCAAACGCGGCAATTAAACAGGTAGCGATAAACACTGCCGCAGGGTCAAACCCCGCAGTGCCCAACATGTTTGGCACCACAATCACCGAATAAACCATAGCCAAAAACGTCGTTAAGCCAGCAATGACTTCACGTTTTAAGGTACTTCCACGGGCAGAAATATTGAAATAGCGATCCAAAAACGAATCAGAAACAGCAGCAGAATTAGAGATAGTCTGTTCAGACTTCATAGTGATTATACCTTTTGATCTCTTAAATTATCAGTTAACCAATGGTTATTCATTGGCGACACGGCTATGGCAGGTAGAGCCCCAAACGAGAACGACTTAGGTGAGAGATCCACTTGGCGCATATAGCGTTAGTGACCTGCGAGTATTGTGGTAAACAAATTTGTTATACACATGTCTGGTAAAATTTACTCTTACCAACACAGCCTTTGTTGGCGCGGAGTTTACAACAATCGACAATGGGGAAATAGGAAGCGGCTAACATTTTTTTGCTATGTGGGTAAAAAACGCACCACAAAAACAGATTGCTCGTATATCTCACCATAAAAGTCACTCGTTGTGGTAATGACAGCCTTTGAGCATTTATCACTAATAACTGATTACCGTCTTGGCATGGCAATTTAATACCATTTTTTAGGAATTATAATGTTTGCTGTGAGTAGGTAGATTCACTGGCGTTTTAGTTTGCACTTGATGGTGCTTTAATTAAAAGGGCTTTGGACATGTTATTGCTCCAAAGCCCTATATTCAGTGCTTACGCGTTATGTTGAACTGGATGGCACTTAAATCGCGATAGTCACTTTATTGAGCCATGCTAACTCGTCACCTTGCATTAATGGCGCTAAGGTTTGACGTACTTTTTGTTGATATTGATTAAACCAATTCACTTCAAAGTCGGTTAGCAATGATTTGTCGATTAAGCGTGCATCCATTGGAATATGGGTTAATACATCAAACTCATACATTTCACGCTCTGCACCTGCCAACGCTTGGCAATGTTGCACTGTGACGAGGTTTTCGATGCGAATACCAAAACCATCGGCGCGGTAATAACCAGGCTCATTCGACAATACCATGCCTGGCAGTAATGCCACGCCATTGACGTTTTTACCAATGCGCTGCGGGCCTTCGTGAACACTTAAAAAGTGACCGACTCCATGGCCAGTACCGTGGTCATAATCAAAACCATGTTGCCATAAATATTGGCGAGCAAACGCATCGAGTTGCACACCAGAGGTGCCTTTAGGGAAGCGGGCTGTATCAAGGGCTATGTGGCCTTTTAATACCAGCGTGACCATTTTTCTCTGCTCGTCTGTCACCTTGCCAATGGCGATGGTGCGGGTGACGTCGGTGGTGCCGTCTATGTACTGAGCGCCAGAATCGACCAAGTAAATACTGTTCATGGTCATGGTGCTTGGGGTGCCATTATTATGGTTGTAATGGCACATAGCGGCATTGGCACCAGTGGCAGAAATAGTGTCAAAGCTTGGCTCGCGGTACAGCGAGTCTTGTAATCTAAAGCTTTCTAATTTGTCAGCCAGTTGTGCTTCATCGTGCATAATGTTCTGTTCAACTTGGCTGTCTAACCAGGCTAAAAAGCGGCTGACGGCAACACCATCACGAATATGACACGCTCGTATACCAGCTAATTCGGCGTTATTTTTTTGTGCTTTAGGTAATGCAACCGGGTCGGTACCCACAATCAGTTTAGCACCGCCTTTTTGTGCCAGTAATTGCGAATAGGCGTTGGCAGAATGAGGGTCGGCCAATAGCTTAACCCCATTCATTTGCGCTAATACGGTTGCCAGTTCTGCTTCATCTTTAAAGCTCACCCCAGCACCTACGTGTTGTTCAATATTTTGCGGCACTTTAGCTAAATCGGTAAAAAAGGTCATATCGCCATTACTAGATAATAATCCGCAGCCAAGTATGACGGGGAAGCGTGGAACATCGTTTCCACGGATATTTAGTAACCAACAACATGAATCTAATGCGGCAATAAGGGCTACATCGGCGCCTTGCTTGTTAACCAGCTGACCAATTTGTTGACGTTTGTCGACGCTATTACGTCCTGCACCTTGGTGGCTAAATAAAGTCATGGTGGATGCTGACGGTGCAGGGCGGTCTAACCAACTCACATCAATCGGGTTGTTATCTACTTCAACTAAATTGATTTGGGCTTTATCAAATTGCGCTTTGGTTTGTTGATACCAAGCAAGGGTATGTAGGCGACTGTCGATGCCGACGTTAGCGCCTGCAGCTAATGTATCAATTAACCAGTCAATTTGCGGGTCGTCATACAGGCTTAAATATTCAAATAAGTTACCGTCTACTTGTTGGCGTACTTGCACTGTGTAACGGCCGTCGGTAAATATTGCTGCGCGGTCTTTTAACACGATTGCCATGCCAGCAGAACCCGTAAAGCCAGTGGCCCAATGTAAACGCTCGTTACGAGCAGGGACATACTCACCTAAATATTCGTCAGCGCGAGGAATGATGAATGCATCTATTTGGTTTACTTCAAGCTGTTGGCGAATGGCGTTAAGACGCGTAGCAATAATATTGGACATGGTTTCTCCGTTGGAGGCGACTGATGAACTCAGCTCTGTAGAATGAACTGCGATTATCGCAAGCGTGACGGCAAACTGGCAAGTGAAGTCGCTGACATAATGTGGAACAGACTGATTAAAATTGTAAACTTATATTGTATACAATGGTAACAAAGCGATACAGACGGTATCCTTGTTGATATTGATTATCTTGTATATTTGAACAAGGTAAGACGATTTGATTTCCACAGACTCTAGATAAATAACAATAAAAATAACCAAAGGAAAACCTATGACAATCGGTGTCGGCGGCGTTAGCCCGCAACAAGCATTAGCCACACTCACGAATATGACTCACGGTGTAGCAGCGATAAGTGATGATGAATTTAATCAACGAATTCAACATGCACAACGATTGATGGCGCAACATGGTTTAGAAGCAATCTATGTGAATGCTGGTACTAATTTGTACTATTTTACGGGTACTCGTTGGTTTTCTAGCGAACGTATGGTGGGTGCTATTATCCCCGCTGTGGGTGAGGTTCAGTATATTGCACCTGCATTTGAACTCGACACGTTACAGGGTTATATGACCATAAAAGGTCAAGTAAATACGTGGCATGAAGATGAAAGCCCATATCAGTTATTTGCCGATGTGCTGGATAACATCGGCTTGAGCCAAGCAAAAATCGGTATTGATGAGTCAACCGCCTTTTTTATTAGCGATGGCATTGCCCAAGCAGCTCCTCAGCATCGATTTGTAAGTGCGACAACAGTAACGGCAGGATGTCGGATGATTAAGTCGGTTGCCGAAATTGCCTTAATGCAACGCGCTAAAGACATGACCCTTGAAGTGCATAAAGCCACTGCCAGTATTTTACGTGAGGGCATCACCACTGCAGAAGTGGAAGACTTTATTAACCAAGCTCACTATGCCGTGGGCGCAGCCAAAGGTTCGTATTTTTGTATCGTGCTATTTGGTGAAGATACAGCGTATCCGCATGGGGTTAAATCACCTAAAGCGCTTGAGAAAAATGACACGGTATTGATTGATACCGGTTGCCAGTTACAAGGCTATAACTCTGATATTACTCGTACTTACGTATTTGGTGAGCCTAATGCTCGTCAGCGTCAATTATGGCAACTTGAACAGGATGCACAAATTGCTGCGTTTGATGCTGCTACCTTAGGAACCTTGTGTAGTGAAGTGGATGCAGCTGCTCGTGTCGTGTTAGAAGCCGCAGGCTTTGGTCCAGATTACAACGTGCCAGGTTTACCTCATCGTACTGGTCATGGTATCGGTTTAGATATTCATGAATGGCCATATTTGGTGCGTAATGATGTTACGCCACTGGCGGTTGGTATGTGTTTTAGCAACGAGCCAATGTTATGTGTACCTGGGGAGTTTGGGATCCGTCACGAAGACCATTTTTACATGACAGCGCAAGGGCCTAAATGGTTTACAGCGCCAGCGAAGTCGATTGATGATCCGTTTTATTTAGCATGATAATCAAATGCTTATGGAGTAAAGGCTCAATTTAAATAACCAAGAGCCGATAATCAATAGCAAAAAGCCTCCGACATGGAGGCTTTTTCATTTTCTGCTTAAACTGATCTTCATTGCTGATTAGTTAATTTCAAATAACTCAACATCAAAAATCAGTACTGAGCCGCCGGCGATTTTACCGGTTGAGCGATTGCCATAAGCCAATTGGCTTGGAATATAAAAACGGAATTTATCGCCAATATTCATGAGTTGTACACCCTCGGTCCAACCGGCTATCACTTGATTTAAACCAAAGCTGATTGTTTCGCCGCGATCAACAGAGCTGTCGAATACGCTACCGTCAATGAGTGTGCCGTTGTATTAACAACTACAGTTTATTTTTTAGTATTAACGGCGAATATTTTGCTTAAAATGGGAAGGTAAAATCATCTAAAACTTCTTTTTGTGTTTTAGGATCGAGTTTTTTTAATGACTCAAATGCTTCTTGAACAGCTCTGCATATTGCTGAGTCTGTTTCATCAATAGGAGCGACATCTGCAATAAAACCGCTTGAATCCATCAAATATGATTTTTCTGTGCGATTGTCTTTTATTCTGGTTACTTTAAAGTCACCTGTCGCCACTAAAAATTCATGCCAATATTCATAATCGTTAGGTTTAGGCATAGTCTCAATATTATGTTTAGCACAGTATTCTTTTTCAAACATGCCTTCTATGAATTGATGAAAGGTTTTAGCTTCAGCCTTCAAATCAATTTCAGTAATTTTTTCTTCAGCATGTTCAGCATCTGTAGTTCTAAGTAATACTTTTATTAATTCAGCTGATTTTTCAGTCGCTATCTTTAAGTCATCAATTAGCCTATTTGTGATTCGCGAGTCATCAGCTCTTTTTCTTTCTGCTAGCAAGTCATACATCATTCCTGCCCATTGCTTCTTTAGATAGCTTTCCATATCTGCAAAGTTGTTAAATGAAACTAAGGCATTGTTAATAATGTTTTTTCTTACTTCATCAATGAAGCTAAAAATCTTAATGTTGTCGATACTTGGATATGTTATTTGCTCAAAAAAATCAGGATTACTTTTCTTGTTTGAAAGATAAGTATGATGGTCTGAATAAACTGCATTCTCAACTAACGCAAAAATAGGAATCTTATTTTTGACAGCTTCTCGATACTCATTATTAGTAATAGACCCTTCTTTGTCTTTATGTTCACCACCGTATCGCCCGCCAATGATCAAGATGAACAATTGGCAAGTAGCAACTTCACTCAGGCAAGCGTCATGTGTATGTGTATCTACACCGTAGTAAACATCACCATCGTCAGAAAGTACTGGCTCGTAACCTATGGTTTTAACAAAGTATTTCAGGTTTTCTCTGATATGTTTTAAGTCGTAACAAGTGGAACTGATAAAGACTCTAGGGATAGCCAATGTGTAATCCTTTACTGGGCGATAGTTGAAAAATATCGGGTTATTATTGTTATGTTTAACCTGTTGGTTAGAACTGTCAACAACAGTTTAAAATTAATAAAGTACTTAGTAACTCAGAAAATGCAAAAGCCTCCCGAAGGAGGCTTTCATCTACGGAACAGACAATTAGTTGATTTCAAATAACTCAACATCAAAAATCAGTACTGAACCACCTTCAATGTTACCTGTTGAGCGATTGCCGTAAGCCAATTGGCTTGGAATATAAAAACGGAATTTGTCGCCAATACTCATGAGTTGTACACCTTCGGTCCAACCGGCTATCACTTGATTTAAACCAAAGCTGATTGTTTCGCCGCGATCAACAGAGCTGTCGAATACGCTACCGTCAATGAGTGTGCCGTGATAATGCACGGTAACCTTACTTTTTGCGCTAGGGTGTTCAGTATTCTCGCTTTTAACGAGTACTTCATATTGTAAGCCAGATAAGGTTTGGCTGACGCCTTCGCGTTTGGTATTTTCAGCTAAAAAAATCTTACCTTTCTCAATATTTTCTTTAGCGGCTTTAGAATTGTTAGATTGAGTGAAAAAATAAAAAATAACGCCCGCAATGACCAGCACGGCCAAAATCATACGCATAATTGATCTCGAATTGTTGGGTAGATAGTGTGGCTAGTTTAGCGTAAAAATTGCTGAGCTAATACTCATCAACACGATTGAAGCGACAATTGAACCAACAGCTTAACGGTATGCGTCTAATAACGGATGCCACAGCTGATAACACAATAAGCTGACTCCAACTGAGTTGAGTATGATGCAACACCACAATATCCGTTTAAAAGACGATTTTTGGGTTTTATGACGTAAGTGATACTGGCCGAGTAGCGCTGCTGGCCAGCCGCCAATTAAAGAAAAAAACTGTAAGGTGCTTTCTTTTATGCGCCATTGCCCCTGTTTAGCCGCCGATTTATCACGATAATACAAACTATAAGTGACCACATTAATTAGGCCATATACCCCAGCTAACCAGGGCTGAATAGTGGCAAAAATAGCGCCAATGAGCAGCAACATCAACCAAGCAAACTTATTCATTTTAGTGCCTGCTCTGTGAGATTAATTTTATCATATTGATTTCGTCATACTGATGAGGTCAATCAGCATTGCACACAATGG
Organism: Shewanella sp. ALD9; assembly: GCF_002836315.1. Classification (NCBI taxonomy): domain Bacteria; kingdom Pseudomonadati; phylum Pseudomonadota; class Gammaproteobacteria; order Alteromonadales; family Shewanellaceae; genus Shewanella; species Shewanella sp. ALD9. Next base: position 112,621 of record NZ_PJCD01000044.1, read on the forward strand.
TAGTTGCATAGATTCTTCTTTTAAGTGTATATGTTTCATTAGCTTGTGCGGGAGACTAACACACGCCAAAGCTTTTCTAATGGGCCTTGATTGAATTTGCGTAAATAGACATCCGCTAACAACAGTTGAAATACACTGTAGATAATCGCAATTGAGACGTAACCTATTCGGTCTAGTGAGTACAGCCAGTCTGGTGCGATATAACGTAACAGTAAAATACCGACTATTGACTGGAGAATGTACAAACTAAACGCCATCCGCCCGACGTTTTGCAGTAGTTTCAGTCTATGTGGCGTATTTTGGCAGAATTTAACAATAATGTGGATATAAATCAAAGCTGTCGCAATAGCGCTGAACCACAATAAAAGATCAGACATCGACTCCAACATCTGATTGCCACTTAGACTTAATATCGAGTCTAATGATGCTAATGTGATGGCCCAAAATACACATTGCCACAGGGTTTTATTATCCAATCCATCAACAAAGATATTGCGTTTATATAACGCCATCCCTAAAAGCATTAAGCCGGTGATATACCACATTAACGTTAATGGAATAACCGCCAGCATGTACGCAAACATGGTTAGGTGCAGGGTCAGTTGTTGTTGGTAGCTACCGGTCCAAGCAGCAAGTTGCTCGATGAAGAAAGCTGAATCTCGTGAATAAACTTGATCGTCTGGCATGAGCGAAATAAGTGCGATGGGTATAAATGATAAAAAGATAAACCATTTAGCTTTACGGATTAGTTCATCGGCACTGAGGCTAATGTAGCGAAAAGCTAATAATCCACTGACACCATAAGACAATAATATATCGCCAGGAAAGATGAAAATAGCGTGTATTACGCCAAAGGCAATTAACCAATACAGACGGCTTTTTATGCGTTTATTCTGCTGAGTAGTGGTGGCTGTCTCCATTCTCATTTGCTGGCGTTGGTATTGGATTAGCATTCCCACCCCAAAAATCATCGCAAATAGGCTAAAGAAACGACCTTCTAAAAAGAAATTGCTAAAAATGAGTAGGATAATGTCGCTGGTGGGTTGAACCTCATGAGGAGCGTAACCGAAAAAACTATTGCCCATAAAATAGATATTAAGGAAGAAAATACCTAATACGCCAAGCCCTCTGATAGCGTCAAGATTAGCCAAACGAGCTTGTTGGACCGGAGCGCTATGCTCATCCATGTAGGTTGCAGTGTTAATCGCTTAATTCCTTTTATTTTTAGCTGTTTATAAACCCTCTTTATTCATTAAAGAGGCGCTGTTAGAGATTACCAGCCAAAAGCGGTAATGCAACTAGATAATACGTTTAGGTGAGGCAAGATGATGATAAAAAAACAAGCGTTCAGTATTAATACCGAACGCTTGTTTTGTGAAGTATGCAGTTTGGTTTATTTGGTTGTTTGCACTTCAAGGAACGGGATAGTACCAGTAGGTAACATGGTTGTTGGTAAGCGCCCATCCCAACGTTCCGCTTTAGTCAATTCAACTAAATTTTGATTTTGCGCTAGCGCTTCAGCACGAATTTTAATGGCTGATGCTTCTGCGTTACCTTTAATACGGATACTTTCTGCTTCGGCAATTGCGCGGGCCAATTGTGAATCTGCTTCCGCTTGTGCTTGAGTGACGGCAATTTGGGCACTAACACGCTCTTTTTCAAGATTCTGTAATTGGGTTTGTACTTCTACTTCTGCACGCATTCTGTCTTCTACTGATTTCTCGTATGCGTTGCTAAAATCGATATTTTCAATCTGTACCGAATTAATGGTCACCGGGCCTTTAATTGATTTAGTAATGGCGTCAGTGACATCAATACCAAACTTGATACGTTCTTGAACCGCAGAAATAGCAGTGTACTTACCAAAAATATTCTCAATTTGGGTTGGCACTTGGCGGTCGAGTAAGCGTGACACCATTAAGTCGATACTTTTGAAATTAGCATATACTTCTTCAACACGATCTGGCGGTATGCTAAATGTGACTGATGCGCGTAAGGTGGCAGGTTGTTGATCGCGGCTATACGCCTGTAAACCTTGGTAGTTTGCGGTATGAGTTTGGGTTGATATTTTAACCACGGTATCCATCAGTGGAATTTTAAATCCAAGACCGGGTTCTGCAGTATCGATAATTTTACCGTTACGCAGCAATACCCCACGTTCACCCTGATCAATGGTATACCAGCTGCCATATAAACTGATCAGCATTAGCAGTAAAACTGCGACTGGAATGATTTTACCGAGATGATTTGTGTTAGCTTGCGCCAGACCATTTTTTAACATTATGCTTCCCTAGCAAAAGTGAATAAAGGTGATTAAATTACTTAGTTATTTTTGAGGTTTCTCTGAAATCCATAGCTTAATATGCCCTTGGACCACCACAACACCGTTAGTGTCATAGGCTTTTACGTCGACTAACATATCACCCACTTGCCATTGTTCTGGTTTTACCTCTGCCACACATAAAATGTCGCTGCCCGCTTTGGCGGTGTAATCAACGCTCATGCCTTTAGGGATCCAGCGTAAATGAGCCGGGATTGATGCTTCTGCCATCGTACCCATGGCCATTTCCAGACCATTACAAATGGCAATCACATGCACGGTTCCAATATGATTTTGGACTTTCTTGCGCTTTTTGATTAAACATTCGCAGCGGTTAACGCGTAAATCACTTATGTAAGGGTGTACTGTGCCAAAATAGGGCGCCATTCGAGACACCATTTTAGAAAAAATCTGTTTACCAAATGGATAAGCAGTGACTTTCTTATATAGTGACATGACTTTATTGGGTTTAGTTGGGATCATAAATGAACTCTAATCGTTATCTGGTCGGACGAGATTAACATTGTTGTAACCTGCGGAAAAGCCCCGTTGAATATTTTCCATCGCTCATTGCAAAGGGCACAGGTATAATTTACGTGATTAGACACATTAAGGATGAATTTTGAAAACTGACTCACTGTTATTGAATTATTTCAAAGGTATGGCCATGGGCGCTGCAGATGTTGTGCCGGGCGTGTCGGGTGGCACTATTGCGTTTATTACCGGTATTTTAGACCCATTATTGGATGGCATTCGCAAAATAAACTGGTCGTTAGTGGGCATTATCAAACAAAAAGGCATTAAAGCCGCCTTTTTACACATTAACGGTCCTTTTCTCGTGTGTGTATTTGGTGGGATCCTCACCAGTATTTTTACCTTAGCTAAATTGATTTCTTGGCTATTGGTCACTCACCCCATTCCTGTGTGGTCGTTCTTTTTTGGATTAATTTTATTTTCAGTGGTTCATATGCTTAAGCAAGTGAACAAATTCACTGCTATGCGGATTGCCATGTTCATTGTCGGTGTCGCCTTTGCGTGGGCTATTACAGTGTTACATCCTATTGAAATGCAGGTGAGTTACCTTAATTTCTTCTTTTGTGGTGCTATTGCTATTTGCGCCATGATATTACCTGGGATTTCAGGCAGCTTTATTTTGTTGCTTTTAGGGATGTATCCAGCGGTATTAGCGGCAGCTAAAGGCTTTGATATTGTTTATTTAGCCTGTTTTGCGATTGGTGCTGTGGTTGGATTATTAAGTTTTAGTCATGTGTTATCGGCTTTGTTACGTAAATTCCATGACACGACGTTATTATTTTTAACGGGATTAATGCTCGGGACGCTAGGTAAAATTTGGCCATGGAAACAAGTGATCAGTTGGCGCGAGAATTCTAAGGGTGAATTAGTGCCTTTGGTTGAGCAAAATTTATCTCCGTTTCAGTTTGAGCAAATCACTGGCGAATCATCACAAATTATCATTGCCATAGTGTGTCTGCTGGTGGGGATTGGTTTGGTGTGGGGATTAGAACGCGTCGGCAACAAAGCGAATAGTTAATCCTGTTGAAGCTTAATCTGGGCCGTTCAGGTGGAAGACAAGTAAAAGATGAATAATGAAGCAGAACTTAGGTTCTGTTTTTTTGTGTGCGTTATTTGACTAATATGTAGGCTCATATTGCAAAAACGATAAATAACCCTATAAATAATGAACTTAATGGGTGTTTTATTCGTATTTTTGCTTAATAGTATGTGTAGTTAGCATGACATCTTTTTTTATCCCACTTTGGGAATATTACGGTTGCCACAGGAGTGCATAATATGCCAAATATCGATACATTTGTGCCAGAAAAAATCCAAATTGGGATCAGCAGTTGCTTGTTGGGTAACCAAGTCCGCTTTGATGGCGGACACAAAAACTCTTATTACTGTAGACAAGAAATAGAACCATTTTTTGAATACACCACTGTTTGCCCTGAAATGGCGATTGGCATGGGCGCACCACGCAAAAGTATCCGTCAAATACGAGATGGCGATGTAGTGCATATTCGCAGTGCTGATGGAACGCTCGATGTGACAGACAAGCTTAATGAATACTCCCAAGCAAAAGTGGAAGAGCTTGATTACCTTGGCGGTTATATTTTATGTGCCAAATCACCAACCTGTGGCATGGAAAGGGTTACCGAGTACAAAATTGGTACCAATCATGGCACTAAAACCGGCATCGGTGTTTTTGCAAAAAAATTAATGGAACGCTACCCATTTCTGCCAGTAGAAGAAGAAGGCCGTTTACATGACTTGCCACTAAGAGAAAACTTTTTCACCCGTGTATTTGCTTATAACGATTGGAAGCAAATGACTAAATCGGGTCTCACTAAACATAAGCTAATGCAGTTCCATTCGCGTTATAAGTATCTATTAATGGCCCACAGCCCGCAGTGGTATCGCGATTTAGGACCTATATTGGCCGATATTCAAGATGTTGAGCAAACTGCGCAACAATATTTTGAAGGCTTTATGACGGCACTTAAAATTATTGCCACCCGTAAAAATCACACCAGTACTTTGCAGCATATTCAAGGCTATTTTAAGAAGCAGTTAACCGCTGAACAAAAAGAAGAGTTGAGTGAGTCAATTTTAAAATATCGCCAAGGGTTGTTGCCTTTGCTGGTGCCAATCACCTTGATTAACCATTATGTGCGTGAGTTTCATACCCCGTATATTCAAGAGCAGGTGTATTTAAATCCACATCCAGAAGCGCTTAAGCTTCGTTATGCTTATTAGGTCGATTGTGAATGACTTCTATGAATAGTTTAATGTGGTTTAGGCAAGATTTACGGGTGGCAGATAATCCGGCTTTAGTGGCTGCGTGTGAGTTTGCTGCCAGTAATCATAGTCATGTTCGAGCTGTGTATTTTGTCACACCAGCACAATGGGCGCAGCATGATGTCGCGCCGATACAAATTGATTTTATCCAGCGACATGTCAATTTGTTAGCACAGGCATTGGCGGTGTTAGGTATTCATCTAGATGTGTTGCATGCGCAAGACTTTGATGAAGTACAAACCCTGTTAGCCGCTTATATCGACAAGCATAATATTGCTGCTGTGTTTGCTGCTAATGAGCCTGAAATAAATGAACGTCGTCGAGACTGCGCATTAATTGATAACGGCATGCCATTAACATTAATAGACCAAGATTGTGTATTGGCACCAGGGCAAGTGAAAAACTTGGCTGGTGATATGTACAAAGTCTTTAGCCCTTTTGCTAAAAAGTGGAAAAGTATTGCTGGCCAGCGCGCGATAGTTCCCGTCGCGGTGCCAGAGCCAATAGCTGCTGTACTTCCAGCCCCTAGCGAAATCGTATTTAACTGCGATAATATATCTAGTGAGCAATGGTCTGCAGGAGAGGGCGCTGCAAAGCGAATACTCGATCAATTTCTAGCAAACCAAGTTGCAGATTATCAAGCTGAGAGGGATTTCCCTGCCCTTGAAGGAACCAGTCGATTATCGCCTTTTTTAGCTATTGGGGTTATTAGTTCGCGTCAATGTGTCGCAGCGATATTAGCGCGTTATCCTCAAGCCTTAGTTGATGATACTTGCCCCGCAAAAACGTGGTTAAATGAATTGATTTGGCGTGAGTTTTATCGCCATTTACTGGTGGCATTTCCACGCCTATCCATGAACCATAACTTTAATGAGTTAGGCGACGGCATTGTGTGGCGCAATAATCTTGCTGAGTTTACCGCCTGGTGTAATGGTCAAACAGGCTATCCAATTATTGATGCTGCTATGCGTCAATTAAATCAAACCGGTTGGATGCATAATCGATTACGCATGGTGGTAGCCAGCTTTTTAACTAAACACCTATTGGTGGATTGGCGTTGGGGCGAGCGATATTTTAGGCAAAAACTAATTGATGGTGACTTAGCCGCCAATAATGGTGGTTGGCAATGGTCAGCAGGAACCGGCTGCGATGCGCAACCTTATTTTCGCGTATTTAACCCAATGACCCAAAGTAGCAAGTTCGACCCTGATGCCAGTTTCATAAAGCGTTATGTACCCGAATTGTCTACTTGGCCTTTGGCCGATATTCATCAACCCAAAACCATCAATGTGAATGACTTATTTGCACAACGCCAGGATGACCGATACCCACAACCTATTGTCGAACACAAGATGGCACGCTTGCGGGCGATAGAAGTACTAAGTGCGCTAAAGCGTGGTTAATTGTTTCGATCAACATTTAACGCAGTTCGCAAGACAAAGGGCTGTTTGAGAGCCGTTTGTTATCTTGAACTCAGGTTACTGAGTCCATTTTAGTTCGAGAAATCAGCAACAACACAATTAAGCCGCTATTATCTCTTATGATAATAGCGGCTTTTTTTGCGTTAGATCACACTATGAGCTTGGCTGGTGAGTGGATTGATGAGTATTGATTGAAGCACATCAATTAACAGCATAGAATGGCCATATTAAAGATTTATATATTATGCATGTTTAAATCTTGTTGATGTTAATCCACTAAGTGAGTGCACTGCTTATGCTGAATATTGATGATCCTGCTGAAATTGATAACACTCCTGCAATATGGCGTTTGGGTTTTAGACCGTTTTTTTTAGGTGGAGCAAGTGTCGCAGCGTTATACATCCCGTTGTGGTTAATGGGCTGGTTTACTCCGCAATATAGCTTATTTAACAGTGAGTTTTGGGCCAATGTTGTGCCCCTATGGTGGCACCCTCACGAAATGTTATTTGGTTTCGCTATGGCTATTGTGTGCGGTTTTTTACTCACAGCAGTACAAGCGTGGACCAATCAACCCACTATTACGGGGCGCGCGTTAATGGTCACCTTTGGTTGTTGGCTCATTGCCCGCTTAATGTTGCTATTACCAATGAACATTCCTTTGATACTACCTGCAATATTTGACAGCTTATTTTTAGGGTTAAGTGCGTTGGCATTGTGGCGCTGTATTTATCCGGTTAAACAATGGCGCAATATAGGTTTTCCTATCATGCTGGTGGTCGCATTGTTGGTTAATTTAGCCAGTTATTACGCCTTGTCCGAACGTAACTTTTCGTTATCGACCCAATTATGGCAAGGAATGATTTGGTGGATTGCCATGGTTATTACCATTGTTGGCGGTCGAGTTATCCCATTTTTTACCGCAATGAAAATTCAACAACCCAAGCCTGATCCCATTAATGTGTTAGAAAATACATTATTATTAGCAATGGGTTTACTGTTTATTCAAGCAATAAGTCATTGGTTTCCAAAGGGGATTGAACAAGCACTGCTTGCAGTAGCAGGTATATTACATTTAGTCCGTTTTGCTCGTTGGCAAGCACATAAAACCCTAAAAGAGCCGATGCTGTGGTCATTGCATATTTCGTATCTATCGTTGCCAATCACATTGTTATTGATGGCAATCAACATTGATAACGAATATGCCTATCGTACCTTATTGCATTTATTTGCTATTGGCGGCATCGCATCATTATGTTTATCAATGATTTCACGCGTTTCACTTGGGCATACTAGTCGCAATATCTATCAAGGCCCTAATATGACGTGGGCATTTTTATGTTTGCCTCTCGCCGCTGTTTTACGTGCAGGAATGCCTTTGTTGATGCCTGAATACACCCAAATTTGGTTATGGGCAGCTGGAGCATGTTGGTTTATCGGTTTTGGTTTATTTGTATGGTTTTACGCGCCGATTTTACTGCGTCCACGTCTTGATGGTCGTCCTGGATAACGTGAGCTAAATTGATGACGCTATACTAAACAGTTCAAAAGTAGTGCTACAGACTTATCGAACAATGTAGCGCTGTAAATTAAGAGATTGGAGAAAGGTTAGCAATATGATGGATCTACTTATCGATGTAATAATGAAAGCGACTCGGCCAATGCGAAGCAAGGTAGGGTTAAGCATTATTATTAGCGCAATGGCATTGCTGAGTCTAACGTCTTGGTCGCTTCAAAGTGCTGAAGTGGATCCTAATCAACTTAAGTTTCCACAACAATATGACTCTTGGCAAGCAACAGAAGAACAAGTCGAACGAGACGATATACTGGCGCAATATCCTGCCAATATCATTTTATGGGCGGGTTCGTCATTTGCCAAAGAATACCATAGCCCTCGAGGGCATCAGTTTGCTGTTGCTGACGTGACGCATACCTTGCGTACTGGTGTTGCAATAGCTGAAGGCGACAAAGGTTTATCTGCCAGTTGCTGGACCTGTAAAACACCTGATGCCCCTAGATTGATCAAAGAAATGGGTATGCAAGGTTTTTCAGATGCCAATTTTGTCGATTTAGGCCGTGAAATCAAATCCGTTGTTTACTGCAGTGATTGTCATGTTGATGGCAGTGCTAAACTCGCATTACCACGCCCTCATGCGCAAAATGCGATGGAAAAAATTAAACTGCCTTTTGATAAGCAAGACCGCAGCATGCAAGGCGCTCAGGTTTGTGGTCAATGTCATGTGAGTTATTATTTCCAGCCTGAAAATAATAACAAAGTTAATATTCCATGGATTTTTGGCAGCACTGCTGATGAAATTGAAAAATATTACGATACTCGTCGCTTTTACGAATGGATCCACCCAATTTCTAAAACCCCAATATTAAAAGCGCGTCATCCAGAGTTTGAGCATTGGAGCCGTTCGGCTCATGCTAAGCAAGGCGTGACGTGTATAACTTGTCATATGCCGCCTGCGACCGATGAAAAAGGCGCTACATTTACTGACCATAAGGTGGGTGGCGCATTAGACAATTTTGATCGTAGTTGTGCAAATTGTCATAGCAGTAAAGCGGCCATCACCAAAAAGCTTGATAAAACCAAAGCTAATATTGATGCTAAATCACGAAATGTAGAGTCATTGCTGATTAAAGCACATTACGAAGCCAAAGCAGCATGGGATGCCGGAGCCACATGGCCGCAAATGAATGATGCGATTATGGCTATTCGTCATTCACAATGGCGCTGGGATTTTGCCACCGCATCGCATGGTATGTACGCTCATAATCCTAAAGAAGGGATTGAGTTACTGGATAAATCAACTGAACAGGTTACGTATGCCCGTGAAGCATTAGCCCGCATATTGAGTCAAATGTCAGTGACCAAGGTTGAGTATCCAGATTACAGTACCAAACAAAAAGCCCATGCCGCTATTGGCTTTATTGAAGCCGACGCCATTAAAGCCAAACAAGCTTTTATTAAACAAGAAGTTGATAAACACTGGCAGCCGGTAGCCAAAAAGGGTTACTAAAGAACAGTTTCAATTTATAAACGTTATTAACGCCTAAGCCATGCTTAGGCGTGTTACTTTGTGATTCGTTTAAAGGGTGATCTACTTCCTGCGCTATCTCGTATGGATACCAAGTTAGTTTTTATTTACTGCACGGCCATGAAATACTTTTATCTTATTGTCATATAAGGCATTGTTATATCTGGTTGCGTGTATTCTTTCTTGGTCGTGTAATAGGAGTCCGTTAATGCAAGGTGCACAGTCGACAGTTGATACTCAATCCGAATCATTAAATGCTGACAGCTCTGCGTCCGTTAATGGTCATCCGGTTATTGTTGATGCTTTTATTAATATGTATCAACAGCTTAATAAAGATAATCTATTTTTACTACGTCAAGTTTATCGGGATGATATTTGCTTTCGAGATCCCATGCATCATGTAGAGGGAATCGAAGCATTAACCGATTATTTTGCCAACATGTATCAAAATGTCACCCACATTGAATTTGATATTAAAGAAGTGGTGATCAGTGCTGATAAGCAACAAGCAGCATTGTATTGGACTATGAGCTATTCACACCCTAAATTAAGTAAGGGACAGCTGATTAATGTTGAAGGCATGTCACAACTTAAATTCTCTGAGAAGATTTTTTCTCACCGTGATTATTTTGATCTGGGCCAAATGCTGTACGAGCAAGTGCCGTTTTTAGGTGGCTTGATTGGCTTACTCAAAAATAGGGTGACTAAGTAATGGCAATGGTTCCTGCGGATACAACAGCGGTTTTGATAACCGGTGCAAGTTCTGGTATTGGTTTAGCTTTAGCGCAGCATTATCTGGCTAAAGGCGTGGCCGTTATAGCCTGTGGTCGAAATGCCCAAGCCTTACAAGCCATAACTGGGGCCACTCCGCTTGAATTTGATATTACCGATAGTTCTCAGGTACAAGCCGCCGCCGCCAAACTTAAGCAACTGTTACACGATAATCACTGGCAGTTGCAGCAGGTGATTCTTAATGCTGGCAGCTGTGAATACATTGACGATGCATTGCATTTCGACTCAGCGCTATTTGCCAGAGTCATCAATACTAATGTGGTTGCCATGGGTTACTGCCTTGAGCATTTTTTACCTTTATTGAGCCGTGGTGCGCAACTCGGGTTAATGAGTTCAAGTGCCACTTATTTACCGTTTCCGCGTGCCGAAGCTTATGGTTCATCAAAAGCGGCTATTGGTTATTTAGGCCGTAGTTTACGAGTTGACCTTGCTCAGCATGGTATTGGGGTGAGCGTTATTTGTCCGGGCTTTGTTAAAACCCCGTTAACCGCCAAAAACGACTTTGCTATGCCAATGCAAATCACCGCTAAGCAAGCGGCTGAGGCTATTTATAATGGTATGCAGCGTCAACGCCGTGAAATCCATTTCCCAACTAAATTTACTTGGTTACTTAAATTAGCCTCTTTATTGCCAGAAAAATTACTAGTATTTTTGCTGGCACCTAAATAGTAAACCCAAGTCAATTCACCACAAGAACAAGTATTAGCGTCAAGGATTAACTAAATGAAAAATATTGCTGTAATTGGTACTGGGATTTCGGGGTTAACGTGTGCCCACCTATTAAGCCGTGAACACACGGTAACCGTGTTTGAGGCTAATGATTATATTGGTGGCCATACAGCGACCATTGATGTGGAAGTAGCAGGGCAGCAATACGCAATAGACTCTGGTTTTATTGTGTTTAATGACCGGACTTATCCGCTATTTGAAACATTAATGGCACAACTTAATATTAAGTCTTTACCGACTGAAATGAGTTTTAGTGTTAATAATGCACTCACTGGGCTTGAATATAATGGTCATAATTTGTGGAGCTTATTTGCCCAACGTCGTAATTTGTTACGCCCAAGTTTTTACCGGTTTTTAGGTGAAATTGTTCGTTTCAACAATGGTTGTAAAGTTATTTATGAGGCCGACAATTACCCAACGTCTTCACTCGGTGAGTATCTTGATCAACAAGGTTTCTCAGCCTTTTTCTGTGAGCATTACATTTTGCCTATGGGCGCGGCGATTTGGTCTGCCAGTATTGATGATATGCGCGGCTTTTCATTGCGATTCTTTATTCGTTTTTTCCAGCATCATGGTTTATTAAATATTAATGATCGCCCGCAATGGTATGTACTTGAAGGTGGATCGCGCAGTTATATCCCAGCCTTAACCGCACCGTTTAAAGAACGTATCCAGCTTAATTCTCCAGTGAGTGGTATCAAACGTAGCGATGATGGTGTGTATGTTCAAGTTGCTAACGGTGAATGGCAGCACTTTGACGATGTGGTGTTGAGTTGCCATAGCGATCAAGCGTTAGCGATGTTAACCGATGCCACTCAAGATGAGATCGACGTGTTAGGCGCAATGGAATATCAAAATAATGAAGTGGTGCTGCACACAGATATTAATTTATTACCCAAGCGTAAAGCGGCATGGGCAAGTTGGAACTATCGTTTAGATGGTGTTAATCAGCAAGATATTGCTCAGCGTCCGGCTAGCGTGACGTATAATATGAATATTTTGCAGTGTTTACCGAGTAGTGCACCTACATTTTGTGTCACCCTAAATCAAACTGCATCGATTGATGAAAGTAAAATTTTGCGAAAGTTTAATTATGCTCACCCAGTATTTAATGATGCCAGCATGAAGTCGCAAGCGAAAAAATCACTCATTAATGGTAAAAATAATACCTATTTTGCTGGTGCTTACTGGCATAATGGATTTCATGAAGACGCCGTTCGTAGCGCAGTTGATGTATGCGATCTGTTTGGGATTAGTCTATGAATCAAACCACATCGATAATGGAACATGATCAATTAAACAGTGGCATTTATTGCGGCAAGATAAACCATCGCCGTCATACGCCTAAGTTGCACAGTTTTGGTTATAACATTGCGATGATGGCAATTGATTTAGATGAACTGCCGGCAGTAACGGCAGTCAGTAGATTGTTTTCCACAGACAAGTTTACCCCGCTTAAATTTAATCCTAGCGATTACCTCAATTCCCTAAAGCAACAATTTGGTGAGCAACTCGTGCTGAGCTCGGCGAGCAAGGGGGATGATGCCGGCGCATTAAAGCAACGCGTGTTGGCAACCATTAAGCATTTAGGTGCCACACAAACATGCGATAAAGTGATATTTTCTGGGCAGATACGCCATTTTGGTTTTTATTTTAGTCCGGTCAACTTTTACTTTTGTTATCATCAAAATGACATGGTTTATATGCTTGCCGAGGTCAGTAATACCCCTTGGAATGAGCGCCATTGTTATCTGGTTGATATTGCGAATACCGCTCAAACAGACAAAGTCTTTCATGTGTCTCCGTTTATGAATTTAGACATGCATTACTTGTGGCGTATTACGCCTCCGGCCAAAAACTTGAAAGTGACCATTGAAAATCGAAATGCCAATAACGATAAATTATTTGATGCCGGTTTAGTGTTAAAACGCCAATCGATAAATTCGCGATCTATGCGCCGATTTATGCTGAATTATCCCTTGATGACTAGCAAAATTATGCTGGGTATTTATTGGCAGGCAATGAAGCTATTTATTAAACGAATCCCTTTTGTAGGCAAGCAAACGATTAAAGCTAACTAATTTTACAAAATGTAAACCAAATAGATGCTTATCACGTATTACTCTTTAATTACGCCAATAAAGCGAACGAATTAGACAGTGTATGAACTGGAGAGATGACATGGAAAATACGGCGGCAGAAAGCAGCATGACTCAAGCGAGTTTGTCTGACAGCCTAGCAAGGAAAATTCTTCTTCGTGCATTAGCACATCTTGCAGAAGGTCATTTAACCATTGTCGATGGTAATCAAACATCAGAGTTTGGCGATCCTAAAAGCGAAGTTCACGCAACTATGCAAGTTCAGCATGCCAACTTTTATCGTCAAGTGGTATTTGGTGGTTCAATTGGGGCTGGCGAAGCTTATATTCAAGGCCATTGGTGTAGCCCTGACTTAACCAAAGTGGTGCAGGTTTTTGCGCAAAATTTAGCATTACTAGACAACATAGAACGTTATTTTTCATGGTTGAGCAACGGCGTTAATCGCATTAAGCATATATTTAATCGTAATTCTGAAACGGGTTCAAAACGCAATATTCTGGCTCATTACGACTTAGGTAATGACATGTATAAGGAGTTTCTTGACCCAGAAATGATGTATTCAAGTGCACTTTATCCGGCAGATGACAGTAGCTTGAATGAAGCGCAATTACATAAATTGCACACCATTTGCGAGCGCTTAGAGTTAACCCCAGGTCAAACCTTGCTTGAAGTAGGAACTGGTTGGGGGGCGTTGGCCATTTATGCTGCAAAACATTATGGCGTACATGTGACCACTACTACCATTTCTGATGCCCAGTTCAATTATGCACAGGCGCGAGTAAAGCAAGAAGGGCTGGAAGACAGGATTACCTTACTAAAACAAGATTATCGTTTACTGACAGGCGAATATGATCGCGTGGTTTCAATTGAAATGATCGAAGCTGTGGGACACGAATATTTAGCGGGATTTTTTGAAAAACTACAGCATCTGCTTAAGCCAAGCGGTCGCATGCTCATTCAAGCTATTACAATTGCCGATCAACGTTACGACAGTTATCGTAAGAGTGTTGACTTTATTCAGCGTTATATTTTTCCCGGTGGTTGTTTGCCTTCGGTGAGTGAAATGACCAAACATATTGCCAAGAAAACCGACATGGTAACCTGGTCTATCGACGATATGGGCAAGGACTATGCGCGTACCCTAAAACACTGGCATGAAAATTTTGATGCTGCCTACGATAAAATAAAAGCCTTAAATTACGGCGATGACTTTATCCGTATGTGGAAGTTTTATTTGAGCTACTGCGAAGGTGGGTTTTTAGAGCGCACTACTAGCACGGTTCACCTTGTTGCCGTTCGACCGCAATACCGCCCACTATAATATAGTTCTACAGCCCAATAGCCATTATATTCCCCGGTAACACGTTGCCGGGACGTCTCATCCTGTTAGTGTGAGGTGTTATGTCTTCTTACGGTATTCCTCCAAAATTATATATTTTAATCAATGCTTTATGCTTTCAGTTGGTGTGGTGGGCAGGCGTATTAGCTCATAACCAACTTATCTTACTGTCTATTTTATTGCTTATTGGCCATTTTTTGTTATCAACATCAGTTCGTCATGATGCACTGGTAATGTGCGTCTGTGGTGTGATTGGCATCGCGGTTGACAGTCTATTGGTGTGGTTTGGCGTATTTAAGTTCGCCAATATTCCTTACTGGTTGGGATTATTGTGGTTCTACTTTGCGCTTTGTTTGGATTACAGCTTAGCTTTTTTTAGAAAGTTTCCTATTTGGTTACAAGCCTTATTTGGTGGTGTATTTGGCTGTTTAAGTTATCTCGCAGGAGCTAAATTTAACGCAGTAATGTTGCCTTTAGGCGAGATGTGGAGCGCGTTTATACTGGCATTGATCTGGAGTTGCTTATTTCCCGTATTGCTAGCTGTTAGCTCTCGAATCACAACGGTGGATCTTGCTTTGGAGAATCGTAGATGAAAACTTTACATAATGGCGTCAAGTCGCAACCACACATTAAGCTACATCAATCATCACATTGGTTGGTCGAACTACTGTTCGGTGTGGTGGGCGCATTAGTGTTAACGTTGATTGTTGCGGTGAGCATTAACGATGCGTCTGCAAATGATATCAACGATAAGAGCGAAAAAAGCGATATAAGCGGTAAGAGCGATATAAGCGATAAGAACGGTATAAGCGATAAGAACGATATAAGCGATGCGACATTGATTCAAGTTGGCACTGCCGATATGAGTCTGTTATGGCTTGATATTTATAGTGCGAAGTTATTCTCTATTGACGGTAAATACCAAGCTAATCGCTTTCCAATGATTCTCGACATTCAATACCACCGCGATATCGATGCTATTGATTTGGTTGATGCCACTATTGAACAATGGCAGCACTTAGGTTTTACCGAAGCCAATATTGAATTGTACAGGCAGCAGTTAGTTAATGCCTGGCCAGATGTTAAACAGGGCGACAGGCTGACCTTTAAGGTTAACACCCCTGAAGATGCGGCATTTTTACTCAACGACACCCCTTATTATCAAGTCAGTAACGCCCAATTCCCAGAGGCGTTTCTTGACATTTGGTTGTCTGAGAAAACCAGCCGTCCTGAGTTACGTAACCAACTGATTGGAGTTAACTAATGCACGCGATTTTATTATTCATCCGTAAGCAGCGCCATTTTTGCGCCCGAACGCTAACTCAACGGTTAACTCAACAATTAACTAAGCAATTAGCGCGAAAGCTGGCTCAAACTAGCTTATATGTTGCACTCGCATTAGGCGTTATGTCATGTTCATCAGCATCGATTGAAGATTATCAACAAACGACTCCAACGTTAGATTTAGCCACGTTTTTTGATGGTAAATTAACGGCAGCTGGAGTAGTACAAGATTTTTCAGGCAAGGTGACCCGCAAATTTACCGTCACCATGGAAGCGCACTGGGTTGATTCGCCTGAAGGTAAGCAGGGTGTGATAAACGAATGGTTTATTTACGATGATGGCGAAAAGCAAACTCGTGTGTGGAACATTACTGACAAAGGAAATGGGCTCTATGAGGGCACAGCCAATGACATATTAGGCATTGCTCAAGGTGAGTCTCGCGGTAGTGCATTGCGATGGCGTTATGACATGATATTGCCAGTTGATGGTAGTGAATATGAAGTCCATTTTGACGACTGGATGTTTCTGGTCGATGAGAAAACCATTATCAATAAAAGCGATATTATTAAGTTTGGTATCACGGTTGCTCAAGTCACCTTGGTGATTTCTAAACAGCCTGACTAATTGGTATCGCTAAGTCATTGAATAGTTAAATCGACTAAGCATAAAAGCTGAGCCCTGAAAGTGTTAAGCAATAGTCGGGCACTAAGTTAGAGCGTACAGTCACTTTTACTAAATCTAAATAGACATGAAAACAGACACAAAAATGGACTCATTAGAGTCCATTTTTCGTTTGATCAATAGGCCATGTTAGCCTTTAAGTTTAGACGCGTCTGACTGTTTCTTATCGTAATACTCAAATGGAAACTGGTTACGAATTTGCTGGATTAAATTATCGCCAATATTGGCCGACACGTGTAAACGTACGTCACCAGATTTTTCAGCTCTGACTGTGCAAGTCAGTTTATTAGATTTGGCTATGGCACGACAATCACGTTCAAACTTCTCCGGTATTTTGCCTTTATGCTTATTGAGCTTGCCATCTTTAAAATGCATCTCAAAAAGTGTTAATCCACGGTTACCACTAAAAATCAGTTTATAGGCCAGAAAAAATAACCCTGCAATTATCAGTATTTTTATGATGGTATCAGCCATAGTTCGCTCCTTTGTGCCGTATATTCAACGGTTGCTATAACAATAAGATACTCTGGTATGCCATGGATGCAATGCTATTTTATTGAAATCTATGCGCAAGATCTAAATTATATCGCATCAATAAAACCTCATTTATGAATCCATCAAATGTTGTCATATCATTTTTTCATATAAGTGCTTTAGATTAGCAGTTCATTGTTTGACTCATATTAATTGAATGCGTGTTTCTTTTTTATGAAACAAATTTCTTTTAAATCAGCTAAAAGCTTAATTGGTATGTGTGTGGCGTTTTTTTAAGCTGATTTACGGTGTAAATATAGCTTTCTAAAAAAGTGGGCTGTGCTACATTAATGTACATACATGAACGCATGTAAACGGATGTACAACTTATTTAAGGATTGAAAAATGCCATTATCTAATGCTGATCGTTGGGCCGAAATTTGTGAGATTCAATCATCACTGATGCGTAATTTAGCCAGCCAGTTTCCGCAACGAAACGAGCAATTGCAAAATCTTGCAGATGGTTGGCAATGCGTTAAAAAACAAGCCCTAGGGCAGCCGCTAACAGGTTTGAATACTAAGTAATTTCCGTTTTTTCTTTTGTTGTATCGCTACTGTTTTTCGTTAAATATTAGTCATAAAAAAACCGCCATTGGCGGTTTTTTTGTTTTTAAGACTGACTTGTAATCATGGGTACTGATTAACTCACTCGGCTTAGAACGCGTAACTAACGCTCGCTAATAAAGTACCGGTGTTTTTATATAGATCAGAACTTACTTCATTATCACCATCAATGTCGGTGTCTAAATACGCAACCGAGATGCCAAAACCTGACACTTCTGTTGATACACCAATAGAGTAGTCTGAATAGCTGTCAAAGCCTTCTCCGTCATCAATGGCGTCGCCAAAATTGTAACCATAATGCAAATCTAGGCTCCAGTTATCAGCAAACTCCCAGCCATAATTGATTTCGGTGTAATGTAGGTCAAGATCGCTGCCACCATAATCATTAGTAAACCAGTAAGCGGCTCTAAAACCACTAAAGTCGATACCTGCGCTGACTTCTAGATAGTCTAAATCACTTTCTCCAGGGTAGTTATAACGGTACAAGGTTAAGTCATAGCTAGTGTCATCGTTAATTTCACCGTAATAACCAGCATACAAATCAATCTCTACATCTGGGCCATTGTATTCAGGCTCATCAAAATCAATGGTACTTGCCCAAGCACCGACGAAAAATCCGCTATCATGGCTCCAGTCAATATTACCTTGTAGTGCGGGATCTGCTGCACTTTGTGACACACCTCGGAAGCGGTAGTCGTTGGTTACAGTGATTGCACCAGAGACTTCTGCCGTAGCGAGTGGAGCCAGTAGGGTAGCTGATAATGTTAATCCAGTTAACAGTGCAATTCGCGTTCTTTTTAATGTGTTCGACACGATATTATCTCCATTTACATAAAATACAGTTGTTGGTATTTAGGTACACAACGGCTGCGAATGCCACTTATCAGACCTAAAACCGTAACGATTTAGTCTGTACCGCATGGCGGTTAAACACTATGTTTGTTCAAGCTGTTGTTCAAACATAACGTAGATTTTTTTACAATGATTGACGACTTCCCATGTGCCGGTAAAGCCAGCAGGAATAACAAATTTATCACCAGCATTGACGGTTAAGCTTTTGCCTTGGCTGTCGGTGATAATGCTACAGCCTTCGAGAATATCGCAATACTCATATTCGCTATAATTGATATTCCAACTGCCTGGTTCACTTTGCCAAATGCCAACATTAAACTGCTTGCACGGGCTTTCGAAATGGTTTTGCACTGACTGCAGTGGATCACCAGTAAGCAGTTTTTCATCCGTTAAGTGATACGACTCAACCGCAGTTGATTGACTACTAAAAAGCGTAATATCGTTAATATGCTTCATCGTTGGCTTCACTTATTTCATGGTCGGCATAATAAATGCCGAAGGTTCATTAGTGTCGGTTTTAGCTTGTGGCCAGCGAGCGGTAATGGCTTTGCGCTTGGTATAAAAACGAACGCCATCGGGTCCGTGCATGTGCAGCGGCCCAAATAGCGATCGTTTCCAACCGCCAAAGCTATGAAATGCCATCGGCACCGGAATCGGCACATTAACGCCGACCATGCCCACTTCAACATGGTGACAAAAGTGACGAGCTACTTGGCCACTTTGAGTAAAAATAGCGGTGCCATTACCAAATTCGTGTTGGTTAATCAGCGTCAATGCATCGGCATAGTTATCGACGCGGACGATGGCTAACACAGGACCAAAAATTTCCTGTTGGTAAATGCTCATCGTTGGCGTGACATGGTCAAATAAGCACGCACCTAAAAAGTAACCTTGCTGGTGGTCTTGAATACTGATGTCTCGGCCATCAACGACTAATGTTGCACCTTCCTTAACACCCGCTTCGACATAATCGCGTACTTTAGCTAAATGCTGGGCCGAAATTAACGGTCCCATGTCCATTTCAGGGGTAATACCGCTGCCAATTTTTAAGGCACTAATTTGCGGTAATAATGCCTCGACTAATTTTTCGCCCACATCGCCGACCGCGAGTACCACCGAAATAGCCATACAGCGTTCACCTGCACTACCATATGCTGCACCCATTAATGCATTGACCGCTTGATCTAAGTCAGCATCTGGCATTAATAACATGTGATTTTTAGCCCCGCCCAATGCTTGCACTCGTTTACCGTGAGCAGAGGCGGTGCTGTAAATGTATTCGGCAATCGGGGTTGAGCCAACAAAACTAATTGCGTGAACATCGGGATGAGTTAATAAAGCATCAACGGCTTCTTTATCGCCATTAATCACGTTAAACACGCCATTTGGCAGGCCTGCTTGTGTCAGTAATTCGGCAATAAACATTACTGCACTGGGGTCTTTTTCAGACGGCTTCATGATAAAGGTATTACCGCAGGCTATTGCGATAGGGAACATCCACATTGGCACCATGACAGGAAAGTTAAACGGTGAAATACCTGCGACGACACCCAACGATTGGTTAACAGACCATGAGTCAACGCCACCACCCACTTGTTGAGTATGTTCACCTTTGAGTAAATGCGGAATGCCGCAAGCAAACTCAACAACTTCAAGCCCTCGGGTAATTTCACCTTTAGCATCATCCAACACTTTGCCATGTTCAAGAGTGATGAGTTGGGCCAATTTATCAATATTTTGCTCTACTAACGCTTTAAACTTAAATAATACCCGAGCACGATTAAGTGGCGTCACTTGTGACCAAGTCTGATAGGCATTTCTGGCAACCGTTACCGCCAAGCTTACTTCATCGTGACTCGCCAATGATACTTGGCCACGAGTTTCCCCCGTAGCAGGATCATAGATGGTTTGATTACGTTGACTGGCTGGGGTGTGTTGCCCATCGACAAAATGAGTGATGTTAAGCATGAACGGGATCCTTTTAAGCAAAATATGTATTCAGAAAATATTAACTAACAGCGTTAACCAACAGCGTTAATTGCATCGGTAATGTGATTAACCATGTCGTCGATTTGTGACTTTTCCACTATAAGTGGCGGAGATATTGCAATAATGTCAGCCGTTGCCCGTACTAACGCGCCATGCCTAAAGCAATGATCAAAAATGTCATAACCTCGTTTACCCACGCCTTTATCACTTGGTGCTAATTGAATACCTGCAACTAAACCGGTATTACGAATATCAATCACGTTTGGTAAACCTTTAAGGCTGTGAACCGCTTGCTCGAAATAAG
This sequence comes from Shewanella sp. ALD9, assembly GCF_002836315.1. Classification (NCBI taxonomy): domain Bacteria; kingdom Pseudomonadati; phylum Pseudomonadota; class Gammaproteobacteria; order Alteromonadales; family Shewanellaceae; genus Shewanella; species Shewanella sp. ALD9. The sequence continues at coordinate 133,387 of NZ_PJCD01000044.1, forward strand.
ACTCAAGCCCTTTTGCGCGTTCAAATAATTGCTCATCTTCATATATGGATAAGGTCGCAAGTGCTGAGGCAGCCGCGACCGGATGACCGGAATAGGTATAACCATGGAAAAATTCTATTAATTCATCAGGGCCATGCATGCAGGTGTCGTGAATGGTATTGCTAACAAATACCGCCCCCATTGGAATTGCACCATTATTAATGGCTTTGGCTGTGGTGATCATGTCTGGGGTAACTTGCCAGCGCTCGCTGGCAAAGGCGGCACCGACTCGGCCAAAGCCGGTGATCACTTCATCGAATATTAATAAAATGCCGTGTTTGTGGGTGATTTCGCGTAACCGCGTTAAGTACCCATCCGGCGGTAAGATAACCCCAGCAGAACCAGACATGGGCTCAACAATGACCGCGGCAATGTTCTCGGCGCCATGTAAGGTAATCAGTTGCTCAAGCACTTCGGCTTTATCCAAACCGTGTGGCGGTAAACCGTGGCTAAAGGCATTATTGGCAATATCGAGTGTATGAGGCAGGTGATCGATCCCCTGGAGTAATTGCTGACTAAAGGTTTTGCGATTATTACTGATCCCACCGACTGAAATCCCGCCAAAACCGACACCATGATAACCAAGCTCGCGGCCGATAAACCGAGTACGCGTGGCTTGACCATTAGCGCGATGATAACAAAGCGCCATTTTTAGGGCGGTATCTACCGATTCTGAACCAGAATTGGTAAAAAACACCTTATCCAATCCGTCAGGGCTCAGCTGACTGAGTTTATGTGCTAATTCAAAGGCGAGCGGATGGCCCATTTGAAAAGACGGTGCATAATCCATTTGGCTAATTTGTTGGCTTACCGCTTGGGAGATTTCTTGGCGGCCGTGGCCAGCATTGCAACACCATAAACCGGCAGTAGCATCGAGTACTTTATTGCCTTCAATATCGGTGTAATACATTCCTTGTGCCGAAACCAAAAGCCTAGGATTAGTCTTAAATTGCTTATTGGCAGTAAACGGCATCCAAAAATGTGCCATGTTCGGCAATGTTTGCGATGAATCGCCAGTTCCATTTTGCTGATATTCGCTCATAAATTGACTCTACATTGATAGCTACAATTACTAGGGATCCATCTCAAATTGATTAAATAATGAGTGACGAATATTCGCTATGCTATGTCAAAAATAATGAACGTTAAAGTGTTTTGTGCATTTATTTAAACTAAATGTGCCTATTTTGTAAAATATATTGAAAATATCTTGCTGTTGAGCATAATCAGGTGACAATATTCATCAAGGTTATTGTGTCGGTAATCCATTTTATGTGGCACAAATTTTAGGTTTAGCACCTGCTTTTTAGCGCAGTTTGGTGCTTATCAATCCATTTATTATTTCGAGGTCACAATGAGTACTCCAACAAGTCGTAGCGATTGGGAAGCACTAGCAGCAAGTCTAAAAATTACTGGGCAAGCTTTCATTAATGGTCAATATCAAGGTGCCGCTTCTGGTGACACATTTGACTGTATCAGCCCTATTGATGGCCAAGTATTGGCCAAAGTGGCTAGCTGTGATTTAGCCGATGCTAACCTTGCAGTCGCGAACGCGCGTGAAGTGTTTGAAGCGGGTACTTGGTCAATGTTACCGCCAGTAAAGCGCAAGCAAGTAATGATTAAGTTTGCTGATTTACTCGAAGAAAATGCCGATGAATTGGCGTTACTTGAAACGCTTGATATGGGTAAACCAATTCAACACTCCAAAGGCGTTGATGTGGTCGGCGCTGCCCGTGCTATACGTTGGTATGGTGAAGCGATAGATAAAATTTATGATGAAATTGCTCCTACTGCTCATAATGAAATAGGCATGATCACTCGCGAACCCGTTGGTGTGGTTGCAGCCATTGTGCCATGGAATTTCCCAATGATTATGGCATGCTGGAAGCTTGGGCCTTCACTCGCCACGGGTAATAGTGTGATTTTAAAGCCATCTGAAAAATCACCACTTACGGCTATTCGCATGGCGCAATTAGCGATTGAAGCGGGTATTCCGGCAGGGGTACTCAACGTATTACCTGGTTTTGGTCATACAGTTGGTAAAGCGTTGGCACTGCACATGGATGTCGATACTTTAGTATTCACTGGTTCAACTAAAATTGCTAAGCAGTTAATGATTTACGCAGGCGAGTCGAACATGAAGCGCGTGTGGTTAGAAGCGGGCGGTAAGAGCCCTAATATTGTGTTTAATGACGCACCAGATTTAAAAGCAGCTGCAGAAGCCGCCGCAGTCGCCATTGCTTTTAACCAAGGCGAAGTGTGCACTGCCGGTTCTCGTTTATTGGTTGAGTCAGGCGTAAAAGATGAGTTAATCAAGCTTATTGTTGAAGAAATGCAAGGGTGGCAACCAGGGCATCCACTTGATCCTAAAACAACCTGCGGTGCAATGGTTGATCAACAGCAACTGACTAACGTGCTTAATTACATTAAAGCCGGTAGTGAGCAAGGTGCTACCTTGGTTGATGGTGGTAAACAAGTGATGGCAGAAACTGGCGGCATGTATGTACAACCAACCATTTTTAGTAATGTTAGAAATGACATGACCATTGCCAGCGAAGAGATTTTTGGCCCAGTGTTATCGGTAATCGAGTTTGATGGCATGGAACAAGCCGTCAAGATTGCCAACGACACTATGTATGGTTTAGCGGCAGGTGTGTGGACATCAAACTTAAGCAAAGCTCACAAAACAGCCAAAGCGCTGCGCAGCGGTATGGTATGGATTAACCATTATGATGGTGGCGACATGACTGCACCGTTTGGTGGTTATAAACAGTCAGGTAATGGCCGTGATAAATCATTACATGCGTTTGATAAGTACACCGAAATCAAAGCAACTTGGATAGCCCTATAATAGGTATTTCAATGTAGATTAATAGCAAGCCCTTTAGCAATAAAGGGCTTTTTTATTGGTCATATTAGCGCTGGATAATTCATAGCAACCACTCAAATTTTGTTTAACAAGTGCATCTATATTGCTGACGCCTTAATGCGAGCGGAGGTTAAGCAAAATTAACGCTAAAATGTCAGCTATTCGCTGTAGACTCAAAGGCATTATTTACCTCAACATGTCATACACGGATGAATGCAGATGACCCATAAGACCTTCTCTCGTTTAGCTATTATTGCTGCTGGTGGCTTTTTTGGTTTTATTTTGTGGATTATTTACCTCGCCAATACTGGCAGTCAAAGTGTGTTTTTCGACGTAATAAAACATGTTCCCTATGGTGACAAGATTTGTCACATGTTGTTATTCGGGTTATTAACTTTTGTGGCCAATTTAGCGCTGCAGAGTCGTCATTTTTGTATCGGGCGTCTTCCGCTTTATTACGGCACTGTGTTAGTGTCGATATTCGTCCTGAGTGAAGAAATCAGCCAGGGTTTTATCCCATCAAGAACATTAGACATCATCGATTTAGTTGCCGATGCTGTAGGTATAATTTTATTCAGTTATTTAAGTGGGTTAACTCAGCGTTATATAGACAATCATCATGAGAGTACTCGTGTGAGTTAGCATCAATATTTTCAATCAATATTTTCAATCAATATTTGCCATCAATTGTAAGAGAGGTTTAATGTGAATTTTCCTTTAGTGACCACCGATTGGTTAGCGCAACACTTAGAAGACCCAGACCTTGTATTACTAGATGCCAGCATAGACATTGTGCTGGGAAAAGAACCACTTGTTTATGATGAGCTTTACGTTATTCCTGGTGCATTATCGTGCCAAATAGATAAACTTTTCTTCAATCATCAATCTCCACAAACTCACGCTATGCCCACGGAAGATCAATTTACTGTTGCAACTAAATCATTAGGAATAAGCCATAATAGCACCGTAATTATTTACGATGACCAAGGTATTTATTCTGCACCGCGTGCGTGGTGGACCTTTAAAGCAATGGGATTTGATAAAGTATTTGTACTCGATGGTGGTTTACCACAGTGGCGCAGTGAAGGGCGAGACACAGTGCGTCAGTTTGCGACAGCAACTGACTCTGGTGATATTAAAGGCCGCTTGCAGCAATATAAGGTGTGTGACACTGAGTTTGTGTTAACCCATCTTGGTCATGCAAAAGTTGATATTATTGATGCGCGAGCAGCAGGGCGGTTTAACGGTACGTCACCAGAACCTCGTGTTGGCATGCGCAGTGGTCATATACCCGGGTCACTCAACTTGCCTTTTGCACAGGTATTAAACGGTTTTAAAATGAAATCTATCCGTGAATTGCATACAATTTTCGCTAGCTTAGATACTAGTAATAATGCTCAACGGGTGTTTAGCTGTGGTTCAGGAATTACCGCCTGTATTTTGATTCTGGCTTCGTATGTAGCAGGGCATCATCAAGCAGCTTTATATGATGGTTCTTGGGCGGTATGGGGCGGAGATGCTGCGCTTCCAATAGAGTAATAGGGTTAATTTTTTATGGCCTGTGGCCACTAACGCTTAAGATCGCAAGGTTCCACCCTGCACGGGCTATTAGATTATGGCCTACGGCCACTAACGTCGTGGCGCTTCACCCACACCAGACCAAGAGGAAACCAACGGCTGTTCCCTCTTGGATCTCCCAGCCGCCACATCAAAATCATCTGAAAAGCGATAATTTCGCGACGCGGTCAGATCCAGCTTTTAACTTTATTTTTAGTCAGCCTCGGCCTTATTCGAAAATGCTAACGCTTCAGATGGGGCGTCCCTTCCCCTCTAAAGCTAGCTGGCCGTCCATGGCCAGCTCACGTCATTTTCTTCAACGTCCTCAAGTTCAGAGTTGAATTTAGGCATGACTAATTCGTTTCGGACACAAAAGTGGCTTAAAACTTATCTTTTTATAAAAGTTTATGCGGACCCAATTAAATTCCCAGCTTTTAACTTCGTCTGAGTGTTCTTCGGCCAACTCTTTATGATAAAGAATGAAAATGCTAACGCTTCACATAGGGAGTCTGATGTGATTGGATTCACAAATGTCGTGATGGCATGGTCAATGATGTTCCCTACATCATAATGACATTTCCAATATCCATATAGGTCAGATGTGCGAGAAAGGCCATGTCAGGCTCACGCATTCTTTTATAACACGCATTCTTTTATAAAGAGTCCTCAACGTCCTCAATCAAGCTGAAACCGGATGGTTAAAGTAGCAAAATAATCTTAAAGCTATATAGTCCAACGACCTGCAATGAGAAGTCTCTGGCGATAATGTTCAGTTAGAGTCTGATTAATCAATATCATCGAGGAATTGAAATTATTTACTTGTGAATAATGAGCTTGTTATGCTAATTTTTTGCGAACTCAACATCATGATGGAATATGAATGCATTATCTACTGATAGCCATGCTGCTAACCTTAACTGGTTGCGCAAGTAAACAACCCTCTTTTAGTCTTGTTATCGACCCCTTATTGCCCTCTGTCATTAATTATCGCGGTGAAATTGATCCAGATAATGTTGCCGCTTTTGAACAAGGCATAGCAAATAGTCCAACTCAAATAACCTCATTGGTTATTAACAGTGGTGGGGGAGATGTACTTGCTGGCATACGATTTGGTGAGTTGGTATATCAGCACAAATTAAAGGTTACAGTTGATAAAGTCTGTGCATCATCGTGTGCTAATTATGTTGTAACCGCCAGTGATGAAGTGACTATAAAACAAGATGCCCTGTTAGGTTGGCATGGTGGGGTGTTACAACCACTATTATACGGCTCGGAAGACTTCCATAAGTACAACAAAAGTATGGTTGAATATATTATGGCGTGGGCAGAGGCCGAGCGCGTCTTTTTTGACATGGTTAAGGTTAATCAAGCTGTCACGGTATTGGGGATGATGCCCGGTTTAAAAGGTAAACGAAACACGCCATTATTTAGTTATGATCAACAGACGTTAAAGGCGTTAGGTTTACATATTACTTTTGAAGACAAGCAAGCAACAGTTTCTAAAACCGGCGAAGAAATTGTACAAATATTTAGCTTAAGCCCTGAAGTATTAGACACTTTACTGCTGCAGCATGCACAAAGGTTAAAGCAATTGTAATTAAGTTAGCTTGTCTTTTAAGCGATGGACTGCGGCCACTAACGCTTAAGATCGCAAGGTTCCACCTTGCACAGGCCAAAAGGGGGTCAACAGCAACCCCCTCTTTATTCTTTAATAAAGAATTGGCCCCTGCCGTTCAGGCAACATTTTCGCTATTTAACCAAACAACAGCAGCGAAAAAAATTGCGACGGAAATTTATCCATCTTCTAACCGTGTTTTAGTCTGCTTTAGCCTTATTCGAAAATGCTAACGCTTCCAATGGGGCATCCCTTCCCCTCGAAAGCTAACCCGCCTCCATGGCTAGATCACGCATTCTTTTATAAAGAGTCTTCAACGGCCTCAAGTTCAAAGTTGATGCTGACCATTTCGTAGTCAAGATCACTAACTCGTTTTTGCCCCAAAGTTGGTTAGGCTATGGCCTACGGCCACTAACGTCGTGGCGCTTCGCCCACACCAGACCAAAAGGAAACCAACGGCTGTTCCCTCTTGGATCACCCAGCCGCCCCGCAACATTTTCAAACAGCGAAAAGGTCGCCATGGGGTAGATCCAGCTTTTGACTTTATTGGGTAACTGCCTCAGCCTTATTCGAAAATGCTAACGCTTCCGATGGTACATCCTGTACCCCGAAAGCTAGCCTGACATCCATGTCAGGACTCACGCTATTTTTTTCAACGCCCTCAATTTAAATGTTGAACCGGTCCATTTCCAAGTCAAGAAAACTAACTCGTTTTTGTCGGATAGACGACACTTGTTACCAAGTGCCGCCCTCCTAAGAACCCAGCGTGCAACTTTCACTGCACTAGGCTCAAGCCTCCACAAAGGTATCGTTAGATACCCAGCAACTTATAAAGCAGTGAGAGCTGATTCATTCCATATTGTGGCTTAATGAAACTGTACACCGATTGAGGTAAAATCCCCTTAAGATAAAACGGTGTAAAAAAGTAATGAAAACTCAACCAACTTACTCAACAGAATTTAGAATAGATACCGCTAACCTTGTGATTAAACAAGGTTACACCATCCGAGAAGCTTGTGATGCAACTGGCGTAGGCCCGACAGCGATTAGACGTTGGGTAACCCAGCTAAGACAAGAATTTGAAGGTATTACTCCATCAGCTAATGCCATCACTCCCGAACAAAAACGAATTCAAGAGCTTGAAGCGCAAATTAAGAAAATTGAATGGGAGAAAGATATCCTAAAAAAGGCTACCGCTCTCTTAATGCAAGACAACATCAAACGATAGTGTTAATTGAATCGTTATCGAGAGAGCAGAACATCGTCAAACAGCTTTGCCATTTATTTGAAATACCGCGAAGCAGCTACCATTATCATCTCAAACATCGTGGATTAGTGAAGCCTGAACGTGAAAAACTGCGCCAGCAAGCGATTGCAATCCACCGTGATAGTCGTGGCTCTGCAGGGGCAAGAACGATAGCAGGCCAGCTTAATCAACTGGGTGAAAATGTTGGCCGTTATAAGGCCGCGAGTTTAATGAGAGATGCAGGGCTAATCAGTAACCAACCCAGAAAGCATCGTTACAAGATAGCAAATGATGAATCTAAAATAGCCCCTAATTTGTTAAAGCGGCAGTTTAACGTTGAAGCAATAAATCAGGTTTGGTGTGGTGACGTGACCTATGGTGTGCCCGGAGTTCAGCACTAGCATGGAATGCTTTAATGAACCACGAGTCTATCTGAAATACATGAACACTACGGCAGGAGCTACATTGTTTATGGCACTATCTGGTTGTGCAGATAGTTGAGTCTGAGCGGCAGTGACTTATCGTATGCTGATAAGGTGATGTAACTCGCTGACAACGGGGAGTGAGGCGAATTCGTTAAGCCAAGATGCTCCTCTAGACTAAGTATTGGACGGATGAAGAACATGAACCGATTAACCCGCATCTATGGGCTGAAACGTCGCCATTGCCTACACGAATTAACAGGTAATATGGTGCAGTAATAGTGCTAAATGTATGGGCGCTATTGCCGAATTAATGAGTAATAAATATGTACTTATTAATGGATAAACGCTAAATCACAATTCTGCGTTTAAGCATCATCACCTTACAGCACGATAAGGTCAAAGACTGCGATCGGCATCCACCCCAATATGTTCGAGTTCAGGTAGGTAAACCGGGGAAGGTTTGTTTTGAATGCTAAGGGAGCATGACCCTGATGACAAACAAACTGGCGGAGTGTTCGTAGTAGTCTGAGATGGGGAAAGCCCATTACATGGCGAAGGGACACAGTTTAATTGATTTGCGTGAGCAAATTATCTGACCTTAATGAGGTGAAGACCTTTGATAATCAGCGAAATGCAACGCAAATTAGCAACATGGACAGCAACCGATAAAGCGCACCGCGTTAATCGACTGCTGCGCCTTATCAGTCACCCGCATTGGCTTCGCCAAGCGGCTGAAGTAACGCTTTCTTCAAAAGGAGCTAAAACGCCTGGTGTTGATGGACTAACAAAGATTCATATACAGGCTAATTTGGCTGGTTATCTTGATGAGATCAGAAATGATCTGCTGTCAGGTAACTATCAACCGATGCCTGCTAGACGGATCTATATCCCCAAGGCCAATGGAAAGCTACGTCCTTTAGGTATACCAACGCTTAGAGATAGAATAGCTCAACGTGCCATGCTCATGGCAATGGAGCCTATATGGGAAAATGATTTTCATTCGTTGTCCTATGGCTTTAGACCAGAGCGCAGTGTCCATCACGCCATTCGTACGGTTAAACTACAAATGACCGAATCCAATGAGCCTAGAGGTCGCTGGATAATTGAAGGAGACCTATCAAGCTATTTTGATACAGTTCACCATCGATTATTGATGAAATGTGTTCGTAAACGGATCAACTGCCGTCGATTTAATGATTTGCTTTGGCGCTTCATTAAAGCTGGACACATTGAACGTAACCTATTTTGTGCAACAAGCGAAGGCGTACCACAAGGTGGTGTAATTTCTCCGTTATTGTCAAACATAATGCTTAATGAGTTCGATCAATATTTGGATAAATGTTACTTGAGTAAGAAAGCCCGTAAAGACCGCTGGTACTGGAACCACAGTATCAAAATCAAGCGAAAACCTGCGGTTGAGGAAAACAGACAATGGAAACCAGCCGTTGCTTATTGCCGTTATGCTGATGACTTTCTAGTGATTGTCAAAGGCAATAAACAACAAGCAGAGGCAATTCGGGACCAATGTCGACACTTCCTAGAAGGTAAGCTGCAACTCACGTTAAATATGGATAAAACTCATATTACACATGTGAATGACGGTTTTATATTTCTCGGACATAGGATCATTCGAAAGCGTGGACCTAAGGGAAATATGCGAGTGGTGTCTGGTATTCCAAACGGTAAAGCCAAAGCATTTTCTCATTCATTGAGTCAAGCTTTATCAGGGGATCATAGCTGTAGCAAGATAGACAAAGTGGAACAACTCAATCGCAAACTTAAGGGTTGGGCACAATTTTATCGACATACTGATTACACCGCGAAAGTTTACAGCAAAATTGACCGTATTATTTTCTGGAAACTCGCTAAGTGGTTGGCTAGGAAATATCGTTGTTCTATTAAATCGTTAATGATGAAATGGATCAAACGTCCGACACCAAATCAGGCAACGACATGGGTGTTATTTGGCAAAAGCAATCGTGGAAATTTATGTGGCGCGTCACTATTTAGATTAGTGAGTAGCCCTAAATTACCCTTTAGATGGCGAGCACCAGAAGCAAACCCCTACCTCAGAGATGAAATTAGAAATACTGTCACGTCTCGCTATAGCGATGTTGCCATGGCTGTTAGCCACAATTAAGCGGAGAGCCGTATGCGCTGAAAGGTGCACGTACGGTTCGGAGAGGAGAAGCAGAGAAATAGTTCGACTACGCTCTGCCTCTTACTCTACTTTGGTCAGGAACCAAATGGCTCTATTTAGCCGTGGTAATGGATTTGTATGCGAGAAAAGTGGTGGGTTGGGCTTGCTCTGACAGCCCGAATACCGATTTGACTTGTGCAGCATTAAGAATGGCATTTGAAAGTCGTGGACGGCCCCAAAACCTGATGTTTCATTCTGACCAGGGTTGCCATTACAGTAGTCTTCAATATCGACAAATGCTGTGGAAATATCAAATAACGCAGAGTATGAGTCGACGAGGAAACTGCTGGGATAACGCGGTAATGGAACGTTTTTTTAGAAGTTTTAAAACAGAATGGATGCCGAAGTATGGTTACAACAATTTTGATGAAGCGAAGCTGGATGCGTTGAATTACATACTATAATTTAGTGGGGTCAGAGTAAATTTTTATAAAAAGTAAATTGAAACACTGGCTTTTCTAAAACGTTTATGTCCAAAAACGAGTTGTTCCTAGCTTTCAAATGCCCAAATTCAACTCTGAACTTGAGGTCGTTGAAGAAAATGACGTGAGCCCAGACATGGATGTCTGGCTAGCTTTGGAGGGGAAGGGACGCCCCATCTGAAGCGTTAGCATTTTCGAATAAGGCCGAAGAACACCGAAATGCAGTCAAAAGCTGGATCTGACCACGTCGCGAAATTATCGCTTTTCAGATTATTTTGATGTGGCGGCTGGGAGTTCCAAGAGGGAACAGCCGTTGGTTTCCTCTTGGTCTGGTGTGGGCGAAGCGCCACGACGTTAGTGGCCGCAGGCCATAAAGTACAAAAGTACAAAAGTACAAAAGTACAAAAGTACAAAAGTACAAAGCAAAAATAACACCTGGATTCCGGCTCAAAAGCATTGCCGGAATGACGCCATATTTGGCCTGTGCAGGGTGGAACCTTGCGATCTTAAGCGTTAGTGACCGTAGGCCATAAAAAGAACAAAGGTTGACCCCTTTGCCAACCCACAGCAAATCCAGCAACCTATAGCAAATCCTTCATCCTATGATAAAACATTCCAGCTGCAAGCAATGGCGAACGCAACATTGGTCCACCTGGGAAGGTCATGTGCTTTATGTCATTAAACACATCAATACGTTGTGATTGCTGGCTAATGGCTTCAGCAATTAATCTTGCTGCCATATGCGTAGCATTTACCCCGTGGCCAGCATAGGCTTGAGCAAAGTAGATGTTGGCTGCGTCAGGTAAACGGCCTATTTGCGGCATGCGGTTGGCGCCGATGCCCATCATTCCGCCCCATTCATAATCAATTTTGATGCCTTTTAATTGTGGGAACACTTTTTCAAGATTAGGTCTTAATTCGGCTTCAATATCTTTTGGGTCTTTACCTGAATAAGTGCATAAACCACCAAACAATAAACGACGGTCTGCCGATAAATGGAAGTAATCTAACGCCACGCGCATATCGGCAAATGCCATGTTTTGCGGGATGATACTGGCACATTGTTGCTCGGTTAATGGCTCAGTGGCTAATAAATAGGTGCCTGTTGGCAACACTTTTCCACCAAGGAAAGGGCTTAATTTGTTACCGATATAACCATTACCGGCCATGACTAGATAGTCACAAGTCACTTCGCCTTCTGCCGTAATGACTTTGGGTTTAGGGCCTTTAATGATTTTTTCTGCGGCGCTGTATTCAAATAATTGTGCACCAAGTTCGCGGGCGACACGCGCTTCGCCTAGGGCTAAATTAAGTGGGTGCAAATGTCCGCTGCCCATATCGACCAAGGCGCCTTGGTAAAAGTCTGAACCGATAACTTCACCGATTTGCGAACGAACAAGCAGCTTGATTGATTTTTGATAACCTTGGTCTTGCAGATCTTGGTATTCTGCAGCTAAATCATCCATGTGCCTTGGTTTTACGGCTAAATCACAATAACCCATATGTAAGTCGCAATCGATTTTGTGCTCTGCAATGCGTTCGATGACAATATCAACCGCTTCAAAACCCATCTGTTGAATGGATTTTACACCTTCATCGCCAATTTCATTGCGAAACTGGCTCGCGTCATGGCCGATCCCGCGGATAAGTTCACCACCATTTCGGCCAGATGCGCCCCAGCCGATCCGCTTGGCTTCGAGTAATGCGACACTGTAACCGCGTTGCCTGAGTTCAATGGCGGTATTAATTCCGCTAAATCCACCGCCGACAATACACACATCGACAGTAATGTTTTCGGTTAGCTTGGGGTGCTGATAAAGCTCTTTGGCGGTCGCGACATAAAAGGAGTCTGGGTAGTGTTGGCTATGAATCGGGGATTTATGCGACATAAATTCTCCAAGCTATTGATTATAGTTGTAATAATAACTTTTAAATGAATAGTTAGATGCAATCTAAGCCATCTGCGGTGTGCATTTTATTTAACACTTATTTGGTGTAAAATACAATTGCTTTGATTTAAGTAAGATATCATGCTTAATGAATACAGATTTTTGGTAAAGTGTTAATAATCTGCAACACTTTAGCAGCAGGATATTGGTCAACATTTACTAGGAGAACGAATTTGGATATTGGTACAAGCCTAAAAGCTGTTCGTAAATTGAAAGGGTTATCTCAGCGTGAGTTAGCCAAGCGTGCAGGGGTTACCAACAGTACAATTTCAATGATTGAGAAAAACAGTGTTAGCCCTTCGGTGAGTTCACTTAAAAAGGTTTTAGCCGGGATCCCGATGTCATTAGTGGATTTTTTCTCTATTGATGATGGCTCTATCGGTGACCAAAAAGTGGTTTATCGGGGTAATGAGTTGCTGGATATAGGTACGGGTGAATTAGTCTATAAGCTTATTGGCCGTGATTACCCAAACCGTGCGATGTCGCTAATGAGTGAAACATATCCTGTCAATGCTGATACAGGCGCTGAAATGCTGCAACATAAGGGTGAGGAAGGTGGCATCATTATAGAAGGTAAGCTTGAGCTTACTGTTGGCGAAGAGGTTTTTATCCTCGAAAAAGGCGACAGTTACTATTTTAATAGTGAACAACCTCATCGATTTCGTAACCCATTTGATGAACCTTGCAAGCTAACTAGCGCCACAACACCAGCTGATTTTTAATGATTTATTATTCAACTTTTTCTGCTTATATCTACTACATTTGTTCAAGGGAATAGCCCAAGATTATCAATTAATCTTGCTATTCCTACTTCTCAAAAAGCTAATTCCTAACTCACTTTTAGCCTTTGTCGTGTTACTTCCTAGCATGATATTATTGGCTTGTGTAAAGAATATTAAGCAACAAATTCCCTTTTTTCGTGCATTGTCCTCCCCATTTTGGCGCATTTCTTTATGATATTTCATCAAAGTTACTTGGAATATTTTTTTATGCATTACGGTTAATTTAAAGTTACTGTTATGTTTTTAAAGTGTTTTAATTTATTTTTGTTAAAAGTTGTTTTTATCATCAGTTATCCTCTTGCCTAGCTAAAAAAATCCGTGTAGTGTGTGAAAAAACGAACACGCAAAACATTAAGTTCGTCACATTCTTTGCTAAAGGTGAGATATGTCTCTGTCAGGTCTTCCCCTCATAGGGGTAGTAGCGTGCAACCAGCAAATTGGTCTTCATCCATTTAACATTGTGGGTGAGAAATACTTGTTAAGTGTAGTTAATGGCGCTAAAGGGTTCCCCTTAGTCATCCCATCACTGGGCGTAGATACGCCTATTGACGCTATTCTTGCTCGTCTCGACGGAATCCTTTTTACAGGTTCTCCATCGAATGTTGAACCTCATCATTACCAAGGTCCTGCTAGTGATGATGGAACCCATCATGATCCCAAGCGTGACGCATTAACCTTACCACTGATAAAAGCCGCTATTGATGCAGGGATCCCTGTATTAGGTATTTGTCGTGGTTTTCAAGAAATGAACGTTGTTTTTGGTGGCAGTTTGTATCAGAAGCTACATGAAGTTGGCACGTATATTGAACATCGTGAAGATAAGAAAGCCCCATTAGATGTGCAATATGGTATTTCGCATCCAGTTAATCTGGTTGCTGGCGGGCTTCTTCACGATGCATGGGGCTGTGACACCGCAGAGGTTAACTCTGTTCATACTCAAGGCGTTGAACGTCTTGGTGAGGGGTTACAGCCAGAAGCATTCGCTCCAGACGGTTTAGTAGAAGCATTTTCTGTTAAAAATGCTAAAAATTTTGCATTGGGAGTCCAATGGCATCCAGAATGGAAAGTAACCGAAAATGCATTCTATACTGCAATTTTCGAAGCATTCGGACAAGCCTGTAGACAACATGCGGCAACACAAGTGAGATAAAAATGGATAAGTTAATCGCTTTTTTAAAAGACAAAAAAATTACCGAAGTAGAATGTGTTATCAGTGATATGACTGGCATTGCACGAGGAAAAATTGCCCCAGTAGATAAGTTTGTATCAGAAAAAGGCATGCGTTTACCTGAGAGCGTGCTGTTGCAAACGGTCACCGGTGATTTCATTAACGAAGAAATTTATTATCAACTTCTCGATGATGCCGATATCGATTTTGTCTGTGTTCCAGACGAAAATGCAGTATTTATGTTGCCATGGACCGTTGAAGCCACGGCTCAGGTTATCCATGATTGTTATGATCGTATGGGTAATCCAATTGAATTGTCACCGCGTAACGTGTTGAAGAAAGTACTTAAGCTTTATGAAGATAAAGGTTGGGAACCGGTGATTGCTCCTGAAATGGAATTTTACCTCACCAAACGTTCTGATGATCATGATTTACCGCTTAAGCCACCTATTGGGCGCTCTGGCCGCCCAGAAGCAGGCCGTCAGTCTTTCTCTATCGATGCTGCTAACGAATACGATCCATTGTTTGAAGATATGTATGATTGGTGTGAAATCCAAGGGTTAGATATTGATACTTTGATTCATGAAGACGGTCCAGCACAAATGGAGATTAACTTCAGCCACGGTAATGCATTGTCATTAGCCGATCAGGTGTTCATTTTTAAGCGCACCTTAAAAGAAGCCGCATTAAAGCATGATGTGTGTGCCACCTTTATGGCTAAGCCTGTTACCGATGAACCTGGCAGCGCGATGCACATTCACCAGAGCGTACTGGACATTAAAACCGGTAAAAACATTTTCACTAAAGAAGATGGCACTCAAAGTAAATTATTCCTCAGCTATATTGCGGGTTTACAACAGTACATTCCTGAATTGTTACCGTTAATGGCGCCAAGTGCTAACTCGTTCCGCCGCTTCTTACCGGGCACTTCTGCTCCAGTAAACTTGGAATGGGGCGTGGAAAATCGTACTTGTGGTCTTCGTATTCCTGAATCATCGCCACAAAATCGTCGTATTGAAAACCGTATTCCGGGTGCTGATGCTAACTGTTATCTTGCGATTGCTGCCAGCTTATTATGTGGTTATATCGGTATGGTTGACGACTTAAAACCTTCTACACCTGTGACAGGAAAGTCGAACGAAAGCCGTACTAATAACGAAAACTGCTTACCTTTGACCTTAGAAGAAGCGTTAGTGGCGATGCAAAGCAGTGATGCTTGTATTGAGTATTTAGGCCAATCTTTTACCACTGGTTTTGTGGCGGTAAAACAAGCTGAACTTGAAAACTTTAGACGCGTTGTGAGTTCGTGGGAACGTGAGTTCTTATTACTAACAGTGTAATGATGGCTGAGCGTATTGGCTTACATTATTAATGTGTGTGGATAGCAGCAGATAGCAAATACCAACGGATTTGCTATCTGTTTGAAAGGATACAAGTATGACAAAACCATTATCGACAGATGCGATGATCCAACAGCAAAAGCTTGAACGTCTGCAAACAGCAGACAAACAGCATTTTATTCACCCATTTACCGATTCAAAGGGGTTAGCTGAAAAGGGCACTCGGGTGATCGAACGGGCTGATGGAGTATATCTGTGGGATGTAATGGGTCATAAACTGTTGGATGGCATGGCAGGTTTATGGTGTGTCAATGTGGGCTATGGTCGGCAGTCAATTGTGGATGCTGTCAGCAAACAAATGCAAAAGCTGCCCTTTTATAATAGTTTTTTCCAATGCTCTCATCCTCCAGCGATTGAATTAGCGCAAAAAATTGCTTCTCTTGCCCCTGCGCACATGAACAATGTGTTTTTTACCGGGTCGGGTTCTGAGTCAAACGACACCAACTTACGTATGGTGCGACGTTACTGGGATTTAAAAGGCAAACCAAGCAAGAAAACTATTATCAGTCGGGTTAATGCTTACCATGGTTCTACTGTCGCGGGTGCCAGTTTAGGTGGTATGTCGGGCATGCATGAACAAGGCGATTTACCTATTCCTGGCGTGGTGCATATTGCGCAACCTTATTGGTATGCCGAGGGTAAAGATTTATCCCCAGAAGAATTTGGTTTGAAAACTGCGCAAGCACTTGAAGCCAAAATTATTGAGCTAGGCGAAGACAATGTTGCCGCTTTTATTGCCGAACCTTTTCAAGGCGCAGGTGGGGTGATTATTCCTCCATCAACGTATTGGCCTGAAATAAACCGCATTTTAGCCAAATACGATATTTTATTTATTCTTGATGAAGTGATCAGCGGTTTTGGCCGTACCGGAAAGTGGTTTGCCGCTGAGTATTTTGATTTGCAGCCAGACCTTATCACGATCGCCAAAGGCATGACGTCCGGTTATGTGCCAATGGGCGGGGTGATTGTGTCAGACAAAGTGGCCGAGGTTATTAAGCAAGACTGCGGCGAATTTACCCACGGTTTTACTTATTCTGGTCATCCGGTTGCCGCAGCAGCTGCATTAGAAAATATTCGTATTATTGAACAAGAAAAATTAGTTGAACGTGTGGCTAACGATACCTCGCCGTATTTACAGTCGTGCTTACAACAATTGGCCGAACATCCATTAGTGGGTGAGGTGCGTGGTGTTGGGTTAGTTGCAGCTATAGAGTTAGTCAAAGATAAATCGTTACGACAACGATTTGATGCCAACGTCGGCGTTGGAACATATTGCCGCGATGCGTGTATCACCCATGGTTTGGTGATGCGCTCCGTTGGCGACACCATGATTATTTCACCGCCATTAACCATTAGTCATAGTGAGATTGACGAGTTAGTCGCGAAAGCGACGCAAGCGTTAAATGATACTTATCAACAAGTAAAAACCATGGAGTGATGTCCCGTTACTGAATGATTATTGCAATATAGTGATTTTTTAACCAATTGCATTTACACGATCTAGTAATCGAAAGTGTTTTTGATAGAATCGCGCTGAAGGAAACAAGTAATGTCGCGTTAACCATACCGATGCATAGTTAAGTTGTAGCATTGGATAATTTCTTTCATTAGAAAGAAGATTTTACACGCTGGTAAGACCTAGCGAAAAAAACAAATGTCAGTACCATTCTGACCATTATCCAACAGGGAGAAAGTATGAAGCTATTAAACAAACTATCCACATTGGCCTTAATTACTGCGGGTGTGTTTTCAAGCACTGCTATTCAGGCTCAGGAAGTGGTTAAAATGTACAACTGGTCGGATTATATTGCCGAAGATACCTTAGCCAATTTTGAGAAAGAAACCGGTATTCATGTTATTTATGACGTGTTTGACAGTAATGAAGTACTTGAAGCGAAATTACTTTCTGGCCACAGCGGTTATGACATTGTTGTTCCGTCTAATCACTTTTTAGCTAAGCAAATTAAAGCGGGTGCATTTCAAAAGCTTGATCGCGCTAAGTTGACTAATTATGCCAACTTAAAGCCTGATTTAATGAAACAACTACAAAAAGCTGATCCGGCCAATGAGCACGCAATTCCGTATTTATGGGGCACTAACGGTATTGGATATAATATCGAAAAAGTGAAAGCGGTATTAGGTGAAGATGCGCCATTTGATTCTTTAGAGCTTATCTTTAACCCTAAGTATGCTGAAAAAATTGGCTCATGTGGTTTCTCGATGCTTGATTCTGCCGACGACATGTTACCTCAAGCCCTGATTTACTTAGGCTTAGATCCAAACAGTAAAAATGCTGCTGATTATGAAAAAGCCGCCGCAGTGTTGGAAAAAGTACGTCCTTACGTCACTTACTTCCACTCATCGCGCTACATTTCAGACTTAGCTAACGGCGATATCTGTGTCGCGTTTGGTTTCTCTGGTGATGTATTCCAGGCTGCTGCACGTGCTGATGAAGCCGGTAACGGTAATAAGATTGGTTATTCTATTCCAAAAGAAGGCGCCAACTTATGGTTTGATATGTTAGCCATCCCACAAGATGCCACTAACGTAGATAACGCCCATAAACTGATTAACTATTTACTTCGCCCTGAAGTGATTGCACCTATCAGTAACTATGTTGCTTACGCTAACCCTAACGCTCCAGCACAAGCCTTAGTTGACGAAGCGATTCGTAATGACCCAGCCATTTACCCACCACAGTCGGTAATTGATAAGTTGTACATTGGCGATATTCGTCCATTAAAAATTCAACGTGTAGTTACACGTGCATGGACCAAAGTGAAGTCAGGTCAATAACCTAACCTCACTAGCACTCAGGGCGAGCCCTCTCGCCCTGTTTTTATAGCAGTATTGATGTATTTATTGGCTAATTTTGCCACTTTAACAGATTGTTACGTGTGCCCAGAAACAGGCTGTTCTGTTGCGGTACGCATACTCCAAAAGGCGGAGCAGTATTATGGTAAACACCTCGAGCGTCACTAATAAACCAACCACAAAGACGCAAGATAAAGTGCTGCTCAAAATTGAGCGTGTCAGCAAACTTTTCGATGATGTGCGTGCAGTAGACGACGTCTCGTTAACCATTAACCGTGGCGAAATATTTGCGCTTTTGGGTGGTTCAGGTTCGGGTAAATCAACCTTGTTACGCATGCTCGCGGGTTTTGAAAAGCCAACTGAAGGGCGTATTTTTCTTGATGGTGTCGACATTACTGATATGCCACCGTACGAACGCCCTATTAATATGATGTTCCAATCGTATGCTTTATTTCCGCACATGACGGTTGAACAAAATATTGCTTTTGGATTGAAGCAAGACAAGATGCCTAAGGCTGATATTGCTGTGCGGGTTAAAGAAATGCTTAAACTGGTGCACATGGACAAATACGGTAAACGTAAACCGCATCAGTTATCGGGTGGTCAACGTCAGCGTGTCGCCTTAGCTCGTTCATTAGCAAAGCGACCTAAATTATTATTACTTGATGAGCCAATGGGCGCATTAGATAAAAAGCTGCGTACTCAAATGCAGTTAGAAGTGGTCGATATTTTAGAAGCGGTAGGTGTGACCTGCGTGATGGTAACCCATGACCAAGAAGAAGCCATGACTATGGCTGGACGTATTTCGATTATGCATGAAGGTTGGATTGCCCAAACCGGCAGCCCAATGGACATTTACGAGTCGCCAGCTAGCCGTATGGTTGCTGAGTTTATTGGTACGGTTAACTTATTCGAAGGTGAAATCATTAAAGATGAAGTTGACCACGCAATTATTAAATCGCCAACTTTATCGCAACAGTTTTACATTGGTCACGGTATTTCAACCAGTCTAGAAAACAAAAATGTATTTTTAGCCCTACGACCAGAAAAAACCATTATTAGCCGTCAGAAGCCCGAAAGTGAATATAACTGGGCTCACGGCGTAGTGCATGACATCGCCTACCTAGGTGGTTTGTCGGTGTATTACATTAAGTTGAAAAACAACCAAATCGTTCAATGCTCAATGATTAACCGTGAACGCCGCGCCGATCACCCAACGTGGGAAGATGAGGTTTACATCAGTTGGGAAGACACCAGCGGGGTTGTATTAAACTCATGAAGAATCCATTGAAAATATTCAAAGGCCGACATCTCACCATGGGGATTCCATACCTATGGTTGTTACTGTTTTTCGCCTTACCGTTCGCCATAGTATTAAAGCTGAGCTTTTCTACTGCTGCGATTGCCATTCCACCGTACGAACCAACGTTTAATTATGTTGATGAGGCGCTAAATATATTCGTTAATCTGGGTAACTATTTATTGTTGCTGCAAGATTCAATGTATTACATGGCGTACTTAACCTCATTAAAAATGGCCTTTGTTGCCACACTTGGCTGTTTGGTGCTTGGTTTTCCGATGGCTTATGCCATTGCCCGCGCCCCAGTAAGAATGCAGGCGGTATTGCTGCTACTGGTGATGTTGCCGTCGTGGACCTCCTTTTTGATTCGGGTATACGCATGGATGGGTATTTTAAGTAACAACGGTTTAATCAATAACGCCCTGACTTGGTTAGGCATTATTTCTGAACCAATACAAATGCTGAATACTAATTTTGCAGTATACATTGGTATTATTTATGCCTACTTACCCTTTATGATTCTGCCGCTATACGCCACCCTAGTAAAATTAGATTTAAGCTTACTAGAAGCAGCTTCAGATTTAGGCTCTAGCAGTATCAATACTTTCTGGAAAATTACTCTGCCATTATCAATGGGCGGTGTAATCGCTGGCTCGATGTTGGTATTTATCCCTGCCGTGGGTGAGTTTGTTATTCCTGAGCTGCTGGGTGGTCCTGACTCATTAATGATTGGTAAGGTGTTGTGGCAAGAGTTCTTTAATAACCGCGACTGGCCGGTAGCTTCATCATTAGCGATTGTTATGCTAGCGTTATTGATTGTCCCAATTACTTTGTTCCACCGTTATCAGTCACGCAACATGGAGAGCGACGTATGAAGAAGTTAAGTTTCTCTAAAGTGATGTTGTGGGTGGGGTTAATCTTTTTATATGCGCCAATGCTGATTTTGGTCATCTATTCATTTAACGACTCAAAACTGGTTACCGTGTGGGGAGGATTTTCGCCTAAATGGTATGGCGAGCTATTTGAGGACCAGCAAATATTAAATGCAGTCTGGACCAGTTTACGCATTGCCTTTTATAGCTCCACCATGGCAGTGATTATTGGAACGATGGCAGCGTTTGTGATGACCCGTTTTAGACGCTCATGGGCTAAGTTAACCTTGTCTAACATGATCACCGCACCTTTGGTTATGCCTGAAGTTATCACTGGTTTGTCGTTGCTACTGTTATTTGTACAAATGTCAGAAACCTTTGGCTGGCCCACTGAGCGCGGCATGTTTACGGTATGGATTGCCCATTCTACTTTCTGTGCTGCTTATGTTGCGGTAGTGGTATCGTCAAGACTGCGTGAACTGGATTTGTCGATAGAAGAAGCGGCGATGGACTTAGGTGCAACGCGATTAAAAACCTTCTTTTTAATCACCATACCAATGATAGCGCCATCACTTATTGCCGGTTGGTTGTTATCATTTAGCTTGTCATTAGATGACTTAGTGATTGCCAGCTTTACCTCTGGTCCTGGTTCTACAACCTTGCCTATGGTGGTTTTTTCGTCAGTACGCTTAGGGGTTTCACCTAAGATTAACGCGCTGGCGACGATTATTATTTTAGCGGTATCTTTAGTGGCTTTCTTATCTTGGTATTTTGCACGCCGAGCAGAGAAAAAAGCTAAAATTGCGATGGAATAACAATACTCAATAACACAATGTAAAAGCCACGCTGATGTCAGTGTGGCTTTTTATTTTCGATAATCTATTTGCTATATTCTACTGACACAGGTGTTTAATATATTCAACAAAGTGTCAAAAATTACGCGATTAATGCTAGTTTTTAAATTTGCATAAGTGTAGGATGAGTGAGTTGAATTACGTTTTGAACCTATAAAGGAAGTGCTATGTCCGCCACACCTCATGCTAGTTCATATTATGCTGCATCGGCTAATGATAAAGTCGAACGTCCTCGCTTAGAATCTACAATTGAAACAGATGTTTGTGTTATTGGCGCGGGCTATACTGGTTTGTCTTCTGCGTTACATTTATTAGAAAGCGGCATGAAAGTTGTGGTGCTTGAAGCGGCAAGAATTGGCTGGGGAGCATCAGGTCGAAACGGCGGTCAAATTGTCAATTCTTTTAGTCGTGACATTGATTCTATCGAAGGCGTTGTCGGCAAAGAACAAGCTAAACTTTTTGGTCAAATGGCGTTCGAAGGTGGTCAGATTATTCGTGACCGTATTGCCAAATACAACATTGATTGCGACTTAAAAGATGGTGGTGTTTTTGCCGCCATGAACGCCAAGCAAATGGGCCATTTACAGAGTCAAAAATCATTATGGGAAGCTCATGGTCATAACAATCAATTAGAGTTACTCGACCAGGATGGCATTCGCAAAGTGGTTAATACCGATTTATATGTCGGTGGTTTACTCGATAAAAGCGGTGGCCATATTCATCCTCTAAACCTTGCATTAGGTGAAGCCCGTGCGGTGGAATCCCTTGGTGGATTGATTTTCGAAGATTCAGCTGTCATTAAAGTGGACGATGGCGCATCACCGGTTGTGCACACAGCACAAGGCCAAGTTAAATGTAAATTTGTAGTGGTAGCTGGTAATGCTTATTTAGGTAAATTATTGCCAGAGCTACAAGCTAAATCCATGCCTTGTGGTACTCAAGTGATTACCACTGAACCATTGTCAGATGAAATAGCTGCGAGTTTACTACCGCAAGACTATTGCGTTGAAGACTGTAACTACTTATTAGATTATTACCGTCTTACTGGCGATAAACGCCTTATTTTTGGTGGTGGCGTGGTTTATGGTGCTCGCGATCCGGCCAACGTTGAAGCCTTGATTATGCCTAAACTATTAAAGACCTTTCCGCAGTTAAAAGGGATTAAAGTTGACTATGCTTGGACGGGTAACTTTTTAATGACGTTATCGCGCCTGCCACAAGTTGGCCGTATTGGCGATAATATTTATTACTCACAAGGCTGTAGTGGTCATGGGGTTACCTATACTCATTTAGCCGGTAAGTTAATTGCCGAAATGCTTAATGGTCAAGCCACACGTTTTGATGCCTTTGCCGCATTGCCGCATTATCCATTCCCTGGCGGGCATGCACTTAGAGTGCCGTTTAGTGCCTTAGGTGCGTGGTATTACACGTTACGTGACAAGTTTGGCATATAACCATCAGTTGATTACCAGCTGGCTGTTAATGATTAACTGAGTTTTATTAGAATTTAGTAGGAGCGCATTGTGATTTTAAATGATCCAAGCTTATTGCATGAACAATGTTATATCGATGGCCTATGGGTGGGTGCTAACAGCGGCGAAACGGTTGCTATAGCTAACCCTGCTACCCAAGAAATCATCGGTAATGTGCCTGTTATGGGCAAAGCAGAAACCGAAGCAGCCATTACAGCAGCCAATAATGCCTTACCTGCATGGCGCGCGCTGACTGCAAAAGAGCGTAGCCAGAAGTTACGCCGTTGGTTTGAGTTAATGCATGAAAATGCTGAAGACCTAGCGTTGATGATGACGACCGAGCAAGGTAAACCGCTGGCAGAATCAAGAGGTGAAGTAACCTATGCTGCCTCGTTTATCGAATGGTTTGCCGAAGAAGCTAAGCGTATCTATGGTGATACCATTCCTGGTCATCAAGCAGATAAAAGACTGACTGTTATTAAGCAACCTGTTGGCGTGACTGCGGCGATTACCCCGTGGAATTTCCCTGCTGCGATGATCACCCGTAAAGCCGGGCCTGCACTAGCAGCCGGTTGTACTATGGTGGTCAAGCCTGCGCCGCAAACTCCATTTACCGCATTAGCATTAGCTGAGCTTGCACATCGTGCGGGCATTCCTGCTGGTGTGTTTAGTGTTATTACTGGTGATGCGATTGCGATTGGTAATGCCTTATGTGAAAGCCCTATTGTGCGTAAATTATCTTTTACTGGTTCAACTGCAGTAGGAATTAAGTTAATGGAGCAATGTGCTCCAACACTTAAAAAACTGTCATTGGAGCTAGGTGGTAATGCACCGTTTATCGTTTTTAATGATGCCGATATTGATGCCGCAGTTGATGGCGCAATGATTGCTAAATACCGTAATGCCGGTCAAACCTGTGTGTGTGCCAACCGTATTTATGTCCAAGCAGGAGTGTATGAGCAATTCACCCAAAAGTTTGCTGCGGCAGTGGCTAAATTAAGTGTCGGTAATGGTGTGGATACTGGGGTGAATATCGGCCCGTTAATCAATGCTGATGCAGTGACTAAAGTACAGCGTCATTTAGCCGATGCTGTTGCTAAAGGCGCAAGTATCGTCACTGGCGGTAAAACACATAGCTTAGGTGGCTTTTTCTTTGAACCTACTATTTTACGTGACGTTGATAAATCGATGTTAGTTGCCAAAGAAGAGACTTTTGGCCCATTAGCACCGCTATTCAAATTCGACACAGTAGATGATGTGATTAAACAAGCTAATGACACTGAATTTGGCTTAGCCGCTTACTTTTATGGCCGTGATATTTCGCTGGTTTACAAAGTAGCAGAAGCACTTGAATACGGTATGGTGGGCGTTAACACCGGATTAATCTCGACCGAAGTCGCGCCATTTGGTGGCATTAAATCGTCTGGATTAGGCCGCGAAGGCTCAAAATTTGGTATCGAAGAATACCTTGAAATGAAATATATCTGCATGTCAGTTTAAGAGAGCGGGCTATGACTAAAACAAATGATGGATTAATGGCTCGTCGCCAAGCGGCAGTGGCTCAAGGTGTAGGGCAAATTCACCCAATTTTTACTGAACGTGCTGAAAACGCCACAGTATGGGATGTTGAAGGTCGTGAATATATCGACTTTGCCGGTGGTATTGCGGTACTCAATACTGGTCATTTACACCCTAAAGTTAAAGCGGCTGTGGCAGCGCAGCTAGATGCATTTTCTCACACATGTTTTATGGTGTTGGGTTACGAAAGTTACATTGCGGTATGTGAAAAACTTAACCATTTAGTGCCAGGCGATTTTGCTAAAAAAACCGCCTTATTTACCAGTGGTTCTGAAGCGGTCGAAAACGCAGTTAAAGTAGCCCGTGCTTATACCAAGCGTGCTGGCGTTATCGCATTTACCTCTGGCTATCATGGTCGAACCATTGCTGCGCTAGCATTAACTGGCAAAGTCGCACCGTACAGTAAAGGCATGGGCTTAATGTCTGCCAACGTGTTCCGGGCTGAATTTCCGTGTGAAATGCATGGCGTGTCTGAAGATGATGCTATGGCATCAATTGAACGTATTTTTAAGAATGATGCCGAGCCTGCCGATATTGCCGCAATTATATTAGAACCTGTGCAAGGCGAGGGTGGCTTTTACGCGGTTACGCCATCATTTATGAAGCGCTTACGTGAATTGTGCGACAACCATGGCATTGTGTTAATTGCCGATGAAGTACAAACCGGCGCTGGTCGTACTGGTACTTTCTTTGCGATGGAGCAAATGGGTGTAGCCGCAGACATTACTACCTTTGCCAAGTCAATTGCCGGTGGTTTCCCACTATCAGGTATTACCGGTAAAGCAGAAGTCATGGATGCTGTTACCGCTGGTGGCTTAGGTGGTACTTATGGTGGTAGCCCGATTGCCTGCGCTGCTGCGTTAGCGGTTATTGAAGTGTTTGAAGAAGAACAATTATTGGCCCGAGCTAATGAAGTTGGTCATCGGCTTAAGTCGGCACTCACTGATATGCAAGCTAAGTATCCGCAAATTGCTGATGTGCGTGGATTGGGTGCAATGATCGCCATTGAGTTAATGGAAGATGGTGAACCTGCTCCGCAGTACAGTGGTAAGATTTTAACTGAAGCACGTAACCGCGGACTGATTTTATTGTCTTGTGGTACTTACGGCAACGTTATCCGAGTACTGGTACCATTAACTGCGCCAGATGCACAAATTGATACTGGTCTTGCGATTATGGACTCTACATTTCAGACCGTGTTTAAATAGCGGCTCTTTTTGTCAAAATAATCAATAGAATCCCGTTTTTACGGGATTTTTTATATCTCATACTTACTTAATTTTTAAAGCTGACTACACTTTATTGTATCTGAAAATTAATACTAAAGCGGGAGCTCAATTGAATGAAGGCATTATCCATTAAGTCAAAGTTGTTATGGATCACCTCGGCGTTATTTGTTGCCACAGTCATTACACTCTCTTTAAGTTTGTGGCTAGGGTTAAAAGATAAGAATACCAGTCTGGCCGCAGAGGTTGAGGTTGCGTTACAACAAGAGATTAATGACAAACTCTCAGCAAGAGCGGGTGAGTATGGTGAGCGTATTGCTGGATTTATCAATGAAGCTTATCGGGTTCCCTTTTCGTTTGCAGGCTTACTGGAACAAACCTCAAAAAAAGATCCTTTAAGTCGTGAGCGGGTGGAGTTATCGCTTGCGGCAATATTGCAGAAAAATAACATCATATCATCGATGTATGCGCAATTTGAACCTAATGGCTATGATGGTCTCGATGACAGTTATCTTCAAGGTGAAAGCCACAGTGTACCGAATGCGGGCACATTAGAAATTTACTACACCCGCAATGATGACGGCACAGTAGAGCAGAATCAAGTTGATGAGGCGGCTGAAAAATACGTTACCACGTTAAATGAGTTTGGCGTTCGCGAGGCTGAGTGGTACTTGTGTGCCAAAGACAGTAAAAAGCCGTGCTTAATGGAACCATATTTGTACGAAATCACTCCAGGCAATACTGCACTCATGACCTCGTTAACCGTGCCCGTTATAGTGGATAACCAATTTAAAGGTCTCGTTGGCGTGGACATCAACTTGCCGATATTTCAAACCATGATTATGCAATTATCTAAAAGTTTGTATGGTGGGCAAGCTAAGGTGACGTTGGTGAGCCAGAAAGGGTTTGTGGTGGCCGCTAGCCATTATAAAAAATTTGCACGACCTTTTAGTGAATCTGTCGGGCCAGAATTAGCTAAAAAGCTGTTGGCATTAAATAGTTCATCGGGGTTTGTAAATGAACCAACCACCATTGCCGTGGCATATCCTATTAATATCCCTATTGCGAATGCAACTTGGTCATTGATTATTGAAGTGCCGAAAACCCAAGCGTTTATGGCGGTAGATCATATGAACACTGCCATGAATGACATGGCGATGTCTCTGGGCAGCTTGCTATTAACCATCGGTATTATTGTCACAGTTATTGCGGTGCTTATTATCAGTTTGGTTATTCGTAGCATTATTGCGCCGCTTAATATGATCCAAGCTCGCGTCGAAAACCTTGCCAGCGCCGAAGGCGACTTAACTCAAGCGATAGAAGTCGATGCCCATGCGGAGTTAATTGCATTAGGCAGTGGTATTAATGCCTTTATTGCTAAATTGCGCCATCTCATTTCCGAGCTCAAAATTCTTGCCGACCGTTCGCAACAAGAAAGCATAAAATCGGCAGACATTGCTAAGCACACACGCGAAAGTGTTAATCGCCAATATGGTGAAATTGAAAGTGTGGTAACAGCGGTTAATCAAATGAGCGCCACCGCGCTTGAAGTGGCTAAAGCCTCTGAGCAAACCGCAATGGAAACCGAATCTATGACGGTTAATGTGAAAGACGGTCAGTCGCGGTTAACTCAAGCAATGGTATTTGTTGAGGGAGTCTCGAGTGATTCAGCACAAGCTCAGCAAGCGGTAGGTATGGTGTCGCAAAGCAGCGCCAATATTAGCCGTATTTTAGAGGTGATCAGTTCCATTGCAGAGCAGACTAACCTATTAGCGTTAAATGCGGCTATTGAGGCTGCCAGAGCGGGGGAACAAGGCCGAGGCTTTGCTGTTGTTGCTGATGAAGTCAGAACCCTTGCGTCTCGAACTCAAACGTCGACTAATGAAATTAGTACCTTGATTGAGTCGTTACAAAAAGAAGTTAAAAATGCCTCGAGCATTATTGATAAAGGTGCCCAAGGCGCACAAAAAGCGGTTGAGCAAACTCAGCTAGCATTACAATCGCTGAATGCCATCGTTGAACAAATTAACCAAGTGTCAGGTCAAGTGACCCACATCGCTACCGCAGCTGAAGAGCAGAGTGCGGTAACCGAAGAGGTCAATCGTAACATTACTGGCATTTCAGACTCGGCTGCTGAGTTATCACAGCTGGCTGACAGTGCTCAGCAGAGCAGTGACAGCCTAGCTGATTTAGTTCAGCAGCAGCATCAGCAATTGGGACGATTACGAACTTAACCCTGCTTTAACCTAGCGCGAACAGTATGAAAGGTGGCTTACAAGCCACCTTTTCTATTATTATTCCCGCTTAGATAGTTACCACTAAGATATTATGGCTGAATTTATTGCTCCACCCTGCGATGGCAACATTGAGGTTTTATACCAAGATGAACATTTGTTGTTGATCAATAAACCGACGGGATTATTAAGTCTCTCGGGGAAGAATCCATTAAACAAGGATTCAGTACATCATCGTTTAGTGCAAGATTATCCAACGGCTACGTTAGTTCACCGTCTCGATTTCGGTACGTCAGGTATTATGTTAGTGGCGCTAAACAAAGAGATTAATGGATTATTAACTAAACAATTTCAGCTACGCACTGTCACAAAAACCTACACCGCAGTGTTATATGGTGATTTGGTTGAGCAACATGGTGATATTGAATTACCGATCGCCAAAGATAGTGATAATTTCCCATTTATGAAAATTTGTCAGCAAACTGGTAAACCCGCTCACAGTCAATATCAAGTAATTGAACGCCATCAACAAGGGCTATCAACACGGGTCACCTTTACCCCTATTACCGGCAGGACTCATCAGCTACGCATACACAGCCAGCAAATAGGCCATCCTATTTTAGGTTGTGACTTATATGGTAATGACTATTCGCAAGCGATGTCGGACCGATTAATGTTGCATGCCACTTCATTATCGTTCACTCATCCAGTAACAGAACAACGGATTGATTTTGTTTGCCCAAGTCCATTTTAACCACTTCTAGTAACAAACTGATGTAAGCATGGTGAAAACTGATGCATAATCAATCTATTATTTATTCTTACATAGGTTAATCAGCATGGTGATTTCATGGTTAGATTCGCTGGCTTTAATTGTATTTTTAGTTAGTTGGATAGGGTATACCGGTTTTGCCCGTCGTAAAGCCAAAACCTCTAATTGCATTGCACGAGTAATGCATCAGCAACGTATTCATTGGATGTCGCAGGTAATAGCCAAAGAGATACGCGTAGCGGAAGCGGCATTATTGGCTAATTTAGAACGCAATATTGCCTTCTTTGCTTCAACAACTTTACTGATCCTGGCGGGTGTGTTGACGTTATTTTCGCAGGTTGAAAAGCTTGAAACCGTGATTGGTTCAATTCCCTTCACCTCGTCGCCTAATCACGCGCTGGTACAGATCAAACTGGCTCTTTTAGCTGGGATTTTCGTGCTAGCATTTTTCCAATTTACCTGGTCAATGCGTCAATATGGTTTTGTGAATATTATGATTGGCGCGGCACCATTAGATAAAACCGGTAGCGATAAAAATGCATTGGGCTATGCAAGGCAAATGGCCGTGGTACAAGATCAAGCGGCGCATTCATATAACTATGGCTTACGTTCTTATTACTACTCTATGGCGGCGCTGTGCTGGTTTATGCATCCAGGAATGTTCATTTTAGCCAGTTTATTTGTGGTATATACCTTGTACCAACGTGAATTTAATTCTAAAGCCGTGGTTGCTATCACTGCAGCACAGGCTTATTTAGAACAAAATCCGAGTTATATTCGTCGAGATTAACCCCAAAAAACATGCATTGTTTGTTAACATTAACGGATATGGCGTAATAACATGACTTAATGCAAGATGATTTGAGTGAGTTTATGTGTTCAATTCAAAGTCTATGCAATCATTATTTAATGGTATTGCATCAGTACGACATAATGCTAACCACCAGTCTATACCATTAAGAGTCATCAATTTTTTGTGATTTATATATATTTTAGTGTGTTAAGCAAACGTTTTCAGGGGTGATATGTTTCATAGTATAAAAGCCAAGGTTATCACTATCTTCTCTTTAGTCATGATAGCTTTCACGTCTGTGCTTTTAATCACTATATTTATCAATGAGCGTGATCGTGTACTGGATTTAGCATTAGAAAACTCTACCAAAATTTCGAAAATGCACGCAAACCTCCTCAGCCAAGAGTTTGCTCGATATGTGGTTATGTTAAAAATGCTCAGCAATAACCCAAAGACAAAGCTAGGTGATAAAGCGACTATCGCTCGACAGCTGCAAAGGCTGATGACAATGGGGCGTGGTAATTTCATTAATGCTATTTATGTAGACAAAAATTTAAATTTAACTGATGTGTTAGGTAATACAAATAAAGTCACTCATTCTTCATTTATACGTGCTGAACAATGGGTGGGCAAAGAATATAATATTAGCACGCCAGTAATCACTCGGTTTGAAAAGGCCCCCCGTTATCATGGTGGGAGTACCTATTTTAGACACGCAAAATAACTGGATAGGAACACTTGCAGTGGCGGTGCCTCTCACCATCATCTCCGCTAAATTAGCAGAAATTAAGCTCGCAAAAGAGAGTTACGCTTGGTTAACTGACTCGAATGGCTTAATGGTTTCTCATCCGAATAAAAGTTTTATAATGAAGAATAAACTTTCAATGACAGAAAGTGCTGATTATCCAGGATTTTATAAAATAGTCCGACAAACTAAATTACAAAATGATGGCTACGGTCGTTATAGGGATGCCAAATTAAATGAATCGAAGATAGTCACATTTTCAAAAGTTGATTATCTGCCTGGCTGGACCTTGTTTGTCACAACTAAAGAGTCTGAAATTTTTCACGCTATATATACAATTATGTACGACGTTTTAGTCACTTCGATCATTTTGATGGTGATATTTTTATTACTCATCAGTGAACTATCCAATAGAATAACAAAACCAATCGTGCAACTGACCAAAGATGTAAAAGCCTCTGTTAAAGATAAAAAAAGTTATCTAAAAATAATCGATTCAGATGATGAAATAGGTCAACTGTCTAAAGCTTTCCACGATAGTCTTCAAAAAATACATTTACACACTATCCATTTAGAACAAATGGTCAATCATCGAACTCAAGAAATCACCGACAAAAACTTACTGCTTAATCAGCAAAATGAAAAGCTTGAACAGCTTGCCTCTAAAGACCCGTTAACCTTGCTTTATAATCGTCGAGCTTTTAGCGCTCTGGTTGATAAAGAGATCTCCCGCGCTAAGCGACATCATTTCCCTGTTACTCTAGTCATATTAGACATAGATTATTTCAAAAAGATTAATGATGAGTTTGGCCACAATGTTGGTGATGATATTTTGTGCCGTTTTGCGGATGAACTGTCTATAAATATGCGCAAAGAAAATCTCATCTGTCGTTGGGGGGGAGAAGAGTTTGTGATTTTAATACCAGAAGCGACCTCGGCTATGGTCTTTAAACATATTGAAGAGCTACGTCAAAAAATCTCACAGATGGACTTTGCGCCAATTGACAAGTTAACCTTTAGTGCCGGCATGGCAACTCTGCGTATTGAAGAGCCTTTTAAAGAGTGGTTCCAACGAGCTGATAGCGCTTTGTACAAAGCCAAAGGTTCGGGTCGAAACAAGATAGTAGTAGATGACATTATTGGCTAGAAAGCAGCTGAGGCATATACGATAGCGAAGCTTAAATTAGTTACCTTGGTTTTTACTTAAGCCGAATGGCTATCCTCTAATGCATCACGCAGATTAATCAAGAGCGTTATAAGCGCTTATTGTGGAGTTATTTGATGGTTGGTGATTTGCATAACTATTAAAATGGCAAGCGGATTCAAATTCCTTCAATTACTGACTTTTATTTAAGTATCTGCTACACATTTGCTACAACACAGAACGCCAGATATGAAAAAGCCGTAGTAGGTATTAACCTACTACGGCTTATCAGAATTGGTGGCCCCTCCCAGACTCGAACTGGGGACCTGACGATTATGAGTCGTATGCTCTAACCAACTGAGCTAAGGGGCCGACTTAAGATAGTCGTCACTATCGAAAGCGGGGAAAGTATACGAAGTTTGTTGGCACTTGTCACCCGTGTTTTTAGTTGTATTTACTTATCTTGTTTCAATTGGTTATCTGTTAAGCAATTATTGCGTTTTTGGACATAAAAAAACCTGCCGAAGCAGGTTTTTATACTATTTTTTCAGTGAGCTTATTCGTCTAAGAACGACTTTAAGATTTCTGAGCGAGAAGGGTGACGTAATTTACGTAACGCTTTAGCTTCAATTTGACGAATACGTTCACGTGTAACATCAAATTGCTTACCCACTTCTTCTAACGTGTGGTCAGTATTCATATCGATACCAAAACGCATACGCAGTACTTTTGCTTCACGGGCTGTTAGGCCAGCTAACACTTCGTGTGTGGCGTTCTTTAGACTTTCGCTAGTTGCTGAGTCAAGTGGTAGCTCGAGGGTAGTATCCTCGATAAAATCACCTAAATGCGAATCTTCATCGTCACCGATTGGGGTTTCCATTGAGATTGGCTCTTTAGCGATTTTCAGCACCTTACGAATCTTATCTTCAGGCATCATCATACGTTCTGCCAATTCTTCAGGAGACGGCTCACGGCCCATTTCTTGAAGCATTTGACGAGAAATACGGTTCAACTTGTTAATCGTTTCGATCATGTGTACTGGAATACGGATCGTACGTGCTTGGTCGGCGATTGAACGAGTGATTGCCTGACGGATCCACCACGTTGCATAAGTTGAGAACTTATAACCACGGCGGTATTCAAACTTATCTACTGCTTTCATCAAACCAATGTTACCTTCTTGGATTAAATCCAAGAACTGTAAACCACGGTTGGTGTACTTTTTGGCAATAGAAATGACCAAACGTAAGTTAGCTTCAACCATTTCTTTTTTCGCACGACGAGCTTTCGCTTCACCGATAGACATACGACGGTTAATGTCTTTAATGCCTGCGATGGTTAAATCTGTTTCAACTTCGATAGCACCTAGCTTGGTCACACAACGCGTTACGTCATCGGTGATCATACGCAAACCTTCAGCGTAAGGCTTAGTACTTTCTTTTTCTTTGTTAAACCAATCTAAGTTTGTTTCGTTACCAGTGAAAGCCTTAATAAAGTTTTTCTTTGGCATCTTAGCGTGTTCAACACAAAGCTTAATGACTAGACGTTCTTGAATTCGTACGCGATCCATCATGTTGCGCATGCTTTTCACTAAACGGTCAAACTGTTTAGGTACTAAACGGAATTCTTTGAATAATTCGCCAATAACAAATAATGAGCCAATCGCTTCAGGGTGGTCACGGCCTTTTTCGGCAATAATTCCTAAGCTTTTTTCGTAGGCTTCTCTGAGTTGAGTGAATTTTTCTTTGGCTTCTTCAGGGTCTGGCCCTTTGTTGCCTTCTTCCTCTTCCTCATCGTCATCATCGTCGTCATCGTCATCATCATCATTTTTAGAGTCAGCTAATTCTGAACCAACATTGGTGGCAGTTGGTGCGACGTCATCGTCGTCAGGATTGATAAATCCAGAGATAATATCAGACAAGCGCAATTCTTCAGCTTCATACTTATCGAATTGCTCTAAGATCATTGCGATCGCTTGAGGGTACTCACTGACAGAACTCTGTACTGTGTTGATACCTTCTTCGATACGTTTAGCAATAACAATTTCGCCTTCGCGAGTAAGTAGCTCTACCGTGCCCATTTCGCGCATATACATGCGGACAGGGTCTGTGGTTCGGCCTAACTCACTTTCTACGGTTGCGAGAGCTGCCGCTGCTTCTTCTGCAGCATCTTCGTCTGTGTTGTCTTCCGACATCATCATGTCATCGGCATCTGGCGCTTCTTCAAAAACGCGGATACCCATGTCATTTATCATCTGGATAATATCTTCAATCTGATCGGAATCGACCATGTCTGCAGGTAAGTGGTCGTTCACTTCTGCATAGGTTAAGTAACCTTGCTCTTTACCTTTAGCGAGCAACAGTTTGAGTTGCGACTGCGGAGTGTGATCCATAGATATCATCCAATTTTGGGTAACTGATAAAACGATAGGCCAGTTAGCTGTGCTAAGTGGCGCGCAAATCGTCAATTATAGCTGTGTGGACTAACCTTAGCTAGTCCATGGCAATGTTTGTACGCATATTCTTCACGAATAAATTGCGTATTACTTCGCTATGCCTTTCATTATAGAAATCAGCTTTGTTAGCTGCATTTTTTCAACTTTCGTTAAAGCCTGTTTTAGGCTTAATTCCTGATATCGTTGTTCAATATATTGGTTGTTTAACCAAATCAGGGTTTGCTTAAACTCTGGCAATACGTTTTCATCCGCCACTTGATGTTCCCATTGGGCTAGCTTTATTAGAGTGCTCTTTTGATTATGCTCTCTATGCATTTCAAGTAGTTGTGCGCTGTTTAACGTTTGCTCTCGAGTTATATCTAACAAATGATTGAGCAATTCTATGCCGGTCATCTGTAATCGATCTAGTGCAGGCTGTTTTGCCAAACCAAAGCCTAAACTTGGGTTTTGGACCAGTAGGGCAATGGCCAATCTTAATGGCGTACCACGACCTTGTAAGCCTTTCGCATTTAATGGTTTTGGCTGTTTTACAGTAAAACCTAATTTTTTCTTTAAATCTTCGCTACTGTTCATGCCTAATTTGTGTGCTAAATTTTCTAACAGTAAATTCTGTAGGACGGTATCTTGTACCTTTTCGATTAGCGCAATGGCTTGCTTGGCTAATGCCCCTTTATCGGTACCGTGGTTAGCACTTAATGTGTCAAACAAAAACTCGGGCAGTAACATGGCTTTTTGCATTAATGCTTCGAATGCTTCTTTGCCAATTTTGCGGACCATAGTGTCAGGGTCTTCACCTTGCGGTAGAAACATAAACTTGACTTGGTCACCCGGTTTTAACAGTGGTAGCGCTGTTTCTAGTGCACGCCAAGCTGCTTCGCGGCCTGCGCGGTCACCGTCATAACAACAGACCACTTGTTTTGCACTACGCACTAAAAGCTGAAATTGTTCAGCTGTAGTCGATGTACCTAACGATGCAACCGCATAATCAATCCCAAATTGGGCGAGTGCGACGACATCCATATACCCTTCAACAATTAACACATGTAGTGGGTCACGGTGTTTTTGCTTTAGCTCATATAAACCATAAAGCTCATTACCCTTATGAAATATGGGCGTTTCTGGAGAATTCAAGTACTTTGGGGTGCCGTCACCCAAAACTCTTCCTCCAAATCCAACAACACGACCACGACGATCGCGTATTGGGAACATTAATCTGTCGCGAAAACGGTCATAGCGTTTACCGCTATCATTGGCAATTAACATGCCTGCGGTCAGTAATTTATCTTGGGCGGGCAAATTTTGCCTGTAACGACCCAGTAAACCATCCCAACCATCGGGTGCAAACCCAATGCCGAACTGCTCAACAACGTCACTCGATAATCCGCGAAATTCAAGATAATCGACAACTTTTTGTTTGTCTGTATGCTGCCTAAGTTGGCTTTGATAGAAGAGGTTAGCTTCTTCCATCAGTTCGTATAAGTCTCGACTTAATCCTTGATCTGGCCTTTTTCCTGTGCCTTGCTCTCGTGGTACGGCAAGACCAAGTTGACCTGCAAGTTCTTCAATGGCATCAACAAATTCTAGGCGATCATATTCCATGACAAAATCAATAGCATTGCCATGGGCACCGCAACCAAAACAGTGGTAAAACTGTTTGTCTCTGCTGACGGTAAAAGAGGGTGATTTTTCGCTATGAAAAGGACAACAAGCCGAATGGTTCTTACCGGCTTTTTTCAACGGCACTTTACGGTCAATGAGATCGACTATGTCTATTCGAGCTATTAGCTCATTGATAAAATCACGAGGTATCGCCATTGATTGCTGTTGTTCTCGAATTTACTTTATCAACTGATGTAAACAAACAAGCCGTGCAAGTGCACGGCTTATTCAACATTAAAAATTGATTACTTCAATTTAGCGCGGATCATTGTACCAATAGCACTCATATCTGCACGGCCTTGAACTTTAGTTTTTAATGCTCCCATTACTTTACCCATATCCGCCATGGATGCAGCACCAACATCAATAATAGTGGCATCGATAATCGCTGCTACTTCATCTTCTGTTAGCGGTGTAGGCAGAAAATTTTCGATAACTCGAATTTCATCTGCTTCTACGGCTGCCAACTCCGGACGATTCGCTGCTTCATATTGAGCAATCGAATCACGGCGTTGTTTAACCATTTTGGTTAATACAGCTATTGTCTGTTCATCAGTCAGAGTTTCGCGGGTATCCACTTCAATCTGTTTGATGGCAGAAAGTGCCATACGAATTGTTCCTAAACGCACTTTATCTTTAGCGCGCATGGCATCTTTCATGTGGTCTTTTAGCTGATCGGTTAAGTTCATAATGAGATTAATATAAACGTACGCGACGTGCGTTTTCGCGAGAAAGCTTCTTAGCTAGACGCTTAACTGCAGCTGCTTTTGCACGCTTACGGGCAGTAGTTGGCTTCTCGTAAAATTCACGAGCACGCACGTCAGCTAAAATACCAGCTTTTTCACAAGAGCGCTTGAAACGACGAAGAGCTACGTCGAATGGTTCGTTTTCACGTACTTTAATAATTGGCATACGCCATCACCCCTTAGGTGTAGTTATGTTGGATGATTAAATCGACTAAACATTTTTAGTGACTTCACTCAAACCAAAGGCTATTTAAAATGGTGCGGAATTTTACACCGAGCGGCGACCATTTGTAAACCCCTGATTGATTTTCTCTTCGGGGAAATAGCCCACTGTTTCATTTTTTTAATATTTAACCTGAACTCGGGATATAGAGTTGAGAATATAATTATAAATATCATAATTTTAGTAATTAACCTCTATCAAACTTGTCATTTTTTACTAACAAAGCGAAATGACGCGTCAAATAGCGGGATTATTGCAAGTCTTCTTGTGTAAATAATCTCGACGTTAGCAAGGCAAAGGGCTGTTTGGGAGGGATTTGTTATCTTAAGTTCAGGTTATTTAAGAAAAAGTAGCCGTTATATGTCTATTCGTTTAAGCCGTTAGTTGTACTGCAGTGCCTGTTTTGTTAGGTAACGCGCATGGACAATATCATGGTTGCCCCTTGGTAAGTGTATTTAACACTAATTGTGACTGTTTAAAATCGGTTTGTTATCTATGTTTTGCTGGTTCAGAGTCTTGAGTTGATCTCTTACTTATAAGCTTACTTATAAGGATAGGTATTTAATCGTTAAACATTGGAGTATTTACGCTGAGACGGGTAGAATTGGCGGCCTTATTTTTAATGAAGACGAGAGATTATGCGGGTTATTGGTATTGAGACATCCTGTGACGAGACTGGGGTTGCAGTGTATGACGATAAATTAGGCTTATTGTCGCATGTGCTATACAGCCAAGTTAAATTGCACGCCGATTATGGTGGTGTTGTGCCTGAGCTTGCCTCTCGTGATCATGTTCGCAAAATTGTGCCATTGATTAAGCAGGCTTTATCAGAGGCTAATTCAAGCCTAGATAATATCGACGGTGTTGCTTATACCAAAGGTCCTGGGCTAATAGGTGCATTACTTGTTGGCGCTTGTGTGGGACGCTCTTTAGCGTATGCATGGAATAAACCAGCGATCGGTGTGCATCATATGGAAGGACATTTATTGGCACCCATGCTGGAAGAAAATGCACCTGAATTTCCTTTTTTAGCCTTGTTAGTGTCTGGCGGCCATTCAATGTTAGTGCAAGTTGAAGGCATTGGACGATATCAAGTGTTAGGTGAATCTGTCGATGATGCTGCAGGCGAAGCGTTTGATAAGACAGCCAAGCTCATGGGCTTAGATTATCCTGGTGGCCCTCGTTTAGCCAAATTAGCCCAGAAAGGCTTGCCTGCGGGGTATAAGTTTCCACGTCCAATGACGGACAGGCCAGGTTTAGATTTTAGTTTTTCTGGATTGAAAACATTTACCGCAAATACGATTGCTGCAGAACCGAATGATGAACAGACTCGTGCCAATATTGCCCGTGCATTTGAAGAAGCGGTTGTTGATACCCTTGCGATAAAATGTAAACGAGCCTTGAAGCAAACAGGTTATACACGTTTGGTGATTGCCGGTGGTGTAAGTGCTAATACTCGCTTACGTGAGACATTGGCAGAGATGATGACCAAGTTAGGCGGTCAAGTGTTTTATCCTCGTGGGGAGTTTTGTACTGACAATGGTGCCATGATTGCTTACGCTGGATTACAGCGTTTACGTGCAGGGCATATAGAGGGGCTTGAGGTTAAAGGTCAGCCTAGATGGCCTTTGGATACGCTGCCTGCAGTAGATTAATTGATGAGTTAGCGTGTTTGAGTCGGTAAGCTTGAAAGTAATGATTTATTTTCAAGCCGCCAAGAAAACCTAATACTATTTGGTGTTGGGTTTTTTTATGGATTTTTTTCGTGTGACCTTACTTTCTTCGCCATGGCGCAAACGGCCAATATTGTCTTTGTGGCGGATTAAAATAAGGGTTGAGAGCATCGCAACAGGCAGAATAAAACGTTCGTCTAACCACCAAGTGTAAAAAGGCGCTAAGGTTGCGGTTGCCATTGCGGCTACAGAGGAATAACGCGTTAATAGTAAAAACACAATCCAAGTGAGGATGAGGCATATTGCTAAATCACCGCCAATGGGGGCCATTGCACCAAAGGCCGTTGCAACACCTTTTCCGCCTTTAAAAGCAAAAAATATTGGGAATATATGCCCTAAGCAAGCGCTAACAGCAAT
This sequence comes from Shewanella sp. ALD9, assembly GCF_002836315.1. Lineage (NCBI taxonomy): Bacteria > Pseudomonadati > Pseudomonadota > Gammaproteobacteria > Alteromonadales > Shewanellaceae > Shewanella > Shewanella sp. ALD9. Next base: position 172,036 of record NZ_PJCD01000044.1, read on the forward strand.
AAAACCTAATGATGCGGCATCAAGTCCCATTTTATAGCCCAGATAAGAAGGCAGGGCGCCTTTGAGCATGTCAAAAAATAACACAAGCGCTGCAGAACTGACTCCACCAATGCGTAGCACATTAGTGGCACCGGGATTGCCGGAGCCGCTGGTTCTTGGATCAGGTAAACCTCTTAATTTACAAACCAGTACGGCACTTGAGATCGAACCCGCTAGGTAGGCGGTAATGATCATCAAAATGGTGACTGTAACGGCGTTCAAATTGGTTTCCTTACTCTTCTTAGGGTATCATCGCGCATTCATTTGTAAGACAAGTCATTTTAGTATCCACTAAAGCTGTCTTCGCGTTAACATTAACCATTTAGTTGATGTTAATTGAACAACAACGCCTATCCTACTGCTTTAATTCATTAGGAAAAAGCTTAAATGTGCATATTAGGCATATAATCGGTAATAAAGTTTGATTAGGATGAACTTAACGTCTTTTTACATCGGTTAAGGTAGGAATTTATATGGATAAAGTACTCATTCGCCAGTTAGCGATAGAGACCATTATTGGTATCTATGAGTGGGAAAAAAAACTTCATCAAACATTGCTTATCGATTTAGATATGGCATGGGATAATCGTCTTGCGGCCGCTAGTGATAGTTACGAAAATGCATTGTGTTATGAAACGGTATCAAATCGTTTAACGGCATTGATTACTGAGAATCCGATAGAGCTGATTGAAACTGTTGCTGAAATGATTGCGCATTGTTTGCAAAACGAATTTAATGTGCCTTGGGTTAAAGTGGTTGTGATGAAGCCAGGTGCAATACCTCATGCTGTTTCTGTCGGTGTCGAGATCGAACGCGGTAGCATTTAACTGTTATTTTTTTTACTGTTTAGCATTAGGTCAGTCAATGGCACGTATTTACATAAGTTTGGGCACTAATATTTCGCCAGAGAAACACCTGAAAGCCGGTTTGGTTGATTTACAACAATATTTTGGCCCATTACAATTATCACGGGTTTTTGAGAGTGAATCGGTAGGGTTTAAAGGCACTAATTTTTTAAATATGGTGGCTGCGGCTGATACCGATTTATCAATTGCACAGGTTGTGGCGACATTTAAGCAAATTGAACAACACAATGGCCGTATTCGAGGTGAGAAAAAATTCAGCCCGAGGAGCCTTGATATTGACTTATTGCTGTATGACGATGTTATTTGTGACATCCCCGTTGAATTGCCTCGTGGCGAAATTTTGTTTAATGCGTTTGTATTGTGGCCTTTGGCAGAATTAGTCCCTAATCTGTCTCATCCGGTGACGTTACAAAGCTATCAAACACTTTGGCAGAATTATGACAAACAGTGTCAACAATTGTGGCCTATTGTATTTGAGTTCCCACCAGAACTATTACCCATTAACACGTTATAACTAATCGATAAGTTAATCTCTAACAAGGACAAATATGGAAACGTTTCAAGTTATTCTGCTGGCATTAATCCAAGGGCTTACGGAGTTTTTGCCTATTTCTAGCTCGGCACATTTAATTTTACCATCACAAATATTAGGTTGGGCAGATCAAGGTTTATCATTTGATGTAGCAGTTAATACAGGCTCTTTATTTGCCGTGGTCATTTATTTTCGCCATGAGATTGTTGTACTGGCAAAAGCTTGGTTTACCAGTTTAGCTAGCAAGCAACAAACTCAAGAAAGTAAACTCGCTTGGTGGATTATTTTAGCGACTATTCCTGCTGTTATTGTCGGATTTACTGCCAAAGACTTTATTGAAACCCATTTCAGAAATACTTTAGTGATTGCAATAACTACGATTGTTTTTGGTTTGCTGTTGTGGGCGGCAGATAGAATGTCAAAAGCACAGTTAACTGAATTTCAAATGGGTTGGAAAAAGGCTTTGCTTATCGGTTTAGCACAGGCTATGGCATTAATACCTGGCACGTCGCGCTCTGGCGCCACGATGACAGCAGCACTGATGTTAGGGCTAACCCGTGAAGCCGCGGCTCGCTTTTCATTCCTTATGTCTGTTCCTGTTAGCTTTGGTGCCGCGTTACTGGTGACCAAAGACTTAGTCAGTAGTCCTGCACCTATCGATTACCAAGCGCTTGGTTTAGGGATTGTTGTATCATTTGTTGCTGCGTATTTATGTATTCATTTCTTTTTAAAATTTATTAGCAAAATAGGCATGACGCCGTTTGTATTATATCGCCTTGCTCTTGGTGCGTTATTGCTTGGATTGCTCTATCTTTAATATAAGCATTTAAGCGACTTTTTATTTGCATAGCGGGTAGGCTTACCACACTAGGTATTTCTACCCGTTTGTTTTACCGTCTTTCAATTAACTATCAGTGTAATTATGACTTTATCTTTATTATGTCCAGTGTGTTCAGCTCCACTAAATCAACATCAAGCTTCAGCGGGATTTTATTGCGACAACAAGCATCATTTTGATAAACACCCTAATGGTTACTGGCCACTGCTGAGCAACGTAAAGGGCAAGAGTAAGCCGCAAGTGGAGTCTCGCCAACAAATGCGCGGGCGACATTTTTTATTAGAAACAGGCTTGTTTGCACCGTTAATTAAACAACTTCAAACAGTATTGCTGGACTTATGTGCCTCTACCTCTAATGGTGACACACAATTACAGCATATCGATTACCAATGTGCTGATGGTTATTATTTACGTCAGCTTGTGCCTGCGTTAGTGGAAGCCAATGTATCGTGCCAGCATTGGGGCATTACCGATGCTGAAAATGCTATCTTTGCCGCGGCAAAATCTGAAACACCGGCGAATTTATTGTTGTTGGCGTTAAAAAAATTGCCCTTTGCCTCGCAATCAGTCGATATCGTGACGGTGCTTGATTCACCGTTAAAAGGGAAAGAATGCATTCGGATTTTAAAAGATGACGGTCGAATTGTATTGTTGCAGCCTGGTATTAGGCATTTATGGCAAATTAAACAACAAGTTTATCCAGACTTAGTCGAAAAGCCGCTGCAGTTAAATTTACCCAATGATGTGGAAATTGATGCCCAGCAACAAGTGGTGTTTACTCAGTCAGTTACCGGTGAGCAGGCATTAACATTGCTTGATATGTCGGTATTTGGTTGGCGTGCTAATGATCAGCTAAAGCATCAAGTTAAATCTACTGCAATTAGTGAGCTAGAGTTTGACTGGCAGATTATAACGCTCAAAAAACGCTTATAAAAATGTAAAAGCTGATGGAAAGCGATAACAAGCGATAAGATGAAAGTGCGGTGAGAGCGTTAGAGCCTAAGAGCTAGGACGCTTCGCGGCTAGATACTATAAGAGCTAAGAAGGGTTGCGGGTATTCTGTGATGACAAGCGATAACGAACGGTGAGCGCGTTTACAAGCCTAGGGGCTAGAGCGCTTCGCTGCTAGATGCTATAAGAGCTAATGCTAGGATTGAACTTTGTGTTAATGGTCAATCCAGATGATATCTGTGAGATTGTTTAGAAAGATTAACTGGTTGAACAATGTATAGATTAAATAGTGAAAAAGCTGGTGTGGAGAAGCTGTAGGTGTTTAGATTTTTCGCTTGATACCGCTTGATACCGCTTGATACCGCTTGATACCGCTTACTATTACTTTTCTACGCGAAGCACAAATAATTAAGGCTTGATGTTGAAGTACTACTTAGAGTAGTGGTATCAACAATCAAGCCCTAATAATCAACCTATGTAAATAAGCTAATTTTTAATAACTATTCTTACTTTTTGTAAGAAGAAGCCATGTTGTCTAAACGGTCGTTAGCACGTTTAGCTTCGGCTTGTGCGTCCATAGAAGCAGCTTTAGCGCCTTTAACATCAGCAGATAGCTTGCTTTGCTCAGACTTTAAAGAACCAACTTGTGCTGATAGTTGATCAACTTTGTTACCTAGGTTTGCTACGCTTTCTTCTAAAGCAGTAGTGTTAGCACAACCACCTAATAAAGCAGTCATCGCAACACCAGCAATCATCAGTACTTTCTTGTTCATGGGTAAATCCCTTAATATATAGGTTGTTAAATAGTGCAACGGCATGTGCCTTTGCAACGGCGTAATTATGTCACAGATTTTTTTATTTGCTATAGGCAAATATAAGATTGTTCATTTAAAATAGCGAAATAAATGAAAATTGCAAGTCTACCGGGCCAAAAGCATCATTAATTGCCGAATTTATATAAATCTTAGTGATTTATTGCTTATTCCCTGTTAAAAAATGCTTTTTTCCGCTTTTTTTCATAAAACCCTAAATAGGCAATAGCTAATGTAGCTGCTTGCTTTCAATGTATTGTATTTTATAGTTATTAATCGTTTCGGCTCGATTTAGCTGAAGTTGACTTTTAATTTGCGATCCTTGGTAACCCGCGGCAATAATCGATTGCACATCGACGTTGCTCGCTAACTCATAGCAATGTAGTAAATATTCGGCTTGTGGATAAGAAGATTGTTCAAATCCAGTTCGTCCTCTTAAGTCGCCATGACAACATAATAGTAGCTCTGTTAAGCGTTGAGGTTTTCGCCAAAAATCACCTTTATCAAATAATTTGACGATGGTTTCTGCTCTTAGTTCAAACGCGTTATGAATGTTTTGGTGTTGATCGCTGACTAATAATGCTAAATCACGGTATTCGTTTGGCACTCTAATTCGTTCACAAAGCTTTTTAATGACCGGCAAACCTTTCTGCCCGTGGCCATAATGCTTCGGCCAATCTTGTTTTGGGGTCAACGCTTTACCTAGATCGTGAACTAGAGCGGCAAAACGTACTGCTTTATTGTCACTTAACAGACTCGTTTGCTCGAGAACCATGAGGGTATGAATGCCAGTGTCTATTTCAGGATGCCACTTTTCAGGTTGTGGCACGCCAAACAACGCATCAATTTCAGGAAATAACACTGTTAATGCTTGGCATTGCTTTAATACATTGAAAAAAACCTGCGGACTTTGGCTGCTTAATGCTTTATCACATTCTTGCCATACGCGTTCTGGGGTGAGGTGATCTAATTCACCGCTATTAGCTATGTCGGTCATTAACTGTAAGGTTTCAGGTGCAATAGTAAACCCTAAGTGGTGAAATCGAGCGGCAAAACGAGCCACTCGTAACACGCGTAAAGGATCTTCAACAAAGGCATCTGACACATGGCGAAGTATTTTAGCGTTAATGTCTGCAATACCGTGGAACGGGTCCGTCAGTGTGCCGTGCTCATCTTGCGCGATGGCATTAATGGTTAAATCACGGCGCAATAAGTCTTCGGCGAGAGTGACATCTTTATTGGCATCACAACTGAAACCTTGATAACCCTTACCGGTTTTTCGTTCTGTTCTGGCTAACGCATATTCTTGCTGAGTTTTAGGGTGTAAAAAAACAGGAAAGTCTTTACCGACTTGCTGATAACCCAATGCGAGCATTTCTTCTACGCTGCTGCCAACAACCACATAATCTTTATCAACGACAGTTTGTTTAAGAAGGGTATCGCGTACGGCCCCGCCTACTAAATAAATCTTCATGGCGTACCACAACGTGTAATAATAAGTTGCTTAAATCTTATCAGAGTTAGATTTTTACGGCTAACTTTTGACAAGCTGTCATACAAGCATTAACGTGAGCCGTCAGTTTCAAATAAGGATTTTTGGTCGAATGTATAAAGCCTTCTATGGATTAAACGATAATCCATTTTCTATCGCGCCTAACCCTCATTATATGTTCTTAAGTGACCGTCATCGTGAGGCGTTGGCTCATTTAACCTACGGCCTAGGTGAAACCGGTGGCTTTGTATTATTAACGGGTGAAGTCGGCACTGGAAAAACCACTGTTTCTCGCTGTCTATTACAACAAATACCCGATAATACCGACACCGCGTTTATTCTAAACCCATCGTTAACAGAGCTTGAACTCTTAGCCACCCTATGTGATGAGCTGGAAATTAAATACGGTGAAAATCCGACGTTAAAGCAGTTGACTGATTTAATCAGCATGTACTTACTGAATAATCACAAAAATGGTCGTAATACGGTGCTGATTATTGATGAAGCACAGCATTTGCGTTCGGAAGTATTAGAGCAGCTGCGTTTATTGACCAATCTAGAAACCAACACCAAAAAACTGCTGCAAGTGATTTTGATTGGCCAGCCGGAATTACAACAACTGCTAAAGCGTCAAGACTTACGTCAGTTAGCACAGCGGATCACTGCTCGCTATCATTTATTACCGCTAAATAAAGATGAAATTGCTCTATATGTGTTGCACCGTTTGCAGGTTGCCGGTAGGCATGAGCCGCTATTTACACGTAAGGCGATAACCGCGTTACATAAACATTCTGGCGGTATTCCGCGTTTAACCAACTTATTATGTGAACGTGCATTAATGGCTGGTTATGGTCAAGCTAAGGTTCCGATCGATCACAAAATGGTTAATCAAGCTGCGGTCGAAGTATTGGGTGATATTGATGTACCAGGCGATAAACGCTGGCCATTTATTGCCGCTACTGCGTTGGTGCTCGCTTTTGGTTTATCATTTTATCTGTTTAATCGTTCAGCCATTGAAAACAATATGAATGCGAATGCGGCGATAGCAGATGTTCAAGCGCAATCTAGCCTAGCCAATCAAACGCCTGCAGTTATGCCTAGCCAGATAAACCAAGCAGCACAACCTCAACAAGTACAAGCAGCAACTCCCGTTGCCAATGCACAACAACAAATTATGCGCCAAGCAATGCTACAAAGCAGTAGCATTGATAATGCCTTTGCCGGATTATTTGGCTTGTGGAATAAACAGCCTATTATCGGCTTGTCTGCCTGCCAAGCTGCGCAGCAACAAGATTTAGCCTGTTATCAGCAACAAGGTAATTGGCACAGTATTATGCGTCTTAATTACCCCGCAGTTGTTTACTTGCAAGATACGCAAACGAGCGTGTTTTATGGCGTAATTGTTGAGCGTCAAGCCGAACAGATTTTATTGCAACTGGGCGAGCAACAATTTTGGGTGAATAAAGATTGGTTTGACCGTCACTTTAGTGGCACTTTTGAAATTTTGTGGCAACCAGACAGTGTCTTGCCGCGTGAGATTGGTCAGTCCTCTAGCTTGGCACAAGTGCAATGGCTCGAGAATAGCTTAGCGTTAGTCAACAAGCGACGTGCACGACTACTGACGCAGTTTGATAGTGATTTAGAGCAACAATTGATGAATTTTCAACGTCAGCATGGGTTAAAGCCAGATGGTATAGCAGGCAATCAGACCTTGGTGCAGCTTAACTTATATCTGAGCCAGCAAGGCCCTCGTTTAAGTGCCTCTGAGGTGCGCAGTTAATGTCAATTCTATTGGATGCGGTTAACCGTAAAAAGCAGCAACAAGGTGATGTTGTCGATATTATGTCGACGCAGCCGCCTCAATATATATCGCAATCTAACAGCTCAAATAAGTTGAATAAGTATAGTGTATTGGCTGTAGCCATTGCTTTGGGCATTGGCGCTGCATGGGGCATGAGTGTGCTATTACAGTCACCGTCTGCATCGTTATCAACTATCCAGCATAATGGCGTTAATGCACAACAAACTGTCACGGCGCCAGTTGCTGTTGTTACACCACATAAAACACCTGAAGCATTAGCCGGTAACAAAAATGAATCTGCGGTACAAAATAACGATGATATTCGTTTAGCGGGTAAGGTGGCATTACCTATTGCCAAACCTTTCAATACGAATGCAATGAACACGCAAGCGGCAAGTTATAATAACAATGGTTACGCTGAGTCTTCTGGTGTGAATGAACCATATCTGCAAGCAAATGATGGCCAGCGCAATTTTCAACAAGCTAACTCCCAGCAATTCAACTCTCAGCAATTTAACTCTCAACAAACCAACGCCCAACAAGCCAATTTTCAGCAACCAAGCTATCAGCAGCAAGCAGGTTATGAACAGGATAATTATCAAAGCGGGCAAGATAGCAGCGTTGATGAATATCAGACACAAGAGAGCAATCGTCAACAGGCGCAGCAGCAAGAAGCCATTGCATTAGGTGCTAAGGCTAATCGCCGAGGTTTAGCAGAGCTTGAGGCATTGCGCTTGCAAGTAAATGCCGCCGCAGAAGACGTCGATTTTGCCTCTGTTAAAGCACCATCAATTAAAGAGCAGAGTAATTTGATTGCTGCGTTTGAAACTGCGCTTAAAGACGTTGAATATGAACAGTCGGCTAATCAGCAAGTGACGTCAGCAAAATTAGATCCTATCCCTCGACCTTCCAATCAGCAAATTCCTAAGTATGGTGACTTACCCGCGAGTGTGCAGTTGCAAGTACCGGAGTTTAATATTAATGCTCATGTGTATTCGACAGAACCAAGTAACCGTTGGTTAAATGTCGATGGGGTTGAATTACAACAGGGCGATATGATCAAGAATAAGCTGACGATTGTAGAAATTCGGCCACGAGATATCGTATTAGAAATTGATGGTGAGCAATTTAGAGTGCCAGCAATTTAAGGCGATGTTGGAATGTTAGGCATAAAACAAAGGCGCTATTAGCGCCTCTGTTTTATCTGAAAAACCCTCGTACTAATATTAGCCGTGAATGTTATTGGCTAAAAACAGCGTTAATCCATAACCTATGCAGTAGCATAATAGTAATGCTGGAACATATTTTAAGTAGCTTACGAATGTCAGTTCTTCAACTTTACTCATCGCGATGATGCCAGATGCCGAACCGATGATTAATAACGATCCGCCTACACCAACCGAATAAGTTAAGCCTAACCATTGTGCTGTTGTCAGTACGGGATCTGCTTTTAATAATGCTGCAGTTAGTGGCACGTTGTCTAATAATGCAGAACCGACACCGGTAAAGAAGTTAGAAATGCTTGGGTTATACATGCCATAGACTTCTGTTAATAGGTTAAGCGTACCAATCTCTTTAAGCATACCAACCAGTAACAAGATACCTAAGAAGAACAGCAGGGTATCGAACTCAACTTGGCGAATGTATTCTAATACCTGAACTTCTTCGGTTTTACTCTTATGGGTAGTGCCGACTAAGAACATTACTGATAAACCGAATAAAAAGGTCAATACCGGTGGAATACCAAACAGCACGTTAAGTACCATGGTTAATACGATGGTGGTGAAGAAAATCAAGCCAATGACGATATCAACGGTATTGTAGTTTTGCTCAATTGGCGATGTGCTCACTTGCCCTTCGGCTTTGAGTGAGAACAATATTGCTAGGATCATAACGCTGATGCTGGCAGGAATGAACAGAATTAATAATTCAGAAATATGCACTTTACCGGCAAGAAAAATCATCAGAGTCGTTACATCGCCGGTGATTAATGCAACCCCACCAGAGTTCACCGCAAAGATAATGAGCACTGCCATACGGCGACGCATTTGTTTGTCTAAATTAAAGGTGGTCAGTAAACCTAACGACACCAATGTGGCTGTCACGTTGTCACAAAAAGTCGACAGTACTAACGAAAACATCCCAACTTGTATCATCAACATGCGAACAGACACTTGCTGCGGAAATATTTTTTGCACCAGTACTTGGATCATACCTTTAGCGTTAAGGTAAGCAACAAAGGTCATAGTAGACATTAAAAACAGCCATAAGGTGGCAATTTCTAATAAGTTTTCATTGAGTTCTTCACCGACCAGTTTACTTTTCTCTGGGCTACCAGAGGCAATAAATAAGGTGATCCAAGCAATACAGCCAAGGAACAGGGTGGTTTTGGCTTTATTAATATGGGTAATTTCTTCGAGCACGATACTTAACAGTGCAAGCACTGCAAGTGAGATAAGAAAGGTATGTAGCATGACTGCAATTCCAACTTTGTGTTGTAGGTAATCAACATCATTACCATGAATTTTTGCTAACCTAATTCAGCCTTTTTTTTAAGGTTCAATTAAGCTTTCCGTTTGGCGGGGCGATCACATCACACCACGGGCATTTTCGCAATATAGATCACAGTTTTTTCGTCAATTATCGACCAAAGTCGTGGATAAAATAATTAACACAGAGAAAGGTAATAGGAATTTGTTAACATAAATAAAAATAGGATAAACAACGTAGTTATTTATCCTATTTTTGTTACCAACAGTTTGCTTAACCTAAAAAGAGGTTAACTGATGAAGTTGAGCTATTTCATTGCCGCAAAAACGCGATCAACAGCAGATAAAGTATATTCAATTTCAGCATCACCATGAGCCATAGACATGAAGCCTGCTTCATAAGCACTTGGCGCTAAATAAATACCTTCATCTAACATGGCATGGTAGAAATGACGGAAATGCTCCATGTTGCATTTTGTGACTTGGGCAAACGAGGTCATTGGCGTGTTATCTTCAGTAAAGAAGAAACCAAACATGCCGCCCACATAAGTAATATTTAATGGAATACCATGTTTGTCTGCTGCGGCTTTAAAGCCTTCAGCAACACGTTTAGTTTTGTCTGCAAGGGCGTCATACAAACCGGGTTCACATAAAGCGTCCATTTGCGCTAAACCGGCAGTCATTGCAATTGGGTTACCGGATAATGTACCCGCTTGATAGACTGGACCTGTTGGTGCGATAAATTGCATAACGTCTTTACGGCCACCAAATGCGCCTACAGGCATGCCACCACCAATGACCTTACCAAGTGTGGTTAAGTCTGGCGTTACGCCATAGTGACCTTGTGCACCACTCATAGAGACACGAAAGCCTGTCATCACTTCATCGATAATCAATAACGCACCGAATTCGTCACAAATTGTACGTAAGCCTTGTAAAAAACCTTCTACTGGCGGGATACAGTTCATGTTGCCCGCAACAGGTTCAAGGATGATACAAGCGATATTGTCTGGGTTCTGTTCAAATATAGCGCGCACAGAATCAAGGTCGTTATACGTCGCGGTTAAAGTGTGCTTGGCAAAGTCTTCTGGAATACCAGGTGAACTTGGCTGGCCTAACGTTAATGCGCCTGATCCCGCTTTAACCAACAAGCAGTCAGCATGACCGTGGTAGCAACCTTCAAACTTTAAAATATCATCACGGTTAGTAAATCCACGGGCTAAACGGATTGCACTCATGGTAGCTTCGGTGCCCGAACTTACCATACGAACTTGTTCCATCGATGGCACCATTGAAATGACTTTTTCAGCCATTTTTACTTCAAGTTCAGTCGGTGCGCCAAATGATAAGCCGTTTTCGACAGCAGCTAACACTGCTTGACGAATTTTAGGATGATTATGGCCTAAAATCATCGGTCCCCATGAACCCACATAGTCGACATACTTTTTGCCATCGGCATCAAAAATATAAGCGCCATCAGCTTTTTCAATGAACAAAGGTGAACCACCGACACCATTAAAGGCACGTACAGGTGAGTTAACGCCACCAGGAATGGTTTTTTTAGCCTGTTCAAATAAAACTTCGGAACGGGTCATGTCTAATCCTTAATATTGTGTGCCAATTATCTATCGGCTTTACGTGAATACCAGTTTACTGGGCACTCATACTTTTCGAGTTGGTTTTCAACTCCAAGTGTTAATGCAAAAAGTGCCATACGTATAAGTAAGCCGTTGTCGGCTTGTCTAAAAATAGCCAAACTTGGATGGCTGTTTAAATCATTGTCGAGTTCATTTGCTTGCGCGCGTGAATCACGAGGTAATGGATGCATAATCACCGTATTTGATTTGCAATGTTGCGTATAAATATTGTGATTTAAGCGAAACTTACCCCGGTATTTATTGGCTTCTTCCTGTGACGGAAAGCGCTCTTCTTGAATACGGGTAAGATATAAAATATCCGCGTTATGTAAATTACCTTCAAGTTGTTCGGTTATTGTGATCTTATGGCCAGCATTTTCAATGTCGGCGATCACATAGTCAGGCATTGCTAGCTCACTTGGCGATATCAATGTGAACTTAATGTCCTTATGCATACAAAGTAAGCGCGAAAGTGAATGCACAGTGCGACCATATTTTAAGTCACCTACCATGGCAATATGCATACCATCGATACCCATACCTGAATGGCTTAATTCTTTTTTGATGGTAAATAAGTCCAGCAAGGCTTGAGTTGGATGTTCATTTGGTCCATCACCGCCATTGATCACTGGCACTCGGCTGCCTTCAGCAAACTCTTTGACGGAGTAGGCATCTGGGTGACGCATGGCAATCACATCTGAGTAAGTTGATAGTACTCTAGCCGTGTCATACAAGGACTCGCCTTTTGATAATGACGATGATGCCATTCCTGTGGTTTCTCGTACATGTCCGCCAAGCAAATTGAAAGCGCAGCCAAAGCTGACACGAGTACGGGTGCTAGGTTCAAAAAAAAGATTGCCTAAAATGGCACCTTCCAACACTTTGGTGCGTTTTTCACGCAAAGCATAAGGGGTCATTTTGTTAGCAACATTAAAAATAGTGTTAATCGAATCCAGATCTAACTGGCTTACTGAAAGGATATGTGAACCTTCGAACTGTGTCATCAGCCTGATTTCCAAAGTTTAGGGGCAAAATATTCACCAGAACAGCATGCTATTTTACCGTATTATTATATAGGGCATTATATAGAGTGTTATATAGGTTATGTGTAGGGTGGCTGAGGCAAAATTGTAGCAGAAAAGAACCGCCAGATAAATATAATAACCGTGCTGAACTTTGAGATTCACTTGCTGCTATGAAGAACATTCGCAGGGCTTTAGTTTACTTTTTAATGGAATTAAGTTGCGCGCCTTTATGACTCATTCAGCGCTGAATGAGCGGCATACTGACCGAGCTACCTCAAATTTCATTGTGCTATAGCAGCCCCTGTATGGGTTAATGAATATTTGTTAAAGCATTTCGCCTCACTATTTAAGTTGTCTAATTTCCTAATAAAAGGACCGCTTTCAAGGTGTTAATACGTCTTGTTAGCCAATAGACCTATTTTGAAAATAGGTTGATTGGATAGGTATATTCCTTTTTCACTCGGTGAGAGCTTATACCGAGGATAGGCTGGGACTATACCTGCCCGGAGCGGATTTCTTGAAGTAAATTAGCCCAACTTATTACCCCAACCACTTTCTGATTAGTGCCTCGATAGATATACACTTCACCGGAGCGTTTCGCGACCAGCGCTTCATAGGCTTCATTTAAGGTGGCCGTGTCTGGTAACCCTGGCATAGGGAGGCGTGATAGCGTGGTTGAATCTTCAAATGACTGCATTTCAAGACGCAGCATTTCAATTTCTCCTTCAGCATTACGCACTAGTACTGGGCGGCCTGCTGCCCGTTTGAGTACTTCAAGTAGCAGTTCGTCATCATCATTAACAATGACAAAGCGTTTATCCATCAGTACCCTCACACCTTTCTTTTGCAGCCCTTGGTTAAGCGGAGCAATTTTGTAACCAAGCCCCATAATATCAAGTTGTTTTAGCAAGATAGAATTGGTATTAAATCCCTGATACGCCACCAAAAATGCTGGGATGGTGACAAACATGGCCGGTAAAATAATCGAAGCATCGTTGGTTAATTCAAGTAATGCAACTAATGCTGCTAGGGGCGCACTCAGGCAAACCCCCATCATCGCCGTCATCCCAATCACGGTATATAAGCCAACATAAGGCGCAATTGACGGGAATATTAGGCTACTGATTAACGCTAGAATTGCCCCAATTAAGGCGCCAATACCATAGAGCGGGCCGATAAGCCCGCCTGGTACGCCAAAGCCAATAGCAGCAATGGTCGCCAACATTTTTGCTAATAACAGCGCGATTAAAAACAACAAACTAGGATGCTCACTAATGGCTTCATTGATGGCAAAATCGCCTGAGCCTAATGCCTGTGGCATGACTAAACCAACTAGAGTGGTGACTGCTGCAGCAATGAGCAGACGATAAATTAATGGCCAGTGCTGGCCAGTGGCAGTGACTTTCATCAGTGAAAAGTTAAACAGGGCAGCGACACATCCCAGCGCAAGTCCGCCAATGAGTAAAATAGGATAATGATCGAGTGGAATGTGGATCACATTGATCAAATCGTATTCGTGAATATTACCAAATACAAGTTGGCTTGATACCGCGCCGCAAATAGCAGATAGCATGATAGGGAAAAAGTAATGAATTTTGTACTCTCGTACAATGACTTCAAATACAAACAAAACCGCAGCCAGCGGTGCGTTAAAAGTGGCAGCAATACCCGCGGCAATACCGCTAGCACACATAATGCGCACGCTATTGTCTGGTAGCGAGAACTTCTCAGCCATAACACTTGCGCTCACCGCACCTAAATGAATCGCTGGGCCTTCTTTTCCGACAGAAAAATTGGTCATCAGTGCGATTAATGCTTGAAAAAACTGTCCAGCAGCGGATTGAAGCGGTACCTTACCGTAGTGCAATTTAAATCGATGCAATACATAAGCAATGCCCATGCGCCGGTAACGCTTTGACCCCAACAATGACAGCAACCAAATAAGCAGCGCGCCGATTAAAGGTAAGTAAGAGCGCCAATCGCTTAAGGTTGAGCTAAGGCTCATGGAATCTGCATGCAGGTATTGTTCTGCCCACACCAAGCTTAACCGGAATAAGATAATCACTAATGAGGCGATGATGGCAAATAACAGTGCGAGTGCACAAAGTTGCACGCTAATTTTAGCCTGAGATAACTTATCTCTAAATTCGTTACGTAGATATTTGCGCGTAGTTCTTTTGGCGTGAATAATAGCGGCTTTATTTATCTTAAATTGCACGGTTTGACTCTAAAGTCTGTTGATATTTTAGGGTTATGTTTGGCAATTTTTTATTGATTGACCGATAACGCGTATGTGTCATGTTATGTCTCTCCATCAATTTGCACTAACGCCTTTTAACAGGTCAAAGTACTGCCTGCGCATGTTTTTTTAGCTCTTTACGTTGGCTGGCAAAGCTTTATTTGGCAAGCAAATTATTATCATTAGCACCTTATTTACAATGCATAGGATTTGAACAAGATGTTAAGCTCTACAGAAATATAAGCCCTAAGCAAATAAGCTTCATCAAGCATACTGTATTTTATTAAAAGGTTGTAACGTAATGTTAAATTATCACCGCTGGTTAGACAGACTGCAAGTTTTAGAACGCAAAAACCGGACATCAAGCATATACTTAATAGGGTTAATGGTAGTGTGTTTTTTGCTGGGAGCGATAAGTTTTAACCTATGGCTTTCATTTGCACCAGAGGCTACACCAAATAGCGCCAGTGGTAAGCGTAAATTATTACAAGAACTAGAGACTCAAGCGCAAGCGCTTGCCAGTCGTAATTTAGCCTTAAGTATTGCTGATAATGCCAATAAAGAAATGCAAGAAATGTTTAGTCAGCAATTATCTGCACAGAAAGCGTTAGAAAAAGAATTAGCATTTTATCGCAGTGTTATGGTTACCGATGCTGATGTTGAAGGGGTGGCAATTCATGGCGTGGAATTATCTCAAGGTGTAGCTCCCGAGCAATATCAGTTACGATTAATCTTAACTCAGTTGCAAAAACGCAAAGTAAAAGTGAAAACCAACGCCACAGTATTGTTGCTTGGCACACTAAATAACCAGCCGGCTGAACTGTCTTTGAGCGAGTTAATTAATAAAAAGCTGGATTTTGAGTTTAATTATTTTCAAATAATGGACAGCGATTTTGTGCTGCCAAGTGGTTTTAATTTACAACGAATTATGGTCAAAGTGAAGGTCGCTGCGAGTCGTGGGGTGAAAGGCGGGGAGATTGAACAAGTCTTTAATGTGCCAGAGCTGTTGATGGGTGAAAAAGAACTGCGGGTAATACTTGAACAAAATAGTCAGGTAAAGGATAATTCTCAGTAGACACCGAAGTAAGAGGTAGTAATGACTGAACAAGTTGATGCAACAATGCCGATCCAATTTACCGATGCGGCGGCGATAAAAGTAAAAGGTCTGTTAGAAGAAGAACAGAATCCTGAATTAAAGCTACGTGTATATGTAACAGGTGGCGGTTGCTCTGGTTTCCAGTATGGCTTTACATTCGATGAAAAAGTCAACGAAGGTGATTTCACCATTGAAAAGCAAGGTGTGCAGTTGGTTGTTGATCCAATGAGTCTTCAGTACCTTGTTGGTGGTGAAGTGGATTATACATCGGGTCTTGAAGGTTCACGCTTTTTTGTTAAAAACCCTAATGCGACCACCACATGTGGCTGCGGGGCTAGTTTCTCGGTGTAATGAGTCTTACAGCAGCGATAAACCACGCTATAAATGAGATAACAATCTCACTGTAGAATGGATTTATATAATAAAAAGCCGTCTTTCGACGGCTTTTTTGATTTCTGGACAACATCTCTAAATAATACAACCGCTTATTAGCTACTCATAATGTTGAGGTTCATCCGCGGTTTAAACCACGCTTTCACTTTGGCATTAAAGCTAATCCACACTTGTATAATACCTAGCGTAATCAGCACTGAGTATATAAGCCAATCAGGCACTACGGCTTGAAATAAACCAAAATCAAATGTCGTTGGTCCGGCAACCAAATTATCTGGGTCATACATTATGATCGGTAATAGGCTATACAACAGCAGTTGCAACAGACAATAAACCCGCAGAAGATATAAGCCCGCTTTCTGGCGACCGATAATTGCCAATACCATCATCAAGGTCAAAATGCATAACATTGCACTTAACTCTGATAGTGAGCTGGCGGCCATTAATCCACTGACAGACGATAATGTATAGATAACCATTAAGGTAATAAGTCGTTTTGGTAAACGTGGTTTGACCGTTACTTTATCTATTTGGTTTGATTCCGAGCTGATTATTGTCATAACACATTAATGCTTTTGTTGTTTCTTTGGCGAAATACGTTCGTCCATTTCAAACGGTGGTACAACGACACCTAAGTCTTCTTGTACCGGGAATACAGCGATAAATAAATCATCATCTTCCATGCCGCTCACCCAACGTTCTTGAAACTCGTCTAGTGGAATGGCTAATGGTTCACAGTCTTTCCATTCATCAACGGCCCAAAGTGCAGCCGTTTCTTCAGATGGCCACATTGGAATACAATCTTCATCTTCAGTGGTTAGCATGACGCAACCATCTTGATCTTGAAGTGTCCAAATGATTTTTTCTATTTTAATTTGCTCAACCATATAATCGTAACGGCCTTCTGGCGTTAGATTCATCAGTTCAGACACACTTTTGGTTTTGTTGCTCATATTGACTCTCATCTTAAGTTACGGCTTTGCCCAATTTCAAACGATTGGGCAAATTTGTGGGCATCATAACATTGAGGCCACAATTGCAAAAGTAAACCGTACATATTGGTGTGTTTATCTCGCTTTAAAGCGGCCACCTAATATAGCCGTGCGTGACGCACCCGTGACGGCCGGTAAGTTGGCGGGTAAATCATGGTGATAACGCATTGCTAGCCATGCAAAGGCAATCCCTTCAACCCACTTAGCATCAACACCTAAGGCGCTGGTAGTATCGACTTTATAACCGGGAACTAAAGTGGCTAGTCGCTGCATTAAGGCTTTATTTAACGCACCACCGCCGCAAACAAACAATTCGCCAGTCGGTGACAATTTATTAATGTCATTGGCAATACTGTGACAGGTAAGGTCAAGTAAAGTGGATTGAATGTCTTGTTGATCTAAATGGCTATAGTCAGCGAGTTGTTGTTCAAGCCAAGCTTGATTAAATAACTCTCTGCCAGTGCTTTTGGGATAGGCTAGTGAAAAATAAGAGTGTGATAATAGCTGCTTGAGTAAGTCTGGGTGGGTGGTGCCAGAATCTGCCCAGGCACCATCTTCATCAAAAGGTTGGTTTAAGTTTTGTTGAATAAAGGCATCGATTAAATTGTTACCTGGGCCAGTATCAAAGCCTAATACTTGCTCACTATTGCCGGGTAAATAAGTAACATTGGCAATGCCGCCAATGTTTAAAATAACTCTTGAATGACCAGACTGAGCAAACACTTGTTGATGAAACGCCGGAACTAACGGTGCGCCTTGGCCGCCAAGGGCGATATCTTTACGTCTAAAATCAGCAATAACATCGATATTGGTTTCAATGGCAATGGTGTTTGGATCGCCAATTTGCAAGGTAAAACCCATTTCTAAATTGGGCATGTGACGCACGGTTTGTCCATGTGAACCAATCGCGATCACCTCAGCGGCAGTCACTGTTGATTTTGCCAATAAGTGATTTACTGCCTGAGCAAACAATTTGCCGACACTGCGATCGAGCCTACCTAAGCGGTTAATTTCATCTGTTTCGGGTTGACATAAACGCTGTAAGCCTTTTAATAAATGTGCTGGAATGGCTTCTGTATGGCTGGCGATTAGCACAGGATGTTCGGCCGAAAAATCAACCAATACTGCATCTACACCATCCATGCTTGTGCCTGACATTAGACCGATAAAATACTCTGGCTTAGACATGAAGTGACTCTCTGTTAACAGCAAAAAACCGCTTATTAATTACTTGCCAATTGCTGTTGTTGATTTGATTTTAGTTGCGTCATCAATTGCTTGCTGAGTGCAGCGAATTTGTTCTTCTCTCTGCTATCAATTGGCATTGATTTAGGTAAATCGATGGTTCGTGGATTGCGATGAACCCCATTTACAATAAATTCGTAATGTAAGTGAGCGCCAGTGACTCGGCCTGTTTTACCTAGAGTACCGATTATTTGGCCTTGTTTAACCGTTTCACCACGGTTTACTTTGCGCTTAGTTAAATGCAAATACTTAGTGGTGTAGGTTTCGTTGTGCTTAATGAATACATAGTTGCCATTAAACTGGTTATAACCGGCCTCAACCACTTTACCTTTACCTGCCGCTTTAATCGGCGTGCCAATGGCAGCAACATAATCGACACCGCGGTGGGCTTTAACTTGGCCTGTTACCGGATGTAAGCGACGGGGGTTAAAATTAGAACTGACGTATTTAAAGTCTACTGGCGAACGCAAAAAAGCTTTGCGCATGCTACTGCCATTTTCTGAATAGTATTCACCGTCGGTATAACGTACTGCGGTGTAGCGTTCACCTTGGTTAATAAACTCTGCTGCGAGAATATTGCCATTACGCAAAAATTGACCGTCGGCGTATTCTTGTTCAAACAACAACGAAAAGTGATCGCCTTTACGAATATCTAGAGCAAAGTCGACATCCCAACCAAAAATATTGGCCAATTCCATAATGTGGTTACCAGACAAGCCTGCATCGGCAGCGGCATTCCAAAAGTTACTTTTGATATTGGCGCTAATAAACGAGGTGCGATTAACGACTTCTTTAGTGTTAACCGTTTCTTTGTATTGCTCATTGTGTTGACTGATAATTAATGTCGACACTTTATCCATGCGATAGGTTAATTCTTGTAATTCACCTTGAGCATTTTTACTGATGGCTATTTCTTCGCCCGGCATGATTTTTAGTAGATTCTTTTTCGCTAAGGGTAATTGGGTAATGTCATAAACATCTTTCGCGCTGAGTCCTGCACGGCTAAATAAACCGCCTAAGGTATCGCCTTTAGCCACTTCATAGTATTCAACGCTATAATCATCATTAGCCGCTTGTTGTTTTAATTTAGCTTTTTGAGTGGCAACTTGCTGATCGATATCATTGATCATGCCATCAATATCAGAGGTACTTGTTTGCAACATGGCAAGATGATGGGCAAACGCTTCATCGTCAGGGGTTTCGCCGCTGTTTACCTCTTCGCTATTATCTCGTGATGCAAGGGCATCATTTGATATGAAATCAATCGATTCATCTTCAGCGACACTGTCATTATTACCCGGTGGTGTTGGGCTGCGAAAGGCTAATGGAATATCATAACGTTTATTGGTTTCTATGTCTGATTTGTCAGCAGATTGACTTACCAGTTGGGTTTGTTTAGATGCTTGAGCGTCTTCCGATGGAAACATCAGAATAATTGTCGTTAGAATCACCAATAAAGATAATGTGATTTGATGTGCTTTTGGCAGCAATGTGAATAAAGTAAGAAGCTTTGCCATTGACTCTGTTACCAATTTCTCTCTTTCGTTATTATCGGCTAAGTGTACACTCTTTCATTTGCTGTGGCTAACAAGTAACATAGACCTCTTTATTTTTTGTGCAAGCCCTGGGAGTTGCAGTAGAGATGGCGAATTTAGATCAAGTATTGGCAGAGATTAAGCGCGGTACCGATGAGATATTACTTGAAGCGGATTTGCTTGAGAAACTGAAAGAAGGGCGTCCCTTACGCATCAAGTTAGGTGCAGATCCTACCGCTCCAGATATTCACTTAGGTCACACGGTCATCTTGAATAAAATGCGTACTTTTCAAGAGCTTGGTCACGAAGTGATTTTCTTGATTGGTGATTTTACCGGTATGGTCGGTGATCCTAGTGGTAAAAACAGCACCCGTCCGCCACTGACTCGTGAACAAGTGCTTGCTAACGCCGAAACCTATAAAGAGCAGGTCTATAAAATTTTGGACCCTGCAAAAACCCGCATCGAATTTAATTCTAGCTGGTTAGAGCCATTAGGCGCTGCTGGCATGATCCGCTTAGCATCACAGCAAACTGTTGCCCGAATGATGGAACGCGATGACTTTAAAAAGCGTTATGCATCAGGTCAATCGATTGCGATTCATGAATTTATGTACCCTTTATTACAAGGTTACGATTCGGTTGCATTGAAAGCCGATGTTGAATTAGGCGGTACAGACCAAAAGTTTAACCTGCTTATGGGTCGTGAACTGCAAAAATCTGAAGGCCAAAAGCCGCAGACTGTCATCATGATGCCATTACTTGAAGGGTTAGATGGCGTTAAGAAAATGTCTAAATCGGCGCATAATTATATTGGTGTGAGCGAGCCTGCCAACGAAATGTTTGGCAAACTGATGTCGATTTCTGATGACTTAATGTGGCGTTATCTTGAACTGTTGTCATTCCGTCCGTTAACTGAGTTAGCCCAATTCAAGTTAGACGTTGAAAATGGCACAAATCCACGCGACATCAAGATTTTGTTAGCCAAAGAAATCATTGCTCGTTTTCATGATGAAGAGCAAGCACAAGCGGCGCATCAAGCTTTTATCGACCGTTTCCAAAAAGGTGCCATCCCTGATGACATCGAAGAAGTGGTATTAGAAGCGGGCGACGGGTTAGCTATTGCTAACTTACTTAAAGATGCAGGCCTTGTGGGTTCAACCTCTGACGGTATGCGGATGATTAAGCAAGGCGCAGTTAAAATGGACGGCGAGAAGATTGAAGACAGTCGCCAAATTTTTAATGCAGGTCTTGAAGCGGTATTCCAAGTGGGTAAACGCAAATTTGCTAAAGTGATTTTAAAGTAATCACGGATGTTAGCGAATAAAAAACGGCTTATAATGTAAGCCGTTTTTTTATGTCTGAACCATGGTTAATTTATGGCTAATTTATACGTGCAACACTACTGAGACTCAAGTTGATCAGACATGGTTTGATAGTCCATTAAGTCCATTTGCTCAATTAAACGCTCAGTATTGTTATCAAATTTTAGTGTGGTGACACCTGGTACCGCAAGGTCGATAATTTTACCGGGTTTACCATATTGATCGCCGGGGCCTCGTAATCGATAACTGCCTATTATCACCACGAGAGAGCCGGTATTAAACATGTGTTCTACGTTTAAACGGTATTCTAATACACCTTCATGAGCCCGCTGTAAAAACGCAATAATATGCCGACCGCCAGTGTAAGTAGTATTGGCTGTTTTATCGTAAAATACCGTGTCGCGAGAGTAGAAACGACGCAGGACGGTATAGTCATGATCCGTAAGCGCTTCCATGTATTGCATCGCGAGTTGTTGTTCTCGTGGCATATCACCAATATTGGCTTTGCTCGGAAAGCTCAATAGCAAACAGCATAATATGAAGATTATTCGCACATTAAATTCTCTTTGTTTTCAAATCAAAAGCCGGTAAAGATAAGTGCCAGCGGATAGCACTCAGACGGATGATTAGCGTGCTGAACATAGCGATCAACATCGATGTCATGCTATCCATGCCGACAAATATGCTTAAGGTATAACAGATCCCTCCAACGATGGAAGCGGTTGCGTAAATTTCCGTTCGCAACACCATTGGAATTTGCCTACATAACAAATCTCGGATAATACCACCACCGACACCGGTTATTAATCCCATTACCACCGCGACCATACCAGATAACCCGAGTAATAAGGCTTTTTCCGCACCAATTACGGTAAATAGTGCTAAACCGAGTGCATCGGCAATAGATAATGAGCGTGGCGGTAATTTATGCGGTTTACGCACTAACACTAAGCAGGTTATTACTGTCGCAAGAATGACAAGAATATAGTTAGGATCGCGGATCCAAAAAACCGGTGTAGCACCTATTAGCGCATCGCGAATACTGCCACCGCCAATTGCTGTAACAGAAGCCAACACGATAACGCCAAAGGGATCCATACGATGTTTACCCGCGGCTAATGCTCCCGAAAGGGCAAATACCGCAGTACCACATAAATCAAAAAAGTAAATCCACTGACTCATTTACTTAACTCTTCAAGGTGAATAGTCAGAGCATCTACTGAAATACGGATCTCGATTACAGATAAAATTAACGAATACAATAACAACAATAAACTTAACCCAAAAACTATCGAACCAATTTGGTTAAAACCAACATAAATCAAAATCATACAAAACACACATAGGGCAAAGCTGCTGACACCGGCTTCTTGCATTTTTCGGATGATAATGATGCGTTGGCGTAAATTTTTAATTTGCTCGCCTTGCACTGGTTTTTTGTCGTTACTGAGTTGGCGGATTAATGCCGCTAATGAAAAAAATCGATTTGTGTAGGCCAATAGCAATAAGGAAATTGCCGGGAATAATAATGCCGGAGTCGTTAACGATACATGTAAGTTGTTCAACAAAGCGATATTCCTAAACAGGTTTTTAAGCAGACAATAATCAATTTTTTGTTATTTAAAAGGTTAATATGTTGTAAAAATGCAATGACCTTGTGATGTAATATCCTTATATTAACAAGCGAATATGACGCACAGACAAAATAGACAAATATTGATTCATAATTGCTAAATAATAGCCTGTTTAAAACAAGATTTATACGTTTAAAGTAATCTTAATCCTGTCCATATTAATGGCAATAATAACGTTAAGCTTATCCAAAATAGGTTCGCGGTTTGTGTCACTGTGATTGCCTGGCTTATGTAGCGATGATCTGGCAAGGGACCCGCTTTTACTTTCGGTAAATCGACCCGAATTGTCTTACCATTTTCGATAAATTGCTGGGGGCCACCAAGCTCTATCTTCAATAACTTAGCCGCTAACGCATAACTGCTGTAATGATTATTCAATTGATTTTTATTGGTTTGAGCTGATATTGGCTGCGAAAAAATAGACCTAATACCCAGTTGCCCAAACTGAATCGCTAACGAGCAATGCCATAATAAGGTTGGTATGAAAAAAATTACCCGATTGAATTGGCCTACAAAACTCGAAAACATATGAAAGTGTGGATGATATGGCGGCCAGCAATGTTCTAGTTGTCTTAACATCCGCACTACTAATGCCATGGTAGCGCCGCCTAAGCTAAAAAACAATATAGTCGCTAAGGTGCCGTAAATGGGAGTGGTAAAAAGTTTTTCAATGGTGGTTTTACTTAAACCGACTTCAGATAACACTTGAGTATTCTGACGTACCCATGGGGTGAGTAGTTGTTTTGCGTCTTGCTTATTACCGGTTTTTATTGCTGTAACGACCTTTTCAGCCACGGGTTTAAATGCTGAGTCGCATAAACAAAAATACAAGATGATTAGCTCAAAAAACCATGGGTAGGCGGCAAGGCTGAGTAAAAAACTGACGATAATCCCGCTAGGTACTATCAAAATAAGTGTGGCTAAAATCCCAGCGATAAGTTGTTGGCTCACAGCTCGGTCTGGGTGGTTAACCTTACTGGAAATTAATACCGCTAAACGGTTAAACCATAATAATGGTTGCAGCTCTCTAGGAATAGGAGCAAACCGAGCCAATATTAATGCGCAAAATAAAATACAACAGCTCTGAAGCAATCCGCCGTCTTGGCTCAGTAATTGAGGATTGAATAATTGATTGACCATAGAGACTCAATAATGTGCTGTTGTATTGTTTATGAAGCCTGCTTAGCTCGGCCCTATAGCGGGTCCGAGCTAAGTGTAGACCGATTACAGCTGTTGTAATAGCGCGATAACCATCATTGCTGAATGCATACCTGCTTTGATAATGTACGAGTCAAAATCAACGGGTGAGTCATTGTTTGCATTGTCTGATAGCGAGCGAATAACCACAAATGGCACGTTAAACTGGTGACATACTTGTGCAATCGCTGCGCCTTCCATCTCACAAGCTGCCATCGTTGGAAAGTTTTCACGCATGATTTTTGTGCGTACAGGATCGCAAATAAAGCTGTCGCCAGTACAAATTAACCCTTCAATTGCCTTAACTTCACCTAATTCAGCGACAGCACTTTTGGCCGCATTGACTAAGATGCTATCTGGCATAAATGCCGCAGGTTGCTGAGCCATTTGGCCAATTTCATAACCAAATGCTGTGACGTCTACATCGTGATGACGCACTTCTGATGAAATGACAATATCGCCAATTGCCAATGAATCGACAAAACCGCCAGCAGAACCGGTGTTAATCACATGGGTTGCGGCAAACTTTTCGATTAATAATGTGGTTGCAATACTGGCTGCTACTTTACCGATACCTGAGCGGGTCACAACCACGTCTTTACCGGCAATGGTGCCGCTAATAAATTCGATGCCAGCAATTGTTGTATGTACTGGTTCTACAATAGCTTGAACTAAATGAACAACTTCTGGCTCCATTGCGCCAATAATACCGATTTTCATGTGTAAACCTTAACTGAATAAGCAAATTCGAATGGGCGCTAATATACCATGAGCTCGATAAATTAGTGAAAACTGACAGTGATTTTATTGACCCATTAATTGGTTATTTGTGGCTAAACCTCGTGTTGATATTATTCTATTATGGCTAATTTAATCCATAGTAATTGGAAGTGATTGCTCTTTTTAACCTTAATTAATGACAGCACAATAACCTCAATCCAAGGCGCTAGCCTCAGGATTGCAGATTAAAGTGTCATTGACGTTATTTAGAGGGGAAATCATGCAACACGATATTATTTATTTTGTAGGCTCATGAAGTTGTGAGGTTAATTTTACTGCTGGCTTTGCGTGAGCAAATGATCGATTGCGCGAACCACATTGATACTGGCCTGTTCCATGGTTTCAAGATGAGCCAAAATAGTCGACTCATTACCCGACTGCATGGCTATAACAGCTGCTTTACCTGCACTGTGTACGGTTGTATGTGGTTGTTCGATAGTTTTAAAACTGGATAAACTGGCAAAATTTTGACCTTCGCCTTTGTAATACCATTTACCAAGTCTGCATTCAGTGTGGCTATTAACACTGGCATTTAGATCTTTATTTGCCAACACGCTGTATACATTACTTTTCCATACGCTGTGATCTAGTTTTACCGTGGTTAAGAAAGCAGTCATAGAGGCTTCTCCAATGACTCGTTTCATCACGCCTGAGCTTTGTAATACATCAGTCACCACTTGATCAATTTGTTCTGAAGATACAGCAATATCCCTAGAGCAAGTTTGGTTGGTAATGACTACATTCTTAATTTGTTCAGTTTGTTCAATAACTGTGGCGACTAATTTTTCAATATTAGCGCTGGCATCATGAGCATTACTGGCCAGTTGGCGCACTTCGCTTGCCACCACTGCAAAGCCACGGCCTGCATCACCAGCTCGTGCAGCTTCAATGGCTGCATTAAGAGCAAGTAGATTGGTTTGTTCAGAAATTTGCTGGATAGATGAAACTAAACTACTTATTCCATTAGCCGAAAGACTTAATTCTGCGGCAGTAGCCATGCTTTTTTCTGCATGGTCATTTAGATGCCCAGCTCGTTTTTTTAAGTTGCCAATCGCGACATGTGTTTGATTAAATAACTTATCTAATTCAGATAGCATTTGTTTTTCTTCGTCTAACTTAATTGAGTTTGCCAAGGTGGTGTCGCGAATATCATTGAGCATTGTTGCGCCCAGCAATTGTAAATTAGCGCGTGCGGTATCGTATTCAGATTGGCTATTAGAATGGTTTAACTGCTGGCTTAATTGCGTAATAGTCTGTTGTAATTGATTTAATTCATCTGAATGTTGCTGTTTATGAGTGACTAATTGGTGTTCTAAGTCGGCTATTTTAGTTTTCAAACCTTGGGTAAAACCGATCATAGTATCTTTATCCTTTAGCAATATATTAATAATATTTTGATAAACTATCATCGATTAATCAAGTGCTTCAGCAGTCACATATCACAAAAATGCATAATAAATACTTCTAACCTTTGACCTTTAACCGTACCAAGTCCTATTTATAAATTAAATAAGATCGTAGTATTATTCTGTTTATTGCTTAATCATTAGTGCTGGTAAAAATCAACGTAAACCGTTATTTTTTATGGGTAAACGGCATCCATAGCAACCCTGTTAACCAAGCGTTTTGTTTCGCGTTTTGGTATTCAATTAATCCTATGTCGATATCCTCGTCTGCTTTACTGGCCTTAGCAGAATAAGTACCAAATAGACGATCCCACCACACAATACTAAAACCAAAGTTGCTGTTGGTTTCGCACATTATTTGGCTGTGATGAATTCGGTGCAATATTTGAGTTACTAATACGGTTCTGACGACGCGTTCTAGCCTTGGTGATAGTCGGATATTGGCATGGTTAAATATGGCTAAACCATTTAATAAAATCTCAAATAAGATCACTGCACTGGCTGGTACCCCTAGTAGGATGATCGCTAATGCTTTAACCCCAATGCTGGCGATAATTTCTAGTGGGTGAAATCGCAACGCAGTCGTACTGTCGACATGAACGTCAGCATGATGAACTTTATGTAATCGCCACAATAATGGGACACGATGAAACAGCCTGTGTTGCCAATAAATAAGCAGGTCTAATAACAATAAGCTTATGGTGATGCTAGCCCAATCAGGTAATGCAATATAATTGAACAGTCCCCATTGTTGTTGCTGACAGTACAGTGCAATACCTGCTAATCCTATTGGTAATACCATTCGGGCTGCTATTGCTGAAATAACCAATATACCGATATTGCCTACCCAACGCGTAGCTGGTTTCGGTGCGTTGGCTCTATTGGGCAAATGCCTAGCAGGCAACCAAAACTCCAGTAGCAGCATGATTATCAATATCGTTAAAAATGCCCCGAGTCGAATGGATGAAATATCGTCCATCATGTTGATTTACCTCGTTGAGATTGATTAACTGAAGTGTTTTTTTTCACCGTATGATTTTTCAGAGTGTGATAGCCACCATGTATACGGGTGAAAATGGTAATTGCGCCTAAAAATGCAAAGCTATAGGCAAGTTCTGGGAAATAAGCCGGCCACAAACAAAATGCGACAAAGAAGGCGATGGTTTCGGTGCCTTCAGTTAAGCCGTTTAAAAAGTAAAAGCTCTTATTGGCAAATTGTGGTCGAGGCAGATTCAGCTTTTCGGCCGGTATGGCAAAGGCTAAAAAGCTTGAGCCTGTGCCAATGAATACGGTTAACAACACTGCCGCGGCTAAGGCATTTTCATTAGGGTTGGCCAAGGCGAATCCTAGCGGAATGGCCGCATAAAACAGAAAGTCGACACAAATATCTAAATAGCCACCTGCGGCACTGGTGTGTTTTTGGTGGCGAGCAAGGGCGCCATCGAGTCCGTCGATAATCCGATTCAGTGCGATAAAAAACAAGGCGCCATACCAAAGTTGTAATGCCAGTAACGGCACTGCCAGCATGCCTAAACCGAAACCGACTAATGTGAGCTGATCGGGATGGACATTCTTTTTGTCTAGTAGCAGCACAACTGGGGCTAACAGTGGCTTTATTACTGGGGTGATAAATCTATCTAGCATGATGTCATTCCAATTAATCTCTTGATTATCTTTTCAATTTTTTAAAGTCGCGAGTTTGTTATGTCACGACTTATCTATTTTTTAGCTATCTGTGTATTACCTACATCAGTACAGTTGATTACAGTACTTTCTATTTGAGTAGGGTTTTAGTCATTTAGTACCACAACTCAAAGTGAGATGACTTTACCTTGAGCGGCATCGGCATCTGTTTGATCGTGAGTCACCATAATGGCAGGTAGCTGATGCTGGCGTATTTGATCAAATACTAATTGTCGGGTTTCTTGACGTAACTGACTGTCTAGCTTACTAAAGGGCTCGTCTAATAATATGGCTTTGGGTTGGCTAAGCAATACCCGCAGCAATGCCACCCTAGCTTGCTGACCGCCAGATAAACTTTGCGGGTCACGTTGTTCTAATCCACCCAGACCCACTAGGGTTAACGCTTCACTAATTGCGGCTTGTCGCTGTGCTTTGGGGCTTGGCGGCATGGCAAAGCCGATGTTTCCTGCCACGGATAAATGCGGAAATAATAATGGGTCTTGGTAGAGCAAACCAATATGGCGTAGATGACTGGCTGTTGTGGTGATATTTTGGCCGTTTAAATGCAACTGACCTTCAGCACTAAATCCCGCTGGCAACATGCCAGTTAACCAGTTTAATAGCGTTGATTTGCCGCTGCCAGATGGGCCCATAATAGTCAATATTTCACCGCCACGAATGGTCGCGCTTAATGATAATAAGCTTTGTTGCTGGCGACGCAAGATCAGCCCATCAATGGTGAGTTCTGATGTTGAGGTGGTATTTGAGCCGTTGGCTGTACTCACGAATGTTTGCATTATTATCCTTGTTGGTGGCGTTTGACTAACATTTTTGGCAATAGCCAAGCCAGTAAAAAACCTAAAGCTGGGAGGATCATTTGCATTAACGCATATACGGCACTGATCCTGCGGCTTCCACCATTGGCGAGCGAAACGGCTTCAGTGGTAATGGTGTTGATGCGTCCACCACCAGTGAGTAAGGTTGGTAAGTATTGGCTAAAGCTAATGGCTAAACCTAATGCGCAAGCAATGAATATCGGCCCAATTAGCATGGGCAGTTTAATCCGGAAAAATATTTTTGCTTTGGTGGCCCCAAGACTGGCCGCAACAATACTAAAGCGTGGGTCTAAACGACGATAGCTACTGGCCAGCGATAAAAACACATAGGGTAATACAAATAACAAATGGGCCAGTACCACATTGATAAAGGTGTGTTGACTGTTTACTTGCTCAAGTAACCACACCAAACCAAATAAAAACGCGATACTTGGAATAAGCAAGGGCAGATAAATTAATACACTGCCCAGCAGCGATAGCGGTTTTCCGCTGTGCTGCTCTGCTTCTAAAGTGAGTAAGGTTAAGGTTATCGCTAGGGCGGTTGCGCAGAGGGCAATCAGTACCGTGTCGATAAGTGGCGTGTGCATTTGTTGCAATGCCGTTTGCCAGTGCAGCATTACAAATTGTTGAGGCAAGGCATCAGGGAAATGCCAAAAGCCAGCAAAAGACCACAGCAGCATTCCCACTAATGCCAAACCTATGATGGTCAACATTAAGGCGGTGATGACATGGGTTATCTTTTGGATGATAGCGCCGCCGTATTCGCGCTGGCCATTGGTTAACATCGATTGAGCGAATCGACTCACCAAGCGTTCCAGTAACCACCAGCAGGCTAATACGAATAACGTCAGTTGAATTTGTAATATCGCCCCCGCAGACGCTTTGATCCGTAAACTTAAATCCACGTCATGAAACCACTGCATAATCGCTACAGCCAATGTCGGCGGATTGTTGGGGCCTAAAATTAATGGGATTTCTACACTGGCACTGGCGTAGGCCAATACTGCCAATATTGGCAAGCGTAAGTGAGGATACAGGCTTGGCAACACCACTTTTAAAAATGCTGTCATTGGGCAATAACCTAAACTCAATGCCACTTTATGTTGCGCCCGTAGTGTTTGCCCAAGGTCGGGTTGTGCTAATACGCCTAGCGCCATCAGTAATAAAAAAGGCAGTTCTTTTAAGGTCACGCCTAGAATAATACTCAGTCCCATCGCATCGTGTGGATATAGCCAATCGGGTGGTGCATCCCAACCACTTAACCAAGGTGAAACTAAGCGAGACAACATGCCAGACGGGGTGATAAGAAATCCAATAGCAATGGCTGCAGCAGCATGAGGGATAACCAGAATAGGTCCTAAAAGGCGTTGAATATAACCCAGCCACGGACTGTTAAAGTAACTTGCTAGGATCAATATAGTGATTAAAAAGGCCAACAAGGTACTCACCAAGCTGGTGGTGATACTCAATAACGCCATGTGGCCAATGCCTGGTGTTTGCCATAATTGCTGAAAACCATTCAAGCTAAAATGGGTTTGATCCAGTGCTGGGATCCAGCCAAACGCAGGCAGAATAACGCCAATTAACCCACCCAATACAGGGATCAGTAACAAAGCCATCATCATAAATGGACTGAAGCGCACAATTGGATTGAACAGCTTGGCTATAGTGCTCATTGCATCACTCCATAGCGTTGTAACCATAGCTTTGTAATAACCTTACTCCAACTTGGATCTGGCTCGCTTAACGCTGGGCTGATTGCTTGGTTAGCAATAGTGGCACTGGGATGTGACTGAGCGGGTGGCTCAAACCAAGTCTGCTGTTCGGCAGTCAGCTTTGATAGTGCTAACACGCTGGTGTCGCCCCATATATTCGCTTGCTGTTTGTGTGCTTGCGCTTGTGGGCTCAGTAAAAAGTTAACCACTAATTTAGCGCTGTCCAGGTGAGCGGCATTATAGGGAATAGCTATAAAATGAATATTGCTCAAACTACCATCTTGCATGCGATAACTGCGGCTACTGTCGGGTAATTCAAAACGTGCAACCGCTGCGGGTATCTCAGCGGCTGAAAAGGTAAATGCTAGAGCAAGTTCTCCATCGCCGATTAAGCGGCGAAGCTCCATGCCGCTAGACATAAAGTGTCTACCTTTGCGCCATAAATGCGGATGTAGTTCATCTAAATATTGCCACAATACCGGTAATAGCAAAGCCTGGCTTTGTGTTGTTGCGGGTTGATAAAGCAAATTTTTAATCGCTTCAGGCTGTGAGTTGTTCAGTACAATTAAGGCGTACTTTAAAAAGCTGGTGGCTAAAAAGTCAGGCGGTTTAGGGTAGGTAAATCGGCCTGGATGCTGTTTGGCCCATAAGCTTAATTGTTGTAAGGTTTGCGGTGGTGATGTGGTCATTAGGCTGTCATAGTAAAAGGTCAGCGCAGCTTTACCCCATGGCGCTTCCATCCCTTGTGTTGGCACGCCAAAGTCACGGGTCATCGCAGGGTTATTGTCTGGGTCGGTTAAACCAAAGTTGGGTAATCGATCAACCCAATTTGGCGCGAGTAGCTGATGTTTGGCCATGGCGGCAAAGTTTTCACCGTTAATCCACACTAAATCGACTTGACCTTGATGATCATTGTTTGCTGATTTTTCGGCCAATACTCGGCTGACCGCTTCGCTGGTGTCGGTGAGTTTTACATGGTGTAAATTGATTTGATACTGCTGCTTAACTTGCTTCGCGGCCCATTGAATATAACGATTTATTTGCGGGTCGCCACCCCAAGCATGAAAGTACACATCTTGATTAGCGCCTCGAGATTCAACCTCTGGCCATGATGACTTTGATGTTTGTGATGTTTTAACTGATGCTTGAACTGATGTTTGAGCAGACTCGCGGATTGATGTTGATGTTTGAATTCGTGCTGACGGCTTGTCTTCAACATTTACAACACCGTTGCTAGATGCATTAGCCATACCAGCCCAAAGACTAGCAGTAAGCAAAAAAGCACTAAGCCCAAAGCTTACTGCAACCTGAGATTTTATAAGATTGCAGTAAAAGGCTGTGCTAACGATATGCTGCCAGCGTAAATTAGCCAGCAACATTAAGTGACCAGTCATAATCTAAAAATTCAATATCAAGTTGTTGTTTTGCTGCTGCTTGACGTTGTGCTGGCGTAAGTGTCAGAACACCTTTATCACTATTAGAATAAAGCAGTAAAAACGCTTCAATCGAATGAGTGTTACGAAATCCTTTGGTAAAGTCATCGCCATACCATTTAAAAATAGAAGACAAATACAGGCTGTCTCCCTTGGCATAATTTCGGCTGCTATCGGCAAGAAAACGTTCAGTTTGCTCGGTTAATTGCAGCTCGAGTTTAGCACCTGTATAGGCTTCTTCGCGCAGTGCAGGGCAACCAATACTGGCACAGTTTACCGCGAAGTGGATCCTTGGATCGTTGTAACGATCACTACCACGTATGAGTTTGTGTTCAATATCATTGAGGCTACGGGTTTTACCCAATAACGGAATAAAACTTTTATCCCAAGGTGAGCTAAATAACCCGCCTAGGTCTTTAATTGATTCGAGGTCAGGATATTTAGTTAAGATAAGCTCAACTGTCCACGCGTTGTAAGCATTGATTAGAAATGCTAATTGCGATGCTTTGCCCCAAGCATCAAACTCTGCTTGGGTTATCAGACTTAATTGGTTGAGGTAGCCAGTCAATATGGTTCGATCTTGTTGTATCGCAGCGTAATCTACCGCGCTACTGTGACCTTGATTAATCGGTTTTACATGACGGCTGAGTAAGGTATTCCACTCATCATGTAGTACCATTTTTGTCTGGCTCTGCACAAGATGATTAGCATCAGAAAGTACCTCTGATTCATCGACCGCCGCAATAGCCGCATTATTGGTAAGCAAGCTCAACAAAAGACCAATAGTCAGTAAAAATGATTGAGTAAATCGCGTTAATATTTTCATTATCTGAGACCTATTTTTAAGATCCATCTTTATGATTCTAAAGATAAGGCCCAATTTCGTGAGCCTTAGCTAAGTGAACCTGAGTTATTTCTCTGTCAGGTTAGCCACGACGCCATGTGTGGTATTTTTCTAACCAGCGCAATACAGTTTCTGGTGCATGGTTACGCTTCCATTCACCTGCGGCGTACTTGTTGCCTTCGGCCCATGTTGGGTAACTGTGAATTGTGCCTAAAATCTTGTTAAGCCCTAATCCGTGTTTCATCGCCAATACAAATTCAGCAATTAAATCACCAGCGTGTTCAGACACGACCGTTACACCTAAGATTTTATCTTTACCTTTAGGGGTAATCACTTTAATAAACCCTTCGGTAGCGCTGTCGGTAATGGCGCGATCAAGCTCGGCAAAATCAAAGCGAGTGACCTCATAATCAATCCCTTGCTGTTTGGCTTCATATTCATTAATACCCACACGAGCCACTTCTGGATCGATAAATGTGGTCCATGGAATGACGCGATAGTCGACTTTGAATTTTTTCAAGTGGCCAAACAGTCCATTGACTGCCGCGTACCAGCCTTGATGCGCTGCTACGTGAGTAAATTGATAAGGCCCAACAATATCACCTGCCGCATAGATATTTGGGTATAAGGTTTCTAAGTATTCATTGGTGACGATAGTGCGGTTTGTTTCAATGCCTAACTCTTCTAAGCCGTAACCACTTAAGCGAGCACTACGACCAACAGCACATAATAGTTGGTCGTACTCTAACGCTAACTCTTGCTCTTGATGCTTAACGATAAGGTATTTTTTACCGTCACGCAGTTCGCAGCGCAGCGCTTGGTGTGAGGTTAAAATATTCACGCCACTTTTTTGCAAGGCTTGGGTGGCAAACTCAGACACTTCAAGATCTTCTTTGATCATGATGCGCTCAGCCATTTCAACTTGAGTCACTTGCGATCCTAAACGGGCAAAGCTTTGTGCCAGTTCAGAGCCAATTGGGCCGCCGCCTAGTACCACTAATTTTTGTGGTGCTGTATCGAGTTTTGCAAACTCGTCCCACAAGGTATCACTGGTAACATAACCGACTTCTTCTATGCCTGGTAACGGTGGCACAAACGGGCGAGCACCTGTAGCAATGACAATGCTGCGCGCGGTTAAGCGACTGGTGTTACCGTCTGGGTGGCTAATTTCAACTGTCCATGGGTCAACTAATTTTGCATAGCCTTTGACTACGTCGACACCTAAGTTGGTGTAACGCTCAACACTGTCGTGAGGAGCAATATCGGCAACCACTTGATGCACGCGCGCCATGACTTTTTTAAATGAAAATTCAGGAGTGCTGTCTTCTAAGCCGTAATGATGGGCGTTTCTTATTTGCTGAGCAATTTTAGCGCTTTTAATAATCGCTTTACTCGGCACGCAGCCATAGTTTAAGCAGTCGCCGCCCATTTCGCCGGCTTCAATTAAGGTCACTTTAGCTTTTACTGCGGCAGCAATATAACTGGTTACTAGGCCACCAGCACCTGCGCCAATCACAATCATGTTGCGATCAAATTTAGCTGGCTTGGTCCATTTGCTGTATACACGACGTTTTTTAATCATGTTAACAATACCTTTTGCAATAAGCGGGAATAAACCTAATAGTGCAAACGACAGGATAAGGTTAACCGATAAAATGTTCGATAAGCTGTCAATTTGTGCCAGCTGAGTACCGGCATTAACGTAAACAAAGGTACCCAAAAACATACCGACTTGGCTTACCCAATAGAAAGTCCACGATTTAAAGGCGGTCACACCCATCAGCATGTTGATTAAAAAGAACGGAAATATTGGTACCAAACGTAAGGTAAATAAGTAAAAGCCACCTTCTTTTTCAATTCCGGCATCAATGGCCGCTAAGCGCTCTGGAAAACGTTGTTTAATTGAATCACGCAACAGATAACGCGACACTAAAAATGCCATTGTTGCGCCAATACTCGAAGCAAACGACGCAATAATTAATCCTTCGACGATGCCGAATAAGGCTCCCGAGGCGATGGTAAGAATCGCGGCACCAGGTAAAGACAATGCGGTCACGGCCACATACAATAAAAAGAACCCGCCAATAACTAACAATGGTGACTCTTCACGTAATTGACTAAAGTCATTCATTGAGCCTTTTAGGCCCTCTAAGGTCAGTAATTGATGCAAATCAAAGTGGAAAAATAATCCCACTAATGATGCAGCAATCAGTAATAACACAATTTTTTTAAACATAATTTATAGCCTTAAAATGAATGCTGTAAGGTAAGGGTAGCGTTAACAGGTAGTTCAGGAAAAACCAATGTTGATCCGAAATAACCGCCTTCAAACACCGGACGCCAGTTCTTTTGGTTAGTCACGTTATTCACATCCAGCCTTAAACTTGTTTGCTCGGTAAAATCATAGCGAGTGTTAACGTTAAGCGTGTATTGATCGCGAATATACACAGTCGCTAAATAGTCTAATGGGTAACTCTTGGTATATAGACCGGAGAAACCAGCTTTCCATTTCTCAGTAATCGACATTCCGCCATTAATTGTGAACGTTTGTTCAGGAAGGCCTTGTACACGGCGGTCAGACGCTGCAAATGAAGCGAAGTTTGGTGCGCCAATACCTGTGCCAGCAATAATGTCTGGGCGTGAATTATCAAATGTATCGGCAACTTGTACCGTATCTTGGCTACTGGCTGAGTCATCATAACGGGCGTCTAAATAACTGTAGCCCGCGCTTAACCAAAACGGGTCAGCATCATAAAAGGCTTGGGCTTCAAAGCCTTTAGTGCGAATGCCGGTATTGCTGCCATCACGATTTCGTAGACTGCGTTTTTGGTCAAACACTGCCGCATCAACATACCAAGCACTGTCCGTGGGTGAGTACTTAATGCCCACTTCAGTCAGGGTATTTTCGGTGGCAAAGTTTTGGCTACTAATTTGGTTGTTGGCACCTAATGTGGTGCCGCCAGCCATGCTGTTTGAGGTTGATTCGTTATAACTGGCACTGGCATAGGTAGTGATATCGTCACTAAGGCGATAGCTCAAACTGACTTGGCCAGATTCAAGCATTTCACTTATTGAATCGCTGGCTGCAACTTGCCCTTTTGGAGCAATGGCATCACGCGCATCTACATTATAAAAATCGGCACGATAACCTACGCTGGTCGAAAACTTATCTGTCCATTGGCTGTTATGTTGAATGGCTAGACCGGTTTGCCAGCTGGTTGAGTCAGTGGTGTCAGATAATGAAAAATCGCCGCTGCCATCTGCATTGGTATCGTACTGCGCACCGGGGGACACAAACACACCAGGGCGCAGTTCAACTAATCGACCTTGTTGCTCAGCAGTAAGCGGAATACGGCGATTTTCAATGGGGCCAGTTAAATCGATAGGTAAGTCAGCTTCGGTGGTAAATTGACTGTAACCTAACACTTTGTTGTAGCGGATATCCACCGCAGTAATGGTGCTTTGAGCATCGCTCCATTTATAGGCTAATTCAACTCTGTTTTGTGCAGTATCTGCACCATCAATAATTTCAACAAAACTATTTTGAGCAATTTCTTCACGTTCTAAATGCTGATAATAGGTAATGTTTTTAAAAGTCGCTTTATCGCTTAACTCACGCACATAAGTACTGTGAAGTAAGAAGGTTTGGGCGTTATTGATATTGTCTGGGTCGGTTAATACTTGGCTGCGATCTATCTCAACTAACCCTGTTGGCGATACGATAGCATTGGCGCCAGCAATAGTACTGCCGTTAGGTTGTACACCTTGACCTGTAACGTATAAACCGTTGTCGATTAATGCTTGAGTTGGACGGTTAATCCCCGCGTTGTCGGTAAACTCAACATCATAGTATTCGACATTAATGTCCCAGGTGCTGGCATCGTCTGGCAGTAAACGAAATGCCACAAAAATACTGTCGCTTTTAAAGCCTGAATAATCGTAGTAGCTGCCATTATCGATATGTTCTGCACTTAAGCGAACACCGCTTTGATTGGCGACAATGTCAGTGCCAACATCTATTTGAGCTCGGTAATGATCCCAACTGCCGCCAGATAGGGTGAGCTTATTAAATTGCTCGTCAGTAGGCGCGACTTTAGAATGTATGTTAACAAATCCACCGTTACGTTGGCTGGTGCCTAATAGCACTGGCGGCGCACCTTTTACCACATCAATTTGCTCGACAGCGTTAAATGACATGGGGACACCAAAGCCATTGTTGCCCGCTTGGCGACGCACACCGTCTTGATATAACTCACCTAACTGACCACGAATAGTGGGTAGGCTTGATGCGCCAAAGCCGCTGGCTGAATAACTGTTTGGGCTGACTTTTTGTATGTCAGATAAATCAGTGATGTTGAGCTGTTCAATCATTTCACTGGTGATAGGCGTAACCGAACGTGCGATATCTTTCAATGCTATTCCATCACCAAATGGGCCATCTACAGTGCTGTTTTTAGGTGACATGCCTTTATCGTTAATCGCTTTACCTGATACTTGAATGACTTCAATAGATTCAGGTTTTTCGGCTGCTGTAGCCATTGAT
Source organism: Shewanella sp. ALD9 (assembly GCF_002836315.1). Lineage (NCBI taxonomy): Bacteria > Pseudomonadati > Pseudomonadota > Gammaproteobacteria > Alteromonadales > Shewanellaceae > Shewanella > Shewanella sp. ALD9. The sequence goes on from NZ_PJCD01000044.1 coordinate 209,411, forward strand.
GACGTTATTGATGAGTACAGGGCTAGGCTAATAGCGAGTGCGGTAAGTGAACGATTAGGATAACGATAAATAGGCATAATTTTTTCTGCTGTAATGAACTTGGTGAAAGAGACCTTGTTGTTAACAAGTTTATTTCAATCATGTTATGCCAATTTTAATTGTGTTAGATCTAAATGGCATAACTGCTAGTGCAACATAGTTGCGTTTTACTCGGTCAATTAACGGCTGATGATTTTCAGTAACAGTCAGTTTAGCTTATTTAGACGGTCAACAGACCCTAGATGATGTTATTTTATATATTTTTTAAGGAATTAAGATGCAAACATCAATTAGCAATGATACTCAGAAAAAACTGCAGTGGTCGTTACTTTCTTTACGCTTAGGCGTGTTTGTGGTGATGCTGGTATGGACATTAGATAAGTTTGTCAATCCTGGCCATAGTATGAAGATTTTCGAAAAGTTTTATGGCATCGGCGGAATGAGTGAGGTTGCTGCTTATGTTATGGGCGCACTGCAATTAGCCTTAGTATTTGCGTTTGTATTAGGTATTAAAAAGCGTATTACTTACGGGGTTATCTTTCTGATGCATGGCGCTTCAACATTATCGGCATTTAATCTATATTTTGATGCATTTAATAATTTATTGTTTTTTGCAGCATGGCCAATGTGGGCCGCGTGTTTTGCGTTGTACATGTTAAGAGATGAAGACACTAAGTTTACAGTGAAATAAATTACTAACGATTTATCGACACAAAAAGGCCAGCTAAATATATTTAGCCGGCCTTTTTATTAGACGCTCAATGTTAAACGCTCAATGTTAAACGCTAATGCTAAGCGTTAAGCACTCAAGGTTTAGTTGTCAAAGCTAAACCTTATTTTGTGTCACGATTACGGATAACCAAAAAGCTAAATAACACTACAATCACCATTTGCGTACTCAAGCCTTGCCATGTTGATGCTATACCTAACCAGCTAATCGACACATCTATAGGGAAGGGAGTAAGGCTAATTACTGCTGCTTCTTGTAACGCTGAAATCCCTTTTCCTGCCAAGATAAACGCTAAAATAAGCATGAAGTAAGAACTCACCGCAAAGAAGCGGGCTAATGGTAATTTAACTGAGTAGCGCATCATTAACCAAGCAATCACCGCTAAAATAGCCATACCTGCTAGCAAGCCGTAAACCAAGTAACTGACTTGTTCATTGCTGCTGGCAGAGCCTATGGCTTGTGTCAGTAATGATTGATAGAACAAAATCGTTTCAAAGACTTCACGATAGACCGAAATAAATGCCAGCCCAGTGAGACCCCATAAGGTGCCAGTGTTTAAATGGCGGTCGACATTATTTTTAATGTAACTTTGCCATTTGGAACCTTGGGTTTTACTGTGCATCCAATAACCAACATAAAACAACACCAAAGCGGCTAGCAATGCCGCGCCGCCTTCCATTAACTCCCTTGAGGCTCCGCTAATGCTAATTAGGTTATCTGCTGCCCACCAGGTTAATACGCCAGCAGCGAGTGCTGATATCCAACCAAAGTGAACAAATTTAATCGCATCTTGACGTTCGGTTTTAATTAACACTGTCATTAAAGCAATGATAACGAGCAGTGCTTCTAATCCTTCGCGTAGCAGGATGATTAATGCAGCCGAAAACATGGCGTTATTCGATAGTGATTGCCCTGTTAATAGGGTGTCGGCTTGGTCTAGTTGAGCCAATATGCTGGTCAACTGTTGATTTACCTGGCTGTCCTGTCCTGCTGTTTTTAGGATGTTTCTAAAATTAAGCAGCTGGCTTTCGATTGATTTACGTAAACTACTGTCATGAGCATCTAAATTGTTTTCAATTAATTCAAAACCGTCGAGATAGGCGCTCACTGCTAAGGTTTGTGCTTGAGCAAACTCATTGGCTTTATATGCTTTTACAGCAGCCTGTAAGTTAGTACGCGCGACTGAAATAGGTGAGTCAGCATGTTGAAACAGTCGCTCAGGTTGTGAGCGTAGTAATGATAATTGGGTTTTATCAATTCCGACATTTTGCTGAATTAACTGGGTTGGATTGCTATTGACCCACTGTTGTAATTCAATATTCGCATCATGCTTGATGTGCTCCGTGGCAGTAGCTGTTGGCTCAAAAGCTAAACTACCTACATAGAAAGCCAGTGACCAACGCTGTTGATCATTTAACTCACTAAAAGCACGCATAGCACTGCCATCTAAACCGTCGGAAATCGCATCGTAAAGTCCCAATAATGAACGATTCATTGCTCGATCGTGATCGGTGAAATTGGTTGGCTCTGGTGACAATGATTTTGCCAGAGGCCCATCGCCTTGGCCTAAATCACCATGACAGGTCGAACAATTTTCGATAAACAGCTGTTTAACATGGTCTTTGGCTAATAGCTGTGTTGGTAACACTAATGCTGGAGACTGGCTTAATAACTGGTTACGTATTTTTTGGCTAAGCCCTTGAATAACATCCAGTGATGTTTTTTCTGCAATGGCTTGCTGTAATTGCAATGCATCGGCTGTTAATGAATTTGGCACATCATTGGCGAGCAGGTTAGTTTTTTCGATAATGATGCTAGCAAATTGCTGCATTTCAGCAAATTCATCAGGATTAGAGATACGACCTTCGGTCACCGCTTCTGAGTAATCAACACCAATGTATTCAGCTAATTGAAGAATTTGTCGTGTTTGTTTTAAGAGATCTTGCGATGTCTCTGGTGATATCTCTTGTGACGAGACTGCCGGGCTCTGTGCCCATAAAGAAGTTGAAAACACCGAAGTAATGACAATCAATAGGCATCTATTGAAGACCGAAGATGTGAGCTGTTGTCGCCATAACGTGAAGCTGCTTAAGAAAGTATTCAAGGTATTGCCTTAATAGGAATGAAGGAATTATTCTTTAAACTAAATTAAATAAATGATAATGATTTCTATTCTACTTTCTTGCTTGAGGCTAATCAATCACTCTGAAGGCTTGTTAGATAATACTGTCAGTGTAAAAAGCGATTTGAGATGAGATTGTTGACCATGGATAATTATGTCGAGACAGCATTCAAATAGATATTGTCTATTTATAACAATTAGATAATTGTTATATTGGTACCATATAAGCATTAGCCTTGTGCCTTGCTGATATACAATAGTCAGTATTAATTATTGCTGTTTGGTATAAGTGACCTTAGATGTTTATAACTGAAGGTTATGAAACAGCCTTTGTGCTGTTATCTGCATTTTATGGACTTACTGTAGGTTAACGATTGATGTGCTAATACGTATTATTAATAAAATACATGCCAAATTTGCTATCATAATTTCGACATCAGCCAGTCTCGAAATAATTATCCATGGCCGCTAATGATTTTTGTATCGATTGCTCAGGCTTGAGGTTAGCTAGGATTAGCACTACGCTAGTTACTAGCAAACTAAACCTGATATGTTAATGTTATTAAGTGTTATTGGAGTAGATAGATTGATAGAAATGAGGTCCATTATGATGAGTAACACTATGGTAAATAACCAATGACAACGCCAGTAAGTGCTTCGTTGTATGCTGATCTTCGCCTAATTGACATAGGTATGGAATTGTTTATTGAAATTCATTTTGCCAATGGTAAAACAGTGCAGTCACGTTCGAGCTTAATTGGTTATCAGGTTGGGCGGTTTATCTTGATTGAGTATCCCAATAAAGGTTTTTCTGAGGCTTATCAACATATGCTAGTGAATGCTGAAATTGTGGTAAGGGCGATGACGAATAGTGGTTTTAAAGACATTATTGCTTTTAAGTCGACCATATTCTCTGTGGTTAATCAACCGATTAGAATGCTGTGCCTTAGTGTGCCTAAAACCATCATCAAGAAAAAAGTCAGAGAGCAGTTGCGAGTTAATATCGAGCAAGAAGTGTTTATTATGCACAATGACAATAAAATCAGTGCAAAAATGCTCGACTTTTCTTCTACTGGCTGCTTACTGACGGTAGACGCCAAAACGGTGAATATTGAACAAGGCGAAGAGATACATGTGGCTATCTCTATTAACACTGATCTTTCAGGGATCTTAACGGGTAGCATGGTCAAAGTTCAAAACATTGAAGGTGTATTGAATATTGGGGTGAAATTTTCAGATGAGCATCCACAATTAAAAGATAATATTTTCAGCTATTTTTTAGTCAGTTCAACTACAAAATCATGACCCTAAGTGAATCCTAGTTGTGGGCTATCCGTGTGAATCATCGTCCTTAAAAAAGATAAAAAAAAACGCATCAAAAGATGCGCGAAAATTCACAAGCAAACACGGTATTACAGCTTTTATTGTTAGTCTGAAAGTAGGCTAAAGGTAAGCTACCTTTAGCCTGTCTTTAGCCCTATATAGGCTAGCAAGCTGTTAATCTAAATAGTTTAAAATGCCTAATGCAGCATCTCGTCCTTCTGCTATAGCCGTTACAACGAGGTCAGAACCTCGCACCATATCACCACCGGCAAACACTTTAGGGTTAGTGGTTTGAAAAGGGTTGTTGTCGGTTTTCTTGGCCTTAACTAATCCCCATTCGTTGGTTTCAATGCCAAAATCACTAAACCAAGCAGCAGGGCTCGCTTGGAAACCAAAGGCGATAATCAGCGCATCGGTTGCTAATACTTGTTCACTACCAGCAATGATTTCGGCGCGTTGACGTCCACTAGCATCAGCTTCACCCATTTGAGTTTCAACACATTCAATCCCGACTACTTGACCGTTTTCAGCTTTAATTGCCACTGGTTGACGATTAAATAAGAAGTTAACGCCTTCTTCGCGCGCATTTTGCACTTCACGGCGAGAGCCCGGCATGTTGGCTTCGTCACGACGATAAGCACATGTCACGCTCTTCGCGCCTTGACGAATGGCTGTACGCACACAATCCATTGCAGTATCACCGCCGCCCAACACCACCACATCTTTACCTTCAAGGCTTAGATAGGGTGTAGCGTCGTCTTGAGTACCCATAATGTGATGAGTATTGCCAATAAGATACGGTAGCGCTTGAATCACGCCTTGAGCATCTTCATTGGGCAGTTTAGCTTTCATGGCCGTGTAAGTACCCATACCCAGAAAGACAGAATCGTACTCGTCTAATAGGCTTTGAAAACTCACATCCTTGCCGACAGTTACACCCATTTTGAATTGAATGCCCATGCCTTCAAGCACTGAACGGCGAGTGGCCATAACATCTTTATCAAGCTTGAAAGAAGGGATGCCATAAGTGAGCAAACCACCAATTTGTGGGTATTTATCATACACCACGGCTTGCACACCATTACGAGCCAACACATCAGCACAGCCAAGACCCGCAGGACCCGCTCCAATAATGGCAACACGCTCTTTACGTGGCGTCACATCCTTCATGTTTGGGCGCCAGCCTTGGGCAATTGCAGTATCGGTAATGTATTTTTCAACACTGCCAATGGTGACCGCACCAAAGTCGTCGTTTAAGGTACAAGCACCTTCGCATAAACGGTCTTGTGGGCACACCCGGCCACATATTTCTGGCAGAGTATTGGTTTCATGCACCAAGTCTGCCGCTTCCATAATGCGACCTTCTTCTGCCAGTTTTAACCAGTTTGGAATGTAGTTATGCAGTGGGCACTTCCATTCGCAATACGGGTTACCGCAGTCAAGACAGCGATCGGCTTGTTGTTTTACTTCTGGTTGCGTAAACGGCTGATAAATTTCAATAAATTGTGTAGCACGTTTTTTCGCTTCAAGTTTAATGGGGTCTACTCGACCCACTTCTATAAATTGAAAGTCATTGCTCATAATAATTACCCTGCCTTTACTACTAATTCCGGACTCTTCTGCTCAATTTTTAGCAGGTCAGCAACGGCAATATTCTTTGGTTTAACTAATACGAAACAATCCAACCAGTTTTCAAAATCACTTAAAATCATATGAGCATGTTCACTGCCGGTTTCAGCATAGTGAGTTTCAATCAGGCCTTTTAAGTGTTGCTGGTGGATGGTCGATTCTAATTTTTGAGTATCGACCATTTCGGTGTTTACTCGGCGATTAAAGCGACCAAACTGATCAAATACATAGGCAAATCCGCCAGTCATCCCCGCACCAAAGTTGACCCCCGTTTTGCCTAGGATAACCACGATACCACTGGTCATGTATTCGCAACCATTGTCACCCGTTCCTTCAACGACCGCGATGGCCCCTGAGTTACGCACAGCAAAACGCTCACCCGCTTGACCTGCGGCAAACAGTTTGCCGCCAGTAGCACCATACAAACAGGTGTTCCCCATAATAGCACTGCGTTCACTTTGGAACGGGCTACCAATAGGTGGGTGAATAACGATCTTACCGCCAGACATACCTTTGCCGACATAATCATTAGCATCGCCGCACAGCTTAAGTTCAAGGCCAGGGCTATTCCATACGCCAAAGCTTTGGCCAGCACTACCGCTAAAGCCAAGTTTGATTGGTTGTTTTGCGCCTGCGACACCAATTTTAGTTGCAATATAACCAGATAATGCCGCGCCAACTGAACGGTCGGTATTGTTGATTGCATATTGACCTGAATACGGTTCACCCGCATCAACTGCAGCACTGCAATCTGCAACCAATGTTTGGTTTAACTTGCCAATATCAGATGGAGGGTTAATTTCTTTCCATGTGAGTGACGAGTTTGCCTGCACTTTGGGTTTATATAAAATTGGCGCAAGGTCAAGACCACGTTGCTTGTCTGTTTGGCCTTCAAGTGTATATAACCAGTCGCTTCGTCCGACTAAATCTTCGAACTGAGTTACCCCTAATGCAGCCATCCATTCACGCACTTCTTGAGCCACAAATTCAAAGTAGGTCATGACACGTTCTGGTAAGCCGTGATAATGGTTTTCGCGTAAGTTTTTATCTTGGGTTGCGACACCTGTTGCACAGTTATTAAGATGACAAATACGTAAGTATTTACACCCAAGCGCAATCATCGGCACTGTACCAAAGCCAAAGCTTTCGGCACCTAATAAGGCTGCTTTAATAACATCGGTACCGGTTTTTAACCCGCCATCTACTTGCAGACGGATTTTATGACGTAAACCATTTTCTACTAGCGACTGATGCACTTCCGCTAAACCAAGCTCCCAAGGAGAACCGGCGTATTTCACCGAGGTGATAGGGCTTGCGCCAGTGCCACCGTCGTAACCTGATATGGTGATCATATCGGCATAGGCTTTTGCAACACCGGTTGCAATGGTGCCAACACCGGGTTCTGATACTAGCTTGACCGACACTAAGGCTTTTGGATTGATTTGTTTTAAATCGAAAATCAGCTGAGCTAAATCTTCAATTGAGTAAATATCGTGGTGCGGCGGCGGTGAAATCAAGGTCACACCAGGACGAGCATGACGAAGTCCTGCGATTTCAACGCTAACTTTATGGCCAGGTAATTGCCCACCTTCACCCGGTTTTGCACCTTGAGCTACTTTAATTTGCAGTACATCAGCGTTAACTAAGTAATGTGCAGTAACGCCAAAGCGACCCGATGCAATTTGTTTGATGGCCGAGTTACGTTCGCTATTGAAACGACGTGCATCTTCGCCACCTTCACCTGAGTTTGAGCGTCCACCAAGACGGTTCATCGCAACCGCTAACGCTTCATGAGCTTCAGGGCTTAATGCACCGATACTCATGGCTGCGCTATCAAAGCGAGAGTAAAGCTTTTCAGCGCCTTCTACCGTGTCTATTTCAATGGCGTTAAGTTGACCTTTAATACCAATTAAATCACGTAAAGTGGCCACTGGGCGATCATCAACTAAGTGAGTAAACTTTTTGTACTCAGCGTAGTTTTTGTCTTTTAATGATGCTTGTAAGGTATTCACCACGTCTGGATTAAAGCAGTGATATTCACCACCTTCAACGTACTTTAATAAACCACCTTGTGGTAACGGTACATGGGCTCGATAGGCGGCGGTATGGAGTATTTTCTGGTCATCGGCAATATGGTTAAAACTGACACCTTCAATACGGCTTATCACGCCTTTAAAACATAACTCAATCACATCACTGGCTAAACCCACAGCTTCAAATTGTTGGCTACAACGATATGAACCTACGGTACTAATGCCCATTTTAGACATGATTTTACGTAAGCCTTTTTCAATGCCGTAACGGAAGTTAAGCATTAAATGGGTTACATCATCGACTTGATGCAGTTTTGCCATCGCTGAAATAGATTCATAGGCGAGGTAAGGGTAGATAGCCGTGGCACCAAAACCAATTAATACCGCAAAATGATGCGGATCGCGTGCTGAAGCGGTTTCAACAATAATGTTAGTGTCGCAACGTAGGCTTTTATCGACTAATCGAGTTTGCACAGAACCCACAGCCATAGCGGCAGGGATAACTTGAGCACTTTTCGCTACTGCACGGTCAGACAATACTAACAATGTTGTGCCGCTGCGAGCTAAGCGTTCAGCTTCGTCGGTAATACGGCGAATAGCCTGCTCTAGTGTTTCATTGGCATCATAGTTTAAATCAACTGTGTTGGCGCGATAGTTAGTGCTGTCTAATCCCAGTAACTGATTAAAATCACTGAATAACAAAATCGGTGAATTGAACATCACTCGGTAAGCATTACCGGTGGTTTCGCTAAATAGATTTTGCTCGCGACCGACGCAAGTGGCTAACGACATCACGTGTTTTTCACGTAATGGATCAATAGGCGGGTTGGTTACCTGAGCAAATTTTTGACGGAAATAGTCGTATAGTGAACGCGACTTTTTCGACAATACTGCCATAGGCGTATCATCACCCATTGAGCCAATGGCTTCTTCACCTTTGCTCGCAAGTACCCAAATAACTTGTTCTAATTCTTCACGGGTAAAACCAAACTGTTTTTGATATTGCAGTAATGTTTTACTATCAAAACCACTTGAACCTTGTTTGGTTGGAGCCATATCCTCAGCAGGGATCAATGTCTGACTGTTTTTAGCCATCCACTCTTTGTAAGGATGGCGACGCTTTAAGTCATTATCAATTTCAAATGAATGATACAAACGACCATTCAAGGTATCTAGTACTAGTAACTCACCGGGCCCAACGCGGCCTTTTTCAATCACTTCATCGGCGGAATAATCCCAAATACCGACTTCAGACGCTAAGGTGAGGATACGATCCTTGGTTATAACGTAACGAGAAGGGCGTAGACCGTTACGATCTACCGCACAGGCAGCATGGCGACCATTGGTCATTACAATGCCTGCAGGGCCGTCCCACGGCTCCATGTGCATTGAGTTAAAATCATAAAAGGCTTTTAACTCGTCATCCATTTCAGGATTTGATTGCCATGCAGGTGGAATAAGCAAGCGCATGGCTCGATATAAATCCATCCCTCCAGATAACAACATTTCAAGCATATTGTCTAAAGAAGACGAGTCTGAACCTGTTTCGTTAACAAAAGGGGCGGCTTGTTGTAAATCTGGTAGTAAAGGCGAATTAAACTTATAGGCGCGCGCTCTTGCCCATTGGCGGTTACCGGTAATGGTATTGATTTCGCCGTTATGAGCGAGGTATCGAAACGGTTGAGCTAATGGCCACTTTGGCGATGTGTTAGTTGAAAAGCGCTGGTGGAATAAGCAAATCGCACTTTTCAAACGAATATCTGCTAGGTCGGTATAAAATGATGGCAGATCTGCTGGCATCATTAAGCCTTTATAGACAATGACTTGTCCAGAAAGGCTGGCGACATAAAAGTCTTTGTCATCGGTGATCTGTTGTTCAAGACGGCGACGAGCCATATATAGGCGACGCTCAAGATCTTTTTCCCGCCAGCCTACCGGCGCGTTGATCAATACTTGATAAATTTGTGGCAAGCTTTCCCGGCCAATCTCCCCCAAGACATCCGGATTAATCGGTACTTTACGCCAGCCAGCGACACTGAGTGTTTCTCGTTGTAGTTCTTTTTCTAAGATAAACTTCGCTTCATCAGCGCGTTGCTCATCTTGGCTGAGAAATAGCATACCTACGGCAAACTTTCGGCTTAAATGCCAATCGTTTTCTGCCGCAATAGCTTCAAAAAAATCTGTAGGCATTTGCATTAATAAACCACAGCCATCACCTGTGCGTCCGTCAGCTGCAATACCACCACGATGCTTCATTCGATCGAGACCATGAATCGCGGTACGCACAATGCGGTGACTCGCGTCGCCGTCCATTTGTGCAATCAAACCAAATCCGCAATTGTCACGCTCAAAACTGGGATGATACAAGCTCATACAAAAAACCCCCTAAACCTCTACTTGATACGACTCGGGGTAAATTTGAAGAATATCCATAGATATGCACCCGAACCATTCAAATTAAACTGAGAATGAATAAAGGTCAAACCAAAAAAATGCAACAAACTGAAATATTATTACTAAAAAAACGTTATAAGCCACCAACCTTACGTTAACGTAAACTGTGATATATCACCTATAACGTTCTGAATAAAAAGAATTTTAGAAAATATTCAAACAATTGTTTACCTTTTTGCAACAACAACAGGGAATTATTTTTGAAATAAAAATAGTGAATTTTATTTCAAATACAGTCTTTGGGTAAAAAATTATTCTAAATGACTAAATATTCATTTTAGGTGATGTATAAATTACTTAAATTGTTTTAAACGTTTTTTGAGTTTGTGCACAACTTTAGCGAGCGCTTGAATTGATAGAGCATTTATTGATTTAGCACCAAGACAGATGTTTACCGTCTGACTACACTGGCGAACTTTGGAATGATGATGAGAGTAAGTTGTGGGTTTAGATGATTACGTTAATACGTTTGGGGCACATTGCAAACATTTATATGGCCAAAGAGTAAAAAAATTAACTATTGATGGCCAATTTACCTGTCCCAATCGAGATGGCACGTTAGGGGTAGGCGGTTGTACTTTTTGTAATGTTGTTTCATTTAGTGGCGAACAAGGTAGAGAACAGCCGATTGCGATGCAGTTAACCGAAGGTAAAGTACGCGCCCAATCTGCAAAAAAATGTACTACCTCTGCGGATATTAATTCTATTCCTACCGCTAAATACATCGCTTATTTTCAAGCTTATACCAGTACTTACGACGAGTATAAAGTGCTAAAGCAAAAGTATGATCAAGCACTTGAAGATGCCGATATTGTCGGGCTTCATATAGGTACTCGTCCTGACTGTGTACCCGATGAAGTACTTGATTTACTCGTTGAGTATCAACAAAGAGGTATTGAGGTGTGGTTGGAACTTGGCCTACAAACGGCCAATAATCACACGTTAAAACGGATTAATCGTGGTCACCAATTGTGTGAGTATCGTCAGACAGTTAAAAAGGCTCGCGCTAAAGGCATTAAGGTGTGTACCCATCTAATATTAGGGCTGCCGGGTGAAACATCTGCTGATTATTTTAATAGTTTACAAACCGTATTAGGAATTGGCGTTGACGGACTAAAACTGCACCCTTTGCATATTGTAGAAGGCAGTATTATGGCGAAACAATGGCGCTATCATCCTATGCCGCTAATAAGTCTTGAAGAGTATGCCTATGAGGCGGCAAAACTTATCCGCCACACCCCAAAAGAGATTATCTTTCACCGCGTAACCGCCTATGCCAAAAAACCAATGTTACTCGCCCCTGATTGGTGCGCATTTAGATGGGATGGACTAGTGGCCATTGTGGATGAGCTTAAAGAATACGGTGGCCAAGGCAGTGCATTAATGTTTAGCCAAAGTAAAACGGCCTAGTGTGGTGTATTTAGGCAGATATATTATGTCTCTGTTGAATATGGACAAAGTAAAGATAGCGCTAGGTTTTGTGAAGATGTATCAGACTAATCGCTATTATTAGTTATAAATTGGACGAAACATTACCAAAGTGAGTGTTTTTTAAACATTGGTAATACCAGTTGAGTAGTTATGTTGTAAAAATGTGATTTTTTACCATTAAATAGCGGCTAAATATTAGCAAGCCTTGCATAGGGTATTTTACTCGGTATCATATTTGTAATTTTATAGAGTTAGATTTTGATAGAGGTGCCTTTATGGCCACAACGCAGTTAGACTCAATATTGGATCTCAATACGCTTGAGCAATATATCAGTGCCATTGGTGCTGGAACGTTATTGAAAAGCGTAGTGTTATTCGAGCAGTTAATGCCTGAGTATGTCAGTAGCCTAGTGAAAGCTGGCGATGCAAATGATAAAGAAACGTTATGTGCAGAAGCTCATAAATTTAAAGGTGCAGCAGGATCTGTTGGCCTTAAACGCATTCAGCAATTTTCACAGTTACTACAACACGGTGAAGAAGCTAAATGGGAAACAGAACATAAAGTATGGCTTGCTGAAATCGTTGCGCATGCTGCACAAGATTTACAACAACTGAAAGTTTACTTAGAAGCGAAAGCGTAATTACGAGTAGAGTAGGCAGCATAATCAGTTTAGATTAACATCTACATTAGTGCCTACAATCGGTTTGTTGAAATGCCTCTTTATTGAAGA
>NZ_PJCD01000038.1:0-213805 GCF_002836315.1 Shewanella sp. ALD9
CATATAGCGGGCTGTTTTGTGTAAAAAACAATATGTAGCCCTTAACTCTCCATAATGACCGCAATCAAAGAGCTCGCTTATTTCGATGGCATTAATTAAATGGCTATTTAATATAAGCAACTTTATGAAATCAACAATACCACTCAATACACTCAATAAGGTGGCGTTGTTTAAGATTCTCTCTGACAGTGTTACGCGTTATTTATTTTTTGCTTTAGGTCATAAGCATCGTCGGTAACAACACGTTCAAGTACTTCAATTCGTTGACGCAGGGCGTTAATTTCATCATGCAGTGCTTTATTGTTAGTTTCTTGTTCTGCAGTCGTATGCGATTGTCTTTGCTTCAGCTTCATGATAGTGACAATAAAGCTGCCTAAAATGGCCAGAATAGGAATTAATAATGCCAATGTTGGTGGGTTCATAATGTGTCCTTAATTGTTTCTATTTATTGTGACGTTTTCAAGCAGAAATACTAGTGACAAAAGTCATCATTGTGAAATGACCACCAACTTATTCATTATGTTATAAATTAGTTGTTATCTTAATTATTGATTATAAAGTCTATTTTTTATTTTAGGTTATTAGTAACTCACTTTTTTATCCATTGCACTTGATATAGCGCCAGTGGTCCATATATCTAATTCTGTAGCAGGAGCGAATCATGAAATGCTCGATCGAGGTTTCAGTAAACTTGCTACCACAGTGCCGTAAGGGCTGTGAAAACTAAACACCACAAACAGACTGTGGTCATTTTTACATATTGCTTTAGACAAGGGTATGAACATGCGTAATTTTAATATTTCTCCAGATTTAACACCTCTTTATCGTAGTGCTATCGGTTTTGATCGTTTAGCACAACTTGCTGAACATGCTGCAGCTAACAATAGCAACAGTGGTTATCCTCCTTATAATATTGAACTTTTAGGCGAGAATCGTTATCGGATAACGATGGCCGTCGCGGGTTTTTCTATGCCAGAACTCGATATTATGAGTGAAGGTGAAAAACTATTAGTAAAAGGTAATAAGACAGCTACAAGTGATGAACGTAAATATTTGCATCAAGGGATTGCTGAGCGTGGTTTTGAGCGCACTTTTCAATTAGCAGATCATGTACGAGTAATCGGTGCGGAATTAGAACACGGTTTATTAAATATTGATTTAGTACGTGAAATTCCAGAAGCAATGAAACCTCGTAAAATTGATATTGTTGCTACCAACACCCTTAGTTAAGGCGTTATTGTGAATTAATACGATTGATGGCTTAGGTGTTAATAGCATTTAAGCCATATTCTCAACCTTCTAGTTTATCTCCCCCCAATTTAGCCAATTGCTTACGCCTAGTTTGTTATCAAACTAGGTTTTTTTGTATTCATCATTTATTCAAAAGCACTGGGCCAGGGCCTTGATCTGCAAGAATATCGTTAGGATTATACAGTGGGCAATTTGTCATCGATAAACAACCGCAACCGATGCAACCTTCTAGTGAATCTTTTAATTTTTGCATTTGAGCGATCCGCAGCGTGAGTGATTTATTCCAAACATGTGATAATTCTGCCCAATCTTCTTTAGTCGCTGTTCGTTCATTCGGTAAAGCAGCAAAAGCCTGCTTGATATTATCCAACGATATCCCTAATTGTTGCGCAGCTTTGATGAGCGATATTCGCCTGATAACGTCTCGTGTATAACGACGTTGATTACCATTATTGCGCCAACTGCTGATGAGACCTTTTTGCTCATAAAAGTGAATCGCAGAGATATTTATTCCACAACGCTTAGCGACTTGGCCAACACTTAACTCAGTATCTACTGACATTCAACCTCCGAATTTTTTATCATTTTGGCAAAAATAGTACTTTACCTCAAGTTAACTTGAGGTATTAAGCTGTGTTGCATTAATCATAAGGAGATAAGTGATGCGATTAGAACATTTAAATCTAGTAGTTAATGACTTAGATGAATCATTAGTATTTTATAAAGCCGCCTTTCCACACTGGCGAGTGCGTGGTGGTGGTGAGTCAGTCTGGCATGATACGCCACGGAAATGGCTTCACTTTGGTGACGATTATCATTATTTATCGTTAAATGATTCTGGTAGCGGCGAGGTGCGCGATCTTAAAAGTAATGCATTGGGTTTGGCACATTTCGCTTACGTTGTGGACAATATTGATGCATTAGTTGCTAGGTTGTCACAAGCGGGTTTTGAGGTGGCGATTATGGGTAGACACGACCCTTTTTATAAAAGCCGTTACTTTATTGATCCGAACGGATTTGAAGTTGAGTTTGTTGAATACTCAACGGATATTCCTAGTGAACGAAATCAATACGGTGGTTAGTAACTTATCAATATGCACCATTGGGCTTATAGAGTAAGCCCAATGGTTTTGATCAAAATCGATTATCAACAAAAGCCATAGGTTAATAGCAGGTTAGCTAACTAAAGGTAGTGTGATAAGTCGCTGTTAGCGGTAAGCTCAACTTCTTGTTGTTTACCATGGAATAAGTAAGCCGCCTCTTTACCAATAAGGTGTAATTTATCGCCCTGGCGCCATAGGGCGCTACCTTCTTGGATTCCGATCACCGGTGTCAGTGGATCGACCATGGTAAACTCTAACAGTCGTTGCGCACGTGTTTCACCATTATGGCCTGGCATTTGGTAATTGGTGTAATGCGGATTTAATTGGAATGGCAATATACCCAATGCTGTAAACGAGGGCGGTTCGACAATTGGCATATCATTGGTGGTACGAATACTGGCTCCAGTAATGTTTGATCCC
The DNA here is from genome assembly GCF_002836315.1 of Shewanella sp. ALD9. Lineage (NCBI taxonomy): Bacteria > Pseudomonadati > Pseudomonadota > Gammaproteobacteria > Alteromonadales > Shewanellaceae > Shewanella > Shewanella sp. ALD9. The sequence goes on from NZ_PJCD01000038.1 coordinate 2,775, forward strand.
GCACTCCAACCCACATACGGCATGCCATTGTCTACTTTTTCACGAATTAAATGTAGCAAGTCGTAGCGATATAATTCGTTGAGCAATTGGAATGTATTGCCGCCACCAACCAAAATGCCTGCAGCATCTTGAATGGCTTGTTTTGGGTCTGCAAACTGATGAATACTACTAATGGTAATTGTTAGGGGTTCAAGTGCCGTTTGCACTTTTGTTAAATACTCATCATAACTTACACTGACGCCAGCATAAGGAATAAACAGCCATTGTTGTCCTGGTTGAGTGAGTGGACGAATAAGCTCAACGGTATGGCTTAGATATGTCGAATTACCGACCCGTGAGGCGCTCAACATTAATGCATTAATGGGCATAAAAAGTCCTTTTTGGTTTTAGTTTTTGACAGTTTATCAAAGATTAATCACTGCCGACACAGAGTTTGTTTTTGTAGTCTATTTTTCAGTTTCAATTAATCAATTCTCCCTAGACTCTGCTCGCGTGAATTTCAAGACGATGTTTTATCAAGTTAAAAAAGAGTCATAAATCTTTTTTAATATAACTAAGCTTGAATTTTCATTTTATGGACATATTATGTCTGTAGTAACAATCGTAAATCGGCACTTTTGCCATACAGGAGCTTAAATGAAGCGTATATTTTTGTTGATTGCAACCAACTTTGCCATCTTACTGGTTGCCTCAATTGTAATGTCTATTCTTGGGGTTAATACCTCAACGATGGGTGGACTGTTAGTATTTGCTGCCATTTTTGGTTTTGGTGGCTCGTTTATCAGTTTAGCCATTTCAAAATGGATGGCGAAGAAAACCATGGGCTGTGAAGTTATTACGCAACCACGTGACAGTATGGAACGTTGGTTAGTTGAAACGGTTGCACGCCAAGCTGAAAAGTCTGGTATTAAGATGCCTGAAGTGGCTATTTACCAGTCGCCAGAAATGAACGCATTTGCAACGGGTCCAAGTAAAAACAATGCGCTTGTTGCTGTGAGTTCTGGTTTGCTTTACGGTATGACTCAAGATGAAATTGAAGGTGTACTTGCACATGAAGTGAGCCACGTGGCGAACGGTGACATGGTGACATTAACCTTAATCCAAGGTGTGGTGAATACTTTTGTTATTTTTGCTGCGCGTGTTGTTGCTGGCATTATTAACAATTTTGTTTCCAGTAATGACGAAGAAGGTGAAGGCCTAGGTATGTTCGCCTACATGGCTGTAGTATTTGTACTTGATATGCTATTCGGTATTTTGGCATCGATTATCGTAGCTTACTTTTCACGTATTCGTGAGTTTAAAGCTGATGAAGGCGCGGCACGTTTAGCAGGCAAAAATAAAATGATTGCCGCATTAGAACGTTTACGTCAAGGGCCTGAATCTGGCGATCTGCCAGCACAAATGTCAGCCTTTGGTATTAATGGCAAACGTTCAATGGCTGAGTTAATGATGAGCCATCCTCCACTAGAGAAACGTATCGCTGCATTAAAAAACAGCTAGTATTCATGCGTTTATCATCATTTATAGTAAAGTTAAACTAAGGAGCCTTTTGGCTCCTTTTTTATTTATTGGGTTAGGTTATGATTGAATATGCCCTATTAATCGGGTAATTATAGTTAACTAATAGTATTAACCGCTCGAATCGATTGCATTTTGTTGTTTAATCACAGCGTATAGGATAGGTTCTGATGTATAGTTAGACTCGGCACTTATATTCATAACACTACTTGTTACAGTATTCATACATATTGAGTATGGCTCGTTTAACATGGTCTATTAAACATTATCAGGATCTTAATATGCTTAAAAAAGCTATTTCTCAAGTACAATTAAGAGAATGGCAGCTAGAAATAAATGATATTTCTGCCGAGTTTCGTCTTACCATCATGTTTTACCAAATTAATGCTGAAAACAGTATTGAAGCTATTTGTACCAGCCAAGGTATTGATGACAATACCCAGCGACAGCATCAAGATAGCTTGTTACAACATCTTAAAGCGGCAGATGCTCAAAGTGTCCAAACGGTAGACAAACATGTTACCGTTTATCATCAGCCTATTCGTTCATCTAAAGGTCATATCATCGGTGTGATCACCTTTAGTGACAAAGCTATCGAACCATCTCAGCAAACATTATTTAAGCCCTTGTCGGCAATGCAAACACGCATAGCGGATATGCTAAGTAATGCCATTCGTTATTATATCAATTCCTTAGCTGTTGATCCTAATGCATCTGAGTCTGTGTCGCTCGATGTTGATTTACAGTCATTTATTGATGCTTTTGATGAACATATGTGGGTTAAAGATGCTAACGGACACTATGTAGCGTGTAATAAAAGTGTTGAGCGAGCTTGGCGAAAGTCTACAGAACAAATTGTTGGCAAAACCGACTTTGACCTTTTTGATCAACGCACTGCAAATGAATTTATTGAGAGTGATAAATTAGCCATCAGTAACGGTTCGACTGTCGTGGTGTCTGAATGTGAAGAAGTTGATGTCAATTTTAATAAAGTCTGGCTCGAAACCATCAAAGCGCCCATTTATAATACCCAAGGTCAATTGACTGGTGTTATAGGGATGACACGTAACATTGCCAAACACAAAGAGGCGCAGGATCAACTCATATTAGCCGCCAATGTGTTTCAAAATGCAGTCGAAGGGGTAGTGATAACAGACAGTAATGGCAATATTACCGAAATTAACCAAGCGTTTACTGATATTACCGGTTACAGCCGCGAAGAGGTTATAGGCCAAAACCCTAGAATGCTGAGTTCAGGTCGCCATCCTAAAAGCTTTTTTGAACGATTGTGGAATACCTTATTAGTCCAAGGCAAATGGCATGGTGAAATTTGGAATCGCCGTAAGCATGGTGCTATTTTTCCGCAAGCGATAACCATCAGTGCTGTATTCGATAAACTCAATATCATTCAGTATTATGTTGCCGTATTTGCCGATATTTCAGCGCAAAAACAAAATGAAGAAAAGCTGAAAAACTTAGCCTATTTTGATCCGTTGACACAATTGCCTAATCGGATGCAATTTATGTCACTGCTAGAGCAAGAGGTAAATCACTCTCATCGGGCTAAAAAGCAGCTGGCTATTGTGTTTTTAGATATCGATTTCTTTAAGCACATTAACGACAGTTTAGGCCATGTTATTGGCGACGAAATTCTGGTTGAATTGGCTAAACGCTTATCTTACGCTTTATCTGATTTTGACGTATTAGCACGTTTAAGTGGTGATGAGTTTGTGGTCATGTTGCCGAGCATTATGGGAACTGATTCTGTAACGTCATCGGTTGACCGTATTCGCAGTGTATTTGAACGCCCATTTATATTGGACAATACCCAATCTGTACGCCTTACCGCCAGTATGGGAGTGGCGATATACCCAAGTGATGGTGATGATCACGACAGCTTATTACGTAATGCCGACGCTGCAATGCACCGAGCCAAGTTAGATGGGCGAAATAATTATGCCTTTTATACTGAGTCGATGACCAAACAGGCTGTAGCACAATTAAAACTGCAAACAGCATTGCACCAAGCGCTGGTGAATGAAGATTTTTATTTAGTTTATCAACCTAAGTTGAAACTGTCTGATCTGTCTCCTAGTGGCTTTGAAGCGTTAATTCGTTGGTCTGATCCTGTCTACGGCAATATCTCTCCAGCAGAGTTTATTCCATTAGCAGAGAAGATTGGTTTGATTTGGGATATAGGTTTGTGGGTATTAAAGGCCGCTTGTTTACAAGGGGTTGAATGGCTAACCCAAGGTAAAATGTTTGAACGCATTTCGGTAAATGTAGCCAGCTTACAGCTGCAAAGAAATGATTTTGTCGATAAAGTGCGCTCGATTTTATTGGAAACGGGATTACCGGCCAAACATTTGGAATTAGAAGTCACCGAGTCTTGCATGATGAATGATCCAGACGCGATTATTCGTGATTTGAAATTGCTTGGCGCCATGGGCATTGCCTTGAGTATTGACGATTTTGGTACCGGATACTCATCTCTCAATTATCTCAAAAAGTTACCAATTGATAAGTTGAAAATCGATCAATCTTTTGTACGTGATATCCCTCATGATGCAAATAACACTGCGATTGCTAAAGCGGTTATTGCACTGGGGCATGCATTGAATTTGCAGATTATTGCTGAAGGTGTGGAAACTATCGATCAAGCAGATTTTCTGCGGCTCAATGGCTGTGATTTGGTTCAAGGGTATTTGTACAGTAAACCGCGATTGCCACAAGATCTTAACGAGTTTTTACCGATATTCCATAACCGTATTAACCTGGCCACTGATATTAAATTAAAGTAAATAAAATAGCAGCTTACATAATTTGTAAGCTGCTTTTATATCACTATTACGACTTTTTAATGCTGTATTAAGCGTAAATATCTACGTTCACAGAGGTTGAATTACTGTTAGCCGTTGCGGTGTTATCACCATTATAAATACTGCTCAATGCCTCAAAGAAAATACTGCCGATGTCCTCGTCAGTTAATCCATCTGTAAGTGGTTTTAATTCATCTAACATAGACTTCAACGACTCTTGCTGCTCGTCGGTCAATGATGACAACATGTCTGTGGTTAATTGCTGTTGATCATCAGACAAGGTCGATACCGCTGTATCTAGCCCAGGCGGTACACCGCCTTTTGGTGGCGGCGGGCCATCAGGACGCGGAGGTCTTTGTGTGTTTTCGGTCGATGTCATTTGCATCGAAGTATTACCACTCGTCACTTGCATATTTACTCCTTAGATATTCTCTGTAATCTATTTTTGATGAAACTACCTAGCAACATATTATTGTTAATTACGTTGTTTTGGTGGTTGTTTCATATCGTCAGGACCATTGGCAGGTACAGCGACAAGCTCGCCATCGATAATTTGACAACTTGCTTCAAGGGTGTCTCCCCGCGGGGTGTCAAAACTAACCTGATCATTTTCAACACTGTTAGCACACGCTTCAACAGCTTCTTTAGGTGGCTTTCTATCATGCGGGTTAGCATTAGCAGCGAAAGATGCTAATAACAGAAAGCTAAGTAGACCAATACTGATTGGCTTAAGAGTCATAGTGACACTCCTTGGTTAGGTAACTAAAGGTAATATAACCTAACAATGTGGAGTAATTGTGCAGAATTGGAGGAGATTTTTATCAGTTATTTATCGCGACTAGTTTATGCGTATATAGCTGGTTATAATGTATTTTATGCAAATATCTCAAAAGCTTTTCTTGGCCTTTGTTGGCCTAACCAGTATTGTACTTATCGCCACGTTATCGTTAGCGAGGTGGAGTTTTGACCAAGGTTTTTTAGACTATATCAACGGATTAGAACAAGAACGTTTACAGCATTTATCGAATGAACTATTGACACTTTATGCGGCTAATCCGGAAGCACAAACCGATCCATCAGTCATGACAGATCAACAATCTACACAAGTGTGGCAGTCGATTAATCAAAAAACATTAACACAAGCCATTTCGCTTCACGCTCCATTTTCAAAAAGAAATAGACCCGGCGACGGGGCAAGACCGCCAAGACCTGCAGGTGATAATCGTCCTCCAATGGGACCTGATCGACGTTTAGGTCCTCCTAGGCAACGGCCACCTTTTTCACCACCTTCTGGTCCACCGACGGGGTTATACTCAGCAGAACAACAGTTTATTAGCGGCGTTGATATTGGCAATGTGGATAATCGGATTAGCTTAACCTTGTTATTCAACGATCGTATAGTAGGCTATTTATACAGTAGCCCTATTCGTGAAGTTGAATCGTCTTCAGCTACCGCATTTTCTCAGCAACAACGTTGGACCAGTATCGGAATCGGTTTATTGTGTTTACTGCTTGCCAGTGCAATTGCTTGGTGGTTGTCACGTTTTCTACTGATCCCCGTTAAACAAGTTATGCTGGGAGTATCGTATTTATCTCAAGGTAATTATGATGAACGCTTATCACCTCAGCGTGCAGATGAGCTGGGTCAATTAATGACCAATATTGATCATCTCGCCATGACGCTATCGAAAAACCGCAGTGCTAAAAATCGTTGGTTAGCTGATATTTCTCATGAACTGCGCACGCCATTGAGTATTTTATGTGGTGAGATTGATGCGATTAAAGCAGGGATCAGGACGTTCGATAACACTCAGCTGAACTCACTCGAACAAGAAGTGCTGCGTATGAAGCACTTAGTTGATGATTTGTATGAACTGTCTTTATCTGATGTTGGTGGACTCCGATATCATTTTCAGCGGGTGAACGTCAGTGAGTCCCTACACAGCACGCTTAATAGTATGGCTACCAGCCTACAAGATAAAGGCCTAACGCTACAAAGTCAGCTCCAGCCGGGGGTGTATTTATCTGCCGACGTGCTTCGTCTTGAACAACTATTTATTAATTTACTAATGAATTCTATGGCTTACACAGACAGTCCTGGGGTAATTGATGTGCGATTGTCACAACAAGCCAACATGATGATATTAACCATCAATGATACTAAGCCCAGTGCCAGCATTGAAGAGTGTGAACACCTGTTTGAGCCATTGTATCGCCAAGACAGTGCCCGCACACGCCGTGGTAGTGGTGCAGGTCTTGGTTTAACCATCTGTAAGAATATTGTCGAAGCGCATGATGGCACCATTAAGGCCGTCCCATCACCATTGGGTGGGCTTTGTATTGAAGTACAATTACCTATGCACAGGGAATGACTATGAGTGGACATGTTCATCAACAACCATTGACCATATTAGTGGTAGAAGACGAGCCTAAAATAGCGCAGATTTTAGTCGACTTTTTAACCCTTGAAGGTTTTAACACCTTGGTACAACACGATGGTCGTGATGTAATTGAAACCATTAAGTCTCAACAAATTGACTTTATGATTCTAGATTTGATGTTGCCCTATAAAGACGGTTTAACCATTTGTCGTGAATTGAGGCAATTTTCAATGCTGCCAGTGCTAATGTTAACGGCGCGGGTAGATGAAATTGACCGCTTAATGGGCTTAGATATCGGCGCAGACGATTATGTGTGTAAGCCATTTTCGGCTAGGGAAGTCGTTGCTCGGGTAAAAACGATTTTAAGGCGAGTCGAAAATACTCTCGGCAGTCAAAGCGAGCAGGTTATTCGTTATAAACATCTACAAATCAATATCGAACGCTTTAAATGTCAGGTCGACCAACAAGACGTAGAATTAACCCCTGTTGAGTTTAGATTACTGCATACTTTGCTAAAACGGCCAGGTGTGGTGCACTCTCGAGATAGCCTCATGCAGGTGTGTTATGTCGACGATCGTATTGTGAGTTCACGTACCATTGACAGTCATGTGAAAAATCTACGACATAAGTTAACCCAAGCCAGCCAACAAAAGGAGTTACTGCATTCCATTTATGGTGTGGGTTATAAGGTAGAGTAATGCTGCATTTTATTGGTAAGTCTATTTTTACGTTTTAAAGCCGTTTCATAAGCATCCTAATGCAATGGGTAAGCTTAGTAGCTGGCGATTAATGTGTATTACTGATCGGCTTTAGTTTCGGCAAAACTCCTTTAAATCTGCACTTTTTTTGCGCTTTTGATTGCTAACATCACTATACCTAATGCTCCTAGCTGTCTGGATTAACAAGGAATAGTTTTATGCCGTCACTAATTTTATTATTACTGCTGTGCTGTCAGATTTTTCTGACCATTACCTTGGTCGTAGTATTTATTGGTGGTTATCAGGAACCGTCATAATTTGACCTTAACGCCAGAGTCTCTTGTTAACCTTTCAAGTATCCACGCGAATCATTTTCTAAGTGTTTTATAAAATGCTCAGCATTTTGTTGTTGCTGTTCCCCTAGCAAGATTATTATCCGATTCAGGTGCATTGCAGCAGCTTTATCGATTTATTACATTTATCTACGATGTTTACTCGCTCAAAGCGTGGCTTTTGTTTAGAATGTCGTTGATATCATTTAGGGTATCAACGTGGTCTTGTGCAGGTATTAAATATACTGGCGCGTTATTACTCATCGCTAGCAGAACGTAGTCATTAACCCGTGAATGTTAGACTAAGAGTTGATAGTCGGATAAATTCCGATCACGTAAGATAGACCTTCCACTGGCATGCGCCGTTAGGAATACATTTATACTGAGGTGGACTGTTTTTCTGCCTAGGAGCATTAATGCAACTGTTTGTAAAAGATTTAACCGTTATCGATTTCTCTTACCTTTGTCCTGTTCGTGGCATGGTTGGTGAAAGCTGGATTGTCGATGTGCTATTAGATGGCGGCCTAGATGAGCAAAATATGGTGCTCGACTTTGGTAAGGTTAAACGCATCATCAAAAACACCATTGATGATGTAGCCGATCATCGCTTGTTAATCCCTACTGCGTGTAGCGAAGTGCGCTGGCAGCAAAAAAGCGACCGAGTTTGGATGGATTTTAGCAGTGAAAAAGGTGACATACATTTAGCATGTCCTTCACAAGCATTTGCGCTTATTCCTACAGAAGTGATTGACTACCAAAGCGTTAATGACTTTTTGAAAAAAGCCTTACGTGAAGTGTTACCTGAAAATGTCCAAGGCATCAGCCTCACATTGCGCAGCGAAGTGCTCGATACCCCGTTTTACCATTACAGCCACGGATTACGTAAACATGACGGTAACTGTCAGCGTATTGCGCATGGTCATCGTAGCCCGGTAACCGTATTTGAAAATGGTATTGCAGAGCCGAAATGGGACCAATACTGGGCAGAACGTTGGCATGATATTTACCTCGGCACTGAAGAAGACTTAGTGTCAGTGAAAACACTAGAGTTGTCGAAGCAGACTAAAATCAACGACGAAACTCATTTTGGTTTTCACTATGTTGCACCTCAAGGTGATTTTCAATTAGCGATGCCTAAGCATTGCTGTGACTTAATTCCTCACGACACCACGGTTGAGATGCTAGCTGAATACATGGCAAAGACATTGGCAAGTCAAGCGCCTGAAAGTCATTTTAAAGTTATCGCTTATGAAGGTATTGGCAAAGGGGCCATTGCGGTAAGAGGTTAATCAAGTATTATTAATGGGCTGCCTTAAGGTGGCCCTTTTTTTTATGTTTTTTGGCGCTATTAACAAGGAATGCGTTTTGATTATGTTATTAAAAAATACCGTTTTAAAATCGATATCAACAGCTGCAATGCTGGTGGTCAGCTTTTGCGGCTTAAGTGCTAATGCGATTGCCGCTGTGACATTTCAAGGCCAGTTTGAACAAGGTGCATTAGTGCGCGGCGCAGTGCCGGTCGGCAGTAAAGTATTACTTAATGGCCAATCGGTAAAGGTCACCCCAAACGGTCAGTTTGCCATTGGATTTGATAGAGACGCTAAGTCAGAACAAGTGTTTAAAGTCATTTATCCAGACGGATTAACAGAAATTAAGCCGTTAACCATAGCCGCACGACAATACCAAATTGATCGAGTCACAGGCATCAGCCAAAAAATAATGAAACCGGATCCAATAGCCCAAGCCAGAGCGGCAAAAGATGCCAAACAGACTCGCGCTGCCAGAGACTTATTTAGTCAACAACAGGCGTTTATGCAAACATTTATTTGGCCGGTTACTGGCAGAATTTCAGGTGTTTATGGCAGCCAGCGGGTTTACAACGACGTACCCGGTAATCCGCATTTTGGCGTTGACGTTGCCCGTCCAAAAGGCACTGTAGTGGTTGCGCCAGCAGATGGTGTTATTACGTTAGCCGAGCCAGATATGTTTTATTCTGGTGGCACGGTGATTATCGATCACGGTTATGGTGTCAGCTCTACCTTTTTGCACCTGAGTAAATTGTATTTAACCGTTGGTGATAAAGTTGTGCAGGGTGATAAGGTCGCTGAAATTGGTGCCACCGGTCGAGTGACTGGCCCGCATTTAGACTGGCGCTTAAACTGGTTCCAAATGCGTTTAGACCCCGTTTCGATTGTACCGTCAATGGCGACAGTACTGGCAGCGGAGAAAGCGGCAAAATAGTGTTAAGCCATATGTTAGGGTTTCGGTATGACGATTGAACCGGAACCCTTTATTCAATGGTAATGCTATTCGCTTGATAACTTGCACTTCATACGTCCTGAATTCACCACAACGTCAACGCTATTTGCCTCACAAAACTGATGATGTTGAAACGTTTTCTCACTTTAAGCGACAAACTTATATCGAACGACTAGATGCTTATCGTCAACATCACAAAGGGTTCTGGTTATGATCAAGCAAGTGGGTAATACCGTTATTGAGTTAAAGCACAAAGCAACATGTCATTGTGGTGCCGTTGAACTCGAGCTCACGTTACCCAATGGTATCGAAAATCCGCGACGCTGTGATTGTTCAATTTGTCGTAGAAAAGGTGCGATTGCTGGGTCTGTTAAACTGGACGGGATCAGGGTGGTAAAAGGTCAAGATGTGTTAACGCTTTATCAATTTAACACCAATACCGCGAAACATTTTTTCTGTTCTCATTGTGGTATTTATACTCATCACCAACGTCGCTCAAACCCAACAGAATACGGTTTTAACATAGCTTGTTTAGACGGTGTTAATCCATTTGATTTAGGTGATGTACAAACGAGTGATGGGGTAAACCATCCATCAGACCGAGACGTTGTATAGCAAATGGTAAGGCATGTTAATAAAAGGCATTAGGTATTGTATTTTCATCTCAGAGTATCTAATAGAAAACCTCATCATGAATAGCTCTGAATTTGAAAATAAATCTAATGTTATTGTTGCGATGAAGCAATAAACAGAGCATTCAAATATGACTGCTCTGTTTATTAAAGATGGATTTAACTGTTTGTCATTTCTTTAATCATGTCTAATGCAACGGCTTCTGCAATACTGATACCGTCGATACCCGCCGATAAAATCCCGCCAGCATAACCGGCGCCTTCACCTGCAGGATATAAACCTTTGGTGTTAATGCTTTGGAAATCGGCCCCACGTTTAATTTGCACCGGTGAAGAGGTACGAGTTTCAACGCCGGTTAACATGGCATCTTTACTGTCAAAACCACGAATTTTTTTACCAAATGCTGGAATGGCTTCACGAATAGCATCGATAGCGAATTGCGGTAATGCATCGCTTAAATCGGTCATTTTTACGTTGGGTTTATAAGACGGCTCAACGTTTTCAAACGGTTTACCAACACCTGCAGCTAAAAAGTCACCGACCATTTGCGCTGGAGCATCGTAATTGCTGCCGCCCATGATATAGGCGTGGCGTTCCAATTTACGTTGTAGCGCAATACCTTGAAGTGGATCGTTGTCAAAATCACTCGGATCAATGCCAACCACAATGGCACTGTTGGCATTACGTTCACTACGCGAATATTGGCTCATGCCATTAGTCACTACCGCATGTTCTTCAGACGTCGCCGCCACAACCACACCACCAGGGCACATACAAAAGCTGTAAACACTGCGACCACTTTTGCAATGGTGGACTAACTTATAATCAGCTGCACCTAACATTGGGTGACCCGCGTTAACGCCAAAGCGATCTTTATCAATCATTTCTTGTTTATGTTCAATACGAAAGCCAATCGAAAATGACTGCGCCTGCATATACACGCCTTTATCATGTAGCATTTGGAAAGTATCACGGGCACTGTGACCAATCGCAGCAATGACATGTTTAGAATGCAGTACTTCGCCATTTCTCAGGGTGACACCAGTCACTTGACGGTCAGTAATGTTGATTTCATCAACACGGGTTTCAAAGCGAATTTCACCGCCTAATCGGATTATTTCGCGGCGCATTTTTTCCACCATGGTGACCAACTTAAAGGTACCTATGTGTGGTTTACTAACATAAATGATTTCAGCTGGTGCACCCGCAGCGACAAATTCTTGTTTGACTTTTAAGCCTTTAAATCCAGGGTCTTTAACTTGGCTATATAACTTTCCATCCGAGAATGTACCAGCGCCACCTTCACCAAATTGTACGTTTGATTCAGTGTTTAACTCACTGGTACGCCAAAAGCGGAAGGTATCTTTAGCGCGTTCGTGGACAGATTTTCCACGCTCTAAAATAATCGGTTTAAAGCCCATTTGTGCCAACATAAGCCCAACAAATAAGCCGCATGGTCCCATGCCTATCACCAATGGACGTTCCGTTAAGCCTTCTGGTGCAGTCGCGACATATTTATAGTCGGTATCTGGCGACACGCGGATATTATGGTCGTCAGCAAGTGATGCCAATAACGCGGCTTCGTCTACGTTGGCTAATGTCACATCTAATGTATAAATTAACGAAATTAAATTCTTTTTACGGGCATCGTAGCCACGCTTAAACACATGTATATCAACCAGCTGATCCGCTGAGATAGAGAGCCTTTGCAATACGAGTTGTTGCAGCGCATCTTCATTATGGTCGAGAGGCAATTTTACTTGGTTTAAACGGATCATGATCTACCTAAAAAGAGACTTAAAAAACAGCGCGTAGTTTACGTGATTTAACCTTAAAATGAAATTATCTATTGATGGTACTTGCTCTATGTCATGCTGTATTCTTTACCTTCATGATTAAATAGTAAAACAGATCACCCAGTTTAGCTCACTCTAGCGGGTGAACTCAGTGTGATACAAGCGAGTAGGGCGATAGGAAGTGAATATGTTGCGATGGATTATATTTCTTTATAGCGTAACAGTTTGTGTGAACGTGCAAGCTGCAACCAATGTGACTTTATTGAGTGATAACGGGATTGAGAGTTGGACCACCAAAGTATTCTCTGGTGAATCAATTTACAGCGTTGGAGACTATAAAGGGCGCCTAGCATTAAAAGCACTCAGTCACCATTCCGCGTCAGGCCTGGTGCTAGAAAAGCAAATTGACCTCATTGCAACGCCTTACCTAAACTGGAGTTGGTTAGTTGAAAAGACGCTGCCGCAGTTAGACGAGCGAAGTAAAGCTGGTGATGATTTTGTGGCGCGAGTTTACGTGGTTATTGATGGTGGTTTTATGGTGTGGAACACCAAATCATTAAACTATGTTTGGTCGAGCAATCAAGCCAAAGGCTTGGTTTGGAACAACGCTTTTGCTGGCTCAAGTGTTAAAATGATGTCTGTGCGAGGACAGCAATCGCAGCAAAGTCAGTGGTATGAAGAAAAACGCAATGTGTATCAAGATTTGATTGAAACATTTGGGGATAAAGGCAGTGAAAAAGCTAACCGCAAAGCGTATCAATACATCGATATGATTGCGATTATGACCGATACCGACAACAGTGGCAAAGATGCAGAAACGTATTATGGCGACATAATATTTACTGAAAAATAGCAACTGATCAACCTGCATTTACTGGTGCTTAGCGACCTAGCAAAGTCGCATTGATTTTTACTTTATCGTTAAAGTAGTGGGCTAAATAAGTAAAAAAACTGCTCGACTAATCGTTTAACTAACGGTCTTTTACGCCACTGGCGCGCATCCATTTTTATTGAATTAGCCATATATTGATGTTGGACTTCACTAAGCGATTGAGTGAATTCTAAATTTTCAACAGAAAGAGTCACTTCAAAGTTAAGCCATAGGCTGCGCATATCAAGATTAACAGTGCCGATTAGACTATGGTGCAGGTCAATGACCACTGACTTTGTGTGCAGTAAACCGCCACGAAAACGATGAATATTGACACCTGCATTCAGTAACTCGCCAAAGAAAGATCTGCTGGCCCACTCCACCATCATTGAGTCGTTTTTATCGGGTATGATTAAATTGACCTCCACACCCCGTAATGCAGCTGCTGTTAATGCAAACAGTAGGTTTTCACTGGGGACAAAATAAGGGCTAGTGATGGTGATGCTGTGTTTTGCTTGATAAATACTGAGCAATAAAACTTGTTGGATCATATCCTCAGGCATACCGGGTCCTGATGGAATAACTTGAACCATGTCGGATGGTTCCTCGTCGTGCGGATGGCATTGTGGCGGTTCGGGTAACATTCTCTGGTCTGTTTCGGTTTCCCAATCCCAGGCGAGAATGCAGTTAAGCACTGGTACACTGGAGCCGGTAATTCTCACCATGACATCAACCCACTCACCAACACCAGCGCTTTGCTTAAAATATTTGGGATCGACTAGATTCATTGAGCCGGTATAACCGATTTGGTTGTCTATCACGACTATTTTACGATGAAGGCGAAGATCTAAACGGCGGAAGATCATACGTACAAGAGAAACAGACAGTGCGGATACCAAATTTATGCCAGCTTCACGCATTTTTTTTGGCCACTTACTGTTAAAAAAGGTTCGACTTCCTGCAGCATCTAATAATATTCTCACTGCCACATCGCGTTGAGCAGCTTGAATAAGTGCTTGGGCAACTTGGTCAGCAAGCCCACCAGGATGCCAAATATAGAACTCTAAATGAATCGAGGTTTGCGCTTGTTGTATGTCTTCAATCAGGGTTGTTAAAATCGTTTCGGCGGATGATTTAAGTGTTAGTTGATTATTGGCTAACGTAGGAATGCCCAGACGTTTTTCACATAAATGGCTTATGGGAATCGCGTAATCACTTAAGTTGTGAGGACGATATTGCTGAATGGCAAACAGTCGACGAAACCATTCCCGATAGGGGCTGTACATCTCTTTAGCTCTCACTGCGCGGGTTTTACCAAGGTTCATCTCGCCAACGAGGAAATAAAGGAAAATACCTAAGATGGGGACAACATAAATAAGCATCATCCAAGCTAAGGAAACACCAATAGATCGCCGTTTATAGACAATACGCGTGGTGATACCAGCAATGAGCAGCCAATAAGCTAATACGCTGATTATCGTTAATATTTTATAAAGCTCAACCATAGCTAGCCAGTGTATCAATCATGTAGAAAAACATGCACTTATCATATCAGGTTTTCAATCGGTATTGTCTACAGTCATCCGTCTGTACGGCTGGGTATATCAAACAGTTTGTTTTATTATAAAGACTCTGGTGCTATTCAGTTTAATGCGAACCAAACGCTAGCATCACTTTAAGTCACTTTTAGTCATTTTCAGATAGCCCTCCCAAAACGAATAGAGGTATTCATCCATCGGTATTTTTCGCTCAAAGCCAACATCGACCTTACAGCCTAAGCGTAAACTGCTTGGGCTTGCTCGATGGGGAAGTCTGGTTATCGTCATATTGTTGATGATGACAGTTGTGGTTGTGCCAAAATTTGTTCATTTAGCCACAGAGCCTCAAGTGATTAATAATGAGCAAGAGTCGTTTGCTGCACAATGTGTAAAAGCCACACCTATCGCTAAATTGGATACTGATGGCCAACTGGCGGTCGCGAGCTGGAATGTTTATAAACAGCAAAATGCTGGCTGGCAAACGCTGCTCAGTCAGTTAGCTAAACAACATCAATTATTGTTGCTGCAAGAGGTGAAGTTATCTGACGAGTTTCAGTTGTGGCGCCAACAACATCACCAACAATTGGCGATGGTGCAAGCATTTAGCCAAGACCATATACCACTAGGGGTGATGAGCTTGTCTCAAGTTGCTGCGAGTGAAAGTTGCGGTTATTTGACGGCTGAACCCCTAATACAGTTTCCCAAGTCGAGTTTGTTAAGTTATTTCCCCTTATCGAATGGTGAAACTTTGCTGGTGGCTAACTTGCACAGTATTAACTTTGAGTATGATCTAGACAGTTATGCTGCGCAGTTACAGCAGCTACTACCAGCGTTAAGTGCTCATAAAGGACCGATAATTTTCGGCGGGGATTTAAATACTTGGCGTCAAGCCAGATTATCAATGTTAGCCTTGATGACAAAGAAATTAGGGCTAAAAGCGGTGATCCCCGCGGATGACAAACGCACAACCGTGATGGGTTATCCAATTGATCACCTTTATTATCGAGGACTAACTTTAGAGTCATCTCGGGTCATTATGACTAAAAGCTCAGACCATTATCCTTTGTTAGCGCAATTTAGATTAGGCGAAAGTTAACGCTCATAGTTTATGACGGCTATTAACTGATTAAAGTTGTGTTAAAGGTCATAAAGACCGCATGGGCTCGCTCAAGATTAATTGATTAGTGCGGCTGACAGGCACATCAATGTTAAAATCGATTCACAGTCGTTTTTCAATTCGAGTAAAATAACCTTTAACGATTTAATGTGTGTTTTGTGCAAGTTAAAACGATAAGAGCATAATACATTATGATCTTATCGTTAATTAACCCGCTGATTAAACGACTATATCAGTAGCTTGATATGTCTCTCAATATTGATTTTTTTATCTGCCACAGCTTCAATTAATTATTTCTTATTAAACATCGCTTGGCCGGTTTTATCTTTTTCAGACCAGAAATTAAGATTGAACTGGGCATCAGGGCTTAATTCAATACGATGCCAGTACTCTGGTGGACTAGTGGCAAATTGGCCTGCTTTGATCACCACTTTTACTTCTGGTTCAGTTGCTTCGCTGTCTGCAAAACCAAAATACGTGACCACACCTTCCATTACACATAACTGGCCGAATACACCTTCGGCGGTATTGTGGTGAGTCAGTAGCGCATCAGGCACATTTTTAGTGGTGAAAAATGGCGTAGAGCGTTGAATTGTCCAGTTTGCTGGGATACGTTGATGAGACATAATGTTCTCCTAAATAACCTGAACTCGGGATAATAAACGCCTTTCAAACAGTCCTTTGCCCTGCTAACTGCGTTGAATCGACTTACAATAGGCTAGCTATTGACGCGTCAATTCGCCTTGTTCGCATAACCAATGACAAGCTTGAAAGTGAGGAGGGTTAACATGCTGATTTTAAATAGCATAAGTTCATCCCTTATCCCAATTTCAGGTTAAGTTGATTGATGAGTAGGCTTTATGAGTAAAGCCTACTCGATAAAATACTAAAGACTTGCTGGTAAGGCTCTGAGTAGCGGGAAGGTATTGTTCATGTGGCCTTCTGTTACCACAAAACCGATTATCTGTTTTTGCTCATTGTACGCTTTTACTGAGCAACCCAGAGCATCAATATCAACCTGCCACGATGCAACGTCAATTACGGTATTCCCGCCTAATTGAATGGGCATTTGCGGTGTTTTAACTTTGACTAACATAGCCGGTAGTTTCAAATCTGTCGGTTGGCCTAATAAGGTTTTCGCTAACGCATTGGCGCTTAACATAATGGGCTGCAAGTAGGACATCACCTTACCATTGATTTCGGCGCAATCTCCTAAGGCATAAACATTGTTCGCTGAGGTTTGCAGTTGCAGATTAACCACTAAGCCATTATTGACTTTGAATCCTGACTTTCGTGCTAAGCCAACATTAGCCTTTAATCCCGCAGCTGAAATAACACAATCGACAATATGGGTATTACCACAACTGAGTGTGGCACAAATACCTGATTCAGTTTTGTTTAGCGAACTAATGGTACGGCCAAACTCAAATACAACACCGTTATCGACCATCTTCTTTTGTAAAACACTGGCGACTAAATCTGGCAGCATGGTTGCCATCACGCCGTGACTTGGATCAACCACCACAACGTTTTTACCGCTGCGATTAAGATCCATGGCTATTTCAGTGCCGATAATACCCGCGCCAATAACCAAAACACGTTGTGCATTTTGTAGTTGCAGCTGCGCATTATCAAACTCACTAAGACTGTTTAAGGTGACCACACTGTTTGTTGCGTTACCAAGCATTGATGGCACAAAGGTTTTTGCTCCTGTTGCTAGCACCAGTTTTGTATAAGGGTAAGCAACACCTTCAACAAACACCGCTTGCTGTTCACTATCAATGCAATCAACCTTGGTAAAAGCATGCAGAGTAATATTATTCTCGGAGGCAAACTCTTGTGCAGTAAGGCGGATTAAGTCCGCACTGTTTTGCTTGTTACTAAATACATGGCTCAAGTCCGGTTTATTATAATCGTGGCCTTCATCAAAGGTGAACACGGTTATCGGTAAATGCTTATCTGTGCGTCTAATGGTTTTGATTAGTTGATATGAGCCAAAGCCGCTACCGATGATAATGATGGGGGCGCTCATGATGCTTTCCTCTCAGCGATAGGGACAAAAACATCTTTGCCAAGGCCGCAATCTGGGCAAAGGAAAAAGTCTGGCACTTCGCTCCACGGTGTACCTGGTGTTACATCTTGATTAGGCTCACCCAATACTGGCTCATATACCCAATTACACACAGTGCAGAGCATATTTTGTGAATCACTCATTGCCGTCGCTGTTGTACATGTCGGTTTGGTTGCTTGAGTTGCTTGAGTTGGCTTAGTGGTTACAGTGGCTTGAGCGCTCTTAGCTAGCGATGCCGGTGAAATGGATTTTACATTACTTAAATCATGCCATGCCCAGCTTTTAGCTATCTGGCGACCGTGCTCACGGCATTCGCGCATCGCTTTACCATCTGGTCGCCATTTTGCTTTTAAGCCGACAATAGTTTCAAATCCGGCATCTGTAAGACGGGTGTGAATACGGTCAACGGCGCCGCCGTTCCAGCCATAACTTCCAAATGCACCTGCTTTTTTATCTTTAAAGCGCAGGCCTGTGATCTCTTCTAGCATTCCCGCGACTTTCGGCATCATGACATTGTTCATGGTTGATGAGCCTACCAAAATACCTTTGGAGCGGAACACGTTAGCTAATATGTCATTTTTATCATGACGGGCCACGTTAAACACTTTAACCGACACAACAGGGTCAACGTCGTGGATGCCTTGAGCAATGGCATCGGCCATCATGCGGGTGTTATTAGACATCGAATCATAAAAAATGGTGATTCTGTCTTCCTGATAGTTATCTGCCCATTGCAGATATTGATGAATAATCTGTGCTGGGTTGTCGCGCCACACTACGCCATGGGCGGTAGCAATCATGTCAACGGGCAGGTTAAAGCTTAGCACCTCGTTAATTTTGGCGGTAACCAGCGAGCTAAACGGGGTTAAAATATTGGAATAATAGCGTAAACATTGATCCATCAATTCAATTTGGTCTACTTCGTCATTAAACAAATGCTCATCGCAGTAATGCTGACCGAACGCATCATTGCTAAACAACACAGCATCTTCCGTTAAATAGGTCATCATGCTGTCAGGCCAATGCAACATCGGAGTTTCAATAAACACCAGCTGCTTACCGTTACCAATGTCTAAGGTATCGCCGGTTTTAACGATATTAAAATTCCACTCTGTATGGTGATGTAAGCCAGTAATAGAGTCGATAGCATTTTCGGTACAGTAAATCGGGGTATTAGGAATTTTAGCCATTAAAGCCGCTAAGGCACCTGAGTGATCTTCTTCCGCATGGTTAATGACGATGTAATCAATCTTATCGAGATCAATTTCCATCTCAAGGTTTTGGATAAATTGCAGGCTGAAACGATGGTCAACAGTATCGATTAAGACATTTTTCTGTTCACGAATAAGGTAACTATTATAACTGGTGCCTTTGGTGGTTTTATATTCAGTACCATGGAAGTCCAATATTTCCCAGTCACGTTGTCCGACCCAATCGATGTTATTTTTAATGTGAATTGTCATATGTACACCTGTAATAAATTAGAAGTTAAAGTTGATAGAGATATTTCAAAAGTTAACTTCGTTATTGCAGAGTGCATGCCAACTGTTTATCTTATTGATTATATGAAAGTAATGTATTTTTAGTGAATTTTATTGATGTCATAAAGACATGCTCTTTATTGTTTATATGACACATAAGTGTCATATTGACTTCTTGTTGTGTTCTAAAACGACATTATTGATGAAATGCCAATCACAGGCTTTATCGCTATTTATCAGCTAATACAAACTGGGATAAATGCTTGCTTCAGCTGCATTTTGTAATGTTATTGTTATTACATTAAGCTAAGGCTATTCACTAGAATACGATAACCACGAAATTTACTGAGCTGTTTATGTCGTAAAATTTGTATTAATTCAATCCCTTTGGATGTCAGATATAAAAAGGATGTTAGATGATAGATTTTAATAATAAAGGTTTTTTCAAACTGAAGCAGAATTCTGATTTTGCAGACAAAGCCCGCGATTTACTTGTCGATGATGAACGAGTCATTGATTCATATAAATCCATGCGTGATGGTGTCATTTTTACCAGTAAAAGAATTATCGCTGTTAATGTTCAAGGCATTACAGGAAGTAAAAAAGATTTTACATCTTTGCCTTACAAAAATATTGTCGCTTACTCAATTGAAACATCGGGGACATTCGATCTCGATTCCGAACTAGAAATATACTTTTCAGCGATAGGCAAAGTTAGGTTTGAGTTTACTGGTAAGGCCTCAATGCTGGAGATATCAAAAATAATCTCAGGTTATTTATTATAGGTCTGCAAATGCCGCTATTGTCAATAATTGCTTAATAAATTGATAATTTCAACAAACGAACCATTAAGGTTTAATCTGTTGTAAAATATGAGTTTAGTCTAGAATTTAATGCTGAAACTGAGGAGTGTTAAGTGGGTCATTTCGTCAGTTATCTGGCGTCGAGAAAGACTAAAACGTGGGGTGTAAAATTGTAAATATGGCTAATGTTCAAATCAGAGTGTTGCTGATGAGTGATTGGGAAATCTATAGAAGGTTACGTTTATTAGCATTACAAGACTCGCCAGATTCGTTTGGCTCGACTTATGAACGAGAAGCTGAATTTACCGACGAAGAGTGGATTTCTCGTCTTAATGCAAGCAATCGAGCAAAGCATGCATTGCCACTGATCGCTGAACTTGATGGCGTCGCTGTAGGCTTAGCATGGGGACAGATCCATAGTTCTAGTTCTATTCCTATGAATACTGATGCTGCACATGTGTATCAAATGTGGATGTCACCACGCGCGCGCGGATATGGACTTAGTAAGTTATTACTGAATAGCATTATTGATTGGGCCAAAAAATCTAATCGAAAAGTCGTTTGCTTAGAGGTTACTATTGCTAACGAGGCCGCTGTTAATCTCTATAAATCAATTGGTTTTGTTGCTGTTGGTGAAACACAGACTCTACGAGAGGGTAGTGCATTACTGACTCAAACCATGATACTGGAGTTATGTGGTTAATAAATGAGTCATGTTCTCAATAAAATCGACGTTTTCGGCAAAATAGTTTTCAGTAAAATCGTTTTCAATAAAATCTAGGTGACACGACTCACTTTTAGGGTATTGTCGCAACGGTTTAATTAACCACGTTTCGCTCATTAACTGAGTGGCTTTTACAATGGAGTGTAAAAATGAATGAATCTCAAGCAGATAATATTATCCAATCTTATGAAACGGATAGCATTACCGCTTTACGTTCAGATTTAGATAAACTGAGACCCAAACCATATACTTGGTTAATCCAATGGCTGATGTGTTTGGCGACTATTGGCGCTATTTTATATATTGCAAAAGTAGACCTATTAGTAGAACAAAATTTTGTGTGGTTGCTACTGTTATTTGTCGCGATTGGCTTTAGCCATCGAGATGATTATTTAGCTCATAAACGTATCGATTTGGTGATTAAACTACTCGATAAAAATGCATTTCATAAACGATCATAGTTCAAAAGGAAGCCTTGGCACATGGATATTATGATTGATGATTTACAGGGCTCTGGCGTGGTTGAGTTACTGCAAGCACATTTGGCTGACATGTATGCAACGTCGCCACCGGGTAGTGTTCATGCATTAGATATTGAAGCCTTAAAACATCCATCAATTACTTTTTGGTGTGCCAAACAAGGTGACATAGTACTTGGGTGCGTAGCGATAAAACAGTTAACGCCAACCCACGGCGAAATTAAGTCTATGCGAACGGCTGCAATGGCGAGAAACCAAGGAGTAGCATCGGCATTGTTATCGCACATATTGGGCGTAGCTAAGTCTTGTGGTTATCAGCGGTTGAGTTTGGAAACTGGATCGATGGATTTTTTTGCGCCAGCAAGGCGTTTGTATGAACGACATCAATTTGATTACAGCGGCCCATTTGCGGACTATGAACTAGATCCTAATAGCTTGTTTATGACAAGATTAATTGAGTAAATTGATTTGTGATAAAGGTAAAGCTTAGCAAAGCGCTAATTTATGAAATGTGTAAGCGACTATTACTCTTCTTCATTATTTTTGGCATTGCCATCGTAATATTAATGACCCCCAGAAGGTGAGTGTGTAGCATTTTTTAGCCATAGCTTGTGCACAGGAAAAGATAAGTGGGTTATTGTAAAGTGGATTTTTTTGTTTGATTCATTGTTACTGGCATACACAGCTTTGTCTGTGTTGCATTACTTAGCGCTAAGATTTTTAATTAAGCATAAAAACTGACCTCTAAATGGGTTTTGAAAAGCTTAATGATTTACAACCTTTCTATCATTGATCTAAACAAGCCAAACTCAGTTATAGCATTGGCATAACTGAGTTTGGCTTGTTTTATATTAGTGCTGCAGTTTCCAGACAAAGCGTTATTAATACTATGCCTAGCAGGCTTGTTCACTCTCAACAATTTTTTGAATATCGTGCGGGTGTACTTTAACGCAAATGCCATTGGCCTTAAATGCGATAGTTGGGTTAGCAAGGCGCTCTTTATCACCTTTTGGCGAACTTTGTTTAACCTTAATATCACTGTTTTCGTTACTACCTGCAATAGTATTACCTGCAATAGTATTACCCGCAATAACATCAGCCAGTAGTGGCACTTTTTCGATAAGCTCTGCGACGAGTTCATCACAGGTTTGTGCCTGTGATGGGAACACTAATTCGATATGCTCCCAACCTTCAACCGGATAAGATTTGTCAGATGGAAAGGGCAGCTCAACACATTGAATTTTCATCGCACCGATAACTAATGGTTCGGCTAATTTAATGATTAAAATCGGCCGACCGTTGATGATGTTATTAGAGATGATTTTGCCGTGTTGACTAAATTCATCGACGAGTAACTGCGCTGTTTGATTATCGTTCACCCGCAGAGCAGCATGATCACAATTCAATGCTAAGTTGTCTAAACCTAACCGATGAATAAACGCGCTTATGCGCTGGCTAAAGTCTGCCCAAGTATGTTGTAGATGTTGGTAATTCATTTAATAACCCAAGAAACAAAGCAAAAAATGGTATGGTTGAGATTGAATAAGCTTATGGCCATATTTCAATCGGTGTACCAGCATCAATCATTTGCCACAATTCATCCATTTCTTTGTTGGTGACGGCAATACATCCATTGGTCCAGTTGTACTTTTGTGCTTCTTCTGGCGGTAAAGTTGAACGAGGGTTTTCACCGTGGATCATAATCATGCCACCGGCTCTAATGCCTAATGCATCAGCTCGTAATTTATCTTCTTCATTGGGATAAGAGATATGAATCGATTTATAAAATGCACTATCAGATTTTTTATAATCTAATACATAACGACCTTGCGGAGTACGTTGATCACCTTCTTTAAGCTTATGACCACTTGGCACATCGCCCATAGCAATAAGGTAACTTTTAATCACTCTTCCGTCACGCATGACAGATAAGCGTGATTCAGATTTATTGACGACAACTAAATCTACTTTTGCTGTAGTTTGGCTTGAAGAGGCAACCGCCAATGACGGGCTGAAAATTAAGGCTATAAATATTATGTACAACGCGCGCATGAAATCTCCGTAAACCAATGACCTTTTTAATTTTTATTGTAAAATGACCCTATTTCGAATGTTAAAACTCGACAGTCAATGTTAGATTTTAACGACAACAAGGGTTAATTGATATTAGTTAACCGAGTTTATTTGCAATTTATTACCCGAGACAGTGAATATTAAGATGAATATCGAAGAAAAATCTGACAGTCCACTAAAAAAACAGCTTAGAAGTGTGATTTTTGGTACCGAAACCCCAGCAGGAAAACGTTTCGATATTGCCCTTATGGTCTGTATTGTACTGAGTGTGATATTGATTTTTATCGATACCACAGAATATGTTAATTCCCTTTACGGTGACTATATTAGTATCGCCGAATGGACCTTTACGGTATTGTTTACCGTTGAGTACATATTAAGACTCTATTGCTCGCTTAATCGGTTACACTATGCACGCAGTTTTTTTGGTGTAGTGGATTTAGTGTCAATTTTACCCAGTTATTTAGGGTTGATTTTCCCTGGTGCCAATGTCGCGTTAGCGTTAAGAGTACTGCGTTTATTCCGGGTGTTTAGAGTATTAAAGTTACTTCGATACCTAAGCGATGGCCAAATATTGCTTAAAGCCATGGTGCAGTCTGGTCGAAAAGTGTTTATGTTTTTCTTCTCGGTAAGCCTGATTATTATGGTGTTAAGTGTGGTTATGTATGTGGTTGAAGGCCCTAACAATGGCTTTACTTCCATTCCTAAGTCCATGTATTGGACCGTAGTGACCATTACCACCGTTGGCTACGGAGATATTACGCCGCAAACGCCATTGGGCCAAGGGATTGCGGCACTTACTATGCTG
Source organism: Shewanella sp. ALD9 (assembly GCF_002836315.1). Classification (NCBI taxonomy): domain Bacteria; kingdom Pseudomonadati; phylum Pseudomonadota; class Gammaproteobacteria; order Alteromonadales; family Shewanellaceae; genus Shewanella; species Shewanella sp. ALD9. Next base: position 27,176 of record NZ_PJCD01000038.1, read on the forward strand.
ATTGGTTATTCGATTATTGCGATCCCCACCGGTATTTTAACCGCTGAAATTTCACATGAAATGGTCAGAACCCGTGATTTACGTAAATGCAGCAATTGTGGCAAAAAAGGCCACGATAAAGATGCTGAATATTGTAATCATTGTGGTAGCGAACTTGAAAAACTCTAGGGTTACAGCCTGTAAAGCTGATTTAGATTTGATTTTTATTATAGACACACAAGGATATTGATGACCGCTGCTAAATTTGTTGAGGGTTCCATTTTACGCCATATCCTGGTGATGAGCTCTACTGCTGCTGTGGGTATTTCGGCACTTTTTGTGGTCGACTTACTCGATATTTTCTTTTTAAGCTTACTTGGTGAAATAGAGCTCGCCGCCGCAGCAGGTTATGCTAGCACGATTTCATTTTTTACGACTTCGATAGGTATCGGCTTATCGATTGCTCTAGGCGCTTTGGTGTCAAAAGCGGTGGGGTCGAAAAACATAAAGTTAGCCAAGAGATTATTTTTAAACAGTGCCATCGTGACGTTAATTACCAGTGTGCTGGTGGCTGCAGTTGTCATAGCGTTTATTCCCGAATTGTTAGCGTTGGTGGGTGCAACAGGGCGCACTGCGGAATTGGCTGAAAGCTATTTGTATATTCTGGTGCCATCCTTACCATTTATTTGTTTAGCAATGGCGCTTGGCGGCGCGCTGCGTGCAGTGGGTGATGCCAAACTATCGATGATGTCGACACTAGCTGGTGGCGGTGTTAACGCCGTATTAGACCCTATCTTTATCTTTAGTTTATCAATGGGTATTGAAGGTGCTGCGGCTGCATCGGTATTGGCCCGTATTGCGGTGTTTGTCATCTCAGCTCGCGGAGTGGTGGTTAAGCATAAGCTGTTAGGTCAATTTTCGTGGATTGAGTTCAAGCAAGACCTAGGGGTGATTTTTGCCATAGCCGCACCTGCAATGCTCACCAATGTGGCAACTCCCATTGGTAATGCGGTGGTAACGCGTGCCATAGCTGATTTTGGTGATAGTTATGTAGCTGGCTGGGCGGTATTAGGACGTTTGATCCCCGTCTCGTTCGGGATGATTTTTGCGTTGTCTGGCGCAGTCGGACCGATAGTGGGGCAAAACTTTGGTGCCAATGAAATTGAACGAGTTCGATTGAGTTTAAACAAAGCGATTCAATTTTGTGTTGTTTATGTTCTGGTGGTGTCACTGGTACTGTTTTTATTACGAAATGTCATTATTAGTAGTTTTGATATGAAAGGCGATGCGGCAGAGCTTATTTTGTTTTTCTGTCAGTACATCGCGGTGTTCTTTATCTTTTCGGGCATTTTGTTTATTGCCAATGCCTCATTTAATAATTTAGGTAAGGCTAAATACTCGACCTTTTTTAATGTCGGTAAAGCAACCATCGGCACCATACCATTTGTGTATTTTGGCGCCCAGTGGGGCGGTGTATTTGGGGTGTTAATTGGTCAGGTGATTGGGGCAATTATATTTGGTGTGATAGGTATTTTATGTGCATATCGATTAGTCGACAAAATTAGCCGCCAAGGTATGCTTTCAGCGGGTGCTAATCGACAACTACTAGAAGACGATGCGATAAACATTGATATGGTGGCCGCTCCTTCACCTATGCCAGGGCGCACTCAGATGGCTCAATTAGATGAAGATCCACTGTGTAAGCAAGTTGCTCAACAAGACAACGCCGATACAGCCAATGGCGACACAAATGATACAGAAAAATCCGGTGCTGATAGCGCTAGTACCGATAACATTGGCAGTGAGAAAAACAGCGATAAAATCAATTGATCTGATAGATGCTATGTAGATGTGACTTCGTTTAGATGTGACTTAGTGTAGATGTGACTTAGTGTAGATGTGATTCAGTGAAGATGTGATTCAGTGTAGATGTGATTCTGTGAAGATACGATAGAGTTTACATGTGATTGGGATCGAGACGTGATGCTATGATAGATATTTAATCTCTGGCTAATGCCCATAGAGCAGATAATAAAAAGCCCCTATTTTTGGCCTTAACCGAGAATAGGGGCTTTTTGATACTGACACCTTGTAAATGGGTGTTAGTCTTTGTCAGTTTCTGAGCTGGCTTCTGTGGCAACTGTTTGTTCAGCCGCTTCTGCTAACGCAATTTTCTCACGTTCAGCTTTAGAGATATAACGCTCAACAGGCTTGTTACTTGGGTTAGCCGGCACCACTTTATTTTGGCGAGCCTTGGCACGTTTGGCCAATTTTTTGATCATCTCTTGCTTTCTATTCATCTGATTTCTTACTTTGTAAACGACAAACTATTAATATCATTCTAGACGATACACGGCTTATCGGAGCGTGATGACACTGGTCTTGGAGCCTACGGCAACATCACGAGAAAATTTGGATGCTAATTTTAGCTTAATTGCTTAGCTGGATATAGTGTTTTATCCGTCAGTGACAATAATTAACCTATTAAGTCAGTTAAAGCAGCATCGGCTTGGCAATTAGGCGCCGAATTTTTTAATATCTTCAGCGGTAGCACCATCATTACATTCGCCACGAATTTCACCGCGCTCAGTTTCAACATAACGACTTAATTCAATAAAACCGGCTTTACAATAACCATTCATTTCGATGGTTTTTCTAAGACCCAGATCAATTTGTTGATGCCATAGTTCGAGGCGATTCTCTGCGTTACGTTGTTCAATTAAATAACTCTGTGCATCTTGTTTACTGCGAATTCTTCTTTCTAGCGGGGAATCACCAGGAATGCTGCGGTCAAGGGCGGTAGCTAATTTTGCTTTATAGACAAACAACTTAATCCCATTACCTTTAATTTGAGTACTGAATGCATCGCGAAACTGCCCCGCAAAGTCCATAGGATCAGGTTCGCTTGCGCTACAGGCGCTAAGCAGTATGAGACTGCAGATGATTAAGCTTATTTTTGACACTCATTACCTCATTCGTTCTTATGTTAAATGAAACTCGAATAAATGCTGCAAAATATTATCATGACCTTTACTGATACAAGCATGGCCAGAGTAAAAATATTTCTACAGCAATATGTTAGCCACAGTGTTGAGATAAACTGTGGCGACATGACATAACCAGTGCTTTATGCGAAACGTTCGTTGAGGTAGCTGGTAATGGCTTTTGACTCATATAACCATTGGGTGTTGCCGTCTTGTTCGATACGTAAACAAGGCACTTGTAGCTTGCCACCATGGCTTACTAACACGCTTTTGTTGTCATCTTGTTTGGCGTCGACTAAGTTAATGGTTAAATTTTGGCGACGCATATCACGACGAACCTTGACACAAAAAGGGCAGGCGGCGTATTGATACAATGCCAATGATTGAGTTTGTTGATCGACAATAGCTTGTTGATCTTGTGGACGTTGGCGCTTTTTAGGAGCAAACACAAAATTTAACAACAAAATAATTCGACCTAAAATCCAGCGAACGATAAACATAGATAACCTCAATCTTAACAATATTAATGATACATCATGATTACAAACGTTTGTTATTACTCGTTTGCAATGTATGCGCAGTCTACCCGATGTAGATAGCGGTTAACAGCCACAGACAGGTTATTTTACTTGTAGTTCAAGCAATGCTTCTGCGGCATCTTCTGCTGTGTTGATACGGCTTTCAAGCACAAATATTTTACCTGCATCAATTCCTGCTTGAGCAATTAAATAGGCTTTAACCGCTTTAGCGCGCTCTTGGGCTAAAAGGCCAAATTCATCTGCAGTAAACTGTTGGTGATTTTTAAGCATATTGTACAAACCAATGTGCCAACGCGTGATCAGCTCTGCTTCAGTCAGTTTTGGTTTTTTCTGCTGTAATTTTTGCTTGATGTCTAATGGATCCTGCGATAACTCTTGCTCAACCAATTGATACAATGCATCTGCTAATGGCCCCGTAACAGGGTATTTGCTGGCAGAGACACTTTTGGGGAAATCTTTGAATTTTATCCCCGCAGCGTTAGCCAGTTGCTTATGCAGTTTGGTTTCTGCTAATGCTTGTTTATCGTTAATTATGTCGATACTGCCTTTAATATTTAGATTAAGCAGCGGCCTGTCTATTAACGCTTTAGCCAGTTTGTCTAAGGTGCTTTTTTGTTTAAGTGAGATGTTGCTGCGTCCATACTCAAAACTGATTTTATCTATTTGTTCATCACTGCCCACAAGACCAGCTAAGAATGAAAACGGTGAGGTCACCGCTTTGGTTATGATATTGCCTAGTGCATTAATGATGATGCTACCAAAACTAAAGCTAGGAGAATCAATATCCCCAGACACATCAACGCCTAAATCAATTACGCCATGTCGGTCTTGCAATAATGCTATCGCTAATGTCACCGGTAGGCTGGTTGCTAAACTGCTGTTACTGCGTTTACCTAGTTCGAGTTGATCAATCACTACATGATTACTGCCAACTAATTCATTATTTTTAAGCTGATAGTTTAGATCCAGTGACAACTGACCTTTATCAATATAATAACCAGCATAAGTGCCAGAGTAAGGGTTAACCGAGGTGAGCTCTACTTTGTCAAAGTTCAAATTAAGGTCAAGATAAGGTTGTGCTAATAACGGGTTAACATCACCTTTTAACGTCACCGGTGCGTATTTGTCTATTTTTCCCGCTAAATCAACTGATGCAGTGGTTTCTGGATTTGATGATAAGTTGGTGATCTGGCCGTTAAGCATTTCAATGCCCGAAGCAAAATTGGGCGTTAACGAATTATCCGCAAAGAAGGCCGAGCTGTCTTTAAAGCCAATCTTATTAATGTTGAGCTTCATTTGTGGCGCATCGGTGGTGGATTGCTCATTGCCTGTCGATAAGGTCGCTTGTTCAGCTTTACTTGGACTAACAGCAACTTTATCTGTCTCAACACTATCTGTCTCAACACTAGCAGTGGTTTGTTTTACGTCTGCAGGAGTATTGATCAACTCGCTAATATTGGTGCTGCGGTCGGGTGAGATAATCAGGCGACTAAACAGCTTATCGAAGTTTATTTCATCAATATCAATGTTAGCTTGTTGGCGATCAAACGATAATTGGTTGATGTCCATGGTTTGCCATGTCAGCAAAGGTTGTTTTAACACGTTATCGTTAATGTGTAATTGACTAATGTTTGCACTGCCAGAGTAGGTTAGCGTGTCTTTAGCGTCTGCATGCAAAATGCCCTTAGTGGAAAACATGCCATCTTCAATAGTGATATTGATGTAAGGAGCAATATAAGGTTGTAAACGTGACAGCAACATATTACTAAAGTCGATTTCAGCATTCACTGTTTGCGCTAATGCATCAACTTGTCCTGTTGACGTTAATAAGCTTTGTTGATTAATTCCTGCCGAAAATTGATAATCAATCGGGCTGGATAGATCTGATTTTATTACCCCAGTAGTCAGGTCAATCGGGCCGATTTGCCAAAGAATAATCTTATCACTGGCAATGCCTTCACCCAGTTTAACTTGATACTGCGCGATACTGATTTTGTCTAGTGTGACTAACCAAGGGGAGTCAGCATCGATGGAGTTAGACGTTACTGCTGTTTTTTGTTGAGTCGTTTGTGAGTCTGTCTCAACTGTCGCTTCTTTCGTAGCATCTTGTGTCGCTGATGGTGGTGATTGCTGCGCTAATAGTGGTTCTGCATCTATTTCTGTATCTGTTTTTGCAGTTGTATCGCTAGCTGCTTTTGTGTTGAGATCAGTGGTGACTTGTTTAACGGTCGCGATGGCTTTATCAGTAATGGTATCAGCCACATTTGTGCTGTCAGCTTTTTGCTCATCTGAGTTAGCTTTCTCTATATCTATACTGCCTAAATCTGCAGTCTCTGAATCTATCGTGTCTGTAGTAGCTGATTCGGTAGTAGCTGATTCGGTAATAGCAGACTCGGTAGTCGTTGAGGCTGTAGAAGATAAATCTGAGGTATCTACGGTAGTTGTTAACTCAGTGTCTTTAGGCAGCAATAAAGCAACCAAATCAGCACCAGTAGGAGTGATATTGAGTTTGATATTACCTTTTTCGGTATGGAACTCACCAATGCTAACGCGTTTTTTGTGGCTGTCTAAATTGATATTATTTAATGCTAAGACATCAATGGCGATTTTTTCATCTTGCTGATGTAACGCTTTAAAACGTTTAATCACTATCTGTGCTTTGGTGACATTGATATGGCTTATTGGTGCTAAGTTTTTGTCTTGCAATATCACGTCATACTGTCCGTTTAGGCTCAGCGTGCCTTCAGCTAAGTTAATCGCAAACAGTTGATCAACAAAAGACCAGTAACGCGATAAATCAATCCCAGTCACCTTAACATCGCCTTTTATTGCCAGGGGCGCTAATTGGAATTGCCCTTGCAATGCGACCGAGCCTTTGAATTGATCTTCTATGCGTAAGTTATAACGATTTACTTGGTCTTGCTTGTCGTTTAACGCACTACTCAAGCTATTGAATTGTGCCAATGACACATTGATGTTGGGATAATTAATGTGGGTATCTGTGACGTTGTCGTCTAGGGTAAACACGCCTTGTTGGATCTGAATATTAGCAATGTTTATCGCCGGTATAACACTCGGTTCAGTACTCATTGGTGTTGGCTGACTATTTTGGCTTAGGCGAGTAATAATGTCACTGAAGTTAAATACAACTTGTTGATTTGCCGTTTCAGTACGCGCCACTCTAAAGGTGGGTTGTTGTAGACGGATATCTTCAATCACTATCGCCCAAGATGAGATCGATTGCCATAATTGAATGTTGCCATAGGCCGCGGCGAATGACGCAAACGTTTTCGGGCTATCAAGTTCGTTGATTTCAAAACCCGATACCGCTAGTTCTAACGTAAATGGGTTGATACTAATGTCTTGTAGGGTAACGTTTCTGCCTAATTGCTCGGTTAATATCGTTGGTGCTTGTTGTTTGGCAATATATGGAATTAATCCGCCGAGAACAGCACAACCCAATAGATAAACAGTTAATCCATAAAGGGCTAATTTTAGAATACGAGAGCGCGGTGTAACCGCTGAGCGCAATTGCGCAAAAAACGAGGTCATAAGAGGTAATCTTGATACAAAACAGTGGCAACAGCTGACTATTTTACCAAAAAAACAATCGTAACGAATGATTATTTTGTCAGGATAATAGATTAATTTACATTTATGTTTATTGATGTTAACTTTATATTTAAGCTTATGTAATTAATAGATTTTCTATTTATCTTTTTTATATAGGTTCATTTTGTTTTGTGCGTTAAACACTTACAGTGACATATTGTTTTAACCTGATGGCTTGATGCCATCACTTAATAGGCATGATATCTGCGATATTCATACGCGGTATTTAATCCTAATTTCAAGGATGAGAAATGCAAATACGTCTAGCTTCGAGCATCGATTTAGAACCATTGAGCCTGCTATTTGATCTATATCGGCAGCAACTACAACAGCCCTCTGACTATCCAGCGTGTCATCATTTTTTGAAGCATCGCTTGGCCGAAAATGATTCGATGATTTTTGTCTCCATCAGAGACGACGAAATGGTGGGCTTTATTCAATTATACCCCTCGTTTTCTTCATTGCGCCTTGCTCCTGTGTGGTATTTGGAAGATGTGTTTGTAAAACCTCAATATCAGCAGCAGGATGTTGTTAGCCAAATGTACCAAAAGGCTCAGTTGTTGGCACAAAGTACTGGGGTATTATTGATTAACCACCATGATTCCCAAGTGCCTATCGAACCTGAATCATTAAGTTGTACGGCGTAAATTGATCAGTATTATTTGCTTACCATTAACCATGGTAATTAAGTCTGTGATGAGATGAACGATGAATTATGTAGACCTCAGTTATTTCTGATAAAATAGCTGAGGTTTTTTATTATTTTATCATCATAGATGTTAAGGAAAAGAGATTGAATAAGAGCGTATTAACCAACCTTATCGCGGCTGTCTTTATGCTGGTTGGGTATGTGTTACAACAACAAATTGTCATGACAATAGGGTTATTTGCGTTGTCGGGTGCATTAACCAACTGGTTAGCAATCCATATGTTGTTTGAAAAAGTCCCCGGTTTGTATGGTTCCGGTGTGGTTCCATCACGATTTGAAGAGTTTAAAGCGGGCATTAAACATTTAATGATGCAGCAATTTTTTACTCAAGAGAATATCGATCGCTTTTTGACAACCAGCAGTGCCAGTAGTATTGATTTAACCCCTGTGATAGAAAAAATTGATTTAGCGCCATCATTTGATGCATTAGTGTCGACTATCGAAAAGTCATCATTTGGTGGCATGTTAGCGATGTTTGGTGGAACCGAGGCGTTGATCCCACTGAAAGAGCCATTTATTGAAAAAATGAAACTGTCGTTAGTTGAACTGGCTCAAAGTGAAGAGTTCAATGCTATTTTAGTCAATGAGCTTGAAAAGCCAGATGTTATCGCAGATATGCAAGCTAAAGTGGCCAATATTGTGGAACAGCGTTTAAATGAACTCACGCCTGAATTAGTGAAGCAAATCATCCAAGACATGATTAAAACCCATTTGGGTTGGTTAGTTGTGTGGGGTGGTGTGTTCGGCGGTATTATTGGCGCCGTCGCGGCAGTGCTGCAGCAATACAGTTAACCCCAAAACGTATTATTTTCATGGCGTTGTCTGCCATATGATATTGTCTGCCATATAATATTGTCAGCCAAATAACAGAGTAACAGAGGTGAGTATGAGTCAACATCATAGTATTAATTATTTAGAAATACCCGTGAGAGACCTCATCGCAACCAAAGCCTTTTTTACTCAGGTTTTTGGTTGGCAGTTTCAAGACTATGGTCCTCAATACAGTTGTTTTTTGCAGGTCGGAATTGATGGTGGATTTTATCAAGCAGACTCTCAATTCACCTTAGCAAACGGCAGTCCGTTAATTGTGCTTTACAGCCAAGATTTGGCCGCCACAGAAGCTAAAATTATTCAGGCTGGTGGACTCATCACCAAAGCTGTATTCAGTTTTCCTGGCGGTAGACGTTTCCATTTTACCGACGTTAATGGTAACGAATATGCCGTCTGGTCAGAATAACGACAATCAAATTGCCTCACCTTGTGTGAGGCAATGTTGTTTAGATCAACAGGATATCTGTTTAGGTTGCCATCGCTCGCTCGATGAGATTCTGGCTTGGCATACAATGGACCAACAACAAAAAAGCGCATTGCTGGAAACGTTACAACAACGCGCTATCGCGCGTAAAAAACGCTAGTAGGCCGCTAATCTATAATTGTTGAGCACTACAAATATCGTATTGAGCTACACCGCAGTTGGGTTGGTTCTCGGTTCGGTATCGGTTCTAAATAAGCTAAACCCGCGAGCTTGGTAGTTTTGTAAAGCGCTTGGGTGATCTAATGAGCAAGTATGCACCCAAACACGGCGGGTGTTAGGTAGCGACCACGCTTGTTCAATAGCCTGAGTCAGTAAATAGCCGCCAAAGCCTTTACCGATAAAGCGTTCGCCTAAACCAAAATACATAATCTCGACAGTCGCGTCACCTTGTTGCTGCAACTCAAAGTAACCCGCTGGTGCACCGTCTTTATACGCGACAAACAAATGCAAATTATCCGCTTCACTGTATTCCTGCCATTGGCTATCGGACAAGGCTAATTTATCTGCCCACTCCCACGCAGCACCCACAAATTGATATAAAAAACGATTGAATTGATATTGTTTTATTTTCACCTCAACCACGGTTAAGCCGTTGGCATCATGTTTAGGTTTTAATTGACTGCGGTCGGTCATCTCAAGATTAAAAATGCTGATGTCTGTCATGGAGAACCTTATTATTATGTATGAAACGAAAAATATCATTATCTTACAAGATGGCGCCAAACAAAAACACCACCCAAAAGGTGGTGTTTACAATTGTACTGTTCACATAGAGCTAATGATTAATACGCGCTAGCGTGAACGTTTTTAACTGCGCGGCCCGATGGGTCGTTAAGTCCTTGTAAACTAGCATCCCACAATAGTGCTTCAGGGGTTGAACACGCTACGGTTTTACCACCTGGCACTGTTTCAGCGGCACTGGCTAATGGGAAAAACTCTTCAAAGAAGCTGCGGTAAAAATAGGCTTCTTTCGACTCTGGCGTGTTGTATGGGAAACGGAATTTTGCGTTAGCAAATTGCACGTCATCTACGTTTTCTGCCGCATGAGCTTTTAAGCCATCAATCCACGAGTAACCTACGCCGTCACTGAACTGTTCTTTTTGGCGCCATACCACTTCTTTAGGTAATTTGTGCTCAAACGCTTGACGTAAAATGTGCTTCTCGATACGACCATCTTTAGACATCTTCGCTTCAGGGTTAATGCGCATTGCTACGTCAATAAACTCTTTATCTAAGAAAGGCACACGTGCTTCAAGTCCCCATGCTGCCATAGCTTTGTTGGCACGCAAGCAATCAAATAAATGCAGCTTATCAAGCTTACGGACTAATTCTTCATGGAACGCTTGTGCGTTAGGCGCTTTATGGAAATACAGGTAGCCACCAAATAGTTCGTCAGCACCTTCGCCAGACAACACCATTTTAATGCCCATGGCTTTAATTTTACGTGCCATTAAATACATTGGCGTAGCGGCACGAATAGTGGTTACGTCGTAAGTTTCTAAGTGATAAATCACTTCTTTAATCGCATCCAAGCCTTCTTGGAAGGTATACACAATAGGGTGATGAATTGTACCAATAGCATCAGCCACTTTTTGCGCTGCGACTAAATCTGGAGACTCAGCTAACCCTACAGCAAATGAATGCAGTTGTGGCCACCATGCGCCTGTTTCGCCGTCGTTTTCAATACGGTGTTTTGCATATGTTTGAGTAATGGCAGAAATCACTGATGAATCTAGGCCACCAGACAATAATACTCCGTAAGGAACATCAGACATTAACTGGCGTTTTACCGCTGCTTCTAATGCTTCACGTAATTCTTCAATGCTAGCTGGGTTATCTTTAACGGCATCAAAATCGCGCCATTCACGGTGATAATACTGTGTCGGTTTACCGTCGGCAGAATATAAATACTGTCCTGGGTAAAACTCAGCAACTGTTTTACATACGGGCATTAATGCTTTCATTTCAGAGGCAACGTAGAAGTTACCAGACGAATCTAGACCAGTATAAAGTGGGATAATGCCCATGTGGTCGCGACCGATTAAGTAAGTGCCTTTGGCTTTGTCATACAGTACGAATGCGAAGATACCGTTCAGTTTGTCTAAAAAGTCACAACCGTATTCTTGGTACAATGACAAGATCACTTCGCAATCTGAGTTAGTTTGATACTGGTATTTGTCACCTAGCTGAGCTTTTAACTGCTTGTGGTTATAAATTTCACCGTTTACGGCTAACACTATGTTGCCATCAAGGCTGATAAGCGGCTGCGCTCCGTGGTCAACGTCAACAATCGATAAACGTTCATGAGCTAAAATGGCTTTGTCATCAGCATATATGCCAGACCAATCTGGGCCGCGGTGACGCAGCAGTTTTGACATTTCTAACGCCACTTGGCGAAGTTTGCTTGCATCAGTTTTGATGTCTAAAATTGAAAATATTGAACACATAATACGGCTCCAGCAGCGTTGGCTAATCTTTATCTGGTTCCTACTTTGCCAGCATTTTGGTTAACTGCCAAGCTTGTTTTTTGAGATAACATCATAAATATAGCTATTTTAATGATTTTATCTCTTTTAAATATCTTTTTGTTTGAGTAATGTTTTGTTAAATGTCATTTTTATTGAGATATCTTTATTTTTATCGTGATTATGGCTATTTTTTTTAAGATTTCATAATCAAATACCACTAAAAGCCATAATTGCACTAATGCTGTGCGTATGATGTTTATTTGAACAAAATTGGGGCTTAATGGTCATTTAACGCCTTTAACGTAGTCATAATCGTGCCTACGTGGCATGTTGATGCGCGATAATGGGGCTTCAATTCACTCGGTGATAGTCAACCAAGCAGCGCTAAACTTGTTAAGTGTTTTAATACTGGATAGGGTTATGTTGATCACTTCTGTTAGTCACTTATATGGGTCACTTATGTGTAGCAAGCAGCAAAGCTGCATTTACGTTAAGCCACATTTTATTAAGGCTGGCGCTTTTTATTGCAACACAAGACCTTGAACCATAAAATCGCTTTATAACGGAAACATATTTAAGGAAAAAAGTATGGTAGGTGAAACAAATTTAACGGCATTACTTGCATCGATGTCACCGGTATTATTAGATGACGAATACGTTTTTTGCTCAGTGCCGGGCGGCCAATATGGCGATTATCAAACTTTATCGCCACTCGCGACGTTTCGCGAATCTGAAGGGCTGACATTAGTATTAACCAAAGCGGCTGCTATAGAGGGCGGCTTGTCTTTTGAATCAGTATTTAAAGGCATTACCTTAACGGTACACTCTAGTCTGGATGCCGTTGGTTTAACGGCTGCAGTGGCCAATAAACTCACCGAAAAAGGCATTAGCGCTAATGTTATTGCCGCTTATTATCATGACCATATTTTTGTGCAAACAGAAAAGGCGGCTTTAGCCATCGAAGCGCTAAATGAATTTAGTAAAGTGTAAGTCAGGTTATCTAAAGGCTTAAATCAGATACTCATGACACAAAGCTTAATGACATAAATTCTAATAGCCAAATACCAATAAAAAAGCCCATCAAATACATGATGGGCCAATCCTTGGGGGGAAGGAATAGGGTAGTGCGGAACTAATCTGCAGGACGTAATTGATTAAATTCAGAACCGGCAAAGTATCCTGGCCAATCTTGGTTATTACCTAACTCTGCCGCAGCTTGGTAATACACGCCTAAATCTTGTAATGAACCGGATAAATCCCATTCAGGACGATAATGATCGCAAACGTTATGGTAACAACCCTTCATTTTGACCAGCATTGCCGTTTTGTATTGTGCGGTAGCTTCATCAAGCGGTTCGTTACCACCACCGGCAAATACTGCTGGCACGCCTAATTTAGCAAAGCTGAAGTGATCTGAACGGAAAAAGCCGCCTGATGCAGGGTTTAGCTCACCTTGGCTGGTACGATTTTGTTTAGCGACAGCGCGGTCTAAATAGTTTTCTAACTCAGACTGGCCTTTACCGACAATCGTGTAATCTTTGGTTTTACCATAAATATTGGTGCTGTCGAGGTTAAATACTGCCACGGTTTTATCAATTGGATAAATTGGGTTTGCAGCATAATAACGTGAGCCTAATAAGCCTTGTTCTTCACCCGTAGTGGCAATAAAGGTTAATGAACGGGCTAAGCCATGCCCTTGTTTAGCTTGCTGGGCAAACTGGCGGGCAATTTCTAAAATACCGGCGGTACCAGTGGCATTATCTAACGCGCCATTATAAATTTGGTCGCCGTCTTTGGTTTCATCGGTACCGATATGATCCCAATGGGCAGTAAATAAAATCTGCTCATCAGCTTGTTTGCTGCCAGCTAATGTTGCAACCACATTATAACTGTCGGCATATTCGGCTTTATTGGCAAATTCAATGCTGGCTGTTTGGGCTAAATCGACATTGAGTGAATTGGTTGCGGCGCGATCCATTAATGACGTTAATGACAAGCCCGCTTTATCGAATAAGGCCGTAGCACTGTCTAAGGTTAACCAACCTTCAACTTGGACCCGCTGATCTTGTTCTGCTTTGCTTTGAACTAAATCTTGTTGAGCACCGGTCCAGCTGTTTTCAACTACCGACCAAGGGTAAGAGGCAGGTTCGGTATCATGAATGATAATTGCGCCTAACGCGCCTTGGCGACTGGCTTCTTCAAATTTATAGCTCCAACGACCATAGTAAGTCATCGCCTTACCATTGAACTTGGCACCTTCAGGATGTGCAAAGCCTGGGTCATTGACTAAAATGATGGCAATTTTGCCTTTCATGTTGAGGTCTTGGTAATCATTCCAGCCATATTCAGGCGCATTAATACCGTAACCTACAAACACTAATGGCGCATCTTTAATACTCACCTGGTTACTATCGTGACGACTGCTTAACACGATATCTTGGCGGTACTGTAAATCCAACCCCGCTAAAGTAACTTGTTGTTGTTCGCTAGCGGTGTAGCTCACCATTGGAACCGGTTGCAAAAAACTGCCTTTATAAGCGCCTTTAAGCCCCATTTGGGTGAAAGCGGCAGACAAATACTCTATGGTGAGCTTTTCGCCTTGGGTTGTTGGCGCGCGACCTTCAAACTTATCTGACGATAATGTTTCAATATCGGTTCTAAAGCGTTGTTCGTCAAAGGTTACCGCAGTCACTTTAGCCGGAATAATATCGTCGGTTGCAGCGTGTTTAGCATCATCGCCGTTACATGCTGACAGTAAGGCAATGGCGCAAAAAGGAAACAATCGTTTCATGCTATGTCCTGTTATTGTTATTCGTTTTTATTTCAGACAAGCATAATGAAGCAAGCCAGTGCTTGAAAACAAGTTCACTGGCTTGGAATTGTGTTACCTAATGTAAATTGTGTCTTGGGTGCTCAGCTTATTAACTGGCGGACATTAACTGGTGCTAATTAAACGACGTCGATATCGCCAGCGCAGGCAAACACATGATTTGGTCTGAAAGGTTCTTTGTCTATATCACTCATTTGGCTTACGCCAGTCGTCACCAGAATCGTTTCCAGGCCTGCTTGGAAGCCAGCCAGAATATCGGTGCGCATGTTATCGCCAATAATAACGGTGTTTTCAGAATGTCCCTGTATATGATTCAACGCCGAGCGGATAATCCACGAGCTAGGCTTACCCACATAAAATGGCATCTTACCTGTGATACGCTCAATGGCTGCACATAATGCGCCACATGCTGGGCTAAATGCAGGGCCGTGGGTGTCTGGGTTGGTGGCAATAAAGCGTGCACCGCCAGCAACAAAACGAGATGCTTTATGGATCATATCCCAGTTGTAAGAGCGGGTTTCACCGACAATGACAAAGTCTGGATTAATATCCGTTATGGTGAAACCGGCATTGTAAAGTTCGTGTGTAAGCGCACCTTCGCCAATTACATAGGCTTTATTGCCGGTTTGGTGTTTTAGAAAGTCTGCCGTAGCCATGGCTGAGGTATAAAAACAGGTTTCTGGTACATTAATACCTGCAGCGCCGAGTCGATTTTGTAAGTCTTTGCCAGTTTGAACGGGATAATTAGTGAGGATAACCAGCGGATTACCTTGTTCAAGTACGCGGTGAATAAACTTGTCGCTTCCAGGGATTAGCTTGTTGTCATGCAGTAGCACACCATCAATATCGCAAATAATATTTTTCATTCAGTAATTTCTTCCTTCAAATACAACCTGCTTACATCTAATGCTAATTCAATTCAGAAAACAACGATTAAATATAAAAAATGCCTGTTAGGTGATTGATTTACTCTTTGAGAGTTGGAGATATTGGTTGCAGGTTGCAGGTTGCAGGTTGCAGGTTGCAGGTTGAGGAGTAGGGGATATTGATTATAGCGTTTGCTGTTGTCGATATGGCTGCGGCCACTAACGTCCTGGCGCGTCACACCAGATCAAGAGAAACGGCCCAGCCACCCCGCAACATTTTCTCTATTGACTTAAACAACAGATATGAAAAAGTCGCCATGGCGATTTATCCTGCTTTTTAGTTCATGTGTCTGACTAACGAAGCTTACTTTAACAACAACCCCTGATACATGTATGTGCCACAGTAGAAACTGTCATGATAATGTAATAGCTGAATGTTTTTTTATTGATGAATAAAGATAGAGTGAAGCGGAAAAGCGATAAAAGCAGGGATGAGTCACACTCCGAGAGATTAGCTACTGATAACCCCCCTAGAACAGTAGTTAATTCATTGAATTCAGTCTATTATTTTTATACTGATTAGGTAAATTAATTTACAATAGTGATGTTTAAACAACATTAATGATGGCTATAATGACAAATGATAAACCGTGGCTAACACAATATCCTGAGGATGTGCCTGCAAAAATAGATTCAAGTATGTATAACAATATCAATGATTTGTTTAAAGAGTCTTTTAATGCGCATGCTAAAAAAGCAGCATATATTAATATGGGACATAGCTTATCCTATCAAGATCTCGAAAGTAAAAGTAACGCTTTTGCTGCTTATCTACAATCTGAACTAAAAATGAAAAAAGGCGAACGAATCGCCTTGATGATGCCTAATTTATTGCAATATCCCATCACTATTTTAGGTGCATTAAAAGCAGGACTCATTATTGTCAATGTTAATCCACTTTATACTCCTCGAGAGTTAAAACATCAATTACGAGACTCAGGGGCCAGTGCTATTGTTGCCGTAACAAATTTTGGTAATAACCTTCAGCAAATACTGCATGAGACTAACATTAAGCATGTTATGTTAACCAAAATCGGCGATGAGTTAGCTATGCATAAGCGTACATTGGTTAACTTTCTTATCAAACATGTCAAAAAAATAGTGCCTAAATATCATATTCCCGACGCTATTTCATTGCGTAGAGCATTAACCGAAGGCAAGAAACTTCCCTTTATTGATCCCCAAATAACAGTAGATGATTTAGCATATCTCCAATATACAGGTGGAACGACGGGTCCTGCGAAAGGGGCAATGCTGACTCATAGTAATATTATTTCTAATGTTCTACAGGTTCATGCTCATTTTAGCCCAAGAACCTTATATGATAAGGAATATGCAGTAACCCCACTTCCGCTTTATCATATTTTCGCCAACTCAGTGAGTATGATGTTTATGCTCTTTCTCGGTGCAACGAATCTACTCATTACCAACCCAAGAGATATAGATGGTTTTGTAGCAGATTTAAGTAAATATCCATTCACAATGGTTTTTGGTTTAAATACACTTTTTAATGGTCTAAACAATCATGCTGGTTTTCAAAAATTAGATTTTAGTCACGCTCGTTTTACTATTGCAGGTGGAATGCCGACGCAGAAACATATTGCTGATCGTTGGCAACAGCTCACTGGAATGCCTGTCATAGAAGGTTATGGCTTAACTGAATGTTCCCCAGTAGTCGCTGCAGGTACTCATCAACAACAATCATTTATTTCTTCAATTGGTGTCCCTTTACCCAGCACTGAACTTCGTATCGTTAATGATGAACATGAACCTTTAGGTCCTAACCAAATTGGTGAAATTCAAA
This sequence comes from Shewanella sp. ALD9, assembly GCF_002836315.1. Taxonomy (NCBI): domain Bacteria; kingdom Pseudomonadati; phylum Pseudomonadota; class Gammaproteobacteria; order Alteromonadales; family Shewanellaceae; genus Shewanella; species Shewanella sp. ALD9. Next base: position 44,342 of record NZ_PJCD01000038.1, read on the forward strand.
TTAGAGGGCCCCAAGTGATGAAAGGCTATTGGCAACAAGAAGCCGAAACTAATACTGTAATGCATGCAGGAGGTTGGTTAAGCTCTGGCGATATAGGAAGAATGGATGACGATGGGATTTTTTATATTGAAGACCGTAAAAAAGATATGATTCTAGTATCGGGATTTAATGTTTTTCCAACTGAAATTGAAGAAGTTGCAACCCTTCACCCTCACATCATCGAAGCTGCGGCCATTGGCATTCCTGATGACGCCACAGGTGAAAAAGTTAAATTATTTATTGTACGCAAAGGTAATGTGACCGTTGATGAAATAAAAAAACATTGTAGAAAATATCTTACCGGTTATAAAAACCCAAGGATAATCGAATTTAGAGATGAATTGCCAAAATCAAATGTTGGCAAGATCTTACGTCGAGAATTGCGAGATTCATAGGCGCTATTACTAACGTGCTAAGGATAATCAACATATTTGGTATTGATATGAGGCGCAGCCGAACAAATCCGACGAAACCTCATTCACATGCTGACTGAGGTTTCCGTCAACGGCCATTTCAGCAATTTGGTGCGAGAAAGGCCATGTGAGCTTCACGCATTCTTGTATAAAGAGTTTTCAACGGCCTCAAGTTCAGAGTTGAATCACACCTTTTGAAAGTAAAATCTTTAACTTATTTATGCCCCAAAGTTGGTTAGGCTATGGCCTGCGGCCACTAACGTCGTGGCGCTTCGCCCACACCAGAGCAAATGGGTAAAGCGCTTGTACCCCTTTGCAAACCCTCAGCGTTCCGGCAATATTTTCTGAACAGCGAAAATGTCGCAACGGAAATTAATCGAGCTTTTGGCCTCGTTTGAATCCTTCTTCGGTCAACTCTTTATAGTAAAGAATGAAAATGCTAACGCTTCCGATGGTACATCCTGTACCGCGAAAGTTAAGCTCACCATCCATGGCCAGCTCACGTATTCTTTTATAAAGAGTCTTCAACGTGCTCAAGTCCAGAGTTGAATCACACCATTTCCAAGTCAAGAAAACTAACTCGTTTTTGCCCCAAAATTTGTTTGGGCTATGGCCTACGGCCACTAACGTCGTGGTGCTTCGCCCACACCAGACCAAGAGGAAACCAACGGCTGTTCCCTCTTGGATCACCCAGCCGCCCCGCAACATTTTCGCTATTTACGAAACAACAGCTGCGAAAAGGTCGCCATGGGGTAGATCCAGCTTTTAACTTTATTTTTAGTCAGCCTCGGCCTTATTCGAAAATGCTAACGCTTCCGATAGGCCATCCTTGGCCAACGAAAGCTAGCCTGACGTCCTGTCAGGCTCACGCTATTTTCTTCAACGTCCTCAAGTTCAGAGTTGAATCACACCATTTCCAAGTCAAGAAAACTAACTCGTTTTTGCCCCCAAAGTTTATTTCAAATATGAACCTGTGGCTACATCATCCCAGACGAAAAAAGCTAATATGTTGTGTGTACTGTATACAAAAACAGTTGTAATGGTTTTTCGTGCTTTTTTAAGTTAAACCGGCTAATAAGTAAACTAAAGTAGTACGATAAATAATTTGTTTATTTTGTAATGTATTGAAATAAATGTGTTTTTATTTCCTGTTGAATATTGTGTCCACTTTTAACGCGCAACCTCGCTTTTTATTTGTCAGTGGAGTTAAATAAAACTGCTTTACATCAAGAAGATAGTAAATGTAGGATGATATTAATCAATAACTTAAAAGGGCGACTTTAATTTTTTTTGCCCTTCAATAAGCTGTTAGAGTACTCATGAGATTAGCATTCTTTATATCTATATTATTTCTAATTAGCTCCTGTGCAAAACACGAGCAGCTATTAGATTTTAGTGGGGAATTTAAGCTTTCAACTGATGTAGCACATTTCATGTATGTTCAAACTATACCAAGAATTATTAACGGCAAAACATGTGACTACGCTGTAAAAGAATACGAAGTAATTAAGACCTTTAAAGGTGAACTAAAGCAAGGTGAATTAATTAGAGTTTTAGCTACGGGTAATGAAGCTAAGGGCGACGAAAGTATTTTACTACTTTACCGAGAGAGTATTGATGATTATAGAGAGCCTAATAATTGCGTTGTTGATAGGGTTCAAAACTATAAATCTGTAATGCTGTCATATGTTATTAAGAAAGACTCCGCTTCTAACAAGAGTGTTGTTTTCTTTGAAATGCCTAATTCTGAAACTAGAGGCCCTGACATATTAATTGGCTTACGAGATGTATATAGTAAGCTAGAAGAATTTGGTGAAAAGTACTCTAACAAGGCAATAAAGTCGGATTCGTAACAGTTTGCTCGGTTCCACTTCGTTTCACATTTTAGCAAACTGTTACTCACCGCTTATTGCGGCGTTAGGCATATACAGGAAGTATTGTGTTAGATTCAAGTACAAATAAACCTCTTATGTTAGGTGCATTCTTCAGCGCAGTTGCTGCTGTAGCTCATCTAGGATGCATTATATTTGGTGGTGATTGGTATCGCTTCTTCGGTGCTGGTGAACAAATGGCTAGGATGGCAGAGTCAGGAGAGTCTTACCCTACTATTGTTACATCTGTTTTGGTTTTACTACTTTTAACTTGGTCTGCTTATGGGTTATCTGGTGCAAAGTTAATCATCAAACTTCCGCTTTTACGTACAGCTTTAGTTCTTATATCATCTATTTATGTATTACGTGGCGTATTATTCTTTATGTTAATACCTATATTTCCTGAAAATAGTATTACATTTTGGGTTGTAAGCTCCACAATATGTTTAAGTATCGGTATGCTATATTCTGTTGGTACTTATCAAAGCTGGTCAAAGTTAAGTGTAAAATATGCCTAACAAGGCATTGCAAAGGACTAAAAACAGTTGGCCGTTGCTCGTGCCTCGCTATTTTAGCCAACAATTTTTAGCCTCTGAATGAGGCGTTAGCTCTCTATTGTATTTACACAGGCAACCTCGATGAATTTATCACCATGGGCAAAAGGTCCATTAGAACTAATAAAGCATGCATTGGAACATTTAAATGACGGTGGAGACACAGATCGTCGTATTGCTTTGATTGGCTTTGATAATGCAACAGAGGTGTGCGTGGATGTATTTATTCGATTACCGCCAAAGCTTCGTAACAATTATGAAATTAAACGAGAAGATGTAACTAAACACCTACGCAGTTTTAATAGCAAAATTGGTTTTGTAGAAGATTATATTAATGAAAAAGCTATAGAAACAGACCTTTCTATTAATGAACTTCTTTGGTATCACACATTACGTAATGAACTTTATCATTCTGGCAATGGGATGGTTCCTGAACTCCATGTATTAGAGGGGGCGAGAGATAATTGTTTAGCTGTTTATAGTTGCATATTTAGTGTCGATGCATTTGAAATGCTAGGAGTTAATAAAGAGGTAAAAGAGCAAGATATGCCATTTGTTTCTCAAAATATTGAAATGGAATATCTTCGAACATTTATTGAATTTGAAAAAAGTTTAAGAAAGTATGTAGTAAAGCGTAAAGGTCCAGAAAAAGCGAAACGGGGTGCATTTATGCACATTCGTGAATTTGGAGGAGAGCTAGGTTTTACTCCAGATCTACTTAATAGGCTACGTGAAGCTAATCAAATGAAAAATGGTATCGTTCATGGCGATGACGAGATATTAATACCTGATTTCAATTACGAAACTGCTACAGATACTCTGATTGAAGCAAATGAATTAGTAAACTGTAAGCTAGAGAGCTAACAAGACACTTAAAACGAAACTAAAACAGTGGGTTAGGTTTCGCTTCGCTCCACATTACGACCCACAATTTTAGTCCGCATAGCAAGGCGTTAGGGCTCTAAGGAGAGAGTGTGGAAGCATCAGAGTTAGAGTGGACATTTTCACCACACATGTTAGAAACAGCTCATCATTACTATGAAGCTGCAAAAATTTTATACCCTCATGGAAACTTAGGACAGGTTGCAGTTATAAATGCAGCATTAGCAATAGAAATTGTCTTCAAAAGCTTCAACTCATCTGTTTCCGCAAACGAAGGTAAATTGAATGAAAAATATGATTTTCAGCGCAATAAGCTTTCGAACAGAAGGGACGCACATAACCTAATAGAGCTCTATGAGCTTTTGCCTAAAGAAATCAAATGTAAATTCCGTGATAAATTTACACTTGATATGCTAAAAAAATATAAAAATGTATTTACCGCAGATAGGTATTTTTACGAAAAAACTGCTCGGAGTTCATACTCAGGCACACTTATTGACATTGCAGGGAAGTTAATCCATATCTCGGCATTAATTTATAAAGAAAAAGGTTGTACTGATATTTGGGTTGAAAATTATCCAAACGTATCAAGCATTAGAGCTTAGGTTGCACAAAGCGAGTCCTAATCGGATAGCCGGACACAGGATAACATGGCCACCCACGATTGTTGTTCGAGAAGATAGAACGTCAATATGGCATTCAAGAGTTGGCCTAACAAATCATTGTAGTCGGAATTTTTCTCGCTTCGCTCCCAAAGTTCCGGTGAGTGAAGCGTTGGTAAATAATATGAATTCATTCTTTATCCGTCTGGGTTATAAATCAGATCATAATTTGATCGAGTTTAGCGGTGATCACAGATCTGGTGATTTTCCTGATGTCCTTTACATATTGAAAAATGCTCTCAAGCCTTCAAGAATTATAATGGAAGACTACGTAACTGATGATTATGTTTGGAAAGTCGAATTTGAGAGAGGGATCTTCGAATTAAATGATGATTGGGGTGGCTTGTTTATTATCCCTAAAACCAATCATAAAAAAGTAATCGAGCAGATTTCAAAAATACTAGTTTCTTCAGGCTCTTTTAAGGAGATTCAAGTTGATAAAAGCAAATACACATAACAAGGTTAGGCATGCTCGCCTTCGGCTGGAACTCCTGAAACTGTCATCTTATGTGCAAAAGGTCGAAAAAAATCCGTCCAAGATACAAGATAACATGGCCACCCACGATTTTTGCTATGATGAACAGGCAAATAAAAAGCAGATACTATAATCAGTATCTGCTTTTTATTACGTTAACAATTAATCACTTAAACGGTTATGATCTTTGAGGGTTAACTACTTATGCGGTGTAATTAAGTACTTCTCACCAGTAGCATGTTTAGAATAACCCGCTATTGATTTTAATTGTAATACTTCAGCCAATGACACTTCATGGGTGTAGTGGCTAGCAAATGTGGTGGTGATTTCATCTGCAACACGTTTACGCATCGCCATAACCGTTTTCGTGCCTAACTTGGCTAGCGCATTGAATAATAAGAAGCCATTAACACCCCATGCAAAACCGAAGTTACGATTTAGAGTAATAGGGCCGCGGTCTAATGCGCCATAAATATAAGCTTGCTTGAAAGTGTCAGAACCATAAACGCTGTGTTCTTTCATATCGCGCGATGCAGCCACTTCCATACAGTTAAGAATGTCACTGGTTAATTTACCGCCACCAATTGGGTCAAACGCAATCGTTGCACCTGTTTCAATAATTGCTGCGGTTAAGTCAGCTAGGAAAGTATCACTGCTTGAGTTAACAACGTATTTTGCGCCCATGTCACGTAATAGCGTTTCTTGTTCCGCTTTACGGACGATGTTAATTAAATCGACGCCATCGGCAATACAAATACGGTTTAACATTTGGCCAAGATTAGACGCAGCTGCTGCATGAATAATGGCTTTATGGCCTTCAGCACGCATTGTTTCGACCATTGCTAATGCCGTAAGCGGATTAACAAAAGAAGATGCACCTTCTTTAGCGGTAGTGCCTTGTTTCAATTCTAGGCAGCTTTGCACATTGGCACATAGGTACTGACGATACGTTCCACCGCCAATGACAGCAACGGTTTTACCCATTAATGCTTGCGCTGCAGGCGATGAACCCGCTGCGACAACGGTTCCTGCACCTTCATTACCAACAGGAATGGCTTTACCGACTCGGGTTTTAACCGCTGGCATAAATTTAGCCGGAACATCCGCAATAATAGCGGGGCTTTGTTCAGTGCCTGCTTGTGTCGCAGTAGTCATATCTGCAGCGCTGAACAGAACGGCTAAATCAGACGGATTTAATGGCGCAGCTTCAATGCGAATAACCACTTCATCGGCACCTGGTTGTGGCATGTCGATGTTTTTTAACGCAAGCGTTAATTTATTGTCTTCGCTGATCAATGAAGTCAGTTGGATATTGGTATCTGTCATTGGGATTCTCTCCTGCAAAATAATTAATTCATTGAGCCAATCACTTTATGGTATTGGCTATTTCTGTTTGTAATTGAATTCAAGTCAAACGTCAGTATTGATTGTTTTTATCGCTAATATCATTTCGTATAAATAAGTATTATCCAGCGTTCGCCGCTTGGATTTGAGCTTTCACTTTTTGCATAAATTCGGGCATGTTTGCTAGGCGATCGGATTCCACCTGTTGGGCAATAACCGTTTGGCTCATGGCATCTTTCCACTGTTTCATGCCTGGTATTTCAGCCAGTACATCCCAGTTAAGCTGGCTCGAGCCAAACGAGCTGACTATGGTGTTGACGTAATAAACGTAGATATCTGCCATGGTGAATTGTTCGCCGGCAATCCAAGGTGAAAACTGACACAAACGACTTAAACCGGTAATGCCACGGGTTAACACTTGGCGGACCTCAGCTTTAACCGATTCAGGAACTTCTGTGCCAGAAAATGCATAAGGTATAAGTCGTCTGCTTGGCAGTTCAAAATAAAGCTCTGCCATTTTCATAATTTGACGCACAACTGCACGCTCTCCGGCATTTTCAGGGTATAGCGACGTTGCAGGGTAAGTCTCTTCGATAAAGTCGCAAATAACACTCGACTCTGAAATATTCAGTCCTTCAGTCGTTGTGATAGCAGGTACTTTGCCAGCTGGACTGACTTTCAGTAACTCGTCACTACCACCGTAAATAAGGTTTTCTTGAAATGGCAGTTGTTTGTATAGCAGTACATGTTTCACTAGGTTGTAATAGTTGCTAGCAGCAAAACCGTGCAAAGTAATCATAAGTCAGTGTCCATCATTTACGTGAAGGTTGGTGTTAATTGCTGAAAAATGCAATTAACACCTCTGCTTTTAACACGCGGCAACAGGGTTAAGGTTGCAATGTTTAAGTTAACTGTATTATTACCTGTTTTAATTTGGTTATATATAAGGGAAAATGCTAATCACTATTGCTTTTAAGACAATAATAAAGCTAAAGTACTTAGATTTAATGGAGAAGTAAGTTGGATCAACTACGTGCAATGCGGTATTTCAGTAAGGTAGTAGAAACGGGCAGCTTTACCAAAGCGGCGAGTGCGTTTAATGTGCCGCCATCATCCTTGTCTAGACGAGTTGCTGATTTAGAAAAGAGTTTGGGGGCGACCTTGTTAAAGCGTTCGACCCGAATCGTTAAACTAACCGAAGTGGGGCAAATTTATTATAACGATGTACAGCAAATATTGAATCAACTAGCGCAAAGTAATGAAACGGTTCGTAGTTACCAAACAACGCCAATGGGGCGTTTACGGATCAGTTCGATGGTGGGTTTTGGTGAAAAGATATTACTGCCGTTGTTAGATGAATTTAGCGCGTTATACCCTCAAATTGTTTTAGATGTCAGTTTAAGCGACGAGTTATCAACACTCGGACGTGACGATGTCGATATTGCTATTCGCGGTGGTTACGCGCCCAATGAGCGCGTGTTAGCAATAAGACTGATGGACAATGGCTTTATTCCTGTGGCGTCACCAAGTTACATAGAGAAACACGGTGTGCCTAACAATGCGATGGAATTAACGCAACATAATGGCCTGTATTTTAAAGCGCCAACAGGGCCAACGCCTTGGTTATATAATATGAACGGTCAATGGCATGACGTTTCAGGGCCGGCGGTGGCGATTTCAAATAACGGACCCTGGCTGGCGAAAAAGGCTTGTGATGGGGAAGGTATCTTAATGTCAACTCGATGGGCGTTAGCGTCTTATCTTGAGTCTGGTAAATTGCTAGAACTTAAGTTTGAACATGAGTTAGCTATCACTCAACATTCTGATATGGCGGTTTATTTATTGTATCAAAAACAGCGTTACTTAGTCCCAAAAGTAAAAGCGGCAGTAGACTTTTTAGTGGAAAGAATAAAAGTAACAAATGATCGTTAGAAAGCGCCATTCTCTTTCGTGGTGCCGTGGAGCTTCATTTCTGATACTTACTTGTTTTGTCATTATGACTTTCAACGTAAATATTTCTTTTGAAGCAAATTAAATAGTCTGTAATGGTCAAGTATTTCTAGAGAGATTTTAAGCCGCTTTTATTCAATATTTTATGCCGCGCACTTCCTACTATTTGGGTGTCAAAGTACTGCAATACGGTCTCCCAAGATTGCTCGGTAAATAAAGCAGAGTTTATTTACTCTTTCAAAATAATGATTAAAAATGGCCAGACCAAGATAAACTATCGTTAGTCTAGAAGGCATGCCTTACTTTAATAGTGTCGGAAGCTATCGCACTTCAAGCTAAAGAAGTGATGTTAATTAATTATAGGTAGGGAGTTGTCCGAGGTTGGATAATAAGCGATTAACTGTAAAAGGAGCTCGTCATGCAGTATAAAAACACTCAGCTTGGAATCGCGATGCTTTCAGTTATGGGAATTGTAACATTAGTGCTTATCTTTGCTTCGGCAACTCAACCTACCGAACCGATCGGATTTGCGTATTTAATTGTAGGTGTGGTTTCAATTCTTTTTTCAGCATTAACAATCAAAGTTGAAGATGGGAAAGTTAAATGGTTTTTTGGTCCAAAATTTTGGAATAAATCAATAAAAATATCTGAAATTGAGTCGACACAAGAGATAAGAACAAAATGGTACTATGGGCTCGGCATCCGGTTAATCTCAACTGGATGGTTATATAACGTTTCTGGTCTAACGGCTGTTGAATTAAAACTTAAAGATGGCACAACGGTTTGTCTGGGTACAAACGATCCAGAAAATCTAATAAAGGCTATTAAGCAAAGTAGCTGACTTGTGTTCGTTCATTGCAAGTTTGAGTCAACTATTTTCCGCCTTTTACTGTGCTCGTTACTATCTCGCTTCTGTCCCGAAACGATTTAGATAGTGAGCAAATCATATCGTCAGTCGCGGGGGGAACCACTCCATTATGAATAGCAAACCCACTAACAGCCCAATTGTTGAGCTGCTTCTAGCATGTTAAGCTCAATCTAGAATGTCTGCCGATAATGGTTAGCATTATTGAAAATAGTATTTTTATTAATAACTTGCTATTGTTTCACTAAGTTTTAAGGTTCCTTTAATCGCTTATTTTAAAGGTTCGTTTTTATAGAAAATGTGGATAGCAAATGATTGATGCGGTTTGTACTTATGGTGGGCAAAAGCACACTTTTTCAATTTTGAAATTTCAGGCGTTAACTGAAACAGAAATTGAAAAGTTTAGGCAATTTTTACAATGCCCTGAGTGCAAAGGAAAAGCTTACTATCGTAAGAGAAGCTCAGACGGTAAAGCGGCGTGTTTTGGCTCTAGATATCATGTTGCAGAATGCGATGAAGGTCATTTTTCAACTCAACGAGACCGAGAGAATCGGCATAGCGTAGAAGTGAATAAAGTCATTTCAGATGCTGATATTATTAGCATTGATTTCATGTTATCAAACACCAAAAAGCCAGTTACAGAGGTGCAAACGGTTGCCTCTACATCAAGCCTCACCTCAAGCAGCCTCCCAAAAATCGATAATGCCAGTCGTAAACACAATGGCAACAATGAACAAACCAAGGTCAAAGTGCTAGGGCTGGAGAAAATACTCAATAGCCTAATGCGTGGTAGCGACTTAGCTGAGTCGAGTACTTTGATTGAGCTTGATACGGGTTATAAATTCAAAGCGAAGAATTTATTTGTTAACTTTGCCGAGGCTGAGCCAAGCGATAATGCTAAACAGGCAAAGCCTAAAATGTACTGGGGTACGATTTCGCATCTAGACAAAGAACTTGATTGGTTAAATCCATCTGATTGTACTGATGTTGGCATTCCTATCTCTAAATTTAAATCGGCAATATTAGAACGTTTCAATGTATCGGAAGGGCGTCAGTTAGAAGGTGCGGGGATTATTTTGTTTGGAAAATGTTTTTGGAACTCAAAGAAGACACGCAAGATAATTGAACTGTGGAATGCAGACAGAATTTTCATATCAGTACTTGAAGACTAATCTGCAATAAGCCGTTTAGCCATTAAAGGCATACAGGCTTATATCACAATATGTTGTTTACAAAATTGAAGCAGCTTTTTGATAAATGGCATATTTGGTTTTACAGTCGTGTTTGCCGCACTTTTGCTATTGGATTGACCTTTGAGTCGATCTTCTCTTATTTTACGCCGATCATCGGCACGGTTAGCGACTTCGGCAAACTGTTGTCGTTGTGCCAATGTCATGCTTGCCATAAAGCTCCGAAAAGGAACTTTGGGCGTGGCAGCGGCTAGGTTAGTTTTTGGTGTGCTACACATAGTTAAACTCTAGTTGGCAAATACTGGTGTACTTAATAAGACCGACAAGAGTGAGATAACATTTCATTTGTGGCGTAATTTACATTTGACGGGCGATATCATCACATAAGTACGCTCAGATATTTATCACTTCTATAATTCCCTAAAGTATGTTTTGAACAACTGTTTTGCTAAATGATTGCTAATAGTTTTGGCAACTATTGACTAAACGTTTGGTAAACTGCTTAGTCTTTGTTTTTATGACTATTATTGATAATAAAAAGCCCTGAGACGATGACGACTCAAGGCTTAGATTGATGGCAATGTTGACTAGCAAGATATGTTCACCTTGCTTTGTTTAGCGCTCAAATTCGGATTCTGTTAAATACGTGCCATACGTTTAAGCAGTAACAACCACAATACAGGGAGCAGTAAGATATAGAAAAATAGCACTTTTGCACCGATATCACCGTAGAATAAGGTGTTGTTTACAAACCTTACAATACCCATAGGATCCCATGGCATGTAATGGATATTACCGTGTAATAACATAGCGCCTAAAATCATAATGGTAATGGCAATCCATTGTCTTGCGGGCTCGTAACTTCTCACTAGAAACGCAGGGATTAACGCGGCTAAGCCGATACCAACAAAGTTCTGTGCAAGGTGAGCCAGTATTGGATATTCACTGCTATTAAACCACCACAATAAGTTACCAGCAGCAGACTGGCCAATTGCCACGATAGTTAATGCATAATAGCCAATGCTAATACACAGGCTGAGTATGACTAATTTGATGATATTCATTTATTCCCTTATTGTTTGAACATTCCATTAACGTTTTTTGCAAAACGTTTCAGCAGCTGAGTAGAAGCTACTTTTGTAGTATTGCATTATATCGGCTAAATGCCGTATCGAGATCGGCAATTAAATCGTCGGCATCTTCAAGTCCAATATGTAAGCGTATTAATGGTTTGCTGCTGTCCCATTGAGTAGCGGTACGGATATTGTTAATACCGAATACCCCTAAAATTAAGCTTTCGAAACCGCCCCATGAAAAGCCCATTTTAAAATGGTCCATGTTTTCAACAAAAGCTGTGACTGACGCTAAGTCGCCTTGCTTAAGTACAAATGAGAACAAACCGTTACCGCCGCTAAAATCGCGTTTAAAAAACTCGTGACCTGGGCAAGTATCAAATGCTGGATGACGGACATGATCCACTTCTGCACGAGTCACCAACCAATTCGCCACTTTTAAGGCATTTTTATTATGTTGTGCCATACGTACCCCTAGGGTACGTAAGCCTCGCGCAGCTAAATAGACGTCATCCGGCGAGGTAGTTTGGCCCATTAAGTAACTGTTTTCGCGCAGTTGTTCCCAATGCTGTTCATTGGCAGTGGCGGTACCCATCATCACATCTGAATGGCCGACAATGTACTTGGTGGCGGCTTGAATAGAGATGTCGACACCCATATCAAATGGACGAGAATTAATCGGTGATGCCCAGGTATTATCCAGCATTACAATGACATCATGTTCGTGAGCGATACGGCTAAGCGTCGGTACATCTTGCACTTCCATGGTGATAGAACCTGGTGATTCTAAAAATAATACCTTGGTGTTAGGACGAATTAACTCACGAATGCCTGCGCCAATCATTGGGTCGTAATAGGTGGTTTCGATGCCAAAACCTGCTAGCATTTTATTGCATAAATCGCGCGTTGGTTCATAGGCGGTGTCGACCATTAATAAATGGTCGCCACTTTTTAAAAATGATAACAAAGCGCTGCTGATCGCGCCCGCACCAGAAGGGTATAACGCCGTGCCAGCTCCACCTTCAAGTTCGCATATGGCTTGTTGAAATGAAAAATGGGTTGGGGTGCCGCGACGACCGTAAAACATTTCACCGTTGGTTTTGTTTTTAATCGCAAAACGCATCTCATCCATGGTGTCGAACACCACGGTAGAGGCTCTAAATACTGGCGGATTAATAATGCCTTTAGTGAACTTTTTGTCGCGGCCAACGTTAACAATTTGGGTGGCCAGTTTATCGTCTTTGCTCATGTTGTTATTTCCATTATGTGTAGAGTCCATGGTTTATGTTTTAGCTAATGTTTATTAGCAAATATCAATGACATGGATAAATGCGCTACGGTGAATGATCTACTGATGTTTATCATCCTAGCACCAACAAACCTAAATAAAAGCGCCTAAATGCTGTGGTTGACTATTTTTCATCACTCAAGGGTAACGTCAGGCATATTTCAACCCCTTCAATGTCGTTCTCTATTATGTTGGTTGCTTTAATGCTGCCATGGTGAAAGTCGGTAACTAATCGGGCAATGTATAAGCCTAAACCAAGATGAGGCTTACCATTAATACCTTGAGGCCTGATAGACACCATAGATTCAAAAATTTGGCTGTTCATGTCTTTTGGCAGTAAAGGACCAATGTTACTGACTTTTAATATTGCCTGTTTATGATATTGGGTCAGGCTGACGGTGATGGCGCTGTCGGGCTGATGAAATTCAATGGCGTTGTTGATCAGTTTATCCATTAATTGGGCGATGTATTCCGGTACACCGTCGCAAGACATGGCTTTATCTTCAATGTGGATGCTAAAGAGCTGGTCTGGATAAGTCATTTGATAGCCTTGCATACAACCGCTAATCACTTTCTTTAATGAAAAACGACAGCTTTCAGCTTGGGTTAAACTGGCTTCCAAGCGAGTTGCTTCGCTTAAGTTATTTAAAATAAGGTGTAGGCGGCTGACACCTTCTTGGGCACGGCTAACATATTTTTGTGATTGCTCGTCCAGTTGTTGCAAACCTAAGTGTTCAAGTGAGCTGCGCACCACGGCAACAGGGGTACGCAGTTCGTGCGATAAACGCGACGACATGTTTTCTAAATAATGAGTGTATTGCCCAAGGCGACTGACAATACTTGAAAAGCTGCGTGACAAATCACCGATTTCATCTCGGTTTTTTGATGCCACAATCTGCTGTCTTACTCGGCCCTGGCTGTCGATGGCGAGTTCAGCCTGATCACGTAAACGGCGGATGCGGCTTGAAATACTCGAGGCAAAAATAAACAAGGCTAATGTGCCCATGCTCATAATAGTTAATATGACGTTAAACAGTTTTTCCAGGGCGCGGTTACGCAGGCTGCGAATGCCGTGAGTGGTTTCTTCTGCAATAACGACTCCCATGACTTTATCGTCAATCCAAATTGGGCTTGCTGCGGCTAATACTACGGCTTTGTTGTCTGGCGTTAAGCGCCATGTAGAGCCTTGTTTGCCGCTTAAGGCTTTTTCAATGTGGCTACCAGTGAGTTCAGTTGAATCTTGCAGTGAATCGATAAAGTCTTGTGGCGGACGAGTTAATATTTTGTAGTATAACGGCAGAATATATTGCTGTTTAAAGTGCAGCCAAAAAGACTCAGGTTGATTGACCTCGATATCATCTGCCCAGGTGTTGGACGATGAACGAATATCACCCGATTTTGCCAGTACGCGGCCATGATTATCGACGACCCAAATACGTGAGCTGTTGTGGCTCATGCCTTTAATGATATTTTCAATTTCAGGCGAGGGCACTAACACCGTGCCTAAACTGGCTACTGAGTCGGTGGCTGAGGTACCAATAACATTCACTAATTGACGTGTTTTTGTATCGTTTACATTATGTATCGCAAAGCCTAATTTGCTGCCTACCATTTCAAGTGGCAGTCTAAACTCAATATTGTATCCCTTGTCGGTTTTTAACCACTGGCCTTGAATGCGCACTTCTGGGGTAACGGGCATCGATTGGCTGGGGTCGGCGGGTAATTCAAACGCACTAAGCCAACCACTTTGGGTATTGGCAATAATATAACGCCTGAACATGCCATCGGGCGATTGAGTTGCCATGACTAAGTGATCGTTTCTATCAATGCGTAAGCTTTTACGGTTACGAAAAATCAAACTCGGGTCATTGACGTTGAAAAAGCCGTATAAATAGCCGCCGTATTTGCCCACCATATGACTAAAGCTAATATCGATTGGCTCAGTTTCGCTGCGCTGATAAATAACATGTTTGTCTGAATAGTTGAGGGTGCGATGTTGGTATAAGTCCCAGTCACTCAGTTTACCGTCGAGTTGAATGGGCCCAGCTAACGGGTAGGCGTATAAGTCGCGGCCTTTTTCAACTTGGTTTAAAAAGCTGGCTTGGTTATCAAATAATTTTGGTCGCTCATGTAGCGCCGTAGCAAGCGCTTGAGTGGTGCCTTCAAGGGTTTTTTCTTGGCCATAACGCAGGTACTTCTCCATTTCCCACACATATTCATACCCAAGCCATGGTAGGCAGAGTAAAAACAGCGACAAAATGACGACCTTGGCACGCAGCCCTATCGGTAAATTCATCTGTTAGATATTGTCCCAGCGGTAGCCCATGCCATAAACGGTATCGATACAGTCAAACTCAGCGTCGATAACGATAAACTTTTTCCTAATGCGCTTAACGTGCGAGGTGATTGTGCTGTCGTCGACGTAAATTTTAGCTTCTTGCATTAAATCCTGACGGCTGCGCACATGTCCTGGATGTTTGGCCATGGCATGAACCATCCAAAACTCGGTCACGGTCAGTTCAATGGGTTGCGATTTCCAATATACCTGAATGCGATTGCCATCGATGGTGAGGTGGCCGCGCTCAAGTAAGTTGTCTTCTATTGGGCTTGAACCGATTAATTCTGAACGGCGAAACAGGGCGGCAATACGGGCCATTAAATGGGGGAAACTGACTTCTTTTGTTAAATAATCATCGGCCCCTAAACGCAGACCACACACGGTGTCAAAGTCACTGTCGCGTGCAGTTAAAAAGATGATTGGTAGGCTGCTCGACATTGCACGCAGTGCCTGGCATAGGGTAAAGCCGCCGTCTATTTCATGCTCTAAACCAATATCAATAATGGCTAGGTCTGGTAAGCGGGCATTAAAGGCGAGCATGGCTGCGGGGCGATTTGCATAGGCTTGAACACTATACCCTTGCTGTTGCAGGACATCTTTGTAGTTTTCGCGGATAGCGGCTTCGTCTTCAACAATGGCAATTCGTTTCATGGGATGATTTCAATTAATAGGCTGATAATTAGATACAGTACTGACTATACAGGATTTTATCGACCAAAAAAGCCGTTGACGGCAATTGCCATATTGTTGCCACATTTGATCGCCACATTGCCATTTTTGCTCCCCAATAAAGCCACCTATGAGGTGTTTAATAGCGACATAGAGTTAATCAGCAACGCATTAACTCATGTATTGATGATAACCATCATTTTTTTAAACAACCACTTTAAACAACCGCTAAAAGGGATTCTTTATGAAAAAGCAACTTATTGCCGCAACAATTATTTCTACCATGATGATTTCAAACGTCAGTTGGGCAAATGACAATGACCATGGCATGAGCGAAGAGCGCGAACACACAGAAGAGCTAGTGGGTTTGAGCTCTGGGATTTTACTCGGTGCTGTTATCGGCGGCCCAGTGGGTGCCATTATTGGTGCATTTACCGGTACGTTTATTGGTAAGTCGGTTGGCGATGAAGCAGAACTCAGCGTCCAGAAACAACAATTAGTGCAGCAAGAACAAAAATTAACGCAAACTAACGAGCAATTAATGGCATTGAGCACTAAGCAGCAGTCGTTGGAGCAAGTGTCGGAGAAATATTATCAATTACAGTCTAACTTGGCTGAACAAAAAGCGAATCAACAACAAACGCTTAATGAGTTAACCATTGGAATGAATGTGCAGTTTAAAACCGGTTCGAGCCATATTGAGCCGTTATTTGAACAACAATTAGATAATGTGGCTTACATGATGAGCTTGTCACCAGAATTGACCGTAGATTTAACCGGTTATGCCGACCGCCGTGGCGATAATGATTTCAACCAAGCCTTGTCTGAACAGCGTTTAGCTGAAGTGACACAATACTTAGTTACCCAAGGCATTGCCCGCGAGCGTTTGCATGGACAGGCTTATGGTTCAACGTTGCCAATGCACCAGGAACAAAATTTTGAAAACGACTTTTTTGATCGTCGGGTGACGCTCAAGTTATTAGCCCCAGGTGCTGAACTTGCTGCTAACTAAATTTACACGTCGATTTTCCTTTTTGTTTTGAATATTACCCATCTAGGCGCAAACATTGATGTTGTAGCCTAAATGGGTGAGGAGCGAGTATGCGCCCGTTGTTGTTAATCTCACATTTGTCTATTAAACCTGTTTGTAAATCGCTGTGTTTTGGTTTGTTGTTTGTCATTTATGCCAGTATTACAACGGCATTTGCATCACCGTCTGGGTATCAAGAAGACGATATCACTCAAGGAACATTAGAGTACTTTCAACAAAATCAAGTGATACAAGCTTTTGCGCTAGATACACAAGTGAGCATGGATGTGTCGGGATTACTCAATCGGGTCACCGTTAAGCAAGTGTTTATCAATGATTCTGATCAATGGGTGAATGGGCGATACCTATTTCCGTTACCTGAAACTGCAGCGGTCGATAGCATGCAGTTACGCATTGGCGACAAAGTCATAGCAGGACAAATACAACCTAAAAAACAAGCATTACAGACTTTTGAAACTGCCAAGAAACAAGGTAAACAAGCGAGTTTGTTACAGCAACAACGACGCAATTTGTTTACCTCAGATGTGGCCAATTTAGGGCCACACGAGCAACTCGTGGTAGAAATTAGTTATCAACAAAAGGTTGAGTATCGTGATGGGCTGTTTAGTTTACGTTTTCCATTAGCGATAACACCGCGTTATAACCCGCAAGCAGATCGCACTACCGAGCAGCCGCCATTGGCCATGCCATCGAGCGCTAATACGGCGACATCTGTTAAACAAGTAATACCTGAACTAAATGTGAAGATGCAGGTGAACATTGATGCCGGTTTTGAACTAACCTCATTAAACAGTCTTTATCATCCGATTAAACAGTCTATTGCCGGTAATCATTACAGTGTTAACTTTGACGGCAAGCAAATTGCTGACCGTGATTTTGTGCTGCAATGGCAGGCTAACGTAGGGGCATTACCACAAGCCGCGACGTTTTATCAAACCGGTAAAACCCATGTGATAAACAATAGCGTTGGACATGAACAGACAGCACAAAGACAACCAAATCCGGTTGATAACAATATGTACTCGCTCTTGATGTTAATGCCGCCGAGTGTGGAAGTGAGCGAGCAACACCTTATTGCCAGAGAACTGATTTTAGTTATCGATACGTCTGGTTCTATGTCTGGCCAGTCTATTACTCAAGCCAAGCAAGCATTACAGTTCGCACTAGCGGGACTGCGTGACATCGACAGCTTTAATATTATTGAATTTAATAGTGACGTAACAATGTTATCTGCCACGCCATTGTCTGCTAATAGCCGTAATATTGGTAAAGCAAACCGATTTATTCAGTCACTAGATGCTGATGGCGGCACCGAAATGCGCAGTGCATTACAAACTGCGCTGGTGGACAGCGTACAGCAAGATTCAGATCAAACCGATGCTCACAGCGAAATGTTACGCCAAGTGATTTTTATGACCGACGGTGCCGTTGGCAACGAACATGAGTTGTATCAGCTTATTAATGATCAATTGGGTGACAGCCGATTATTCACGGTCGGAATTGGCTCTGCACCGAATTCCGATTTTATGCGCCGAGCGGCAACAATGGGTCGAGGAACATTTACCTATATTGGCAATGAGTCTGAAGTGCAGCAAAAAATTGAACAATTACTTAATAAAATTGAGCAACCCGTGCTGACCAATATTGGCTTGTATTATCTTGATGGCAGTGTCCCGGATTATTGGCCGACCACCATTAGCGATTTATACCAAAATGAACCCCTTTGGGTAAGTATTAAATCGGCGTCACACCAACAACAGCCCATCATAGTGTCTGGCAATATTAATGGTCAATATTGGCAACAACAACTTGATTTTGAAGAAAATCAAGCAGCTAAGGGGATTGATTTGTTATGGGCAAATGCGCAAATAACATCACTTGAGCTTTATAAAGACAATGCCAGCCGCGACCGCGTCAATAAGCAAGTTGAAGCATTAGGCTTGTTGTATCACTTAGTGACCAGTCAAACCAGTTTAGTTGCGGTGGATGTGACACCGGTTAACCCATTAATTGATAGCCCTATAGATGTGCAGTTACAGCCGCATATGCCCCATGGATTAAATGCATCGCAGTCGTCGCAAGTATTGCCACAAACCGGTACCGCTAGTCGATTATGGTTATTAATTGGTTTTAGTTTGCTTGGCTTAGGATTGTTGCACTATTTATGGTTAAGGCAGCGCTTACCAGGCCAATTGTTAGTGATTGAATCACATGATTAAACAGGAGCGGAAATATGCAGCGAACAATATCACCGACCAAGCATTGGATTGTGATTGTGCTTCTAAGCGTACTGGGATGTGCATTATTATTACAGGGAGGTTATATGCAAGCTAAAGCCCATTTTGCCCAGTTTTTAATTGAACGGGCTTTTGAAAAAACCTTGGCAGATAGCCAACCACATAAACCCTGGTCTTGGGCAGACACTCATCCGGTAGCTAAGATGCGTGTGTTGCAACAACACAATGATAGCTTGCAACCTTTAGGCAGTGACTTGTACGTATTAGCGGGGGCCTCTGGGCGTAATTTAGCCTTTGGCCCTGGATTAATGTTAGCGGGGGCGGCGTTGGGTGAGCAGGGCAATATGATAATTGCCGGCCATCGAGACAGTCATTTTATGCGTTTACAATACGTTAAGGTTGGCGACATGATTGAGCTTTATAGCACTGCAGGTGAGCGAGTGTTATATCAAATTACTACCACGCATGTGGTGCATGAAACCGACTTAGATGTGCTGGCTCCCACAGCAGAAAGTCATTTAACCTTGATAACCTGTTATCCGTTTGACCAACTGAGTGGCAATGCCGAATATCGCTATATTGTTGAAGCTAAACCAATCGATACAAAACCGCGATACAGTGTGAGTTAGCTATTTATGGCCACTTGTCTTAATTGCAATAAAAAAGCAGAGCCCAATAGGACTCTGCTTTTTTGTGTCAGACAACCTGTAATTAGGCTCTCATTGATTTTTCACCTCGGGCTAAACCAACCACACCAGAACGCGATATTTCAATCACTTTGGTCATATCGGTGATCGCATGGATAAACGCATCAATTTTATCGCTGGTTCCGACCATTTGGATCGTATAAATATTGGCGGTAACATCAACGATTTGGCCACGAAAAATATCAGCAGTGCGTTTGACTTCTTCGCGTTGATCGCCTTGAGCTTTCACTTTAACTAAGGCAATTTCACGTTCAATATAGGCCGACTCGGTAATGTTAGCCACTTTCAAAATATCGATAAGCTTATGCAATTGTTTTTCAATTTGCTCAAGAATATTGGCATCAGCAATCACGGTAATATTTAAGCGTGACAAGGTCACATCTTCAGTCGGCGCAACGGTTAAGCTTTCTATGTTGTAACCGCGTTGAGAAAATAATCCCACCACTCGTGACAAAGCGCCTGGTTGGTTTTCAAGTAATACAGAAATAATACGACGCATTAGCTTTTCTCCGTTTTGCTTAGCCACATTTCGTTCATCGCGCCGCCGCGAATCAGCATTGGGTACACATGTTCAGTCTCGTCTACGCTGATATCAACAAACACTAACTTGTCTTTCATCGCCAACGCTTCAGCCAGCTTAGATTCTAATTCATCTGGATGATTAATGTTCATTCCCACATGGCCATAGGCTTCAGCAATTTTGGCAAAGTTAGGCACAGAATCCATATAAGAATGGGAATGACGACCTGAATAAATCATGTCCTGCCACTGTTTCACCATGCCAAGGAAGCGGTTGTTTAAGTTGATAATTTTAACCGGAGTATCATATTGCAGTGCCGTTGAAAGCTCCTGAATATTCATTTGGATAGAACCATCACCCGTAACGCACACTACAGTCGCTTCAGGGAACGCCATTTTAACGCCCATTGCCGCAGGCAAACCAAAGCCCATGGTGCCTAATCCACCTGAGTTAATCCAACGGCGTGGTTTATCGAACGGATAATATAACGCGGCAAACATTTGATGTTGGCCGACATCCGACGCCACATAAGCGTCACCATTGGTGAGTTTGTACAATGTTTCAATAACTTGCTGTGGTTTGATTCTATCTGTAGTGCGATCGAACTCTAAGCTCTTTCGTGAACGCCAAATTTCAATGTCACTCCACCATGCTGCCATAGCAGTAGCATCATTGGTGTCCTTGGATTCATCAAGTAGATCTAACATGCCGTCTAAAATATTGTCGGCAGAGCCAACAATTGGAATATCGACCCGAACCGTTTTAGAGATAGAAGATGGATCAATATCGATGTGTAAAATGGTGGCGTTAGGACAATATTTTTCAACATTGTTGGTGGTGCGGTCGTCAAAACGGACCCCAATACCAAAGATTAAATCGGTGTTGTGCATTGCCATATTCGCTTCGTATAAACCATGCATTCCTAGCATGCCTAAACTCTGCTTATGGGTGCCAGGAAACGCGCCTAAGCCCATCAAAGTACTCACGACAGGGATGTTTAAACGTTCGGCAAGGGCAAGTATTTGTGCATCACAACCCGAAATAATCGCGCCACCACCGACATATAATACCGGTTTTTTAGCCGCTAACAGGGCTTGCAAACCGCGACGAATTTGTCCTTTATGACCCGATGTAGTGGGGTTATACGAACGCATTTTAACGCTGTCCGGATAAACATAATCATGCAGTATATCTGGGCTTAAACAGTCTTTAGGCAAATCAATGACCACAGGGCCAGGGCGACCGGTAGCGGCAATGAAAAAGGCTTTTTTAACCGTTTCTGGAATGTCTTTTGCATCTGTTATTAAAAAACTGTGCTTAACGATTGGGCGAGAAATACCAATCATGTCGCATTCTTGGAAGGCATCATTACCAATCAAATTACTCGGCACTTGACCAGACAACACAACCAGTGGGATTGAATCCATGTAAGCAGTGGCAATACCAGTAATAGCATTGGTAGCACCAGGGCCTGAAGTGACTAACACGACGCCAACTTTGCCAGTTGCACGGGCATAACCATCAGCCATGTGCACAGCGGCTTGTTCATGACGAACTAGGATGTGTTCAATACCAGATATTTTATGCAGAGAATCATAGATGTCTAATACCGAACCACCGGGATAACCGAAGATATGGCTGACACCTTCATCTATTAATGAGCGCACGATCATACTCGCGCCAGAAAGCTTTTCCATGAAATGAATCCTTGTTAAGTTACCGTATGGTAAACAGTATCTTGTATACAACGACGGTAATCGTTTTAAAAAATAAGTTTGAAGGATAATCCAAACTCGAAGATTGAAATTGCTGTCGCAATATTCAATGGCTGGTTTCATTGTTACTGAACAAGTAACTAGCCTCCATCTTATGTAAATTTATTTTTACTGCAACCCCTTTAGTTAATTATTTTTCAAGGTTGAAATCATTTCATGTTTGTGAACTATTTTTTGGTTGTTGTGATGAGTTTAATGTTTAAGTGCTGCTATTTGCTCGACGAAAGGGGATTGATAGTGTCTATCACCAATAATAAGGCAATAAAAAGACCACTAAAATAGTGGCCTCTGCATAATGTTATTTCAGAAATATTTTGCGTTATTCAGTTTTAGGTAAGGTACTTTGAAAAAACTGACATAATCCGACTAGCAATATTGCGCCAAGCATCAGCGCTGAAAAGGGCACGGCAGTACCATCATAAAAGTACGCCAACAGTGGCCCCGCTACTGCACCAAAACCAAATCTTAGCGTACCAATGACGGCAGTTGCGGTGCCGGTTTCTTGCTTGAACTTCATTAATACAATGGCGTCTGCATTGACCGACATGACCCCGAGCGAACCCATTAAAGGGATAAGCATTAACACGGTAAAATGATAACTTAAATCAAGTAAATTAACCGCTAGTAGGCCGGTTGCGGCAATGACGCCGAAGAATGTTGCTACGTGTAACATCCGTTTTGAGCCGAATCGGGTTACCACTCTAGAGTTAACAATATTGGCGAGCATCAAGGCTCCCACATTGGTGCTAAATAAAATCGCAAACAGCGATTTATCTAAATTAAACACTTCCATGTAAATAAATGGCGAAGCGGTTAAGTAACAAAAGAAAGCAAATGACGTTAATACACCGCTGGATAAATTCAGTTTAACGCCATTGCGAGCAAAGACTGTGTAGTAACCGCCTAAAAATGATTTTTGGCTGCGACCGCCTAAGTCCTTATCGCTGGGCATTTTTAGTTTAAATAATACTAATACCAATAATGTGATGGCATAACAACTTTGGCTTAAAAAGATAAGATGCCAATCCCCGAGCTCCATAATTAAACTGCCCAAAGTAGGGGCGAGTAATGGTGCTAACATCATGATAAGACTTACATAAGACATACCTTTGGCGGTGTTGTCGCCATAGATCTCTTTAATATAACCCGGTACCACAACCGTGGCAGCTGCGCCAATGAGAGCTTGTGCAAAACGCAATATTAAAAACTGTTCAATACTGGTACTAAGTGCAATTAACAAACTGATAATGGTGAAACCTAACAACCCAAAAATCACCAGTGGTCGACGACCAATTTTATCGGCAAGGGGGCCAAAAATCAGCATGCCTAAGGCATAACCTGCAAGATAAATACTGAGTGACTGTTGTACTGTGGTGATGTCGGTCTCAAAACCTAATGCCAGCATGGACATTGCCGGTAAGTACATGTCTATGGCTAAAGGCGTAATGGCGACAATAGCGGCAAGCATAGGGATTAGCATCGCTAAGTGGGGAATACCCGCAGAGACTGGAGACGAGTCGAATTTTGATGGCGATACCACGTGAACCTCATGTGCTTTAGGTGTTGCAGACGATGCTAATTTAATCAACACTAGTTTACCACGATATTAGACATTTACTGCGGCTGATTTTGTAATGAATAATATGTACAGATTGTGCTTACATTTTCATTATATTGATTTTTATTGATGGCACATAAATGCAACATTATTGTCATTAAAGCTTCATTGTTTTTGATTAGATTATTCGCTTTAGATTACCAACCTCTATTCGGAACTTGAGTTTATGATGCGCTTTGTTCAAGGAAAAACGGCACTGCTAGTGTCTGCAATAATGACCACCATGCTACTAACAGCATGCGATGGCGATGACGGCCAAATGGGCTCAAAGGGTGATAGTGGCGTAGATGGAGCCAGTGGTAATAATGGTTTATCTGCTTTGGTTAGTGTAACCCCTCTTGTTGTAGGTCATGCTCAGTGCACGTTTGGTGGTCAGCAAATTGACACTGGATTAGACACTAATAGTAACGGTGTATTAGAGATGAGTGAGGTTGATAGCAACCAAACTCAAACGATTTGTAATGTTACCCAAAATACTTTGGCAGTTGATTTAGTGGGGCGTTATCAGTCTGGTGTTTATGGCTTAAGTGCTGCAGAAATTGTCGATTATCATCCGTTGAGTCAGAGCGCATTTGTGGTGAATGCTCAAAGTGGCAAAGTAGATGTACTCGATTTATCGACATTAACTCAAACAGCCGTTCAAGATGAAGCAGGCTACAGTTTAAATAATATTGCCAAAAAGACCGAATTGAATATTAGCGTCGATACCGGGTTAACCTTACTGGGCGCCGTGAACAGTGTCAGTGTCTCGGGTAATTTGTTAGCGGCAGCCGTTGAGCGAGGCGATGGGTTAGGTAACGCTACTCAAGGTAATGGTATAGTGGCGTTCTATCGATTATCTGAAAGCGCATTACCCGTTTATTTGTCGTTTGTTGAGGTGGGTGCATTACCTGATAATGTCACTTTTAGCCCTGACGGTAGTGTGTTGTTAGTTGCCGATGAAGGTGAGCCTAATAGCGCTTATGATGTTGACCCTGAAGGTTCTGTTGCGTTAATTGCCATTGTGGGTGGTGTGCCAGCAACCACGGCAACTGTCATTGATTTTAAAGATTTTAATATTGGTGGTACGCGTAATTCAGAGCTTAATCCATTGATTAAAATTAATGGTCCTGGCGCGAGTGTGGCGCAAGATTTAGAACCTGAGTACATTTCAGTGTCAGCTGACAGTCAATTTGCGTATGTCAGTTTACAAGAAAACAATGCTATTGCTGTGATTGATATAGCAACAGCAACGGTAAAGCGTATTATTGCATTAGGGCTTAAAGATTTTGGTTTAGACGCTAATAAAATTGATGCCAGTGACAAAGACGATGCCATAAATTTACAAGCTTACGAAGGTGTTTATGGTATGTATCAGCCTGATACTATTGCTAGTTATCGATGGAATAATACTGATTTTATCGTAACGGCCAACGAAGGTGATGCCCGCGACTATGACGGTTTTTCTGAAGAAGCTCGAGCTGAAGATTTGAATTTAGATCCTAACCATCCGCAGTTTGCTGCCGCACAAGATAAAACCCAACTTGGGCGCTTAAAAGTCACCACGAGTATGGGCGATGAGAATAATGATGGCTTAATGGATAAAATAGTCGCTTACGGTGGCCGTTCATTTTCGATTTGGACTGCAGAGGGGCAACAAGTTTTTGACAGTGGTAGTGATTTCGAGCGTATTACCGCGGCGTTATTAGCGATGAACTTCAATAACAACAACGATGAAAACAAAGGTGATAGCCGCAGCGACGACAAAGGCCCGGAGCCAGAGGCATTAGCTATTGGCCAAATAGGTTCACATACTTATGCCTTTATTGGTTTAGAACGCACCGGTGGTTTTATGATCTACGACATTACTAACCCTTTTGCCGTATCGTTTGTCGATTATGTTCGTAATCGTAATTTTGATGCCGACTTTGCCATTGATACCGACACCGGCGAAGTAGAAGGTGATGCCTCTTTAGCGGGTGATTTAGGTCCTGAGGGGATGAAGTTTATTGCTAGTCAATACAGCCCTACCGGATTGCCATTATTGTTAATTGGTAATGAAGTCAGCGGCACCACTGTGGTATATCAATTACGTTTACAGTAACGATATCGCTACTTCTGTATCATTATGGCTATTTTATATTAGCCACAAATTAGTAACTCAAAACGCCAAGTCTAACTCGCTTGGCGTTTTTTATTGGATGAAATTTTATTTATCGTTGGTGAATATGTCGTAATTAATTTGAAATAAAACTATGATAACAACCTGCTTTATTATTATTGAGGTTGTTGTGTTACTGAGTCGGTTATATGGATTTATGCCTGGTTTAGAAACCTTTTCTCGTTACGAGCGAAGCTGGCTTAAAGATGATGTTCGTGCTGGTTTATCTGTTGCTGCAGTCGCTTTACCCGTGGCAATTGCGTATGCGCAGTTAACGGGCGTGAATGCAGCTGTAGGTTTGTATTCATGCGTGTTGCCGATGCTCATCTACGCCTTATTTGGCACCTCAAGACAACTAATCGTTGGCCCTGATGCTGCAACATGTGCGGTAATTGCCGCCGTTGTGACCCCTCTAGCGGCCGGCGATAGCCTAAAACATTGGCAATTAGTGATGACCATGACCGTGATGACAGGGTTTTGGTGCTTGATTGCAAGTCGATTTAAATTAGGCGTGTTAGCCGATTTCTTATCCAAACCCATTCTGATGGGGCTGCTTAACGGTGTCGCTATTACCATTATTGTGGGGCAATTCTCAAAAATATTCGGTTTTACCTTTGATGAAAAATACTTGCTTGAACGCCTAGGCGGTGCGCCAAGTTATTTATCACAAACTCACATACCGACATTGATGATGGCCATTCTCACTGTGGTTGTTTATTTTGTGATGAAGCGGTTAAAACCGACATGGCCAGCATCAATGTTTGCAATTGCAGTAGGTGGTGCATTGGTGTGGGCTTTTCATTTAACCGATTATGATGTGGCGGTTATTGGTAGCGTGGCAGGTGGTTTGCCATCATTTCAAGCTCCTGTGTTTAACATAGGTATTGCGCGTGAATTAGTGATGCCGGCACTCAACTTAGCCATGGTCAGTTTTGTGAGTATGATGCTGACCGCACGCAGTTTTGCTGCTAAAAATGGTTACGACATTGATGCCGACAAAGAGTTTAAAGCCTTAGGCTTAGCCAATATTGCTTCTGCATTATCGCAAGGTTTTGCCGTGAGTGGTGCCGATTCTCGTACTGCGGTGAACGATGCTAACGGCGGCAAAACTCAGTTAGTATCGGTAATTGCTGCAGTGTTAATCGCCGTAGTGGCGGTGTTTTTAACCGCGCCGTTAGAGTTTATTCCCAGCGCAGCGCTCGGGGTAGTATTAGTGATAGCGTCTGTGCACCTTATCGACTTAAAAGCGATTTGGGGCTTACGTTTACGTGATCGCCAAGCCTTTTATTTAGCTTTAACCACTTTCCTCGCAGTACTTTTTATTGGCGTGATCCCTGGGATCACCCTTGCAGTGTTATTAGGATTGTTTCAGTTTCTTCGTACGGTTATGCGACCGACGGATCAAGTGTTGGGGCTGGATGCAAAAGGCATTATTCGCAGCTTAGATAGCAGCGACAAAGCCTCATCGGTACCTGGCGTGTTTATTTATCGGTTCAATTCTCCGCTAACCTATTTTAATGCCACCTACTTTAAACGCCGTTTACTGGAACGCTTTGCTCGGCAGAACCAACTTGAAACGGTCGAATGTGTGATTATTGACGCGGTACCCTGCTTTACTCATTTAGATCTAAGCGTAATGGCAATGCTGACCGACATCGATGTGTTATTAAGAAAGCGTGGTGTCAGTTTAGTGTTGGCAGGGCGTAAGCGGCAGTTAATTAGCTGGTTTGAACAAACAGATATGGTGTCGGGCTTAGAAGGTATTACTATTCGCTCAGATTTATATCTCGCCTTAAAAATGCAACAAAGTCATGTTGCAGCGTGTGAAGCACAAAAGCTTGATGATAGTCATAGCGATGATTCAACCGAGGCCGTATTAACACACAGCCAAATTTAACCATTAGGTTTACCTGGTACTGTGTGTTAGCTTGGTTTAAGTTTATGAATTTTAATGATTTTAATAAATGTTGTTCATGGCGGTTTTATTCTATAAAATCGCCGAAAATAATCAAGGTATGGCAATCATACTTTGTAATGACGCCCCCTCGAAAATCAGGCCCTTAATTTCCTTTCTGTGCCCTTGAGTAAAGTAAAAAGCGTAGTCTTTCTGTTGGATGTGGCATATATGGTTTCGCAAGTAAGTGAAGCAATGCTGGATGTGATCGCAGATGCGTTAGTCGATAAAGGGTATATCCTTTTATCTGATATCATTCCTGATTATGTAAGTTTAGCCTTGCTTGAAAAAGTGCAAGCTCAGCAAGATATTGATTTTAAAAAAGCCGCCATTGGTCGAGGGATTGAACAACAAATCAATACTGAAATTCGCTCGGATAAAATTAGCTGGTTAGACAATCAAGATCATATTGACCGTGAATATTTATCGATTATGAGCCAATTGAAAGACGGGTTAAATCGTCGTTTGTTTATGGGGCTGTTTGACTTTGAAAGTCACTATGCTGTTTATGAGCCTGGTGCTTTTTATAAAAAACATGTTGATGCGTTGCATGGCAGCCAAAATCGTATTTTATCGACAGTATTTTTCTTGAATCCAGATTGGCAACACAGCGATGGTGGCGAATTGATCATTTATGATGAGTTTGATGCACCTTTAGAAGTCGTTAATCCTAACATTGGTACCTTGGTATTGTTTTTAAGTGAACGCTTTCCGCATGAAGTCAGGCCGACCACAAAAACCCGTAATAGTATTGCCGGCTGGTTTAGGGTGAGTAACGCGAATCACGGTTTTTAATTTTACCGTTGGCAAGGGATCCGTCTTTAGTGATTGGTTGTAGCAACAGCAAAACAATGTTTTTACGCGATAGATAAAAACATTGTAGTTGCTGGCTGTAAATCTATATGCAGTTAAGGTAATGTAACCTTTTACTATAAGGAGCGTTAATTTGAGCTGGATTAATAGACAAGATTGCTTAATGGGCGAACATGTTATCCTAGAGCCACTGTCTTTCGATCACGTTCCTGGATTAACTGTGGCTGCCAGTGATGGCGATTTGTGGACATTATGGTTTACGCAAATTCCTAATGCCGATGGTATGAAAGAGTATGTCGAGCACGCTTTAGCTTGTGAAAACAAAGGCGAAGCGGTCGCGTTTGCGGTGCGTGATAAAGTCTCTGGCAATATTATTGGTTGTACTCGAATTTGCCACTGGGACCAACCTAATCGTAGACTCGAAATAGGCTACACTTGGTACGCTAAATCTTATCAACGTAGTGCTATTAATACTGAGTCCAAGTTATTATTACTCCGCTATGCATTTAATACCTTAGATGCTATCGCGGTCGAATTTAGGACGCATTGGCATAATCATGCCTCTCGAAACGCTATCGCACGGTTGGGTGCTAAGCAAGATGGCATTATACGCAATCATAAAATTCAAGCTGACGGGACTATTCGTGACACTGTGGTGTTTTCGATTATTGAAACCGAATGGCCTCAAGTTGAACAATTTTTAACATCTCGCTTAGCGCATTATCAATCGTTAACTTTATCTCCAAATTTCTAAAAACGAAGGGAAACAACCATGAACAAATCTGCTATGTGGGTTTTTACTGTGTCGGCTATATGCATGAGTGTAACTGCACACGCAGAAGATGCTGCAGAAAAAGCATTCACTGATGAACTACTTGAATGTGCAGCGTATTATCAAATTAGCTCGGAAGCGATTGCTGCGATGAATGCCCCACAAATGAAAGCGGTGGGTGATCGTTTAAAAACCTCTGCAATTGATGCCGTGGCGATAGCGGGTAAGTACCGTGCCCCAGAGCAAGTTGAAAAAGATGTTGTTGCTGCTAAACAAAAGCAAATTGATAAATTAGCTGGGTCGAATAACTTAGGCGCATTGATGTCAAAATACAAAGACTCTTGCAAATCGATTGTCACAGACCCACAGAAGCGCTTAGATTATTGGGTTATGGCGACCATGTAATGGTTTGTTAGACATAGACATAGACATAGACATAGACATAACCACGTAGAGGCAACTCTCGTGGTTATTTTTTTAGCCATTGCCCTTGTGGCGTTTGGATCATATGCCCAGGTTCCGCTGCTTCAATCGCTTTTTGAGCCGCAAGAGTGGCAATTTTATCTAGGCTAATTTTATTTCTCTCAGCGATGAGTTGATAATAGTGTTTGCGTTTGGTATTAACCGTGAGTACGAGCTGTTGTGTTTCTTTTGATTGAATGACAACACCTAAATAACCGTTTGTTTGCTCACCTACTAGTCTGGCCGTTTTGGCTTGTTGCAATGTCATTGCCCAAGCAGTGGCACACCATAATAAACTGGTTAAGCATACGGCAGTGGCTAAAACGAATCTAGATTTCATCTTGATAACCTCTGCTTAAAATAACTCGTCATTCTCAAGTAAATTATTGAGTTCTTTTTCCACTTTAATTCTAATTTCATGCTCAATTTTAACATTTAAGTTAATGACAATTGGCTTGTCAGGTGGCTCTATCTTTACGGTAGGCGTACAAGCTGATAACCATAACGATGCCATTATGGTGCTGATACTGACTAAATATGTCGATGAATATTTCACGTGGGCGATCCTTTTATGCTGCTATTGGACTTTTGCTTCAATTTTGCTTTGTAGCTGATTACCGATCTGAGTACTTTTGTATAACTGAATTAAGTTTTCTTGGTGAGAGTAATTAAGGTGAACAGGGCGCTCAATGTCACGGCTGTTACCTTTTACTGCAATATTAATCTGTGCATCGCCGTTGGGTATCATGTCAAAGGAGCTCGACAATTCAGTATAGTTAAGATGCTCAAGTGCGGTAAAGACTAATCCAAGATAAGGCTGAGATAATTCTAGCTGATCCATTGCAGGATTTCCGGCAACTTCAATTAATCCTCCAGGTGCTCGCGCAGCCAGTTTGCCACCAGTAACAGTCACTTTGCCATCAACCAGTACCGCGGGTAATACGCCATCAAATAAGCCATTGGCTTTAACACCCACTTGCGGTTGCTCTTCTAAGAATTTTTCTAGGCTCAACCCTTGTAATAATAAGTATCCATAAGATTTATCATGCAATTTTAGTACAAACTCAGGTAATAAAAAGCGTCCATCAAGCATGTCGCCGCTGGCGGTAAGGTTGATGTTGGTCTCGCTTAACCCTGTAACTTGCTGTAACCAATTGGTCGGCGTTTTATTGCCGTCTTTATTGAGTTCGATATCGGCATTCAAATTCAAGTTTGTTAGCGATAAACCAAGTTTAGCTTGCTGTAAACTGATTGCGGTTTGTGGGCAGACTAATTGACTGTGAGCAAAGTGTTTTTCAGCCGCAGGAGTATTAGGACCATCGTGAGTTTGCTGCCAGTTAAATTGGCATTGGGCAAACACGTCACCGCCGTTAAAGGTTTTATCTTCCCATTGGCCTGACAAAGATGATAACTGTTGTTGAATTTTCATTTCAAACTGACTGGTGTTGCCTATTTCGCTTAATGCAAAACCTGCGATTAGTTTGCTGTGGCCTTGAATTGTAAAGTTATCTGGCAGGGGTTGGACTTTTTGTAATGTCTTGATTGCTGTTTCAATATCGGTATCAAAAGTCCATTGGCCAGCTAATGATAATGGGCTTTTTTTATCAGCAAATTTAAGTAAGTGATAACTGCTTAAATTAAGGGTATCGAGTTGCCATTGTTCGCTACCAACCAGTAATCCTTTGGATAAATTGAGCTGCTGAGTAACCGTAATCTTATCAAGCGCAAGTAGTGGCTGGCGGCGACTTTTGCCCAGTTGCTTGGTGATATCGAGTTTATTGATACGCCAAGCTATGTCGTTGGTTGCAGGGTTTTGTAACCAACGTTCTAGCGACTTGTCGATGGGCTCATCTTGATGTAACGCCAAGATTATACCTTGATTGATGGCAATATCGGCTTTGTTAACCGAGGCCAGTGTAGTTGATAGTTTACTGTTGTCCACTTGGGTTGCTTGCTGAACAATCAATTGGCCAATTTGCAGTGTAAACGGAGATAGATTGAGTTGAGTATTATTTTGTTTGAATGACATGGTCGAGGTGTCGTTAAGCACAAGTCCGAATGACCCTAATAGTGCAGAAGATTTTTTGGTCTGCTTGGTATGTTGTTCATTCTCACTGGTAATACTGCGCAATATACTTGTGTTGTTGACGGCTACGCTGGAGCTTGGCAGCAATGACAGTTCGAGTTGATGTTGTTGCCACTGCGATATTTGACCGACTAGATTCACTTTCGCATTAGAAAGTGACAGCTGCTCTAACGGGATCTCAGGGAATAAGGCTTTTATATCAATGATACTTGGAGCCATCGTGGTTACTGGTGCTGATGTTGGTTCGGATATATTTTCACTGACGGTTACGGTTGTGTTGGCTGTGGTGAGTGTGTTAATTGGCTGTTGTTGTGTCTTGCCTGTTGCTTCCGGGGTCGACAATGCCATACCCCAATCGAAATGACTGTTAAATTGTTGATGACTATTGAATGTGGTGTGCGCCAGTTTTAATTTGCTTTGGAGCAATAACCCTTCAATGCTGACGCTTAGGTCAGGAATTGACACCTGCAGAGGTAGAGCATCATTTTGCAGCGGGATAACGACTTCAACGGGATAGGCCATGCCTACATCGATACTGGCTAGCTGAGAAGGTGATTTAGGGGTTAACTGTTCAATGATATGAACTATTTGATTGGCGTGATCATCGGCTAACAATGCAATTAATTTATTTCTGTCGTCTTGTGAGGGCGACAGTTGGTAGTGTAGCGGGGCAATATCAAGTTTTAGCGCGAAGGCATCGATGGTTTTACTGTTGTCTAGTGAGGCCTGTAGCGGGTAATTGCCCAAATTAAGCATCGCCTTAATGGGTTGTTGCGGCGAAAAATAGACACTAGGCCAAAGTGGCGAGTGCAAAGATAATCCGTCTATCGATTGCTGACTGCTCATCTCGCCGCTGATTAAATTAATTTTACTGTTGGCTGTCCATTGGCCTTCTATGGTGACTTGCTGTTGACGAATGGGTTGTAGAAGTTGTGATAGCTGCGTATGCAAACCATGAAGCATATTGTTGCTTTGCGCTTGTTGTGACTGTTGTTTATTGTTTAATAAGCTTAAATATTGTTCCAATGAATCAAGCCCTTGATAGCTTAACCCTAAATCAACAAGGGTGTTAAATTGCCAAGCACGTTTGTCTAAGCTGGCATCTAGGCTAAATAGCGGGAAGTCATCAAATCGCCACAAGGTATTTAGTTGACCTTTTTGTGTCAACGTAAGCTGGTCCATCTTTAAAGTGTGTTGCTGTGGGAGATCTTTATCCAGCACTGGTAGCTTAATGTTTATTTCACCTAGCTCAATAGTGGGTAATTTTGCGAGGTTGAGTTGCATTGCCGCTGGAGATTCTTCAGTTTGTTGTGATTGACGAATGAAAAAACTGTCGCCCAAATCAACATAGACACTCTGGGTTTTGATGCTAACGATATCGTCGGCGTTGATTTGTTGGTTTTTAAGAATTTGCAGGCTGTCACGCAGCTCAAGATTGAACTCTTGGATAGCGATATGACTGTCTTCAATTTTTAGGACTAACCTGGGGATCCGAATATGATTAAATGAGACATATTCGGCATCAAAATTAAGCACTTCTATGTGGTTGTCGGCTAATAAGTTGTTGAGTATTTTGACCGTAAGAGGTTTGGCATTTTCGATAATGGCCCATACTAAAGCGACTGTACAAAACAGCATAAAGAGTAAAACTTTGCTAAGGCTCGATATGCGCAATAGTGACTCGCTTTACATTTGTTTGTTCATAGATAACGATGTGCCCGTTAATAATGTTGCAGTTATTATCTGAATTTGGCTATAAGATTGATTAATATCGGCCATGGTAATAATCCTACTCATTATCTGCCATTAAAGGAGATAAATTATCTACAGACTGTTGTTGATTAAACGCTGCATTAGATGAAAATTATTAGCCAGTAAATAATTAAAATAGCAATAAACAGTTGTTTGTTTAACGATGTGTACACCGATAATTTAATGTTATCCATGCTAAAAATGTCAATTAGCTTAGCATGGTATCAGCAGTAGATTGTTAAAATATAATACATTATTAATCTAGGTTTAATGTAGTGTTAATCCAAATAAAAAAAGGCGCTTATTAGCGCCTTCCATCTATCTGAATATTTAACATAGTAAGTTTGCTGTTATTTATCCCAGCAATGGTTCTACAACCATATGTTGAAGCTCAATCGGTGCGATTGCATGCAGAGCATCCATAGCAGCGCCGACCAAGGTAATTTTGCCTACTGATGATTCGACTAATACCGCGCGCTTTATTTCGCTGTATTGACGGTTATGGCGGATTAAATTGGATAATGCCATTTGCATCGGTTGCATTGATGGATTAAATGCCGCACTTTCAGCATAACGACCACAGAAAGTGGCGCCGTCGTTAGTTTCTAATACAACAGCGGCATTGCTATTAGTATATGGCGCGTAACTGAGGCCCATTTGATCAATGGCTTCGATGATCATTGGGTCATCTGAATCACAATTAAATTCTTGCTCGCGCTTACATAATAGTGGCACGGTTATATCTAAGTCTGCCGGCCCAAACGCATAAGGTAAATAATGCGCTAATGTTTGGGTTGGTTGATTAGGCAGGTGAATATTTATTTTACTGCCATTGACTAGTTCGTTCATAAATTGGCGACAATGACCACAAGGACTGAAGTTTACAATGATATCAACAATTTCTGTTTCACCACTTAACCATGCATGACTAATGGCACTTTGTTCAGCATGAACACTGTGAAATAACGCTTCTCCGGGTAATTCTAAATTAGCACCCATGTACAAGTCGCCACTGCCACCTTTTGCAATAGCACCGACATAAAATTCGCTTATCGGTGGGTTAGCGAGTGCTGCGGCAATAGGTAATAAATCCATGAGCACTTGTTGCTCTGTTTTACCGCTTGCGTTAACTAGGCCTGCAAATTGACTTGCATCAATATGACCGCAAAATTGCTCGTGTAATAATGGCACAAGCGCATTGGCCAAAGGTTTGTCTAGTTGAGTAATGCTTTCTAAAAAACGATTTTGCATTCCCTTAATCCTTAGATGAAATAAATTGGGTAAAAATAAAATTTACTATAGTGACTGTAAATATTGATATAGGGCTTTTAATAGCTTTTGTTTGTGTTCATTCTCGCTGGTTTCTTCGACCAGGTTCTCGAGTTTAATCACATAATCGGCATCCGATAAGCGTTGTTGACAGAAATCACGCCATTTACGGACTTCACTGTCGCTTAATGTTTCTGGATAATTACGTGCCCGAAAACGAAACAACATTTCATTGATCCGCGGATCATCAAATTGCAATGCCAAAGCTGCTAAATTATGTGGTGCAGTATGGCAAATAATGTCCATTTTTGTTTTATCAGCATGGCTGAAAAATCCACCGCTATATAGCATTAAATCAGGATCGGTGATCGGTTTACGATCTGATTCAAGTTCAAATACTTGGTTAAGCTTTTCGCGCAATTCTGGGTGGTTTTTTAAGCGTTTATATTGCTCACGTGCAAATGCTTTATCGAACTGTAATTTTTCAGCTACCTCGTCGTCAAGTAATTTTGGCGATCCGATAAAGGGACACTTGTTAAGGTGGATTTGTTTGAGTGGTATTGCGAGCTCATTTTCAGCTAAGTTTTGACGAGACGTATACATACGATCATTTATTTCTTGAGCAGATAATTCTAATAATGGCGAGATATCCATGGCCAAATTAACGCATATCACCGCATTTTTATTAGTTGGGTGATATGCCACTGGCGCGATTAACGTAGTACAGCCTTGCAGCGCACTAATTTTTGAACTGACATGAACCAAAGGCTGCATTTTAAGGACATCAATATGATCCGCAACCGCTTGTTTACGCCTTAAATTAAAATAATATTCGTACAGCTTGGGTTGTGTCTGCTTTATCAGTTTAGCCATAGCAATCGTGGCATAAACGTCTGACATAGCATCATGGGCTTTTTCATGACTTAAACCATTCGCTTGGGTGAGTAACTCTAGCTTGAAACTCGGTGAGCCATCTTCTTTCTTCGGCCAATTTATTCCGTCTGGACGAAATGCATAGCAAGCTCGAACTAAATCAATGATATCCCAACGAGAATTACCGTTTTGCCATTCTCGCGCGTAAGGGTCGATAAAATTACGATAGAAACCATAGCGACTGACCTCATCATCAAAACGTAATGAGTTATAGCCCACAACACAGGTGCTGGGTTGGCTAAACAGCGTATTAATACGTTTCATAAACTCAGCTTCTGGTACGCCCTTAAGGTTGGCCAGTTGTGGGGTTATCCCCGTAATTAATATGGCTTCGGGAGACGGTAAATAGTCAGGCGCGAGTTTGCAATAAAAGGTTTCAGGCTCACCGATAATGTTGAGTTCTAAATCGGTTCGAATACCCGCAAACTGAGACGGACGATCTTTGCTTGGGTTTGCCCCGAATGTTTCATAATCGTGCCAGAATAAGGTGGGTTGAATTGCGTTAGCCATAGTAAGTATAAGATCCTTTTCGCGATTAAAACCATGTTAACATTTATCAGCATAAAAAAATGATAATGAGGTAACCTTCAATATGATTTTTCTAATATAACCTTGTTTACTGGTGACTAATGTGGATTTGCTGGTTACAATTTAGTGAAGTAGTAAAGGAATATTGTATGCATCATCATGTATTTACTCAACCATGCGTCAGTGAAATAACTCAACCGACTGCGTTGACACTTCGTTTACCGGATAGTGTGAGTGATTTATTAGTACTTTCAACGATGAGTAATCCTTTAGTTGAGTTTGTGGTTAGCCAAGTTGAGCATAAACAAACGACACTCATTTTACGTATTCAACCTTTTTTGACTTTTGCTTTTGAACATACACAAACAATGATTGAAACGCCTACTCAGCCAAGGCTCGTAGGGCAGGGAATTAAGTTATATCCTTCAATGGGGGTAGCTCCACGTGTGTGTATTGAACAACTCAGAAATGGGGTGACGATTAATATTCACGCTGATGAAGATGTGCACTTTAGTGTAGCTGCTGAAGCTCGTTTTGAACTAGTGACGTTAGAGAATGACTTACGGATTTTGAGTGAACCTCAAGCTCTAGTTATGGCTAAAGCGATATTAGGACGTAAGTTTGATTATGATGAGCCTTCTACCATGCTTGCGGTTCATATCAGTGAATTAGAGCAAGTTCGACGAGAATTACGTGATTACCTCCGAGGCGAGTCGGGCAAAATCCACCCAGGTGTCTCAACTGAGCTACTAAAACTCGATCATTTATTGCAAAATAAGCATCAATGGTTGTTACGGACCTATCATCAGTCATTAGAGCGTTCCAACTTCGGCCGCTCGTCTAATGAACAATTTTATAATAATGAACAATTACAGCGTAAATTGGATTGTTTTGAACTTTTAGCCCCTAAAGACGTGTCGGAAATGGTCAATAAGCTGTGTGATGACGATCTTTAACTTTTCAGTAACTCTAGAGCCCACCCATGTCTTATATTTGCCCTATTTGTAGCGCGCCATTAGTACAACAACAACATTCTTGGCAATGTGAACTGCGTCATCAATTTGATTGTGCTAAAGAAGGTTACGTTAATTTATTGCCTGTACAAAAAAAGAAAACAAAAGATCCTGGTGATAACAAAGAAATGATGATTGCCAGACGAGAGTTTCTTAATCAAGGCTTTTATCAACCTTTAAGCGACAAAGTAAATCAGTTAGCGCTAGAGTTTGCTGGAGGAGATGCCACTAAGGTGCTCGATATAGGGTGTGGCGAAGGGTATTACAGTCATCGGTTATTTGAAACGTTGCAGTCTGTGGTTAAACCCCATTGTGAGTTTTATGGTTTAGATATTTCTAAGTCTGCAATTCGTTATGCTGCCAAACGCTATAGTGGATTACATTTTTGTGTGGCAAGTGCATTTGAAATGCCTTTTGCTGATGACAGTTTTGATTTAGCGATACGTATTTATGCGCCGTCTAAAGTTGAAGAGTTACAGCGGGTGATAAAACCGACCGGAATACTGATAACCGTTTCTCCCGGGCCGATGCATCACTATGCGTTAAAAAAGAAAATTTATAGTGAACCCAAACAACATCCACAAGAACCTATGGTGTTAGATGGCTTTACTTACTTAGCACACCAAGCGTTAGCTTATTCATTAACATTAACTCGTGCGGAAGACATTGATCACTTTCTTAACATGACTCCTTACGCATGGAAGTTGAGTGATTCACAGAAGTCTCAGATAATAGAGCAAGGGCTCGAGTGTGAGATAGATTTTAAAATCGAAATTCATCAACGAGAACAATAAGCAATCAGATAATTGATATAAATAACTATTTGATGCTCAAAGATAAACCTTTTTGAAATGAGACTAATTAAATACCATTGTTTGGTTGATGTTTGTTGACTTATCCTGAAAATGGTTTATAGTTTACTCAGCTTGAAGGTTGGGCTTATATTTATCAATACGAACAGTTTCGTCCTGTAAACATAAGTAATACCGGCATTTTCCAGCTTTACTGCCGTTAAGGCTTTAACTATTTTTTTTTACAGGATTTATATTATGTCTCAAGTTACTGGTGTTGTTAAGTGGTTTAACTCTGATAAAGGTTTCGGATTTATTGAGCAAGAGTCTGGTCCAGACGTATTCGTTCATTTCCGTGCTATCAACTCAGACGGTTTCAAAACTCTTGACGAAGGTCAGAAAGTTTCTTTCACTGTGACTCAAGGTCAGAAAGGTCCTCAAGCTGAGAACGTTTCAATCGTTTAGTATTTAGCTTCGGCTAAGTGTTAAAAGATTTAAAACTGTAGCAATTTATTGCTGCAGTTTTTTTTGCTTTTTTATTGTGTATTGTCATCATGCTAATCGTCTAATCGTCTAATCGTCTAATCGTCTAATCATATGTTGTATATCATTAATCTATTTATCTCTCTCTCATATCATTAATACACATAGAAATATTGTTATGCGCATCAAATCATTTATCAGTTCAAAATGACTCCAGAAACTCATTCAAAGATGATAAAAACCGTTCTTCTGTCGACGCTATACGGTCGACCCGCGTATCCCTATATGCTGTACCGTCACTTAAGATTTAGCTTTTCTAAAGAACCAGGTGGCTCACTCATAAACGGTCATCACATAAAGCCAACTTAATAAGATGACTAGAATTGAGGATTATTAGTTTGTCTTTGTTATGTAAATACATTAACAGCCAAAATTGTTGAGTATTATAAGCACAATAACAGCAATGGCTTGTTTGCCATTTAGTGACAATACAGAGCAGACTCAGAACTAATACACAACGAATTCATCGTTATAAACGCTCATTCAGCCGTTGCTTATTGAATATCTGGATTGTATTAGTCGTAACGACAGGTTATTAGCGCATTAAAACACACGTCAGCAATGGGCGTGTTTAAGTCTAAGCTTATAAAATCATTATTATTATGAATTTTGCCTATTTATGTTGTCTATTTTAGAATCTTTTAATAGATTTTAGCGTTGAGCTCACTAACTGAAGGACGCTGAGTTAATTGCATTGAGGTTGCTGGGAAGGCTTCTTTACTTAAGGGCCTAGTCATTTAGACTGATTTCTTAGCATTTAGTCGTTATTTTGAATGTAGAGTATTTGCTGTTTTAGAGTCGCTGTAGAGGAGGGATGAGCGATTGAAGACACTTTAACATACCTCATTTGATGTGGTTTTTTAAGCAATTAAATTTTCATTATATCGACCTGATACGTAAATAATATATTAAAAAATGCCATCGTTTATTAATATGGTGAGTTATCACTAATTAATAAACGATGGCATTAGAGACTGATGCTTATGAGGTTTGTTGTTAAGCCTTTTTACGCAAACCGATTTTAGTCAGCATTAAAGGTTCATTTAACCATTGGCGGTGAGTTAAGAAAACAAGGTTTCTTCTAAGGTACGGCCTTTAAGTAATGCTTTATATTGCCACTGGTGAGCAGTAAACAGCTCAAACAACTGCATTTCAATGGCAAAGCCGGATTGCTTTTGGTACTCGATAACATATTGCTCATCACCGATACGCCTTACTTCAATGATATCGTTAAGGCCTAATAACTGCTGATGGAGGCTGTCCATGTCACATTGCTTCATTGTCAGCGTGATAAAGTCTGTCGCTTGGCTGGCTTTAATTGATACCGATTGCTGTAATTTGCCATGTTCGAGATAGACAACTTGGTCGCATAACTTTTCAAGTTCATCAAGGTTATGTGAGCTGATCACAAAAGTCGTATGGTCGGATAAATCTTTGACAATTTGACGAATTTTTTTCGCATTGGCAGGATCAAGTCCCGCTGTCGGTTCGTCGAGTAACACAATCTTAGGAGAACCCATGAGGGCTTGGGCAATAGAGACTCGTTTACTCATACCATGACTTAAACTTTTAGGTTTCGCCTCTGCTGAGTCACTTAAGTCGACAAGGGCGAGAACTCTTAATGCTTCTTGTTTTGCTGCCGCTGCTGTCATGCCTTGTAATTGGGCAAAAAACTGGAGTTGCGACACAATACTAAAATTAGGATCCAATGCTGCATCTTGTGGCAATGCCGACAATAGTCCTTGTAACGCTTTGCTACCGGGTTTATGGCCTAAAATGCTAATACTGCCATTGGTGGGTTGAATAAAACCGCATAGTAAACTAAATAGCGTTGTTTTACCGGCACCATTTGGACCCACTAATGCAATGGGAGCACCTTGTGTAAGCGTTAACGATACAGTGTCGAGCGCAAGTTTATTACCGTATTGTTTAGAAAGGTTGTCACATTGAATGATACTCATAGCGCACTCCTACTCATTAAGACTTTACCAGCAAATAAAATAACCGCAGTTTGCAGTAAAGGAATGGGAGCGTATACGAATGAACCTAATCCTTGAGTATTGATCAAATTACCTATTTGCGAACCAGGCAGTATCCAGTTTAACCAGCTTAATTGTGGGAAATTCATATTAATTAATGCAATAAATATTGATACTACAGCCCACAAGATAACCGCAAATATACTGGCTTGTCTTGCTGAGTTTGCATGTAATGACAGCACCGCCATAGCAGCAGTGTAGGGTAATAATACGATCACTAGATTAACCATTACGATTAAGCTAGTTGTTATTGATGGCAATAACAAAGATATATCACGTGATAATGCTAATGCGATGGTTGCCAATAACGTTAAGATGATCAACATCAATTGGATAAACATTTGCCCTAAGAAACGACCAAAAAACAAACTGGAACGACTGACTCTTAAGGTTAGAAATCGCAAACTACCACGTTGTTTATCTGAACTAAATTGGTCTGCGGCAATAAAAATACTGAACATGGGGAAAAGGTACAGTGCAGCTAACCAAAACACAGCAAACTCTTCGACGGTCCATTCAAACAGATGGCGTAAACTCCCTGGCCCAAAGAGGGCTTCAGTAAAGTCTTTGAAGTTAGGCTGCATAATAAATTCAGATGCACTCTTGATAGGGTACAGCAATAAAATTGCCCAAATTAGCATAAAGGCGATTAATGAAATCATACCGCTTTTGTTAGTAAAACGTTTGGTTAACTCATATTTGGCTAATAACCAAATATGAGTTAACGTCGATGGAGAGGCGGTACGGTCCATATACTTTTCCTTGCTTAACCTGTTTTGGAAAGCGTTAATTAGTTTAAAAGCGACTCTAATTGGGCTAGCTTTTGTTCTAGCAACTCAACTCTTTGTTCTAGTTCTACAATCCGAGAATCTTGCTGTACAGTTTGTTGAGTGTGAGTCGACACGACAATGGCATCACTGCTGTTCACATCATAATCATCAACGTTGCCACTAAAGCACTCAAGGAAGCGACAATCACGTTTATTCGCTTCTCGAGCAAGTTGAACTACTAAAGGCTTTTCACGTTGGCTTAATGCCAGTAATGCAGTTTCAACCTGTGAGACATCAGTGAATTCGTGGAGTCGATTGGTACGAGTTTTGAGTTCGCCTGGTGTTTGCGGTCCCCGCAATAACAACACGCAAATTATAGCGACTTCCGCACTGCTTAACTGCAATTCACTGAATTCAGTATTACAAAAGCGATGCTTATATTTTACGACTCGACTACCGAAACCAGATTGCTCGCTGAGTAAGCGTTTTTTGGTAAGATCGTCTAATACTGTTTTTACTTGAGATTCGCTCAGTGACAGCACAGGTTCGCGGCTGCTTTTTTGATTACATGCTAAGGCGAGTGAATTTAATGACAGAGGATATTGATCTGGAGTCGTGAGTTCTTTTTCGAGTAAACATCCGATAACTCTAGCTTCTAGTGAGGTTAATTCCATACACAGTATCCTTTTAATAAAAAGCATGATTCTATTACTTTTATAACAGAGGCATGCTTTTTCTCAAAGGATTGGACTAGTTTACCGAGGCTAATCGATTATTGTTCACACAGTTAGGCGAATACCTTCACTTTCGATTGTGATTTCACCTGCTTTAAATAAACCACCAATTGATTTCTTAAAGGCTTTTTTACTCATGCCGAGTTTGTCATAAATGACATCAGCATCAGTTTTGTCATGTAGTGGTAAA
Source organism: Shewanella sp. ALD9 (assembly GCF_002836315.1). Taxonomy (NCBI): domain Bacteria; kingdom Pseudomonadati; phylum Pseudomonadota; class Gammaproteobacteria; order Alteromonadales; family Shewanellaceae; genus Shewanella; species Shewanella sp. ALD9. Next base: position 86,652 of record NZ_PJCD01000038.1, read on the forward strand.
AAACCATTAGCGCTACGCAATTTATTAATGATCAAACGGGCATTTTTATCTAGCTCGTCTTTATCACCTTTTTGCAGTACAAGATCAATTTTGCCATCACTGCGAATCGTTTTGATATAACCAGTCACTTTTTGACCAAATCGCAATTTTTGGAAAACTTCATTAGTGTAAATTACGCCCCAATGCAGGTTGTTAATAATGGCTTTGTAACCCAACTCTGTAGTGCCACCGATGATTAAATTAACCTGTTCACCTTCGGTATAATGCGCTTCTGTTTTATCGACAAACTTATCCAGTTTTGACGATGCCATAATACGTTCGTCGGCATGGTTAGCATGGACATAAACTAAATATGAGTGGCCTTCTTCTGCCGGTTTATGTTGCTCGCCAAAAGGGAGTAGTAAATCTTTGTCTAAGCCCCAATCTAAAAATGCGCCGAATGGGCCCGTGGCGATTACTTTTAAATAAGCATATTCACCCACTTGAGCTAACGACTTTTGGGTAGTAGCAATCACAATGTCTTCAGAGTCTAGGTAAAGAAACACATCTACCATATCACCGACATTACAACCGGTAGGGACAAATTTATTAGGAAGCAAGACTTGTCCAAGCTCTTGAGCATTTAGATAAACCCCAAAATTAACTTGTTTAACAACTTCTAATGAATAACGTTTACCGATTTGTATCATGAATGACTCTACTTTAATTAAAAATGAAAAAGATGATCTTAAGAAAAACACGTAATTATACACGTAAATTAAGCTCACGTTGTGCCAATTAAGCGCTATCGAAAATCATTTAGGCTTATCGCCTTGTTTGTTGAGGTTTATGACAACAATTGTAGATGATTTTTTATAGTAATTAATCGGTAATTAACTTGCATTACACCGCATAGCAGGTTTTAATTGCGCCGTTTTTATAAAGGCTAAAAATGTGGTTGGTTAGCAATTAAAAAGTGAACTAACTGCAGGCGTAATCAGTAAAATACTTGTTACAGCAGCGAACTGATGTTCAGCAGCCAAAATTTGCATGCTTTGTGGATTTCTGCGTAAGATGTTCTATATAAGCAGATGCGAAACATGATAACAATGACGATATGATCTCGAGCCAATATATAGGGCCTTCATTTTGTCTGTCACAGGTTTTACAGCCATAATCATAGTGCTGAATAAACCATTTTATTTCTTGGATAGCATTGTTGTGTTATCTGGATTTTTAACAAGCAGAAGCCACTTTTGGTCAACTGCTAACTTTGATACAAATACGGAAAATAATTATGTCTGATTGGTCTATCGAAGATGCTCGCTCGGGTTATAACGTGACTCACTGGAGCCAAGGTTTTTATGGTATTCGTGAAGATGGCGAAGTGACAGTGTCACCTAACCCACAAAATCCTGATCATAAAGTCGGCTTAAATGAACTAGCCAAAAGTATGGTCGAAGCAGGCGTCTCGTTACCGGTATTAGTCCGTTTCCCGCAAATCTTACACCATAGAGTGGAAAGTTTATGCGAAGCATTTAACGATGCAATTAAGAAGTACGATTATCAAAATGATTACTTGTTAGTTTACCCAATTAAAGTAAACCAACAGAAAACGGTAGTTGAAGAAATTTTAGCTAGCCAAAAATCTAAAGAAGTCCCTCAGTTAGGACTTGAAGCCGGTAGTAAGCCAGAGTTAATGGCTGTACTTGCCATGGCACAAAAAGCCAGTTCAGTCATTGTATGTAATGGTTACAAAGATAAAGAATACATTCGTTTAGCACTTATCGGCGAAAAGCTTGGCCATAAGGTGTATATCGTTCTGGAAAAAATGTCAGAACTTAAAATGGTATTAATTGAAGCTGAAAAGCTTGGTATTACACCTCGTTTAGGTTTACGTGTTCGTTTGGCTTTCCAGGGCAAAGGCAAATGGCAAGCCAGCGGTGGTGAAAAGTCTAAATTTGGTTTGTCTGCAGCACAAGTGTTGAAAGTTATAGCTGAATTGAAAAGTGCTAATATGCTTGATTCTCTGCAGCTATTGCACTTCCATTTAGGTTCGCAAATTGCCAATATTCGCGACATTCGCCAAGGCGTAAGTGAAGCTGGCCGTTTTTACTGTGAATTGCGCCAACTTGGTGCCAGCATTGATTGTTTCGATGTGGGCGGCGGGTTAGCGGTTGACTACGACGGTACTCGTAGCCAGAGCAATAACTCAATGAACTATGGTTTAAATGAGTATGCTAACAATATCGTCAACGTATTAACCGATTTATGTAATGAGTACGAGCAACCAATGCCGCGTATTATTTCTGAATCTGGTCGCCATTTAACGGCGCATCATGCGGTGTTAATTACTGATGTTATTGGTACTGAAGCGTATCAACCAGAAAATATTCAGGAACCAAGTGAAGAGGCGCCGCAATTGCTCCACAATATGTGGCAATCTTGGTTAGAAATCAGCGGTCGATATGATCAACGTGCAATTATTGAAATTTACCATGATAGTCAAAGTGATATTTCTGAAGCACACTCATTGTTTGCTGTGGGTCAATTAAGTTTGGCTGACCGAGCTTGGGCAGAACAAGCTAATTTACGTGTTTGCCATGAAGTGAAGGGACTATTAAGCAACAATAACCGCTATCACCGTCCAGTGATTGACGAATTAAATGAAAAGTTAGCTGATAAGTTTTTCGTTAACTTCTCTTTATTCCAGTCATTACCTGATGCATGGGGTATTGATCAAGTGTTCCCAGTGTTGCCGTTATCGGGTTTAGATAAAGCACCTGAGCGCCGTGCGGTTATGTTAGATATTACCTGTGACTCTGACGGTATTGTTGACCAATACGTAGACGGTCAGGGAATTGAAACCACATTGCCAGTCCCAGCATGGAGTGCCGATAGCCCATATTTGATTGGTTTCTTTATGGTGGGTGCATACCAAGAAATTTTGGGTGATATGCATAACTTGTTTGGTGATACTAACTCTGCTGTTGTACGCATTGATGAGCGTGGATTAAGCCAGATTGAATCTGTTTTAGAAGGCGATACGGTAGCTGACGTTTTACGTTATGTAAACTTAGATGCGGTTGACTTTATGCGCACTTATGAAGAGCTTGTAAATCAGCATATTGTTGAAGAAGAGCGTGCCAGTATTCTAGAAGAGTTACAGTTAGGGCTTAAGGGTTACACTTACTTAGAAGATTTTTAATCTTATCGACTAAGTGATGTTAGCTTATTATTAAAAAGCCTAGCGATCTCAGGTCGCTAGGCTTTTAAGTTGCTAACATATTTGTAATTATTCAGGCAGTTTTATTTAAGCCTATTTTATCGTTGGGAAATGCTCATTTAAACCGCTAAACTACGCTTTTTTCGCTTTTTACTGCGCATATATGGCTTAACCATGAGACATTACATTTTTATACAAACGTCTCTAATTAGAATAAGTGCTGAGTAGTTACACATGTTTTTTGAAGGTTCAGAGAAAAAGTTAGAGATTATTGTTAATGAATCAGCGCCTAAATTACGATCCTTAGATCGAACATTTTGGCTGGGGCTCGTTGCTGCCTCAAATGCAGACATTTTATCTTCCATAAGTAATGAATATTGTGATGCTTATTTGCTGAGTGAATCGAGTTTATTTGTTTGGGATGATCGTATCGTTATGCTCACTTGCGGGGCTAGCACGTTGGTAGAATCTGCATGCTACTGCATTGATCATTTAAGTGAACAGGCGATTGCGTACATTTGTTATCAACGCAAAAATGAATACTATGCCCATTTACAAGCAACTTCCTTTACCGATGATGTGTTTAGATTAAGGCAGTTTATTGCTGGGCAGGCCTATCGAATGGGTCATTTAGATAGCCATCATCATTATATATTTTCGACCAACAAAGACTATCAAGCTAACCAGCTCGATACCACCAATGAGCTGCTGATGTACCATATTTCTGGTGCAGTAGCTGATTATTTACGTGGTGAGCAGCAATCAACTATTCAAATTAGTCAGATGCTGCAACTGGAACAATTATTTAATGGTTTTAATATTGATCAGTATTTATTCAGTCCGTTAGGTTATTCAATAAACGGTATTCGCGGTGCTGAATATTTTACAATACACATTACACCTCAAGAAAATAGCTCTTATGTGAGTGTTGAAACTAACATTGATCTTAGCTCAACGCCGGTTGATGTTTTTGCTGAACTGGTAAGATTATTGCAGCCTAGTAGCTGTGACATTATTGGCTTTAATAGTCATATTGCCAATAAACCCTTTTTAAATTATTTGTGTTTAAGCCATTGCGCGATGCCAATCGAGCAAGGTTTCACTATACACTTTAACCACTATCAGCAAGATTGCTCAGAACTGCTGAGCCCTACACTATTATAATTATCAACAGTTGCCATCTTTTGGTCGTTTATAACTACTTTCGTAGAAAAATTTGATTATTCGTATTATTCAAACCCATGTGGCTATTTACGCCAACCGCTTGATTTCAAACCCGCAGAGTCTGACGCAGACGTTGTTATTGGTTTACCTTTTGATGCCCACACAGATACCGCCAAGGCAGTAAGTACGGTACGACTACGGGACAATGTTTTACTATGCACTGCGTGAGGGGTTTATTGATGTTGAGCATTCAATGCAAATTGCTATTTGTACTGAATAGCACAAAAAAGGTCATGGCTTTGAAGTGATTCGCCAATAACTTAACGGCTCAACAAATGGTTGAACACTTAATTATGCGTGTTGGCGATATGCCGTTATACGTCGCATTCGACATTCGACATTGACTGTTTATGTTTAGACCCAGCTTTTGCAACCGCTACAGCTACGCCCGTTTGTGGTAAGTTCACTAGCGAGATCATTCGTGGCTTACGTGGTTTAAATATTGTCGGCATGGATGTTGTAGAACTAGCACTCTTTTATGATTATACAGATGTTACCCCGCTAGCTGCAGCAACACTGGGCCTTGAAATGCTACAGGTGTGGGCTGAAGGTAAAGGCTTAATTAAAAAGTAATTTCAACTTTGTAATTAAACACATTAGCCAACGAGTTGACGTTGGCTTTTTTGTGTCTGCTCAGCGTAGAATAGGTCCAGCAAGGTTTAATGAGGAACCAATATGAGTGATTTAAGTGATATTCGCCGTGAATATACCCAAGGCGGATTAAGACGAGCGAATTTGCCTGTTAACCCAATGGATCTATTCGAACAATGGATGCAACAGGCAAAAGATGCCCAACTTACTGACCCAACGGCCATGTGTGTCGCGACGGTAGACGAAGATGGCCAGCCATTTCAACGTATTGTGTTATTAAAAAAGTTTGATGATAACGGTTTTGTGTTTTTTACTAATTTAGAAAGCCGCAAAGCAAAACAAATTGCGATTAACAGTAAAGTCAGTTTACTGTTTCCTTGGCATCCACTTGAACGTCAAGTGGCTGTATTAGGGCAAGCTGAACCATTATCGATGTTGGATGTTGCGAAATATTTTATGTCTAGACCAAAAGACAGCCAAATTGCTGCCTGGGTATCTAAACAATCAAGCAAGATTAGCGCACGACAGGCGTTAGAAGGTAAATTTGCTGAAATGAAAGCTAAATTTGCCCAAGGTGAGGTTCCACTACCTAAGTTTTGGGGTGGATATTTAGTGCGACCAGCTAGCATTGAGTTTTGGCAGGGTGGTGAACATCGGTTACACGACCGATTTATTTACACTAAAACCGATGCGGATTGGAATATTGATCGGTTGGCACCTTAATGAGTGTTAATGAAGTGGAGCATTTTGCGGTGATAACCAATAAAATCTGGGTTGATGCTGATGCTTGCCCCAACCCAGTTAAAGAAATGTTGTTTAGGGCATCTGAGCGTAAATCGGTTCGATTAGTGTTAGTGGCCAATCAAATGATTAAAGTGCCTATTTCGCCCTTAGTTAGCATGATACGGGTGAGTTCGGGTTTTGATGAAGCAGATAACTACATTGTGGAACAAGTCGTCAAAGGGGACTTAGTCGTCACTGCTGATATTCCTCTGGCATCTGATGCGGTTGATAAAGGCGCACTAGTATTAAACCCTCGTGGTACGGTGTATACAGCTGAAAATATTAAACAGATTCTGACGATGCGCGATTTTATGGAAGAAATGCGCAGCAGTGGCATCCATACTGGTGGTCCGAACAGTTTTTCGCAAACGGATAAACATGCTTTTGCACAAGCGTTAGACAAATGGCTGGCTAGATTGATCCCCAGCAAGATATAACCAAAGATTACTCTATACTTATTTATTGTTAATCTTACTTTCTATACAAAGGACTTTACGATGAAAAAATGGTTACCATTATTAGCCGCGAGCTTGCTGAGTACATCAGTGATGGCAGGCGATTGGCAAGTCAATCAAGATCATTCTCGGGTGAGCTTCATTTCGATTAAGAAAGCCGATGTTGCTGAAGTGCATCATTTTAAACAAGTTGCAGGTTCATTAACGGATGCTGGTGCATTTTCTTTATCGATTGATTTAACCAGTGTTGATACCGGAATAGAAATTCGTGATCAACGAATGCAAGCAGTGTTATTTGAAGTGGCACAGTTTCCTAAGTTAACCTTGGATGCAGTGGTTAACCCTAAATTGCTAGCCGGATTAAAAGTCGGTGACACGCTAACGACGCAAGTTGAAGCAACCATTAAGCTACATGGTCAGAAACAACAGAAGAGCTTTGATGTGTTAGTCGCTAAATTGTCGGATAAGAAAATGGTGATTTCAAGTTTAGCGCCAGTGATTGTTCAAGCAAGTGAATTTGGTTTAGTGTCCGGTGTCGAAAAACTTAAAGAAATGGCGGGATTGCCGAGTATCAGCTTAGCGGTGCCAGTGTCATTTGTGCTAACCTTAGCGCAATAGTTATATGTGGTTATTAATGGTTTTCAATCATCAGGTTGAGAGCCATTTCCTGTTAAGTCGTTTTTAAGAAAGGTGGTATGAAATGGTTACTGACAAAGACGGATACATGCATTTAATTCAGTATTTAACTGAACATTTAGGGCTATTTGAGTCGTCTGAGAGTAATGCCGCTGCAACGGAAACTGTCATGGAATTGTTTGAAGAGCAGTTATCTGCTCAGATCATTATGGTATGTGGGCAAAACCCGCAATTATCATTTGCACAACGTAATATGGTAATTCGCGAAATTGACGCAATTGTATATGACTTAGAAGAGATTTTAGCCTCTGTAGCCAATCAACAAGCCACCCCCGAACAAAGCATTTTTATTACTGAGTTTTCAGGACTGATTAAAAATTTATTCGATCAAGAAGTTGATCATTTATTGCAATAAACGTACATAAAACTGGCCGCTACTAAAGCGATTTGTGGATTTTTTGGGATTGATCATGTTTAAAAGAATTGTGATTTCGACTCTGCTGTGTTTGCTTTCTATATCTGTTTTTGCGAATGATAAAACCGTTTTAAGTCAAGTTGAAACCATGACCGTCGCTAAGTCAGGACTACAATATAATGCTCGCATTGATACAGGTGCCGTGAACACTTCACTGCACGCTGTCAATTTAGAAATCCTTGGCGGTGCATCCAAAAAAATGAAAAGCAATGTTGGTAAAGTTGTTGAATTCACTACTGAAAATGAACGTGGTGAGAAAAAACGCATTCAAGCCGAAATTGTCAGTACTTCAAGGGTGAAAAACTCTCAAGGTATTGAAACTCGTTACATGGTGAAGCTTGATATAGGTTTTCCTGATCAATTGCATAATATTCATGTTAATTTACGCGATCGTAGCCACATGAATTACAAATTACTTATTGGGCGTAACTTTTTAAAACATAACTACATTGTGGATGTTTCTGACAAAAAGACCATTGGTCCTTTAGCAGAGCTGAGCATTAAGCAAACTGGCTTAATGTATAATACGCGTATCGATACCGGCGCCGTTGAAAACTCATTACATGCAGTTAATATTCGAGTCGAGAATGAAGACAAAGTGAACATTGAAAATAACATCGGTAAGATGATTACGTTCACCACAGCGAATGAAAAAGGCGAAAAAGCTGATGTTCGCACCAAAATTCGGGGCACATCGTTAATTCGTAATGCACAAGGTACAGAAAGGCGTTACATGGTGAGGTTAAGTGTTGGTGAGCCTCGTCATGAATTTATAGTCGATGTGAATCTTAAAGACCGTACCAAAATGGGTTATAAATTATTAATTGGCCGAAATTGGTTACAAGGTCACTATATGGTTGATGTATCTAAAAAGCATTAATTGCTTATTATCGGTCAATAACATCGGTCAATAACGCTGGTCAATAACATCGTTCAATAACATCAGCTAACAATACCGCTCAATATGAGCGGTATTTTTTTGGCTGTTTTTCACGCCTAGGTAACCAAAAAAGATCGTAGAAAGAGGTGTGTGAATAAGCGGTAGTTAGGCGCGGTTGTTGACTGAAATTACTTTTGTATTCACTGCAACATCTTTGCAACCTTATTGTCATCCGTAATCGTTATAGTAAGCGCTGATTGAGCTATGTAGCCTCAACGCGGGATCATAAATGCTTATCAAACATGCGCTTATTTCGCTATCGCTGTTGTATCAACTTACAACTCGCACACTATTGATTCGTCAATACGGTTTGTTAGCAAAACAATGGCAAGCTTGATATTGATGATTTGAACATAAACGGATCTTTATCTGTTTATTACAACGGTTATTCCAAGCTGAGGTTATACCAAGCAATAAAATATCAATTGAATAGTTAAATTAACTCATTGGATTTATGGATAATGAATAGGGGTTCACTATGTTAGTTCAAAAGTCGTTGCTCGCGATATCGATATCATCTTTAATGGTATTCAATGTTGCTGCTCAAGATGTGCTTATTTCAGAGTACATAGAAGGCAGCAGTAATAACAAAGCAATTGAATTGTACAATCCAAGTTCGACAGCGATAGATTTGAGTAATTATGTGTTGTCATTTTATTTTAATGGCAATACCGCAGCGGCAACCAATATTACATTGGATGGTAATATTGCAGCCAACTCAACGTTTGTTATTGCCGATAATGATGCATCTGCAGAGATCCTTGCGCTTGCTCAACAGACGAGTACAGCGAGCTTTTTTAATGGTGATGATGCCATTGTACTCAGTCACAATAGCGTAGTGATCGACTCTTTAGGACAAGTGGGTACAGACCCCGGTTCACAATGGGGAGCAGGTGATTTATCGACCCAAAACAATACTCTTCGTCGTGACGCCACTCAATTAATTGCCGATACCATCATTGACGACGAAGTCACATTTACTGGCTGGCAAGGTTTTGCTCAAGATGACATCAGCGATTTAGGTGTTTTCGCGGGTAATGATTCAGGTCCAACAGATCCGGTAGACCCAGTAGATCCAACTGAGCCAATAGAATTTGTCTGTTCACAAAGCGCAGTCGCAATCCATGACATTCAAGGGATGGATGACACAAGCCCTATAGTGGGTTCAGAAGTGGTGGTTGAAGCGATTGTGACGAGTAATCAACAAGCTGGGCTAAAGGGTATATTTATCCAAATGGCCGACAGCGAAGTCGATGCTGACATTAACACCTCAGAAGGTATTTTTGTTTACAGCGGTAATCAATCACTTGACGTGAATGCCGGTGATAGAATTCGTTTACAAGCTTCTGTTGCCGAATATCAAGGCACAACTCAGTTGTCTAATGTGACTCAATTTGCGTTATGTGGTACTAACCTACCATTGCCTGTGGTTGCTACTGTCACATTGCCGTTAGCCGACAATCAACAACTTGAGCGTGTTGAAGGCATGCGGGTATTATTCGATCAATCTCTAGTGGTCAATGAAGTGTATAACTTGGGCCGTTATGGTGAAGTATCACTAGGCAGTAGTCGCCATTTTATCGGTACTCAAGTTGCTTTACCTGGTGCAGCAGCGCTGGCAGTGACTGAAGCGAATGCCAGAGATAGTATTTTGTTGGATGATGGCTTAACCAGCCAAAATCCTGAACAGATACCTTATCCAGCTCCTGGGTTATCAGCCTCAAATACCTTGCGGGTAGGCGATTCTGTTACCGGGCTCGAGGGTATTATGCATTATGGCTTTAGCCAATATCGTGTGATGCCAACTCAAGTGGTCAATGTAGTGCAAAGTAACCCGCGACAATCTACTCCAGAGTTAGCGCTTGGCGCAGATCTTCGTGTCGCCAGTTTCAATGTGCTTAATTATTTCAACGGTGATGGCAACGGCAATGGATTTCCGACTGATCGCGGCGCCGACACATTATCTGAATTTGAGCGTCAACGCGTGAAAATTATCAGTGCAATGCATGCCATTAACGCTGATGTATTTGGTTTAATGGAAATTGAAAATGACGGCTATGGTAGTGATTCAGCCATTAACGACTTAGTCAGCGGATTAAACCAAGCTATGGGAGCGGAGGTATACGCTTATGTTGTGCCTTCAGTGGCACAAATAGGTTCCGATGCAATTGCTGTGGGAATGATCTACCGTGCTGATAAAATCACTCCAACAGGTGATGCTCAAATATTATCTTCAGCTAATTCGCCTGTTGATGGAAATGGCGCGGCATTGTTTGATGACGGTAAAAACCGTCCGATGTTAACGCAATCATTTATGCTCAATGGCCGTGAGGGCAGCATTGTTGTCGCCGTAAACCATTTAAAATCAAAAGGAAGTAGTTGCGACAGTAACAATGATCCTGATTTATTGGATGGCCAAGGTAACTGTAATTTAACCCGTACCCGGGCAACAGATGCTATTGGGCAATGGTTAATGGAGCAGTATCCAGAGCAAAAAATCTTGGTAATGGGTGATTTAAATGCTTATGCCAAAGAAAATCCACTCACTCAACTTGCCAGCCATGGCTATAGCGAATTAAATGAACATCTTGGCAGTGTTAATTCATACTCCTATGTGTTCTCGGGTGAGTCAGGCCAATTAGACCATGCATTAGCAAACCAAGCGTTATTGGATAATGTATTAGCCATAACGGAATGGCACATCAATGCTGACGAGCCAAGGATCCTTGATTATAACCAAGAGTTTAAATCTGCTGCTCAGATACAAGATTTGTATCAAGCTGATGGCTTCCGCTCTTCAGACCATGATCCTGTGATTGTTTCACTGCAATTTGAGGTGAAAAATGAGCTCCCAATCGCCAGTTTTGATCATCAAATCAATGGTAGCCAACTACAGGTTCAGTCTACCTCTGTTGATAATGATGGTGATATTACGTCATTAGAATGGGATTTTGGTGATGGTACTATCGTTAATGGTACTGTTGCTAATGGAGAAACGGCTTCACATCAATATCTGCAATCAGGTAATTATCAAGTTCAGCTTACTGTTACTGACAATAAAGGTGAGGTTGTGACAACCGTGAAAACCATAAATGTGCTTGTTGAACAGGCTAATATTGCGCCAACTGCACAAATACACTTGGTTAACTTATGGTTTATGAAATTATTTATTTCAACGAGCTATGACCAAGACGGTTTTATTAAACGTCAAAACTGGCTATTTAATAATGGTCGAAAAGCACATGGGCCAATCGCGTTTAGTTTCAGTCGTCGCGATAAAGCTGTGTCACTGACGGTAGTCGATAATGACGATGAAAAAGACACTGCAACACTCAATTTTAGATAGGTAAATATTGTCGATATGTGAATAAATATTCACGAAAAATAATAAAGAAGGCGCAACATGCGCCTTTTTTATTGTGTTTTCTCCGCGTAAACCGACCTTTATGATGACTGTTCAACGGCACTAAATTGTTGCATGCAAGCTCAATAGACATTCATCTATTCTCATCATCAGCAGACCGACGATTTTGCTTAGCAAGACTGTTAGCTTATTACTTGTCGTCACCGATACACACTAAGAGGGGTAATTGTAGTTAAATACAACTATTTGCCATTAAATATACCAATAATGACTAGTAAATTTAGACTCGCTAACGTAAAATTTCACTCTTTTATTTTAACCCCAGTTTTGATGGTTTATTTGTCATAATAAGCGTCAAACTACCGCGTCGTCACTCACTACCGAGTTATCACTTTTGTGTACTCGCATAGCCGACAAGACGCCCAATCGCATTTAAATGCAAAAATGCAGTGGATGATAACATGCAGCAGTTAACCGAGATCGTAGAACAAGCCTTAGAAGTCATTGATAAGGCCAGTGATCTAAAGACATTGGATGATATCCGTGTCGATTACCTTGGTAAAAAAGGTAAAATCACTGACATGATGAAAATGATGGGATCATTAAGTGCAGAAGAAAAACCTGCCTTTGGTGCCGCAGTCAATCAAGCTAAACAAGCCGTTCAACAGCAGTTGACTGAGCGTATTGACGGATTAAAAGCATCTGAGTTAGAAGCCAAATTAATTGCTGAAAATATTGATGTGACTTTACCCGGTCGTACCTTAGATATCGGTGGTTTACATCCGGTTACGCGTACTATCGAACGTATTGAAACCTTCTTTGGTGAGTTAGGCTTTGTTGTTAAGCAAGGTCCTGAAATCGAAGATGATTTCCATAATTTCGATGCGTTAAATATTTCTGAGCATCATCCTGCTCGTGCTGATCATGACACTTTTTACTTTAATCCTAAAGTGATGTTACGCACCCAAACATCGGGCGTACAAATTCGCACGATGGAACATGAAAAGCCGCCACTTCGGATCATTTCTCCAGGCCGTGTTTATCGTAATGATTACGACCAAACTCACACGCCAATGTTCCACCAAGTTGAAGGGTTAATGGTTGCTGAAAACGTTAACTTTGCCGAGCTTAAGGGCATTTTGCATGATTTTTTACGTAACTTCTTTGAAGAAGACTTAGAAGTACGTTTCCGCCCATCTTACTTTCCATTTACAGAACCTTCAGCCGAAGTAGACGTGATGGGAAAAAACGGTAAGTGGTTAGAAGTATTAGGCTGTGGCATGGTACATCCAAATGTATTGCGCAGTGTGGGTATTGACCCTGAAAAATACTCTGGTTTTGCATTTGGTATGGGTGTTGAGCGTTTAACCATGTTGCGCTATGGCGTAAATGATTTACGTGCCTTCTTCGAAAACGATTTACGTTTTCTTAAGCAATTCAAATAACGGAGCAAAAAGTAGATGAAATTCAGTGAATCTTGGCTTCGTGAGTGGGTTAACCCATCAGTAAGTCGTGACGCATTATCACACCAAATCACCATGGCCGGTCTTGAAGTTGACGGTATTGATGCCGTAGCTGCCGATTTTAGCGGTGTTATTATTGGTGAAGTGGTTGAATGTGGCCAACACCCAGATGCAGACAAATTACGCGTCACCAAAATCAATGTTGGCGGCGATGAGCTTATTGACATTGTTTGTGGAGCACCAAACTGCCGTTTAGGCTTAAAAGTGGCTGTAGCGATGGTTGGCGCTGTATTACCTGGCGATTTTAAAATTAAAAAAGCCAAGTTGCGCGGTCAACCGTCAATGGGCATGTTGTGCTCGTATGGCGAGTTAGGTATGGACATCGAAAGTGATGGCATTATCGAATTACCACAAGATGCGCCTTTAGGCGTCAATGTGCGTGAATACTTGCAATTAGATGACGCCATTATTGATGTTGATTTAACGGCTAACCGCGCTGATTGTTTAGGCATGGCAGGGCTTGCACGCGAAGTGGGTGTATTAAATCGCCAAGCAGTGACAGAGCCTTCCTGGGAAGCGGTAACGGCCACTATCGACGCGCCGTTTAGCATAAATGTGGTTGCACCAGATTTGTGCCCACGTTACTTAGGCCGTGTGGTTAAAAACATCAATGTTAAGGCTGCTACGCCATTATGGATGCAAGAAAAATTGCGTCGTAGTGGTATTCGCTCAATCGATCCCATCGTTGATATCACCAACTATGTGTTGATCGAATTTGGTCAGCCAATGCATGCGTTTGATTTAAATGCTTTAAACGGCGGTATTACCGTGCGTTTAGCTGATGGTGTTGAAAAGCTAACCTTACTGGATAGCAACGAAATTACCGTTCCAAGCGATACCTTAGTGATTGCAGACGATAAACAAGCGGTTGCGCTTGCGGGTGTGTTTGGCGGCGAAAGTACCGGTGTGAATGAAAACACCCAAGACATTCTTTTAGAGTGCGCTTTCTTTGCACCATTAGCCATTATGGGTAAATCTCGTCGCTTAGGCTTACACACAGACGCGTCACACCGTTTTGAACGTGGTGTAGACCCTGAGTTGCAACATAAGGTTATGGACCGCGCTACACGCCTTGTATTAGATATTTGTGGTGGTGAAGCCGGGCAGGTGATTGAAGCCGTGTCTGCTGAGCATTTGCCCGCAGCCGCTAATATCACTTTGCGTCGTAGCAAGTTAGATAAAAGCTTAGGTCACTTTATTCCAGATTCTGACGTGGTTGAAATTCTAGAACGTTTAGGTTTTAGCGTGCAGACCAGCGGTGATGTATGGCATGTGACAACGGCTACCTATCGCTTTGATATGGCGATTGAAGAAGATTTAATCGAAGAAGTCGCCCGCATTTACGGCTACAACAACATTCCTAATGTCGCCCCTCAAGCGGCGTTAAGCATGCCAGATCACAAAGAAGCGGATATTTCGTTAAAACGTGTGCGCAGTATATTTGTGGCTCGTGGTTTCCAAGAAGCGGTGACCTACAGCTTTGTCGACCCTAAGATGCAGAACATTGTTCATCCTGGCGAAGAAGCCATGGTATTGCCTAACCCGATTTCTGTCGAAATGTCAGCAATGCGCTTATCAATGTTTACTGGATTATTGACCGCAGTAGGCTATAACCAGAGCCGTCAGCAAAATAGAGTACGTTTATTTGAGACCGGTTTACGCTTTGTTCCTGATGCACAAGCAGATTCTGGAGTTCGTCAACAAGCTATGCTGGGCGCGGTTATTTCCGGTGTTCAAAACGAAGAACATTGGTCAATGGAATCGAAAACTGTCGACTTCTTTGATTTAAAAGGTGATTTAGAAGCAATAATCGGCTTGACAGTTGCCTCTACAGAATTTAGCTTTAGAGGGGCAACACATCCTGCGCTGCATCCAGGTCAATGTGCTGAAATATTACGAAATAATCGAGTCATTGGTTACATCGGTGCTATCCATCCTAGTTTGGAAAAGCCGTTTGGACTCAATGGGAAAACAATTGTTTTTGAGTTAGAACTGGATGCATTATTGCACGCCCGTTTGCCGCTAGCCCAAGCTGTATCTAAGTTTCCTGCCAATCGTCGCGACATCGCGGTAGTAGTAGATGAAACAGTTTCTGCAACTGATGTTATGAATTTGATAAGAAAAGTTGGCGAAAATCAGTTGGTTGGCTTAAACTTGTTCGATGTATACCAAGGTAAAGGTGTTGAGCCAGGCAAAAAGAGCCTAGCCATCGCACTTACGTTACAAGACACTACTCGTACACTTGAAGATAAAGATATTACTGAGACTATGGAATCAGTGGTATCGGCTCTAAAGACCGAGTTCAACGCATCGTTGAGGGATTAAAGTATGGCACTTACCAAAGCCGAAATGGCAGAACATCTTTTTGAAACATTGGGCATTAACAAACGTGTGGCTAAAGAGATGGTTGAGTCTTTTTTTGAAGAAATTCGTGAAGCACTCGAAAGTGGTGAGCAGGTCAAGTTATCTGGCTTTGGCAACTTTGACCTTAGGGACAAGAATCAAAGACCGGGAAGGAACCCGAAAACTGGTGAAGATATTCCGATTTCTGCACGCCGTGTTGTTACCTTCCGTCCTGGACAGAAGTTAAAATCACGTGTCGAAGCGGCAAACTCGGGTAAAAAATAGTTCACTAGTTAATACGCCAATCCGAACGGATCTGTATTACGAAGAGCCACTCTTAATTGAGTGGCTCTTTTGTTTTTGAATTTGGTGAATGTAACCCACCGTTTGCTGCATCAGCTTGATATTGGCATGGTAACCAGTGTATTCGATACATCTTGCCCAGGCTGTTCTAAAGTAGGTGTGAGTAAGCTGTGCAACAAAGACGTTTGCTATTGTCTGGTATAATTTCTGTTTCACACTCATTAATCACTAGTATAATGCCTTCGTTATAATATGATTTTTTACCGTGGGTCACGGTCAGTTTATTTGGAGTTTCTTTTGGCACGACAAGCAAAATATTTTGATACTCGCTTTAATAAATCACTATTGCATCCTCGTTACTGGGGAACATGGCTAGCTATCGCTGTGTTGTTTCTATTTGGCGTACTTCCCGCAAGCGTAAGAGATCCCATTGCGAGACTATTGGCTCGAGTCGTGATGAAAGTGGCCAAAAAACCATTGCGAATAGCAAAGGTGAACATTACCCATTGTTTTCCAGAAAAATCAGCTGAACAAGTCGATGAATTAATCAAAAAAAATGTTGAGACATTTGTCATTACTTTATTATCGCAAGCAGAGCTGCTTATTCGTTCTACCGCGCACCTTAAACGACGTATTCAACTTAACGGTTTTGAGCATGTTAAAGCAGCTCGCGATGCTAAGCAGCCGATTATTTTCATCATGCCGCATGTATGGCCGATGGAGTACGCAGGTCTTCGTATTAACATGGAAATACCTTTAGTGACTATGGCTAAGGCTCATCGCAATGGGTTATTTAATTGGTTTAGTAACCGGATGCGCAGCAGTCAAAATGGTCGCGTGTATATGCGTGAAGCAGGCATCAGAGCATTGTTAGCAGAGTTAAAAAATGATAACAGTTTTTTCTATTTACCAGATGAAGACTTAGGCCCTGAACAGAGTGTGTTTGCACCTTTTATGGGTACTGTTAAAGCGACGTTACCCGTGGTAGGGCGCTTAGCTCAAGCCGGCAATGCACAAGTTATGCCTGTTAAAATAGGATACGATCAACAAGCTAAACAATTTATTATGACAGTGATGCCAGCGGTGAATCCTGATGAAATGATTGGCAAAGAAAACGAAGCTATCGCATTAAACAAAGTGGTTGAACAAGTCATTAATGCTTATCCAGAGCAATATATGTGGTTTTTGAAATTACTTAAAACTCGTCCTCCGGGCGAGCAAGAATTTTACTAAAATATAACGACTACCATGATATGAACACAATAATAATAAGAGGTTTATATGGATTTTAATGAGTTATTAGCGGCTTTATCGTTTGTGGTATTCACTTATGATAATCATCACATCACCTTATTGCAGCTGTTGCAAGTGCCTCTCTACATATTTTTAGCGTGGTTTATTATCACTCGTGTTGGGCGATTGATTGTTAAAGCACTAAAACGTCGTAAAGTGGGCGCAGATGCCATTCACTTGTTCACTCGCATGTATTTTATTATCAGTATTGCGGTGCTGGTGTTTACCAGTATGGAAATTTTAAATATTCCATTAACGGCATTTGCGTTTGTGTCTGGTGCGATAGCCATTGGGGTCGGTTTTGGTGCACAAAACATTATCAATAACTTTATCAGTGGTTGGATTTTAATGTGGGAACGGCCAATCCGTATCGGTGATTTTTTAGAAGTCGGTGAAGCCCGTGGAGTAGTGGAGTGTATTAATACTCGCTCAACCTTGATACGCCGAAATGACGGGGTGCACATGCTAGTGCCTAACAGTCAGTTACTGGAAAATACCGTAACTAATTGGACCTTGATCGATAAAAATGCACGTACATTTGTTCGTGTTGGTGTCGCTTACGGTTCGGATGTGATTAAAGTGCGTGAGCTGATTTATCAAGTTATTGCTGAACGGGATGATATTCTGCCGCAACCTAAACCTTCTGTCTTATTTGAGGACTTTGGCGACAACGCATTGATTTTCGACTTAATATTCTGGGTTAGTGCAGTGTCAGAAACGGATATCCGCCGCCGTCGTAGCGAAATTCGCTTTAGAATGTATGAACTATTTAACGAGAATAATGTGGTGATAGCATACCCACAACGTGATTTGCATGTTAATGGTAATTTGACGATAACTCAAAGTCATAAAATGTAAATAAAACCATTTTTATATCAATGTATATCAACAAAAAAGACGCCGTAGCGTCTTTTTCTATTTAATGCAGAAGGACTCGAAAACTACTTGGCTTTATTGTGGCGATCTAATAAGTTTTTATTAATATCAGCCATTGATAAGCCTTGGTCTTCAAGTAACACGATTAAGTGATACATCAAATCAGAGGCTTCATTCACAAGCTCCTCTTTATCATGAGTCGCAGCAGCAAGCGCAGTTTCTAAACCTTCCTCACCGACTTTTTGGGCGATACGCTTAGTACCACGTTCAAATAGCGAGGCAGTATAGCTTGACTCAGCACTTTGGCCTTTACGTGAAATAATCAACTTGGTTAGATTATCGATAAAAGGATGCGCGTTACCATCTTTCCAGCAGCTTTCTGTCCCAGTGTGACAAGTTGGGCCGTTAGGAATAACTTGAACTAGAAAACTGTCGTTGTCGCAATCTTTGTCGATAGCAATGAGATCAAGCGTGTTGCCTGAGGTTTCGCCTTTGGTCCATAAACGTTGTTTAGAACGACTAAAAAAAGTGACTTGTTTGGTGGCTAAGGTTTTCTCTAATGCAGCTTGGTCCATGTAACCTAGCATGAGGACTTTGCCCGTTAGGTGGTGCTGTACAACCGCTGGGATCAAGCCTTGTTGCTTGTCCCAATCTACGCCTGTGCTATCAAATTTGATGTCTGTCATCTGTAATCTCTTTTTGGGTAAGGCTATTTTCTAGTTTCGTAAAAGTCTAAGCCTATAAACGAATCGCGATGTTATTGGCGTGCAAGTATTGTTTTAACTCACCAATATCAATGATGCCTTTATGAAACACGCTTGCTGCTAATGCGGCATCAACCTTGGCAAGTTCAAACACTTCTTTAAAGTGCTCCATGGTGCCCGCACCGCCAGAAGCAATTAACGGTACATCGCAAATGGCGCGTACAATGCTGAGTTGTTTGATGTCATAACCACCGCGCACGCCGTCTTGGTTCATGACGTTCAATACAATCTCGCCACAACCGCGTTTTTGCACTTCTTCAACCCAATCCTGAGTATACCATTGAGTGTCTTTGGTAGCGGCTTCATCCCCGGTAAACTGTTTTACTTTGTAACTATCGCTGACAGCATCGTAAAATGAGTCAATGCCGATAACGATACACTGGCGGCCAAACTCATCTTGTAGGCGTGATATTAAACTCGGGTCGCTTAATGCAGGCGAGTTAATCGATATTTTATCAGCACCAAAGGCGAGTTTTTCGCGTGCTTGCTCGATGGTTTTAATGCCCCCGGCGACACAAAACGGAATATCAATTTGTTCAGCTACGCGGCTAACCCAAGATTTATCGATAACGCGGTCGTGCGCGCTGGCGGTAATGTCATAAAACACTAACTCATCAGCGCCTTCTTCTGCATAACGGGCGGCGAGGGGAACGATGTCTCCAACAATCTCGTGATTGCGAAACTGCACCCCTTTAACCACTTTACCTTCGCGTACATCAAGACACGGAACTATGCGTTTGGCCAGCATTGTATTGCCTCCTTCACGGTAAATTGGTTAATCAGTAAAGCTTTACCGATAATAATGCCCGATGCTTTGCTGTCGCGTACAGCGGCAACATTGTCAAGTGTTGCAATGCCACCAGAGGCTTGCCAAAGGATATGGGGATACGTTGCGGCAAGTTCCGTGTAGAGCTCGGTATTGGCGCCTGTTAAGGTGCCATCACGGCTGATATCAGTCACTAAAGCATGCTTAAGACCGACGGTTTCAAATTCAGCCACTAACGACTCTAATGACTTACCGCCACCCGATTGCCAGCCCGATACCGCGACAATTTTGTCGCCGTTATCGTTAATATTGACATCAAGAGCTAAACAAATGGCATCGCTGCCGTATTTTACAAACCAACTTTTGACCAGTTTAGGCTCTTTGACTGCAAGAGAGCCTATCACCACACGTTTAACCCCAATGGCTAATAATTCCGCGACTTGCTCTTCGCTGCGAATACCGCCGCCGACTTGAATATCAACATCAAGTCCCGCAGCAAGTTCAGCAATTAATTGAGTTTGGCGTTTATTAGGATCTTTAGCACCCGTTAAGTCAACGATATGCAGCAATTTTGCCCCTTGGGCTTGATAAGACTGCAATTGTACCAGTGGACTTAAGTCAAAGGTGGTCTGTTTGTCATAGTCACCTTGGTACAAGCGCACCACTTGGCCGTCAATTAAATCAATGGCAGGAATAATCACTGTGGTGTCCCCATGTTTAAGAAGTTCTGTAAAATTTGTGCGCCTACTTTGGCACTTTTTTCTGGGTGGAATTGCACCCCAAAAAAGTTACCTTTACCAATGGCGGCACTGAATGACTCGCCATAAGTGCTGCTGGCTAGGGTGTACTCACTGATTGGCGCACGGTAGCTGTGAACAAAATACACGTAGCTGCCATTTTCAATGCCAACAAATAATGGGTGATCGCTCACCTCTATTTGATTCCAGCCCATGTGTGGCAGCGGTAAGCCTTTACTGTCTAGGTCGCCAATGTCTGTCGGCACTAATCCTAGACAGGTGATATTTTGCTCGCTGCGGCCGCCATGTTCATTAGACAATGATGCCAGCATTTGCATGCCTAAACACACGCCCATAACAGGTTGCGTTAAGCTTTTAATTAGCTCGATAAGGTTCTTTTGTTTTAGGGCATCCATGGCCGCACCAGCGGTGCCAACACCCGGTAGTACCACTCTTGCGGCGCTGCGGATGACATCAAAGTCAGCACTGACTAAGACATTGGCATTCAGGCGCTCAAAAGCAAACCGTACAGAGCTTAAATTGGCACAGCCGGTATCAATAATCACGGTAAGATCATTGCTAGCGTTTGAAGTATTCGATACTTGTGTCACATGAACTCCTTACAGCACACCTTTGCTTGATGGCAGTATGTCACCTTCGACTTTCACCGCTTGGCGAAGCGTACGGCCTAACACTTTAAACAGTGCTTCTACTTTGTGGTGATCGTTATCGCCTTTCGATCCAATGTGTAAAGTGCAACGTAGGCCATCAGCGAATGAGCGGAAGAAGTGAGGCACCATTTCGATAGCCATTTCACCGACCATTTCGCGATCAAAGTCAGCATTGAATTTTATGAATGGACGACCAGAAATGTCCATTAAACATTCGCCACTGGCTTCATCCATAGGTAAGCTAAAACCAAAACGAGCGATACCGCGCTTGTCGCCTAATGCCTGGCGAATGGCATCGCCAATAGCGAGGGCCGTGTCTTCTACGCTGTGGTGGTCGTCAATTTCTAGGTCGCCGTCAACATGCACGTCCATTTTAAAATTACCGTGGGTTTGAATTTGATCCAGCATATGGTCAAAAAAGCCAATCCCGGTTTCAATCTTACCTTTGCTTTGGTTGTCTAAGTCGATGGTGACTTTGATGTCGGTTTCTTTGGTGGTACGCACTACCGTTGCCACGCGACCTTTACTTAATAAAGCGCTGGTTATAGCGTCCCAGTCGAGTGTTTGACGATTATATTTAAAGCTTTTAATACCCATGGCATTAGCGAGCTCAACGTCAGTTTCACGATCGCCAATTACTGCGGATTCAGTAAAATCTACTTTACCCTGGGTTAAGTAGTCTTTTACTAAGCCAAGTTTAGGCTTACGACAGCTGCAGTTTTCATCATTAAAGTGTGGACAGATAACCACATCGTCAAAAACGACACCTTGGCTTGAAAAAATTTGCATCATCATGTCGTGCGGGGCATCAAAGTCTGCTTTTGGAAACGAAGGTGTGCCCAAACCGTCTTGATTGCTGACCATGACTAAACGGAAACCGGCTTTCTGCAATTTAAGTAACGCTGGGATCACTTGTGGTTCAAACACTAATTTAGCCAAACTATCGAGTTGTTTATCGATGGCTGGCTCTTCAACTAATGTACCGTCGCGGTCGATAAAAAGGATTTTCTGTTTCATGCTAACTACCTTAATGGTGATATCTAATTCTTATTTATGATGTATAGGGTATTGACCGATATGCAACGTGCACTAACGCACTAACGCACTAACGCACTAACGCACTAACGCATTAACCAAATAACTGAATAATCACATCGGTTTGTTTGGCTGATGTAAAGCTAAAACGAATCGCATCAGCAAGGCGTGGGTCTTTGTATGCTCGAGCAACCACGCCGGAATCGCTTAATCGTTTAGCGGCTGCTTGTACATCGTCAAATTGGGCTAAAACATAGTTACCGTTGGCAGGTAACACCTTAGCGCCATAGGCTGTTAATGCAACGCTTAAGCGTTTGCCTTGTTCAATTAAACTGGCGACTTGAGTTCGCATAGTGTCAATGCCAGCAGGACTTAACGCTTTTACCGCAAGGTCTGACACCGGTAATGGCACCGGGTAAGGGGCGATGACTCGCATGACTAAGTCAATAATGTCATCACTGGCGAGCATAAAGCCACAACGTGCACCTGCTAAAGCAAATGCTTTTGATAATGTGCGCAACACCACAAGGTTAGGGTAGGCGCCAAGTAAATCTGCCACGCTGTAGTCTGGGCAAAACTCAATGTAGGCTTCGTCTACCACCACAATAGCTTTAGGTGCTGCGTTAATAGCTTGTTCAATTTTGTCTTTTGCAATCACGGTGCCGGTTGGGTTATTTGGGTTACAAATAAATACAATTTTGGCATTGCCGATTTGTGTTGGCCACGCATCCGGTAACTGATATTCATCGGTTAAACTTAACGCTGTGACAGCTACATTAAAGGTTGCAGCACTAATTGAATACATTCCATAAGTTGGACCAAAACAAGCAATACTGTCGACGGCAGGGATACAAAATGTACGAATGAGTAATTCGATCGCTTCGTCGGCACCGCGACTGGCAATAATATTACTTGCCTTAACGCCTGAATAACGGCTGTAAGCATTGATGAGTTCAGCAGGTTGGCATTCTGGGTAACGATTCACTTTATCAAGCGGGCTATTATTGAATGGCGATTCATTGGCGTTAATCCAAATATCACCGCGACCACCAATTCGTCTGGCACTTTGATAGGGTGTTAATGTCAATAATTCGGGTCTAGCCAACTGCTTTGGATCAAAAGACGCTGCTACGGTCTGGCTCATGGCGGTGTTCTCTACTTTCTACTCTAATAGGGTGCTAACTAGCTCTTAGCTATAGCGCTGACATACTATTTACTGCTAACGACTAAAAACTGGCTAAACGAATGGCGATAGCATTTTTATGTGCATCTAATAATTCATTTTCTGCCAACACCATCACAGTGTTACCTAAAGTTTTAAGCCCTTGTTGGCTGAGCTCTTGCACTGTAAATCGTCGACTAAAATCGGCTAATGACAAACTTGAAACTGAACGGCTATAACCATAAGTCGGTAAAACATGGTTAGTACCGCTAGCATAATCGCCCACAGACTCTGGGGTATAAGCGCCTAAAAAGACGGAGCCGGCACCGCGAACTTGCCTAAGCACGTCACGTGGGGCAGTAGTTTGAATAATTAAATGTTCTGGGCCATACAAATTAGATACTTTTGCAGCTTGCACCATATCGCTAACAATAATACTGCGGCTGCATTCTAGCGCTTGTGCGGCGATGTCTTTACGGCTCAACTGTGCTAATTGTTCAGTTAACGCTTGGTTGACTTGCTCTGCCAGTGTTAATGAGTCAGTCACTAACATTACTTGCGAGTCAACACCATGTTCTGCTTGGGATAATAAATCGGCCGCAACAAAACCAGGATTTGCATCTTTGTCGGCAATCACTAACACTTCAGACGGACCTGCAGGCATGTCTATTGACACACTAATACGGCTGTCTTGTGACACTAATCGTTTTGCTTCAGTAACATAACGATTACCCGGACCAAATATTTTATCTACGTTCGGCACCGACTCTGTCCCAAATGCTAATGCCGCAATGGCTTGGGCACCACCCACCTGGAAAATATCAGTAATACCACAGACATTGGCGGCATAAATAATCGCATCATTAATCGGCGGTGGACTGACTAACACACGCTTTTCGCAACCGGCAATTCTTGCTGGTAACGCCAACATCATTACTGTGGATATTAATGGAGCTGTACCACCGGGAATATATAAGCCGACTCGCTCGATGGGTTCACTGCGCAATTCACAACGAATTCCCGCTTGAGTTTCTATATCAACACCCTGAAACACCTGCGCCTTGTGAAAGGTTTCAATGTTGTTCACCGCTTGCGCAACAGCTTGTTTGACGTCGTCACCTACACGTGCACATGCTGCCGCAATGGCGTCAGTTGATAATGCGAGCTCAGTCAGTTCAACACCGTCAAATTGCTTGTTATAAGTCAGTAATGCGCTATCACCTTGAGCGTTGACTTGCTCAATAATGTCACGAACACGTTGCTCTACACTTGCATCACCAATTAATGGCGAACGCGCTAACGTTTGTCGTTGTTGTTCAGTAGATAAAGAAGCCCAATCGAGAATTTGCATTTGTGTTACCCCATCATTTTTTCAATAGGCATGACCAGAATTGAGCTTGCACCTAGTGCGGTTAATTCTTCCATAGTGTCCCAGAATAAATCTTCTGTGCTTACTACGTGAATTGCCACACGATTAGTGTCGTCATTAAGTGGTAATACGGTTGGGTTTTCAGCGCCTGGGAGTAGGGCAACAATTTGATCTAACGTTTCAATTGGAGCGTGCAATAAGATGTACTTACTTTCACGGGCACGGATAACGCCATTAATACGCGATAAGATTTTGTTGATTAGAGCTTGTTTTTCAGTAGATTGAGTTTTGTTTGATTGAATAATGCAAGCCATTGAGCGGTAAATGACTTCGGTTTCATACAAGCCGTTCGCTTCAAGGGTTGCACCGGTCGAGACTAAATCACAAATGCCATCTGACAATCCTGCCCGTGGCGCGACTTCAACAGAACCTTTAAGCATACAGTCGCTGTAGTTAATGCCTTTTTCTAGCATAAAACGGCGCAGTAAGTTCGGGTAAGATGTCGCGATGCGCAGACCTTCTAGTGAGTTGGCATCTTTATATTCAAACTCATTAGGTACCGCGAGTGATAAACGACATGAACCAAAATCTAATTCACGTAATTTAGTGCATTCAGCCGGTTTACCTGCTAGTTGGCGCTCTATTTGTTCTTCTTCTAGAACGTTTTCACCGATAATACCTAGGTCGACAACTCCATCCATTACTAGGCCTGGAATATCATCATCACGAACGCGTAATAAGTCGATTGGCATGTTGTCTGCGTGTGCAATCAAGCGTTGCTCATTAACGTTAAATTTAACGCCACAGCTTTTCAGCAATTGTTGAGATTCTTTAGATAAACGGCCTGATTTCTGGATGGCTATACGTAAACGCTTTGACTCACTCATGTGATAATTCCTTATGTATTAAATATAAAATGTGTAAATTTAACTGCTTAAATAAAAATAAAAATTTAGAAACAAAAAACCCCTGAAATTCCTTCCAGGGGTTTATGTGAATAATTGTTCACCACCAGAAGGATATCGTCCTTCGGCAGTTAGCATCCGAAGGCTACCGCATATGGTGATGATGGTGGATTGTAGTCACTTGGATGTTCATTTCAGTACTCTTTATTTGATATTAGTAAATCAGTTCAAATGAGGGATTATGCACTCATCTGATGTCGTGTATATCGACTTGCAGTTAACTTAACCGCATTTATGCTTGTTTGCAAGAGCGGATAAAGCATTAATGTTATTTAATTACCATATTTTTTGCATAAGATATGCTTTCTTGTCTGTTTGTGATCATTAGAGCCGATTAAGAAAGCGTTAACAACACAACTGCTTAATATTTTAGCTATCAATGCCCTTGGGGATTAACCTCTACTTGTTGTTTGTCGATAAATGACTTTGAGAACTCAATAAATACAAAGGGTAGACCGTTAGCGTAATGACGCCTCCCATTTGGCACTCTATATCACTTAGGTTAATGATACCGTTCAATTGCTTGATTCTTATGCAACAAGAGCCGTGTGCTAGTCGATTATTCAAGGGATAAATGATGTTTTAGTGTGATGAAACTTGTTCCTTTAGTCTTTATGAATCGCAATGTTTAAATCATATCGTTATAAGCCATTGAGTTTATTGGACGCTACTTATAAGCTGGCGTGTATTACGCTTTATTAATTTAGCTAACTTCTCGAGGTACGCACAGTATGAAGACCATTGATGTAGTGGCGCTTAGAGATGTTATGGACTTAATGCTCGATGCAGTTTGTGTGGTTGATAAAGCAGGAAATTTTGTGTTTGTTAGTGCTGCATTTGAAGATATTTTTGGATACTCTCCTGACGAAGTGATAGGCAAACCTATGCTTGACCATGTTTATCCTGAAGACGGTATAAAGACACTTAAAGTCGTTGAATCATTGCTGAGTGGCAAAAAACTACCTCGCTTTGAAAATCGTTGGGTTCGTAAAGATGGTAAAATAATTGATATTCTTTGGTCGGCACGATGGTCTGAAGATCACCAGTTTAGAATTGCAGTTGCTCATGATATTACTGAACGAAAATTAATGGAGCAGCAACTTCATTACATTGCAGGACATGATCCATTAACAGAATTACCTAATAGAGCTTTGTTGTTTGGGCGTTTACAAACATCGCTTGGACTGGCGCGTCGCGAAGGCTCTCATCTTTCTTTGTTATTTATCGACATTGATGGGTTTAAACATGTTAATGACAGCTATGGGCATCTTGTTGGTGACAAGCTACTTAAGAATATCGCCCAGCGTTTGCGTGATTGCGTTCGTAAATCAGATACGGTTGGACGTTTTGGTGGCGATGAATTTGTCGTTGTACTAAACGGTATTGATTCAGTTGATAGTGTGTTGTTTATTGCAGAGAATATTCGACTTGAACTGGAGAAAACTTATCAATTTGATAGCCTTAATTTGCAACTTTCACCGAGTATTGGTGTCGCTCGTTATCCCGATAATGGTGCTGATGAGCAGCAATTAATTCAATATGCAGATCAAGCTATGTATAGAGCAAAAAATGCTGGAGGGAACCGGATCGATACTGGTGTAGACCATCTTAAGTAGGGTTACGGTTTAGGGCCTGTTGATCTTTCAAGGCTGTTTTTGCAAAGATCAACAGGCCCTCGTCATTAGCTCAAACTTTAACAAGAGTTATGTAACGAAATAGCCGTTCATCATTAATGGTAACCAGAACTATGGTTAACGATATGTTCTGCGCATAAAAACATAATGTACTCGATAGCTTTTAATATGATGATGTATTCATCTAGTTGTACAGATTAGGAAGAACATTTTAGTATGCGAAAAACCGATAAAAAAATCGATAATAAATTAAGAGAGGGGTTAACCGTCGTATGCGAACATGCACTGGATAGCTATCCTGGTTTTGCATGGATTACGCACGTCGTTGATTACACGACATTCCCCAAGAGCTTACGAATTATTTGTATATTTGATACTGAAACACAACTAACGCAATTTAATCAAAGTGGTCATAAAGCGCTACTGTTAACGCTAATTCAACGCACCCTTGCTCAATACCAGATTGATCTCAAAAATATTAATCAACATGTTAGCTTTGATACTGAAACTGCTTGTGATCAGCAACATCATGGTAATTGGGCGTTGCGATTACATAATGCCAGTAGTATCGATAAAAACGGGCTATCTAAGCTGCACTAACGTTGTATTGGGATTTTGTTTAAGCTCTTGATATTTAATGTTAATTTTTTAACCGTTAACTCATTAGATTAAAGTTCTGTTGGTGATTATAAAAATGCAGTACATGGGCAAGCTCGTAATCTGCTTTGTTTAATTCACCATAAGCAAAATGTGGTGCCAAATCAGTTTTATATTGTTGAAAATCTTTTAAAGATTGTATTAGCCTAGCGAGTGCTTGATTAACATCAACACTGCGGTCTAACTCTGGCGCAGCAGGGATTGGTTCGGCTAAGTTATGAGACATTGCACCTTTAGTGACAAATGCGGTGAATGCCAGGGCTCCGACAGTTTGTTTAAAGAGTGCTGATTTATGCTCTGGAAACCCGCTCATTGAAAATTCAACACTTTGCGCGCAATGTGTAAACACTTCAGCACTGTTCCACTTGCCAGTGCTTAAACCTGCAAGTTGTTCGGTTGATAACATCGTTAACTTATTCAACTTGGCTAATAGTGCAGCAATGTTCAGTTGTGTTGGATCATTGCCTTGGCTTAACCATAATGCACTGGCACCAGTTAATCCTACCGCAGCGCCTAACATTCCCACTTTTAAAAACTGTCTGCGTTGCATTATGTGGCCTTTTTGGTAGGCATTAACTTACTATTTAATGTCATCATCATCATCAACTTAACGACTGTGTGGATTGCTTATTTCTATAACAAGATGTTAATTGCCGTGTCAATCAATAGAACAAGCTCGTTAGCCAAATAATCAAATGGCTACTCAAGGGTAAATAATATTCGATGATGTCAGCTGCAATTGTATTTGACTGCTTATTTCGGCTTTTTGACTGGCTGTTAAGAGGGTTGAGTTATCAATTGCTGTCATCGCTGCTCGTTTGTCAAACCCACTCCAGACATTGACGGTACTGGCAATAGATTCTAATCGAGTCGTGGCATCATTAATGCGTTCGGCTACATTAAACGCTTGTTGTGGATCTGTTTGGCTCAACTGGGCTGATCGTTGACGAAAAGCAATATCTTTGTTGTCATCGGACAGCGAGTTTATTACCTGCAAAAAATCGACTTCCGAATTTTCTGCGAGGGCGTAGCTAGCGTTAATGATAATATCCCGCTGAACATTCGCTTCATAATTATCTATTCGCGCTAGCATCATATTGGGTTCCACACTGGCTATTTCAGCTAAGGCACTGTTGAAATAATCTTGATTTAAATCGTAAGCTTGTTTTTGATTGTTTAAAAATACTAAAGCAGCCTCAGGATCTGTTTCTGCCATTTTTCGAGAGACAATATATATCCCGCTGGCACGTTGCTCTACGGCAATAGTATCTAACCAATCGACAGCATCTTGAGTATTCTTTTCAACCAACTGATATACCATCGATGTAATAAGATAATTAGTCGATTCATTTAATGGCAGTGATGAAATGAGATTGGCGGCTTCGTTAGGTGACTGTTCAATGTAATAATACATGGTATTTAAGTACATTTTTAACGTTGATTGAGTTTCTGTTTGCAATTTTAACCATTCAAATGCGGCTATTGCATCGGTGTTGGCCCATGAGTCGACAATCGACATTATGATCGACGACTTCATTGGTTCTACTGCTAATAACTCTACATCGCTTAATGCTTGTTGTGGATTTACAGACGCTAAACCACGTAAATAACCGTCGAGTAATGATTCATATTGTTCAGTCGACTTTTGCTGTTCTAGCCATGAAATGACATTTGAAAATTGCATTTTCCCCGCTATTTCTAAAATTAATCCATATAAGTCTTCATGTTGCGTTTCTTCGGCAACGAGTAATGCTTCTAGAGGGTCTTGTTCGGCCAGTTGCATGATGCGAAAAATCGACATGTAAGGCGTTTCATCATTGCCTAACGATGCCTTAAATGCTTCTCGGTCGTGAGTGTTCTGGGTTACATCATTTACCGAAGTAAGATTAGCTTGACCTACAGAGACAAATTTTGAAATGTTGCCTTGTGGTGTTTTGGACAATAAATCGGCATGTTCGGTAGTGTCTGGGGTGTCACTAGGCCATATCAGCGGATAACTGATAAACCCGATACACCAACTTATAACCACTACAATTAACCATTTCATTATTGCTTTTCCTTAAGCTTATTGACTGTGTTCAAATATCTCTAGGGCTACGTTATTATGATGCCGTTAACATTGCAACGAATTATTCAGTAATAGATTTAATAAAAACGAGTTTAACTGACTAATTTTTATATTAATTTATCATCGACATTTAAATTTTGAGTTTGAATAAGTCATCATAGGTAAAACTGACAAAAACAAGACATTTCACTTAGACAAAAAATTAACCCGATATTATTTCGGATAATCTATGTTTATTTTTATCATCAACAAAATCGAGACCTGGATCTTATATTACGACTAAAAATAAGGCTATCTTTACAGTAGTGTTTTTATAGAGCAATAACTTATGTTTCAGATTTTTTCTGATTTTGCATCTTGGCTTATATACAGTTTATTGGGGTTGTCGCCAGAGACCAAACTCGGAGATGCGCTGCATTTTTTTGTTGAAGACGCCACTAAAATTTTTGCTTTACTGCTGGTGATGATTTATTTCATTGCCCTCATCCGGGCTTCGTTAAATGTTGAGCGTGTCAGAGATTATTTAGCAGGTAAACACCGAGGATTAGGTTATTTGATGGGATCAGGTTTTGGTGTCATAACGCCATTCTGTTCTTGTTCGAGCATTCCTGTTTTTTTAGGTTTTACCTCTGCCGGGATCCCATTAGGGATCACCATGAGCTTTTTGATTACCTCGCCTTTAATCAACGAAGTCGCAATATTACTGCTTATGAGCTTATTGGGGCTCAAATTTACCTTATTGTATATTGCCGTTGGAATGAGTGTGGGAATGTTAGGCGGCCTGTTTCTTGACAGTATTAAGGCTGAACGTTGGCTACAGTCGTTTGCGGCCGAAGCCTTAAAACGTGGTCAGCAGAAGGGGGTTGGCAATACTGCTGATGATAGTGGCAAAGTGCAAACTATGTCATTGCCACAAAGGCATCAATTTGCCAAAACTGAGATGCTAGATATATTCGGCCGAGTGTGGAAATGGGTCATCATTGGGGTGGGTTTGGGCGCGGCGCTGCATGGCTTTGTACCAGACGGTTGGATTGAAGCGCATTTGGGCGACGGACAATGGTGGTCTGTTCCTGCTGCGGTGTTGCTCGGCATTCCACTTTATTCCAATGCGACAGGTGTTATTCCGATTATGGAAAGCCTTATTATCAATGGTTTACCAATAGGTACCACATTAGCATTTTGTATGAGCACTGTAGCGGCCAGTTTTCCTGAATTTATTTTGTTAAAGCAAGTTATGCAATGGCGTTTACTGGCAATATTATTTAGCCTTCTATTAGTTTCATTCACTTTAGTGGGGTGGATATTTAATGCATTTGCTCCGTTTCTATCATCTACGAATTAGTCACAAGGAACAATAAATGAAAATCATTAAAGTATTAGGTTCAGGTTGTAAAAAGTGTCTTGAAACTGCTGAGCTTGCCCAAGCTGTTGCCGACGAAAAAGGTGTTGCTATAAAAATAGAAAAAGTAACCGATATGGCGCAAATTATGGCTTATGACGTAATGAGTACGCCAGCGGTAGTGGTTGATGAAAAAGTGGTCCATAAAGGCAGTAAACCCACCAAAGATCAAATGGCAATGTGGATATAATGTGTCTGTAGCGATTAATGGCTTGGGGCTATTGGCTGTAAGTTAGTAGTAACCTGCCATTAGATTGAAATACGATCATCTATAAGTTTACTATATTCAAATCAACCTTAACCCTGTTGTGTTTACTCTGCTCAGGTATATTTAAGCGTAAAGCTAAGGTTCCTCCTCATCGCTTTTACGTTCCCACGTTACGTTGTTCACAACGCTGTAAGTGACGTCTCGTCATTAACAGATGATTCACCGAATCCATCACTTTTGTTATTTTTCTACATAATTTCTGCACTTTCTGTCTATATCATCTATTGGTAATACAATATCTCTTTAGTTAAACCAATAACGATCCACTTAAAGGAATCGATGCCATGAAATTATTCGTTAAACATCAACAATTCACTCAATCAATTTTGTGTTCTTTGGTTATCGCAGGTTTATTAACAGCCTGCAACGGCAGTGATAATAACACTGACACAGCTACAGTCGATGAGAGCACGACAGTGGTCACTGATAATGGTGTCAGTTACGACGGCACTACTGACGGTGTACTATGTGATTATGCATACAGCGAATTCAATGATTCTGAGTCTGTGGGTTATAACAGCGATTCACAGTGGAATTGTACCGATGATATGCGCGAATTAGTGGCAAACGGTATTCCTGATCACGCTGTTGGGACTTTTCCTAATGATAACAATCCGAACATGATCACCGTGCAAGACATTACAGCCAGTATTACTTTACAGCCTGTTAAAACTGATGTTGCTAAAGAATTAGGTGGCCCATCAGGCCCGCAGGGGTATGTGTTAAATGGGGTTAAAATCGATGCCAGCACAGCCGGAACCTGTGATGATTCTGGTTTAATTTGTGATGCAGTTATGAATGTTGGCAACTGGAATATTGAGGCGCTAGGTCAATCAAGCTTTGATTTTGGTACTGATGACAATAATGCGCATGTTCAACCAAGTGGCGAATATCATTATCACGGTATGCCTGAAGGTTTTATTACGCTACACGGTGGCAGCAGTGACACTATGACCTTAATTGCATGGGCATCTGATGGATTTCCGATTTATGCTCGTTATGGTTATAGCAGCGCAGATGATGCTACTTCAGGACTTAAAGTGGTCACGGGTAGTTACCAATTAGTCACAACAGTGAGTGATAACAGACCATCGACGGATTTATATGCTTTAGGTACCTTTAAACAAGATTGGAAATATGTAGATGGATCAGGTGATTTAGATGAATGTAACGGCCGCTTTGGGGTCACTCCAGAGTTCCCTAATGGCATTTATCATTATTACGCGACAGACAGTTACCCGTTCTTTCAGCGATGTGTGAAAGGTGAAGTTGAAGCTGCTGGCCAATTACCTCCACCACCTCAATAAATCAATCTTATTACACGTAAGGAGGACATTACATGCGCGTTTTGAAAAAACAAATAATAATGATTATTTTTATGATGAGTTTACTGTTGGCAACAGAGGCTCAATCTCACATGATGGTGTCTCAACACGGCACCATCAATATGGTCAATAATGGTGCGTTTATGGTGTTATCATTACCGATCAGTGCGTTTAATGATATAGATGATGATATTAATGGTCATTTATCAACGGTTGAGTTTAACGCTCATCGTGTTGAAATCATTGCTCAAATATTGGCTAAGGTTAAATTAAAAGATAATAATGGTTTGCGTCCATTAGAGGGGTTAATGTTTTCGTTAGGCGATGATCATCATGACGCCGATACAGCGACGCAATTAATTGTTATGGGGCGTTTTGCTATTGATAACAACGCGACAAATTTAATTTTCTCATTAGACTTATTTGGCCTAGCCGAGGCTGAAAAAGTCATGAGCATGAGTGTGAAACACAAGGCGGCCAATCAAAAAATGGCGTTTGAACTCACCCCGGAACACCCTATTCAAAACCTATTTGCTGAATAACTCACTGTCCAACGATTAAGTTAGGCGTTGAACGAGTCAAAAATGCTGAGTCACGCTGGTGGCCGGCATTTTTTGTTTCCAGTTTAATCCATCGGAGAGTCGACATTGTTAACCTATCTCCTTTACAACTTTTGGTGATAAACAGTTGGAACATGATGCCGTTATAAGCATAATAGCCCAAATCACACTAAATCAGCATTAGCGCGATAATTTGAGGATGCTTTGAGCTCTACACTTACCCAATCTGTAATCCATGAATTTAGCGATCGCGGTGCGTTAGCCAAACATGTGCATCATTACCACCATCGACAAAGTCAGACAGATATGGCCGTTGCGGTCAGTGACGCTATTGCTAAAAAGCATAATCTGATTTTAGAAGCGGGTACTGGTGTGGGTAAAACCTATGCGTATTTAATTCCGGCCTTACTCAGCGGCAAGCAAGTGGTTGTGAGTACCGGCAGTAAAAATCTGCAAGAGCAGCTATTCCTCAAAGATCTCCCCGCATTACTTGCCATGTTAGATGTACATGTACCGATTGCGTTATTAAAAGGGCGTAACAATTATTTATGTCAGTTACGTCTTGAAAAGCAGATGCAAAATGCCAGTCAATTTAGCGAATATTATATTGATGATTTACTCAAGATTAACCAATGGGCACATTTAAGCAAAGATGGCGATATCGGCAATTTAACCTCGGTGGCAGAGCATTCAGAGGTTATTCCTAACATTGTGAGCACCAAAGAAACCTGTACGGGTAAAAAATGCGATCATTATGATGTGTGTTTTACCCGTAAAGCACGTATTAGGGCCATGGAGGCAAAAGTGGTGGTGGTTAATCACCATTTATTTTTTGCCGACCGCTTACTCAAAGACACCGGGTTTGCCGAGTTATTGCCAGATCCTGATGTGGTTATTTTTGATGAAGCCCATTTGGTGCCAGATATTTGCATTAACTACTTTGGCAGCCATATCTCCAGTCGCGAAATTGATCAGTTGCTTAATGGCATCATTAAAATACACAAACAACTCATTCGCGACAGTATTCAAATAGAGCAACTGTCGCAACGTGGGCTGTTGGCTTTGAGTGACTGGCACAACGCTATGTACGACAACCAAGTAACTGATTGGCGTAAAGTACTCGCCAATAAACACTTAGCGACAGTATCGTGGGCACTACAACAGGCACTTACCGACCTTACCAATGTAATGCGTCATCATCTTGGGCGTGAAGACCAACTCGACTTAGCGTTTGAACAATTGCATGAGCTTGCTGAAAAGCTACAAGACTATTTTGAATGCAAAGACATGCAAGCGGCTTATAGTGTCGAGTTAGGTCCGCGCTTTATCCTGTTAAGACTGAGTCCTATCAATGTGGCAAAACAATGCCAGAAGCTGTTTGATGCCAAAACTCGCTGGATTTTCACTTCGGCTACCTTACAAGTAAACCGAAGTTTGGGCCATTTTGCGACTGAGCTAGGCTTGTTATCAGCGCAACAAATCATTTTAGACAGTCCATTTGATTACCCTAATCAAGCGGTATTTTGTGTGCCACGTCATTTAGGTAAAGTGGGGCAGTCGCAGCATACGGTAAAACAATTAGTTGATGTGTGTATTCAAGCTATCAACGCGGCTCAAGGCCGTACGTTCATATTGTTTACTAGCCATCAAATGCTCGAGCAAGTTGCATCGGCATTGCAAGGTAAAGTCGCTTATCCTTTACTGGTACAAGGCCAAGCCAGTAAACAAAGTTTGTTAAATAAATTTAGGCAGTTAGGTAATGCAGTATTACTCGGTACCAGCAGTTTTTGGGAAGGCGTCGATGTTCGCGGTAAGTTACTCAGCTGCGTGATTATCGATAAGTTGCCGTTTGTATCGCCAGATGATGCTTTATACAAAGCCCGTTCAGCCAATGCCGAACGTCAAGGGCTTGACCCCTTTAACCATATTTCTCTGCCACAAGCGGTCATAAGTTTAAAGCAAGGCGTCGGGCGGCTAATCCGTGATGAGAAAGACCGTGGTGTGCTTATTTTGTGCGATAACCGCATCGTTAACCGCGCTTATGGCCAGGCGTTTATTAATTCTTTGCCACCCATGCAACGCACACGTGACTTAGACCGTGCATTACAATTTTTAAAACAAATCCCTTAAGCTTTTTAAAACCGTACGCATCAGTTATCATATTGAGTCTATTTGATGTTTTTTTACTGGGTAACCCATCATAATGCCAAAGCCGTTAACCATCCTCGCTCTTGATACTTGCACTGAAACTTGCTCCGCTGCGTTAACCATTAATGGTAAGGTGTTTGCACTTATTGCTGATGCACCACGTGAGCATAGTCAACGATTATTACCTATGGTCGATGAAGTGCTAGCCCAAGCCCAAGTGACACTGGCCGATGTGGACATGATTGCCTATGGCCGCGGTCCTGGCAGTTTTACCGGTATCCGCATTTGTACCAGCATGACCCAAGGATTAGCCTTGGGACTCGACTTGCCGGTTATTGGCATTTCGACCTTAGCCGCTATGGCCCAATTAGCCATAACAGAGCAAGGTGCTACGCAAGTATTGTGCTGTATTGACGCCCGTATGAAGGAAGTCTATTGGGGCCAATACATTGCCAAAGACGGCATTGCTACCTTAGTCGGTCAAGAACACGTTAGCGCGCCAGAAGCGATTGAGTTAACCCTCGATACACAACAAAACATTAGTGTTTGTGGCACAGGCTTTGAAGCCTATCCACAATTATTAACGATAGCGCCACACATGACACCATGCACCCAAGCAACTTATCCAGATGCGAAAGCCATGTTAATTCTGGCACAACAAGGTTATCAACAAGGTTTGCATACTACTGTTGATGAACTTTCGCCTGTGTACCTTCGTGATACTGTTACGTGGAAAAAACTTCCGGGCCGAGAATAGCCATTCACGGCAATTTGACATAAAGTATAAGATTCAAATATAGGTAAACGGTGTCGTTAATGACGATAAATTCAGCATTATCAATGGCAAATAATCAATCAGGCCCAATTAGCCTGAGCCAAGCTGTTGCCGGTAATCGGCCGATCATAGCGGCCCACGAACCTATTATTGTTAATCCTGCTACTGTAGAAACTGAGGTTCAAGGGATTGAAGCTCGCAACATGGCCATTGTTGATGATTCAACTTTATCGGCCAAACAGCAAGCGCGTGTTGAATACGACCGTGAGACTTACAGTCAGCGTGGCGCTATAGCGCAGTATTTATCGACACAGCATTCTGCTAAAAGAGACGAAATTCAACAAATGGTTGGTATTGATTTATATGCCTAATGTGCCGTTGTCTGCAACACCCAGTCGTAGCCGTTTTGTGATTGAATTACTGTTGGCTTTTTTACTGACGCGATTCCCTTATATCTCTATACCTTTTAAATGGTTTGAAAGTTATTTTCACGAATTATCTCATGGCATCGCGACATTATTGACCGGTGGCTCGGTCAGTCATATTCAGCTATTTCCAAACGGCGCTGGCTTTTGTTTTAGCCAAGGCGGCAGCAGTATCTTAATCGCTTATGCGGGCTATTTTGGCGCCGCACTCTGGGGTTATTCGATATTTCTGATGGCAACGCAAAAACAGACCATTAGATTTACCCTGACTTTACTCGCGTTTACCGTGGCTGCATCGTTACTTTTTTGGGCTCGCGATGTGTTAACCATTGTTATACTCAGCGTATTGATAATACTTTTTTTGTTACCACTTAAATTAAAAAACAGTAGTCTGTTAAACACCTTACTGCGTATATTAGGGTTAATGATTATTTTAAATGCCATGGCAAGTCCGATGGTATTATTGGGGTTAAGCGGTCAAGGCGATGCGGTTATGTTAGCTAAAATGACTTGGCTACCTGCATGGTTATGGGTAATAACATGGCTCGCCTTTAGCGGGTTTATGTTGTTGCTCTGTTGGCGTAAAGTTGATCGAAAAAAGGGAGTGTCAAAATGAAACGTAACATGATGTTAGGAGCCTTAATTGGCTTATCAAGTTTAGGTATGTCGACCGCAATATACGCAGCCGATAGTATGCCCGATAAAAAAGTGACGGCACCGCAGGTTAGTTCTGCCCTTGCTAAAGCAGTGGCCAGCGAGTTTCGTACTGCAGATAATAAACTACGTGACCAATATCGTCATCCTGCTGAAACATTAGCGTTTTTTGATATTAAGCCTGAACAAACTGTGATTGAACTATGGCCCGGTGGTGGTTGGTATGCTGAAATTTTAGCGCCATACCTAGCTGAAAAAGGCCAATATGTAGCTGCTAATTTTGAAACTAATCCTGCAACAGACACGAATCAAAGTGCTTATTACAAATCAGCTGGTTTAAAGTTTGAAAAATGGGTTAACGATAACAAAGCCAGTGTAGGCAATGTACAGTTTGTAACGCTTGATCCACCGGCTAAGTTTTCATTGGGTAAAGATAATTCTGCAGACCACGTATTAACATTCCGTAACTTGCACAATTGGGCAATGAAAGGAGAGTTGGAAGGTGTGTTTAAAGCCGCTCATGACGTGTTAAAAGTTGGAGGTTCATTAGGCATTGTTGAACATCGTGCCAATATCGGTATGGCTGCAGAAAGTGGCTATATGGATCAAAATCAAATGGTTGAGTTGGCCAATAAATACGGTTTTGAATTAACCGGCAGCTCTGAAGTGAATGCCAATCCTAAAGACACTAAAGATTATCAAAAAGGTGTGTGGACATTACCACCGCGTTTAGCTATGGGCGATCAAGATAAACAGAAGTATCTTGATATTGGTGAAAGTGATCGTATGACAATCAAATTTACCAAAATAGCCGCTAAATAATTTTTGCAAAGTGAGCCAACAATGTTGAACATTG
Source organism: Shewanella sp. ALD9 (assembly GCF_002836315.1). Lineage (NCBI taxonomy): Bacteria > Pseudomonadati > Pseudomonadota > Gammaproteobacteria > Alteromonadales > Shewanellaceae > Shewanella > Shewanella sp. ALD9. The sequence goes on from NZ_PJCD01000038.1 coordinate 124,901, forward strand.
ATGTAGAAGAAATTCAATTGCCGTTGGCTCATATTACTCTTGCAGCTAAACGTTATGGTCAAGCCGACAAGCCAGTGATTTTGGCTTTGCATGGTTGGCTTGATAATGTCGACAGTTTTATCCCCTTAGCGCAGGCCTTTGCCCAGCAAGGGTTATTCGATAAATTTCAACTGATGTGCATCGATTGGCCAGGGCATGGATTATCAGATCATCGCCCAGGGCGTTATCCGTTGCATTGGGTTGATTATATTTACGATCTGCAAGCCGTGATCCATACCCTGTCACAAGAAACGGGTCCCATTATCTTATTGGGCCATTCGCTCGGCGGCATTGTGGCGTCAGCTTACAATGCATGTCTTGCTGACAACATCCATAAACTCATATTAATAGAAGCCCTAGCACCGTTATCTGAATCTGCCACACAAGCTAAAGATCGCTTACGAAAAGGCTTACAGCAACAACAACGCTTTAATCGTCAACTAGCCAGAGTCACTCCAACGTATTCTTCAATGGATACTGCGATTCAGGCTCGCCATCAACTCACTGGATTAGCATTACCATGGTGCGAAATGATCACCAAACGTAATATGGCCGCCACTGATGGCCACTATTCTTGGCGTAGTGATCCTCGGTTAAAATTAGACTCACTTAACCGTTTTACCTTTGAACAGGTTGACGTTTTGATGACAATAAGTGACACGCCTTCGTTACTCATTGTTGGCCATGATGGCTATAAACAATTAACAGTATCAACAGAGCAAGCCAATAAATGGTTTTCCAATATTGATATCGTTCATTTAGCCGGAGACCATCATCTTCACATGGGGAATGCCGACCTGGTTGCTAAATCGATTGGAGCATTTATTCTAAATAGCCGTTAGCCATAGGTGAAAACGCTGTTATTTTTAGTTTATTTATGTGATTATGATCGAAAATTAAAACACTTGTATGATTTAGTTCATGACAAGCAACATAATAAAGCCTGCGAAAACAATATTAATGATACGCAGACAATAAAATATTTTACCACTGACGGGGAATGCACGTCTTAGCACAGTGGGCATTATTAGGAGACACCTGTGGACCAGCCTTGGATTAATAATTTACCTGAACATGTTCCGGCCGAAATCGACCCATCTCAATTCAGTTCTTTAGTACACATGTTCGAAGATGCAGTAGCAAAATATGCTGACCAACCTGCATTTATTAACATGGGTGCGACGATGACGTACCGTAAACTCGAAGAGCGAAGTCGAGCATTTGCTGCATATTTACAAAACGAACTGCACTTAAATAAAGGCGACCGTGTTGCCATTATGATGCCCAATTTGCTGCAATATCCTATTGCTCTGTTTGGTATTTTACGTGCGGGTATGGTGGTGGTTAATGTTAACCCACTGTATACGCCACGGGAATTAAAACATCAATTAGTCGATTCGGGTGCAAGAGCCATCATTGTGGTGTCTAACTTTGCTAACACTCTAGAAGAAGTTGTTGATCAAACACCAATAGAGTCGGTCATTATCACTAACCTTGGTGATCAGCTCAGCGCACCCAAACGCACCTTAGTGAATTTTGTTGTTAAATACATTAAAAGATTAGTACCAAAATATCATTTACCGCACGCATTATCATTTCGTGATGCGCTCTCTAAAGGCCGACGCCTGCAGTACATTAAAGCCGATATTAGTGGCGAGGATTTGGCCTTTTTACAGTATACCGGTGGAACTACAGGGGTATCTAAAGGTGCCATGTTAAGCCATAAAAACGTAGTAAGTAACGTTTTACAAGCTAGTGGCGCTTATTCTCCAACGCTTGATGATGGTGCTGAGTTTGTGGTGACAGCATTGCCTCTTTACCATATTTTCGCACTGACAGTCAACTGTTTATTGTTTTTACACAAAGGCAGTAAAAATCTTCTGATCACTAACCCTCGAGATATCCCAGCATTTGTGGGTGAACTTAGAAAGTACCCGTTTACGGTATTAACGGGTGTTAATACCTTATTCAATGCTTTGGTTAATAATGAAGAATTTACTCAACTTGATTTTTCTGGTTTAAAATTGTCTATTGGCGGCGGGATGGCGGTGCAGCGCGCCGTTGCTGATAAATGGCAAAACCTTACTAAGACACGTTTACTCGAAGGCTATGGTTTAACTGAAGCATCACCATTGGTCACATGCTGCCCCTATAATCTCAGTGGGTACAATGGCTCTATTGGTTTTCCTGCGCCTTCAACCTTCATTCAGATACGTGATGATGATGGTAAAGTATTAGCCCAGGGTGAAACCGGTGAGTTGTATGCTCAAGGCCCGCAAGTGATGCAAGGCTATTGGCAGCGTCCGGAAGAAACGGCCAGTGTGATTGATAAAAACGGTTGGTTAGCCACTGGTGATATTGGTTATATGGATGAAAAAGGTTTCTTTTTCATTGTCGATCGTAAAAAAGACATGATTTTAGTGTCAGGTTTTAACGTATTTCCGAATGAAGTGGAAGAGGTTGTTGCCCTACACCCTAAAGTTATCGAAGTCGCTGCTGTTGGCGTTCCCAATGATGCCAGTGGCGAGTTAGTGAAGATTTTTGTGGTAGCAAAAGACAAATCATTAACCGAAGAAGAACTGATTAAGCACTGCCGTCATCATTTAACGGGATATAAAGTTCCTAAGCTGGTAGAATTTAGAGACGAATTACCGAAAACCAATGTGGGTAAAATTTTACGCCGACAACTTCGAGATGAAGTTAACAAAGCGTAAAATCAAAGCCGGCAACTAAGCCGGCTTTTTTATGTTTGGTTGTTATCAGCTTATCGTATTGCTCACACCTTTTTTTAGCGGAGCCTATTTTGTTAACGTTTGAATATATCAGTGATGATGCCAGCCTGTTGTCATTAGTTGAACAATACCAACAAAGCACCTTGCTGGTGCTAGATACTGAGTTTGTCCGCACTCGAACCTATTATGCTAAATTAGGCCTTATTCAAGCCTATGATGGCAAAACTTTAGCCTTAATTGATCCGGTTGCGATTACCGATTTAAGCCCATTTTGGCAGTTATTAACTGACCAAAATATTGTCAAATTAGTGCATTCATGCAGTGAAGATCTCGAGGTGTTTGCTCATTATGGTGAATGCCAACCAAGCCCTTTATTTGATAGCCAAATAGCGGCAAGCTTTGCTGGTTTAGGCCACGGATTAGGTTATGCCAAGCTCGTTGACGCATGCTTGCAAGTCGAAATAGATAAAGGCGAATCACGTACGGATTGGATGAATCGTCCACTGTCTGATGCGCAATTACAGTATGCGGCTAATGATGTGTTTTATTTATATCAATTATACCCTCAGCTGCAACAGAAGCTTGCTGCGGACAATCGTCTTGAATGGTTGTTTGAAGAAGGTCAGCGTATGACTGAAGGGCGCATGTCATTGCCAGAAGGCGACAGCGTTTACCTTAAAGTCAAAAATGCATTTCAATTATCGAGTCAGCAGCTAGCCTATTTAAAAGTATTGGCGAAATGGCGTCTAGCCAAAGCGGTAAGCCGCAATCTAGCGCTGGGTTTTGTGGTAAAAGACCATGCATTAATTGCATTAGCCAAAAAACAACCGACCACACTGGCGGAATTGAATAGTTTAAATGACTTAACAGATCAAGAGAAACGCATTCACGGCAAAGATTTATTAACAGTTATGGCGACGGCAGATTTAATTAATCTACCTGAAGAAGTTGATGTTGTTGCGCTTAAGTCAGGTTATAAATCAGCTTTTAAAGAAGTTAAAACAGTCTTAACTGAATTATGTGAGCGTGAAAATGTCGCATTAGAATTTGTTGGTTCTAAGCGCCATATTCATGAATTTCTATTATGGTTGTATCACAACAAACAAACACCAACACCAATACTCTTGGTCGGTTGGCGTGGGCAGTTGGTAGGTGATTTACTAGAGCCAGTGCGCTTTAGTTAATTCAGCTTTAGTTAATGCAATTTATCAACATACCAAAAAAGGATACTCGCATAATGCCAGTATCCTTTTTTGTGTTAAGCAGAGTAGGGTGACCTTGGCTGATTACTTTGAATCAGGTAAGGTAACGTTTAACTCTAACACCGATAAATTGTCATCGTTTTGGTCAAGTTGCACAGAGACTTGGTCGTCTGATATTTGCACATACTTACGGATCACTTCGATGATTTCTTGTTTCATCTTTGGGAAATAATCAGGTGCACCACGTTCACCACGTTGGTGAGCCACAATAATTTGTAATCGTTCTTTTGCCAATGATGCGGTATTGGGCTTTTTACTGCTTCTAAAATAATCAAGTATCGACATAGTTAGCTCCCAAATATCCTTTTAAGGAATCCCTTTTTTTCTTCTGTAATAAATCGAACAGGTACATCATCACCTAATAAGCGTGCAACCGTATCGCCATAAGCTAAACCTGCATCACTTTCTTGATCAATAATGACCGGTACACCAGAGTTTGACGCCTTCAGTACCGATTGAGACTCAGGGATCACACCGAGTAATTCAATGGCTAATATTTCCTTCACATCCTCAACACTGAGCATTTCACCCGTTTTGACCCGCGCAGGAGAGTAACGAGTTAACAATAAATATTCTTTTATGGGCTCTAAAGACAATTCCGCACGACGTGAACGGCTCTGCAGCATGCCTAATATACGATCTGAGTCACGTACAGAACTCACTTCAGGGTTAGTGGTAACAATCGCGATGTCGGCAAAGTAAAGCGCCATCATGGCACCTTGTTCAATACCCGCTGGTGAATCACAAACAATATAATCGAAATCTTTGGCTAAATTCTCAAGTACCCGGCCAACGCCTTCTTTAGTGAGCGCATCTTTATCGCGTGTTTGAGACGCGGGTAAGATAAACAGTTTGTCGCAGCGTTTATCTTTAATTAACGCTTGGTTCAAATTAGCTTCACCATTAATGACGTTAACAAAATCATATACGACTCTGCGTTCACAACCCATAATCAAATCAAGATTACGTAACCCAATATCAAAATCGATAACGACAGTTTTCTTTCCTTTTAAGGCCAATCCGGTGGCAATTGCTGCACTGGATGTTGTTTTACCCACACCGCCTTTACCTGATGTGACAACAATAATTTGCGCCATTTATATTTATATCCTTGTATTTGCCGATTATTGGGGCAATGATTCAACAGTAAGAGATGCGCCTTCAAGGCGAACACAGCCTCTTTGACTTAGATCGTATTGTTGCAAATGTTCTGTCAACCAATACTGTCCAGCAATCGATACTAATTCTGCTTCTAACGAGTTAGCGATAATCACACTTTGATTATCTCCCGCAGCACCCGCCATGGCTTTCCCACGAAGAGCACCATATATATGGATGCTACCATCAGCAATGACTTCAGCGCCATTACCAACCGCACCAAAAATGATTAAATCAGCATTTTGTGCGTATATTTGTTGTCCAGAACGCACATTTTGTTTAACAATTTTAGTTGCTCGTACAGGCAACTCAGCTTTGCGGGCTTGTTTACCCGATTTGACCACTGCAATTGCCATACTTTTTGCTTGTTCAATTTGTTCTGGGCTGGCATCGGTAATGCCTACAATAATAAGATTTCGGTCAATTAATAATTGTTTTAGTGCATTAAAATCAATGTGAGTATGCTGAATGGCTGATAAATTTAATACCAAGGGGGCGCCCAAAAAAAACTGGGGAGCTTGAGCCAATTTGTTGTCTAATTCAGCCGCAATGATATCGAGATCGTTATGATTGATATGCAGTACTGATAAGGTAAAAGACGTGGCCTTTAATTCGAGATTTTGTTTAGCCATCCCGGCGTGATTCTCCAATACTTCAGCGATAAACTGATTTACAATTATTTTCTTGTGCCACCATGTTATAGTGTGCTTAGTTGACTATCAAGTTTGAACCTTTGGAAATTTACACTAAAATGATATGTGCAGTATATAAAAGCGGTCGAAGAGCAGATACTTACCTTTTTGTCAAAAAACGTGATGTATTTGATGACGTTCCTGAACCGTTAATGGAAATGTTTGGTTCAAAGACATTAGTGATGATTGTACCTTTATCTAAACGAGATCATTTAGGTATCGCTGATATTGATAAAGTTAAGTCAGCATTAGTAGAAAAAGGCTATTACTTGCAAATACCACCACCGCAAATTAATTTACTCGAACAACATAAACAAGAATTAGCTTTTAAGAAATAAGCTCATTCTTAAAGGAGTAATCAAGACGAATATGATTCAAAAAATCATTTTATGTGCATTTTGTTACTTCATTTGTTCTAATATTGCCATGGCAGAAGACCGCCGTGGCGAATTTTCCGACTATTTGTTGGAACTACAACAAAGGGCAATAGCCACTGGCGTTAATCAACTGACAGCAGAACGCTATATTGCTAATATTAAAATCTTCAAAAAAGCCAGCCTCAATACCCATTCAGATGAATCACAAACATTAGAACACTTTATTCCCCAAGCTGTACCTGAAATTACCGTGAGTACAGCCAGAGCAATATTTCAGCAACATGAATCACAAATAGAAAATATTAGCCGAACTTATCAAGTTCAGTCCCGATTCCTGATGGCATTATGGGGGATGAACTCTCGTTTTGGAGAGCGAACAGGACGTTTTTCTGGGTTATCTGTTTTAGCCTCACTGGCTTATAAAGGCGATAAAGAAGCTTTTTACATTAATGAATTTATTGCAGCGCTCAAGCTAATCGAACAAAAAAATATTACCGAAGATTTATTGCAAAGTTCTTCATCAGGGGCGATGGGGCAGATGCAAATGATGCCTAGCCAGATACTCCAATACGGTATAGATGCCGATAAAGACGGCATCATTAATGTCTGGGACAGTATGGATGATGCCTTTGCATCTACGGCTAATATGTTACATCAACAAGATTGGCAATATGATTCTACGTGGGGAAGACAGGTAAAAACGACAATGATGTTAGATCCAAACTTACTTGGTTTACAATCACATCACACATTTCCAGATTGGCAAGCCTATGGTGTCAGGCGTTTTGATGGTGCAGATTTACCCCAACGTAATGACATGGAAGTATCATTAATTGCGCCGGATGGACCCAAAGGCCGCTTTTATTTAACTTATAATAATTTTCGATTATTACATCAATTTAATAATTCTTTGTACGATACGCTGGCAATAACCTACCTTTCTGAGAAAATTAAACAGTAAATTGTACCGTTTTAGGTGTAAAATGCGTGAAAATTTAGACAATAAACTACTTTAGACATAAAATGATGACTCAGTTTTGGATAACCACACCTTTAGAAAACATGACCCCCGAACAATGGGAGTCTCTTTGTGACGGCTGCGGTAAGTGCTGTCTAAATAAAATCATCGATGATGAAACGGATGAACTTTATTATACCAATGCCGCCTGCCATCTATTGGACAACGATACTTGTGGTTGCCGTAGATATCCTGATCGTTTTACTTATGTGCCTGAATGTACTGCCATTACGCCTGAGAATATTGCTGAGCTGACTTGGTTACCAGATAGCTGTGCTTACCGACGTTTGCATGTTGGTAAAGGCCTACCTAGCTGGCATCCGTTATTGACTGGAAATAAACAGGCTATGCATGCATCGGGCATTTCGGTACAAGGTAAAACCGTAAACGAAATGAAAGTGAAGTATTTGGAAGACTGTATTGTACTGTGGCCGATGCTAGACGTTGAATAATCAATTCTTCAAATATAAAAAAGACCTCAATGAGGTCTTTTTTATATTTGATTTCGAACTTTTGCTGATTTATTTTGCAGATTTAAGTGCAGGTAACAACATCAACAACCAAATAACACCATAAACAGCAAAACCAAGCATCATCCATTGTGCCATGCTGACAGACAGCCACGACCATGGTGAGTCACTACACATGCCTGTTGGCGAGAATACTGAAGGTAACCAGGTGTCTAATGGCATAAAACTGGGGAATTCGGGGTAAAAAGAACAAGTCGCAAACGGTGAAGGATTAACTTGCATCTGGTTTAGATCATAAGCTAATTTGAAGCCCCAAACCGCCGATACAGACCATCCAGCCATACCCACTAATCGTAACAACCACACTTTAGGTTGTAGTATCCCTATCAGCGCTGCCAGAATAATACCGAGTACAGCAACCCGAATATAAATGCACATGACACACGGCGCTAGATCCATTCCATATTGAAAGAAAAGGGCTGCCAATTCCAATCCAATGGCGGACAATAATAATAAACCCCAAGACAAACGGTTATGGCAAAACTGCTGTAGTTGCGACAATTTCAGTTCCTAATAAATGTGTTAACAGATAAAAAAACACCCTCAAATGAGGGTGTTTACACAAACAATAGAGACTTTAAGATAATTTATCTACTAAGTCCAATAAGCTGATTTAATTAATGACCCATTGCCGCGCCACTGATGTCTTTGGCTGAGTGGTGGATAATTAATTGAGTTTCATAAAGTAAATCAGTCATGTCGACTAAGAAACCTGACTCAATGGCCATCACGCCCACAATTGATAATACAATCGTATAAGGCAACGCCATCCATACCATACGGCCGTACGATAAACGAATAAGCGGTGCTATGGCCGAGGTTAACAAGAACAAGAACGCTGCTTGTCCATTCGGCGTAGCCACAGAAGGTAGGTTAGTACCGGTATTAATTGCCACAGCAAGTAAGTCAAATTGATCTCGAGTGATTTGGCCACTCATCAATGCTGCTTTCACTTCATTAATGTAAACAGTTCCCACAAACACGTTATCACTGACCATAGATAACAAGCCGTTAGCGATGTAAAAAATCACTAACTGCATATTGCCTTCATAACCTAATGCCCATTGGATCACTGGAGCAAACAGTTCCTGGTCAATAATCACACCAACGATGGCAAAAAATACCGCCAATAGTGCAGTGAAAGGTAAAGCTTCTTCAAATGCTTTACCCAAAGAATGTTCGTCGGTTATACCATTAAACGCAGTGGCTAAGATGATGACTGATAAACCAATGAGGCCAACAGAAGCTAGGTGAAGTGCTAAACCAGCAATTAACCAAATACCAATAAGGGCTTGGATAACCAATTTCATTTTATCTTGATTGGTTCTGTGCGAGTCTTCATGAGTGGCGTAATCAGTTAAAATCTTATGTACTGCATCAGGTAATTGTGCACCATAACCAAAGACTTTGAATTTTTCGACAAGAAAACAAGTGAATATACCTGCAACCAATACTGGCATTGTCACTGGCGACATCCGTAAGAAAAACTCACCAAACTGCCAATGGGCTTGGGCCGCAATGATTAAGTTTTGTGGTTCGCCAACCATGGTGCAAACACCACCAAGAGCGGTACCAATGCCTGAATGCATTAATAAATTACGTAAGAATGCTCGGAACGATTCTAATTCTTCATTGTTTAACTGTTCAGTTGTTTCAGATGTATGGTCGTGACCATCATTAAAACTCTTTCCTGAAGCCACTTTGTGGTAGATAGAGTAAAAACCAACGGCAACAGCAATAATAACCGCGATGACCGTTAACGCATCTAAGAACGCAGATAAGAATGCTGACGCAGTACAAAACATCAATGAAACGATTATTTTCGAACGTACTTTGGTAATCATCTTGGTAAATACAAACAGTAACAACTGCTTCATAAAGTAAATACCAGCGACCATGAAGACTAAAAGTAACAATACTTCTAAGTTTGCTTCAATTTCATGTAGAACTTGCGAGGGAGATGTCATGCCAATAAATACGGCTTGAATTGCGAGCAAACCGCCGGGCTGAAGTGGATAACATTTAAGTGCCATTGCTAGAGTGAAAATAAATTCAACGACTAGCACCCATCCAGCGATAAATGGACTGACATAAAAAAACAGCAGGGGATTTATTACTAAAAATGCCAAAATTGCGTATTTGTACCATTTAGGTGAATTGCCTAAAAAGTTTACAAATAGCGCCTGACTTTTGGTTACAGGCATATCAGCCTCTCCGATATTGTTATTGTGGCAGTATTGTTACCATTTTTTGATAGCTTACAATACATCATTATTTTCAAATAGATTTGGGAGAATAGAGGCAACTCAGATTAGAAAACTTGATAAGCATCAATTTTTCGTTAATTGAGTTTAAAATTCAATTCGATTGAACTGAGTATTTTGGCCAATTACTCTCTGTTGAATAAAGATATCTTGTTATAGCAAACAATGTGTTAGCAAAATAGTTTACTCACTAACTACGTATGGCTCTTATTTTCATCGCTAGTGTAGCTTAAAAAAAATCGAATTGTAACGCTGTTATTGTCGTTAGAATTAGCACGTAGCGTTAACAAACTAGCTACATCATTATATACTAAACTTAAAGAGTTCTATCAGATAAATTGATGATATGTCGATGATTATAGTGGTTTAATGTGATGAATATTCAATTATTGATTTTTGCTCAGTTTAGTTGTTTGAAAATCAATCGTAATGAGCGTAGTGATTAAACAATGGTTTTTATTTTCTACCGCTCTGGTATGATCAGTCACAATAGTTTCGCCATTGTTTAGCAATAGGATATGAAGGCTGATGATCATCAATGCCAAAGGGCCAGCGAGTTTTGCCGAGAAATATATTGTTCGTTCCATTTGGGAAAACAAATTTCCACCGGGATCAATTTTACCTGCTGAACGTGAGCTCTCTGAACTTATCGGTGTTACTCGAACAACGTTAAGAGAAGTGTTACAACGTCTTGCTCGAGATGGTTGGTTGAAAATTCAACATGGTAAACCTACCCAGGTGAATAATTTTTGGGAAACGTCTGGGTTAAATATTTTAGAAACCATTGCTGATTTAAATCCGGATGGTTTTCCACTACTTGTCGACCAATTAATGGCTGCTCGTGGTAACGTAAGCAACATTTATTTTAGGGCCTCCATTCGCCACAATCCTGAAAAAGTAGTTGATGTATTAGCGGGTATTCATAGCTTAGAAAATGATGCAGAAGCGTATGCTACATTTGATTACCAATTGCATCATACATTAGCTTTTGCATCAGGTAATCCATTGTATGTATTGATTTTAAATGGTTTCAAAGGTCTTTATAATCGTGTTGGTCGATATTATTTTTCGAGCCAAGAAGCTCGTGAATTAACCATGCGTTTTTATGTCAAACTTGAAAAGTTAGCTAAAGATAAAAATTACTCTGACGTACCAGCATTAATGCGTATCAATGGTATCGAAAGTGGCAAAATGTGGCAAAAATTACGTGATGATTTACCTGCTGAAATGGGTCATGATAAATCCTAGTGAATTAGTGAGTAAAACCTCTCATTTACACTTAAAAAAGAGCCAATCAAATCGATTGGCTCTTTTTTATAGCATAAATCATCTCGTTCAAACCACAGACTGTAAACTAGATAGACTTTATGCTGCTGTTTCTGGACACATTGACAAGGTACTAACAATGCCTAAGTCATCAAGTTGCTCCAAGGTGACATTAAATCCCCATAATCGATGTAAATGCTTTAATACCTCTTGATGGTTGTCTGCCAGCGGGATGCCGTCAAATGGTATGTAGCGTAAGATAATTGACCTGTCACCGTTCACTTGCACTTGTTGTACTTGTATATTGGGCTCAATATTCGACAGATTATATTGTTGTGATAGGGTGTTGCGAATATCTTGGTAACCTTGATCATCATGAATGGCCGATATTGATAGTTGACTGCGTTTTTCATTATCTAAAATACCAAATAGCTTAAAGTCACGAATCACTTTAGGTGATAGATATTGGCTAATAAAACTCTCATCTTTAAAGTGTTTCATGGCAAAGTGAACCGTTGTCAGCCAATCGCTGCCTGCAATGTCTGGAAACCATTTTCGATCTTCTTCAGTGGGGGTTTCGCAGATGCGTCTGATATCGATAAACATTGCAAAACCTAAAGCATAGGGGTTTATGCCACTATAATGTGGACTATTATAGGCAGGTTGAGCGACCACTGCGGTGTGATTTTGCAAGAATTCCAACATGAAACGGTCGGTAACTTTATCGGTATCATATAAGCGATTAAGTATGGTGTAATGCCAAAAAGTTGCCCAGCCTTCGTTCATCACTTGGGTTTGCTTTTGTGGGTAAAAATATTGCGCCATCTTACGTACTATGCGCACCAATTCACGTTGCCAAGGTGCTAATAATGGTGCGTTTTTTTCAATAAAATATAAAATGTTTTCTTGAGGTTCACTGGGGAAAATAGCCGTCGTTTCAGGGGTGTCTGTTTGTGGCGATGTAGGCAGCGTTCGCCATAAGTCATTCACTTGGCTTTGCAGATAATCTTCACGCTCTTGTTGTCTTGCTTGTTCTTCTTTAAGTGATACTTCAGCTGGACGTTTGTAGCGGTCTACACCGTAATTCATTAATGCATGGCAAGAGTCTAAGGTCAGTTCAACTTGCTCTACACCATAACGTAATTCACATTCACGAATATAATTCTTAGCAAAAACTAAATAATCAATAATCGAACTCGCATCGGTCCAGGTGTTAAATAAATAGTTATTTTTAAAAAAACTATTGTGGCCATAACAGGCGTGAGCCATAACCAATGCTTGCATCGTGATGGTATTTTCTTCCATTAAATAGGCGATGCAGGGGTCGGAATTTATCACAATTTCATAAGCTAACCCCATTTGGCCGCGCTTGTAGCCTTGTTCTGTTTGGATAAACCGTTTACCAAATGACCAATGAGTGTAACCAATCGGCATTCCTATCCCTGCATAAGCATCCATCATTTGTTCCGCGGTAATAATTTCAATTTGATTCGGATAAGTATCAAGTTTAAAGAAAGCCGCGGCCTGTTCAATTTCATATTGATATTTTTGCAGTAAATCAAATGTCCACTCGGGACCATCATCTAACGGGTTACGTTTATGTTGAACCATGATAGCCTCCTATATAGCTTGTTTTTTAAAGAGTTCACGGAAAACGGGATAGATATCTTCAACTTGGTGAATATGCTGTACCGCAATATTGTCAAACTGCTGTTGTAACTGTTCATATTGATGCCACAGGGTTTGATGAGCCCGATGACTGATTTCGATGTAACTGAAATAGCGTACTTTGGGCAGAATATGTTTTGCTAATATCTCATGGCAAGTGGGGGAGTCGTCGGACCAATTATCGCCATCAGAAGCTTGAGCTGCATAGATATTCCATTCATTTTCAGGGTAACGAGCTTGTTGTATTTCATGCATCAGTTTTAATGCGCTTGATACTATGGTTCCGCCGGTTTCTTGTGAGTAAAAAAATTCGTGTTCATCGACTTCTTTTGCCTGTGTATGGTGGCGAATATATACCACCTCGAGGTTCTGATAACTGCGGGTCAGAAATAGATACAATAGAATATAAAAACGTTTAGCCATATCTTTGGTAGCTTGATCCATCGAACCTGACACATCCATTAAACAAAACATCACCGCTTGACTTGAAGGGACTTCGCGTTTCGCATAGTTGTTATAGCGTAAATCAAAGGTATCGATAAATGGTACTTTAGCGATTTGCTGCTTGAGCACTGTTATTTGCTCTTTGATGGCTATAATCCGCTCGGCTTGAGCGCCAGGAGTATCTTCTAATACCGCAAGTTCGGCTTCCAATGCCTGTAGTGCTTTCTTTTTCCCGCCGCTCATGGCGATGCGTCTAGCGAGTGATGAACGCAGTGATCTGACAATATTGATATTGGCGGGTACGCCATCATTGGTGAAGCCTGCACGATAGGTTTGATATTCAACCAATTTATTAAGGCGATTATTCTGTAAGTTTGGCAGTTCGAGATCTTCAAACAACAATGCTAAATATTCATCTTTTGAAATAGTAAATACAAAATCGTCGTCACCTTCGCCAATATTTGAGGCATCGCCTTGACCTGCACCGCCTTGTCCGCCTTTAGGTCGTTGAATTTGGTCGCCACGATTAAATTGATCATTGCCAGGATGAACTCTGTCCCTTATTCCACCTTGTCCTTGCCTAAAAACGGGCTCACTGAGATCCCGCTTGGGAATACTAATCTGTTCACCTTTATCAATATCCGTAACACTTCGGCGTGTTACCGCATCACCGACAGCTTTTTTGATTTGTTTTTTATAGCGTTCAATAAAACGCTGCCGATTAACAGTGCTTTTTCCTTTTGCGTTGAGTCGTCTATCAATAAAATTTGCCATACGTCGCTCCCAAGTCTTATGTTTGGTAGCGCCCAGGTCAACGGCGCTGCCAATTATTGGGTGTCTACGATGATTTACGCACTCGTAAATACCATTCTGACAATAGTCTGACTTGTTTTTTGGTGTAGCCTTTTTCCATCATGCGATTAACAAAGTCGTCATGCTTACGTTGATCGTCATTCGATGTTTTGCCGTTAAACGAAATAACGGGCAGCAAATCTTCTGTGTTGGAAAACATTTTTTTCTCAATCACGGTGCGTAATTTCTCATAGCTAGTCCACAGAGGATTATTGCCTTCATTATTGGCTCGAGCACGTAAGACGAAGTTAACAATTTCATTGCGGAAATCTTTTGGATTACTGATCCCCGCTGGTTTTTCAATTTTCTCTAATTCAGCATTTAAGGCACCACGATCAAAAAGTTGTCCTGTTTCTGGGTCGCGATATTCTTGATCTTGGATCCAAAAATCAGCATAGGTAACATAACGGTCGAAAATATTTTGTCCGTATTCAGAATACGACTCAAGGTAAGCGGTTTGGATCTCTTTACCGATAAACTCAACATACTTAGGGATTAAATAACCTTTAAGAAACTCTAAATATTTCTCACTTATATCGTTAGGAAATTGTTCTTGTTCAATTTGCTTTTCCAGTACATAAAATAAGTGGACTGGGTTTGCGGCGATTTCTGCACTGTCAAAATTGAATACTCGTGACAAAATCTTAAAGGCAAATCGGGTCGATAGCCCTTGCATGCCTTCATCTACGCCAGCATAGTCCCGATATTCTTGGTAGGATTTCGCTTTGGGATCGGTGTCTTTTAAGCTTTCACCGTTATAGACGCGCATTTTTGAATAAATAGACGAGTTTTCGGGCACTTTTAACCGCGATAACACGCTAAATTGTGCCAAGGTTTCTAAGGTACCTGGTGCACAAGATGCAGTGGATAATTCAGAATTAGCCAATAATTTTTGATAAATTTCCATTTCTTCGGATACCCGCAAACAATAGGGCACTTTGACAATATAGACGCGATCTAAAAACGCTTCGTTATTTTTATTATTCCTAAACGCGGACCATTCTGACTCATTAGAATGGGCCAAAATAATACCGTTATACGGCAAGGCCGATAAGCCTTCAGTACCGTTGTAATTGCCTTCCTGAGTCGCAGTCAATAATGGATGAAGGACCTTAATGGGGGCTTTAAACATTTCAACAAACTCCATCAACCCTTGGTTTGCACGACATAACGCACCTGAGTAAGCATAAGCGTCGGCATCATCTTGTGAAAAATGTTCTAACTGACGAATATCAACTTTACCCACCAAAGCAGAAATATCTTGGTTATTTTCATCTCCGGGTTCTGTTTTAGCAATACCGATTTGATCGAGCACCGATGGATACACTTTTACGACTCTAAATTTTGAGATATCACCACCATACTGGTGTAAACGTTTTACTGTCCATGGTGACATAATCGTTTTGATATAACGACTTGGTATGTTGTATTCGTTTTTGAGTAGTTCACTGTCTTCTTCAGGATCAAACAGACAAAATGGGTGGTCGTTGACAGGACTACGAACGCCATCGGCAGTTAATATGTAAATCGGCACTTGTTGCATTAATGCTTTGAGTTTTTCGGCCAGCGATGATTTACCGCCACCGACAGGGCCTAAGAGATATAATATTTGCTTTGACTCTTCTAAGCCTTGAGCAGAATGTTTCAAGTAGGCCACGATTTGTTCAATCGCATCTTCCATGCCATAGAAATCTTTAAATGCGGGATACTGTGCAATAACACGATTAGAAAAAATCCGACTTAAAATTGGATTTTTTGCTGTGTCAATAATCTGCGGTTCACCAATGGCCATGAGTAACCGTTCGGCAGCAGACACATAGGCACTTCTGTCTTGTTTACAGATATCGAGAAATTGCTCTAAGGTATATTCTTCGTCACGTTTTTTTTCATAGCGTTGTTGATAGTGCTCAAAAATGCCCATAGTAACCCCCTCAAAACATACAGTTGTATGACGTAAAAAGCCTGAGTGATGAATGCGATGGTCAAGAATGTAATGTTAAATCTGTTAGCGCAATATTAGGCTTTACGACTAAAGTGTAGGACAGGGTAAATAACTTGGCGAAGTTTTAATGAAAAATAAATCAAATAAAAACAATAACAAACAGTAGCATTTGCAATAGTTGCAAACATAGTCTGATGATAGGCAGCGTACTTTAGGCGGATAAAATGACAAAAAAAGGAGCCAGAAGGCTCCTTTAATTTTTGCAGTTAATCGAAATTAAGCAGCAAAATTCTTATTAACAAATTCCCAGTTAACAAGCTGCCAGAAGTGAGCTAAATATTCTGGACGTGCATTACGGTAATCAACGTAGTAAGCATGTTCCCATACATCTACAGTTAATAGAATCGTAACAGACTCATCTGTTAACGGTGTAGCAGCATTGCTAGTGTTAACAATCGCTAATGAACCATCAGCTTTTTTCACTAACCATGTCCAAGCGCTACCAAAGTTATTTACTGCAGAATCAGTAAATTTAGCTTTGAATTCTTCAAAAGAACCAAAAGAAGCATTGATAGCAGCAGCGATATCGCCAGTTGCTTCGCCGCCAGCATTAGGTGCTAAGCAATTCCAGTAAAAAGTGTGGTTCCAAACTTGAGCCGCGTTGTTGAACATACCGCCAGTTGAAGTTTTAACAACTTCTTCTAGTGTTTTGCCCGCAAACTCAGTTCCTTCAACTAAACCGTTTAGTTTAACCACATATGTGTTGTGATGCTTACCATAATGGAACTCAATGGTTTCTTGAGAAATGTGTGGTTCAAGTGCGTTCTTTGCATAAGGTAATGCTGGTAATTCGAAGGCCATTAGTATCTCTCCATGGATTCAGGTTATCGTTTTGTTTACCCATCAGGTAACATTGCTCTATTGCTATTGTACTGATTATTTTTGTGATGTGAATCATTGTTTAGGGAATTATGTGGATTGCAGTAATCGATTTTATGGATTTTAGATAAACCCTACAAACTGTGGCATTTTGTTCTTAGTCTAGGTGTCGTACAATAGACATTATGTATTCAGTCGTCGTACTTAGGAAATCAAATGGAAACTGTAGAAAAGATTAAACAGCAAATTACCGAAAACCCAATTATTGTGTACATGAAAGGTTCACCTAAATTACCAAGCTGTGGATTTTCATCTCAAGTTGCTCAAGTGATGATCAACTGTGGTGAACAATTTGCGTTCGTAGATATTTTACAGCACCCAGATATTCGTGCTGAATTACCAAAATTTGCTAACTGGCCAACATTCCCACAATTATGGGTAGAAGGCGAGTTAATTGGTGGCTGTGACATTATCACTGAAATGTTCCAAAAAGGTGAACTTCAACCAATTATTAAAGCAACTGCTGATAAATTCCGTACAGAAGACGCAGCAGAGTAATTGCAGATGATTGAGTGTTTACGCACTCAAAAAAAGCCCCAAAGCGAAAGGCTGTTGGGGCTTTTTATTATTTTTTAAACATGTACTTACTAAGCAGTGCTTCTGCATGCGGTTACAGAAAGTTACTTTTCAACCTGTGGCTTTTTCACGGCAGGTAAAATCAAGTTCATCAAAATAGCAACAATACCGCACAAACTTATCCCCGTTAAGCTAAACGAGCCAATACCAAACGCCATTCCGCCAATACCAAACACCAACGTTACCCCGACAATACTCAGATTACGAGGTTCAGATAAATCGACTTGATGACGAATTAAGGTATTTAATCCAACAGCTGCAATCGAGCCAAATAATAAGCACATAATACCGCCCATTACCGGTACAGGTATGGTTTGCATCATGGCACCCAATTTACCGACAAAAGCTAGGGTTATCGCAGTGATGGCTGTCCAGGTCATGATCCGTGGATCAAAACTTTTGGTCAGTGTAACCGCACCGGTTACTTCACTGTAAGTGGTATTAGGCGGACCGCCCAATGCCGACGCTGCTATCGTAGCAATACCATCGCCAGTAAGGGTACGATGTAAACCAGGCTTTTTAAAATAGTCTTTACCCGTCACGTTAGAAATGGCCAAAATATCGCCGATATGTTCAACCGCTGGTGCAATGGCAACTGGGATCATAAATAGAATCGCATGCCAGTTAAATTCTGGGGCGACAAAGTTTGGCATGGCTAACCAAGCCGCTTGAGTAACTGGGGTGAAATCGACAACACCAAAGGCTAAGCTCACACCATAGCCAACCAATATACCCGCCAGAATAGGCATTAGTCGGACCAATCCTTTAGCAAAAATCGCTACGATTATGGTGGTCATTAATGCCGAAAGTGAAATCGTTAGCGCGACATTTTGCTCTACGATGATCAAGCTTCCATCACCACTTTTACCTAATGCCATATTGACGGCTACAGGCGCTAAGCCTAAGCCAATGATCATAATGACTGGGCCGACAACAACCGGAGGTAATAAAGTATGTATAAATCCAGTGCCACGAAGTTTTACTGTTAATCCAAGTAGCATATACACCACGCCAGCAGCCATTAAACCGCCCATGGTGGCAGGAATACCCCATGTTTGTACGCCATATAAAATGGGCGCAATAAAGGCAAAGGAAGAAGCGAGGAATACAGGTACTTGACGTTTAGTGACTAATTGAAACAGTAGGGTACCGAAACCGGCTGTAAATAATGCGACACTGGTGTCTAAACCCGTTAATAACGGCATTAGCACGAGTGCCCCAAAAGCGACAAATAGCATTTGTGCGCCTTGAAGCGGAATTAACACGCGTTTCATATTGTTCTCCATCATTATTTAGAAAGTTAGCGTGTGATTAAACGGCGCGAATTGTCACATAAAAGCGATAATATGCATAACAACTTTGAGGACGCTGTAGCGATTATTGTTATTTGATATGGCTACAATACTGGGTCAATTTGGCGGCAGTAAAAAAGAGTTTTCGTTATCCATTACTCGATAGAATTTTATTATGATATAATTTGTTCACTTATATTTGCTGCGTTTATGTTATCAGATGCTGAAAAAACTAATTAATCTCATTACGTTACCACTAATTGCGTTAACCTCGATTACGCTTGTGCATGCTGCTGAAGTGAGCAAGCTTGATGAAGCCGATATTACGGTAGCTTCACGCGCAAACGATGTGAAAAATAACGCCCTTAAAGAGGCATTAGCTGCCGTTTTCTTAAAAAACTCTGGTCTGCCGAGTGTAGTATTAAACCCATTGGTAAAAGACCAAATTAATAACCCAGAAGTCATTTTGACTCAATACGGTTATTATGAGAAAAATGGTGAACTCATGCTCAAAGCCAGCTTTGACCATCAACGGGTTATTTCAACGTTACGTCAAGCCGGTTTACCTGTTTGGGGCAGTCAACGACCATTAACCTTGTTATGGATGTCGGTTGATGAAAATAATGAACCGTCTATTTTAGCTGATGCTTCTTCAGCCGATATTCGATCAGAGTTGGCTCAAGAGTCTAATAATAAAGGCATTCCGTTATTGCTGCCTATTATGGATTTGGATGATGTGATGCAAGTGAGTATCACTGATGTACGTGGAATGTTTACTGATGTGTTAGCTAATGCATCTACCCGTTATCAAGCTGATTACTTCGCTATTGCCAATTTGGATACTCAAAGCAGTAACGTTCATTTCACCATCAAATTATTTGATAAAAATAGAACTAATGGTGTACTACAGCCGTTAATTTCACAACAGGGTGAAGCGACGGATTATCAACAAGCCACGAAGCGAATGATGAACATTCTGGCCGATTATTATATTAGCCAGTTTGCCATAGCCTCTACAGGCAGTGATGTAGCTACCCAAGTCAGCTTTACTGGGTTAAACAACATGACTCAAGTGGTAAATATTGAAACCTATCTTCGTCAGCTTAGTGCGGTGAAATCCCTGAAACTTAGTCAGTTTAAGGGTGAAGCAGCCACTTATACGATAGAATTGTTTAGCAGTGTAGATGACTTGCAACGATTGCTTAATATTGATAGTCGGTTATCAAAATTAGATACCGTTGGCAGTGTGGAGTCATTTTATGAGTCTAAGGCCGACAATTCTACGCCTAAATTACTTTATCAATGGTTGGGCCAATAAGTATTATCAAAAGGTGCGCTGTACACTTTAATTGTACAGCGTGAAATGCTATACCGAGGTGATCTTTATGTGCAGGATTCTTGCTGATACTCGCATAATTGACGGATTTAGGTATAATAACGTTAGTTAGTTTATGATTTTGAGACCTATCTGAGTGACACAAAACTCACCAAGACAATTATCTTTACCCGTTTATCTACCTGACGATGAAACCTTTCAGAGTTATTATCCTGCTTCGGGTAATGATGAGTTGATCCAGAAACTTCAAGCTAGCGCTGAAGGCAATCTAGCGTCTTCTTTGTATGTATATGGCCCAGAAAAATCAGGCCGCACGCATTTAATGCATGCAGCTTGTGCCCTTGCCAATGACCTAGAACGCCGCACTCTCTATATCCCATTAGGCATTCATGCGAGTATTTCACCGGCATTATTTGAGGGCCTAGAATCTCTGGAATTGATTTGTATTGATGATATAGAAGCCATAGCGGGTCATCCTGTATGGGAAGAAGCTATTTTTCATCTATATAATCGTATAGCTGAGCAACAAGATTGCCGTTTAATAGTTAGCGGAAAGGCATCACCTTCTGAAACGGGGTTTTTATTGCCAGATTTGGTTTCTCGTATGCAATGGGGATTAATCTATCAATTACAACCAATGGCAGACGATGAAAAGCTCGTGGCCTTGCAGCGCCGAGCGGCAATGCGTGGTTTGCAGTTGTCTGATGAAGTAGGGCGCTTTTTACTGACGCGAATGGCGCGTGATTTACGCACCTTGTTTGATGTACTCGATAAACTCGATAAAGCTTCTATGGTACATCAGCGTAAACTGACTATTCCGTTTATAAAAGAGATGTTGAGACTTTAATACCTTAGGTTTTAATTCTTTAGGCAAAAATTATCGTCATCAGTCTACGCAATTACATAATAAAAAACGCCAAATGAATTCATTTGGCGTTTTTTATTGTGTGAGTCAATGGTTTATTGCTTCACGTGATCACTGCCACTAAATTGCAATGGTCTAGTCTCAGCAGTGTTTTTTTCAGTTTGTGATGAGATTTTCTGTGGTGATTTTGATGGATCAGTTGTTAGCACCAAGTTTTGTGCCCAGGTTTGGCCTTTAACTAACGCTACTGGTGCAGGTAAACCGTCCATCACTTGGCTAACATCAACTTCAGGCAGTATTTGACTCAAGACGTAGCTAGCGCGATCGTATAACTCAGGTTGACCGACTCGGCCGCGTTGGCCCCATTCAACCACAATCGTCGAGCTCGTCTCAATTTCTGGTTTGTCAGTAATGGCGATATCACGCAAAATACCATATCGATGGCTCATCATCACTTCTTCAAACAACATGGCAACATCTTCTCGTGTTGATGAATAAGCATAATCATCGTTGGCGAGGTCACTTG
Organism: Shewanella sp. ALD9; assembly: GCF_002836315.1. Taxonomy (NCBI): domain Bacteria; kingdom Pseudomonadati; phylum Pseudomonadota; class Gammaproteobacteria; order Alteromonadales; family Shewanellaceae; genus Shewanella; species Shewanella sp. ALD9. The sequence goes on from NZ_PJCD01000038.1 coordinate 146,679, forward strand.
AGAAAAATAGCGCTACATCACTTGGAGTATAGGCTTTTTGGGTGTTATTTGCATTTTCACCAGAGTATTGAACGCTAGCAAGAGCGTACATTTCAGTACTGGTTAATGGATAGCGGATGTTAAGTTGGTCTGATGTCATCTCTTTACCATCAAAACGACGATTAAATTCGTCTTTTAAAGTAGGGCCTTGAATATTGGCATGCATGTTTTGTGGATAAAAATCATTTGCATGAGCCAGTTCATGATACAAGAGCCTGGCTAGGTTAGAAGACATATTCTCCATGGTACGGTTAGTACGGTTGCCTATTTCTATATATTGACCAGCATAATCGTTGTTTTTGACATAACGATATGGCGAGAGGTAATTTAGATCTTCACCAAAGTTGCTGCGATAATCAGGGGTTTCATTAATCGTATCTCGCTGGGCAGAAGTTAGCCACAGGTATTCAGGATCAAGATATATTGCTCCTATAAAACCAGCATAAAAGGCTGGTCTGATATCGTAACTGATGACCACAGCCGTCACTGATTGCAACAATTCTACAAAGTCATTATGTGTTTGTGCGCGTAAATAGGCTTCAAAGTTTGCCCCCATCCAGTCGTGCGACACAAGTACTCTGTCCATAATAGTATCAATCGGATCTGGCTTAGTATCTTGGCTAATAAAGGGCAGCTCGTTAAGAATATTACATTGATTGACTAGTTGGTTCGAGTAAACACAATAGGCCAGATTATTAGCATAAGCTGAGTTAGGCTTGTAAGGGTGCATTCGTGCAATGGGGTAGCTGAAGTAGGCGTCCGATGGGGCGTTTTTTTCTTTGGTTACGAGTAAATTGACGTCATCACTAATGGTTTGGCCATCAAATGTGGCAGTGGCTTTAAGACTGAATAATTGATCGGTATCGACGTTTGGCGCAACAAAAAGTGGCCTATTTATGTCACTCAAATCCACGTTGGTAAAGGCTTTATTATTAGCACTCGGATACATGCACCAACTAATATTTTCAGGTACTTGGCCGTTTATATTCTGTAAACGTAAACTCGCATCAGTTCTATTCACCATTTGATGATCGCTATTAATGCGTAAAATATTGTCATTAGAATCGGCAGTAATTGATATCGTTTCTTCAATGTTGATATTACCGCCAGAGACAGTCACCTTAAAAGCGTAATCTTGGTTACTTGTGGGTGTGAATGCTAACACTTGGCTATTAACTGCAGCTAGTTCAAGACTGGGTCCTGATATCTGCTGCCACAAAAATGATTTGCCAATAGTGTCTTGTTCATTAAGGTTGGCAATAATGCTGCCAGGCTTGTCTTTGGCATAATGCTGTTCAAGGGTAAAAGTCAATTGAGAGTTTGTGTCGGTAATTGAATAAGTTAAACTTTCACTGCAGATTTCGAAAGTGGATGAGGTAGGCACACCTTGATCGTTATTGTCTGAATCTCCTCCGCAGGCGCTAACGAATATGGCACTGGCTAAAAGGCTATAGATCCCTAAATTTTGCGATAACTTCATTAAACGACTCCATGTCTATTTTATTATTGTTTAACAATACATTTTTATAACATCTTGTTTGCAAAATAATGTAGCACGCTGTTTTGATTAAATGCAACTAACAAAAAAGCGCCCGAAGGCGCTTAGTGAGGCAACAAAAATGAAGGTTGTTTATTGTTGTTCAGACTTTTTCTTCAACCCTAATCCCAGTTCTCGGCCGCGTTTACGAGCATAGAATGGAAAACTCACCAACAAGACACAAATCAATACTGATTCAATCAGTGCAAATACCAGCGCATCAGTGGTGACATAAGCAAGGGTTAAGCCATGTAATAAGTATACACACAGAATAAAACTGGCCCATGCATATGTATATGGGTTACCGGTTAAGATGCCTTTAAGCGGAAACAGTAAAGGTACAATCCATATTAAGCTGAATCCTAGCGAGTAGGTGCCATTCATGCCTTGTTGAATAAACCAGCCGCTGAGCAGCAGGAGTAATGCAAGGTAACCAATTCGACTTAGTTGAAACAAGGTTTGTGAAGTCATTATTTTACTCGTTAAAGAATAGACAAAACATTTTCTGGTGGACGACCAATGGCTGCTTTGTTGTTGGCTAGCACGATAGGACGTTCAATTAATTTAGGTGTTGCTACCATTGCAGCGATGAGCTGATCTTCCGATAACGATGTGTCAGCCAAATTTTGAGCTTTATATTCGTCTTCTTTAGTGCGCATAAGCTGGCGAGCTGTTAAACCAAGTTGTTGCAAAATAGTCTGAATTTCAGCGGCTGTAGGTGGCGTCTTTAAGTATTCAACGACAGTGACATCTACTGCATTAGCTTGCAACAATGCGAGCGTCTCACGGCTTTTTGAACAGCGAGGGTTATGGTATATCGTTGTTTTGGTGGTTGTCATTGTCATAGTCCGTCATTAAAAAATGGCAAACAATAAGTAGATTTATTGTTTGCCATTATTCTATCAAAGAATAGCTTGTAAGGTTAGATTATCGCGGCTATTTTAATTCTTCCATTGCCCTATCTGCTTGTCTGAATTGTCTTATTCTTGCTTCAATTCGTGCCATTTGTAGGTTTTGGCCATCAGAATAGCGATATGCATAATTGAGTTGGTCAATTGCACCTTTGTAGTTAGCCGATAAGGCCATGAGTTCAGCATTGCTATAATACTCAAGCGCTTTATTGTCTAGCTTACGATATGCATCAGCCATAATTTGATACGGCAGCATACTTTGCTTATCGAAAAATATCAGTTCTTCTAACAGCGGGATAGCTTTTTTAGGCTGATCTGCCTGAACATAAATATTGGCTAAGTTAGCGTTGACCACTTGTGAGGTCGGTTTTAATTTCCGTTGAGCTTCTAATAATGCTATTGCACCTGCAAAATCTTTTTTCTGATCTAATAAATCTGTTTTGGTGTCGATGTAGAACAGATTATTGTCATCTTGTTTTAGTAAATCATCAATGATCACTTCAGCTTGTGCAAATTTTTCTAAACGGAAAAGTGCTAAAGCTTTGCCATAGAGCGCGGCCTGTTTAAACGAATACTCGTTCTTTTTGAGTTGTTGATCAAACAAAGATAACGCGGCATCATCACTAAAACTTGAAAAGCGTACTTGGATACGCGCTTTAGCTAGCTGAAAGTTAAGGCTGTTAGGGACATTACTTTTAGGGTACTGAGCCGCGCGGTTACGTGCCTCGGTAATACGTGATTCTGGCAATGGATGCGTCAGCAACATTTGTGGTGGTGTTGTGGTAAAACGATAACGAATTGCCAGTTGACCAAAAAATGTAGCGGCAGCATTAGGATCAAATCCGGCATCGACAAGAATTTGCATTCCAATACGATCAGCTTCTTTTTCATGTAAGCGGGTATAGTTAATTTTAGATTGTGTTGCTAAGGCCTGAGTGGTTGCTAAGGCTGCCATACCGGCTTGTGGTGCAGCAATCGTTAATAAAATAGCCCCTAACATTCCCACAATTGTGGCAGTTGAGCTTTTTTGTTGTGCCTCAAGAGATCGTGCTAAATGGCGTTGAGTGACGTGGGTAATTTCGTGGGCTAATACCGATGCAAGTTCACTTTCGTTGTCGGCATTTAAAAATAACCCCGTATGCACGCCAACATGACCACCAAAAAACGCAAACGCGTTGATTTCATCATTGCGGAGTAAAAAGAAATAAAATGGTGTCTTTACCCCCGTGGCATTAGCAACCAGCTTGTTACCCAGTTCAGATAAATATTGGGTTAACACTGGATCACTGAGTACCGGTGCCGATGAGCGAATAACGCGCATATAGGCGTCACCGTACACAGTTTCTTTTTCTAAACTAAAAGTATTGACTGCTGCGGTACCAAGATCAGGAAGATCATTATTGGCAAAACTGTGGCCAATACTGGCAGCAAAAAGCACACTAATAGCGCTAGCAGCCAGTGATTTTGAAAAGGTCGATAATGATAATTTACTCAAGCGGAACCTTTAATGATGATTGAATCGAAAAATTAAGCTTAACCAGCAAGTTTGCTTAAGTTACATTGCTTGTGGTTTATTGTCCAAGCTAGGATAATAGCCCTAGATTGTTTAAAGCAAGTTGATAATGATTTTAATTGATTTAACACCCTATGTTTGTCCTTATCCTTTAGTAAAAGTGAAACTTTTACTAAAGCAGATGGATGTGGATGAAAAATTACATGTACTCTTATCTGACCCTGGTTCACGCCGAGATGTTCCCTTGTTGATAAAAAAAATGGGTTTTGGTATTGAAATCATTGCTGATCAACCGCAATGCTTGTCATTTATCATCACCAAAACAAATTAATATTGTTTATATAAAAGGTTTTTCAATGCTGGAAATTTTAACTGATTGGTACAAAACCCGTTTTAGTGATCCACAAGCCATAACGTTAATGTTTATCATTATTGGGATTGGTCTTGCATTGTACTTCGGTTCTGGATTGCTTGCGCCTTTGCTGGTTGCTTTGGTGTTAGCGTTTTTACTGGAGTGGCCGGTAGCACAAATGTCGCGACTGGGTATAAGCCGAACCGCTGCGGCAACAATCGTGTTGGTGGTATTTTTAGGGGTGATGATTATTTTGATGTTTGGTTTGGTGCCCAGTATTTGGCGTCAAGGGGTGTCATTGGTTACTGATTTACCCTCAATGATTGATAAGGGCATGCTAATTGTGCGCGAGTTTAGCGCTGATTACCCGCAGTTTGTGAGTGCATCACAACTTGATTCGATGATGGAAGAAATTAATAAGATGCTTGATACACAGCACCTTATTGATTTAGGGAAACAAATTTTAGGTTATTCTGCGTCATTATTAGTATTAATGGTGTACGCCATTTTAGTGCCATTGTTGGTATTTTTCTTTTTAAAAGACAAAGACTTTTTATTAAACGGCAGCAAACGATTTTTCCCGTCTAACCGTGGTCTAGCGAGAAAAGTTTGGTTTGAAATGGACCAACAAATCTTTAATTATATTCGTGGTAAAGTGATTGAAATTGTTATTGTTGGCGTAGCCAGTTATATCTTTTTTGCTATCATGGGGCTGCGTTACTCAGCACTACTAGGTGTATTGACAGGCTTGTCGGTATTGATCCCATATGTTGGCGCTACTTTGGTTACATTGCCGATTGCATTAGTCGCATTTTTTCAATGGGGTTTTAGTGCTGAGTTTGGTTACTTAATGTTAGGTTATGGGATTATTCAGGCGCTAGATGGCAATGTATTGGTACCGCTATTGTTTTCTGATGCGGTTGATTTACACCCGGTTGTGATTATTGCCGCCGTGTTAGTCTTTGGGGGCTTATGGGGCGTTTGGGGAGTCTTTTTTGCCATACCACTAGCATCGCTAGTAAAAGCAGTCATTAATGCTTGGCCGAATAACCAAGAGCAACAACGAGTCACACTTGACAGTGAATAACACTTGCCTGTGGTATTAAAACATCAGTACAGAAACAGAGCCGTTGGATACATTAAGCTAACCTCATTATGGGGTTAGCTTTTTTATTATTAGGCTTAAGTTGCGCCATATAGAGGTTATGACGAATGGAAATACAGATATAAAATAACTGCTAGGCAAATAACAACGATTAAGAACGAGAAGATAGGCCAACATGGGCGTTATGCTATTTGCAACCCACTAAATTATAGATAGGCTCATTTTATAGATAGGTTCATTGCGCATTATAACGTTTTGTCTTTGCTGCCGTTGTCTTTCTCGTCTGAAGGTTCTTCAGTCAGTTTTTGTTCAGATTCTGGTGAACTGGTTTCTTTTTCAGGATTTTGCTCTCGGTCTTTATGTTCACCAAATTGAGGCATTTTAAATTTGGCAGAATATTTCAACACCGCAATGTTACTTGCAATAACGCCGATGACTAAAATGATAATTAGCCAAACTTCATAACCTTCTAGACTCATTGGAAACTCCTTTTAACCTGCAATTTTATAGCTGATGTTGTTAAGACAACACCAGCTATAAGCATATATGTTTGGTTAGTCGACGGCTAAACGTAGTTCACATTTGCGAATATCTTCAGGGGTATCGACTTCTGGAGAGTCAAATGCGCTGATAGCAATTTTAATTTTGTGGCCGTATTCGAGTGCGCGTAGCTGTTCTAATTTTTCGAGATCTTCAAGTCTACCTAAAGGTAACTTAGCAAAGGCATTCACAAAACGCTTAGTGTAACCATAAACACCTAAATGCTTGTAAACCGGATAGTCATTGGTATCGCGACCAAAGGGGATACGAGAGCGAGAGAAATACAATGCATTATGGTCATTATCAAATACCATTTTAACGTGCATAGGATCGTCTAATTCTCTTTTATCGACGATTTCAAATCCTAATGTCGCCATTTCGAATTCACCAGGGTGACGTTCAAATAGACTTATGATTTGTTCGATTGAGATAGGATCAATCAGCGGTTGATCGCCTTGTAAATTAATCACTAAATCGTCATCGTTAAGACCAAGCAATGCAATGGCATCATTAATACGGTCGGTACCAGAGGCGGCATCAGGGCTGGTCATTACGACTTTACCACCAAAGGATTCAACGGCATCTTTAATGCGGTCGTCATCTGTAGCAACATAGATGCTATCGAGGCCTTTTGCTAATGATGCACGTTCATAAACGTGTTGGATCATGGGTTTACCATTAATCGGGGCTAGCGGCTTGCCCGGGAAACGGCTTGAACCATAACGTGCCGGGATTAATAGAGTAACTTTCATTAATATGACCTACTTGTGGTTGTGACAATAATATAGACAATAAATAAAAGGGCTCATAAGAGCCCTTTATGACTTAATCTGTCGTTTATTATATACGACGGAATAACTTAGTCAGCATTTCATCGGTAACTTTCTCTTCCCAGCCTTTACCGTACACGTTGTCCCAAAGTGGACCCATGCTCTTAGTCACGGCAACCATCTTAGCGATAGTTTCATCTGGCAAATCTTTACAGATGTTTTTAGGCAGAGTGATGTTATGAATTTTCATCATTTTACGGAATTCAGTCACACCTTCTGGATAGAATTCTTCCAGCACGTCAAAGGCTAAACAGTTACCAATACCGTGGTGATAACCCAGTACATAACCTAAACCGTAAGATACCGCATGACATGCACCAACTTGGCTATAAGCAATGCTCATACCGCCCATGTATGACGCCATCATTAACTTGTCGTCTTTTTCTGCGTGGTCGTCTAAGAACACTTGACGACATAAATCCATTGATTTTTCGGCAAATGCTTTAGCAAACTCGTTGAGGTATGTGCCTTGTAATGATTCTACACAATGGATAAAACAATCCATACCAGTATAGAACCACTGATCAGTCGGAACCCCTGCAATTAATTCAGAGTCCATGATGATTTGATCAAACACGGTGTAATCTGAGTTTAAACCTAGCTTACGAACGGGTCCGCACAATACTGCAGTACGTGATGCTTCAGCACCCGTGCCAGACACTGTTGGAATACCAATATGATGTATTGCAGGATTTTTAATTAAATCCCAACCTTGGTATTCAGAAGAACTACCAGGGTTAGTGAGCATTAGTGATACGGCTTTGGCTAAGTCCATCGTTGAACCGCCGCCTAAACCGACTACGCTCACTGGTAACTTAGTGTTAAATGCGTTAACTTGCGCCGTTAACGCATCAACTTGTTCAGTTGTTGGCTCATCATCTACGTTTACGTAAATCAGTAGGTCGTGCGCTTGAGTTGGCACGCGGTCAGCTAGCGGTTTACCTTGATGTACATCATCGACAAGGAAAACGACAAAATCGTTAGCATCTTGGCGCTCTTGACCTAATACAACATCAAGTTGCACAAATGAACCACGGCCAAAGATCATTTTTGGTACACATTTAAAATTTTTAAAACTCATTACAACAGTCTCCATTGAGATAAGTACTGTAAAAAGTGCTCTGAGCCATCACTGACCGAGAGGCATCAATGCTAGGCAAAAGCGCGTTTGATATTTTCAATACGTTCAGCTATTTGCTCATCAGTCCAAGACAACTTGATCAACATCGAAATCGTTCGGCTCATGATAGCGTCAGATTTAGGTGTCAGCACTTTAGTGTAGTCAGGGCGATCAGCGATTAGCATAATAGGTAATGCGGCAGGTGCTTTAAGTTCTTGGATGTGTTTCCAATTTTTAAGGTAATGCCAGTTGTTAACATACCAGTAAAAACAACCATCAACTTTGTTGGCAGCCAGCTTTTTATTAATTTCTTGAGTGCGTTCTTCTGTTGGCATCATAAATGTTAAGAAGCCTGCAGAATCGCCGTCTGGATCTGGAATTTCACGGAAGGTGATTTCAGCAATAGATGCCATAGCATCTTTAATGGTTTTCTTATTTTTACGCTGAATAGCAATGATTTTATCAAGCTTACGTAATTGTGCTAAACCCATTGCTGCATTCATTTCTGAAATTCGGAAATTCAAACCCATAATTGGGTGTGATTCTGCACCACGATCATTACCAACATGGTCATGACCGTGATCTGAAAACATGTGTGAGTGGTTATAAATTTCGCTATTGTTAGTGACAATCGCGCCGCCTTCACCACAGGTGATGGTTTTAACTGAGTCAAATGAATAACAACCTACATCACCGATGGTGCCCAATGCTTGGCCTTTATAACTGCCACCGATGGCTTGACATGCATCTTCTAAAATCACCAAGTTATGCTTTTTACACACCGCTTTGATTTCGTCCATCTTCGCCATAGAACCACACATATGAACAAGGTTAATAGCCTTGGTACGTGGTGTGATGACAGCTTCAATACCTTCTGGAGATAAACATAATGTTTCGTCAATTTCAGCAAAAATAGGGACAGCACCGGCCATAAACACGGCTTCAACAGAGGCTACGAAGGTAAATGGAGGCACAATAACTTCATCGCCAGCACCAATGCCCGCTGCTGCCATTGCAGTTTGTAATGCAGCAGTACCGCTTGATACTAAATGAGCGTGTTTCACGTTCATTTTTTCGCAAAGTAGTTGCTCCATGTCGCGGGTTTTCCAGCGATCATTACGCATATGGTCGAAGTTATAACGGAAGGTAAAACCGTTCTCCATTACGTCAGCAACTTCCTGCTTTTCTTCAGGACCAAATAATTCAAAACCAGGCATGGAAATCATCTCCTAAAAATTCTGCGCATAGTAGCGCTAAATAAACTGGATGATTATAACGTTCTTCAGTGGTGGTTCGCGACTTTTATTGCATATTTTTAATAACAATAAACAAAGGCCTGCTAAATAACAGGCCTATTAAAAGTGTAAATGGAGATAGAAGGCAAGGTTAAGCTAAATTGCGCCCATGAAGACGGTCGATTGTCACGTCTAAATCTGTGAGTAATCCGTTATTAATTCCGTAAATCCAACCATGTATTGCAACATCTTGGCCACGATCCCATGCTTCTTGAACTATGTTGGTCGACACAACATTTGACACTTGTTCCATCACATTAAGCTCACACAGGCGATCAAAACGCCCTTGTTCACTCATCGATTCAAGAGCATCCTCGTGAATACGATAAATGTCACGTAAATGTCCGAGCCAATTGTCAATCAGGCCCAGTCGCTCTTTATTCATTGCCGCACGAACACCACCACAGCCATAATGCCCAACGACCATGATGTGCTTTACTTTTAGTACATCGACAGCATATTGCAGCACTGATAAACAATTTAAATCTGTGTGAATGACCATATTAGCGATGTTACGGTGAACAAACACTTCACCGGGTAATAAGTCGATAATCTGATTAGAAGGCACTCGGCTATCTGAGCAACCAATCCATAAGTATTCTGGGTTTTGTTGTTTTGCCAGTTGCGCAAAAAAGGTAGGATCTTCTTTGTTGATCCGTTCAGCCCAACGGCGATTATTATCAAATAATGGTTTAAGAAGTTTCATGAGCGCTCGAATTAGGTCGTTTTTTACCGGTAAGGTATTACAGGTAATATGTCATTTTGTAATGAGTATATCAGCAATGCCGACGGATCTGGTCTATCCATTGAGGTGATTAATTAAAATTAACTTTACTCAAAAAATCAACAAGATGCTGATTGAAAATGGCTGGTTTTTCGATGTTAGCTAAGTGACCAGCTTGTTCAATGTGCAATAATTGACTGCCATCAATACAGTCATGCATTAAATAACTTTCCAGTGCGGTACGCAAATAACCACTTAATCCTACGGCCACCAAAGTCGGTAATGTTAATAACTCAACCGATTCGAGTGTGTCACGTTTGAATATGGCCATATTGGCAAATTTAAGTAACGCAGTAAGTTGGGCGCCAGAATAAGACGTTAATTCAGCGCTAAATTGTGCAACAATATTAGCTAGATTGGGGTCTTGGTTGACCAATTGCTCAATCTCTTTACTAAAATATAATGTGCTAATGGTTTGTGCAAGGTCTGCTGATATAGCTTGGTCGTTGGCAACTTGAGCCATTAACCCTTGGTATTTAACGCAATTAACTTGCGGTTCAAATCCCACAAAACTGTTTAACATCACTAAGCCATTAATGCGAGCCGGTGCATGTAATATAAGCTCTGCCGCAATTGCACCGCCACTACCATGACCTACGATGGCGGCAGAGTTGATTTCAAGCTTATCCATTAACGTTAATACGTTTTGGGCCACATCTTGTAAATTTTCAACAGATTCTGGGATAGTGGTTGTTTGACCATGGCCCCAAAAGTCGATGGCAATACATCGATACTGTGATGACAGTTGGTCAATTTGCGATCGCCACATAGTGCTATTGGTGAGTAAGCCATGACAAAGAATAACAACAGGTCCATGTCCTTCATCTAAGTAATACAGTGGTTGATTATCAATTTCTATGTGATGCATTAAAGTGGACATAACAAACTCATTCAAAGAGGAAATGCGCGCAAACATTAAGCCGGAGATGGCGCAACAAAGAAAACATAATGATTAACTAACTCTGTTAGCCGTTCAATTAAGGGTGATTTTAACGATATTTCTGCCGCAGACAACACTTTTGCAAATTCATCTGCGCTAAATTGCTCCAACAACTCATTAGCGACAGGAAAATAGCTCATGTGCCATGGCTCAGGACTAACGCCACTTAAATCAGGTTGATAGGGGAAATAAAATCCAAACTCAGCAGCATGCGAGATAAGCCATTGATGTAGAGGAGCACAAGGGCCATCGGCGGTATATTCTGAAGTGATTAACTGCAGTGCTTGTTTGCTAATGTTATTCGCATCATATATATCGAAATCGGTGCCCCAATGATGCCGAGATGCGCCAGGGAGTGCAGACCATATCAAAATAGTATCAATCAGCTGTTGGGGCGTGAGTGACGTAAACTCAACTGGATTTGAGTCTTGGTCGAGTAATGGTCGCTGACCTGTGGCTTTGGCGTTCCAAATACTCAATTGACGATCAAATGGTCTATATGCAGAACATATTTGTACATTAAACCCCGCAGCAGATGCCGCGTTCTGCAACAGCTGAAATGCAGTTGCAGTGCGTTGTTCAAGCAAAAACTGTCCTACTGAAACTAAATGACGATCGTCTAAACCGTATAGTTTAGCTTGCTCGTTAGGGATATCAATCGAACAAAGCAGTGAGCTTATTTGCACAATAGCTTTTCCAAAATGCGTTCATAGCAATTAGCTAATATTTCTAAGTCGGCCACGTTGACACATTCATTCACTTTATGAATTGTCGCGTTGACTGGGCCTAACTCCAACACTTGTGCGCCAGTTGGTGCGATAAAGCGACCATCTGAGGTACCACCTGAGGTTTGGGGGTCGGTTTCATAACCTGTGACTTCGCGAATCGCTTCCCGTGTTGCATCAAGCAGTGGACCGTCACCCGTTAGAAACGGTAAACCATTAAATATCCAGCTGATATCATAATCTAAGCCATGGGCATCAAGAATACTTACCACCCGTTGGATTAACTCTTCAGCGGTCACTTCGGTTGAGTAACGGAAGTTAAACATCACGGTTAATTCACCGGGGATAACATTAGATGCCCCTGTACCGCCATTTATATTAGCAATTTGGAAACTGGTTGGTGGGAAAAACTCATTACCGTTATCCCAATGCATTTGTGCGAGTTCAGTTAGTGCTGGAACCGCGTTATGAATAGGGTTGTCGGCTAAATGTGGATAGGCAACATGGCCTTGAATTCCGTTAACGGTTAAGTTGCCCGTTAAGCTGCCACGACGACCATTTTTGACGACATCACCCAATTTATGCGTTGATGAAGGTTCGCCAACTAGCGCCCATGTCATTTTTTCATTACGAGCTTCGAGCGTATCAATAACCCGAGTGGTACCGTTAATAAAAGGACCTTCTTCGTCACTGGTAATTAAATAAGCAATAGAGCCGTTGTGGTCTGGATGCTTAGCAACAAAACGTTCAGTCGCGATAATCATCGCGGCTAACGATCCTTTCATGTCTGCTGCACCGCGACCATGTAAATAGTTATCAATGATGGTCGGTTCAAACGGAGGAGTATGCCAACGGTTAAGATCACCAGTAGGCACCACATCGGTATGACCTGCAAAGCAGAAAACCGGATCACTGTTCCCTCTTCTTGCCCACATATTGGTGGTGTCTTCAAAAACCATTGGTTCAATGTTAAAACCAATGGCGGCAAGGCGATTGGCCATTAAGGTTTGGCAACCTTCATCCAATGGTGTTACCGATGGACGTGAAATCAGATCTTTTGCTAATTCAACTACATCATTATTCATCATGCGAACCACGCTTGGTATTGAGCTAGGTTAAAACCAACCAGTAATTTATCGTTATTGACGAGAACAGGGCGCTTAATTAATGTTGGATGTTGCACCATTAAGGCAATGGCTTTGTCTTGAGTGATATCCGTTTTATCTGCATCAGATAAACCACGAAAACTGGTGCTACGTTTGTTAAACAAGGTTTCCCAACCTACAACATCAGCCCACTGCGTAACCATGGCTTCATTTAGGCCATCTTCACGGAAGTCGTGAAACGTGTAATCAATTTTTTCGGCTTCAAGCCATTTGCGCGCTTTACGAACGGTATCGCAATTTTTTATGCCGTATAAAGTCAAAAGAATACTCCATTAATGTCGGTAGGGTTGTCATGTAGAGGCTTGGCTCTATAGATAAGCCTGAAAAAGTGCCTTATGTAACATTGATATCATTGAATGCATTTAACAACATTGTGGCATTGTGAAGCGGCTTGGACAAGCCGAAGACGGTGTTTTGAAAAGATTTCATAATATGCAACCTACGCTCACTTAAGCTGAAGGTTGCATATTATCGTGGCGTAATAGTTTACGACACGATTGAGTAGAGGTATTAAATAAATCGAACCAATTTGATGTTACATTTGCACCGTAAAAATAATATCTTTACCCGCAATAACGCTGCCTTGGGCCTTATCTAATTGTTTAACGTCTTCCATATTGGCCAGCACTACCGGAGTGAGCAAACTATCAACTTTTCCGCGTAAGTAAGCTAAATCGAAAGACAAAATCGGTTCACCGGCTTTAACTTGCTGACCTTCCTCGGCTAAACGCTTAAAACCATTGCCTCTAAGTTCAACGGTACCAACCCCAAAATGCACAAACAGCTCAAGCCCTTGTGGAGACTCAATACTAAATGCGTGGTTGGTTTCAAAAATTTTACCTATAGTGCCATCAATCGGGGCAACAATAAATTCGCCCTTAGGGTCGATAGCAATCCCATCACCAACAATTTTTTCAGCAAATACCACGTCGGGTACTTTTTCAATTGCAACAATATCACCCGATACAGGTGCATAAATGGCAATACCACCCGTTAATGGTGGTTGGCCGGAAATAAGTCGTCTAATGCGGCTTAAAAATCCCATAAGAACAAGCCCCTTTTATTAATATTTTTATGCGCTTAATTGTAAACGGCTCTGTCAACTTTACCAACTTTATTCGTGTGATTAATCGCAATCATGTGCAAAAGCGTTAATGGCTTTACGAATTTCAGTAATTCGAGTTAACAAAGCAATGTGTTGTGCATGGCGGACAAATTTTGTGTAATTACCTTTAATCAATGCCACTTTTACGTCTAATAAATTAGCCGGGTTGATACTCAACTCATCAAGCCCAAGTCCGACTAACAAAGGTAAGACGTATGGATCGCTGCCAAGTTCACCACATAAAGAGACTTTAACATTTGCCTGTTTACAGTGGTTTATGGTGATGGAAATTAATTGAATAACAGCAGGTGATAAAGGTGGATATTGTTTGGCTAAATGTGGATTAGTTCTATCGGCCGCTAAAGTATATTGAGTTAAATCATTGGTGCCGATACTGACAAAATCGAGCAGTGGCAGCATGCTGGGTAGGTTCAATACCGCTGCTGGGGTTTCAACCACAATGCCGTAACTCAGGGTACCAAAACCTTTTTCTTGTTCAATTAATTCTGCTTTGGCACGTTCAATTAATAAAAATGCGGCGTCAAGTTCTTCAACCTGGCTTACCATCGGAAACATTAATCGAACCTGGCCATGATTCGCCGCCCGAAGTATCGCTTTTACCTGGGTGATAAAGGTCTCTGGGTGCGCCAAACTATAGCGAATACCACGAATGCCAAGAGCTGGATTATCTTCGTTGCTTTGCGGCAAACAAGGGATCTCTTTATCTGCGCCGATATCAAATGTTCGAATGGTCAGTACGTCACCTTGTAAGCTATGAAGGGCGTCACAATAGAGTTTATATTGTTGCTGCTCATTAGGTAGCGCTTTGGCATTCATCAATAAAAATTCAGTACGAAACAAGCCAATGCCTTGTGCTCCGACTTCGGCTGTATGAGATATTTCACTCAGATTACCCACATTGGCCAGCAAAGTGACCAGATGACCATCATTGGTTTGACTGGGCTTATCTTTATAAATCATTAATGCTTGGCGACGCAGTAACTCTTGTTGTTGTTTTTGCTTTAATTGGTCGAAAAGTTCAGGTGATGGGGCGATATGTAACTCACCAGACATACCATCTAAAATAAGCTGCGAGCCATCTGTAATAGGGTCTTCAGATTGTGAAAACTGATAATTGAGTAATGCAGGAATTCCTGCTGCCCGAGCCAAAATGGCAGTATGGCTTGTTAGGCCTCCAGATTCGAGAATAAGTCCAGTAATGTGGGTTAATGGCAATATGGCAAATTCAGCAGGGGTTAAGTCATCTGCGAGTAAAATAGTGTCTTCAGTGAGTGTTGATAAATCCCATTGCAAATGGCCATGCAAAGCACTGGTGAGGCGTTTAGCCAAACAAATTATATCACCGCTACGATTGGCCAAATAAGGATCGTCTAATGACAACATTTCTGCAGCATGTTGATTAAAAATACGATCAACTGCGACAGCTGCGCAGACTCTAAATTGCTCAATATGTTGATGTAGTTGCTGCTGCAGCTCCTCATCTTCAAGCAACATAATATCGCTATCAATCAGTTGGAAATTATCACAATCTGGGCACAGGTGATGTTGGCAGTGTTGTAAATGTGCAATCAAGTGATGAATTGCCTGGGTTAACTGTTGCTGTTGCTGGTCAATTTGTTCAATAGAAAGCAGTTTAAAATCGAGTGGTGGCAGTTGGGTGGTAATAGTCAATGCTTTACCAAAAGCGATACCTGCAGATACAACGATTCCATTGATTGACATAACGTTGTCCTATTAACTAAGCGTAATCAGCATTGAGGCTATTTTGTCAACGGCTGCTTGGCCGTGTTCACCTGACGCTAACACCGTCACAGACATGCCTTGGTAAAGGCCTAATGTTTGCAACTTAAATAAACTTTTCGCACTGGCTTGTTTTCCATTACATTCGACCATAATGTCGCAATCAAACTCTTTTGCCTCTTTTACCAGTAATGCCGCTGGACGGGTGTGAATACCGTGAGGAGCAACAATGGTGACCGTTTTTTGATACATAAACAACATACTCTGTAATGAATGACAACTAAATACTCATCGGATTAAGTATCAATATTTCAATAAGCTAGTCGAAAGTACTCACTAGCCATTTGGTTGAAAAATGCTTGTAGAACCCAAGTTTTTAATCTGATGGAGACAATATACCCTAAAGTCAGAAGGGCTAAAAGTGATGTTCGACTCGAAATGATCGGCGATGTAATCATCAAGGATATAAGCCAATATTGACAGTGCTAAGAATGAGAGGGTTTAGCAGATAAAAAACGAAGGCTTTTGGGGCTGACATTTGCAATGCTACGCCTGACAAGCCTTAGTAAATAAATCGTTTTATTAATTATATTTTAAATTGCCCTAGTGTTTTGCTCATATCAACACTAATGGCTTGCAACGATTGCGCTGCCTGGCTGTGGGTTTCGTTAGCGGTCAACGACTGTTCGGTGAGTTCAGAAATGGTATTGACGTTGACATTGATGTCTTCGGTAACCAATGCTTGTTCTTCAGTGGCACTAGCAAGTTGTGCTGTCATGCCACTAATATTATCGATGAGTGCTAGAATTTCGATAATTGCATCGCTTGACTGTATGGCTTTTGACTGTAACTGAGCAGACTCCCGTTGGGTATGAGTAATGCTGTCGATAACCGATTGAATACCCGTTTGGATCTGACTAATAATTTTATTGATTTCATTAGTCGATGACTGAGTTCTATTCGCGAGTGCTCGTACTTCATCTGCCACTACAGCAAAGCCTCGACCATGTTCACCGGCTCGTGCTGCTTCAATGGCGGCATTGAGCGCAAGCAGGTTAGTTTGATCTGCAATACTGCCAATAACATCAAGAATACTGCCAATCTCAGCGGATGAATGACTCAGTGTTAGTGACACTGTTTCAGCTTGATGTAATTCATGGACTAAACTTTGTGTTTGTTCAACGGTTTGTTGCATCAATTTTTGATTCTGTTCCGCTTGATGTTTTACATTAGCGGCACCGTCAGCTGCATCTTGTGTATTTCGTGCCATTTCTTGGCTAGTCGATAACATCTGGTTGATAGCCGCGGCGACACTTTGGGTTTCACTATGCACTTGATTCGCGCTTTGATTAGATGACTTTACGGTGTCTAATAAATGTATGGCTTCATCATTTAAGGTATGCCCGAGCGGTTGCAAATTAGCCACCATATTGGCAATTTTAATCACAAATTGATTGAATGCATCAGCCAATTTAGCCACTTCGTCGTTACCTTCAGTCGACAAACGCTGGGTCAAGTCACCTTCACCTTTGGCTATCTGTTCCATCGCATCGATCGTGACGTTGAGAGGTTGGGTAATGGAATGATTCAACAATAAAAAGAATGCAAAAATAGGCACTGAAATAATCATCATGATAATAAAATAGTCAATAATGATACCTGTCATGCTTTCATTAACATCGTTGACGTTAGCTTGAGTGATTAAGGTCCAATCAAGGGCTGAATAATACTGCGCTGCGACTAATACTGTTTGAGGCTGATTTTGTTGGTCGACAATAGCAAGTTCATTTTGTGCGATGTTGTTTTTTTTGGCGTTAGCGATCAATTGTTGATATGAATTAGAACCGTTGAATGTTGCTAAATTGGCAAGTGGTTTACCGATAGAGTTTTGATTAAGCGGATTAACAATAATGCGGTCTTGGTTATCAACAATGATAAAAGCTTGATGATCATTAACCTCAATTTGACTGGCAAATTGGCTTAATATTTCAACCGTAGCGTCCGGCTTAGCCAATTTAAACGCATCAAGAGTGCTACTTAATTGGCTGACTTGTCCACTTATCTGCTTATATTTTTCCTCAATTAAATGATTATATTGTTCTTTAATTGAAAAAGAACCGAAAACCACAGTGCCTACAGCAGCTAAAGCTAACATAATGAATAAGCGCTTTAAAATGGTTAAGCGTCTTAATAATCCAATCATCATCAGTCCTAATTCAAACAATCCATACAAAGTTGTGCGATTATAATGAAAATATGAAAAAACATAAGCTTGAAAGATTGTTTTTGTGAGCAAACAGCTGATTTTTACATTTGTTAATTGAATGTGTTTATTTGTAAAAAATTATTGATTATCAAATGATTAGTGTACCATTAAGTTTGATTGGTTAATTAACATGCTAATCGATTGTTTTAATTTTGATTTTTTTTTGATTTACCCGCAAGATTAGCTTAATTAATGGATAAGGTACCTACGTTATGAATTCATCTTCTACAGTCAAAAATGACGACATTTTACTTAAACTTTGTCATTCTGTTTCTCATGTTCTGTCTAGCACTAGTGCGAGCCATATTAGTCATGCTGGGATGGTTCAAAGTATTTCTCGTACCCGTTTAAAGCCTGATTTGGCGTGTTTTTCCATTTTCGACGGCGGCTTTTCAGGTCTAGTGGTTATCAATTTTTCAGCTGCTGCGGCTATTGAAATTTATCGCCGCTATATGATCAACATGGGCATGCCTGAAACAGAACTCGCGTTTTCACATACTTCTGATGATGTCAGTAATGTTATGGGCGAATTAATGAACCAAATTTTGGGTGATTTTATTGGTAAAATATCGAAAGAATTGCAAACATCAATTAGCCAAAGCCAACCTAAAATGTTGGTTATTAATAAAGAGTTAACTATTTCTATCGATACAAACCTCGATAATGCAGTTGCCAGACGAGTGTCATTTAAGACTGAAAATAATCATATTTTTTATCTTGAATTCGCCATGGATAAAACCGAGTTTATTCGCTCAGCAGACTTTGAAATGGACGAAGAGTTTGATTTGGACTCGTTAATTGAAACTCATGGTAAAACAGCGCAAGTCAGCACTGTAAAATCAAAAGATGTATTAAATGATCCCAATATTAAAGGCATTGTTGTCGATGACGCAGATGACTTGCTTAGTGAACTTGGATTATAAGTAATGCAGATTGAGAGACATAACCAAATAAGCAATTCATCTTGGTTGTTTCTCTCGATTTAGGCCATCTTGGTTGTTAATTTCTTTATTGAAGCTCTTTAAAGACATTCAACTTATAGCGTTAGAATCTTATTACCAGAAAAATTTATTGTTTATTATTTAAGAAGTGACGGTAGACCTTTTCATCTAGGCCAATTGTTGGACACGTTAACCCTTTATCTCTTACAGTTGAAACAGTCATCTTGCCATCAGTGATAAACACTGCTTGTGATTGTAATGAGCATTTATCAATCGCTTTCACTTGCCATCTTTTGAGTTCATCTAAAGCTGCAGGCGCACCAGCAACAATATAAACTTTCACATTATTGTATTGATAAAAATAACGCCCATCGTCATTAACCTTTACGAGAGAACATGGTGTTTTTAGTTGTAAAGAAATATGTTGAGTATCTTTATCGAAAACGCATTGCCCTGAATCATCGTTCAAACTGACATGAGCGTTAGCACATGACATTAACAATAATGATCCGAGTAAACCAAATGGTCGAATCATGCTGACATTTCCCAGAACCATATTTGCTCTCCTAAATTAAGCCAGTCAGGATCTCCAGCCTTTAAATATTCACCATCCCATAAATCAATATGATCAGTATTTCCCCAACCATTCATTATAAAAACAATGCCTTTTTTATCTTTTAAAACAGATAGAGCATCGTTTTTAAGGACTTGTTTGTTACCAACAAATGTACAGCTAGCAGAGTCAATCCAATTTGCAAGTTCTTGTGCAGCAAGGATATGCCTTGGTGTATGTTTTAAACCAGGATAACAGCGACGTTGAGGATACATTTTATCAAAAGATGAAATATCGATTCCAGACGCTTCTAATGACACACCCATACGGATAGCACATTGATTAGCGAATAATGTTTTGTCGCAAGGGTTGCTGGGATAAGGATGGTTAACCCATAATTTATTAAATTGAATAAGCATGTTACTAAGTCCTTTTAAATGAATAATTAACAATACCACCTTCTTAATGTTAAAAAAATTACCCATAGTAATTACTGATAACTTAACTTAACATATGATAATAGATACCTAAAACCAAAGTAAATGATGTAGTTAACTACCCCCATTTACGTATTCAGCTAGCCTAAGTAGGCTCATTACTATGAAATGATAGAGGTATGAATAAATATTTTAAGCGAATAAACTACAATATTTATAAATTTCATAATAGTAGAGGCTAACTATTTTTTTAAATCATTATTAAAGGCATATGCAGGTACTTTCAGTTTCAAACCTTCACCCATTAACTAAAGGCGATGCAGAGAAATGACATCTAAAGCGACTTCTATTGATATAGCTTACCGTGCAGGCGTGTCGCAATCGACTGTGTCTCGCGCGTTAAGAAACAGTCCGTTGGTAAATTTAGAAACGCGGCAGCGTATTCAAGCCATTGCAAAAGAACTCAATTATAAAGTCGATAAAAATGCCAGTAACTTACGCATGCAAAATAGCCATACGTTAGCATTGCTAATTTGTGAAGATCCTACTAACGATGAGTCGATGATCAACCCATTTTTTCTCTCTATGCTGGGTTCGATCACTCGAGCCACCGCCCGTCAAGGTTATGATTTATTGGTTTCATTTCAGCAGCTTTCAACGGATTGGCATGCAGATTATGAAGACAGCAATAAAGCCGATGGTATTATCTTATTAGGTTATGGCGATTATATGGATTATGCCCATAAACTTGATAAGCTTATCGAAAAAAATACTCACTTTGTTATCTGGGGAGCTGAGCATAACAATAAAGCGGTGTTGTCTATTGGTTGCGATAATCATCAAGGTGGTTTTGTGGCCACGGAGCATTTGCTCGGGTTAGGGCATAAACACATTGCGTTTTTAGGTGACTCGTCAAGTCGCAGCCCTGAATTTCGCGACAGATATTTAGGTCATGTTGATGCTTTAAAATCTACCGGTATCGAAGCTGACAAACAGTTACAGCATGACGCTATTAATACCGAAGCCTCTGGCTATCATGCCGCCAACGTATTATTAGATAGCGGCGTGACATTTGATGCTATTTTTACTGCGAGTGATCTTATTGCGATAGGGGCGATTCGTGCATTGAAAAAGCGCGGTGTTGTAGTGCCAGATCAAGTTGCTGTAGTGGGATACGATGATATTCCAGTGGCCAGTTTTGCCAATCCGGCGTTAACAACCATAAAGCAAGATACTCAGTTCGCAGGTGAAATACTTGTCGAAAGTGTGTTGAAGTTAATCCGTGGTCAAGAAGTTAGCCAGCGATTAATCAAGACCCATTTAGTGGTGCGTAGTTCATGTGGTGCAAATGTTGAAGATAATTAGATAATTGATATTAAGTGCATTGAATACTTTATGTAGTGCTATTTTTGTTTATTTACAGAAGCTTGGCAAACTAATGCTCTGAGTTAAGATAACTTATTTTACAGTAACAACTTACATGCTCATATCATTAAATCGCTTTCAAACATGTGTGTAATTCCTGCTATTCAATTGTTTTTTAAAGGATAAGTTTTTTATGGCCGGTGCCAGTTTATTAACCCTATTAGATGATATTGCGACTATTCTGGATGATGTGGCGGCAATGAGTAAAGTGGCTGCACGCAAAACTGCGGGCGTTCTGGGTGATGATTTAGCCTTAAATGCACAACAAGTGTCTGGTGTTGCTTCTGATCGTGAACTGCCTGTGGTATTTGCGGTGGCGATGGGATCATTTAAAAATAAAGTGATTTTAGTGCCGATGGCCATGCTGATCAGCGCATTTATTCCATGGGCTATAACGCCTTTATTAATGTTTGGTGGTTTGTTTTTATGTTATGAGGGCTTTGAAAAAGTCTATCATTCACTAACACATAAGCGTGCTCCTGTGATTGATGACGATGCGGTAGTCGCCAAAGCAAAAGCGGATATCGAAGATTTAGCCGCATTCGAAAAAGAAAAAATAAAAGGGGCTATTCGTACCGATTTTGTCTTATCGGCTGAGATCATCGCTATTAGTTTAGGTGTTGCTGCACACATGGATCTAATGGGGCAATTTTTAACCTTATGTGTGATTGCCATTGTGATTACGGTAGGGGTATACGGTTTAGTAGCAGGGATTGTTAAAATCGATGATCTTGGTTTGTTTCTGGCTCAGCGTAAGCCAAGTGGAATAGGGCATAAATTGGGTTTAGGATTAGTATCTGCTGCCCCTTACTTAATGAAGGTCCTGACATTTGTCGGCACTATTGCCATGTTTATGGTCGGTGGCGGTATTTTAACTCACGGAATTCATGTGGTGTCTGAATGGATTGTGCATGCAGAAACGCTGGTAAGCCAAGTGAGTGTTGTTGGTGACGTTTTAGGGCTATTAACCCCAAGCGTGTTGAATGCACTATTTGGTGTTGTTGCTGGTGGTTTGGCGGTATTATTGATGAATGGTGTGACCAAGTTACTGCCTGCAAAAGATTAGTGACTGCCTGCAAAAAACTAGTTAATGCCAGCAAAAAGTTAGTTAATCCAAGTATTTGTTGTGGTAAGCAATGATGGGTAAAAACATACGAAAAAAGCATAGTCCATGACTATGCTTTTTTCGTGGTATTGACGATAACGACGATGTTAATAAGTCTCTTAGGACTAAACCGTTAAATTATCGGGACTGTCTGGATTTGGTACTGTTTTTGGATTTGGCCCATATTCGTTGTCATCTTTACTGTTAAAGCACATCACAACCAGTAAAATTAATATGCCAAGCAATGGAATAAATATCAATAATAACCACCAACCAGAATGGTCTGTGTCGTGTAAACGACGGACACTCACAGCGATACTTGGGATCATGATGGCGAGTGAATAAATTGAGCTTAATACCCCTGCACCGTAGACGTCGCTGTAAAAACCGACACCCATGTCTAATAGCGTCAGTACGATACTGATCACCGCACTGATTAATCCAAACATCCAGTATTCTTTACGACGTGCACGGCCGCTAAAATCAAAATACTGCTTCAATACTTTTACATACCAATCCATTTGTTGTTCCTTAACGTTAACTTTTATTAATCCGGTTTATTTGTAACAAGATAGTGTTGAATTAACAAGGTTTATTCAACATACACACAAAAAATAAAGCCGTTGTGAGTCACAACGGCTTATTGAACAAGCTAATACAGTGCTATCAATACACTGTGATTAATACAGTGCTATTTAGCGAGTGTTTGTTGTACAACAGGGTAAAAGTCCCATACTTTTTCATCGGTCATCGAACGCACCAATTTAACGTATTCAGCATGGGTCCACGCTAGCGGTGTTGCTGAGTTGGTACCTTGGCCCATTTTGTAATTATAACGAGTCGCGTTGCCTACGCCGTCCCAAGCTTGCTCTGGCAACATTAACCCTTGGTTAGCAAAGGTTTCCATGCCTTGAACATAGGTATTGATTAATACTTTCCTCGTGTCAGGGGTTAAGGTGTCATTCGCTTTTGCTAAGGCTAATTCGTAATGACCGCGTTCACCGGTAAAGAAAGGCCATACTCGACCTCGTTGATTTTCGGTGTCGCCTTTTTCAGCGTAGCTAAGACCTGTGACAGTGTCTTCACCATATCCATCGTTACCATAGCGGCGGTATCCTGGTACTTTACTGCCATCTTTGGCGGTAAATAGGTATTTAACTCGTAAGTTATCTTCAAGACCTTGGTTGTCTATTAGCATGACGCTGTTTTTAATAACAGGGTCTTGGGCGTTAACCACACCATAACGGACTAATTCTAAAAAACCACCATCGAGGATCATGCGCTGATCTAAACCAGGTTTACCATTGTTATCGATGAGCTTATCGGTGTTATTAGGGTTACCATTTGGGCTAATGCGCACATAATAAGGTGCAACTTTACCTTTGGCATCTGTTTCACCTAATAAGCCAGTGGTGGTGACCATCGTTGTTTCGAGCTGACGTTGTAGCTTACGCGCTAAATCGGCATATTCAGGTGCTTGTTCATCTTTGGCTAGCGCTCCGATATCACTGGCAGCCACTAAACCCGCAATTACGGCTGCAGTTGTGGATGGAGAAAATCCTGCTTGCTCTTCCCAGCGTTCTTGTTGGGTACTAGGAGGGTTAATTTCAGTGTCATTCCAATCCAGTTTTACTTTGCCGCCTTTAACTAAAAAGTCAGCGGCTGGTTTAAGCATGTCGTTATACCATTGGATTATTTCTGCATCGCTAAGCACACCTGCTTGCCACAGTTTCCAGCCGAGCATGATTGGCATAGCGGTTTGATCTAACTGCACGCCAACCCATTCAATTTCACCATCGACATGGGTTTTCTGTAAAAACCATCCAGGAGTACCTGCAAAACCAGGTGTTTGTTGTTGAACTTGAACCTGCTTTAAATATTCAAAAGCCACTTTTGGTGTTTGAATATCGCCCATGGCTAAAAATGCCATTGCACATTGGTAAAAATCACGTGGCCATACGGCTTTATAGCCTGTGCTACCGACTTTAGCTGAAACGGTGTCGCCCCAAGGATTTGAAAGTGATGCGATTAACGCACCAGCATGGGTTTTATCTTCTTGAGCTTTTAACACTAAGGCGCTGGCATAGAGTAATTTACCGTTATCTGTAGTGTTGCTGCTCATGTCATTTAATGGCTTCAGCGAGGCTAAGTAATCTTTCCAGCCAAGATGTTTATCGTCGCCTAAATACGCTTGTTTAACGGCGTCATAACCCGCATCTAATGTCGCTTGAGTGGTGGCTAAGCTGCTTGCTTTGTCTTTACCAAAACCAATAACCAAATTAAAGCTTAGGCTGTCATTAGCATTGGTGAGGGTAGGGTATTGTGCGGTTAGGGCGACGTTGCCGCCTTGATTGGTGTCGCTAGTGGTTTGGTAATGAGAGTCAAGTTTACCGTTATCTTGTAAATCGACAATACCATCTGATGTGCCGACAAACCCAGCGCTTGCAGCGACAAAATCAACATCTGTTTTAACGGTCATTACCGTTGAATTAGTGTCGCTGGTGTAAGCCACTAGCGATTGGCCTTCAACACTAGCAATGTCATTTGAACCACTGTTATCAATGTGCGGATTGACATAAAGGTGTGGCGTAATGCCAGCCTCAAAAGCAGTAAAGGTGACTTTCATCATCAAGCTATTTCTATCGGGATCGGTAAAAATATGTTTTTCTATTTGGTATTTACCTTCAACATCTTTATTAATGACTTTATAAGCCAGCGATAATGGTCGTCCCATATCATCGGTATCTAAATACTCAATAGTGCTGATAGTGTGGTCTTTTTCAGTATCGACAAAGCCATTGCCAGAGATAATAAATTGCAGTTCTTTAAGCTGGGCATTGTGAATAAGGCCAAACATGGTTTCGGTTAATACGCCTTGAGCTATCGAAAACCACACTTTACTGACAGGGTTTGCAGCTGTGTCTTGATAATGGCCGTTAACATAGGGCTCATAAGATGTGCCTATGCCAGTTTTTCCTGAGAAAGCCCAAGTAGGTTCTATGCCCGGGGTACCGGGTGCGACGTTAATAACCTGAGCTTGTGTGTTTACTTGAGTATCAGCTGGTGAGCATGCACTTAAGGCTAGTGCCATCAGACTAGTTGTGACAGCTTTCGCTATGATGCTGTGATGCGTGAGTAAATGTGGTTTTAACATGGAATTCCCCAAAATAATGATCTTAATTTAGGGCCTGTTGATCTTTCAAGGTTGTTTTTGCAGCAAATTGTTGGTCATTTGTACAAGGCAGAGACTTTGTGGTGTAGTTATTCTACATAAAAAGTCGATAACGCAGTAAAAATGACCAACAAACGCTGCCCGAAGGGTTCGGCTAAAAACGTTTTACTCTTTGTTGAGTTACTCTTCGTTAAGTAAAAGTAGCTTAGATTGCTAGGCAGCAATCCGCTCGCCTCGATTAAAACGTTTTTATCTCGAACAAAATTTAACCTGCAAAGATCAACAGACCCTAGTTACCAGTGACAAAGACTGGTAATTCTTATTGTGTTTGCTTGTCTTGATCGACAAATAACACCGCAATGCCCGACAACATCATAAATATCCCGCCTAGTACTAACGCGTAAATAGGTTGTCCATCAAAAAATACCTTAAGCAATAAGCCAAGAATACTGGCCGCTAACAGCTGTGGGATCACAATGAAGAAGTTAAAAATCCCCATGTAAACGCCCATTTTTTTCGGGGGTAATACACCTGATAACATGGCGTAAGGTACCGATAGAATGGATGCCCAAGCAAAACCAACGCCAATCATCGGTATCCACAACAGGTTAGGGTTTTCAATAAACATAAAGCTGATGAGACCCGCACCGCCAATAAACATGTTGATGGTATGGGTGAGCTTAATGCCGACGGCTTTAGCTAGAAACGGAATAATAATCGCAGCAATTGCAGCAAAGCCGTTATATGACGCGAATAAGATACCGACCCAATCTGCACCATCATTATAGGCTTGTGATACCACATCAGTGGTGCCGTAATGGTACGAAGTAACGGCCGCTGTGGTGTAAATCCACATTGCAAATAGCGCAAACCAAGCAAAAAACTGTACCAGTGCTAGCTGACGCATGGCTTTAGGCATATGAAACAAATCATCGACAACATTAAACGTCATGCCTAAGCCGTCGCGTGTTGCTGACGATTCAGCGTTATTGTTTGACAGTTTGGCTAACTTACGCGAGCAGTAAAGTTGCAGTGGTCCGAAGGTAAAAATACCCAAACTTAAAATATAAAGTTGCTTATCTAGGTCTAGGCTTACAATTGCGAGAGTGAAAATGGCGCCAATCGCCATCCATATAATGGCACCATGTTGATATTGTTTGACTGTACGCGTATTGGCGTTAGTGTCTTGTGCATCAGTAGTGTCTTGTTGATGAAATTCAGCCAATTGCTCTGGAGAGTATTCTTTGGTTGAAATAATGGTCCAACCCACGGCCAACATTAGTACCGCGCCACCAAAGTAAAATGCATAGCGTACAGAGTCGGCAATTTCGCCCGCTGGGGCGGTATTTTCCACATCAAATACATTGGTTAAAATATATGGCAAGGCAGATGCCACCACCGCACCAATACCAATGAAAAAGCTCTGCATTGCATAGCCTTGGGTCCGTTGGTTTTTGGGTAGATTATCGCCGACAAAAGCACGAAACGGTTCCATGGCGATATTGATTGAGGCATCCATAATCCACAACATACCCGCCGCAATCCATAACGTAGGTGAGTGCGGCATGATAAATAGCGACAAGGTGGTTAGTATGGCGCCAATTAAAAAATAGGGGCGACGACGGCCTAATCCATTCCAAGTGTTATCACTTAAATAACCGATGATAGGTTGTACTATGAGACCCGTGAGCGGTGCGGCAATCCATAAAATGGGAATGTCATCAATGGATGCTCCTAGAGTTTGAAAGATACGGCTGACATTGGCGTTTTGCAGTGCGAAACCAAATTGGATCCCCAAAAATCCAAAACACATATTGAAGATTTGCCAAAAATTAAGCTGCGGTTGTTGGGTGACGTTTTTATAATTATTGTCAGACATGTGACATCCTTTTTGGTAAGTCGTTGTGCTTACTTCTTTTTAATTTTATTGCTTATGGCGAATTCGTTGGTAACCATTACGTTGGCTATGTTACATATTAATAGTTAAAAAAATGGCGAATACGCATCTCCCTAAGACGGATATTCGCCAAAACCTACGCTTTATCCATTAGCGACTTTCGTCAAATAATCAGTGGATAAAGTTAATCAAGGTACTCTAAAGCTGATGGTCTCCATGGCCGAAGACACACCAGAAACGACCTAAACCATTCCATCCTGCAATTAGAAACGAAATAGCATGTTTTATAGTATCCTCGAGCTTGTTCTTGGTACAACTGACTACATACGTATTCATGCTTTGTGAGCAACCTAATGCGAACACTTATGTAACATTCTAGCGTTACAAAGCTTTAAAACGAATCGCGGTACCCCCACTGGCTGCGAGGTTAAGTGTCAGCGCGTCTTTTGCAGTAACGATTTTGGTTTCAATCACGTAATCATAAGGGTTTGTTAGCCAATCCGCTTTATCACCGTCACGATAAATTTGGGCTTGGTAGCGTTTCCCCTGCGTGAGGAAGTCTAATTTTAACGTCAATTTTCGTGAATCTTCATCTGTTAATGCGCCTAGGTACCAGTCTTCAGCACCGCGCTGTTTTCTTGCAAAGGCAACATAGTCGCCAACTTCACCTGCAAGGGCGATACTGTCGCTCCAATCTGTTGGTACATCTTCAATAAACTGGAAGGCATCGAGACGTCGCACATAGTTACGCGGTAAGTCTGCAGCCATTTGAATAGGGCTGTACAACACGACATACAAGGCTAATTGCTTTGTGAGTGTGGTTTTTACGCGGTTAACCGCATCTAGACCTTCAGGCGCTAAATTAAAGATCCCAGGGGTGAAGTCCATCGGCCCAGCCAGCATACGGGTATAAGGTAGAATTGCTGTATGTTCTGGAGTATTAGGTGGGCTTCCCCATGCATTAAACTCTTGGCCTCGAGCGCCTTCGCGTGCTATCCAATTTGGATAAGTACGACGTAGACCGGTATCTTTAATCGGCTCGTGAGTATTAATGCTAATGCCACGTTTTGCGGCTTCGGTAACGCTATGTAGATATTCGTTAACCATAAATTGGCCGTCGTGCCATTCATGGCGCACTATACCATTTTCATCAACGCGCTTAATGTCACCACCGTCTGCTACGTAACCGGTTTTAACTTGAGTCACGCCATTTTTTTGATATAAATCATAAGCATCACTCATTTGATTTCGGTAATTAGTCACTGAACCTGAGGTTTCATGATGACCAATTAAACGGACATTTTTATTGTGACCGTATTGTGTAATCTCATCGATATTAAAATCAGGGTAAGCCTTCGTAAAGCTGAATACATCGCCGTTATCGAACCAACTACCATCCCAGCCTTCATTCCAACCTTCTACCAATACCCCATCAAACCCATATTGGGCGGCAAAGTCCATATAACGCTTAGTTTCGCTGGTGGTCGCACCATGCTTAGGGCCGCTTCCCCAGGTGTTTTCATTGAGGTGCATTCCCCACCAAATGCCGACGTATTTACCCGGTTGCACCCAAGACACATCACCTAGTTTATTGGGTTCATTAAGATTAAGGATAAGATCTGAGTTAAGTAAACCTGGGGCATCTTTAGCAATTTGAATCGTACGCCAAGGTGTTGAAAAGCCAGGTTGAGTCTTCACTCGAATACCATCTGACCAGGGGGTTAAATCAGCACGTAAAATACCGTCACGCCCTTGATTAAGCACCATTGCAGCATAATCGGTGAGGGCGGCTTCATGGATGCTTAAATGCACGCCATCAGCCGTTCTAAAAGTCATAGGTGTGTGGGCTCTGTCGATTTTATCAAGTGAGGTTGTACGGTATAAATATTCGTAGCGGTTCCAGCCGCGCCCGGGGATCCACCATGCGGTTGTGTGTTGTGGATCTGGGATGGCAAATTCAGTCAATTCATCGGTAATATCGAGTTTTGGTGTGTTAGCCAACCCGGTTTGTTTTGGCACTAGGTAACGAAAGCCAATACCGTCATTAAATGCTTTAAATTCGATATCAAAGTCAATTTTGCCGTTACTCAGGGTGGCGACCACGCGGTTGTAATGATCGCGGATATTTTCACGTTCACCCCAAGGTTGCTGCCATGTTTGGTCTACGCTGCTGTTAGTCACATGTTTAATGTTAAAATCAGTACCTAATTCACCTACCTGTTGAAATACCAACCCTAATTTACTTGGGTTGATAACAATATTGTCATTAAATTTTACTTGGTATTCAGGACGGCCATTATCATCGGTCAAGCTGATGTTGATGTGCTTGTCAGGCGAGGCGACATTAATGGTTTTAGCTTGAGCGAGACTGGGAATGGTTGATAACGCGACAGCACAAGCTACTGCGATAACATTAAGTGCAAAGTGTGACTGTGTGGATAGCGGATTTGCTCCGTTAAATAAAACGCGCGCCATAGTATGTCCTTGTTGATTATTATTTTATCTTTAGAACAAGTAATATATGACGCTTTTCGTTTATACAGCAAAGATTTGCATACGTATTCAGTGTGCCAAGCAAGTGCTTGAAGTGAAATTACGCAACAATTTTATTACCCCACGAACAATGATTGGCTCAGGGTTGATTACTTGACTCAGACATTGTTCACCAACACTTTATCCTTTACGCAATCGTATTAATTTACAATCTCATGTCCAATTCATTGTGTATTAACACCACGCATTGTGATGCAAACAACATTTTGGGCCCCAAGTTTATGTGCTGGGTACCCAGGCGTTTAAGACTGTTAAAGCTCTTTTTAGGCATAGGAATATGATCGGTCAGTAAAAAACACGGGTTAGCAGCAAACTCGATATCACGTACTGGGGTGCCTTTTTTCTCTAACATATACAGCTGATAATCTTCCGCTAACTCTTGCACCAGTTTTTCAAAGCTAACAGTGCGCACTGTGATACCTGCTTCAACTTCACGTAATTGTTCTTTCGCCATGCCTTTAGATGCCGTTAAGGCTTTAGCAATTTTATGGGTTAAGTTTTGCTCATGGAAGCCGCCAATATGACCTAACTCACTTGAACGGAAACAGATGGTGCGAGAAAAATCGAGGGTGCTTTCTAACACTAAATACACCACTACATCGTCGCGATGTGATTGGGCGACAAAAATGGTATTCATCAAAGTGTGAGCTAAAATTTCAGTGTGGGCCGATTGACCAATACCTGCCAAAAATTGTTGGCTATCAACGGGAGCTGCTCTGGCTCGAACTACAAAAGCGCGCATGGGGAAATCCTATTAGAGGTAAATTAAACATGAAGCGGATAACGTAGTCGAATAATCAATCAGTTAAAGCCTAATATAATGTCTATTATCACAGTTTAAAGGCCCGCTGTAACGCTATTAATGACTGAAAAAATGAGTAGCGCAGATTCAAGTTATTTATTAGTTACGGCTATGTAGTTAATTGAATAATTAATAAAAAAGGGATTAAATTTGTGGCTTAATCCCTCTGGAGTATTTACTTGGTCTGGCTATCGTAATACTTACTACTAATCATGCCTTTAACAATTGATTCAATTTGTTTGATCGGAACCACCGATTGTATTCCTTGTGATGATTGCGGCGTCACTGGTTGCGGTTCATCTATCCATTCATTAATTGAGGTGAACAATAATTGACCATCAGCACCTTTTTCAATTTTGGCTACATACCACCACTCTGTAATACCAACTGTTGGTGGGCTAAATATGCGTTGTTCATTATTAAATATAAATTCAACACGTGTTGTAGCCGGGTCAATGTCAGGTGAGCCAGAGAAATTTTTCACGTAGTAATCGTATCTACCTTCGACAGGAAACTGAGGAATTGAAATCACTTCAGGCCCATAACTTGTTACATCATCAACATCTAAATAGATGATGGTTTCATTAAGGGTGACTTCTGAATTGGCATAATACACATGGCTTTCATTACCTTCAGTATCAGTAATATAGAGATGTGAGTCTAAATCTCTTGGTGCTTCACCCCAGTTCAAGGTTATTTTAGTTAACGCTTCAGATAGCACTAAACACTCTGCTAAGGTGATGTCCTCTTCAAACGTGTTAATAATAGATGTTCGGCTTTGAAATCCGATAGTGGCGCCAAGTAAAACGGTAGAATGACGCTTAACTGGGATGCTAAATGTGCCATCATCGATAGAGAATGTGAGTGAGCGCCCCAAGTAATCACGTCCGTCTGAAATAACGCGAGCACCATTTAACAAATTACCATCTTCATCTTCCACACAACCATTTACCATAATGGTGTCGTAAATCATATCAGCATTCCAAGTAGTGAAATGACTAACATTACCTTGATAAAATGATTCACCGTTGACTGAAACTAATTGCGCTTCACCTTCTTCGATCCATAAACCTGACGTGGTGTCGAAATAATAAAGCGGTATCGTTGAGGGGGGAGTAGTACCTGCTACAGGTATATGAATTTGCGCGACTTTGTTTGGAGCGAGTTGTAGCTTGTTACCTGCACTATCAACAAAACTAACTGTAATAGCACCAAATGATTCTATTGGCACAATTTCGTTGGCACCGTTTGTTGTGAGCATATCACCTGGCATCATTTCAATATCAATAGCCGGGTTAATGACGGTTAGTTCAGCTACAACGGCAGAAGATACAAGGTTACCATTTAAATCAACAAGGCTGTTTTCAGGTAAAGTAACAAGCACATTACCATCAACAGCTAGCTCAGATACTTGAGTCGCATCAAAACTAATTGATGCATGAACAGGTTGTAATAGTAAATTGTGTTCTTGGGTTAGTTCATTTCTTGAAATACTCAATGCAGCTTCAGAATAATCTGTCGCATCAGCCACAATAGTCAATCTGTCACTCAATTGAGTATCTTGGATTTTTGCTGAAAATAAGCCTTCAGCATCAGCCGTTACTGTATTAACAACTAGGTTACCATTAGATAAACTCACGACACTTTCTGGAATGACTTCACCATTAAAATAGTTAATCGTGGTACCAGAAATAGTATAAAAATATTTTTCATTTAAATTGAAACTAACTTGAACTGGCGCAACGCTATCTTCACCACCGTCAGTAACTTGTACAGAAATATCGGTTGATTTTGTTTCATATACGGAAGATGTATAACTCATTAAGCCAGAAGGACTAATCAATAAACCATTTGGTCCGGTAATTAGTTCAAAGTTAATGTCATTTTCAATGTCAGAATCGTCTACATCAGAGACAATTAATTGGTAGGTAAATGTCGAGCCTGAATCAACACTTTGCGCCACGATAGAAGACACAACCGGGGCATCGTTTACAGGCGTTACAGAGACTTCAAAGTTCTGTACAGCAGGTTGCGCTTCGTCTTCTCCACCATCACTCACAGTAACCGTGATTGACCCAGACGTTAATACACCTTCAAGTGGTGTCCATGAAATCAGACCTGTATTGTTAATGGCCATACCATCTGGCGCATTGGTTAAATTGAATGTTAAATTCGTACCATCATTGGCATCGTCTTGATCGGTAACGGTTAGCTGATACAGGTATTCACTATCTTCAATTGCAGTGACAACAGCGCTAGAAGATATTAACGGTGCGATGTTTTTAATCACCTCATTTTCATCATCGGAAGATGAACCACATCCGGTTAATACAAAAGAAAGTGCAGTTGCAACAACAGAAAGTCGCCACTTGTTTGTTAATTCCATTTACCTACTCCATGAATCAATAATTGTTAACTAGTCATTAAAATATTAAACATAAGGTGTTGATCTTTAGTTGCATATTTCGTTGCGATAATGACGATTAAACAATGATTTATCAATAATCATAAGTGATGTGCATTAGCGATTAGCGTACACTTTTGTATAGGTTAAATGTTAATAGCAAGCCAAATATGGCTATATAATTCTGTTAGCAGCATCAATTTTAATACAGGCAACAAGAAAGATATTTTTCAAATCTTGTGTGTGAGATCGGTATTTATAACTAAAAAATACGTTATAAAGTACAAATAAATTACATCTTTAATTGGAGATACTATGTCTGGATCAGTTCACGGTCATCAAGTTATGCAAATGATGCTAACCCACGGCTCAGCGTTAACAAAACAAGAGCTTAAAATGATGATGCAAACTACATTTGGTGTAGATACTCGTTATCATACTTGCTCTGCAACAGAGATGGACGCTGAGATGCTGATTGAGTTTTTAGAGGGCAAAGGTAAGTTTATTCCCAGTGACGGCGGTATTACCACAGCAGCAGATAAAATTTGTAATCACTAAATTAATCAAGATGACAATATGTGGCTTAGCACTAGTTGGTTCTAGATAAGCCTAATGTAAATATAATTTACCATACACTCTTCAATTTCACTCACTAACTCTTCAGTGTTGATTTCTGGCTCGGATAAATCCATTTCACCAATTAAGCACACAATCCCCTTTGAACCTTTGAATTTCAATATGTGATCAACATCAAACTTTAACAATAGGAAGGCTCGTATTGTGTAGATAAAGGTAAAGGTGTGGTTATACATATAAATATAGATTTTCTAATTACGCAATCTATTCACGCAATCTAATATCACACAAATAATCGCTGTTAAATAGCACACTTACGCAGATACTCAGGATTGGCTGAAGCCCATCCTGCTGATTTAAACACTCATGCCATTGGCAGTATCTAAGACTAAGGCCAACTCATGAACACATTCTTTTCGTCCTCAAAGTTGAATATTGCCACAAGCAGCCTTGACTGGGTTATGGGCCAAACCATAAGACATTCATTAAATCTGCAAGATGCTGTAGCACTTGATGAATTACAACCGCTGATTGTGCCAGACAAGCCGATTGAAACGCTTTATATCCACATTCCTTTTTGTCATACTTTGTGCCGTTATTGCTCGTTTCATAAAATTAAATTTAATGAACCAGTAGCCCGAGAATATTTTAAGGCGCTGAGACAAGAAATCCGCCAAGTGCTTGCCAAAGGATTTCGTTTTAATCGGGTGTACATCGGCGGTGGCACCACAACTATTTTAGAAGATGAGCTGATCAAAACAATAGAGTTGATTAAGTCATTAACATCAGTACGTGAAGTCACTTGTGAAAGCGATCCTATTTACTTTAAAAATGGTCAGCCGCATTTGCTTAACGGTTTGGTCGACCGAATGTCGATTGGAATACAAAGCTTTGACGATAAGATTTTAAAAGCGGTTGGTCGTTTTGAAAAATTTGGCAGCGGTTTACAACAAGCTGAGTATGTTAGCCGCGCTATCGAGATTATCCCTACGGTTAATCTCGATATGATGTATGGCTTTACCATGCAAACACCGCAGACGGTGGCGAACGACTTGGCTCAAACCATTCGTTTACGTCCTGATCAAATTACCACTTATCCGTTAACCATTGGCATTGGTAAAAATCGCAAAAAAGCCGGTTGCCTTGCTGGCGAGCCTGAAGCGTTATGGCCACAGTTTTTAGCGGTAAAACAAGCGTTAGCTGAACACTATATTATGGAGTTTCCGTGGACCTTTAGCCGTAACTTTGGTCAGCCAGTTGAACATAAATATGTATTAGATGGTGAAGACTGCTTCGGTGTCGGTTCAGGCGCATTTGGTCGCTTTGGGGAGCAATTTAGAATTTCCAGTTTTAATATCCCAGATTACATTAACCGTATTAAAGCAGGACATAGCGGCACTTGTTATACCAAACCATTAAAAACCAAGGCACTGTCACAGCATTATTTAATGATGATGATGGGCTGCGGCTTACTGGACAATCGACAATGTAAAGCCTATACCGGCAAGTCTTTGTGGCACGCATTCCCGTTAGAAATGAGTTTTTTAATTTCAGCTGGAGCACTGAATAAGCAGGGTGATAATTATATCACTACGGTTGAGGGCCAGTTTATAGCGCTAAAAATGTTTTCAGGCTTTTTGTCTGGAATGGATTTTTTACGCGAACAGGCCTGTGGATTGCCCTTAAGCACAATTGAAACGATGCCGAATATTTAGTCTGTGCGTTATCGATAAACGTTTAAAAAAGCCACAGGTAAGCATATCTGTGGCTTTTTAATGAGATACTTTTTTACATAAACTAAACAATTATAAGTATCAGTTTATGCCTTATTGGCGACATTAAGAATAACAGACTGCAAAGGGGCTAATTCAATATCAACACTGGCGCTGCCATCTTTGTGTAAAATGAGTTGTTGATTCTGTGGGGTACTTTTCAGCAAATCTGTCAGCTTTTTATTACTGCTAATTTGCCACGTTTGTATCAGTGTGTTTGGCAACTGAAGGGTAAATTGTTTGCTGTGGCTTTGACTGAAATTACTGACAATGATCAATTGCTGTACTTCGTTAAAACGGCTAAAAGCAAATACGCTGTCGTCATAGCCTTTAAGCTTATTTTGGCGTTGTAGGCTATCGAGTTCCCTGTACTCACCGCTTAGCGCAGTAGCAGTGTGGCTTAAGTTTAATAACGTTTGATAATAAGCGCGTAATGTCTTTTCATCGCTTGTGGACTGTCCGCCATCAAACTTGCCGTTGTTCATCCAGCGTTGATGAGCCGGTACGCCCACATAATCAAAAATACTGGTGCGAGTCGGTTGGCCAAAACCTGCATTTTCAGCACCTTGTTCGCCAACATCCTGGCCAAAATACAGCAAGGTGGGTGAGCGACTTAAGGTTGTAGAGACCACCATGGCAGGTAGGGCATTAAATGGATTGCCAGCAAACTCGTTGGTGTTGATGCGTTGTTCGTCGTGGTTTTCTAAAAAATGCAGCATGTACTGATCGATGTCGCTGACTTTGGCTTGAACTGTCGCAATGGCTGCAGTGCTAGCTTTACCTTGAATAATGGCTTTTAAGGTGTCATATAAATCGACTTTGTCGTACAAGTAATCCATTTTACCTAAATGAATATAATCGCGGTATAAATCGGGGTTATACACCTCAGCCAGAATAAACGCATTTGGGTTGGTGTGCTTAATGTGGCTATTGAGGTAGCTCCAAAACTCTACTGGTACCATTTCAGCCATGTCGTAGCGAAAACCATCTACGCCTTTGGCTAGCCAATATTGCGCAATGTGCTCAAACTTACGCCATGAATCGGGAATGTCATCGGCCGCTTGTGCTTGCCAAAAGGCTAAATGCTCGGCGGTGGTTTTATTTGCATAATCATTAGGCAGTGCAGGGAAGTCATGGCTACCATCGGGTTTGACTCCATAATTTATTTTAACGGTTTCGTACCAATCGTTGGCATCGGGCTTGGCTAAACGTGAGCCATTGCCGGTCCATTTTGCCGGTGACTCGGCAAACTTTGCGTCGATGAGGGGATGTGTTTCGCCGCCTAATGGCAGATAACCATCCGATGCTTGTGGGACTTGAAAGTCTTCACCGACCACATAATAGAAATTGTTGTGTCTACTATAGGTGTTAGTTTTATCGTCGTTTGCACCAAAGTCTGGCTCGCCTTTTGGCGCTGAAATAGAATGATAATTGCGCGCGACATGGTTAGGTACGATATCGATGATGACTTGCATACCATTGGTATGGGTGCGGTCGATTAATGCTTCAAACTCTGCCAATCGATTAGCCGGATTATCAGCTAAATCTGGATTGACGTTGTAATAATCTTTTACTGCATAAGGTGAACCCGCACGGCCTTTGACGACATCAGGATCATCATTACTAATACCATCAGCCGTATAATCATTGATTAATGCATGGTGTGGTACGCCGGTATACCAAACGTGAGTGGTGCCTAATGATTTTATATCTTGTAATGCCACATCGGTAAAATCACTGAATTTGCCTACGCCATTTTCGGCAATAGTTCCCCATGCTTTATTGGTGGTATTGGTGTTGCCATACAGGCGAGTGAATACTTGATATACCACAGGTTTGCCTGTTGTAGCAGTTTTATTTGTTTGAGTAACTGATACGTTTTCGTTATCGTTTTTTACAGCAGTATCAGTTTGTTCAACGGTATTGGGTTGGCAAGCGCTTAATCCTAACCCCAGTATACAGGCTAGTACTAATACGTTTGAGGTCGGTGAAGGTAGGCGAAGTTGGCTTACTAACGGTTTATTGATGGGGCGCATGAGTCTCTCTTTTATTGTTTTTATGAGAGTGATTCTATTGAAGAACATAGAACCACTTCTTAATTTCAAATAACTGAACGTATCTGTATCTAAACTTTAGAGCGTAAATTCCAGCGTCTACATATTCGAGTCTACATATCCGTGATAAAAATCAATGGCTCAGTTTAAGAATCGTGACACCTTTATTGGCCAAGGTAAGCGGCTTAGATAATGAATACGTCTGTTTGCTGATAATATCAACGCCAGTGGTGTTGCCATTAATAGCAGATTTAAAACGTTGTAAATCAAGCTCAATGGCTTGGCTGTTTTTATTATAAATGACCAGTAAGCTTTCATTGCCCTGATGACGGCTTTGGACATAAATACCGTCTTTTGGCACAAAGTGCTGCAACTTACCTTGTTGAATCGCTAATGAGTTTTTACGGTAATTTAATAATGTACGTACAAAGGTAAGTGCTTCGGTTTGTTGTGCATTCAACCCTTTACCTGTAAATACATTGACACTGTCTTGCGGCCAGCCACCGGGGAAGTCTGCGCGCACAGCGCCGTCGTTACGGTCTTTTGTAGGACTTTGCATGACTATTTCTGAGCCGTAAAATATTTGTGGGATTCGGTTGCTGGTCAGTACATAAGCCATGGCCATTTTGTACAGTGCAATGTCGTTTTTCATTAAACTGTAAATACGGTTGGTGTCGTGATTACCTTCAAATAACACTAACTGGCTTGGATTGGCATACACCACATCGTTAGCCAACATTTGGTAAAGATCGATAAATCCAGCGCCCCAATCTTCCTCTTTGGTTAAGCTTGCTATGAGCGTGTCATATAACGGAAAATCCATCATGCTGGGTGCAAAAGATTGATAACCATCTGCATTTACCTTACCAGCTTGCCAGTAGCTTACCGTCACTGGGTTACTACTCCATTCTTCACCAACAATATTAAAATGCGGGTATTCATCCATAATGGCTTTTGACCATGCTGTTAGAAAATCTTTATCAGCATAAGAGTAAGTATCTTCACGAATACCGCTCAGCCCCGCATATTCAACCCACCAAATGCTATTTTGGATTAAGTATGTTGCCAGGTGTGGATCGCGCTGATTGAGATCTGGCATAGTGACGTCAAACCATCCATCACTAAAATCGACCGTGTCTGCATTCACTGAATAAGGATCTTGTACTGTAGTGCGTCTATGGCTTGAGTAATTGACATCAGTTGAATCGTTCGCCCAACGGGATTGGCCGTTAATCCAAGTGTTACTCGGCATACTGTTCATCCATTTATGACCAGAGCCCATGTGATTAACAACCACATCTTGGATGATGCCAATGCCAAAGGTTTGCGCTTCTTCTACCAAGGCTTGGTATTCTTGATTGCTACCAAAACGAGGGTCTATTTTATAAAAATCTGTGGTGGAATAACCGTGGTAAGAATATTTTTGTTGGTTATTTTCAAGCAGTGGATTAATCCACAATTGAGTGACACCTAAATCATGCAAGTAGGGCAGAGCTTTGCGGATTCCCATAATATCACCACCATGGCGGCCGCCATCAAAGCTTCTATCGGCTTTTTCAAGCATGTCTGGGTGGTTATCATTGTCGGGATTACCGTTAACAAAACGATCTGGAGAGATTAAGTAAATCACATCTTTATTACTAAAGCCTTGGCGATCGCGTGAACCTTTTTGACGGGTTTGCAGCTCATAATCAAATTGATCAACTAATTGGTCGTCTTGATATAGACCCAAAGTAAGTTGTTGTGGTTTAGCTTGGCTTAAGTCCAAATTAACGAATAAATGGTCGTTACTGTCGGTTTTATCAACGCTGCTGAGCGTGACACCTTCAGCCTTGATTAATTTCACTTGGGTGTCGCGAATGTTATCGCCAGCAATCAATAGTTGTAACGTAGGTTGTTGCATACCCGCCCACCATGACATGGGCTCGACGTTAAGTGCGGCATTCACCGACATGGCGCTGACACTGAGCGCACAGCCTAATACTAAACGTGATGCGAGCTTGCTGATGCGATGTTGGCCTAGGGGCGTTGGGTGTGAGTAATGTGATGACATGATTACTAGTCCTGTTTTATGTAATTTATTTTTATTCTGTTAACTCATTATTACTTTTTATCAAATACTTAAATTTTTTCGATATAGGTTTCATGGGTCGGCATTTGCTTCACCGTGCTGGCAATGACCTTACGGATATTAGTTAAGTAGTCGGTTAAATCGACTTGGGTGACCGCTTGGGTAAGTGGATGATAATCTAGAGGAATAATGCCTTGCCCTAACATGACCTGGATCCAGGCCGCTTCGGTAAAGAGTTCATCTTGATGCCGAAAAACCGTTGCCGTGGTGGTAAATAAATCTATTTTACGTTGTAAGCTTGCGGGAATATCCATGTCGCGACATTGCTGCCATAAACCGTGTTCACCGTCGGCAGATTGTTTAGAATTAAGATGATAGTGCAAAATAATAAAGTCGCGAATTTGCTCAAACTCGGTTTGTGATTGGCGATTAAACTCATCAATGTGCTGGGGTTGAATGCCGTTTCGGGGAAATAATTTGGTTAAACGAATGATAGCCGATTGGACTAAATGTAAGCTGGTGGACTCTAAGGGTTCTAAAAATCCGCTCGATAACCCAATAGCAACACAGTTTTTATGCCATTGCTTGACGCGCCTGCCTGTGGTGAAGTTGATTTTACGTGGCTCGGCTAACGGTTTTCCGTCTAGGTTGGCTAATAAATGCTGCTTAGCTTGCTCGTCGCTCATATGTTGGCTGCTATACACAATGCCATTGCCAGTGCGATGTTGCAGTGGAATCCGCCATTGCCAACCAGCATCGTGGGCGGTTGCTTTAGTGTAAGGAATGACAGGAGAAGAACTTTCAGATGGCACGGCATATGCGCTGTCACAGGGGAGCCAATGCTGCCAGTTTTCGTATTCTACCCCTAATGCTTTTTCAATTAATAAAGCAGAAAAACCTGAACAATCAATAAATAAGTCACCACTAATACAGCGACCATTTTGTAAGGTGATACTGTCTATCGAGTCATCATTGGTGAGTTGAGTGCTGGTTATAGTGCCTTCTATTCGAGTGACGCCACGTTGTGTGCTGTATTGGCGAAGTAAGTTGGCGTATAAGCTGGCATCAAAATGATAGGCATGGGTGATACCACTCATCTGCGCTTGAGCAATACTTTGAATAGGTTGGAATTTATTATGTTTAGCGGCCTGATAATTAAGCGAGTATTGCCAAAAGTCATTCGCGTTAAATGAATTTTGATTTTGTTGGCTACAATTAGCTTGAGCGCTGAGCCAATAATGATGAAACGAGGTAAAGCCTAAGTCACGACCAATGTTACCAAAAGCGTGCATATAAGCATCGCCTTGTTGGTGCCAGTTTTCAAACTCGATGCCCAATTTAAAGGTGGCTTGAGTTGCTTTAATAAAGTCTTTCTCGTTAATGCCTAATACGCTGTTAAATATCTGCAGTGGTGGAATGGTGGCTTCACCCACACCTATAGTGCCGATGGTATCAGACTCAATAAGGGTGATGTTAAGTTGTGTTTTAAACAACTTGGCTAACATCGCTGCGGTCATCCAGCCCGACGTTCCACCGCCTACAATGACAATGTTTTTTATTATTGTTTGATCCATTGTTATCGCCTTTTTAACTATTTTTGATTTATTTTTACTGAATCCGATAAAATAAAAAAGCCCCTGTAATAGGTTACAGAGGCTTTTTTGTCGGTTTAGTACATTCTATAAGCCCATTAGAACTTGTAGTTTGCGCCTAACATAAAGTTACGACCGTAGTTTTGATAATCACGCACGTGACGTGCATCTTCACCTGTGTACGATGTAAATGGCTCATTGGTTAAGTTGTTTACTTGGAACTGAACCGATAAGCCGTAAAGAGCATCGATACCGCTTTCGGTAAAGTCATAACCAATTTGGGCGTCAACAACTGTTTCAGCTTTTACGTTTACGTTGACACGAGTCAAGCTGATTGCGGTGACTTCACCTAAGAAGTCACTACGGTAACGTGAGCTAATACGTGCTTCGAAGCCAGCATTTTCATAGTAAACAGTGGCATTGAAGGTTTTTTTAGAAAGACCTTCAAGTTGTTGAGGTTCACTGTCAGCGGTTTCTTTCACTTCACTTTCGTTGTACGAACCACTTAAAATAGTACCAAAACCATCAAGCGAATCCGCAAATGTACCGAAATCTAGAGAAACTGAGGCTTCAACACCACGAACATAACCGCCATTACCGTTTTGAGGTTGGCTGATACTACCAATCGGGTTGTCACCTGGGTTTTGCGGTAAAAACGTGCTGAAGTCTAAAGTAGAGTCGTCGTTAAAAACATAGGTTTCTAGGTCTTTATAGAATACAGCTAAGGAAAAATAACCTTGATCACTAAAGTAGTTTTCATAGCTAATGTCATATTGACGCGCTAACCAAGGTCGAAGTTGGGGGTTACCCGAGTTACCAGACCAGTTAACACCATCATTAGGATTTTGGCTGTAACTATAATTGACGTTAGCATTCATTTTATCCATACGCGCACGGGTTAATGTACGCGCAGCGGCTAAACGTAGCATTTGGCCATCGGCAACTTCAAAACCTAAGTTAATACTTGGTAACCATTCAAGATATGTATCGCCTGCGGTACGAGGAAGTAACTCAACAATATTATTTTCAACTTTAGCTGCAGTGCCGTCTGAACTTTGATCTGTATAGACGGCTTGCAAGCCAATATTACCTATCAAAGGTAAACCAAATAGTTCTGACTCTAAGTTGGCTTTAACATAGGCCGTTGACACTTCTTCTGATACAGACCAAGAGTTGGTTGCACGTGATAAATCGACATCTGCAACGTCAGTTTCGGTATAACCGCCCGCATTGTAAAAGGCTAACGAATCGTAACTGAGCACATCACCCATGCCGAAAAAATCGAGTGAGGTTGGCGATAATAAATATTGCTCTGGCACAGATTCTAAGTAGTTATCTGTACCGTCATAACCCGCTAACGTTAGGTAATAACCTTTGTCTAACTTACTTTTATCGCGATTAGTGCGGTTAACACCAAACTCAACGCTGCGCACAGCGCCTTCATCAAACACATATTCAGCACTTAAGCGGAATGATGTTAATTCATCATCAATTTCGGGTTTGTTAATAAAACCATCTTGAGTATTGGCACCAAGCGGGCTTCCCCAACCCAGTGGGTCGCCTAATTTAATTAGGTTTGGATCTGCATAATTAAGATCATGAGTGAAGTTGTAACCACCTTCACCATTATATGCAAAACCTAGGTCATCAACCGCGCCAACACCGGTGCCACGGCCTGTACCGCTATAACTTTCCATACCAATATCGGTACGTTCAGCTTTTGATAAAGCGATATCTGCTTCAACGCGCCAATTGTCATTAATGGTGAACTTGTTGTTCCAACCAATTGACAGTGATTCAGCATCACGCTTGTTAACATCGTTACGGATGACGACTTCAGCGCCATTAATGGTACCTTCAGTCACTAAACCATTTTCTGTTTTAGTTGCTGTTACACCACCGTTAGTACCCCAAGCAGCAGGAATTTCGATACCGCGTAAACGTTGGTCATCAGTAAATTTGGTGTAATACACATCAACAACTGAAGTGAATTGGTCGTTAGGTGCGTATTCAAATACAGCTAATACACCGTCACGTTCTAATTCGCTTGAACGAACAAATGGTTTTGCGCCACCTAAAACACTGTCACCGGCATCATTTTCTGGGTAACCCCATGCCTGCCAGCGTTCTTCTTGGTTTGGTGACATCATGCGGGCATAACCTAACGCAATACCGATAGTGTCGTCTGCAAACTGGTCGATGTATGAAATACTGCCACGATAACCGGTGTCACTTGAGCCACTGTTAAGTGAACCTAAGTCGTTCATTTCGCCACGAAGCGACATGGCAATAGTTTGCTCACCATGGGTCAGCGGGCTAATTGTTTGCATATCAACGGTGCCGCCGATGGCTTGAGCCATGACAGACGCATCAGGGGTTTTATATACCACTACACGATTTAATAATTCAGAAGGGTATTGGTCAAACTCGACACCACGGTTATCGTTAACCGAGGCTTGTTCACGGCCGTTTAATGTCGCGGTAGTAAAATCTGGGCCTAAACCTCGAATTGATATGACGTTAGCGCGACCGTCAAGGCGTTGCGCTGCAATACCGGGTAGGCGAGCAAGTGACTCTGCAATACTGACATCAGGTAATTTACCAATGTCTTCGGCAGAAATGGCTTCAACAATGGATGATGAAGACATTTTTAGTGATTGTGATTCTTGTAAGCTGCGACGAATACCAGTGACTTGAATCACTTCAATATTTTCTTCGGCAGTATCAGTAGTATTAACGTCATCAGCAGCGTAAGCACTCATGCTTGCACCTGCAGCAACTAACGCTAGCGTAAGTAGGCTCGGTTTAAATAGCAACATTCATCTTTCCCCTTTAGTGGATACTTAACAACTTGAAGTCCAGGTCGAGTGTTAGTGTCCTTTTGAATTTTGGTTACAGTCTTTATTGTGTTTTTCCCTCAGCATGCTTAATTAACTTTTATAAGTGACTGCATAAGTGCTGAAGTTATGACCAAATTGTTGCGCAACAGTGACGATACTACTCCCAGTACAGTTTTGCCGACAATATTATGCATACGTATTCAACGTTATTAGTGGCGAATTAGCGGCTCGATTTTACAATTACGAAACAACTTAAGGATACTATTTATACAAGTTAACCTATTGTATTCATAGTTTTTTTATTGTTTCCAGTAAGTGCGTTAGGTCAATTAATTCTTTGCATACGTATGCAGGTGTATTGAACCTGATTTCCTTATTCACGTATCCTCGGGGTAATGAAAAACAACAGCGAGCTGTTACCCAGCCGCAACATCAAGGTAACTCACAGGTAATTTTGGGGTTAGCTTAATTCTAAGGGGAAGCAAT
Source organism: Shewanella sp. ALD9 (assembly GCF_002836315.1). Taxonomy (NCBI): domain Bacteria; kingdom Pseudomonadati; phylum Pseudomonadota; class Gammaproteobacteria; order Alteromonadales; family Shewanellaceae; genus Shewanella; species Shewanella sp. ALD9. Next base: position 191,348 of record NZ_PJCD01000038.1, read on the forward strand.
GGATCAGGTAACCTGGTGGCGCGGTGGAGTGGTATATCAAATCTATCCACGCAGTTTAATGGATTCTAATGGTGACGGTGTTGGCGACTTACAGGGCATCATTGCTAAACTTGATTATATTGCCAGTTTAAACGTTGATGCTATTTGGATTTCGCCTTTTTTCAAATCACCGATGAAAGACTTTGGTTACGACATTAGTGATTATCTTGAAATAGACCCACTGTTTGGCACCATGGCCGACTTTGATCAACTTATTGAGAAAGCCCATCAATTAAATATAAAAGTGGTGATTGACCAAGTACTCAGTCACACCTCAGATCAGCATGATTGGTTCGAGCAAAGTCGTCAAAGCCGTGATAACGATAAAGCAGACTGGTACGTGTGGGCCGATCCTAAAGATGATGGCAGTGCGCCAAACAATTGGCTCGCTATTTTTGGCGGTTGTGCATGGGAATGGGAACCACGCCGTCAGCAATACTATTTGCATAATTTTCTTAAAAGTCAGCCAGATTTGAATTTCCATTGTCCGCAGGTTCGTCAAGCTGTGCTGGATAATGTTGAATTTTGGCTTAAAAAAGGCGTTGATGGTTTCCGTCTCGATGCGATTACATTCTGTTATCACGATGAACAATTACGCGATAACCCCGCTAAACCAAAAGATAAGCGTCAAGGCCGTGGCTTCAGTGAAGATAACCCGTATGCTTACCAATACCATTACTACAATAATACTCGTCCACAAACCGTTGGCTTTATTGAAGAGTTACGCGCATTAATTAATCGCTACCCTGGCGCGGTTACCTTAGGTGAAGTGTCATCTGAAGATTCACTTGCCACGATGGCTGAATACACTCAAGGCGATGACCGTTTACACATGGCCTACAGTTTTGAGTTGTTAACCGATGATTTTAGCGCGGCTTATATTCGCCAAACTGTTGAAGAACTGGAAGCCAGTATTGGTGATGGTTGGCCATGTTGGGCTATCGGCAATCATGATGTGAAGCGGGTTGCATCACGTTGGGGTAAAGATAGTGTTAACCAAACGATGGTGAAAATGCTCAATGCGATGTTGTTTTCATTACGCGGCAGTGTGTGTAGTTATCAGGGTGAAGAATTAGGCTTAACGGAAGCACCGATTGAGTTTAATCAATTACAAGACCCCTTCGGCATAGCATTTTGGCCGATGTTTAAAGGCCGTGACGGATGTCGCACGCCAATGCCTTGGGTAAAAGAAGCACCTAATGCAGGTTTTAGTGAGGCAACACCTTGGCTACCAATAGATCCGTTACACAATAATAGTGCTGTAGATGTACAAGAAGCCGATCAAGATTCAATACTGAACAGTTATCGTCATTTTTTACAGTGGCGTAAACAGCAACATATCCTGATTGAAGGTGATATTCAGTTTATTGATAGCCATCCTGATGTATTAGCGTTTATCCGCAGTCAAGATCAACAACGGATGCTAGTTCTGTTTAACTTGTCAGCAATGCAACAAACCTTTGACCTAAAAGCGTTACGTTTATCTTCGACCTTAGATGGACATGGCTTACTCAGTGGCATGCAAGATAAACAGCATCCTGCGACTATCGTATTACCAAGTTATGCCAGTTTTTATGGCTTGCTTGCTAAGTAGAGTGACTAAGCTGAAATACGACAGTATTTCAGCTTTTTTGATCTATTAGTTTTCAGTAGAGAGACAATATAAAAATTAATGTATCAAACTTCAAATGCTATACGGCCGCCATTATAAATTTATAAAACAGCGACATAATAATTAACAAGAAGAGACCACACTATGGCTTCATCAATGCAAAGTACTCAACAAACAACAGTGACCGGAGGCAGCGGTAGTTATCGCTTTGCACTTGTGTCATTAACTTCACTGTTTTTCATGTGGGGATTTATTACCTGTTTAAATGATATTCTCATTCCACATTTAAAAGCGGTGTTCTCGCTTAATTACACCGAAGCGATGTTGATCCAATTTTGTTTCTTTGGAGCCTACTTTTTAGTCTCATTACCAGCAGGTAAGTTAGTCAAAAAATTAGGTTATCAAAAAGGTATCGTGACTGGGCTTGTTATTGCTTGTATCGGGTGTTTGTTATTTTACCCTGCTGCAGCGTTTGCAACGTATGGATTATTCCTTGGTGCACTGTTTGTATTGGCGTCTGGGATCACCATTTTACAAGTGGCGGCAAACCCTTATGTCAATGCGTTAGGCAGCGTTGAAACCGCATCAAGTCGTTTAAACCTAACTCAAGCATTTAATGCATTAGGCACGACGGTTGCTCCTTTTTTTGGTGCTGTATTGATATTATCTGTTGCATCTGGCGCGGTAGAAGGCTTAAGCCAAGCGCAATCAGAAGCAGAAGTGGTTAAACTTCCATACCTTATTTTGGCTGCGATGTTAGGCTTACTCGCGTTAATTTTTTCTAAACTCAATTTACCTACCATTGCTGAACACAGCGATGATTCAGCGACTGGCGTGATAACGCATAATGGCAAAACAAGTGCCTTACAAAGCATCCATTTGGTGTTAGGTGCTGTAGGTATTTTTGTCTATGTTGGTGCTGAAGTGTCTATTGGTAGTTTTTTAGTTAACTTTTTAGGCGAAGAGCAAGTTGCCGGTTTACAAGAAGCAGAAGCCGCTAAATATATCACCTACTATTGGGGCGGGGCGATGATAGGCCGTTTTGTCGGTTCGGTTATTATGCAAAAAATTCCAGCAGGTACTTTGTTAGCCTTTAATGCCTTTGTTGCCGCTGCACTGGTGTTAGTGGCAATGAACAGTACTGGCGCAGTGGCCATGTGGTCTATCTTGGCAGTTGGATTGTTTAATTCGATTATGTTCCCAACTATTTTTAGCTTAGCACTCCGAGATTTAGGCCCACACACCTCACAAGGCAGTGGCATATTATGTTTAGCCATTGTTGGCGGCGCAATTGTACCGTTATTACAGGGTGTGATGGCCGATAGTATGGGCTTACAAGTGGCGTTTATTTTACCTGTGGTGTGTTATGCGTTTATTTTATTCTATGGCGCTAAAGGCTCAAAAATGTAATCTGGTTTTGATTACAGATACATTACACTAAATCAACAGCGGCTTTCGGGCCGCTTTTTAATGCATTGCATTAGTGAACATAACATCACACAGTAGTGAAAGGGGGAAGGGTTAGCTTCAATGTATTAAGGTCGGGTGATGTTAAAAAAGGTCATTCACAGAAAATCTATAAACATAGAATGATTGACTCTTTTATGCTGCCAAAGTGAGGAGTAAAGGCTGATATGGCCTTGCTATCAACAGCGTTAATCCCTATGATCAGCACGTTTTTAAATTGATCGTTATATTAGATAGAGAGCCCCCATGTTGACTTATCCGTTGTCAGGCAGTTCATCAGAGTTAGTCTTAAATGTGCTAACCATGGTGTTAACCCGAGGAAAACCATTAGATAGAGCTTATTCAGAGCATTTTTCTGGTTTAACGCTTAACCCATCAGAGCAAGCGCGGATCACGCAAGTCACCGGCGATATTTTACGTCGTTTAAACTTATATTGTTTTCTGGTTGATATTAAACCAGAAGAATTTGATCGTTTAGGGTCAAAATTACTTAACGGCTGGCATGTATTTCATGGCTTAGATTTACCTAAAATGCAGTATTCATTGCAACTAGAGCAAGCAGCATTTGAGGCGAATCTAGAACAAGCCAAAACTGATCCTGTATTATGGGATGGTTGTCCTGAGTGGCTAAATGAGCTTGGTCAAGCACAATTGGGTGACAAGTGGCCTGCTGAACGTGCGGCACTGGCTGAGCAACCAAAACGCTATTTACGCGTTAATGAACTGAAATGTAATCGCGACGCCCTTATTGAAAGACTTAAAAAAGAAGGCGTAACGGCAATAGAAGTAAGCGATGTGGCTTCTGCTATTGAGGTCACATCAGACTCAGCATTATTTCGCACCGATGCATTTAAAGACGGTTGGTTTGAACAGCAAGACGCGGGTTCACAATTAGTTGCTAATGCTGTGGATGCAAAACCAGGTATGCGTGTTGTTGATGCTTGTGCAGGTGCGGGCGGTAAAACCTTGCACATTGCGGCACAAATGCAAGGTAAGGGACGTTTGCTTGCGATGGATGTAGAGCAATGGAAACTGGATAATCTTAAAACTCGCGCTAAACGTGCAGGTGCCCATAACGTTGAAACGCGGATTATTGCCAGTTCAAAAACCATTAAACGCTTAAAATTAACCGCTGACCGTGTGCTATTAGATGTTCCTTGTTCTGGACTTGGCGTGCTAAAACGCAATCCAGATTCAAAGTGGCGTGATACTCCTGAGCGTTTGCCTGTGTTGGTTGAATTGCAGAAGCATATTTTGCAAAGCTACAGCCGTATGGTTAAAGTCGGCGGAATATTAATCTATGCGACTTGTTCAATCATGCCAGAAGAAAATCGAGATCAAATTGATGCATTTCTTGCAGACAATCCACAATTCAAGCTTATTGAAGATGAGAACATTCTGGTTTCGGAACGCGGCTTCGATGGTTTCTATCTTGCAAAGATGGAACGCATTGGCGAATAATTATTCAATTAATACCCATTTTTATATTCATTAAATTGATGGTGAGTAAAATAAAAACAGTGCATTTATTTGCACTGTTTTTATTTATGGATAATTTTTGCTCGTTAAACTGAGTGTTTTGAATTAATTTACGTTAAGACATTGATTAAGTTCTCACAAATGCATAATCTTATTCATATTAAAAATATCTATTTTTAAGCATTCGCCGTAATAATGGAGCGTTATGGATATAGGACCGCATATCAATAAATTCATAGAAAAAACAGACCAACATGATTTTCGTGAATCGAGTATCGAGCGATACAGTACAATACTCGATATGGTATTGCAGGGCCTACCCTTAGGCGAAATGCTTCATGCCTTAGTATTATTGATAGAAGCACAAAAAATTGGTACTCGTGCATCAGTGCTTTTATTGAGTGATGACGGTAAACGGTTATTCTCGGGTGCGGCTCCTAATCTTCCTGAAGAATATAACAATGCGATTAACGGCATCGAGATTGGCGTTGATGTGGGCTCTTGTGGCGCCGCCGCATATACTTGTGAAAGAGTCATTGTTGAAGACATTGAACATCATCCTAATTGGAAAGACTTTAAAGCATTACCTTTAAAAGCCGGACTAAAATCGTGTTGGTCTGAACCGATAAAAGACAGTAATCAAAAAGTACTGGGCACTTTTGCCATGTACTATGACACGATTAAATCGCCGTCCAAGCAAGATTTGCACCTAATACAAGAAGCGGCACGTTTGGCCAGTTTAGCCATTGAACGAAGCCGCGGAATGCATATTCAACGGTTAAGTAGCAAGATTTTTAACAGCTTGCCTATTGCGTTAGTTATCACCAGTGAAGATAACTCGGTGTTATCAGCCAATCCAATTTTTAAATCCTTAACGTCTACCTATTACGCCAATCTTAAATTATTTGATGTTCATCGTTTTTTGAGTCACTCCCAACAAGATGTAGTAGCAGATTTATTTGAGCATTTAAAGCGCGGACACCCTTGGCAAGGGGAATTAAAAGGTCTTAAAACCGACAATGATATTATTGATATCTCGCTTAATGTGACCGTTATTCGGGATAGTTTTACGCAACAGAATTGTTTTGCATGGTTAATTACCGATATTTCCGCCCGTAAAAACGCTGAAAAAATGATTAACTTTCAATCCAACTACGATCAACTTACCGGATTGTCGAACCGTAAATACTTGTTTGAAAGTCTACAAGCTATGATCGATTCAGAAGACAGCGTAAACGGTTGCAAGCAAGACTTTAGCTTGATGCTGATGGACATCGACCATTTTAAACAAATTAACGATACCCTCGGACATGATAACGGTGATCTTGTATTGAAATTTGTCGCACAGCGCTTACTGAGTGCCATTCCTGATAATGTCCTTATTGCGCGTATTGCGGCCGATGAATTTGCATTAGTTTTACCGGGTAAAATGTGTACCGAGTCATTAATTAGTCTTTTTGATGATCTAACGGATGAGTTGAAAAAGCTTTTTATTGTTGGCGGTCAAGATGTCATGTTATCCATGAGTACTGGCCTTGCTCGTTATCCACACGATGCTGATAATGTGGAACAAATATTAAATTGCGCCACGCAAGCTATGTACAACGCAAAATCTCGAGGTCGTAATTGTCTGCAGTTTTTTAATCAGCAGATCCAAAAAGATGCAGAAAGACATGCTGAATTGTACTTACACCTTAAATCAGCATTGAGCCAGAATGAATTTGAATTGTACTACCAACCCATTGTGAATCCGTGTAGTGGCCAAATCATTAAAGCTGAAGTGTTGTTGCGCTGGATACATAACGGTCAATTTATTTCGCCAGATGAGTTTATTCCTATTGCAGAAGAATCAGGTTTAATTGTTCAAATCGGAGAGTGGGTGAGAACAGAAGCTCTAACCAGTATTTTAGCATTGCAAAAAATTGGTCATGCCATTCCTTTTTCAATTAATGTGTCGACAATTGAATTTTGGACAACTGAGTTGCAAGAACGTTTTTTAACGTACTTTGATAATATTTCACAGACGTTAGGTGGTAGTGAGATCCCGTATCAATTGATCACTTTAGAAATCACCGAATCACTAATGATGAAACAACAATCATCGATTAGCCAATTATTAACAGAACTTCGGCACCGTGGTATGCAAATTTCAGTGGATGATTTTGGTACCGGTTATTCATCGTTATCTTATTTGGCTAACTTCCCTGTGGACCAAGTTAAAATTGATAAATCCTTTATCCAGAAAATTTCATTGGGTGCGCGACATGAAGCGTTGATTGAAGCTATTGTCAGTATGAGCCGAGCATTAGATCTGTCAATTGTCGCTGAAGGTGTTGAAACTGAAGTTGAATTAGATTTTATCAAAAAACAGAATATTGAAGCGGTGCAAGGGTATTATTTTTATAAACCTATGCCAAAAGCTGACTTCTTTGCATTATTGGCGAAACAATCTCGTATCTTTTGATATCAGTGTTTGATATCAGTGTTTGATATCAGTGTTTAATATAAGTGTTTGATATTCTCGCTTAATAAACATAAAAAATGCCGCATTTATTAATGCGGCATTTTTATTGAATAAAGTTAATTCAATGACTTACTCATTTAAGCAAGCATGCTTTTTGGTTCAGTGAACTCAAGGTTCAACGCTTCTGCCACTTCTTTACAGACGACTTTACCGTGCATTACGTTTAAGCCATTTAATAAATGTTTGTCATTTAATAATGCTTGTTTGTAACCTTGATTAGCTAGCTTGATGATGTAAGGTAGTGTTGCATTGTTTAATGCAAACGTAGACGTACGGGCAACTGCACCAGGCATGTTAGCCACACAGTAATGTACTACGTCATCAACAATGTAAGTTGGGTCTTGGTGAGTGGTAGCGTGCGATGTTTCAACACAACCACCTTGGTCAATAGCAACGTCAACAATTGCACTGCCTGGTTTCATGCGCTTAACCATGTCACGAGTGATTAATTTTGGCGCTGCAGCACCTGGAACTAATACACCGCCAATAACAAGATCAGCTTCTAATACGTGACGCTCAATAGCATCAGCTGTTGAGTAAATAGCTTTAACCGCTGAACCAAACTGAACGTTTAGACGACGTAATGCATCGATGCTGCGATCTAAAACAACAACATCAGCACCCATACCAACAGCCATTTGCGCTGCGTTTGTACCAACCATACCGCCACCAATGATGACCACTTTAGCTGGCTCAACACCTGGAACACCACCAAGCAACATACCACGGCCGCCTAATGATTTTTCAAGTGCGCGAGCTCCTGCTTGGATTGACATGCGGCCAGCCACTTCTGACATTGGTGCAAGTAATGGTAATCCGCCGCGGTCATCTGTTACGGTTTCGTAAGCAATACAAACAGCGCCACTGGTGATTAATTCTTCAGTTTGCGGCAAATCTGGTGCAAGGTGCAAATAAGTGAATAAAATCTGGTCGTGACGTAACATTGCACGTTCTACTGCTTGTGGCTCTTTAACTTTTACAATCATGTCTGACTTAGCAAACACTTCAGCTGCTGTAGCTAAAATCGAGGCGCCCGCATCCATATAGTCTTGATCGGTAAAACCAATACCCACACCCGCATCTGATTGAACATAAACAACGTGACCTTTTATGGTTAATTCACGTACGCTTGAAGGGACCATGCCTACACGGTATTCGTGGTTTTTGATTTCTGTTGGAACACCAATAATCATTATTTGAGCCTCGATTGACATAAAAAACCCCACTTCAAGTGGGTATAGTTGTTATTAATTGTGACCTGAACGTGCTTATTTCAGGTGACTCTAGTATAGTGCTGCTTTAGCAGATTATGTTGCTGAATTTCGATAATTAATAGGCAGAAGTGTTGTTTTAAGGACAAAACAAGGTTGAATATATGGCAAATAGCAAAAGCTTTTCAGTGAAAGATTTAGACCGCATTGATCGTAATATCTTAAATGAACTTCAACAGGATGGTCGCATATCAAATGTTGAACTATCTAAACGAGTCGGCTTAAGCCCTACACCGTGTTTAGAAAGAGTAAAAAGGCTTGAGAAACAAGGTTTTATTAGCGGTTATACTGCGTTGGTTAATCCACATTTTCTCGGTGCTTCTTTATTAGTCTTTGTTGAGATCACTCTAAATCGTGACACTCCAGACATTTTTGACCGCTTTAACCGTGCTGTACAATTGCTTGATGACATCCAAGAATGCCATTTGGTCTCTGGTGATTTTGACTACTTATTAAAGACTAGGGTGTCAGATATGTCTGCATATCGGCGATTATTAGGTGAAACCTTACTGAAACTGCCATCCATTTCAGACACTCGTACTTATGTAGTGATGGAGGAGGTTAAACAAACCAATAAGGTTGCGTTATACAACCTAGGGTAATCTCACTAACTTAATCGCCTATCCCGTTTTTAGAGCCGGAATGATGAATTATAGATGACTGTTGTTGCCTATGTTCATCTTTTTCGCTAACTAAACATTTTTTGTATATAAAATCATCATCTTGACTACCATCATCAATGCTTTTATGTTTCTTGATTAATTCGACATAACAATCGATTGAGCTTGATTAATTCAAGGTGCATAATCACTGCAAATACAGTGATATTCTGTTATCTTAACCCTTATTTTTCACTTTTTTATGGATGCTTTCGTTTGACTCAGGAAAATAGTCTTAAAACACTCAGTGGCCTACAAAGGCTACTTGAAGGTGGTCTTATATTATGTTGCATGGTTGCAACCTATATTCTATTGGCATTATCCAGTTTCAATCCAAGTGACCCTGGCTGGAGTCAGTCGCATTTCCAAGGTGAGATACACAACTGGACTGGTGCTGTAGGTGCTTGGACAGCAGATGTGTTGTTTTATTTCTTCGGGTTCATCGCTTTTTTAATTCCCATGATTATAGCCACAACCGGTTGGTTTATTTTTAATCGCGCGCATCGAGTGTTCGAAATAGATTATTTTTCTGTTGGCCTAAGAATTATTGGTTTTATTCTGATGTTGCTGGCGTTAGCTGCGCTGGTCAGTATGAATGCCGACAATATGTTTGTGTTTTCAGCCGGTGGTGTTGCAGGTGACGTTATTGGTCAAGCCATGTTGCCGTATTTTAATAAGCTCGGCACCACATTACTATTAATGTGTTTTATTGGTGCAGGCTTCACCTTAGCGACAGGCGTGAGTTGGTTAACCATTATTGAGTTAACGGGTTTAGGTTCTATCTGGTTAGCTAAGAAAATATGGACATTGCCACGATTATTTAAACGTGAACGTGAGACCGAAGATACCAAAGGTTTTATGTCATTAGTGGATAAGTTTACCCAACGCCGTAATGAAATTGATCTACAAAATGAGCCCTCACTGGATAAGCCAAGCAAATCGGCAGTCAAAGTGCCAATTCATATTAAGCCAGCAATAGAGACGCCACCAATTGTTGAGAAAAAACGCAGTTTCTTTAGCCGCAAGGCTAAACCTGCTGAAGATATTAACGTATTAGACAATGATGACGATGAATTTGATATAGATGATCGCCAAGAACCGTCGATGCAACTCGATAATGACGACACATCTTTTGCACCTTGGGTCGCGACTAAAGATGATGTCGATTTTGATATTGATGACGACAATGATGATGGCGTTAATGATAGCCCTACAATTAATAATCTAGATATCGCAGATGAACCTTTTGAGGAAGCATTTAATAAGCCTCATTCAACAGGGGCATTAGTCGCTCAGCAAAAGCCGAAAAAAGATGTCCGAATTGTGGATGGCGTTGTGGTAATTGATGGCCAAACCCCTCAACAAGCGCGTCAAAAAATGGATCCGCTACCGAGCATTACCTTACTTGATGTTCCAGATCGTAAGAAAAACCCCATTAGTGAAGCTGAATTACAGCAAGTTGCTCGATTGGTTGAAACAAAACTGGCCGACTTTAACATTATCGCCAATGTAGTAGGGGTGTATCCTGGACCTGTGATTACTCGTTTTGAACTTGAATTAGCTCCAGGCGTTAAAGCGTCTAAAATCACCAATTTATCGAAAGATTTAGCCCGTTCATTATTATCTGAAAACGTGCGTGTAGTTGAAGTCATTCCTGGTAAAGCTTATGTAGGCTTAGAATTACCGAACAAGTTCCGTGAAACCGTGTTTATGCGCGATGTACTCGATTCTGCCGCGTTTAAAGACAGCAAATCGACATTGTCTATGGTGTTAGGACAAGACATTGCCGGTGAGCCTGTGGTCGTTGATTTAGGCAAAATGCCGCATTTATTAGTTGCTGGTACAACGGGTTCTGGTAAATCGGTCGGTGTGAATGCGATGATCACCAGTTTGTTGTATAAATCGGGCCCAGATGATGTCCGCTTTATTATGATTGACCCTAAGATGCTCGAATTGTCGGTGTATGAAGGTATTCCACATTTATTGTGTGAAGTGGTTACCGACATGAAAGAAGCAGCCAATGCACTGCGATGGTGTGTAGGTGAAATGGAACGCCGATATAAATTAATGTCGGCATTAGGTGTGCGTAACCTTAAAGGCTACAACTTTAAAATTAAAGAAGCAGCCGCCAAAGGGGAGTACATTCCCGATCCATTATGGAAGTCTTCTGAAAGCATGCTAGACGATGCGCCACCATTAGAAAAACTGCCTTCTATTGTGGTGGTCGTCGATGAATTTGCTGACATGATCATGATTGTCGGTAAGAAAGTAGAAGAACTCATTGCCCGTATCGCGCAAAAAGCGCGTGCGGCAGGTATTCACTTAATATTAGCGACACAGCGTCCATCGGTTGATGTGATCACTGGCTTGATTAAAGCTAACATTCCAACCCGTATTGCGTTCCAAGTGTCGTCACGAATTGACTCTCGTACCATTCTTGATCAACAGGGCGCAGAAACCCTATTAGGCATGGGTGATATGCTGTATTTACCTCCAGGAACGGGTTTGCCAAATCGTGTTCATGGGGCGTTTATTGATGATCATGAAGTGCATAAAGTCGTAGCCGATTGGTGTGCTCGTGGTAAGCCACAATATATTGAAGAAATTCTTAATGGTGCTACAGATGGTGAACAAGTACTGTTACCCGGTGAAACCTCCGATAGCGAAGAAGAGTTGGATGCGTTATATGATGACGCGGTAGCATTTGTTACCGAAACTCGCCGCGGCTCCATTTCTAGCGTACAACGTAAATTTAAAATTGGTTACAATCGCGCCGCCCGCATTATTGAAATGATGGAAAGCCAAGGTATTGTGACAGCCCAAGGCCACAATGGTAATCGTGAAGTGTTGGCTCCGCCACCACCGAGGAATTAATGATGAATAAACGTATTACAGTGTTAAGCCTATTATTAGCCACAAGTTTAAGCAGCGTTGCCGCAACGGCCGATGACGCAACCGAATTACGCGCTAAGCTATCTAATATAGACAGCTTGCATGCGACATTTACCCAACAAGTGACTGACATTAACAGTAAGCCTATTCAAACCGGAAGCGGGGTGTTTGCACTTGCGTATCCGAATCAATTTTACTGGCATTTAACTCAGCCAGACGAATCATTAATTGTGGCAGATGGCGCTAACTTGTGGATTTATAATCCTTTTGCGGAAGAAGTTACTGTGATGGATGTTGCTCAAGCCGTTGATGCATCACCTATGGCCTTGTTAGTGCATCGAGACGAAGCCACATGGGCTAAGTATTCGGTCATTAAGCGTGCCGTAAGCGGAAAATCAGGCTGTTTTGATATTCAACCTAAAAAACTTAACAGCAATGTCGTTGCCGTGAGTGTGTGTTTTGAAGCGAGCCAGTTAGTTAAATTTAACTTGACTGACGAGCAAGGCAACCTCAGTCAATTTGCGTTAACTCAGCAACGTAAAGTAAAAGATAACGAGACAAACATTTTTAAGTTTGCCGTACCTGATAACGTTGATATTGACGATCAACGTTTAAAGCAAACAAACTAGGTTGTTTGATGGCTAATTTAGGTTTTGATTTTGCACCAGATTTTCGCCCCTTGGCCGCTCGCATGCGCCCAAGGGAGATTAGTGAATACATAGGTCAGGCACACTTATTAGGTGAAGGTAAACCTCTGCGTAAAGCGCTAGAGGCTAATCGAGCACATTCTATGTTGTTATGGGGCCCACCCGGTACGGGGAAAACCACCTTAGCTGAGTTAATTGCCCATTATGCCAACGCCCATGTTGAACGTATCTCTGCGGTAACATCTGGCGTAAAGGACATTCGCGCCGCAATAGAACAAGCTAAAGCCATTGCCCAAAGTCGTGGTCAACGAACCTTATTATTTGTCGACGAAGTTCATCGCTTTAATAAAAGTCAGCAAGATGCATTTTTACCTTTTATTGAAGACGGCACGGTTATTTTCATCGGTGCCACCACCGAAAATCCCTCATTTGAAATCAATAACGCTTTATTGTCGCGTGCGCGTGTTTACCTTATTAATCGCCTAAGCTCTGACGAAATAAGCTTAATTGTCACTCAAGCATTAGCCGATGTTGAACGTGGTTTGGGCAAACGCCAATTAACATTACCTGCAGATGTAGCCAAGCAATTGGCCGACATTAGTGATGGTGACGCACGTAAAGCGCTTAATTTGCTTGAGTTAATGAGCGATTTAGTGGCAGATGCTGGCGCGTTTACCACCGAGATGCTGACGCAAGTCGCCGGACACCAAGCTGCAGGTTACGATAAAAATGGCGATCAATTTTACGATTTAATTTCTGCTGTACATAAGTCTGTGCGGGGCTCTGCGCCGGATGCCGCTTTGTATTGGTATTGCCGTATTTTAGAAGGTGGCGGTGATGCTTTGTATGTTGCCCGTCGCTTATTAGCGATTGCCTCAGAAGACATTGGTAATGCCGACCCAGTAGCCATGACCGTTGCACTTAATGCGTGGGATTGTTATCACCGCATTGGCCCTGCAGAAGGTGAACGAGCGATAGCGCAAGCAGTATTATATTTATCCAGTGCTCCTAAAAGTAATGCCGTTTATAGTGCATTTGGTGCTGCTCGCGAGTTAGCCAAGCAAACCGGACACGAACCTGTGCCCAACCATTTACGTAATGCGCCAACCAAACTGATGAAAGACATCGGCTTTGGTAAGGAGTATCGTTATGCACATAATGAACCTGGTGCTTATGCTGCTGGCGAAAATTACTTTCCAGAATCACTGCAACACAGTCAATTTTATCAACCCACTAACAGAGGTTTTGAAAAGCGCATTCAAGATAAATTGGCCCAATTAAACCAACTTGATCAACAAAGCGAGGACAAACGCTATGACTAATGTGTTCTTGGTGGCATTAGGTGGGTCGATTGGTGCAGTTTTACGCTATCTTCTGTCAATTTTTATGATCCAGGTATTTGGAAGCAGTTTTCCTTTTGGTACACTGTTAGTCAATCTATTGGGATCGTTTTTAATGGGCGTAGTTTATGCGCTAGGGCAATTGAGTCATATTAGCCCTGAAATTAAAGCGCTTATTGGCATTGGTCTATTAGGTGCATTAACGACGTTTTCGACTTTTTCGAATGAAACCTTACTGCTATTGCAAGAAGGCTTATGGCAGAAAGCTATTTTAAATGTGTTGTTGAATGTCACCTTATGCCTCTTTATGGTGTATTTAGGTCAACAGCTTATATTTTCACGTGTTTAACTAAAAAGAACTCACAACATGCTAGATCCAAAATTTTTGCGTAATGAACTGGAAATCACTGCCGAGCGTTTAGCCACTCGTGGCTTTATTCTTGATGTCGATAATTTGACCAAACTTGAAGAAAAGCGTAAATCGCTACAAGTTGCTACAGAAGACTTGCAAGCATCGCGTAACGCGATCTCTAAGTCGATTGGTCAAGCTAAAGCGCGCGGTGAAGATACCAGTTCCATTATGGCGCAAGTGGGTGATTTAGGTGCGCAGCTAGATGCAAAGAAAGCTGAGCTTGCTGAGTTGTTGCAACAAATCAATAGCATCGCCATGAGCATGCCAAATTTGCCAGACGAATCGGCTCCGGTAGGCGCTGATGAAAACGACAATGTTGAAGTGCGTCGTTGGGGCACCCCAAAGGTATTCGACTTTGAAGTGAAAGATCACTTAGATTTAGGCGAAGCACTAGGCGGTTTAGACTTTAAAAGCGCGGTTAAAATTACCGGTTCACGTTTTATTATCATGCGTGGTCAAATTGCCCGTTTAAATCGTGCCTTAGGTCAGTTTATGTTAGACCTACACACCACTGAACACGGCTATACAGAAACATACGTCCCGTTATTGGTTAACGAAGACAGCTTATTAGGCACAGGCCAATTACCTAAGTTTGGTGAAGATTTATTCCACACTAAACCGGCCACAGAAGAAGGCCAAGGTTTATCACTTATTCCAACTGCAGAAGTGCCATTAACTAACTATGTGCGCGATATGATCGTGGACGAAAGTGAACTGCCAATGAAAATGACGGCGTTAACGTCATGTTTCCGCAGTGAAGCGGGCTCTTATGGTCGTGATACTCGTGGTTTGATCCGTCAGCATCAATTTGACAAAGTTGAGTTAGTGCAAATTGCTCACCCAGATAATTCAATGCAAGCACTAGAAGAAATTACTGCCAATGCTGAAAAAGTATTACAGTTATTAAACTTACCGTACCGCACTATGGTGTTATGTACTGGTGATATGGGCTTTGGATCAAGTAAAACTTTTGATATCGAAGTGTGGTTACCAGCGCAAAATACTTACCGAGAAATTTCATCTTGTTCAAACATGAAAGATTTCCAAGCGCGAAGAATGCAAGCTAGATACCGTAGCAAAGTCGATAACAAACCTGCTTTATTGCACACCTTAAATGGTTCAGGTTTAGCGGTTGGCCGAACGTTAGTAGCAGTACTTGAGAACTATCAAAATCAAGATGGCACCATTACAGTACCTGAAGTATTACGTCCATACATGGGCGGTTTAAGTCTGATTGGTTAATGTTAAGCGCTAATTATAGTTAGCTAATATGATTGGCCAATTGATATAGTCCTAGCCGCAATCCATTTTGAGTGTGGCTAGGGTGTTAATTGTCAGTCTTGTACAAGATAGAGCTTTAGACATTCGTGGCCTTAAAAGACCTGTATGTTGTAGCGCGTTGAGTAACCCCGTAATCCGTAAATCGTGTTAATGGCGTTACCGTGTCGCAGCACATATTTTATTTTTACGTTGTATTGGAAATTGTGTCACTCAGTTTGAGTTGGTCACATATTTATAAGGGTTGGTACAACCAGTAATGGGTTCAAGTCGGCGTGATAATCGTAGGCTTATCTACTTATCAGTTATCTTCTTTTTTATGTTGTTGGTAATTGTTCAACTAGCTCAAGCAGCATTTATAGTGATAGAAAATATATTTCCAAAATAACCTCAGTCAAGGTTAGCAATTTAAAAAGCCCGCTTAAGTTATCTTAAGCGGGCTTTTTTGTCAGTACTAATCAACTATAAACATTTTGCCGGTTTGGGTAATCCCGCTATTTTTGTTGCTTGTTTCGCTGGGCCAATCGGAAACAAGGTATATAAATATTTAGAATTACCTTTATCTGCTCCTAATCGTTGGCCTATCGCTTTGACCAACACACGAATAGCTGGGCTGGTTTTGTACTCTAGATAAAAATCCCGCACAAACCGGATAACTTCCCAGTGTTGCTCGGTTAACTCAATGTTCTCTGTAGCGGCAATCGCAATTGCCATAGGCTCTTGCCAGTCATTTACATTTTTTAAATAGCCCTGATGATCGGTTTCGATTTGTTGGCCATTAAATTCAAAAAAGTTTACCAAGTTATCACCTTCTCGTGTAACAAAGATTGTTCAACAAATTGTGAATAATCAATAATATCAAAAGAGCCCGCAGCTTTATTGGCTAACATAATCGTCAAGCGATCCGATAAACCCCGTGCAACAACATCATCTTGTAGCACAAACAGAGTAATGTTCACTAAACGCTGTTGCCACTGGGTTTGTAATAAACAATTCACCGCATCGCTAGACAATAAAATACTGTCGTTAGGGTGAATATAGCGTAGGCATGTAGTCAAGGCGTCGCCAGTCATTACTGATGTTTGGATATGATGTAATATCAAAATACTAACACCTCATCAGCAGCTTGCAGGGTTTGACTAATCACCTCTGGAGTCGCCACCGTCGCGGCAATACTAAGGTCATTGGGCTGAAGCCCTAATGTGTGCATTGACTCTGCACACACCAATACGGTATCAATATCGTAAAGAGAAAGCGCTTTAAATGCCGACACATAATCTTTAGATCCTGCTTGCTCAGGTGTTTGGCCTGCCAGCAAATGTAATACCGCTTCATTGGTAAATATAATACTCACTTGTTGTTCAAAGCTGGCACTGAGCATGGCAAAATCTAGCCCTTCACGGGTACTAGTGGTACCCAATGGTGCATGCCTAAACATAATTGCCAGTGATTTCATTGTCTATTCCACTCATACGTTAAAAGCTAATCAACCTGTCAGCTTGTTCAATACCGACCACTAATTCACCTAAACCGCCCATGGTAAATGAGTCACTGCTATTCCATTGTGGTTTGCCGTTTTCGGTTGCATCTTGCGCTGATAACACACCACGGCGCAGCGCTGCAGACACACAATTGGTTAGCGGTATTGAATGTTGTGATGACAATGATTGCCATTTTGAATGCATATCAATTTCGTCAGATGCAGGACAGGTGAGGGCATTACTGTTGGTTACGCCATCTTGATAGAAAAAGACGTTGATAATTTGATGGCCATTGGCTAATGCGCTTTGACAAAATGATAACGCACGAAAACTGGCCGTAGAGCCATAAACGCTGCCGTTTACTTGAATGATGAATTTGCTCATGATAAAAAAAATGACCCTAATGTAGGGTCATTTTAACGTAATTTGTCAATGAACTCTATCGACGATTAATCGTCGTTGCCAATACCCATTAAATGTAACAGGCTTATGAATAAGTTCAAAAAGTCTAAGTACAATGAGATAGTCGCACGAACGTAGTTTGTTTCGCCGCCATTCACGATACGACTAGTGTCATATAGAATGAAACCTGTCATTAGCAACGCAATACCTGCATTCATTGCCATAAATAATATTGAGCTACCGACGAAGATATTAATGACCATCGCACCAATCATCACTAATAAACCCGCAAATAAGAAGCCGCGCATAAATGAGAAGTCTTTCTTAGTGGTTAACGCATACGCTGAAAGCGACACGAAAATGATAGAGGTTAACCCTAAGGCCTGCATAATTAAGCCAGGGCCATTTGCCATACCAGCATAATGGTTAAGAATGTAACCGAGCGACGCACCTTGCATACCGGTAAAGGCAAACACCCAAAATATAGCGGCTGCACTGTCTGCTTTTTTAAGGGTCACAAATAATAACACTAAGCTACCAAGCGATAAGCCTATTGACATCATTGGACCAATGTTGATTGCCATGGCTAAACCTGCAGTAACAGCAGAGAATGCCAATGTCATTGCAAGCAGCATATAAGTGTTTTTTAGCATTTTGTTGACATCAGTAGTCGATAGACTAGGTGATATAACTGATTGTTGATTCATTATCGTCTCCAGGTGTTAACTCAATGATTTGCTCAACGAGAAAAATATCTTTCACAAAAATATATTTCACTCTGAAGCTAAATCCTTTTGTATAGCGTAAGCAATGTACATTAAACAAAAATTAATTCATAACAAACATCATCTTAATAGTCGCTAATTTAACATAAACGTTTATATAAGTAATGTTATTAACAAAAACTTATTTTGCAAAAGTGGTTTAACTAAGCCACTCTTTTTTTAATTTTTCGGTATCGCCGAGATGATCTAATACCCACTGCATAGCAGGCGACATATTGGCATTATTCCAGGCTAAACAGCAGGCTGTGTCTTGCTTTGGGGTGGCAAGTTGTTTTTCTATTAGCGCGCCGGCTTTAATAAAAATATCGGCCAAATGATATGGCATGTAACCCACGCCTAAGCCTTCTCTAAAACAATTTATTGCTCTGATCCAATCAGGCACCACAATTCTGCGCTGGTTATTTAACAACCAATTTGGCCTATGGGCAATATTATGAGCCGTGTCTTGAAGGCAAATTGACGGATATTGTAATAATTCATCATCGGTTAACGCATGCTCTGCTTTGGCTAACGGGTGATTTTTACCGACTAAAAAAGACCACTGAATCATTCCCATATCGCGCGACTTGAAAGTACCACCAACAGGAATACTTGAGGTTGCTCCTATGGCGATATCGCTTTTACCCGTCGACAATGCTTCCCACACACCATTGTAAACTTCTAAGCGAATAATCAATTCAATGTCGGTAAAATGGCGATAAAAATCAGCAATCAAGCCACTGATTTTGTCTGCGCGAACCATATTGTCAATCGCAATAGATAAAGAAGGGCGCCAGCCATTAGCCACTTTCTGGGTATCACGTTTAATGTTGTTCAATTTAGTCATTATCTCGCGCGACTGCGCCACAAAATGCTCACCCGCGGGCGTCAAACTGACACTGCGATGGTGACGCTCAAACAATATTACCCCTAAGTCATCTTCAATCTGTTTAATGGCGTAACTCACTGCAGACGGTACTTTATTCAACTTATTGGCTGCGGCGGTAAAACTGCCCACACGGGCAACAATATCTATCATCTCGAATGCTTGTTCTGAAAGCATCTCGCTATCCTTGGCATTGGCAAAATTACTTGCAGTAAAGGTAAACATTAAGCCTAATCAAATCAAGCAAAGTCGCCGCTATCAGCTGTTTAATCACATTTTAAATGACAAAAATGGTCAGCTTAAGTTGATTAGCACAATTCAACTGCCGTTGAGCTCGTTTAAGAACACTTCAAGCCACATATTGTGTTCATCCTCAGTATAGAGGCTTAGCTGTTAGCGAATAATCCATATCGATACACCAATTACAGTTAACTTGAGTGTTTAATCACCACTTAACAAATTATTTGCAATTTACCCTTTACACAAAACAGTCATTGTCATATTATTCGCCCGCTCGGAGGGATGGCAGAGTGGTCGAATGCACCGGTCTTGAAAACCGGCAACGGTTTATCCCGTTCTAGGGTTCAAATCCCTATCCCTCCGCCACATTAAAATAAAAAGGCCCGCTATTTATAGCGGGCCTTTTTATTTGGCGAAAGATAGGACTTTGAACCCACGGGTTCCTCTTTATTACAAGCAAGCTATCCCTCCACAAGATTCAAGACTTAAGTCTTCGAAATTAAAACATGGTCATCCACTTCAACTGATTCGAGAAGATAAGCGTGGATCCATTAGCTCAAGCAACCATGAGATACTTAATAGGCTAAACATCCCCGCAGAGAATTGGCTTAAAATCACCACAGAGTTTGGTGCATTATTTAAAGGCGCTGTCGGAGCATTACCCGCATTAACTGAATATTGTGAACATTTAGACCGAAAACGACGACAAGGCGCTGCAAATTTTCAGCGCTGGCTGTGCGCTTAAGTCATCATCCCCACTTAAATTACAATTCACCTGACACTTGATAACTATCAAATTTTTCTGCTGTGCCGAATTTCTTTGATGACCATAAATCACTTATTTAACAATGATATTTTAGTTATATCGATTGAAATTGATGAGT
This sequence comes from Shewanella sp. ALD9, assembly GCF_002836315.1. Lineage (NCBI taxonomy): Bacteria > Pseudomonadati > Pseudomonadota > Gammaproteobacteria > Alteromonadales > Shewanellaceae > Shewanella > Shewanella sp. ALD9. The sequence continues at coordinate 211,625 of NZ_PJCD01000038.1, forward strand.
TGAGTACATCGAGCGTAACCCTCGCCAAAGCCATGAAAACGAGTTATGTTACTTGTTCAAATAATGGGTGGCTTCGTTTTTCTTTTTCGATTTCGAAAAAATCGAAGGTGGTATGTACAGAAGTGTAACTGATGAAATCGCTGCAAAATTTTGTCTTGAGGTTGTTTCTAAGGAAGTTGCTGGCTTCGACGAGGTATTTCAGGACTTTAAAAGAGGCAATGAAGTTGTCGGCCTAGAGTGGGATAATTGGTCAGGTTACACTGTTGTAGCAAAAGGAATATCAGCAGAGCCATTGGTTCGTGAAATAGCGGGTTACATCAGTGCCACATTCAACTCATAACAAGGCGTGCAATGATCGCCCTTCGGGCTGGACAGCTTTAAGCGTGGCTTCGCCACAAAGCTGCCCATTCACTAGGCGTTATACGCGGGAGGATGCATAGCATGAGTTTTGGAAAAATACTTTTTGCGACATTGCTATTCGCTATTTTAGGCGGTTGCGACACGATATATGGTATTACTCGTTACTCATCCATTGGCTCTGTGCAACTTCCCATTTAGTGTATGGTAAAAGCGACAAAATCAGTTCAAGGAGTCTCTGATGTCGAGTACCGCTCAGAGGAGGGTGGCCGGGAATTAACTTTGAGTGGGATACAGCAACCAGAAGTGATTAGCAGGATTCTATATACCTATGATGGTTTAAATGGAAATTTCTATTTCCGAACTAACCATAAGGGTATTGTTGAATTTAATCATACCTACTTTGGTATTAATCGTCGTCCTCCTCAATCTGATATCGACAAAATCAGGCAGGTGATGCTGAAAATTGAAGACTCAATTACTCAACATTGCAAAATAGATATATCTACAAAAACAGTAGAAAAATGCATGGGAATTACATGTGGCGGCGTATAACAAGCGCAAGCAATCGGACTTGGTCAAGGTGGCCTCTATGAGATTTGTACTGTTAATTTCATTACTTTTCCCTTTTGTCGTAGGGGCAACTGATGTCATGCCTAATGAAGGAAATCTAGTTTATACCCCTAAACTCAATGAAGTTCTCGAATTGAAGATTTGGGCTAAAAATACTTCTAATGTCAGTGGCTTTGCCACTATAGAGTTTACCGTGGTGAAATCAGGCAAAGTGGAAGATGTTAACGTTATTGATGCTTACCCGGTAAGCTTAGGTTACGACTCAGTAGAGGCTATTAAGTTATGGCTATTTACTCCCGCGACAGTTAATGGAGAAGTGGTTAAAGTTACCAATAAGGCAACTTTTCATTTTCAGCAGAAATGACGTATAATAAACCAATTATTCCGACCTCAACTCGCTGCGCTCGTTTCGTCGGCATATTGGGGCGTTAGCTGTTTCGGATACGTATGAGTATTAACATTCAAACTTCGCCATTAATTGCTAAATTAGAGAGATACTTATCTGGTGAATTATCTCATGATGAAATATCAGAATATTCTTGGGCATTAGCGGATAAAGCACCTGATTCAATTCCAGAGGAAGACAAAGAGTATTGGTCTTGTGTTTTTTCAATTATACATCTTGCAGACGAGTCTCACTTCAAAGATGGATGTACTCAAAAAGAGTTAGGTGTACTATTGGAAAAGTTAAAAATAAACCAACACCTGCGATAAAACAGCTAACAAGAGACTATGGATTTCTTGACAAAAGATTATATAAATATTTAAATGTCATATATCGACTACGAATGTTCACTATCTGAGATGTGATTTTTCGATTAGTGATTGATTATAATGAATTTTAATTTTATTTTGTGTCTGATTGCTTGGGTTCAAATCCCTATCCCTCCGCCACATTAAATACAAAAAAAGCCGTTGATTATCAACGGCTTTTTTTGTTTCTGGCGTTTGAGGGGCTCTCCATAAGGATTGACTCAGACAATGTATCTTTATCGAGCACCCAACAATGTATACTTCACGCGTATCTGCTTAGCCAAATATTTACGCGACAAGGGCTTCCCTTTTGACGTAAAAGTCTCCTTACTGACTCGTGACAGAGCAGAAGCGGTCATCCGTAACATTGATGTTGCCGGAGCACTCAAAAAAATCATCAAGTCTATTGACCATCAAACGCGCATTAATGACTTTATTCGCTACGTCGATGACAAAACATGGCCACCCCGATGACAAAACATGGCCACCCAACCCAAC